>JAFAZX010000014.1 GCA_019239425.1 Acidobacteriota bacterium
CGCCAGCGGTGGAGCGCGCGGTTCCACTCTTCGGGAATCTCGGAGAGGACGTTGATGCGCGCGCGCGTGTCCTCGCCGCGCTTGGTGTCGTGCGTCGAGGTGGCCGAGAGCGTGTGCGGCCAGGTCTCCTGCCGGTCGCGGTTGCGCCCGTGGAACCGTTCGAGCGAGACGCCGATGAGCGCCGGCTCGCCGCCGACCTCGTTCAGGGAGGCGAGCGGGTAGAAGCGGTAGAAGGCCGTGTCCTCAAGCCCCTTCGCCGTGACGGGACTCGTCAACTGCTGGAAGCGGAGCGCGAAGTCGCGCCGCTCGGCGCGCTCGGCCGCGTCCGTGCCCTTCGGGTCTTTGAGCAGCAGGAGCGACGCGATGAAGTCGAAGATCGAAGTGTCCTCCGCCTGGTTGCGCCGCTT
This sequence comes from Acidobacteriota bacterium, assembly GCA_019239425.1. Classification (GTDB taxonomy): domain Bacteria; phylum Acidobacteriota; class Blastocatellia; order Pyrinomonadales; family Pyrinomonadaceae; genus QHXN01. The sequence continues at coordinate 408 of JAFAZX010000014.1, forward strand.
GGCCGCGCGGATGGCGGCGTTGACGTTGAGCCGGTCGTCGGGGCTCACGGTCGCCTGCGTCCGGCGGATGTAGGTGCGGTAGACGGGGAAGCAGGCGATGACCTCCGTCAAGGCGTGGTGCAGGCCGTTCTGCGTGAAGTCGCGCGTGTAGCGGCTCCGCTCGGCGATGCGCGTCAGGCGGCGCGAGAGGACGTACAGCTCCGAAGACATCGCGGCCTTGAGGATCAGCCGCTTGCACTCGTAGACCAGCTCGTCGAAGCGGACGCGCGCGCCCGTGAAGTCTGCGTACAGCTCGCGCAGGGCCTGTCCGTTGTCGGCGTCCACGAAGACGCCGTTCAGGAGGTTCATGAACTCGTAGCCGGTCGTGCCCTGCACCGGCCACTCGCGCCGCAGAAGCTCGTCGTGCCCGAGTATCTTCTCGACGACGACGTAGAAGGGGCGCGCCCCGTCCCCTTCGTCCTTCCCGGAGCCTTCGGCCCGCGCCTCCGTGCGCGCGACGCGCGCGGCGCCCGCGGCCGATTCGCGCTGGAGGTCTTTCAGGTACTTCGAAGGGTCGAGCAGTCCGTCCACGTGGTCGACGCGCAGGCCCGTGATGAGCCCCTGGCGGACGAGGCGGAGGACGACCTCGTGTACGGCCGCAAAGACGGGCCGCTCCTCGACGCGCAGCGCGGCCAGGTCGTTCACGTCGAAGAAGCGCCGGTAGTTGATCTCGTCGGCCGCCACGCGCCAGAAGCTCAGGCGGTAGGCCTGCCGGCTGACGAGCTCCTCCAGCTGGTCGAAGCTCTCAGGCTGGCCCTGCGCGCCGTTGAGGCGCGCGAGCGCGTCGTGGACGGCCGCGCGGATGTCGTTGCTCTCCTTGACGAGCGTCGAAAGTCTCCGGCGGATGACCTCCTTCTCCCGGCGGCGCTCGCGCAGGCGCGCCGGGTCTGTCTCGGTGCGCGGCGGCAGGTGTTCGAGCGCGGTGAGGATGCTCTCCAGCTCGTCGAGCGCGTTCGGGGCCGCCTCCGCGCCCCGCGCGCGCGCCGCCTCCAGCGCGAGCCGCAGGACGAGCGTCGAGGTGCGCGCCGCGACGGGCAGTTGCGTCTCCCAGTAGTTGAGGAAGAAGGCGCCGTCACGGTAGGCGACGCGCAGCTCCTGGCGTTCGAGCACGCGGCCGAACTGGTCGCCGAGGATGGGGAGCAGCACGCGGTTCTTGAGCGCCGGGTTCGGCGGGTTCCAGTCGATGTCGAAGTAGCGCGCGTAAGGGGAGCTGGGGCCGTTGTCGAGCACGTCCTGCCACCACTCGTTCCGGGCCTCGGCGATGGACATGTGGTTCGGCACCACGTCCACGAGGAAGCCCATCCCCGCCTCGCGCAAGGTGCGGAGGAGTTCGGAGAGTTCCCCTTCGCCGCCCAGCTCGGGGTTGACCTGCGTGTGGTCGACGATGTCGTAGCCGTGCGCGCTGCCGGGCCGCGACTTCAGGATGGGCGAAGAGTAGAAGTCCGTGACGCCCAGCTCGCGGAAGTACTCGGCGAGCGCGCCGGCGCGGCCGAACGTGAACTCCCGGTTGAACTGAAGTCTGTAGGTCGAGACGGGGATGCGCGCCTGCACGTTTCTTCCTATTCCCTAACACGTGTGAAGTCTCTGAAGAAACACTTCTGCCCACGCAAGCGGGGAGAGGTCTCTTAAAAGAGATGATGTTAAACGAACACCTTGTCGAATGTGTCCCGCAATAATAACGCCTCGCTTCGGCGCACCGTCCAGCAGGCGCGCGTCCGCCGCGGCCTTTGAGACACACCCGGCGCCGACTTTGCCGAAAGGGGAAACTATGATTTTAAAGTGCCGCACGAAGGCGGGCAGTTCGGAAACGTACGTCGCTCCGTTGTCGGGTGTAGAATGTCCGCGGCGGGACAGAATCCAGACTTGCGCGCGCCCTACACTGGCGCGCGCAAGTCGGTTCTCGAAATCAAACGACAAGGAAGAGGAGAAGAAGTTGATGGCTGAAGGCGATAGCACCAACTACGACGCGGCCGAAGCGAACGCGGGCGGCGGCGGCATTGACGAAGGCGGCGCGGGCCAGCCCACCTCCGGCTCCGAGGCCGCCGGCGCAGACCCGGCCGGCTCCGAACCCTCCGGCGTCGGCGACCCCTCGGGCCAGGGCGGCGGCGGCGCCGAAACCCGCCCCGGCGACTGGAACCCCGGCGAGCAGAGCGGCGGCGGCGGAGAGCTTTACTAACTCGTAAAGCTGCGTCGGAAGGTTGTCCGTCTACGCCCCGGAGCTTTGAAGCACGCCACCCGTGCGGCTTCAAAGCTCCGGGGCATTTCTCTTGGCCCCCGCCTGCCGCTCAAAGTAGTTGACTCCGGGTGTGCCGGTGATAGAATCCTCCCCCCTCGCGGCGACCTCAACCTCTAAAGACAGGAGCGACCATGTCCGCTGAAACTCACGCCGAAACTGCTCTTACCTTAAGACCGCAGCGCGTCCCTTTAAAGGGGCTTCCGGTCACGGCATTTCAACACCCCCTCGACCGACAGGCCACGGAAAATCTTAAAAAGATCAGGGGGTTCGACTGGCTCGTCGGCAAGTTCATCGAGTACGGCTTCGAGCGCATCGATTACATCACCCACATCGGGGGCGGCATCCGCGTCGGCCCGAGGCAGATGTCGAAGCATTACGCCATGCTGCGCGAGTGCTGCGACGTCCTCGACGTGCCCGAGCCGGAGCTGTACGTCATGCAGGGCGGGGTCAACGCCTTCACCTCCGGTCACAACCATCCTTTCATCGTGCTGGAGACGGGACTCCTGGAGTTGATGGATGATGACGACGAGGTGATGGCGGTTATCGCGCACGAACTCGGCCACATCAAGTGCGGCCACGTCCTGTATAAAACGATGGCCCGCGGCATTAAACCCGTGCTGGAGATAATCGGGGGCTCAGTCCCGATGATCGGTAAGTTCGTCGGCTCGGGCATCGAGGCGGGGCTTTTGACGTGGAGCCGTCGCTCGGAGCTGAGCGCCGACAGGGCCGCCCTGCTGGTGATGCAGGATGCGCGCCCCTGCGTCTCGATGCTCATGAAGCTGGCGGGAGGAACCGAGCGGCACGTGCAGTGGCTGGACGCCGAACAGTTCCTCAATCAGGCGCGCGCCTACAAAGAGGGCTTAGACCAGAGCACGTCGGATCGCCTCTACCGCTTCATTGTTAACATGCGGGCGACGCACCCGTTCGCGGTCGAGCGGGCGAGGATGCTGGACGAGTGGGTGCACAGCCCGGAGTACAACTCTATCCTCGCCGGGAACTACTCGAATAACAACGGCGGCTTGGTCAAGGCGTCACTCTGCCCGAACGATAAGTGCGGCCAGCCCACAACTCCCGGCAACATGTTCTGCGGCGAATGCGGGACGCCCCTGCGAACACACTGACCCCACTCGACCACAGACGGCGTCTTCCGCGACGCAGCCCTAACACGTCGTTGCAGCTTTTCACGGGAGCAGTAGGCCGTAGGCAGATGGCTGTAGGCAGCTCAAAGCCCCGTCAGGGGCTGCATGTTTATGCAGCCCCTGACGGGGTTCGATCCGCCTGCCGCTCTACCGGCTTAACTGACTACCGCCTACTCTTCCGCGGCGGCCCGGATGGCCGCGTAGACGGCCCGCACCGTGTTGCGGTCTAAATCCTTGCAGGGCTCGGAGAGCTGTTCGTAAGGAACCATCATCTCCTCGCCGGTTTCACTCTTGCGCGAGGTGACGCCCTGCGCGCGCTTCGACGCCATCCAGGCTTCGTGCACCTTCTTGGCGACGACCTCGACGTCCGGCAGATTCAGCTCTCCCATCAAGCACCTCCCGCGGCCTGTCCGGCCGCCGCGCCGTCGCCGCGCTGGCTCATCGACACGTAGTCCCGCGTGCGCTGGCCGAGGTAAATCTGCCTGGGCCGCGCGATCTTCTGTTCGGGGTCGTTCAGCAGCTCGACCCACTGCGCGAGCCAGCCCGAGGTGCGCGGGATGGCGAAGAGGACGGGGAACATGTCCACGGGGAAGCGCATGGCGCGGTAGATGATCCCGGAGTAGAAGTCCACGTTCGGGTAGAGGCGGCGCTTGACGAAGTACTCGTCTTCGAGCGCGATGCGCTCCAGCTCCAGCGCGAGGTCTAAGAGCGGGTCGCGCCCCGTCACCTCGAAGACCTCGTAGGCGATCTGCTTGATGATGCGGGCGCGCGGGTCGTAGTTCTTGTAGACGCGGTGGCCGAAGCCCATCAGGCGGAACTCGCCGGCCTTGACGCGCTTGACGTACTCGGGCACGTGGTCGATGGAGCCGATCTCGTTGAGCATCCGCAGGACGGCCTCGTTCGCGCCGCCGTGCAGGGGGCCGTAGAGCGCGGCCGCCGCGCCCGCGAGCGCGGAGTACGGGTCGGTCTCGGCCGAGCCGATGGAGCGCATCGTGTTGGTCGAGCAGTTCTGCTCGTGATCCGCGTGGAGGATGAAGAGGACGCTCAGGGCTTTCTCCAAGACGGGGTTCGGCTGGTACTTCAGCTCCGTCGTCTTGAACATCATGTTGAGGAAGTTGCCCTCGTAGGAGAGGTCGTTGTCCGGGTACGAGATGGGGAGGCCGACGCGGTGGCGGTAGGCGAAGGCGGCGATGGTCGGCACCTTCGCGATGAGCCGGTGAATCTGCTTGCGGCGGCACGCCTCGTCGCGGATGTTCTTCGACTCGGGGTAGAAGGTCGAGAGCGCGGCCACCATCGCCTCGAACATCCCCATCGGGTGCGCGTTGTAGTGGAAGCCGTCCAGGACCTTCCGGATGTTCTCGTTGATGAAGGTGTGGTGTGTGATGTCCCAAGTCCACTGCTTCATCTGCTCGGCCGTCGGGAGTTCGCCGTGGAGCAGGAGGTACGCGACCTCCAGGTAACTGCTCTGCTCGGCGAGCTGTTCGATGGGGTAGCCGCGGTATTCGAGGACGCCGCGGTCGCCGTCGATGTAGGTGATGGTGCTCTTGCAGGACGCCGTGTTCATGAAGGCCGGGTCGTAGGTCATCAGCCCGAAGTCCTCGGCGTCGTCCGTCTTGATCTGGCGCAAGTCCATCGCACGGATGGTGCCGTCCTTGATGGGCACCTCGTACTGCTTGCCCGTGCGGTTGTCGGTGATGGTCAGGGTCTCTTTGCTGCTGTTGTCGCTCGTCGCGCTCATGGCAAATCCTTCCCCTCCAAAGTGGGTTTCGGTCGGGCGGTCTAAAAGGGTTTCAGGGCTACCATAGTAGTGCCTTTTTCAGATTTGCTCAAAGGCCGTGCGCGGGTCTCCGGCCCGGGGCACGCAGGGTACGTGTCAACCTACACTCGCCTTGAGGTCTGTCGGAAGGGCGGTTCACCACAGAGACAGAGAGGACGAAGAGAGTTGAGTCCCTCTGTGCTCTCTTCGTCCTCTCTGTCTCTGTGGTGAACCTCGACCCGCTCAGCCGGCAAGTTGCGGAGCGACCTGCGCGCGGTTAGTTGACGAGCTTCTAGAGGCGGTTATGTGCTGCAAATTTTGCAGCAAAACATAAGTTCTGCAAATAGGCCCGAGGCTTTTTTTCGGCGGCAGATATTTATGTTGCGACGTTGCTCTGAGGGGCTTTACTCTCTAGCGCCTGGGACGCCTCCTCGTCGGCTTCTTCAATCTACCGACTAACCGGCGTCCGACCGTTGCAAGACCTAAACACACGTATACCGTGCCGCCAACGGAGAGTTTCCGTTCGGCGGCCGGGACAGCAGTAACCCGGCACGTTTTGAATGTAGGGGCGGGTACTTCCGCGGCGCGCGTGACTAGAGCATCACGCAGGCCCGCGGCGGTAAGAGTCTCCCCCGCCCCTACCCCCGGCGCCCGAACACCGAGGGTTTCACGGCGGACTTACAGCAATGACAGAACGCCCTGCAACACACTCAGCGCGCCCGCCACCACCGCATCCCCCGCGGTCGCCTCGTCTGTGTCGCCGGTATGTATGGTGCCGTTGACTGGGGTTGAGATTTCACCTTGCGCCGGCGTCGGCGTCGGTTCAGGCTGCGGCGCACCTGTGTGTATGTCGCCGGCAGAAGCTGAAAAAGCTAGGACAGTAGCTAACAGGAAAGCCGCGAAGAGGTATCGAAAGGTTCTCATGGTTGTCTCCTGAATCGTGAAGCTGTAAGTCGTGACGGACAGTATGGGTGAATCCTTACTGTGCCGTCGTGGATGTGTAGCGACAACGTATCTTACACCGCACTGCGATGGTGTACGTTCTAGGCAAAACGCCGATTCTTCTCTTAATCGGCCACATAGAAAGGTGCGCCTCACATGACTCTTGTAAATGAATTGCTTCAGCAAATAAGCGATCCGAGTCTTACACATGAGGAGAAAGCACGGCTCCGCTGCCGTCTAGCGAAAGAACTTGAAGACATTGGTAATTACGAAGGGGCGCGCCAGGCAATGGGCGAATTGTGGTCTCAAGTCGGGCAACCGCCAGTATTAGATGGCTTAAGCTCGGGGACAACAGCAGAAGTGTTGCTTCGCAGTGGCGTTTTGACGGGATGGATTGGTAGCGTTAAGCAAATTGAAGGGTCTCAGGAGGCAGCAAAAAATCTACTTAGCATTAGTATCAACAGGTTCGAAGCGCTTCACGATGAGAGGAAGGTAGCAGAGGCGCAAACAGACTTGGGTTACTGTTACTGGCGTGAGGGGGCTTTCGACGAGGCACGGGTAATTCTTACTCAAGCTCTAGATAAAATTTTAGGCGAGGATACCGACCTTAAGGCTATAGCCCTGTTGCGTCTTGCTATGGTTGAAGAGGTCACCTTTAGGTTGAGTGATGCCTTAAGGCTTTTGACTGAGGCCGCGCCGCTTTTTGAGAAGAGTAATAAGCAGACCATCAAAGGAAGGTTTCATAACGAGTTCGGTACGGTGCTGAAAAACCTAGGCGCTGTTGAATTCCGAAGTGATTATATAGACCGCGCTCTTATCGAGTATGCGGCTGCCAGTTATCATTTCGAGCGGGCGGGGCATAGGCGTTATCAGGCTTGTGTGGAAAACAACCTCGGATTCTTGTACAGCACCATCGGCAAGTTCAACGAGGCGCATGAGCATTTGGATCGGGCGCAGGCTTTGATGACGAGTCTGAAGGACACGGTTCATCTGGCGCAGGTGGATGAGACGCGGGCGAGGGTGTTTTTGGCGGAGGGGCGGGTGGCGGATGCGGAGAAGCTGGCGCGGGCGGCGGTGGGGGTTCTGGAGCGCGGCGGCGAGCAGTCCCTGCTGGCGGAGGCCCTGACGACGCAGGGGACGGCGCTGGCGCGTGGCGGGCAGTTCGAGCAGGCGGGCGAAGTCCTTCTGCGCGCCGCCGACGTGGCCGAGGCGGCGGGCGACGTGGAGGGCGCCGGGCAGGCGACCTTGACGCTCATCGAAGAGCTGGGCGAGCGGCTCGCGCTGCAAGACTTGGGCGAATCCTTCGAGCGCGCCGACGCGCTGCTCGCGAAGTCGCGCCACCCGGGCAACCGCAACCGCCTCTACGCCTGCGCGCGGCTCGTGCTCTCGGTCGTCGGCATCCTGCCGGAGCCGGACACCTGGGAGGACTTCTCCTTCCGCGACGCCGTCAGGCGCTACGAGGGGCGCTTGATCGAGGGCGCGCTCAGAGACTCGCAGGGCGTCGTCTCGCGCGCGGCGCAGATGCTCGGCCTCACGCGGCAGAGCCTCGACTCGATGCTCCACCACCGCCACCGACGCCTCCTGCCCCTGCGCACGCCGGCCGAGCCGCGCCGCAGCAGCCTCATGTTCCGCGAGCCGCACGAGGCCGCGCCGACCCGCGACGTGCACATACTCCACGCAGAGGACGACGCCCTCGTCGCACTGGCCGTGCGCGAGGCCCTGCGGGGCGAGGGCTGGCGCGTCTCGACCTACGCGGACGGCCCCTCTGCGCTCGGCGAGATAGAGGGGCCGGAGCCCTACGACCTCCTCATCATCGACAAGCAGCTGCCGGGCGCGGACGGACTCGAACTGGTCGCACGCGCGCGCGAGCTGCCGCACAGGCAGAACGTCCCCGTCATCGTGCTTTCGGCCAGCGGCGACGCCGAGCGTGAGGCGCGCCGCGCAGGCGCCAGCGCCTTCCTCCGCAAGCCCGATGACATGCACGCGCTCGCGGAGACTATCGCGCGCCTGCTCGCGCGCAAACAGAAGCAGGGCGGGTCGCCCGAAGAGCTTTAAAGGTTTCAGTCGGAACAGCGTCGAGGGATTGGTATCCGGGGCGGGGCGGGAAGCACCGCCCCGGCGCGCCGGCCGTCTGTCGGGACGGGTTGTACGGCGCGGGGCCGCGGGCGATGGCGGTCGCACGCGGCCCGTACGTACGCCGCCCGGCGGAGGGGTGTCATCTCTTCAAGACCCCCGCCGGGCGGCGGCGGTTCACTTGTCGGGGGCGTGCGCGGGCAGTCGCCACGCCGCGCGGAGGCGTGTGTACTCCGCCTCGGGAAGCTGCACGAGCAGGGGCGACTTCTTCGGGTCGAGCCAGCGGAGCAGCTCCGTCAGGTTCCCTTCCTCCATGGCGGTGCAGCCGGCCGTCCCCTTGCCCGGCCCCGACCAGACGTGCAGGAAGATGCAGGAGCCGCGGCCCGGAACGGTCGGCGCGGTGTTGTGCCTGACGACCATGCCCCAGCGGTAGCCCTCGACCGCGCGCATGTGCTCGGAGCTGTTCCAGTCCACACTGCCTGCCGCGAGCCGGTCGACGATCAGGTTATAACTGCGCGAGGCCGTGTCGTCAACGCACTCGACCGAGGGCGTGAGCTGCACGTAAGGGAAGCGCAGCCAAGCGGCCTCCCGCAAAGGCGCGAAGCCGAAGGCCGAACCCAGCGCGAAGACGCCCGCGGGCGCCTTGCCGTCGCCCTCCTTCTTCTGCGGGCCGGCCTCCGCGCCCGTCTCGACGAGTCCTGCGCCCCACCCGAGACCGCTCCGGCCGACGGCCACGGGCACGTCCGCGCCCACTCGCGTCCAGACGCCTTTCGCACCCTTCCTTTCGAACCGACGAAGGACGCCGGGCACTTCGTCCCAGCCTCGCGTCGCGACGACGACCAGCTGGCGCGCGCGTGCGAGCGGCGCGGGCGACTTTCCGTACGCGGCCTGCGCGCAGGCGAGCAGCACACAGGCGAGCGAGAGTCTGACCGCTTTATATATAGTCATCGCAGTTTATACACACAACCCAGCTCAGAGCTTTTCACCACAGAGACACAGAGGCACAGCTTGAAGCGATTAAGCCCCAAGCTGTGCCTCTGTGTCTCTGTGGTGAAATCCCACCGGCCTCCTCAACTTCCCTTCTGCTTCAGGTGCGAGTCGAGCCAGTCCAGCACGGTCGTGTGCCAGAAGAGGGAGTTGCCGGGCTTCAGAATCCAGTGCCCCTCGTCCGGGAAGACGACGAGCTTCGACTCGACGCCCTGACGCTGCAAATAGGTGAAGAGCTGTAACCCTTGATCCAGGGGCACGCGGAAGTCCAGCTCGCCGTGCGTGACGAGCGTGGGCGTCTTGAAGTTCTTCGCGAAGCGGTGCGGCGACCACTTCGCGTAGAGTTCGGGCGCGTCCCAGGGCGTGCCCTTGAACTCCCACTCGGGGAACCAGAGCTCCTCGGTCGCGCCGTACATGCTCTCCAGGTTGAAGACGCCCGCGTGCGCGACGAGCGTCTTGAACTTCACACGCGGGTCGTCGTTGTGCCCGAGAATCCACTCGACCATGTAGCCGCCGTAGGAGGCGCCGGCCGCGGCCACGTTCTGCTTATCGACGAAGGGCATTGCGACGACCTGCGCGACGCCGTTCATGATGTCCGTGTAAGCCTTGCCGCCCCAGTCGCCGGAGATTTCGTTGGTGAACTGCTGGCCGTAGCCGGTCGAGCCGCGCGGGTTCGGCAGGAAGGCGACGTAGCCCGCGCCCGCGTAGACCTGCGGGTTCCAGCGGTAGCCCCAGCTGTTGTTCCAGGCGCCCTGCGGCCCGCCGTGGATGAGGACGACGAGCGGGTATCTCCTTTTCGCGTCGAAGTACGGCGGGCGGACGAGCCACCCTGAGACTTTCGTCCCCGCGGCGCCCGTCCAAGTCAGCTCCTCCGCGGGGCGCAACGCGAACTGCTTCATGAAGGCGTCGTTGGTGTGCGTCAAGGGCGCGGCCTGGTTGGCGGAGCCGTTCAAGGGGACGACGCCGTCCATGCGCGCCGTGTAAATCTCGGCCGGCGCGCCGGCCGTCGAGCGCGTGAAGACGAGCAGGCGCGAATCCTTCGAGACCTGCACGTCGCCGTTGTAGCCGCCCACCAGCTTTCGCACCGAGCCGTCGGCCAGGCTCGCGTTGAAGACGGGCTGCTCGCCGCGCTCGCCCGAGACGAAGTAGACGGACTTGCCGTCGGGCGCGAAGGTGAAGTCGTCCACGTAGGCGTCGTACTTCGGCAAGACCTCGCGCGTCCTGTTGGCCTGCCGGTCGTAGAGCATCAGGCGCCAGCGGTCGCTCTCGAACATCGGCGTCGCCTGCGAGCGGTAGGCGATATAGCGCCCGTCCGGCGAGTAGCGCGGCGAACGGTCGGCGCCCTTGTTGTCGCCGGTCAAACGCCGGGCTTCGCCGCCCGTGACCGCGACGACGAAGATGTCCCCGTTGGTCGAGGTCGCCTCCAACTGATCCGTGTTGCGCGCGAAGGCCAGCTCTTTCGAGTCGGGCGAGAAGGCGTAGTCCGTGGGGTCGCCCACGGAGAAGGGCGGCGCGTCCCAGTCGCCGGGCGTGAGGTCTCGCGCCGCGCCGCCTTCCGCAGAGACGACGAAGACGTGCGAGCGCTTCGGCCCCTTCCAGTCCGTCCAGTGGCGCGCGAAGAGCCGCGCGGTGACGTGCGGCTTGACGGGGTTCTTCTCGGCCTCCTCGTCGCGCCGCCGGTTGCAGGCGTCGTCGGCGCAGTCCGGGTAGACCTCGGAGGCGAAGGCGAGCAGCCTGCCGTCGGGCGACCAGACGGGGTCGCTCGCGCCGGTCGAGATGTTCGTCAACTGCTTGCGGTCGGAGCCGTCGGGCTTCATCGTCCAGACCTGGCCGCCGGTGGTGAAGGCGATGCGGCCGCCGTCTGGCGACCAGCGCGGCGAGGTCACGGGCGAATTGCCCGTCGTCAACTGCTTCGGCTCGCCGCCCGCCGCCGAGACGACGAAGAGCTGCGTGCGGTTGCGGTTGGCGGGTACGTCCGGGACTGTGACCTGGTACGCGACCCAGCGTCCGTCGGGCGAGAGCTGCGGGTCTGCGACGCGCTGAATCTTGAGCATCTCCTGGACGGTGAAGCGCGCGGCCGGCCCCTGCGCCTGTGCGGAGGCCGCGGCCGCGAGCGTGAGCGCCAAAGCGCACGCGCGTGTGAAGAGGCTTTTCATGAGTTCCCTCCTACGAAACGTCTCCGGCATGGAAGTTTGGGCAGGTTCGCAGGCGAAATGTAGCACGGCGGCTTTAAGAATTTGAAATTTGAAATTTGAAATCCCAACTGTCTGTGACGGCGGGCACGCGGCGGCGTGACGCGTTGCGTCTTTTTCCGCGGGCGCGTGGGTGAAATTCCGGCGGCGCGCGGGCCGCGGGCGTCTGAAAGGTCTTCGGGCGCGTTGGCACATGCGGAGCTAGGCCGAACGATTCGTTTTTGCTACCCTCCTACGGACACTGGCCGGACGATTCAGCCTCCCACGCCCTCTTGCTGGTTAGACCGCCTCAATCGGCACAATAGTACTTATGTTGCTTCGCTTTCCGTGGCATATGAGGTGCGCTATATTCGCACCCATCGAATTTGAATTATTTGTCTAGAGGAGATGCTATGAAATACATCCTTGAGGTCTATCATCGCGGCGATTGTCTCGAACATAGAGAAAGCCAAGAGCCATTTATCCCGCCGGATGCAGGAGAACGAATATATGTCGAGTTTGAAAATAGAAACATATCCGATGAGTATGGTCATTGGTGGATAGTGCGAGAGAGGAAGCATTTATTCTTTGACCATTCATTAAAGATGCAAACCCTGATGCTGTATTGCGAACCTGATCCTAAGAATGGAGCATAGCGAGCAAGCGTAGTTTCAGCAGAGGCAACATAACGAAGGCATGCACCCGAACGCCGTCACGACGGCTCTTACGAAAATCAATCGCTCGGGGCGGCGGGTGATGCGCGGCGTTAGGCGCAGCGACTCAGGCCCGCAGCTATTATGGACGCCGAGGCAAACCTCATCATTGAAGAGCGACCGCTGACGAGTAGGTAGCGTGATGATGCAGAACAACGTTTGCTCCATCTGCCGGCGCGTGGCGCTGTGGCGCGAGGGGCGGAACGCGCATTTCGTTTACGAGTTCGAGCGTTCAATCCTGGTCGTGGGCGACCACCAGTTCCACAAGGGCTACTGCCTCCTGCTCTTGAAGGAGCACGTCCGCGAGCTGCACGAGCTTGAGGGGGAAGTCTACCTCGCGCTGTCACGAGAGTTGATAACCGCCGGGCGTGCGGTCGTCGAAACCTTCGGGCCGTGGAAGATGAACTACTCCTGTTACGGCAACCAGGACCCGCACATCCACTGGCACCTCTTCCCGCGCTACGACTCCGAGCCCGACCACCTGCAACAGCCCTGGCTCCACGCCGCCGTGTTCAAAGACCATCTCATCGACGAAGAGGCCGCACGCGCCCTGGCCGCGAGAATCCGCGCGCACCTGCCCGGCGCTTGAGGGGCCGCGGCGTTGAAGGTAGTCTCGCGCCATGCCCGTGTCGGCCCGAACGTTGCTCGCCTGTGCGCTCCTGGGGGCGGTCGCGCTGTCGCCCGTGGCGTCGGGGGCTTTGGCAGTCTTCCCTTACGCGGCGCTCGGGGCCTGCGTCGCGGCCTTCGCGGCGTACGCGTTCGGGCGCACGCGCGGGCGCGCGGCGAAAGGGGTCTCGGTCGTGCTGCTGTCGGCCTGCTTCGGGGTGACTTTGTTCGACCTGGCCGCGCGGCCCCTGCTCCTCTACCTCTCGGGCGCGAGGCCTTCCGAGCGTTACATACAACGCTGGCCGCCGCTGCCCTCGCTTCAGCGTTACGCGGCCGGGGTCGAGTTCGACGGCGAGACGTACGGCGACCTCTCGGCCACCTCGGGTCGCGCGGCCTGGCGCGAACTGCACCGCGTCAGGTTCGTGACCGACGGGCACGGGTTCAGGAACGAGCCGCGGCCCGCGAACGACGCGGCGCCGCCCTTCGACGTAATCGTGCTCGGCGATTCGTTCGGCGTCGCGGCCTCGACGACGCAGGACGAGACCTTGAGCGCCGTGCTCGCGCGCGACTACCGGCTCAACGTCTACAACCTTTCGATCTCAAGGGAAGGCCCGCGGCACGAGTACGCCAACCTCCTGCTCGAAGGCCCGCGGCTGAAGACGCGCGAAGGCGCGTGCGTCCTCTGGCTCATCTTCGACGGCAACGACCTCGACGACGCGTACCCGGCCGAACTCATGAACCCGAGGCCCGCACGGCTGAGCCTCTTCGAGCGCCTCACCATCGCCGTCCAGGACTTCAGGGCGAGTTCGCCCGTGCGACGCATCTTCGTCAGGGGGGACGCGGCGCGCGTGCTTGAGAGAAGTCTGCCCGACGGCCGGCGCGTGCTCTTCCACAAAGATTACGCCGAGCGCAGGGGCCGCACGGCGGAGGCGGTCGCGCGCCATCAGAACTTCGCGCCCCTCCGAGAGACGTTCGAAGCGATGAGGGGGCTCGCCGCCGAGCGCCGCCTGAAAGTCCTCGTGGCGCTCGTGCCGTCCAAGGAGGAGGTTTACTCCTGGGTGCTCGAAGGCGTTCCGGCGTGGCCGCCCGACCCAGGCCCTTCGGGTTTCGCGGGGGCGCTCGGCGGGCTGTGCGAACGTGAGGGGTTCGGCTTCCTCGACCTGAAGCCGGTGCTCTCGGAAGAGGCGCGGCGCGAGTACGAGCGTTCGGGCGCGCTGCTCTGGTGGCCGGACGACACGCACTGGAACGCTTTGGGGCAGCGCGCCGCCGCCCGCGCCGTCTACCAGAATCTGCCCGCCCCTCCGGCGAGAGATTGAGGGCGCCCGTTTATGTCCGTGGCTGAAATCCAGAAGAGGCTGGCGGCGCTCGGCGACCCGCGTGTCGCCGAAGGCTCGCGCCGCTTCTTCAAGACGGGGCCGGGCCAGTACGGCGAGGGCGACCTCTTCCGAGGCGTACGCGTCCCCGTCCTGCGCGGCCTCGTGAAAGAGTACCAGCAGTTAACGCCGCCGGAGGCCGGGAGGCTTCTCACCTCGCCCTTTCACGAAGACAGGCTGCTGGCACTGCTCATCCTCGTCCGCCTCTACGCGCGCGGCGACGACGCGACGAAAGAAGAGGTCTACCGCCTCTACCTGAAGGGCACGCGCTTCGTCAACAACTGGGACTTGGTCGACTCCTCTGCCGAGCACATCGTCGGCGCGCACCTCCGCGAAAGGTCGCGCGCGCCGCTCCGGCAGCTCGCGAAGTCCGAAAGCATCTGGGAGCGAAGAATCGCCGTCCTGGCGACCTTCCACTTCGTCAGGCGCGGCGAGTTCGAAGAGACGCTCGGCCTCGCGCGCGGGCTGCTCTCCGACCCGGAGGACTTGATTCACAAGGCGGTCGGGTGGATGCTGCGCGAGGTGGGGAAGCGCGACCCGCGCGCGCTGGAAGGGTTCCTGAAGGAGTATCATGGGCGCATGCCGCGCACGGCGCTCCGCTACGCCATCGAGCGCTTCCCCGAGCCGGAGCGGCAGAGGTACTTGAAGGGCGAGGGGTGAAGAAGATGACTCTGGTCGAGTTCCTGCGACAGGACGGTTACACGCGCGTGCCTTTGACGAAGAGCGGCCTCGGCCACTTCCACACCGAAGGGACTCTGGAGGGGCGCGCGCTGTCGGTGCTGGTGGACACGGGCGCGATGAGCACGGTCTTCAGCCTCGACATCGCGCGGGAGATGGGACTCGCGCTGAACAAGCTCGACGCGTACGGCGGCGGCGCGGGCGCGGCCAGGCTCGACGTGTACCAGATCGGCGGCGCGAGCTTCCGCCTGGGCGCGCTCGCGCCGCGCACGGCCGCCCTGCTCGCGATGGACTTGACGCACGTCAACCAGGCGGCGGCGCAACGCGGCTCCGGCCCCATCGACGCCGTCCTCGGCGCCGACGTGCTCGAAGCACACTCCGCCGTCATCGATTACGGTTCGAGTTCCCTGTACCTCAAGCTGTGAGGAAGTAGTGGGCAGTAGGCAGATGGCAGTTGGCAGTTGTTATTGTTTACGTTCAGGCCGGTAGCGATAGGTATTTCGACACAGAGACACAGAGGCACAGCTTCTTGAGCTGTACCGCTCCAAGCTGTGTCTCTGTGTCTCTGTGTTAAATAGCCCCCGCTACTAGCCCAACCATCAACGGCGACAACTGCCAACTGCCATCTGCCTACTGCCTACTACCGGAGGCTCGTCAACTCGTTGATGCGCGCGCGGACGGCGCGGGCGAGGAGGCGTGTGTCGGCCGGGGTGTAGTTGGCGGCGCGGAAGATGGCGGCGAGCTGGCCGTCGGTGAGAGCCGAGAGGCGCTCGCCGATCCAGCGCGCGTGGTCGGCGCGCACCTTCTCGAAGAGCCGCTCGTTCTTCCCCGTGAAGTCGAAGTCGACGTAGCCGTCCTTGACCTTGTCGATGAACTTCGCGTTGGCGAAGTCCTCCGGCTCGTTGCGGCTGCGCCGGATGCGCCAGAAGAAGCCGGGGCCGGCCGCCCGCCCGAAGGTCGCGCCGAGGTCGCTGATGGCGTAGCGCAGCTCGCCCGAGCCATTCTCGTGCAGGATGACGTTGTTCTCGTCCTTCAAGTCCCAGTTGTTGATGAGCACCATCAGGACTTTCAGGCCGTCCAGCTCGCGCGTGCCCGAGAAGGGGTTGCGCTCCCAAGACCAGTCGCCGTGGCGCGTGACGTTCGCGGGGCGCGCCTCGAAGCGCACGTTGTCGAACCACCCCTGGGTCGGGATGTAGACGCGCGGGACGAGGTACGTGATCTCCGTCTCGTAGCCCGCGGCCCAGATGAGGCGCGAGGCGGCCGTCTCGGACTGCGCCTCCTTGCTCACCTTCGCCACCCACTCGCGGCCGCGCGCGTCGCGCACGCGGAACTTCTTCGAGAAGCCGCCCTTCACCTCCTCGATGAAACGCAGACTCCGCGTCGCCGGCCGCATCGAAGTCCCGCCCGGCCCCGCCGAAAGATTAAGGCTCGCCGCGTTGCGGTCTCGCCACAGCACGGGCGTGCCCTTCGGCATCGCCTTCTTCTTTTTCTTCTCCTGCCCGGCCGCCGCCGGCACCAGCAACAGCAACAGCGCGACACATGCGACAACGGTTCGAGTCTTCCGCTTAACAGACATTCTCTTCCACGCGCACGGCGGCCCGCGGCCCTGCGCCAGTCCTCCTCGGTGTTGATGCGGGGGAAATTTGACTGATACTACCAAAGGCCGGTAGCCGGTAGCCAGTAGGCGGTAGGTGATTGTCTTCAACCCCTCCGGGGTTGGAACTGCCATCTGCCTACTGCTTCAGCCCCGGCTTGACCGCGCGCTCTTTGCGGGCCGCCTGCTCGTCGGGCGGGAGGAGCGACCAGAGCCAGCTCACGGCGCGTTCGAGCTGCTTGCGGTCGCCGGACTGTACGGCCTGCTGGCCCTGCTCGATCCAGCGCGCGGCCTCCTCCTGGTTGAGGAACTGGCGCCCCGGTCGCGCGAGGTAGTTGTACCAGTCCTCCCAAAACCAGTCCTGCGCGTGGAGCACCTGCGTCCGCAGCGAGCGCAAGGCCGTGGCCGCCTTCTTCACGCCGCGCACGTCGCCGCGCGCCGCCGCCTCCGTCAGCTCGCGCCTCAAGGCGGCCAGGCGCTCGCGCTGCGCGTCAGTGCCGTGCGCGCTGACGGTCTCGGCCACCGACTCGGCGAGCGCGTTCGCGTCGGTCACGCCGGAGGCGGCGGGCATGAGGCCGGCGCGGTGCTCAAGCTCCGCGATGCGCGCGCGCGCCTCGCGCAGGCGCGCGACGATGCGCGCCGCGCGATCCTGGTCTTCCGCGTCGCCGGCCCCCTGCTGCGCGCCCAGCTCGATGTCGAAGTCTTCCAGCTCGCGCCGCAGCCGCTCGACCTCCGCGCGCCGCGGGTCGAGGGCCGTCCCGCCCGACGTCTCCTTCTCCTCGATCTCCGTCGCGAAGCCGTCGTCGTAGACGACCTCGGGGAAGTCGAAGTCCTCGCCGCTCGCGCCCGACAGCATCAACTTCTCCTCGACGCGTTCGAGCCGCGCGAGGCACTGCTCGACCTCAAGGTGCGCGCCCTTCAGCAGCTCGATGTAGTCCGGCTCCTCGTCCTTCGGGATGAAGACGCGGTCGCTGAAGTGCTCGTTCAGATAAGGGATGAAGACGTCGACGGTGATGAGGCGCGAGGCGTCGATCTTGATGTGGAGCTGCACCTCCGCGCCCTCGGGGACGGGGCGGCGGACGGCCTCGCTGCGGACGTGGAAGTTGCCGACCCAGGTGTTGGCCTGCGGGTCTGTCAGCGCCTCGCCCTCCCAGAGCTTCACCGCGAGCGAGGTGTCCGGCTCGCTCGGCCGCAGGGTGTACGCGGCGCGGTAGGTGACGGTGCGCTCGGCGGGCAGGAGCGTGCGGCGCGGGAAGACCGGACTCAGCTCCGTCCGCTCGTCGGCGTGCGCGACCTCGACCGAGATGGTGTGCGGCAGCGGCGGCGCGTCGAGCGCGAGGCCGTGCCGTATCTGGAACTCGTTCGGCGAGACTTCGAGCGCGCGCCCCTTCGCGTCCCTCACGCCGATGTGGAAGCGGTTGAGCCGACCCTCCTGAAGGACGAGCGCCGCCTCGAAGAAGCCCTCGCGCGCGGGCACCCAGCCGCTCGTCCAGAGCCCGCCCTCTTCATCAATCTTCACTTCGAGCCCGGCCTCGCTCCCCTTCCCCGCGAGCTTGCCCGCGACGCGGCTGCGCGCCTCCGCGGTCAGGGGGTCGTAGGCGAGCCGCACCGTGAGCGCGTCGGACTTCGCCTCCGCCTTCACCCCGGCCGCCGCCGCCGCGCGACGCTCGACGGTCGAGGCGTAGACGGCCGCGCCGCGCGCGACGACGGTCATCGGGTCGAGCGTGGAGTCCACGGGCGCGCCGAGGTGCGCGGTCAAAACCTCGCGCACGCGCGGCATCTGCGTCGGGCCGCCGACGAGGAGCACGCGGTCTAACTCAAGGCCCTTCACGCGCGCGCCCGCGAGCGCCTCGTCCGTGAGGCGCAGGCAGCGCGCGAGGAGCGGCTCCGTCTCGCCCTCGAGCCGCGCGCGCGTGAGGGGCAGCTCGGCCTCGATGAGACGGCCCTCGCGGTCTTCGCCGAGGTCGAGGAGGCTGACGATTGTCTCTTCGGCGGTCGTCAACTCGATCTTCGCGTACTCGGCGAGCAGCGTCAGCTTGCGCAGCAGGCGCGCGAGTTCCTGGCCTTCGGCGTCGGCGCGCGGCAGCGCGAACTGCGAGGCGAGGAACGGGACGAAGACGTTCTCGACGAGCGCGCGGTCGATGTCCTTGCCGCCGAGGTGATTGTCGCCGCGGTGTTCGAGGACGTTGAGTCTTCCGTCGCGCGTCGAGACGACGGCCACGTCGAGCGTGCCGCCGCCGAGGTCGAAGACGAGCCAGCGCTGGTCGCGCGCGCCGGGCGCCGCGCCGTACGCGACGGCCGCCGCGATGGGCTCCTGCAGCAAAGGGTACTCTTCGAGTCCCGCGAGCTGCGCGGCGCGCGCCGTCGCCTCGCACTGCAAGGCGGTGAAGGCGGCGGGCACGGTCACGCACGCGGCGCGCACCTCATCATTCGTCCGGCGGTGCGCGTCGGCGAGGAGCGACTTCAAGACCTCCGCCGAAATCTCCTCGGGCGACATGACGCGCCCCGCCGCCGGGAAGGTCTTGGCGTAGCGCTGGCCCATCAAACGCTTGACCTCCTGCGCCACGTTGTCCGGGTCTTCGGCCAGTGCGTTGTATGCGCGCCGGCCGACCAGAAGACTCCCGGACTTCAGCACGCGCACGACCGAAGGCGTCACGTTCATCTGGTCGTTGTTCTGTATGACCGTGACCTCGCCTTCGTGCGCCCGCGCGATGCAGGAGTTGGTGGTGCCGAGGTCGATCCCGAAGTCGATGTAGTTGCTCATGAGTTCTTTCTGACGATGACCTGTCCGTGACGGACGACGGCGCCGCGGAAGAGGACGACGGGCGCGACCGTCTCGTCCACGACCTGCGCGCCCGCGGGGAGGCTCGCGTCTTCGAAGGCGTCGAGGACTTCGACGGCGAGGCCGGGCTCGTACGGGCGGCCGGTCACGTCGAGGACTTCGAGGCCGTGCTCGCCGAGGAACCGGCCCAGGCGGCGCGCGGCGTGGCGCGCCTGCGGCGAAGACTCTTCCGCCGCCGCGGCCCAGCGCTCCAACCGCCACCACTCGACGGCCAGCTCGGCCAGGGACGAGAGCGTCACGTCCAGAGTCTTTGGGAGTTCGTCCGTCATCAACCCCAACATACAAGAATCGGCGCCCGGCGTGAAGACCTTCTTTAAGGCTCGGGCGCGGCGTTGCTGTTGGCCCGCGGGCGGCGACGGCGTTCGCGCGGCGTGCGCGTGGCGCGCGGGGGGTCTGTGTAGCCGCGCAGGTTGAGCGGGGGTGGGATGTTGTAGTTGAGGTTCACGTTGTAGTTCAGGTTAGGCCTGAAGTTGATTGCCGGCAGCGGGGTGAGGGGCGGGTAGGTCGGGCGCGGCCGGTCGCCGACGCAGGCCCGAACCCCGACGCCGACGCACACCATCACCAGCCAGAAGCCCGCGCTCGTCAGGCAGCCGGCGCGGTTATCCTTCCGCATCACGCCGTCGAACGTCTTCCCGCCCTTCGGGTCGTCCTGAAAGAGCTTCGGCGGCACGCGCTCGCGCGTCAAAGCCGTCATGACCGACGCGCCGTACTCGGCCGGACTCCTCGCGTCCGCCTCTTCGCTGACGCCGAGCGTCTGCAGCTTCGCGAGGACGGCCGACAGCTCCTCCGACTCGGGCGGCGCGAACAGGCGCGCCGTGTAACAGACGAAGAGGGCTTCGTCTGATCGATGCGCCTCTTCGAACGTGTTGGCCAGCTTCAGGAGTTTCGACGCCGCGTGCTCGAAGACGCGGCGCGCGTAGAAGGAGTCGACGCCCGCCAGCCGCGCGAAGTCCGCGAGCCGGGGCCGCACCTGCTCGAAGCGACGCCACGCGTCGTTGCAGTAGTTGCGCCGCTCCGGCGCGGGCTTCTGTTCAAAGCCCACGCCGCCGACCCACACGAAGGCCGTGTCCAGCTCCTCCTTGAGCTTGTCTTCGGCCTGCCCGACGGTCTCCTCCTCGTACTCGCGCAGGAGCGTCTGAGACAGGCCCGCGCCGCGCAGGAGTTGGAAGGCGCGCGCGGCCTCTCTGATGTCGCCGCGGAGCACCGCGTCGCGCGCGCGCCCGGCGGCGTGGCCGTAGACCGTGCGCGGCGCGGCCCGGCGCAGCTCGGCCACCTCGCCGAACGTGACCGCCTGCTCGTAGTCGCCTTTCAGGTCGAGGGCGACGAGCAGAGACCAGAACTCCTCGCACTCGAACAGCCGCCGCCAGAGGTCGAAGGCGCGCGCCCACGCCTCGACTTCGAAGAGCGTCGGGTCGAGCCTGACCAGCCCCGCGAGCGCGAGCAGCGCCGCGTCGTGCAAGGCCGCCGCGGCCTCGTCCGTGAGGCGCAAGCCCTCTTCGTCCGCGGAGTCGAGGGGCGCGAAGGGGACGCCCTTGAGCAGCTCCTCGACGGCGGCCGTCAGTTCCGCGACGTTCGAGACCGCCGCGCGCGGCGCCGCCAGGTGGAACCAGTAGAGGCGCTCGCGCGCGCGCTGCGACGGCTCGGACAGGCGGCCGACCGCGTCGCGCACGTCCGACTCCTTGCGCGCGACCTCGCCCAGCCAGGCCGCGTCCGACGCGAACGCCTTCCGCACGCCGACCTTCAGCGCCAGGCGCAGGCCGGAGGCCGCGTCGAACACCTCACGCTGCGCGGCCTGCGCCCCGAGCCCCAGCGCCCGGAACGCGTCCCGCGCCGCCGGCTCGAACAGGCCCAGCGGCGGCTTCCACTCGACGCGCTTTTTGAAGAGGCGAATCATTCGAAGAGCAGTAGGCAGACGGCAGTAGGCAGCAGGCAGTTCCGGCGGCGGAGGTGGCCCGTTGCTATTCGAAGGTGCGTGTCGTCGGGAGCTATTTCACCACAGAGACACAGAGGCACAGCCTGTCGAGCTATGGCTTCAAAGCTGTGCCTCTGTGTCTCTGTGGTGAAATTCACTCCTGCCATGTCGGCCCGGCTGACAACTGCGACAACTGCCTACTGCCATCTGCCTACTGCCTACTGAACGGCGCGATTGACTTTGGCTTGCCTTAAAGTGTAGAAGCGTTGGCGGCTCGTGCCGCAAAAAGCATACTTCAACGTAACGCCAAACGAGAACCGACGGGCGGGGGAGACCGGGATGCAACCTGAAGCGCAGCCGCGTGCGAAGTGGGGCAAGGTACTCGACCAGACGCGCTGCATCGGCTGTCACGCCTGCACGACGGCCTGCAAGAGTGAGAACCTCGTCCCCCTCGGCGTGACGCGCACCTACGTCAAGCACGTGGACGTGGGCGTGTGGCCGCAGGCGCGGCGCGCGCACCAGGTGACGCGCTGCAACCAGTGCGCGCACGCGCCGTGCGTCGCGGCCTGCCCGACCTCGGCCATGTTCCAGCGGCCGGACGGCATCGTCGATTTCGACAAGCGCATCTGCATCGGCTGCAAGGCGTGCATGGCCGCCTGCCCCTACGACGCCATCTTCATCAACCCCGAAGACCACTCGGCCGAGAAGTGTAACTTCTGCGCGCACCGCGTGGACTCAGGACTTGAGCCCGCGTGCGTCGTCGTCTGCCCCGTCGAGGCCATCGTCGTCGGCGACCTCAACGACCCCGACTCGCGCATCGCCTCTTACGTGGGTCGCGATCCGTTGGAGGTAAGAAGGCCCGAGAAGGAGACGCTCCCCAAAGTCTTCTACAAGGGCGCGCACCAGGCGACGCTCGACCCGCTCGCCGCGAAGAGACCCGACGGCGACCTCTTTATGTGGAGCGAGCAGAAGGTGGACGACGAGACGGTCAACTCCGGCAACCCGACCTTCAACAACTCTTCGGCCGCGGCGCTCCTGGCCTACGACGTGCCGCACTCGCTCCCCTGGGACTGGCGCGTCAGCCTCTACACCTGGACGAAGGGCATCGCCGCGGGCGCGTACCTCGTCGCCGCGCTGCTGCTCGTGCTCAAGTACGCAGGAGTCGGCGGCGTCTCGGAGATGTTCGCCCCGCTGCACACACACGTCCTCGACGGGCCGCTGTGGACTTGGGTCGCGCCCGTCCTGTCGGGCGCGTTCCTGGCCGTCACGGGCGCGCTGCTCATCTGGGACTTGGAACACCCCGAACGCTTCTACCTCATCTTCACGCGGCCGCAGTGGCGGAGCTGGCTCGTCAAGGGCGCGTTCGTCATCGCGGGCTACTCGCTCGTCCTCGCGCTCCACTTCGCGGCGAGCCTCGCGGGGTTCGAGACGGCGCAGCGCTGGCTGTTGCTCGCGGGCGTGCCGCTCGGCGTGCTGACGGCGGTCTACACGGCCTACCTGTTCGCGCAGGCGAAGGCGCGCGACCTCTGGCAGAACCCTCTGCTCCCGCCGCACCTGCTCGTACAGTCCCTGCTGCTCGGCTCGGCCGCGCTGCTCCCCTGCGCCTTCTGGCTTGAGCCCGCGGCGGTCGGGCCGCTCGCCTGGACGCTCGGCGTGACGAGCCTCATCCATCTGCTCATGGTCTGGGGCGAGGTGACCTTGACGCACCCGACGGCGCACGCGCGGCTCGCCGCGTGGGAGATGACGCGCGGGCGTTACAGCGCCTTCTTCTGGGCGGGCGTCACGCTCGTGCTGCTCGCGGTCTTCGCGCCGTGGCTCGGGCTTGCCGCCGTCCCGCCCGCGCTCGTCGGCCTCGCACTCCACGAGCACGCGTACGTCCAGTCGGGCCAGTCCGTGCCGCTGGCATGAAGAGGCGGAAGCCCGACCGTGAGGGAGGGCGTAGGTCTTCCGTTAACGTCAATGTGGAGGGAGACTGACGCCCTCCCTCACGGTCGGGCTTCCGCCCGGCTCGCCTCGGCGAAAGGAGACGTATGGCAACGAAGAAGGCGGTCGAGAAGTCGCCCCTGAAACGCTTCCGCGCGCTCGTCAACCGCAAGGAGGGCGGGGACGTCTGCTCCATCGACATCCCGTTCGACGTGGAGAAGACCTTCGGCGCGCGCGGGCGCGTCCCCGTGCGCGGCACGCTCAACGGCGCGCCCTTCCGCAGCTCCGTCTTCCGCATGGGCGGCGACTGCCACTTCATGGTCGTCAACCGGCAGATGCGCGAGGCCGCGGGCGTCGAAGGCGGCGAGACCGTCCCCGTCACGATGGAGCGCGACACCGAGCCGCGCACCGTCGAGCCGCCGGCGGACTTCGCGCGCGCCCTCAAATCTAACGGGCAGGCGCGCGCCACTTGGGACAAGCTCAGCTACACGCACCGGCGCGAGCACGTCGAGCACATCGAAGAGGCGAAGAGGCCCGAGACGCGCCTGCGCCGCATCGAGAAGTCGATCCAGATGCTCGCCGAGGGCAGGAAGGAGGCGCGTTGACCCGACACGCACGCGCGACGCGCGGGACGCTCGCGACGACAGTCCCGCTGCTCGTCATCCTCGCCCTGGCCTGCGCCGCGCTCGCCGCGCCCGCGAAGAGGACGGCCGCGCACGGCGGCGTTAGTCTCGCCTTCGACGACGCGCTCGCCCGCGAGGTCAAGGCCGAGACCGTCCCGGCCGCGCCGCTCGAAAGCGCCGACGAGAAGCCCGACGGCGTCTACCCCGAGCACGTCGCCTTCACCCTCGTCGGCCTGAACGGCGCGCCCGCCGACTCCTTCAACGAGCCGGTCATACGCGTCTGCCCCGTCGCCGATTACCTCAAAGCTTTCTCGGTCTCGCCCCAACTCGTCCGCGACGCGCGCCGCACGCTCGCAGACCTGCGCGCACTCATCCGCCGCCACCCCGCCGCGCTCAAAGGCAACGTCCCCGCGCTCCCCTTCGCCGACGCGACCGAAGTCTTCCACGCGCGCGTCAAGTACCTACGCTTCCGCGGCGGCTCGGGGGTCGCCTTCATCACGCAGTCGCAGCAGGACGACGAGCTGCTCAACAGCCAGCACGCCACCTACTCCTTCCGCGGGCTGACGGACGACGGCCGCTTCTACGTCACCGCCGACCTGCCCGTCGGCGCGCCGGCGCTGGCCGCCACCCGCGACACGCCGAGCCACGAAGGCTACTCGCTCACCAACCGCCCCGGCGACCGCCGCGAGGCGCGCCGCTACGCGGCCTACGTCGAGCGCGTCCGCCTCAAACTTGAGCGGCTCTCTCCCCAACAGTTCCAACCCGACCTGCGACTTTACGACGAGCTGTTAGGCTCGATAGAAATAAGTAAGTGAAAGCATGAACGTCAAAGAACTGAACGAGCGCGTGAGCGCGGCGCGCAAGGAGACGGAGGCGCGGGGCGAGACCTTTTATCCGGGGCCGAGCCGCGTGCACCTGGCCGCGTTCCCGCCGAAGGAGCGGTGGGACGATTGGGTCGAGCTGGAGTCGAAGGCGTGGCCCGAGAGGGTCGAGCGGCGTTACATGCTGGTGCCGACGACCTGCTTCAACTGCGAGTCGGCGTGCGGGCTGCTGGCCTACGTCGACAGGGAAACTTTCGGCGTGCGGAAGTTCGAGGGGAACCCGGAGCACCCCGGGAGCCGCGGG
The DNA here is from genome assembly GCA_019239425.1 of Acidobacteriota bacterium. Taxonomy (GTDB): domain Bacteria; phylum Acidobacteriota; class Blastocatellia; order Pyrinomonadales; family Pyrinomonadaceae; genus QHXN01. Next base: position 25,140 of record JAFAZX010000014.1, read on the forward strand.
CGCAACTGCGCGAAGGGGCCTGCGACCTTGAATCAGGTCACAGACCCCGACCGCATCCTCTACCCTTTGAAGCGCACCGGGAAAAGGGGTGAGGGCAAGTGGGTGCAGGTCAGTTGGGACGAGGCGCTCGACGAACTGGCCGCGCGCATCAGAAAAGCGATTCAGGAGGACAGGCACAACGAGGTGATGTACCACGTCGGCCGCCCGGGCGAGGACGGCTTCACCGAGCGCATCCTCGCGGCGTGGGGCGTGGACGGGCACAACTCGCACACGAACATCTGCTCGTCTTCGGCGCGCTCGGGCTATCAGTTCTGGATGGGACTCGACCGCCCGAGTCCTGACCACGCGAACGCGGACGTCATCCTCCTCATCAGCTCGCACCTCGAATCGGGCCACTACTTCAACCCGCACGCGCAGCGCGTGATGGAGGCGAAGCAGCGCGGGGCCAAGCTCGTCGTCTTCGACACGCGCCTGTCGCACACGGCGACGCACGCCGACGTGTGGGTCTCGCCCTACCCCGGCTCGGAAGCGGCCATCATGCTCGCGGTGGCGAACTACTTAATCCAGCACAACCTCTACGACCGCGAGTTCGTGCGCCGCTGGTGGAACTGGGAGGAGTACATGGCCGTCGAGCACCCGGAGCTTGAGACGAGCTTCGAGGGGTTCGAGGACGTTTTGAAGGCCCTCTACGCCGAGTTCACCTTCGAGCACGCGGCGCGCGAGTCGGGCGTCGAGGCGCGGCAGCTCGAAGAGGTGGCGAAGATCGTTTCGAAGGCGGGGCCGCGCTTCTCAAGTCACAACTGGCGCTCGGCCGCCTCGGGCAACAGCGGCGGCTGGCAGGTGGCGCGCACGCTCTTCCTCGTCAACGCGCTGCTCGGCGCGGTCGCCACCGAGGGCGGCGTCTTCCCGAACGCCTGGAACAAGTTCGTCCCCAAACCCATCTACACGCCTCCGCACCCGCCGCGCTGGAACGAGCTGACGTGGCCGCGCGAGTACCCGCTCGCGATGAACGAGCTGTCGTTCCTGCTCCCGCACTTTCTGAAGGACGGTCGGGGCAAAGTCGATACGTACTTCACGCGCGTCTACAACCCCGTCTGGACGAACCCCGACGGCTTCTCGTGGATCGAGGTCTTGCAGGACGAGGGGTTAATCGGCTGTTACGTCGCACTCACGCCGACCTGGAACGAGACCGCGTACTTCGCGGACTACGTCCTGCCGATGGGGCACGGCTCGGAGCGCCACGACATACACTCCTACGAGACGCACGACGCGCAGTGGCTGGGTTTCCGCCAGCCGGTGCTGCGCGCCGCGCGCGAGCGCCTCGGGGGGAAGGTGAAGGACACGCGCGAG
>JAFAZX010000036.1 GCA_019239425.1 Acidobacteriota bacterium
CGCCTTGTCCAGCGCGATGCGGTCGACCACCGGCATGCTCGCCGGGTTCTCCGTCCCCGCCACCACCTGCTGCGGCGACTCGCCGTCCTCCGTCACCTGCTCGACCTTCACGCCCCGCCGCCGGAAGTGCATCAACACCTGGTTGACTGTGAGCCGGTGCAGCCACGTCGTAAACGCCGACTCGCCGCGGAAGCTGCCGGCCTTCCGGTAGAGCTGGATGAAGACCTCCTGGGCGAGGTCTTCGGCCTCGGCCGTGTTCGCCGTCATCCGCAGGCACAGACTGTAGACCCGGCGCGAGTGGCGCGAGTACAGCTCCTCGAACGCCGCCATGTCCCCAGACGACGCCGCCTGCGTCAAATCGAAATCCGTGGCCTGCCTCGCGGCCGAACCGGCTTCGCTCGTCGCGCCGACCTGCCAGAGAGGGATCGCAGCTTCTGTCATCTGTAAGCTCCAAGGGTGGGGGATAAAAGCCCGCAAGGGCCTCCCTGCCTCCGAACCTTCCGCGGGTTTTCGCGCCCGCTCTACGGAAAGGTCGAACCGGAAGGAGCAAGCCGGGTGCCACGTGGATGGCCGACAAACGGCTCTAAATTTCGAGGTTTAAAGAGGTTTGGGCAGCCGCGTCAACCAAATCAGGTCGGCGACAGCCGAAAGCGTGTAGCCGCCGTCGGAGAAGGGTTGAGGGGGCCGGGCGCAGGTGTTGTGAGCGTACCCAACATGGTCGGTCAAACTGAATATTGACAGGGGCGTGCTGCGGGGATAGACTGCCAGGACTTGGATAACCCTTTCAGGAGGCTGTACACGCACAATCCCGCCAACACTTGGGTTTGAAAGCGTGCGAAGGATCAAACACGAGATTCTCTACAGTATGAGGTAGCGTACGCACCTCCTCCGCCAAATTGGGTACGGGCTTCCGAACCCAGCGAACCGCCCCGCACAAGCCTTTGTGACCTGCGCGGGGCGATTTTGTGTCTACGGCCATTGAATCCGGCACGCCTTCAGCGGACAAAGATGGGGTTGGAAATAATCCAAGGCTTTCCTTCCAGCAGACTCCCAAGCTGATCCAGATAGACCTCGACGCGGTAGACGCCCTTCTGTTTGACGATCAGATACGCGCGGGTGGCGTCTGGGACTTCGTGGACGACCTGCCCGTCGCGGTAGAAGACCGTCCGGGCTTGCACGGGCAAGGTCACCTTCAGCCGCACCTCGCCGTCGGGCGGGAGCGGTATCTCGCCGCCCATGACAGCCTGCCAACTCTCTGAGCCGCGCGTGGCCGCCGCCGTGAAGCTGAAGCCGTTCGGGTCGCCGAACACGTCGAAGGCCAGGTAGAAGTTCCCTCGACGCAGCGCGCCGAGCAGATACTGTTCGTCGTAGGGCTCCTCCCCGTCCCCGCCTCTGGCGTTGTAGAAGTCTCTGTCATCGTAGACATGGATGCGCACGAGGCGGAAGCTGCGCTCGTACGGGTCGAGCTTAAAGTCGAAAACCTTTCGGCCGTCCTCGTCCTGCCAATCCCAACCGACGTTGGCGTGCGCGTCGTTGCCGGCGAAGGCGTAGGCGCGCCCAGCGCCCGAGGCGTTGTACTCGTCCCAGCGCCGAAGGTTCTCGGCCGGACGTTCGTAGAAGCGCGCGAAGAGCAGCTCGGGGCGGCCCCAGTATGACCAGAGGCCGTCGAAGAGCATCGTCGCGTAGTTGATGCGCTTCGCGTTGGTGTAGAGGTTGTAGACCTCTATGCCGTCGAAACCAGTCGGCAAAGGATTGCGCACCTCTTCGGGGTAGCCGACGACCGCGAGTCTCTCTTCGGACTTCGCGCGCGTGACCAGCTCTTGCAGCGGAGGGTTTCTGTCGGGGGCGGCGACGCCGGGGACGACGAAGAGGCGGCCGCCGTCGGACGCGACCAGCTCGCTCCCGCCGACGAAGAGGACGCCGTCGTGAAAGCCCCTGAGCGTCGCCGCGGCCGTGTCGATTTGCGGCTGGGGGTGCTCGGTCATCAGGACGAAGTCGAGTCGCTCGGACTTCGCCGCGCGCACGATCTCTTCGAGCGTGCCCTTGCTGTGACCGCCGAGGAAAGAGTGAACGTGAAAGACGCCGACGTACTCTTTAAACGGCGCCTCGCCGGGCAGTGCCGGTACGCGCCGCGCGTTGAGTTCGTCAACCGCTGCGCCGAGCTGCCACAGCCTGTAGCTCCTGTAGGCGAACGGCGCCTGCGAGAGCAGCAGCAGCGCGACGAGCGCGACGGCGATCTTCCGACGGCGCTTCATCAATCGTCTTCGAAATCGACGGAGGCGGCGTGCTCGGCGACGGTGCGGCCGAGCTGCGCGACCGCCTGGTGCTCCGGGTGCGCGTCGTAAGCTTCGAGGCCGGCGCGGTCGTCGAAGGTCGCGACGAGGCCGGTGTGGTAGGAGCGCGGGAGCTTGAGCATGTCGCGGCCGACGGCGAAGCTGCGAATCTCGGGGATCAGACCTTCGAGGCGACGCAGACGCTCGACGTGCTCGCGCCGCTGCTCCTCACTCACCTCGGGCTTGTACTTCCAGATGACGATGTGCGTCAGCATCCTCTTCGGCCTCAACCTTCGTCGGAGATTTCGGACAGCTTCTCGTTGAGCAGTTCCCAGGCGCGGCGGACGTGCGCCTCGGCCGTGCGGATGTTGCCGACGGCGAGGCGGAGCGTGAAGACGCCGTGCAGCTTCGTGTGCGAGAGGAATAGTTCGCCGGTGGCGTTGACGGCGTTCATCAAGCGCTCGTTGAGCGCGTCGAGGTCGCCTTCGACCTCAGGTCGCGCGCGGAAGCAGACGACGCTTAAGGGGACGGGCGCGAGCAGCTCCCAGTCGGGTGAAGCTTCGACCCAGTCTGCAAAGAGTCGTGCGAGGCGGCAGTGCTCGCGGATGAGCGCGGCGAGTCCTTCGTGGCCGAAGTAGCGCAGGATCATCCAGAGCTTCAGGGCGCGGAAGCGGCGGCCGAGCTGCACGCCGTAGTCGGAGCCGTTGCGCACCGCGTCTTGCTCGGGCGTGCGCAGGTACTCGGGCGTGAGCGCGAAGGCGCGGCGCAGCACGTCGAGCCGACGGCTGTAGAGCGCGGAGAGGTCGAACGGCGTGAACAGCCACTTGTGCGGGTTCGTCACCAAGGAGTCCGCGCGCTCGCAGCCGTCGAGGACGTGTCGAAGCTCGGGCGCGACCGCGGCCGAGCCGGCGTAGGCCGCGTCCACGTGGAGCCAGAGTCTTTCACGCTCGCACACGTCCGCGACGAGGGGCACGGGGTCGATGCTCGTCGTCGAGGTCGTGCCCACGGTGGCGACGACGCAGAAGGGGAGATGCCCGGCCCGGCGGTCTTCGTCAATCAAACGCGCGAGCGCCGCCGCGTCCATGCGGAACTCCGCGTCGGCCGGCACCTTGACGAGCGAGCGCTGGCCGAGCCCGAGCGCGATGAGCGCCTTCTCGACCGAGGAGTGCGCCTGCTCCGAAGCGTAGAGCCTGAGCAGCGGCAGGTCTGCGCGCCCGCTCATCCCGTCCTCGCGCACGCGCAAGTCTAAAGCCTCGCGCGCGGCCGCGACGGCGTGCATCGTCCCGACCGACGCCGTGTCGTAGATGACGCCGCCGAACTCCTCGGGCAGCCCCATCAACTGCCGCAGCCAGTCGAGCGCGACCTCTTCCAGTTCGGTCGAGGCGGGCGAAGTGCGCCACAGCATCGCCTTCGCGTCGAAGGCGGCCGAGAGCATCTCGCCCAGGATGCCCGGCGCCGACGCCGACGTGGCGAAGTACGCGAAGAAGGAAGGGTGGTTCCAGTGCGTGACCGCGGGCACGACGTACTGCCGGAAGTCTTCGAGTATCTCCGCCATCGGCTCGCCGCCCTCGGGCGGGTTTGGAGGAAGTTGCGAGCGGAGCTGTCCGGGTTCGACCTGCGCGAGCACTGGGTAGTCTTCGGGGCGCGCGAGGTAGCCCGCGATCCAATCGACGACCTCGTGCCCGAATCGCCGGAACTCCTCCGGACTCATGTCGCTGGCTGGCGGCTCGGGACTGCTTCTACTGGGCTGCGTGGGTTCGGCTTTCGTCATGCGCGCCATCTTACAACCGCCGGGGCGCGGCGCACAGCCTGCGCTCAGCCGGCGGCCGTCTCGGCCGCGACGTTGAAGTAGAAGTCCTGTGTCGCGCGGCAGCCGTCGCACTTGACGTGGACGACGACGAGGCGCCGGTCGTCGTAGACGAGTCCCTGGCGCGAGGCGACGCCGCAGGCGCGACGGCCGCAGCCGGGGCACTCTGAGCCGGCGACGTAGGCGTTGATGTCCGACCCCGGGCCGAGCATGATGGCCGTCTCGGGCACCGCGCCGGGGAGCCTGCGCGAGGCGGCGTAGGCCGCGGCAAGCCGCGCGTAGCGGCGGTGCCGCAGCCACGCGTAGAGGCCGAAGGTGCCGACGCCGAGCAGGAGCAGCAGGTAGAAGAAGCCGAGCGCGGGACTGAGGCCGGGGCCGCCCGAGGCGAAGGCGGGCGGCGGCGACTGGTGCAGCCAGAAGTTGCCGATGTCGCTCGCCTCGTCGAGCGTGGCGAGGTGGCTCTCGACCTTCTCGACGGGCACCGAGTCGCGCTTCGTGACCAGCTCGTAGCGGACGCGCACGACGTTCCCGTCCTGCTCGACGTCCGAGGAGAAGCGGAGCGCGTCGTCCTCGGCCGTCTTCTCGCCGGTCTCGACGCGGTGCGGGTGCGGCAGGCGGACTTCGGTCACCTGCTCGACGTTGTAGGGGAAGGTGACCGCGAGCGGCGAGGCGCGGCGCACGTCGCCCGGCTTGCCCAGCTCGCTGCCGAAATAGAGCGCGGGGAAGTCGTGCCTCGAGTCCTTCCAGAAGCTCTTGACGGTGTAGTGCTCGACGACCGTGACGACGTCGGCGCGCTCGTCGTCCGAGATGTCGGGCAGGCCGTCCGGCTGGATGGAGGGCTCGGAGTCGGCGTAGAAGTTGACGAACTGCTCGCTCATATCCTCGCGCGTCTGCCCCGAGAGGCGGTAGCGCATGGCGTCGGCGTCGGCCCCGCGGTAGGTGCTGGTCACGGTGAAGCGGACGGGCGCGTCGAAGTCCGCGACCTCGAATAGCTCGCGGACGGAGAGGTTCGGCTCTTTGCTCTCGGGCAGGGGGATTTCGGCGAGCGCCTGCGTCCCTTCGGCGACGACGAGCGCGCGCTCGTACTCGGGCGTCGTGGCGTTGGCGAGCGTGCCGCGCTGGTAGGAGATGGTCGGGTCGATCCAGAAGGTCTTCCCCTCAAGCTCGGCGCGGACGATGACGTGGTCGAAGGCGTAGGGCGTCGGCTCCCAGTGGTCTAGCTCGCGGCGCAGATCCGTGTTGACGAGCGCCGGGCGCGCCTCGACGCCGAGCTCGTTCAGCATCGTCATGAGGAGCAGCGTCTTGTCCTTGCAGTCGCCGAAGCGCCGCTCGAAGACCTTCGAGGGCCTGGTCGGCGTGTGCGAGTACGTCCCGAGCTCGATGCCGAGGTAGCGCACCTCGTCCTGCACGAAGCGGCGCGCGGCGAGCACGCGCTCCTCCATCGTGGGCAGCCTCTTCCACTCTTCTATCTGAGACCTGAGCGCGGGCGACAGCTCGCCGGGCGCGTAGAGCGGCGCGGCCCAGCGCGCCACGTCGGCCCACGTCCCGAACTCGCTGAGCTGGACGAAGGGCGCCGGGTCGTACCAGGAGGGCGTCGAGTCGTCGTAGTCCACGCCCGGCGCGTTGCGCCGCTCCCAGACGTACTCGGTCTCCTCCGGCCCCTGCGCGACCGAGGGCTGTAGTTCGATCTGCTGCGCGCGGACGAAGAGCCTGCGGCCGTTCGGCCAGAGGAGGCGCGCGCGCAGCAGGGCGCACGTGTCGGTGTGCGCGAGGCTGAGGGTGTCTGCGTAGTTGCCGGCGAGGACGGGGTTGTCGCCGTTGACCGAGTAGGCGTAGTCGATAACGTCTCCGGGGCGCACGTCGTTGATGACGACGACGGCCGAGAGCGTGCCGTTGAAGAGTCGCTCGTCCAGCTCCGTCTCGCGCTGGACGACCCGAATCTCCGAGGGGCGCAGGGCGTCGATGGTCTGTCCGTTGCGGACGAGGCGGACGTGGTGGATGACGAGCGTCTGGTACGAAGGCTCGAAGTCGAGCTGCAACTGCGAGGCGCGCTCGACGGCCGCGGAGGTCGTCACCTGCTCGACGAGGTGGTTGTAGTTCTGCGAGCCCGCGGCGGTGACGCGCACCTGCCGGTCGTCGAGCATGCAGCGCAGGCCGTTCTCGGGCTGGTTGTGCTCGGCGTCGTCCGGCGGCGAAATCGGCTGCACCCAGTCGGGCGGCGGCTGCACGGTGAAGTTCGGCTTGGCCGACGCGGGCGTGCACGCGAGGGCGAGGAGGAGCGCGGCCCACAGTGTGGCGCGGCGGCGGAGGGGGAAGAGGCGAATCATCTGCTTATCTTGCGTAAAGGAGTTCTCGGAGTCTGCCGGCCGCACGTCCGGGCGACAGGCGGCGGCCCGTGGATTTTACAGAGTCTGCGGCGCGGCGTCACGGCCGGCGCGGTGTCCGGAGCCGTTCAAAAAGGTGGCCGGTGGCACTCGACACCGGGCGGTAAAACTGTATAATGCGCGACGTAAGCCTGACATAATCTTTTCTGCGGGAGCTAGGCTGCGCACTCGGCTCGCGGTGATGACACCACAAACCGACCGCCCTTTGGCGCCGGCCCACGGCCGCGCGAAGTCTCCGCGCACACCCCCGTGCGCGCGCACCGCCACACCCTAAGCTGGACGAGGAAAATATGAAACGCACCTTCATCGCACTCGGATTGACGGCTTCGCTCCTGGCCGCGGCGGCCTGCCAGCCCGGCGGCGGCCCCGGCGCGGGCGGCGGCGACAAAGTCAAAATCGGCGTCTTCATGTCGCTGACGGGCAGCACGGCGCAGTTCGGCATCTCCTCGACGAACGGCATCAAGATGGCGGCCGACGAAGTGAACGCCGCCGGCGGCATCAACGGCAAGCAGATCGAGCTGAACGTGCAGGACGACCGCTCCGACGCGCAGGAGGCGGCGACCATCGTCACCAAGTTCGTCACGCAGGACGGCGTCGCGGGCATCATCGGCGAGGTGGCCTCGTCGCGCACCATCGCCGCCGCGCCCATCGCGCAGAACGCGAAGGTGCCGCTGCTCACCCCCTCCTCGACCAACCCCGACGTGACGAAGAAGGGCGACTACATCTTCCGCAGCTGCTTCATCGACCCCGTGCAGGGCGCGGCCATGGCGCAGTTCGCCGCCAAGAGCCTCGGCAAGAAGCGGGCGGCGCTGATGGTCGACCGCAAGAACGACTACTCGACCGGCCTCGAGAAAGTCATCAACGAGGTCTTCCCGAAGCTCGGCGGCGAGGTCGTCATCACGCAGTCGTACCAGGAGGGCGACACCGACTTCAACGGCCAGCTCACCTCGATCAAGGGCTCCAACCCGGACGTCATCTTCATCCCCGGCTACTACGGCGACGTGGCGCTCATCGCCAAGCAGGCGCGCGACAAGGGCATCACCGTGCCGCTCGTCGGCGGCGACGGCTGGGACTCGGCGCAGCTCTATACCATCGGCGGCCAGGCCGTCGTCGGCAGCTACTTCACCAACCACTACTCGCCCTACGACACCGACCCGAAGGTGCAGAAGTTCGTCAAGGACTACCAGACGCGCTACGGGTCGATTCCCGACGCGCTGGCCGCCACGGCCTACGACGCCGCGCACATCATGTTCGACGCCGTCAAGCGCGCCAACTCGCTCGACGGCAAGGCCATCCGCGACGCGCTCGCCACGACGAAGGACTTCCCCGGCGTGACCGGCACGGTCAACTTCAACGAGAACCGCGACGCCGTCAAGCCGATCATGATGATCCGCGTCGACGACGGCGGCAAGTACGCCATCCAGGAGCGCGTCGTCGTCGAGGGCGCGGCGATGCCCACGGGCACGGGCGGCGGCGCGAACACGAACACGAACACGAACGCCAACACCGCCGCGACCCCCGGCGCGAACACCAACGCGGCGGGCAACGCGAACTCGGGCGCGAACACGAACGCCAACACCAACGCGAACGCAAACACCGGCGCGGCGAACACCAAGGCCACGCCCTGACGGCCGCCGTGCTTGAGGGGCGGGGCTTCTCCGGCAGCCCCGCCCCGTGTTCCCGGCAGTCCCCCGACGTTTCAGACACAGCTCTACAATCTCATCGCGCGCGGCCCACGACAGCATGAGTACGTTCATCCAGCAGCTCATCAACGGCATCTCGCTCGGGGCCATCTACGCCCTGATCGCGCTCGGCTACACGATGGTCTACGGCGTGCTGAAGCTCATCAACTTCGCGCACGGCGACGTCTACATGGTCGGGGCCTTCATGGGCTACTACCTCTCCAACGGCCTCGGCGCGCAGTGGGCGCAGAAGCTCGGCCAGTCTTCGGACGGCCTCGTCGCGCGCGGCCTGCTCGGCGGCGGGGCGATGGAGCCTTCGCTCGTGACGGCGCTCGTCGTGATGCTCCTCGCGATGGCGATCTGCGCGCTGCTCGGCGTCGTCATCGAGCGGCTGGCCTACCGGCCCGTGCGCAAGTACTCGCGCCTGACGGCGCTGATCACGGCCATCGGCGTCTCGCTCCTGCTGGAGAACGGCGGGCAGGTCGTCTTCGGCGCCGACCCGAAGTTCTTCCCCGAACTCTTCCGGAAGCAGAACATCGGCCTCGGCGGCGGCGTCTCGGTCAACTCCGCGGACATCGTCGTCTTCGTCATCGCCATGGCGCTGATGGTCGTCCTGCAGTTCGTCGTCTACTACACGAAGACGGGGCGGGCGATGCGGGCCGTCTCCTACAACCTCCAGTCGGCGAAGCTGATGGGCATCAACACCGACCGCATCATCGCCTTCACCTTCGCCCTGGGGTCGGCGCTGGCGGCGGCGGCCGGCGTGCTCGTCGCCATCCGCATCCCGCGCATCGACCCGCTGATGGGCATCCTCGTCGGCCTCAAGGCGTTCGTCGCGGCGGTCTTGGGCGGCATCGGCAACATCCCGGGCGCGATGCTCGGCGGCCTGCTCATCGGGATCACGGAGACGATGGTCGTCGGCTACCTCTCGCCGACCTACAAGGACGCCGTCGCGTTCGCCATCCTGATCCTGGTGCTCCTCTTCCGCCCGTCGGGCCTGCTCGGCTCGGTGGCGCAGGAGAAAGTCTGACGCAGAAATGATGAGTAATGAGTGATGAATGATGAATTAGAGACAACTGCCTTTCATTCATCGTTCAGAATTGAAGACAACTGCTTATCATTCATTATTCATCGTTCATCATTCATCATTTAACTCTATGCCACGCTACGCGCGTAACCTCGCCATCGCCCTCCTGCTGCTCGCGGTTCTCTACGCGCTCGACTACCTCGTGTTCGACCCCGGCCGGCGCATGATCAGCCCGTACGTCGCGCGCATCATCATGCTGGCGGGCATCAACATCACGCTGGCCGTCTCCCTCAACCTCATCAACGGCTTCACGGGTCAGTTCTCCATCGGGCACGCGGGCTTCATGGCGGTGGGCGCCTACTCCTCGGCCTACTTCTCGGTCAACTACGGGAAGGGGATCGCCGAGGGGATGGGCGACGGGGCGCTCGGGTGGGCGGTGGCGCTGCTCCTGGCGACGCTGCTCGGGGCGCTCGTCGCCGCCGCCGCCGGCTTCCTCGTCGGCGTGCCCTCGCTCCGGCTCAAGGGCGACTACCTCGCCATCGTCACGCTCGGGTTCGGGCAGATCATCGTCGTCTTCCTCAACAACATCGAGTCCGTCGGCGCCGCCCGCGGCTACTCCGGCATCCCCATCGTCAAGAGCTTCTTCTGGATCTTCCTCGTCGCGGTGCTGACGATAGTCTCCGTCCACAACATGGTGCGTTCGGCCTTCGGCCGCGCGCTCATCTCCATCCGCGAGGACGAGCTGGCGGCGGAGGCGATGGGCGTCAACACGACGCGCTACAAGGTGGCGGCCTTCGTCATCTCGTCGGCGCTGGCCGGGGCGGGCGGCGTGCTCCTCGCGCACTTCGACGGCTACCTGAACCCGAAGTCGTTCGAGTTCATCAAGTCGTTCGAAATCCTCATCATGATCATCCTCGGCGGGCTCGGCTCCATCGTCGGCGCCGTCATCGGGGCCATCGTGCTGACGGTGCTGCCCGAGGCGCTGCGCGGCTTCGCCGAGTACCGCATGGTCATCTACTCGGTGATGCTCATCGTGCTGATGATTACCAGGCCGCAGGGCCTGCTCGGCGGGCTCGACCCGTTCAAGGGCTGGCGCGCGCGCAACCGCGCCAAGACGCGCACCGAGGCCGAGGAGATCACGGCCGAGGACACGCGCGACAAGGAGTCCGTGGACAAGGCGACGCTGGGCGAGCGAGCGCGCGACACCTCGCTCGGGGAGGGGGACACGCGGTCATGACCACCGACGCGAAGGCCGGCGGCGGCGCGCCGATCCTCAAGACCGAGAAGGCCACCATCCGCTTCGGCGGCCTCGTCGCCGTCAACGAGCTGAACATGGCCGTGCGCCCCGGCGAAATCTACGGCCTCATCGGCCCGAACGGGGCGGGGAAGACGACCATCTTCAACCTGCTGACGGGCGTCTACCGGCCGACCTCCGGCGCCATCGAGTTCGCGGGCCGGCGGGTGGACGGCCTGCGCCCTTACGAGATCGCCGCGCTCGGCGTCTCGCGCACGTTCCAGAACATCCGCCTCTTCCCCAGCATGTCCGTCCTCGACAACGTGATGACGGCCTGCCACATTCACACGCGGCAGAACCTCTTCGACGCCGTCCTGCGCACGCCGCGCTACGGTCGCGACGAGCGCGAGCACCGCGACTACTGCATGGAGCTGCTGGAGATTTTCGACCTCGCGCGCTTCCAGGACGAGGGCGGGACGTCGCTCGCCTACGGCAACCAGCGGCGGCTGGAGATCGTGCGCGCGCTGGCGACGCGCCCGCAGCTCCTGCTGCTCGACGAGCCGGCCGCGGGCATGAACCCTTCGGAGCAGGACGACCTGCTGAACCTGATCCGCCAGATACGCGACCGCTTCGGCCTGACCATCCTCCTCGTCGAGCACAACATGAAGGTCGTCATGGGCGTCTGCGAGCGCATACAGGTCGTGGACTACGGCAAGTCCATCGCCCTCGGCCTCCCCCACGAAATCCGTAACGACCCGAAGGTCATCGAAGCCTATCTGGGAGATTGATTCATCGGTTCATCGGCTCATCGATTCATTGAAAGACCGAGCCTCTTCTTCAATGAATCGATGAGCCGATGGGTAAATGAACAGATCGTAATGCTGTCACTCGAAAACATCTCAGTCAGTTACGGCGCCATCAACGCGCTGAAGGGCGTCTCGATGCGCGTCGAGCAGGGCGAGGTCGTGACGCTCATCGGCGCCAACGGCGCGGGGAAGACGACGACGCTGCGCACCATCACGGGGCTGCTCTCGCCTTCGGAGGGGCGCATCCTCTTCGAGGGGCAGGAGATTTCGGGGCGGCCGACGCACCAGCTCGTCGCGCGCGGCATCTCGATGTCGCCCGAGGGGCGCGGCGTCTTCGCCAACCTCACCGTGCGCGAGAACCTCCTGATGGGCGCCTACCTCAAGAAGAACAAGGCCGAGATTAACGAAGACCTCGAACGCGGCTTCCGCATGTTCCCGCGCCTCAAGGAGCGCGAGACGCAGAAGGCCGGCACGCTCTCGGGCGGCGAACAGCAGATGCTCGCCATGGCGCGCGCCCTGATGTCGCGGCCGCGCCTCCTCCTCCTGGACGAGCCCAGCCTGGGCCTCGCGCCGCTCGTCGTCCACACCATCTTCGAGGCCATCGACGAGATACGCGGGGAGGGGACGACCATCCTCCTCGTCGAGCAGAACGCGCACGCCGCCCTCGGCCACTCCGACCGCGCCTACGTCCTCGAGACCGGCCGCATCGTGATGGAAGGCCCCTCCAAAGAACTCGCCGCCGACCCGCGCATCAAGGAAGCCTACCTCGGCGAGTGAAGTCCGCGCGGCTCGTTTACAATAAGGCCGGATGAAGAGGTGCATCACGAAAGCGACGCTGCCGGCGCTGGCGGCGGGGCTCGCGGGCGCCTGCGTCCTTCCTCTGGCGCGCGCGTACGCGGCCGGCGGCGGCGAAGCGCACGGCGGCGACACGGCCGCGCACGGGCTCGACCCGGTCGTGCTCGCGGGCCTCGCCGTCATCTTCGTCGCGGCGAAGGTCGGCGGCGAACTCTTCGAGCGCCTGGGGCAGCCGGTCGTACTCGGGGAGCTGCTGGCGGGGATGTGCGTCGGGGCGCTCTCGCTCGCGGGCGTCGGCGGCGTCGAGACCCTGCGCGCGCACGCCGTCATAGGCGCGCTCGCCGAGATAGGCGTCATCATCCTGCTCTTCGAGGTCGGGCTGGAATCGAACCTCGCCGAGATGCTCGAGGTCGGCTGGTCTTCGCTGCTCGTCGCGACCCTCGGCGTCGTCGCGCCCTTCTTCCTCGGGTGGGGAGTCTCCTACTACTTCCTGCCCGAAGAGTCGACGCTCGGCCACGTCTTCATCGGCGCGACCCTGTGCGCGACCTCGGTCGGCATCACGGCGCGGGTCTTACGCGACCTGGGCCGCCTGCAGACGCGCGAGTCGCGCATCATCCTCGGCGCGGCGGTGATCGACGACGTGATGGGCTTGCTCATCCTCGCGGTCGTCGCGGGCGCCATCCGCGCCTCGGCCGCGGGCGGCGCTTTGGCGGTGACGGACGTGCTCGTCATCGCGGCCAAGTCGGTCGCGTTCCTCGTCGGCGCAGTCCTCGTCGGGCACTTCGTGATGCCGCACCTCTTCCGCGCCCTCGGGCGCTTCGAGGGGCACGGCGTGCTCCTGACGATGGCTCTGGCCTTCTGCTTCTTCCTCGCGTGGGCGGCCGCCTCGGTCGGGCTCGCGCCCATCGTCGGCGCCTTCGCCGCCGGACTCGTGCTCGACGAGGCGCACTTCAAGGCCTTCAACCGGCGCGGCGAGCAGGCGCTCGAAGACCTGCTCGCGCCGGTGAGCGTCGTGCTCGTCCCGGTCTTCTTCGTGCTGATGGGGATGAAGGTCGACCTGAGCGCGTTCGCGCGCCGGGAGCTGCTGGGGCTGGCCGCGGCGCTGACCGTCGCGGCCGTCTTAGGCAAGCAGGTCTGCTCGCTCGGCGTCGTCGAGCGCGGCGTCAACCGCCTCGCCGTGGGCTTGGGGATGATCCCGCGCGGCGAGGTCGGACTCATCTTCGCCGGGATAGGCGCGACGCTGACCCTGCCGGACGCGCAGGGGCGGCCCGAGCCCGTCATCGGCCCGGCCGTCTTCGGCGCGGTCGTCATCATGGTCATCGTCACGACGCTCGTGACGCCGCCCGCGCTCAAGTGGTCGCTCCGGCGCACGCCGGCCGACGCCGAGCCGGGCCAGGACGAGGTCTTCGCCGAAGTCGGCGAAGACGCCGCGCGCCGGACGGAGCGTTGAGATGATGAGACGTATGACATTGAAGGCGGCGCTCGCGCTCTGCGTCATCCTGTCGGCGCAGGGCTGCCGGCGGCAGGACGCGCGCGTGGTCGAAAAGCCCCCGCCCGAGCGCGTGCGCGTCGGCGCCTTCATGTCCCTCTCCGGCGACACGTCGCAGTACGGCATCTCGGCCCTCAACGGCATCCGCATGGCCGTCGAGGAGGCGAACGCCGCGGGCGGCGTCAAGGGGCGACGCGTAGACCTGCTCGTCCGCGACACGCGCTCGGACGCGGTCGAGACTTCGACCGTCGTCGACCGGCTCGCGCGCGAAGACCGCGTCCACGCGCTGCTCGGGGAAGTCGTCAGCTCGCGCTCGCTCGCCGCGGCGCGCGTCGCGCAGCGTGAGCAGGTGCCGATGCTCACGCCCTCGGCCACGAGCCCGGAGATTACGGCCGTCGGCGACTACGTCTTCCGGAGCTGTTACACGGACACGTTTCAGGGCGTCGCGCTAGCGCGCTTCGCCGTCGAGAGCCTGGGCGCGCTGCGCGCGGCGGTCATCGTCGACCGCGACCAGCGCTACTCGGTCGAGCTGGCGCGCCTCTTCCGCGAGGACTTCGAGCGGCGCGGCGGCAAGGTCGTCTCCGAGCAGGAGTACCCGGACGGCGAGTCGGACTTCTCCGTTCAGCTCGCCGAGGTCGGGGCCTCGCAGCCGGACGTCATCTTCATCCCGGGTTATTACATGGAGGTGGCTTTGATCGCGCGGCAGGCGCGCGCCCTGGGCATCAGCGCGCCGCTCGTCGGCGGCGACGGCTGGGACTCGCCGCGCCTCGCGCAGATAGGCGGGCCGGCGATTGTGGGCGGCTACTTCACGACGCACTTCTCGGCCGAAGACCCAGACCCGCAGGTGCAGCGCTTCGTCGCCGACTTCAAACGCCTGTACGGCTCGGCGCCCGACTCCTTCGCGGCCACGGCCTACGACGCCGCGCGCATCATGCTCGCGGCCGTCGAGCGCGCGCCCACGCTCGAACGCGCGGCCGTCCGCGACGCGCTCGCGGCGACGAAAGATTTCCCCGGCGTCACGGGAGCCGTCACCTTCAACGCCGAGCGCAACGCCGTCAAGCCCATCGTCGTCGTCCGCATCGGCGACAACGGCCGCCAGAAGGTCGAGGCCCACGTCCCGCCCGAAGAACCCGCGCCGACGCCCACACCAACCCCCAGCCCGACCCCGCAGAAGCGCAAGCCCCGGCGCCGCTCCTGACGGACGCCGCTGCGCGGCGTCACTACGGCTTGTTCGGGTCGGCCGGCTTGCCGCCCGCGTTGCCGGTCGGGTTGCCGGCCGGGTTGACCGCGCTGGCCGCGTTGCTCTGTGCGTTCTTGTCGGCGGCGCCCGCGACGCGCTGGACGACGCCGAGGAAGAAGGGCTCCGAGAAGCCCGCCAGGAAGCAGTAGATGGCGAGCGGCATCCAGGGGAGCTGCGTCTTCTCGCCGAGCGTGCCGGGCAGGAAGAGGCCGCTCATGATCAGCAGCATCATCAGCACGGCCGCGGTCGCGCCCACGAAGGGCTGCGCCCACATGGCCGAGTGGAAGGCGCGCAGCGTGGTGATGCTGCCCGTCTCGTCGTCGCGCAGCTTGTAGAAGCCGCTGAGTATGCTGCCCAGCGCCCCCATCACCACGGCGGCGAGCGCCCTGCGCACTAACGAGTGGCTCAGGTTGAGCTTGAAGGAGAAGACCGACTTGAGCAGGTCCAAGCCGCCCTGCGAGAAGAACGCGACGGCGTCGGGCGCGGAGGCGAGGTGGATGGCCTCGATCAGCAGGAAGAGCAGCACCGCGAGGATGAAGGCCAGGCGGTACAGGTAGTCGGCCTTCAACTCCTCGCCCGCGCGCCGCGCGCGCATGACCTCCATCCGCCTCGTGTAGATCAGCGCGAGGGACTCGACGGCGAGGTCGCGCTGGCCGTTGGGGTCGCCGGGTGTGAACTTCTCGATGAGGTCGGTGAGCGACTTGATGTCGAGGTATTCGCTCCAGGAGCCCGACTGCTTCTTCTGTTCCCGCTCCTGCTCGTTGTTCAGCCGCGTGATGACGTAGTTGTCGTCGCCGAGCGCGAGCAGCATCAATAACAGCGAGCCGGCGAACTCCCACGCGGCGTGGATGTTGTTCATCCGCGCGCGGTCTTTGCCCTTTTCGAGCAGGCTGAGGAGTTGCTGTTGCATGGCGTCGAAGCCGGGCGGCGGGTCGGCCGTCCTCTCCGTCAGAACCCGCTGCAACTCGTCGAGGCGGTTGTAGATGATCCCGTAGACGTTCAGCAGCTCCGGCAGGTCGCGCGCCCTCTCCCACAGCCGCATCCTCTTCATCCGCGGCTGCGTCGAGAGGCTCTTCAGCAACTCCTCCTGCCGATCCTGGATGGACTTCAAGAGTCCCGCGTTCAGGGTGCCCACGTTCGCGGGAGGCTGGACGGGGGGCTTCTGTGGCGGCTTCTGTGGCGGCTGCTCCTGTTGGGGCTTTTCGTCGGACTGCGTGGACGCCTCGCCCGATTCCGTCTGGGGGTCGCCCATCGTCGTTGTGGCGGCGACCTTGCCGTTGGTGGGGGTCTCGCCAGGTTGGTCGTTCGGCATGTGCTGTTCTCCTTTGCCTTCGGGGCGGGGGGGGCGCGGGGTGCCCGCCCTGGATGGAAGTTGAAACGCGAGGCCGCGTGCGCGGGCAGCGCAGGCGGGGACGACCCTTGAAGTCAGGAAGCGTAAGACCCTTTGGATTAGAGCCCTGTCGGAAGCGGGCGCGATTTTCTCACGCGCCGCGGAATTGTCAAGCCAATTCCGTACAGAGCACCGCGCGCTTTTCTACGCCTCCCTCAATATATATGAGGCGGCGTGGCGAGACGTTTCGATCAGCCAAGAGAGGCGCGCGCGGCGGCGAGCGCCTCGCGCACGCGCGCGGGCGAGGTGCCTCCGGCCTGCGACTTCGTCGCCAAAGTCTGTTCGAGCGAGAGCGCCTCGAACACGTCCTCCGCGACGAGCGGCGAGAACCCTTGCAACTCCTCAAGCTCAAGCTCGTGCAGCTCAAGCCCCTTCGAGAGCGCGTGCAAGACCATCCGGCCCGCGGCCTCGTGCGCCTCGCGGAAGGGCTGGCCGCGCCGGACGAGGTAGTCCGCCAACTCGGTCGCGTTCATGTAGCCGAGCGAGGCCGCGTCGCGCGCGCGCGCTTCGCGCAGGCGGACGTTGCGCAGGACGGTCGCCGTCACCTCCAGGGACTCGCGCACCGTGTCGGCCGTGTCGAAGACGGCCTCCTTGTCCTCCTGCATGTCCTTGTTGTAGGTGAGCGGCAGCCCCTTGATGATGGTGAGGAGCGCGAGCGTGTGGCCGTAGACGCGGCCCGTCTTGCCGCGCACGAGTTCGAGCGCGTCCGGGTTCTTCTTCTGCGGCATCAGGCTCGACCCCGTCGCCACCGCGTCGGAGAGTTCGACGAACCCGAACTCGTTCGTCGCGTAGATAATGAGGTCTTCGGCCAGGCGCGAGAGGTGCGCCATCGCGAGCGAAGAGGCGGCGGCGAACTCGACGCAGAAGTCGCGGTCGCTCACGGCGTCGAGGCTGTTGCGCGAGACCGAGTCGAAGCCCAGCTCTTTCGCGACCAGCTCGCGGTTTATCGCGTAACTCGTCCCGGCCAGCGCGGCCGAGCCGAGCGGCAACACGTTGGCGCGCCGCCGCGCGTCGGACAGGCGCTCGCGGTCGCGCGCGAACATCTCGAAGTAGGCGAGGCACCAGTGCGCGAACAGGACGGGCTGCGCGCGCTGCAGGTGCGTGTAGCCGGGCAGCACCGCGTCCGCGTGCGACTCGGCGAGTTCGAGCAGCGCCGCCTGCACGCCGCGCAGAGCCTCGGCGCAGCGGTCGAGCTCACCGCGCAGCCAGAGCCGCAAGGCCGTCGCCACCTGGTCGTTGCGGCTGCGGCCGGTGTGCAGCCTGCGGCCCGCGTCGCCGACCCGTTCGGTCAGGCGGGCCTCGATGAAAGAGTGCACGTCCTCGGCGGCCTCGTCTTCGAAGAAGGCTTCGCCCTCCCTCTCGGCGCGCGCGAGCAGCTCGTTCAGGCCGCGTTTGATGTCGCCCGCCTCTTCTTCGCTCAACACGCCGGCCGCGCGCAGCCCCTCGCAGTGCGCGAGACTCCCGCGCACGTCCGATTCGAACAGCCTCCGGTCGAACCCGAACGAGCGGTTGTAACGCGCGAACCCCGGGTCTATCTGTCCCGTGAAGCGCCCGCCCCAAAGTTTCTTCGCCTCGCTCATCAATCACACTCCCGCCCACTGGAAAGCTTACCGTATGCCATGAAGGCTGATGATGGAAAGATATTGATTGGAAGCCGACGCACCACGATCTACCGCGCGTTGAGTATCGGATGATAGAGTTCAGAGACTCCCGCCAATTCACTCTCGAAGTAGCTGGCTCCGTGGCGACGACGTGCCCCGGATATCATGATGCGCAGTAGCTCAGACCAGTATGAGTCTAACCCGTACTGCTCGACTGCGACCGCAGCGCCAATGTCTTTGGTGAGCCGTTGCCTGATGTCGTTTTCCGCGGCAGCGAGCCGTTCCCTGACAACGGAGGATGCGTCAGACATACGAGGCATCGCAGGCATAAGGCGCGCACGTTCCTCAAGAACTGAGCGCACCGTCTCTTCTTCGTCATCGTAATAGTGCAGCGAGCCGCAGAAATGATGGTAGGCGCCCGGTTCGACTCCGAGACGCGTGGCCACAGCCTCGTGAATCATTGTGAGTAGAAAGATGTCATAAGGCATCACCATCAGGGCCGACTGCGAGCGCATGTAAGTTATGCACAACAGAACGCCGTCACGCAGCAGGAACTGTAAGCTTACGACGCAAGAGCAATCGCGCGTATCGGTAAAGAGATCGGCGGGAGAGAAAATTTGGATGACTGCGCGGCGGGTCGTCGGGTCATCTCTCAATCTCTCGATTGCCTTCGCGAACTGATCCCCGTTTTGAGAGGAGAATATTCGCGCGCCCGGGGCGGAAAAGAGGCAGATCCCGTCGTCGGAGAACCGCCTGCCGTGTGGATTGTAGAAGGATATTGCGTCCGCGTCGTTGGAGCCGGTCAGGACCCATATCGTGTTGGCGACTGCGTAGCCGAGGTCTACGGGGCGATGCCTCGAGTGGACGAGACGCTGGCGTGGGGAAGCGATGGAAAATGACGCCGGCGAGAGTTCCTTCGTCCCACGGCTTTTCTGACCGAAGGCCGAACCTACGGAGTACGGATCACGAACCCCGGGCACTACCTCTCCGCATCTGTGAAGCCGCGACAGCGAAGCCAGCCACGCCTCCTGAGCCGTCCCGAACGCGTCCGGCCCGACTGACCCTCCGACCGACCCCGACTGTGTTGATCCGCTAGCTTGGAATGACATTCTTTTTGTCCAGACTCTGTAAAGTTTCTAGTTCGGCGTCGAACGAGGCTATCGTTTTGAACGTCAAGTCTCGGATAAAGCTCTCGAATACCTTATTTTCGACCTCGACGCTCTCATACTTCTCCACGAAGTCTATATCTTTTTTGGGCTCAGTGTACTCATACCCGACGTAATCGGAAGATGAAAAGACCACCTCACCGGTCTCCTTCATAGTTTCGAGATTTTGTACGAACCCGTGGCATGCGGCGTACACGCTCTTCAGCACTTGGTTGTCTTCAACGTCGAAGAAATCTCTCTGCGCAGAATCCATGAACAGTACGAGCGCGACGGGCGTCGGCTTGCCGACGCCGGCGGTCGGCGCGAAGAAAGGGCACGCCAGGAGTGATTGAACCCTTTCGTCAATGTCGCGCGCCTCCACCTTTTTGAGGGCCAAATAATTCCAGACCTCGTCGAATGTTTCGTCTCTCCGGACGATTACGGGTCTCCCCAGCCGGCAAGCCAGCCCCACTAAGCCGCCTTTCACCTCGAACACGCGACCGACGGCGCCTTCAGTACGAGTACCGGCGTAGCGGGAGATTTGTTGATAATAATCCTCGCCCTGGACGTTAATGAGCCGGTGAAGGGTGGCCCGGAATTGCAAGTCTACGGTTTTTCTATGGAGCAGCTTGATGATGTCGCTCAACGTTGACACGAACGTTGCAGCGATTGTCATCATCGCCGGCGGAACGAATTCGCGCCTCTCCCCCCCCAAAGAAGGGGCATGCTCCCACCAGCCCGCCGGCCAGATACGACTTGAGGTGTCGAATTGCTTCTCAGCCTCATGATTGGTCTTTAATCTCTTCAGCTCGTCTTCGCACTCCGCCGCCTTGAACACGGCGTCCCTGTCCGTGCCGTGACGAATAATAATATTATGCTTACGGCTCAGGTACCTTTTGTTTTTGATTACCACCCCGGAGGTTCCGTATGGCTTGCAGCCGCCCGGGAGGTAGTCGAACGCGTTGAGCGCGTCCAGATTGTGTACGAGCAGGGTGTTGAATAGTGATGCTTTGTCGAGGCGAAGCGCATACGACAGGCTTTTGGCCTCGCCATTCAGGACAGCTTCCGTGTCACGTCGGAGGCGGTTTTTGAGGCGGTCCCTGAGTTTACTCACCAAGCCCTCCTGATACAGCTTACTGTATTGGTCGTAGAGCCAGGTGCTATTCTTCCCGCGACTCTCGTCTCCCCATTGCTTCTTGATTCTACGGAGGGCTGAAACCAACGCGACATCATCGGAGTCAATCAGGTCCCGGAGGATGCGACCTTGGTTGAAACTTTCGATCCGAGCACGAAGCAGGTCGATCAGCCCTCCGTCTCCGGTGCCCGAGATTAAGAACGTGGCCTTTTCATTGGCCGAAGCACCCGGCTCGGGTTGGTTGAAGCTGTCATTGCGCCAGTACGAGTGGGTGAGCTTTTTATCGACCTGGCGTTCAACCCCGAACCCCACGGCGAAGATTACCGACGAGAACGACTCCGCCCCGCTCTTAGGTATTCCGCGGGAGTTACTCCACCTCACCCGCAACGGCTCCTCAAACTCGACCTCGACGCCCGTATGAAGGCGGAGTTGTCCCGCCGCCGGCGCCGCCAGAAGTTTTTGAAAGCCTTTCTCAAGTTGTTCGGTTACCTCAGAGGCCGTGCCCTCCCGCCAATTGAGTAAGGGAAGTTCCGCATACGGGCGTTCCGACCCGGGGTCGGGCCAGTCATACAGGTGTGGATGAACCCAGCGTGTGTCGCAGCCGTGCTGTAGGTGTAGGAGTATGGGGCGACGCTCGAATAAATAAATCTCATAACCCAGAGCCGCCGCGGCCGCGGCGGCAGTCACACCCGAGACGCCGCCGCCGATGACTGCGATCCTGGCCCCCGGTTGTAACCGCTTTCTCAACTGAATCGCGTAAAGAAGGTTTAGGGCTCGTACCTGCTGCTTGTACAAGGTTATGCCGCCCTGAAAGGCCCCTAGAAAAAAGCGGTTACTGTTTTCGATAGGCTCGGCCAGCTTGAGAAATACATCGACAGGCTCAGCAGTCATGCGCCCTTCCTCCGTTCTGGGTTGAGGTCAGAGACCGGCATCCTGAGGCGGATAAAATGTTTCGCAGCAGGTTTCTGACGCCTCAACGTTACTCAAATCCTAACCTGACGTTGGCCGCTCCGTGCCTTAACCGTGGTGCGGGAGAAGCAACGTTGGGGAGCAATTGCATCGGCACTTTGGGGCAATAATTGTTAATAGATTTATCGGGCCGGTCAAGTACAGGCTTGCGTCTGTGCATCTTTCCTGTTAGTTTATGCATCTATTCACCCGTTATGCACGATTGCTGCATAACGGGTGAATTGTCGAAGGTATGCAGAAGACGAAGCGCCAGCAGAAGATCATGAGCCTCATCCGCGCGCGCCGCATCGGCACGCAGCAGGAGCTGACCGCCCTGTTGGAGCGTTCGGGGTTCGTGGCGACGCAGCCGAGCGTGTCGCGCGACCTGGAGGAGCTGGGCGTCGTCAAGCACAACGGCCACTACACGCTGCCGCGCGCGGCCGAGGGCGCGGCGGCGCACGGGCTGCTGGGCTTAGACCCGGCGGGCGACTGCCTGGTCGTGGCGAAGTGCGAGCCGGGCCTGGCCTCGGCGGTGGCGGTCACCATCGACCGCGCCAACCTCGACGAGATCGTCGGCACCGTGGCCGGCGAGGACACGATCTTCATCGCCGTGCAGGAGCGCAAGGCGCAGCGCGCGGTCATCAAGAAGGTTTGGGAACTGTTTGGGTGAAGAGTAGGCAGCAGGCAGCAGGCAGCCGCTCCGCGTTGCGGATGTTGAAAGGTTAACCGGAGCCTTCGTTATAAAGGTACTTAACTGTCTATTGCCATCTGCCTACTGATAAGGAAAGGGACGAGCGTGACGGATAAGATTAAGAAGGTCGTACTGGCTTACTCGGGCGGACTCGACACGTCGGTGATGCTGCACTGGCTGCGGGCGAAGTACGGGTGCGAGGTCGTCTGCTACTGCGCCGACGTGGGGCAGGGCGAGGAGTTGGCCGGGCTCGAAGAGAAGGCTTTGAAGAGCGGCGCGTCGAAGCTCTACGTCGAAGACCTGCGCGAGGAGTTCGTCGAGGAGTACGTCTGGCCGGCGGTGAAGGCGAACGCGTTGTACGAGGGCGTCTACCTGCTCGGCACGAGCTTGGCGCGGCCGGTGATCGCGAAGCGGCAGATCGAGATCGCGCGGCGCGAGGGCGCCGACGCCGTGGCGCACGGCGCGACCGGCAAGGGCAACGACCAGGTGCGCTTCGAGCTGACCTACTACGCGCTCGAACCGGACATCAAGGTCGTCGCGCCGTGGCGCGAGTGGGAGTTCAAGGGCCGGAGCGACCTCATCGCCTACGCGAAGGAGCACGACATCCCCGTCACGGCCACGGCCGAGAAGCCCTACTCGACCGACCGCAACCTGATGCACGTCTCCTACGAGGGCGGCATCCTCGAAGACCCCTGGGCCGAGCCGCCCGCGGACATCTTCCAGCTGACGGCCTCGCCGGAGTCGGCGAAGGCGGAGGCGCAGTACGTCGTCGTCGGGTTTGAGAAGGGCGTGCCCGTGAGCATCGACGGCGAACGCTTGGGCGCGGTCGAAATCCTCTCGACGCTCAACCGCCTCGGCGGCGAGCACGGCGTGGGTCGCGTCGACCTCGTCGAGAACCGCTTCGTCGGGATGAAGTCGCGCGGCGTGTACGAGACGCCGGGCGTGACGATCCTCCAGGCGGCGCACCGCGCGCTCGAATCCCTGACGCTCGACCGCGAGGTCTTGCGGATGCGCGACGCCTTGAGCCTGAAGTTCGCCGAGAGCGCCTACTACGGCTTCTGGTTCGCGCCGGAGTCGGAGCTGATGCGCGCGACCATCGACGCGACGCAGGAGCGCGTCGGCGGCGAGGTCAAGGTGAAGCTCTACCGCGGCAACGTCATCGTGGCGGGGCGCCGCTCGCCGAACTCGCTCTACCAGGAGAAGCTCGCGACCTTCGAGGCCGACACGGTCTACAACCAGCGCGACGCCGAAGGGTTCATCAAGCTCAACGCTCTCCGCCTGCGCACGCTCGCGAAGACGAACCTCGACTAGCTGAAAAGGGGGACGCCGCCGATGGAAGAGACGGGGACGAAGGTTTCGGTCGTGGAGGCCGACAAGATCGGTTCGGTCGTGTCGGGGCTGGGGCTGGGCCGCACGCTCGCGGCGACGGGCGCGCGGCGCGCGGCGCGCGTGGGCGACGTGGTCGCGGTGCGCGCGCTCACGGACAGCGCCACCTACAACCAGCTCGAACTCCCGACGGGCCGCCTGGCGAAGATCAACCCGGGCGACGTGCTCGTCGGCGCGTTGGGGAGCCGCCGCGCGCTCAAGGGCTTCGTCGGCGACGTGCCGGCCGAGGCGGGCGCGGGCGACCGCCTGCACCTCTTGAACATGGGCGGCGTCATCGGCTACTGCAAGGGGCACCACTCCTCGCTGAGCGACGCGATTGAGGTCGAGGTGCTCGGGTTCGTCGTCGACGAAGGACAGCGGGTCATGAACATCGCGGACGGCGCGCTCGCGTTGCGCGAGACGCTGCCCGAAGGCTGCGCGCCGCTCGTCATCGTGGCGGGCGCGTGCATGAACTCGGGGAAGACCTTCGCGGCGACCGAGATCGTTCGGCAGGCGACGCGGCAGGGGATGCGCGTGGCGGCGGCGAAGCTCTCGGGCGTGGCCGCCCTGCGCGACACGCTCAACATGGCCGACCACGGGGCGGTGGCGACCGCGAGTTTTCTCGACTGCGGCCTGCCCTCGACGGTCGGCGTCGGCGACCTCGCGCCCGTGGCGAAGGCCATCATCTCGAAGCTCAACGAGTCCGCGCCCGACCTCGTCATCATCGAGCTGGGCGACGGCATCCTCGGCGGCTACTCGGTCGAGTCGGTGTTCGAAGACGAGGAGCTGCGCGCGGCGACGGCCGCGGTCGTCTTCTGCGCGTCGGACTACGTCGGCGCGTGGGGCGGCATCGAGCTCTTCCGCCGCCGCGGCATCGACGTGGACGTGGTCGCCGGTTCGGTCACCGACTCGCAGATGGGCGAGGACTACATCGCGACCGAGCTGGGCGCGCCGGCCGGCAACGCCAAGCGCGACGGCGCGCGGCTGTTCGAGCTGATTAAAAGAAAGGTGCTGGGTGCTGGGTGCTGGGTGCTGGGGTCGGATAGCGTAGAGGCCGATTGCGCGCCGAGATACTGAACGGAGTTTCAAGAAGGGCTACTGAAATGGAGGGCACGAACACGCAACCCAGCACCCAGCACCCAGCACCCAGCACCCGCATTCGCGTCGGCATCTTCGGCGGGTCGGGGTACGGCGGGGCGGAGCTTCTGCGCATACTGCTCTTCCACCCGCACGCCGATGTCTCGATGGTCACGGCCAACGAGCACGCGGGCAAGGCCGTGGGCGAGGTTCATAAGAACCTTTACGGGCTGACCGATTTGCGGTTCGTGAAGGCGCCCGAGGACTTCGAGAGCCTTTCCGTGCTCGACTGCGTCTTCCTCGCGCTGCCGCACGGGCAGGCTTTGGAGATCGCGCCGCGCCTGCCGACGGGCGTGAAGGTCGTAGACCTTTCGGGCGACTTCCGCCTCGACAGCGCGGACGAGTTCCGCGAGCACTACGGGCGCGAGCACACGGCCGTCGAGCTGCAGCGCGAGTTCGTCTACGGGCTGACGGAGTTCAACCGCGAAGAGGTCAAAAGTGCGCGGCTGGTAAGCAACCCCGGGTGCTTCGCTACGGCGACGCTGTTGGGACTCGGGCCGCTGGCCGCGTCGGGGGCGCTGAAGGGGCGGGTGGTGGTGGACGCGAAGACCGGCTCGTCCGGCTCGGGCGCGAAGCCCGCCGCGAACACGCACCACCCGCAGCGCTCCAACTCCTTCTACGCCTACAAGCCCTTCACGCACCAGCACGTGCCCGAGATCGAGCAGGCGCTGCGCGCGGTCGGGGCGGAAGGGCGCTGGTCGAGCGAGCTGGTCTTTATGACGCACTCGCTGCCCGTCTCGCGCGGCATCTTCGCCTCCATCTACGCGGAGCTGAACGAGGAGACGACGGCCGAGCAGTTGAAGGAGACGTATGCGGACTTCTACAGAGGCTCCTTCTTCGTCCGTTTAGTCTCCGGCTCGCCCGACATCAACTGGGTGAAGTCGACGAACTTCTGCGACATCGGCTTCGCCGCGCGCGGCAGTCAGGTCGCGGTCTTCTCGGCCATCGACAACCTCGTCAAAGGCGCGGCCGGGCAGGCCGTGCAGAACATGAACCTGATGTTCGGCCTCGAAGAGAGGACGGGCCTGATGCTCGTCGGGGGGAACCCTTGAGCGCGGAGAAGGAGTTCACGCCCGCGCCGGTCAAGCCCGAAGTCGCGTTCGACGTGGTCGAGAGGCTGGACGTGCGCGTGGGGACGATTGAGGCGGTCGAAGAGGTGAAGGGGTCGAACAAGCTTCTGAAGCTCACGGTGAGTTTCGGCGACCACCGGCGCACGATCCTGGCCGGGATGAAGCAGGAGCGCGCGAACCCGCAGGAGGTCGTCGGCCGACAGGCGCTCTTCGTCGTCAACCTCGCGCCGCGGCGGATGGCGGGCGAGGTCTCCGAGGGGATGCTCTTCGACATCGGCTACGCCGACGGCATCAGGCCCGTGCTCGCCACGCCCGAAGGGCCTGTGCCCGACGGCGCGCGCGCGGGTTGAAAGTCTTAAGGCAAGTTTACTTGAGTGGAAGCGAGGATGGATTTAACCACAGAGACACAGAGACACAGCTTAAAGACAATAGCTCAAGAAGCTGTGCCTCTGTGTCTCTGTGGTTAAAAGCTTTTGCAAACCGCTACGGTGACAGGAACCGAGATGACGACAGAGGCGACGACCAACTTTACGGAGATAGCGGCGCGCGAGGAGGAGTTCCAGCTCGCGACGTACAAGAAGTTTCCGTTCGCGCCCGTGAAGGGCGAGGGCTGCTGGGTCGAGACGAGCGAGGGCGAGCGCTTCCTCGATCTGTACGGCGGGCACGCCGTCTGCGCGACGGGCCACTGCCACCCGCACGTGGTCGAGGCCCTGCGCGAGCAGGCGGGGCGTCTTCTGTTCTACTCGAACGTCGTCTACTCGGACGTGCGCGCGGCGGCGGCCGAGAGGCTGGTCGGCTGCGCGCCGGACGGAATCACGAAAGCCTTCTTCTGCAACTCCGGCACCGAGGCGAACGAGAATGCGATGCGCATGGCGCGCATGAAGACCGGGCGCGAGAACGTCATCACGTTCACGGGCGGCTTCCACGGGCGCACGGCCGACTCCATCAGCGCGACTTTTTTAGGTAAGTACCGTGAGATCGGGAAGCCGAACGTGCCAGGCCACCTCTGCGCCGAGTTCGGTAACATCGAATCGGTCGCGGCGCTCGCGGACGAGACGGTCGCGGCCGTGATGCTTGAGCCTGTGCAGTCGATGGCCGGCGTGACGATGGCGCCGCCGGAGTTCTACCGGGAGCTGCGCCGCCTGTGCGACGAGCGCGGGATGCTGCTCATCTTCGACGAGGTGCAGACAGGTGTAGGCCGCACGGGCTCCTGGTTCTTCGCCGGCAGCGAGGCGGCGGGCCGGGTAGTGCCGGACGTGATTACGTTGGCGAAGGCCCTGGGCAGCGGCGTGCCGGTGGGCGCGTGCCTGACGAACGAGGGCGTGGCGTCTGCGATTAAAGAGAACGATTTGGGCACGACCTTCGGCGGCGGGATGCTGGCGATGGCGGCGGTGTCGGCGACGCTCGAAGCGATTGAGGCGGACGGGATGTTGGAGAACGCGCGCGCCGTCGAGTCCTTCCTGCGGGACAGCCTGGCAGGGGTGCCGAACGTGGCGGGCGTGCGCGGCGTCGGGCTGCTGGTCGGCATCGAGTTCGACGAGCCCATCGCGGCGAAGGTCAACAAGGCCCTGCTCGAACGTCGCATCATCACGGGCACTTCGAGCGACCCGAAAGTCCTGCGCCTGCTCCCGCCGCTCTGCCTGACGTTGGACGAGGCGGGGCTGTTCGTCGAGGCGTTGCGGGAAATTTCGAAGGAGCTGTAAAGGGCGGGTTAACCACAGAGACACAGAGACACAGCTTGTTGAGAACTAAAGACAAAGCTGTGTCTCTGTGTCTCTGTGGTTAACTCCTCTGACGCTACACGCGAGGTTGAGGTAAAAAGACTGAACCGATGAAGCACTTTCTGACCACCGCCGACTGGACGCGCGACGAGCTTGAGGGCTTGCTCGAAGCGGCCGTCCGTTTCAAGAGGGGCGAAGACACGGGCAAGCCGCTCGCGGGGAAGAGCGTGGGACTGGTCTTCTTCAACCCTTCTTTGCGGACGCGCGCTTCGATGCAGGTGGGCGTCTACGAGCTGGGCGGGAACGCGGTCGTGCTGGAGCCGGGCGGGACGAGCTGGACTCTGGAGCACCGCGAGGGCGTCGTGATGGACGGCGACAAGACCGAGCACGTCAAGGAGTTCGTGCGCGTGCTCGCGCGCTACACGTCGGCCATCGGCGTGCGCACCTTCGCGGCGCTCAAGGACTGGAAGGAGGAGCGGCAAGACCCGGTGCTCGCGGCCTTCGCGAAGTATTCGGACGTGCCCGTCATCAACCTCGAGTCGGCGATGCACCACCCATGTCAGGCGACGGCCGACATGCTGACAGTGCGCGAGAAGCTGGGCGAGGGCAGGAAGAAGGTGCTGCTGACGTGGGCCTGGCACCCGAAGCCCCTGCCGATGGCCGTGCCGAACAGCTTCGCGCTGGCGACGGCGCAGATGGGGCACGACCTGACCATCGCGCACCCGCCGGGCTACGAACTGGACGAAGACCTGATCCGCGAGGTCAACTCGCGCGCCTTCGACGCGGGCGCGACGGTGACCGTCACGCGCGACGTGGAGGAGGCGTTCGAAGGGCAGCAGGTCGTCTACGCGAAGAGCTGGGGAAGTCGCGAGTTCTACGGGCGGCCGCAGGACGACATCGAGGAGCGCGCGCCCTACCGCGGCGAGTGGATCGTGGACGCACAGAAGATGGCGCGCACCGACCAAGGCCTCTTCATGCACTGCCTCCCCGTCCGCCGCAACTGCATCGTCACCGACGAGGTCATCGACTCGCCCGCCTCCGTCGTCATCGACGAAGCCGAGAACCGCCTCCACGTCCAGAAAGCCATCATGGCGGCACTGCTCAAGGGTTAGAGGGGAGGGACGCGTGAGTCAGCATCAGCAGAGACTAGACCTTCTGCGCGAGGCGCTGCCCTACATCCAGCGGTTCAAGGGCAAGACGTTCGTGGTGAAGCTTTCGGGGAAGGTGACCGAGGACGAGGAGAACCTCGCCAGCTTGGCGGAGGAGCTGGCGCTGCTGCACCAGGTCGGCATCCGCGTCTGCGTCGTGCACGGCGGCGGCAAGCAGTTGACCGAGCTGGCCGAGCAGATGGGCGTCGAGCAGACCATCATCAACGGCCGCCGCGTCACCGACGACGCCACGCTCGACATGGCGAAGATGATCTTCGCCGGCAAAATCAATACGGACATCCTCGCGGCCCTGCGCCAGCGCGGGGTGCACGCCGTGGGGTTGTCGGGCGTGGACGGCAACATCGTCCACGCCGAGCGCCGCCCGCCGAAGGACATCGTCAACCAGGAGACGGGCGAGAGCGAGCGCGTGGACTTCGGCCACGTCGGCGACGTTTTGGAGATCGACGACCGTTTGCTGCGCGTGCTCTTAGACCACGACTACCTGCCGGTCGTCTCCTCTTTGGGTGCGGACGACGAGGGGCGCGTCTTCAACATCAACGCCGACACCATCGCCGCCGAGATCGCCGTGCGCCTGGAGGCCGAGAAGCTGGTCATGCTCTCGGACGTGGACGGCATCTACTTAAGGCCGGGCGAGCAGGCGACGAAAATCTCGCGCCTCACGGCCGCAGAGGTCGAGGCCCTCATCCGCGACGGCGTCGCCACCGGCGGCATGATTCCCAAACTCCAGAACATCACCGAACTCCTCCGCCGCGGCGTCCGCTCCGCCCACATCATCAAAGGCTCCCTCCGCAACGCCCTTCTCTCCGAAGTCTTCACCGACGAAGGGACGGGCACGATGATTATCGCCTGACGCTCACAAAATCAGGCAAAGTATAATCCGAAGGGCATCATCTCTTCTTGTCGCGGACACGGCGTCGCCGCCCCGTCTTTCCGGTTTCAGCCCACATGTCTCCCGCAATCTTATCCATGTATGGCGCGAGAACATTGTACGCATGCGCTAACTTTTTGCGCCGTTCTTGTAGGTCGTAAGGAATTACAGGTTCGCGAATAATCTCTTTCCAGTAATATGCAAGTCCCTCGTACTCCACCTCATCTTGTTTATTTTCAAGGAACCACTCTGCTGCCATCGGAATAACACCAGAAGGCATATCTGGAATCGATAAGCTGTCAAGAAAACTTAAATCAAATTTGGTTTTCGGGTAGGCGCCCGTTGCTAGTAACATCCAGAGTTCGTTTGACCAATCCTCTCGTAATTCCAATG
Organism: Acidobacteriota bacterium; assembly: GCA_019239425.1. Taxonomy (GTDB): domain Bacteria; phylum Acidobacteriota; class Blastocatellia; order Pyrinomonadales; family Pyrinomonadaceae; genus QHXN01. The sequence goes on from JAFAZX010000036.1 coordinate 29,371, forward strand.
TACCTAGAACTTGATATCGCTTTAGCATAATTTCGCCATATGCTTTTGTGGTTAACACACGTGCAGTATTCCCCCACGGACGCCTCGGACGTTGTGGGCCGGCAAACATTAAATTAAAACCGGAGATGAGATCTTCAAACGCTTTCTCTTGGGCGTATACTTCCATCATGTGATTCAGATTACCTGGAACGTATACTTCCATCGTGTGATTCAGAAGTAATATGCCATCATGATGAGTGTTTTTCGGACAAAAAGTGGGACTTGCCCAGTCGAATGTATTTAAAATAAGTGCACACTTAATTCGATTTTGAACAAGATTCGGCAACTCACAAATTCCTAAACCGACTTTTGTGTATAGCCAAGGCCACGGCATAGTATCGTACCTTGCATGGGGTACACTCGAGTAGATCACCTCAGGTTTGGGCAGACCTATATGATGATCATTAGGTGGGACACTTAATATTAGATAAGCAAGGGCGTACATCATCTTTGCCTCATAGATATTATGAATATATTCGTCATAAATAAGCGCATCTCTGGTTAAAGTTAATGGCAGGTTTCCATCTGGGTCGAAGATGGAAACTAATGGAGATGGTACCCGCATAATCTCGTCCTCTGAAAAGAACATTTCTGTAATTGGGAATCGTTGACCATGTTCGCTCTTTATCTGCATGCCATTACAGATGACGCCGCTCAGATGAGGCGTGCTGTAGACAGCTTGAAATCTTGGCTCATTGATCTCGAACCATGCCAACGGCAATTTGTTCCCGAGTGATGGCAAATGTAATTCCTGTGGCAGCCTCTTGCGTTTGCTGCCGAAGAGTCGCAAGACAGAGGGCATGCTCAGGCAATACCAGTCCCATTTATCCTGATGCGCATGATATTCGTGTTCGTAGTCTAATGAATCTGCAGACAGTGGGGTGCCATATCGATAGGCAAGCTGCTCAAATTTACCTTGCGAGAGAGTCATCCGTATGGTTGTGCCGACCTTGAGCGAGTCGTCGTGGCAGAGTTCGACGGGCTCGGAGTCGAGGCGGGTGGTGAAGCGGATGCCGGTGGGGGCGTGGACGTGGCGGGTGGAGACTTCGATTTCGTCGCCGAGGAGGAAGGCGGCGAGGGCTCCGATGCCGAAGCGGCCGGAGCGGAGGACGCGGGATTTGGGTGTGGTGGTGTCGGAGTCTGTCTCTTCGTCGGGGCGCTCGTGCTGTTTGGCCCAGGCGTCGCTGTGGCGGTAGGAGGCGCCGACCTTGAGGAAGTAGTCGGTGATGACCTCTTCGGTCATGCCGACGCCGCGGTCGGAGATGGTGAAGGTGGCGCGGCCCGTCTCGTCCGGCTCGTCGAGCCACGTCACCACGTCGGCCTCCTGCTCGATGAGGTCGGCGTTCTTTAAAGCCGGGTTCTGCTCCTGCAAGTCCCACAGCTCGCGGACGGCGTCCACCGAGTTTTGCAGCAGCTCGCGGATGCCGATCTCGGGCTTGTCGCCGTAGAGCGGGCGGACGAGCAGCTTGAGGATTTCGCTGCGGGCGATGTCGAACTCGACGCGGCGCGGGACGTACTCGACGTGTTGCGAGAAGGCGCGCGCGTCGTCGAGGTTCGAGCGCACGCGGCGGATGACGAGGCCGAGCCGGCGCAGCTTCTCGACGGGGCCGTACACCTCCCCGAGCACGGCCCACGAAGTGTCCAACTCCTCTTGTATCCCGCCCAGCCACTCTTTCAGACGAAGGTAGGTCAGCACGTCCGGCGGGGTGGCCTGGACGAGGATGGCTTCGGGGTCGTCCTCGTACGTGGTGATGTTGTCGACGGAGTGGTGAGCGCGCCATTCGCGGCGCGAGAAGGGGCTGCGGATGTCCTTGACCTGAAGCATCTGCCGCGGCGCGCGCTCGGCCTGAATCTGTAGGTAGTCCGAGACGCGCAGCACGGCCATGAGGAAGACGGCGTGGACGCCCTTGTACTCGCGACGGTGGTAGCGCGCGTTGAGGTAGTCGAACGTGGCGCGCAGGGGCAGGCCGTGGCTGCGCGCGACGAGGCCGGCGATGTCCGCGAGCTTCTCGTCGAGCCTTTCGGAGAGGCGGATGGGATTTCGGGTCGGCCCCGGCACGCCTCTGACGGCGATCTCGTGCGCGAGCCGCGGGTGGTGGCGGCGCACGAACTCGCCTATCAAATAACGGTCGTTGAGCGTCAGCTCGCCCTTGTCGGCGGGCGGCGTGCGGACGGCGACGGGTCTGCCGAAGAGGGCGACGAGGGCGCGGTCGTCGAAGCGCTTCGCGGAGAAGAGGAACTCCTGCCACAGCTCGGGCCACGGCGCGTCGCCGAAGCCCTGGATGCGTTTCGTGTGCTTGGCGCCCGAGACGAGCGCCTGGAAGCCGTCCTCGGTCAGGTGCATCGCGCAGTCGTGAAGCAGCGTGGCGAGGACGAGCGTCGCGGCGTCCGCGGGCGTCACGGCGTCCCAGGCTTCGTCGCCGATGATTGAAGAGGCCGTGATGAGGATGCCCTCGACGTGCTCCGCCCCGTGGTTGGTGTAGTCCGGGAAGAAGGGGAGCTTGCTCTCCCGCAGCCACGGCTCGAACTCCGCGACGGCGTCGTCCACGGAGCGGCGCAGAGACCTGTCCTGCGTCAGCTTCTCTTCGAATCTCTCGGGTATGAGCATGGTCAGGTGAAGGCACGGCCGACGTTTAAACGAACCGCCCATGCATATAGCAAATCTGTGGAGGTAAGTAAACGGGCATCTGAAAGGATGAAGGATGAGGGCGGAAGGATGAAAGGGACGCGGTCTGCAATCCCTTCATCCTTCCGCCCTCATCCTTCCGAACACCCGCTCGCTACCGCCCGCGGTTCTGTTCGATTTTCCGCCCTCCTAGTAAGAGCCTCTGTCCCTCATGTAGATCAGCTCTTCGACGGTGGGGGAGGTGCCGCGGGCTTTGACGTTGCGGATGAAGCCGGCGGTGACGCCGTGGTCGCGCATGCGTATGAGCTGTTCGAGCTGGAGGTGCGAGTAGCCGAGGTCTCGCAGCTCGCGGATGAACTCGACCGTGACGCCGTGGTCGCGGACGCCGACGAGCTGTTCGAGCGAGAGCGAGTCGTAGCCCTCGGCGCGCAAGCCCTTGATGAAGTCGGCCGTCACGCCGTGGTCGCGGATGCGGATCAAGCTTTCGAGCGTTGGCGTCTCGAAGCCCGCGGCCCGCATCTCGCGGATGAAGGAGGGGGTGACGCCGTGGTCGCGCGTGCGGACGAGGTCTTCGGCCCGCACCTCGCGGAAGCCCGCCTCGCGCAGCCCGCCGATGAATTCGAGGCTGACGCCGTGGTCGCGCATCTGCACGAGCGCGTCGAGCGTGCCGAGCCGGTAGCCCAGCTCCTTCAGCCCGCGGACGTAGTCCTCGCGCACGCCGTGCTCGCCCAAGCGGACGAGCTGTTCAATCGTCGGCTGCTCGTAGCCGGCGGCCTTCAACTGGTCGAGCAGGCCGAGGCCGATTTCGGCCATCGCGAGCCGGAAGAGCTGGCGCGTGTCGGGCGTGCCGACGCCGCGGCGCGAGAGTTCGGCGGCGAAGCCCGGGTCTGGGACGAAGTTGAAGTGGCCCGACCCGTTCCCCTGCCGGAACCAGCCCTCGCAGGCGAACGTGCCCGCGTCGCGCCGCAGCTCGAAGCGGACGTTGGTGCCGGAGGCGGAGAGGGCCTGCTCGCGCGTTAAGCCTTGCAGAGATTCGGGCGCGACGTCGCGGGTCGTGTTCCAGAAGCTGAAGCCCTCGTGCTTGCGGCCGTCTTCGGCGCGGCGGACTTCCTTATAGTTGAGCGTGAGCGAGGTCTTCCCGTCGTCGGTTCGGTACTCGACGAGCCACTGCCCTTCGAAGCGCTCCCCCTGCGCGAAGGCGTTGGGCGTCCGGCCCTGCCCGCTCGGCGCGGAGAGGGCGAGCGCGGCGAGCGCGCAGGTCAGAAAAACGAGACGGGCCGCGCGGGCGCGCGCGGGGCGAAGGTTCTGCCAAGCCATTTCGGTCTCTCCTGTCTGGAAGGGTTTCGTCGGGCGGCCTTCTGGACTGGATACACCGCCGCCCAGGGGTTTGTGGCAGGAAACGCGGGTTGGTTTCAGTTTTTTTCGAGGGCGCGGGCCGACTCCTGGAAGAGACGCTGCTCGGCCGTCAGGCCGTGCTGTGCGCAGAAGTCCGCAAGGCGCGCGTAGCGCTCGCGCGGGTCTGCGCCGGCGGCCCAGCAGAGCTTAGCCATGCACTCGGGGCACGCGTCGAGCGGGTGGCGGTCGGTCTCCTGGAGGCTGTTCGTGCCGTTCATCACGCACTCGTACTTCGTGCAGTGCTGAATCGAGAACATGTGGCCGGTCTCGTGCGCGGCGATCTTGAGCGTGTGCAGCAGCGTGAACTTGAAGTCGTCACCCGAAGCGTCGGGCCGGCCGAGCCAGTAGAGCGACCAGACGCCGACGCGCTCGGTCAGGTTCGCCTGCCCGAAGACGTAGTTCATCGTTTCGTCGGGGAAGAGGTCTACGGAGGTGAAGCCGATGAGCGCGGCGGCGTCCGTGGGGAGCGTCGGCTTCAACACTTCCATCATGACGTAGCCGGCCTTGACCTGCCTGCCGCCGCCGATGGGTGATTTGCGGAGCGCTGCGGGCGGCACGTGGTCGAGCGGCGCGGGCTCGCGGACGCGGACGGGCAGGTTGAAGAAACGCGAGAGGAAGTCGGCGGTGAATTCGACGACGCGCGTCTGCGCTGGCGTGAAATGCCCGAGCGGCTGCACGTAGAGCACGCGGCGCGCGCCCTCGGGCCGCGTCGGGTTGCCTTTGAGGTACTCTTCGAAGGTCTGCCCGGGCTCCTTGAAGGTGTCGAGCCAGTCGCCGGGCTGCGGCGGCCCCATGAGTTTATGTAGCGGCCTGACCTTCTCGATGGCGGCCCTGAGCGCCTCGGGCGAAGAGGGGGCGGGCGGCGCGTTCGGGGCCGTCCGCCTTGTGGCCGTGCGGCAGTCGGCCGCGGCGAGCGCGGCGATGAGGACGAGGGCCGAAAGCGTCGCGGCGCGCGTCGTCACTCTTGCCTCTTCGGTCGCTTGAAGAAGTAGACGGAGGTCGTCTTGCCGTTGCCGTCTCTCATTTCCAGGTCGGTGCGGACGGCGGTCAGCTCCCAGCCGTCTTCGCCGAGTTTGACGAGCGCGTTGCCGAGCGCCTCCTCCTCGTTCGCGCCCTCTATCTCCTCTGAGCCTTCGGGCAGGTAGCGCACGTGTGCGGCGACGACCGCCACGGACGAGCCGATGCCGAAGCTCTTCTGTCGGACGCGGATGGCGTTGATGAAGCAGTACTCCCACTTCGAGGGGAGCGCCGGCGCCGCGGCCTGCTCCTTCGCGCCGCTCGGCTGCGCGCGCTCTTCGACGGCGCCGGAGCCGGGCGGGAGTTTGATGGCGGGGCCTGCGACGGGGCCTTGAGGCCTGCGCGGCGGCTCCGTCTGCTGCGAGTAGGCGGCGGACGTGAGCACACAGGCGAGCGCCAGCGCCGCCATAACGTGTCCGACTTTCATTTCAAATGCACCCCTTTCAGGTGAGAGAATCCAAGGCGACGGCCTCGCTCAAACACGCGCGGCGCGGCGGCAGGTGCCGGAATTTTATAACAGTTCGCAGTCGGATGTGGCCGAGAGTTATTAACCACAGAGACACAGAGACACAGCCTGGGCACAGCTAAAGTTAAGGCTGTGCCTCTGTGTCTCTGTGGTTTAATCCATTTGAGATGAGTTCGCCGGGCAGAGAAGTGAAGGGCGGGCCGGGCCGTTTCGCGCGGAGACTTCTGCGCGAGTGGCGGCTGCGGGGCTGGCCCCTGCGCGGCGAGCGTTTGGTGGTCGCGGTCTCGGGCGGCGCGGACTCGACGGCCTTGCTGCTCGCGCTCGAAGAGCTGAGGCGCGTCCCTCTACTCGAAGTGGAGGTGACGGCGGCGCACCTCGACCACGGGCTGCGCGGGGAGGAGGCGGCGGCCGACGCGCTGTGGGTTGAACGGCTCGCGCGCGAGCAGGGCTTCGGGTGCGTCGTCGGCCGCGCGTCCGTGTCGGAGTTGGTGCTTGAGACGGGCGACAACCTTGAGCAGGCGGCGCGGCGCGCTCGCTACGAGTTTCTGTCGGAGGCGGCGCGCGCGTGCGGCGCGCGCGCGGTGCTCGCGGCGCACACGCTCGACGATCAGGCCGAGACCGTCCTGCTCCGCCTTTTGCGCGGGAGCGGCGCGGAAGGCTTGGGCGGGATGGTGCCCGAGCGCGCGCTCGAAGTCGGAAGCGAGGTCTCTCTGCGCCGGCCGCTCCTGAACTGGGCGCGGCGCGCCGACACCGAAAGCTACTGCCGTGAGCGCGGCGTCGAGTTCCGCGCGGACGCGATGAACGAAGACGAGCGCTTCGCGCGCGTCCGCGTGCGGCGCAGGCTCCTGCCTTTGCTCGAATCCTTCAACCCGCGCGCGGCCGAGACGCTGTCCCGCACGGCCGCGCTCCTGCGCGAAGACTCCACCGCGCTTGAAGACCTCGCCACAGCGCTCCTCGCCGCCGCCCTGACCGAAGACACTGAAGGGACGACGACGAACCCCGCGACTCTCATCCGTCCGCTCAGAGTCGAAGCTCTCACAGACGCCAAGCCCGCGCTCCGTCGCCGCGCCCTGCGGCTGTGGCTCGCGCGGGCGCGGGGCGACCTGCGCCGCCTCTCGCACGCGCACCTGCTCGGCGTCGAGCGCCTCCTCGAAGGCGCACGCGGCGGCCGCGTCGCCGAACTCCCTGGCGGCGCGCGCGTCGAACGCCGCCGCGGCCTCCTGCACTTCCGCCCCGCCGCTGAAACAAGCACGCCGGACGAGCCGTAAACCACACCCGCGGCATGCCCTTCGGGGAAAAGGGTTGAAAATGGCTTCGGCGGAACCTACAATCGAAGAGGCGTCCTCGCAGGCCGGCCGCAAGGCGCAACGGCGCGCGTGCCGGGGGCATCCAAGCGTAGCCCGACTGCCGTATAAACAGCGGCTGGCTCCCTTTAGCATCGGCGGCCGGGCGGCATTTCGAGGGTTCGGCGGGGAGCGACAAAAGGCGCCGGATGGGTTATTATCGGCGCCGGAGGCGTAGAAGATTTTGAGTTCCACTGCGAGACAACTAATTTTCTGGGTGCTCATCCTGGTCGGCGCCGTGATGCTCTACCAGTTCGTGACGAACCGGACGGCGAAGGGCACGCAGGAGAAGAACATCACCGAGCTGAGCGCTTTGATTAACGACGGCAAGGTCGAGAAGCTGACCATTAAGCCGACCGAGGCCATCGCCGTCGAGAAGGGCTCGAAGGCGGAGATTCACACCAAGCTCGGCAACCCCAACCAGCAGAACGACCTGATGAACTTCGCCAAGTCGAAGGGCATCGCGGTCGAGGACGAGACGGCCGCGGGCAACAGCGCCTTCTGGTCGATCCTGATGTGGTGGGGGCCTGTGCTCCTGCTCGTCGGCTTCTGGATCTTCATGCTGCGGCAGATGCAGTCGGGCGGCAACAAGGCCCTCTCGTTCGGCAAGTCGCGCGCGAAGCTCCTGAACAACCAGCAGAAGCGCGTCACGTTCAAGGACGTGGCCGGCGTGGACGAGGCCAAGGAGGAGCTTCAGGAGATCATCGAGTTCCTCAAGGAGCCGCAGAAGTTCCAGAAGCTCGGCGGCCGCATCCCCAAGGGCGTGCTCTTAGTCGGCCCCCCGGGCACGGGCAAGACCCTGATGGCGCGCGCCGTCGCGGGCGAGGCCAACGTCCCGTTCTTCTCCATCTCCGGCTCCGACTTCGTCGAGATGTTCGTCGGCGTCGGCGCCTCGCGCGTCCGCGACCTCTTCGAGCAGGGCAAGAAGAACGCGCCGTGCATCATCTTCATCGACGAGATCGACGCGGTCGGCCGTCACCGCGGCGCGGGCCTGGGCGGAGGCCACGACGAGCGCGAGCAGACTCTGAATCAGCTCCTCGTCGAGATGGACGGCTTCGAGTCGAACGACGGCGTCATCATCATGGCCTCGACCAACAGGCCGGACGTGCTCGACCCGGCGCTCCTGCGTCCGGGCCGCTTCGACCGCCGCGTCGTCGTTCCGCGTCCTGACGTGCGCGGGCGCGAAGGCATTCTTAAAGTTCACACGCGCAAGATTCCCCTGGGCGAGGACGTCGACATCCAGGTCATCGCGCGGGGCACGCCGGGCTTCACCGGCGCAGACCTCGCGAACCTCGTCAACGAGGCCGCCTTGAACGCCGCCCGCTACAACAAGAAGATCGTCAACATGGCGGACTTCGAGCTGGCGAAGGACAAGGTCTTGATGGGCGCCGAGCGCAAGTCGATGGTCATCACCAACGAGGAGAAGCGCGTCACGGCCTACCACGAGGCCGGCCACACGCTCGTCGGCCTCAAGGTGCCGAACGCCGACCCCGTCCACAAGGTGACGATCATCCCGCGCGGGATGGCTTTGGGCGTAACGCAGCAGTTGCCCGAGGGCGACCGCCACAACTACACGAAGGAGTACCTGCTCGGCCAGATCGCCATCCTGATGGGCGGCCGCATCGCCGAAGAGGTCTTCCTCGGCAGCATCACGACGGGCGCGTCGAACGACATCGAGCGCGCGACCGAACTCGCGCGGGCGATGGTCTGCGAGTACGGCATGTCGAACCTCGGGCCGCTTACCTTCGGCAAGAAGGAGGAGCAGATCTTCCTCGGCCGCGAGATTTCGCAGCACCGCGACTTCTCCGAGGACACGGCGATCAAGATCGACCAGGAGGTCAAGAAGCTCGTCGGCGACCAGTACGAGCGCGCACGCAACATCGTCGAGGAGAACCGGGACACGATGATTCGTTTGGCCGAGACGCTGCTCGACCGCGAGACGCTCGACGCCGTGCAGATTCGCCGCATCATCGCGGGCCTGCCGCTCGACGACGACGACTCCACGTCGCACAAGGACGACTCCGACCGGCCGCAGCTCAAGGAGCCCACGGCCAACCCGCTCAAGCCGATCCTGCCGCCGATTACGGGCGGCAACCCGGCGCCGGCCTAGAGGCGATGGGGGGGATGAAGGTTAAAGGGGAAGGGGATAAACCTCTTCCCCTTTTCTTTTGCCTTTACACTTTCGCCCCTCCGGTTTTTCTGTTAAGTAAGCAGTCATGATTGTCGCGTTGACGAGGGAGCCGGCGCGCGCGTTGGACGCGTGCGAGCTGACGTACAGGGAGCGCGAGCCGATTGACGCGGCCGTCGCCGCCGCACAGCACCGCGGCTACCGCGAGGCGCTTGAGGCATGCGGCGCGCGGGTCGTGACGCTGCCGCCTTCGGACGGGCTGCCCGACAGCGTCTTCGTCGAGGACACGGCGATTGTGCTCGAAGAGGTCGCGGTGCTGACGCGGCCGGGCGTCGAGTCGCGGCGCGGCGAGGTGAGTTTGATAGAGGCGGAGGTGGCGCGACTCCGGGAGGTCGTCCATGTCTCGGCGCCCGCGACGATTGAAGGCGGCGACGTGCTGCGCCTCGGGCGGACGCTCTACGTGGGGCTCTCGCCGCGGACGAACGCGCCGGGCGCGGAGGCTCTGCGCCGGTTCGCCGCGCCGCACGGCTACGAGGTCGTCACGGTCGAGCCGAGCGGCTGCCTGCACCTGAAGACCGGCTGCTCGGCGCTCGACGAAGAGACGGTGCTCGTCAACCCCGAATGGGTGGACGCGGGCGTCTTCCGCGGGCGCGCGGTCGTGGCGGTGGACGCGTCGGAGCCCTGGGCCGCGAACGTCCTGCACGTCAACGGCTCGGTCTGCGTGAGCGCGGCGTTCCCGCGCACGGCCGGGATGCTCGCGGCCCGCGGTTACGACGTGCGCGCCGTGGAGGTCTCGGAGTTCGCGAAGGCCGAGGGCGGACTGACCTGCATGAGCCTCCTCTTCCGACAGCCCTGAGCATGGAGAACGTTACGGCAAAGACGAACGCCGAGCCGCGCGTCTGGAAACTCGCGCGCAGGAGTCTGCCGTGGGGCGCGCGGACGCTCGTGATGGGCGTCATCAACCTCACGCCCGACAGCTTCAGCGACGGCGGCCGCTGGTTCACGCGCAAGCGCGCGTGGGGCAACGTCGAGCGGATGATTGAGAACGGCGTGGACATCATTGACATCGGCGGCGAGTCGACGCGGCCGGGGGCGCAGGCCGTCTCGGAGGAGGAAGAGATACGTCGCGTCGAGAAGTACATCAACGTGATGTTGATCTTCAACAGCAAGGCCGCTTACTCGATTGACACGACGAAGGCTTCGGTGGCGCGCGTCGCCCTCGAAGCGGGCGTCGAGATCGTCAACGACATCTCGGGGCTGCGCTTCGACCCGACGCTCGCCGACGTGGCGGCGCGCTACGACGCCGGCCTGATCCTGATGCACTCGCGCGGCAGCTTCGAGACGATGCACAAGCAGGAGCCGGTCACAGACATCCTCAAGGAGGTCGCGGGCGACTGGCTCCGCGCCATCAAGGAGGCGGAGCGGCGCGGGGTTAAGAAGGAGAAGATCGTGCTCGACCCCGGCATCGGCTTCAGCAAGACGCAGAAGCAGAACGTCGAGCTGATCGCGAAGCTGGACGTGCTGGCGCGTGACTTCGGCGACTTCCCGCTGCTCGTCGGCACCTCGCGCAAGTCCTTCGTCGGCCACCTGCTCGGCGGCGCGCCCGTCAACAAGCGCATCCACGGCACGATGGCGAGCGTCGCCGCCGCCGTCCTGCGCGGCGCTTCAATCGTCCGCGTCCACGACGTGCGCGCCGCCGTCGAGACCGTCCGGGTTGTAGACGCGTTAAAGGCGGAAGCCCGACCGTGAGGGAGGGCGTCGGCCTCCCGTCACAGTTCAAGCAGAGCGAGACGCACGCCCTCCCTCACGGTCGGGCTTCCGCCCCGGACGCTTGTCACCCGCGACTCCCGTGTCGTATCGTCAAAACCAATGCTGCTGAGTAAGAGACTGTTAAGCGTGACGGCGCTCGCCGGGCTCGTCCTGTTGGCGTCGGGCTTCCGCGGCTGCGGCGGGTACAAGGCCGTGACGAAGTCGGGGCTTCCCGGCCACATCAAGACCGTCGCGGTGCCCGCCTTCCAGAACCAGGCGCTCCGCTACAAGATCGAGTCGCGCTTCACCGACGCCGTCATGCGCGAAATCCTGCGCCGCGGCAAAGGCCTGCGCGTGCAGAGCGAGACGAAGGGCGCCGACGCCGTCGTGGACGGCACCATCAAGAGTTTCGCCTTTTACGGCGTGCTGCTCGACTCGCGGGGACGGGCGCGCATCTTCGAGGTGACGATCACGGCCGCCGTCACCGTCCGCGACCAGGTGACCAACCGCGTCCTCTACGACAACCAGGACTACGTCTACCGCGGCGAGTTCGAGTTCACGGACGACCCGCGCTCCTTCTTCAACGAGGAAGACCCCGCGGTCGAGCGCCTCTCGCGCAGCTTCGCCGAGAGCCTCGTCTCCACGCTCGTCAACGGCTTCGGCGTCAACGACGAACCATAAATGCCGACACTCACGCGCGAAGAGTTGAAGGGGGAATTGAAGGCGGGGAAGGTGGGGCCGCTCTACCTGCTCTTCGGGCCGGAGGACTACCTGCGCGACGCGGCGGCGCGCGTCATCGCGGACACGGCGTTGAAGGAGACGCCGCTGCGCGAGTTCAACGAGTCGAGCTTCAGCCTCTCCGGGGGCGACGTGCAGCACGCCATCGCGGCCGCCGAGCAGATGCCGATGATGGGCGGACGCCGCGTCGTGCGCGTCACGGACTTCGGCCGCCTGCGCGAGGCGGACGAGGAGGCGCTCGGGCGCTACGTCACGCGCCCCGCCGAGACCTCGACCGTCATCTTCGTCGCCGACAACCTCGACAAGCGGCTCAAGCTGAACAAGACCCTGCTCGAAGTCTGCCGGAGCGTCGAGTTCGCGGAGCTGAAGGACGCCGAGCTGGCCGGCTGGGCGCGCGACCAGCTCAAACGCCTCGGCGCGCAGGCCGAGGAGCGCGCGCTGCGCCAGGTGGTCGCGCTCGCCGGCCCCAGCGTGCGGCGCGTGGCGACCGAGCTGGAGAAACTGGTGACCGCCGCGCTGCCCGACGGGCGGGTGACAACAGAGCTCGTGGACGAGCTGGTCGGGCGCTCGCGCGAGCTTTCGAACTTCGAACTCTCCGACCACCTCATCGCGCGTGACCGCCGCCGCGCCCTGGAGACTTTGCGGAAGCTCCTCGACGACGGGGCCGAGCCGGTCATGCTCCTGGGCCTGCTGGCGAGCAACTTCCACCGGCTCGCGCTCGCCAAAGAGCTGATGTCGCGCGGCGCGCCCGAGCAGGAGGTCTTCCGCGTCGTTAACATGCCCTTCAGCCAGCGCAAAGAGTTCCTCGCCACCGCTCGCCGCGCCGACGCCGACGAGCTCGCGCGCCGCATCTCGCGCATCGCCGCGGCCGACCTCGCCATCAAGACCTCGCTCGGCGGCGGCGGCGAACGCGGCTCCCGCCTCCAGCTCGAAATGCTCGTCTGCGAACTTTCGGCATAACTAAAATTCAGAAGTCGAGAGGCTTGAGGTCTGAGTCGAGCCAGTAGGCGCGGGCCTTGTCGGATTCGATGCGCGCCTTGCTGTAGTAGTCGAAGACGACGCGCGGGTCTGCGCAGGCGTCCGACAGTTCGTTGGCGAGTTGTGCGAGGCCGAGTGCCCCGTCCGCCCGTTCCGCGAACGCCCGCACCTTGCGCATCCAGAAGACCGTCAGCGTCTCGTGGTAGACGCCGGTAAGTCCGTGGTGTTTGATGAAGCGTTTCAGATTCGACCGTATCCGTTCGAGCGCGACGTGGTACGGGGAGTCGAGAAGGTAGACGAGTGCGACCGAGAGGTGCAGTCGGTGCTTGAACTCGTCCGGCGCGAACGCGCACGACTCGAAACGGCGTACGACCTCCAGGACATCTTCGTCGGTCTGGTAAAGCTTGTTCGGCATCGCCTCCTCCTGACGCAAAAAAGCGAGGCAGGCCGTCGACGTCGACGGCCTGCCTCGCTTCCGTAAAGTTGTGTGTGTCCTACTCGCCCGACGCGCTCACGCGCACCGTGAGGCGCGACTTGTAGCGCGCGGCCGCGTTGCGGTGGAGCACGCCCTTCTGCACGGCCTTGTCGATGAGCGAGACCGTCTGGGGCAGGAGTTCCTGCGCCGCCCCCGCCTCGCCGCCTTCGAGCGCGGCGCGCAGCTTCTTGATCCCCGTGCGCAGGCGCCCGCGGTTGCCGCGGTTGACGTCGCGGCGCTTCTCGTTCTGGCGCACGCGCTTCTCGGCTGACTTATGATTAGGCATCTCTCGTCTTAACTCCGTCTGTCCTTAATTCCTCTGCTGAAAACGCTCGCCGGGGCACACTGTCGAGAAGCTGCCCGCCAGAGCAAAGCCCAAAGTATAGGGAGCCGGGCCGCGCGTGTCAAGGCGACACGGCGGCCGTCCGCGGCCACTCTCGACGTACGAAGGCGCACGCACCGGGCGCCCGCGCAAGGATTGCGTTGACACCCCCGCCCGCCCTGTTGTAGCGTCGTTTCTGCAATGAAAGAGAGAGTTTCTCCGTCCCTCATCCGCCCCCCGCGCCGCCACGCAGAGCTTTCCCCGCGACAAGGAGAAGAGAGCGCCTTTTGAAGAAGATCGAGCTTCCGCCGCGAGCCATCGAGACGCTTTTCGGCGTCCACGACCAGAACATCAAGCACCTGGAATCGCTCCTCGACGTGCGCGTAGACGCGCGCGGCCAGGACCTCACGCTCGACGGCGCCCCCGCGGACGTGGAGACCGCCGAGCGCATCATCGACGACTTCGCCGCGCTCTTCCGCGAGGGCAAGACCTTCACCGACCGGGAACTCCGCGAGGCCTTCGCCCAGATCGCCGAAGACCGCACCTACACCCTGCGCGACTACTTCACCAAGGCCCGCTTCAACCCCGCCGGCAAGAAGCAGGTCGCCCCCAAGTCCGCCAACCAGCGCCGCTACATCGAAGCGATCCAGTCCAACGATATCGTCTTCGGCATCGGGCCGGCCGGCACGGGCAAGTGCGTAGCCGAAGACACCCTCGTTCTGACAGACCGGGGGATGGTCGAAATAGGAACACTGGGTCTCGACGTGCCCGTCGGCGAACAGGTTCCGACGGAAACAGTCGTACACGGCTTGAACGGGGCGGAGACGGCTTCGCACGTTTACAACGGGGGCGAGTGCGAGACGTTGCGGGTCACGACTCGTCTGGGTTTCTCGATTGAGGCCACGCCCGAACATCCGCTGCTGTCGCTGTGTCCGGACGGTGTCTTGCGTTGGAAGCGCGCCGACGAGCTGCGTCGGGGTGACGTGCTCGCCTTGCAGCGCGGGCAGAGGATGTTCGGCAGGCAGGCCGAAGTCCCGTTCGAATACGTCCCGAATGGCGAGCAAGACCGCTCGGCCAAGCCTGTGATCTTCGAACGCCTGGACGACCCCTTTGCCTATATGCTGGGGGTTTTGACGGGCGACGGCTGTCTGACTTTCCGCAACCGCATCATCATCTCCTCGGCAGACGAGTCTGTCATCTCCGCGTTTTACGAGACGGCGGCGCGTTTGGGTCTCCACGCCTTCCGTAACGGCCAGCACCCTTACGATCACGTCATCGCCAGTTCGCAGCTTTACCAGTTGTTAGCTCAGCTCGGCATGTCCACGGGGAAGGCCGCGACCAAGTGCATACCGCGGGCGATCCTGGCCGCGCCCGAATCCGTCGTCGCCTCGTACTTGCGCGGACTCTTCGACGCCGACGGCACGGTTGAGAAGCGTGACGGCCTAGTGTCTCTCGCCTCTGTCTCGGAGAAGCTGGTGCGGCAAGTTCAAATCGTCCTCCTCAACTTCGGGATCGTAGCTTCAAGGTCGCTCAAGCGTACGCGGTATCAGGGCCGGCCGCACCTCTCGCACCTGCTCACGATGGCCGGCGCGGAAGCGGAGCGCTTTCACGAACTGATCGGGTTCGCGCTCGAACGTAAGCGCGTACGCCGCATGACGAAGCGGCCGAACCCTAACGTCGACGTTATTCCGCACATCGCGCCGTGCCTGAACGCAGCCGTGAGCAGCGCGGTCTTCACGCGGGCAGAGCACAAACGTTTTTACGACTACCGCATAGACCGTCGTCGGCCGAGCTACGAAAAGTTGGAGGAACTCATCGGCATTCTCTCGTCCCGCGGTGCGAGCGACGAGCCGCTCACACACCTGCGGGGCGTCGTTGACCGACACCTGCTCCTGCTCGAAGTCAACACAATCGAGCGTGGGCGCGCGCGGGTTTACGACCTGACGGTGCCCGGCAGCCACTCCTTCATCGCGAACGGCTTCGTCAACCACAACAGCTACCTCGCGGTCGCGATGGCCGTGCAGGCTTTGACGCAGAAGCAGGTCAGCCGCATCATCCTCGCCCGCCCCGCGGTCGAGGCCGGCGAGCGCCTCGGCTTCCTGCCCGGCGACCTACAGGAAAAGGTTGACCCGTACCTCCGCCCGCTCTACGACGCCCTCTTCGACCTCATGGACGCCGAGCGCGTCGCCAAGATGTTGGAGAAGCGCATCATCGAAGTCGCCCCACTGGCATTCATGCGCGGCAGAGCTCAGCCGCTCCACAGCCGCGTGTTGACGCCCGCGGGCTGGCGGACGATGGGGAGCCTCGCCGTGGGAGATTACGTCGTCGGCTCGGACGGCAGGCCGGCCCAAGTGTTGGGCGTCTTCCCGCAGGGGCCGAAAGAGGTCTACCGCGTGACGATGACCGACGGGTCGAGCACGCTGGCCTGCGGCGAACACCTCTGGGCGGTCAGCACAATGGAGGATCAGCGCAGGCACAAGTCGCCGCGCGTCCTCGAAACGCGTGAGATGCTCGGCAACTACCGGCGCAATCACCAGTACCGCTACGAGCTGCCGCTGCTCTCGTCACCGGTCGATTGGCCGCGCCGCGAGGTGCCGGTCGAGCCTTACTCGCTCGGCCTCCTGCTGGGAGACGGCTGCATCACCGACAAGACCTCGCCGACCTTCGCCACTTCGGACGCAGAGCTGGTCACTTCGTTGGAGCTGGCGCTCGGCGACATGAACCTATCCTTCCGGCGCAAGTCGACCGTCGATTACGTTATCACCAACCCTCTGGCCGGACGCGGAGGAATACCCGTCCGCAACCCGCTCACGCAGGCTTTGCGTGAGCTGAGCCTCGCGGGAACTTACTCGGCGACGAAGTTCATCCCCGAGGTTTACCTCTACAACAGCGCCGACGTGCGCCTCGCCGTCCTGCAGGGACTGCTGGACACGGACGGCGGGCCTGTTCTTCAGGAAGGCCGGACGTGTCGTGTGCAGTACACGACCAACTCGGAGCGACTCAAAGACGACGTGGTCTTCCTCGTCCGCTCGCTCGGCGGCGTGGCCTACTGGCGCAGGCGCAAGGCCGAGGGGCGCAAGCCCGGCTTCGCCAACGGCAGGGAGATTCCGTACCGCAGCGACACCTTCGTCCTCGACATCCGCCTGCCCGAAGGCTCCGAGCCTTTCAGGCTCAAGCGCAAGGCAGACCTCTACCGCGCGCACGGCGGCCGCCGCCCCATGCGCTTCATCAAGTGCATCGAACCCGCGGGCGTCGAAGAGACGCAGTGCATCAGCGTCGCCGCGCCCGACTCGCTCTACGTCACCGACGACTTCATCCTGACCCACAACACGCTCGCCGACGCCTTCATCATTCTCGACGAGGCGCAGAACACGACGAGCGAGCAGATGAAGATGGCTTTGACGAGGATCGGGTTCGGGTCGAAGGCGGTGATTACGGGCGACGTGACGCAGATCGACCTGCCGACGGGCAAGCGCAGCGGCCTGGTCGAGGCCGAGCGCATCCTCTCCAAAGTCGAGGGCATCGAGTTCGTCTACTTCACCGACAAGGACGTCGTCCGCCACCGCCTCGTCCAGCAGATCATCAAAGCCTACGAGTCGCAGTCGAAGAAGAGCGACACCTGACATGCCCGACCCGCTCACCATCACCGCCGCCGGAGCCTGGGCCTGGGACAAATACGGCAAGTCCATCACCGGCAAAGCCGCGTCCACCCTCAAAGGGGGCTGGGAAAAGTTTAAGTGGAACGACGCGGCACAGAAGTACCGCACCAAGGTCAAAAAACTCTATGGCACCATGCAGATCATGGGCATGGCCGAGCCCATAACCTTGGACGACATCTTCACCGAGGCGTACCTGCTCGACAAGCCGACGGCCTTTTCACGCTTCGACATCGAACGTCTCAAACAAGCCTCCGCCGATCCCAACGCGCCGCCGCCCAGCGCCAAGCGTGTTACTGGCCTATCGCTAGTTAAGAAGGACAGCAATCTTTTTATCCTCGGCAAGCCGGGCGCGGGTAAAACGACCTTCCTCAAATACATCGCCATACAAGCAGCCGAACCGCATAGACCTGTCATCGACAAAGTCCCCGTTTTTGTCTCGCTCAAACAGTGGGCCGACTCTGGCAAGGAGCTGCTAGCTTTCATTGAAGAACGCTTCGACATCTGCGACTTCCCCGAAGCTCGGGCGTTCGTCGTAGAACTACTGAAATCGGGCGGCGCAATCGTGCTGTTCGACGGTTTAGACGAGGTGAACCAGGAAGGAGGGCAGAGGGACAGGCAGATCCGGCAGATGAATGACTTCATCGAGAAGTACGACCGGACGCAACATCTCATCACCTGCCGCCTCGCTGCCAGCGATTACTCCTTCAAGCCCTTCGCCTACGTAGAAATCGCCGACTTCACCCCGAAACAGATTGAGACCTTCGTCGCGAACTGGTTCCGCAACAACGAAGGCGAGAAGGACGAGGAGACGTGCAGGAGATTTTTGGTCGAGTTTAAGAGTGAAGACAACAAGGGCTTACGTGATCTGGCACGCACCCCACTCCTCCTGACCTTGCTGTGCTTGTCCTTCAACGAGACGCTGACCTTCCCGCAACGGAGGGTGGAAATTTATAAAGAGGCATTGGACGCGCTGCTGAAGAAGTGGGACTCGACGCGAAAGATTAAGCGCGACGAGGTTTACCGAAAACTGTCGCTCGGCCACAAAGAAAACATGCTCGCGCGCATCGCGGCCGAGACTTTCGAGAAGAACCGGTACTTCATCCCGCAGGCGGACTTGGAAAAACTCATCACGGAGTACGTCAAGAACGTCCCCCCGCACGACACGAACGAAATGGCCGACGGCGAGGCAATCCTTAAAGCCATTGAGGCGCAACACGGCATCTTCGTCGAGCGCGCACACAAGGTCTACTCGTTTTCACACCTGACTTTTCAGGAGTACTTCACGGCGAAGTACATCGTAGACAACGCGGCGAAAGGCACTTTAGCGAGCCTCATCAAAGAACATAGTGCGGACTTGCGCTGGCGAGAAGTATTCTTATTGACGGCCAGTCTCTTGCCGGATGCAAGTCAATTTATAAAGACTTTTCGGCGCAGCGTTGACGGAATACTGAAGGGTTACGAGAAGCTCATATTGCTGGCGACGTGGGCGGGTGCAAAGGCGAATTTGGTTCGGGCCGACTCTTGGTCGGTACGGTTCGCATACCTGTTTACGGAACTTCATCATACAATTCGAAGTGACAAACTGTTCGCAGCCTTTTACCCTGCCCCGGCTCGCGAGCACGTTCATGACATAGACCGCGCTCTCGATTACGCCCTCGGTCGCGCGCGCGCACGAACCTATTTTGAAAAAAGTCATAATCGCGCCAGCGATATCGCGAAGGGTTTGGGGTTAAGCAAGCTCGCGAAAGAACTGGCCGACATCCCATCCCCGGAATATTCAGAGAACGCTTGGCAGGAGTTCGAGAATTCATTGAGACGTTTGATGATAAAGCACCGGGATATAGGACACGAATGGAATTTGACAAATGCCGAACAAGTTAGGTTAGCTGATTACCTCAACGCTACTCGGTGTCTGAGCGAGTGTTTGGAACTGGCTTTCATCTCTCCTGTTGAAAAGGAGGCCGTATTAAACAGTCTGTATTTGCCTCCGGCCAACACATGATGATTGATGTGGTGAACCGCCAGCGGAAGGTGCGGGTGGATGAGGAGCGCTGGCGGGCGTTCGGCGAGCGCGCGTTGAAGGTCGTGCCGGCGGGTGGGGCGGGGGCGGTGGTGGCGTTTGTGTCGGATAGGGCGATGCGGGAGCTGAATAAGCGTTGGAGGGGGAAGGGGGGGACGACGGACGTTTTGTCGTTCCCGGCGGGGCAGGAGGAGTTCGAGAAGGGGGAGGGGGTGAGTCTGGGCGACGTGGTCATCTCGGTGGAGCAGGCGGCGCGGCAGGCCGCGGAGCACGGCCTGGAGTTCGAGAACGAGGTCGAGCAGCTCATCCTCCACGGACTCCTGCACCTCTGCGGCTACGACCACGAACTGGACGGCGGCGAGATGAACGCGCTCGAACTAAGGCTGCGCCGCCGGCTCAAGATATAATCCTTTGGTCAATAGTGAATGGTAAATGGTGAATGGCAGGCGGCGCGCAGTGCAGGCCGCCTGGCAAAGTGACTCAGCCACTATTCACCATTTACTATTTACCATTCACCGATTATGGAGACTCAGATAGAAATCGGGGCGGGCCTGGCGCTGCTGTTGGTGCTGGCCTTCCTCTCGGCTCTGGACGTGGCGTTCGGCCAGTTGAGCGACGTGGGGCTGCGGCGGCTGACCGGCGAGCGCGAGGAGCGGCCCGGCCGCTCCGTCGAGTTCCTCGGCGAGGTGCTGGAGAACCGGCCGCGCTTCCGCTTCACCCTGAATGCGGCGATCCAGGTCGTGCTGGTCGCGGTGGTCGTGCTCGTCACGTCGGTCTGCTTTCAGTTGCTCGGGGCGGAGCGCCGCTTCCTGCTCATCGCGTTCTTCATCGCGCTGGCCTTGACGATACTCTTCCGGCAAGTCATCCCGCGCCTGCTCGCGGCGGGGAACCCGGAGCGGACGCTCTTGACGCTTTTGTCGCTCTACAGGCCCTTCTACGGCGTGCTCTCCCTCTTCGCGACGCCGCGGCAGGCGGCGGCCGAGCGCTCGCGGCGCGCGGGCGAAGACATACACCTTACGCGCGCCGCGGAGGCCCCGGCCGCGGAGGCGGAGGGGAACGGCGGCGGCGGGGGCGGGGACATACAGGCGCTCATCGACGTGGGCGAGGACGAGGGCATCCTCGAAGAGGAGGAGGGCGAGCTCATCCAGTCCATCATCGAGTTCGGCGAGACGCGCGCCGGCGAGGTGATGACGCCGCGCACGGACATCGTCGCGCTCCCCCTGTCGGCGACCGTGCGCGAGGCGCGCGACGTGATGGAGGAGTCGAAGTACTCGCGCCTGCCCGTCTACCGCGAGCAGATCGAAGACGTGGTCGGCATCATCTACGTCCGCGACCTGCTCTCCTACTGGGCCGAGGGGCGCGAGGAGGAGCCTATCGAGCCGGTGCTCCGGCCCGCCTACTTCGTCCCCGAGACGAAGTCGGTGGACGAGCTGCTCGAAGAGATGCAGAAGACGCACGTACAGCTCGCGCTCGTCATCGACGAGTACGGGGGTCTGGCGGGACTCCTGACGGTCGAGGACATCCTCGAAGAGATCGTCGGCGAGATCGAGGACGAGGACATCGAGAGCGAGGAGATTGTCGAGATCGTCATCTCCGACGACGGCTACTACGAGGTGCCCGGCTCGACCGAGGTCGGGAAGATCGAGCGGCTCTTCGGCATGGAGATCGAGGACGACGACTTCACGACCATCGCCGGCCTCGTCATCAGCGAGTCGGGCACGGTGCCGCCGCCGGGCACGCGCCTCAACTTCCGCGGGCTGGACGTCGAAGTCCTGGAGGCCGACGAGCGCCGCATCAACCGTCTGCGCCTGCGCCGCACGCAGGAGAACGGCGAGCAGGCGGCCGCGGCCGAATAGCTCGCGGCCGTTTTGCAGGGCGAACCGGTGGGCCGGAGGGCAGCTTGTTCTCGTACGCTCTATTCTTACAGGTGACGTTCGCGGCATGGATGGCGCTCGCCCAGACGCAGGGCGGCGCGGCCGCGGGTTCGGGCGCGCAGTCCGAGTCCGGCGGAGCGTCGGAGAAGGTCTACCAGTTTAACGAGGTGGATAAGCCCGCGAAGATTCTCTCCCGGCCCCACCCGGACACGGCCGGGTTCGAAGGGCTCGAGGGCGGCTCGGGCACCATCATGGTCGAGGCCGTCCTGTCGGCGTCCGGGGCGGTGAAAGACGTGAAAGTGATTAGGCCGCTGCCCGGTTCAATTACCTCGGCGGGGCGGGAGGCCAGGCGCAGGCTGACGGAGAGCGTCCTGCGCGCCGTCTACGGAATCAAGTTCGAGCCGGCCGTGAAGGACGGCAAACCCGTGTCGCAGAGGATAAAGGTCGCGCACACCTTCGGCCTCGGCAGCGGGGTGATTGTCGGCGACGGCGCGAAGCTCGTCTACTATCCGGAAGGTTGCGCGGACTACTCCCGCATCACGCCCGGCAAGACGGTCTTGTTCCGCAGTAAGGAAGAGGCCAGGCAGGCCGGGTATAAGAAGGCGAAGTCGAAGTGCCTCAGGTAGCCGGCGCGCGCGCGGCACACACAACAACGGGCTGGGGAAGAATGGCGAAGAAGAAGAGCAGATACCTTTCGGGGCGGCGCATCGACCCGCGCGCGATTGAGGGCGGCGAGACGGTAGCCGACCTCGTGGACGAGACCTTTCTCGCGTACAACGCGGCGCGGCTGCGCGAGGCGTGCCAGCTGTTCGCGCGGAAGATGCTTGAGCCGGACGTGACCGTCGGCCTCTCCATCACGGGCGCTTTGACGCCCGCGGGGCTGGGGATTTCGGCGCTCATCCCGCTCATGCGCGCGGGCTTCGTGGACTGGGTCATCACGACCGGCGCGAACCTCTACCACGACACGCACTTCGGCATCGGCCTCGCGCTCCACCAGGGGAGCACGGCCATCTCGGACGTGACGCTGAGGGAAGAGGAGGTCGTGCGCATCTACGACATCTTCTTCGACTACTCGGTGCTCCTGGACACGGACGCCTTCTTCCGAAGGTTGATCGAGGGCGAGGAGTTCCAGCGGCCGATGTCCACGGCCGAGTTCCACAACCTCTGCGGCAAGTACGTGCTCGAACGCGAGCGCAAGCTGGGGATCGAGAACAAGTCTTTCCTCGCCGCCGCGTACGAGTTCGGCGTGCCGCTCTACACTTCGAGCCCGGGCGACTCGTCCATCGGCATGAACGTCGCGGCGAAGGCCCTGCAGGGGAACAAGCTCGCCTTCGACCCTTCGGCCGACGTGAACGAGACGGCCTCAATCGTCCTCGCCGCCAAGCGCGGCGCCATCCACGGCCGGGGCGACAGGGGGAAGAAGCACGGCGGCCGCTCGGCCGTCTTCATCCTCGGCGGCGGCAGCCCGAAGAACTTCATGCTCCAGACCGAGCCGCAGATACAGGAGGTCTTAGGGATAGACGAGCGCGGGCACGACTACTTTCTACAAGTGACCGACGCGCGCCCCGACACGGGGGGCCTCTCCGGCGCGACGCCGGGCGAGGCCGTCTCCTGGGGCAAGGTCGACCCCGAGCGCCTGCCCGACGCGGTCGTCTGCTACGTGGACTCGACCGTCGCGCTGCCCCTGATTACCTCCTACGCGCTCGCGCGCCACCAGCCGCGCCCGCTCAAACGCCTCTACGACCGCCGCGGCGAGTTGATGGAACTGCTGTTGTCGGAGTATGAAAAGTCAGAGAGAAGGTAAGGGATAGTGAATGGTGAATAGTGAATGGTAAATGGATAAAGTCAGCTTCCATTTACCATTCACTATTCACCATTCACCAGAAGAGAATGGTTAAAACAATCAAGGACAACCAGCCGCGCACGTACTTCGACTGCACGAAGTGCCCGGCCTTCTGCTGCTCGATCTACGAGCGCGTGCAGGTGACCAAGCGGGACATCACGCGCCTGGCGAAACACTTCGGCCTCACCTTCGAGGCCGCGCGCCGCCGCTTCACGAAACGGTGGGAGGACGAGCGCGTGCTGAAGAAGGTCAAGGACACGATCTTCCCGGAGACCTGCGTGTTCCTCGACCAGCAGAAGCGCGGCTGCACCATCTACCACGCGCGCCCGGCCGTCTGCCGCGAGTACCCCGACCGCGTGCGCTGCGCCTACTACGACGTGCTCCAGTTCGAGCGCCGCCAGCAGGACGACGAGACCGTCATCCCCCTCGTCCAGATCACCTTCCGCGAGGTCGAGAAAGGCCCCGAGGTGGACGACAAGTGCGAGAAGGTCTGGGAGTGGCAGCCCGAGAGGTGATGGGTGACGGGCGATAAGTGTTAAGATGTGTGCGCGGCGCCTTGCTTTTTCTTATCACTCATCACTTATCACTTATCACTCCTGCGGAGGTAGAAGAATGCGAGAACTCTTGGCGAAGATGGTGGGGAAGAAGATAGACATGTTCTGCGGCGGCTCGTCGAGCCTGAGGGGCAAACTCGTCAAGGTCGACGAGGGCGTGGCGCACATGGTGGACGAGGACGACCAGATGTTCTACGTCTCCATCGAGCGCATCATCGTCTTCAGCGAGACCAAGTCGGGCGAGCAGCGCGCCGGGTTCGTCGTCGGCTTCCGCCGCTAGGCAGACGCCCATCAAAAGCTTCAGGCCGGCCCCTCCGCGGAGGGCGTCGGCCTGACGTGCTTCGAAATCTTTTAAAGTCTACCTGCCGGCCGCCGCGACGAGCGTCGTCATGGGCACGCGGCGGAAGCCGACGATGCGCTTCGTCCAGTAGTCGTCGAAGCGCGAGTACATGACGCCGTGGCTGGTCGAGGCGTGGTAGAAGCCGTTCTCGTCGGCGACGATGCCGACGTGGCGCAGGTTGTTGAAGAAGACCAGCGTCCCGAACTTGTACTTTTCGTCCTCGGTCGGCGGCGCGAACTCGGCCCAGAGGCTCCGTACGGGGGTGCGCTCGAACGAGACGCCCGCCTGCTGGAAGACGCTCCACACGAAACCCGAGCAGTCGTAGCGACTCGGCCCCGTCGCACCCAGCCTGTAAGGCGTCCCCAGCCGCTCCTCAATCGCGGACAGCATCGACTGCTCGACGAAAGTCATCCTGCCGGTCGGCACACCGAACCGCGGCTTCGAAGCCTCGGGTTCGGGCTCGGCTTCGTCCTCCGGCGCAGACTCCACCACGAAGATGTCGTTTTCGAGGCGCGTGCGCCCCTGGTCTTGCGTCTTGGTCGTGGGCTGCGCCGCGGCGGTCGCCTGGCGCGGGCGCGTGGCGGTCTGCGCCTGCGCGGAGAGCGCCAGAAGGGTCAGCACGGACGCGGCCGCCAGCGTGCGGGGGAACAGTCTGCAAAAATACATCTAGGGGAACGGTCTCCTCTGCCAAATCTACCGAATTGCCTTGGGGTATTGCTTTCTTGAGGTGAGGCACTGGCAAGCCCTTCGGTGCCAACGCCTGAAATCCATACTACACAACACTTACAGACACGACAACAACCAATGTGACTGTTTCGTGACAGCGCAGCGAGTTCTGCTCAAGATTTGGACGGAAAGGGGACGTGACTTTCGTTCATCCTGAAGGCGAAAGGACGGGTTCGGTACGGAAATGGGTGACGCAACTCACATAAACTCTTTTCCCGTAGAAATTTCCGGGCGTGGCGTGATAGCATGCGCCGCCATAAAAGGAGACCGCATTTATGCTTTTCGTCGAGAGCAGTACGGCCGAACTGAGCGTCGAGAGGGGCCTGCGCACGGCCGTCCTCGAAGCGCTGCAAGGGCGCGGGCACGTCCCACTGATCCGCTCGGCGCGGCTGCACCTCTTCGAGCAGGCGGCGGGCGGCGCGGAGCATGCGCGCGAGCTCGAGCGCGCCCTGGACGAGCGCGCCGCGGCCGAAGGCGAGGAGCCGTACGTCCGCGGCGAACTCTTCTGCTTCGAAGACTTCGTACACTACCTCATCTTCGGCGACGGCTTCGGCGGCGCGGGCCTGCGGGCCGGCATCGTCTACGACGCCGAGACGGTCGCGCCGGCCGAGCGGCTCGAAGCCTTCTGCCTTAGCGTCGGAGAGGCTTACAAGGAGGCCGCGGGCGCGGAAGGCGATGCGCCGCGTCTCGTCTGGCGTGCGCGCGAGGGGCACACGCAGGCCGCCGACGGCCAAAGCATGGCGGCAGACTCTCCGCAGCCGTCGGCGCCCACGCCGGAGCGCGCGCGCGGGGTCGAGCTTCTTGAGGACGCGGCCGCGCGCGCCTTCCTACAGCGTCTGGGCGAGGCGCACGCGGACGGGCGCGCCGCGGAGTTCGTCTCGGGCGGGCGCGGGCCGGAGCAGGAGACTCTGGTGGCGAAGCTCTCGGGCGCGGGGCTCGTGCGGCGCGAGGTGCAGGTCAGTTGTCGCAGGGACGGCCATTCGCTCTTCCGACTGCCTTCGACCGAGGCGCTCTCCATCGTCACGGCGAGCAACGCCGTGTGTAGCGTCTGCGGCTCGGCCGTGGCCGACGAGCGCGCGGAAGAGCTGGTGACGCCGACGCCGCTCGCGGACTCTCTGCTTAAGGACGGCACGTGGCTGGTCAACAGTCTGCGCGCGGTGCTCGCGTCCCTGGGCGTGCCCGAAGGGCAGACCGCCCTGCGCCCTTCGGAGGCGGAGGGCGAGGCGCACCTGTTCGCGAACGTTTCCGGCGCGCCCTTCCTCTTCATGCTGCGCGACGGGGATTTCACGGGCGCGCACGCGCGGCGCGCCGTCGAGGGTGAGGCGGAGGCGCAGGCCACGCACGTGGTCGTCGTCGCCGCGGGCAGAGTACACGACGAGGCACGCGCACGCCTGCGAGAGCACGCGAGACGCCGCGCACGCGCGGGCGGCGAGACGGAGGTCGTCTTCGTCGAGGGGCTCGACACGGCCGCCGAAGAGCTTCGGCCGCTGGTCGAGCGCGTCGCGCAGGAGGCGCTCGCGCGCGAACTCTACGAGCTTGACGCGGACGCGGGCTTCGACGTGGGCTACGCGCTCGCCGCGCGCTTCCGCCTCGCGCAGCAGCGCCGCGAAGGTGCCCTCCAAGACCTCGCCGCCTCCGCCGCCGGCGCCCTCGCAGGGGTTCTAAACAGTAGGCAGTAGGCGGTAAGAAGGTTTTGGGTGTTAGGTGCTGGGTGCTGGGGAGGACAAGCTGCTTTTCCCTAACACCTAACACCCAGCACCCAGCACCTTCTTCATTGCCATCTGCCTACTGCTTTATTCCCGTCCACGGCTGCCAATTTGACGCGAAGGTTGAAAGGGGGATTGACAACCGTCCCGCCGTCGCGCGAATCTTATGGCAGCAAGCGCCGCCCCCAAGTGCGGACTAAGCCTACAGCCCTGAAGTTAAGAAGATGAACAACCGCTCTTTTCTGCTCCTGTCTCTGACGGCCGCGGTGTTTGTGCCTGCGCTCGGCGCGCACGCACAACAGGCGGAACCGTCGCCGTCCTTCACGCGTCCCCGCGTCGTCAACGCGGCACAGCAGACTGCCGCGCCCGCCGTTTCGCAGACGCCAGCGCCCGCGCGCGTGCCGCAACAGCCGGTCTCGAACGTTCAGCAGAGCCCGACGCCCGCGCAGTCTCCGGCGCAGCCCGCGCCGACGGCCGTGCCGCAGTACGTGTCGCCGTCAGTGCCTTTGCAGCCGGCGCACCCGCCTTCACTCTCGAAGTTCCGCGAGCGCACGGCCGAGGCGCAGAAGCTCCTCAAAGCGCGCCTGACGCCCACGTCGTTTACGCCCAACACGGCCTTCGTCACGCTCGCCGCGCTCGAAGACGGCACGTCGAAGATTCACACGCTGAGCCTGCCGAAGGAGACCTTCCTCAAGGCGGGGACGGACGTGGTGCTTTCGACGACGCAGGGCCTGAACGTGCGCCTGCAGGTCGTCCGCCCGAACTACGTCAACACGGCCGTCGTCCTCTCCGACGCCGCGACGGGCAGGCAGCTGACGCCGCTCGTCGTCGAGTACCCCATCGAGAAGTTCGGGCGCTTCCGCGAGATGGCCTACTACACTTCGGCGCACCCGGCGCTCGTCTCGCCGGAGGTGTCGAAGCACGGGCAGAGTTACGTCCGCAACATGCTCGACCTCGCCGCGCAGCGCCTCAAGGACAAGGGCAAGATCATCTCGCCCGAGACCGTCGACATCGCCGAGCGGCTCTGCCTCGTCGAGCACGTCGACCACGACCGCTACCGCCGCGAAGACCGCAAGCGGCTCTTCGAAGAGGTCTACGCGCTCTACGCCCTGAACGAGCTGGACACGTACCGCTACTCGGTCAGCTCGGCGGGCGCGGGCGGGATGGTGCAGATGATCGCGCCGACGTACCAGTTGGTTCGGCAGGCGCACCCGGGCGTCGGCCTCAACCCGGACTTCGTCGCGGGGATGCGCAACCACGGCAACGCGCTCGAAGCGATGCTGCTCTACATGCAGGACACCTGGAACGGTTTGGCGCTCAACGAGGACGTGCTCGAAGCCCTGGCGAACAGGACGGCGACGAGGGCCGAGTTGGCCGCCGCCGGCTACAACTCGAACCCCGCGCGCCTGCCGCAATACCTCCGCCGCGGCGGCACGGCGTGGAAGGCTTTGATTCCGCGCGAGACGCAGATGTACCTGTCCATCTACTCTTCCGTCGAATCGCTCATGCAGTTCAAGAACCGCGGCAGCGACTCGGCCCAGCCGACGCCGCAGAAGCAGGCGAGCACAAACTAAGGCTTTAACCGCAGAGACACAGAGGCACAGCTTGGAGTTCATGACTCAACAAGCTGTGCCTCTGTGTCTCTGCGGTTAATTGCTTTGACTTGAGTCTCGTTCGAGCGAGGCGCGATCCCAGTCGGCGTTGTCGGCGGCGGCCTCGTAGGTGGTCTGAAGGAATTTGAGGAGCGCGGCGTCCGGGTCGTCTGCGGTGCGGACGGCCTCGTAGGGGAGGACGAACTCTTTGAAGTCGTTGTTGTAGTAGCCGGCCTCGGGGCCGACGCGCGCGGCGTTGAAGCCTTCCGGCTCGGGGTAGGCGTAGGAGTAGAAGATCGGCTCGGGCAGCGCCGGGCCGCCGGGCCAGAAGCCCGCGCTCGAGACTTCGTGCGAGTAGGCCTCGCGCGTGATGGAGTCGGCGACGCCGGGCGTGCCCGGGTGTTCGGGCGCGCGGCGGCCGGAGAAGCGCGTGACGGCGAGGTCGAAGCTGCCCCAGAAGAAGTGGACGGGGCTGCACTTGCCCGCGAAGCCCGAGCGGAACTGCTGGAAGACGCGCTCGGCCTGCACCAGCGCGCGCCAGAAGCGGTTCGCGTACTCCGCGTCGTAAGACCTGTGCGTCTCGTCCCGCTCGAAAGGGACGGGGTCGGGCACCTCAACCGGCGTCGTCCAAATCTTCACCTCCAGCCCGAGCTCTTTCAACAGGGACGTGAACTCGCCGTAGAAGTCCGCGACCGTGCGCGGCGCGAGCTTGAGTTCACGTGAGTCGCCGTCGTGCGTCTCGATGACGAGCTTGTGATCTCTGAAGTCGAAGTCGACCTGAAACGTCCTCTGCCCGTGCGGCATCGGCGAGGTCGTCAGGCCGCGCGACGTGACGTAGAGCGGCACCTGCCACCAGTGGTTCACGTGCGGCGCCTGCGCCAAACGCACCTTGCCCACCACCTGCGTCCACATGTGCAGCGTCGCCAGGGTCTCGCGCCACTCTTCGAAGGGGAGCGCGGGCCACGCGCCGTCTGCGTCGGGAGAAGTCATCGGTTCGCTCCTTTTTGTCGGTCAACTCAATCGCCGTACTGCAAGCTCTCGCCGAGCGTCGGGTCGGGCAGCGCGTCGCGGCGCGAGTCGTCGGCGTACTGAAGTTTGTAGAGGCGCCAGTAGAGGTCGCGGCGGGCGAGGAGCTGCTGGTGCGTGCCGCGCTCGCGCAGCTCGCCGTGGTGCAGGACGAGTATCTGGTCGGCGCGCTGGACGGTCGAGAGGCGGTGCGCGACGACGATGGAGGTGCGGTCGCGCAGCACGCGCTCGATGGCCTGCTGGATGAGCTGCTCCGTCTCGGTGTCGATGGAGCTGGTCGCCTCGTCGAGGATGAGGAGCGCCGGGTCGAAGGCGAGGGCGCGCGCGAAGGAGATGAGCTGCTTCTGCCCGACCGAGAGGCCGGCGCCGCGCTCGCGCACCTCGGACTTGAAGCCCTCGGGCAGGCGCTCGACGAAGCCGTCGGCGCGCACCTCCCGCGCGGCCCAAGCGATGCGCTCCTCGCTGATGTCTGCGCGCCCGAGGCGGATGTTGCCCTCGACCGTCCCGCTGAAGAGGAACACGTCCTGCAGGACGACCGCGAAGTTCTCACGCAGCGCCTTCAAGTCCCACTCGCGCACGTCCACGCCGTCCAGAAGCACCTGCCCGCGCTGCACGTCGTAGAAGCGCATGAGGAGGTTCGTGATCGTCGTCTTCCCCGAACCCGTGTGGCCGACGAGCGCGACCGTCTCGCCCGGCTCGGCCGTGAACGACACGTCTTTGAGAACCCAGTCCTCGCCCTTGTAGGCGAACCAGACGTTGCGGAACTCGACGCGGCCACGCGCGCGGCCCGACTTCTTCGGCTCGGCCGGCGTCGTGATGGCGACGGGAATGTCGAGCGTGCGGAAGATGCGCTGCGAGGCGACGAGCGCCGCCTGGAAGACGTTGTACTTGTCCGAGATGTCGCGGATGGGCTGGAAGAGCCTCTGCGAATACTGGATGAAGGCGACGAGCGCGCCGATGGAGAGGACTTCGCGCGCGGGCGTGTTCTGCATCACGCGGTACCCGCCGTACCAGACGATGAGCGCGACGCCGAGCGAGCCGATGAGGTCGACGAGCGGGAAGAAGACCGCGTAGTAGAAGATGGTCTCGATGTTGGCCTGGCGGTAGTCGTCGTTCGCCTCGTGGAACTGGCCGAGGCTCTTCTCCTCGCGGTTGAAGATGTGGACGGTCTGCGCGCCCGAGATGTGCTCCTGCAGGAACGAGTTGATGCGCGCCAGCTTCGTCCGGACGAGGTCGTAGCCGCGCCGCGCGTGCTTGCGGAACCAGGTCGTCGCCGCGAAGAGCAGCGGCACCGTGACGAGCGCGACCAGGGTCAGACGCCAGTCCATCCACGCCATGAAGCCGACGATGGCGAAGACCATCAAAACGTCGCCCAGGCCCTCGATGACGCCCGAGGTGAAGAGCTCGTTGAGCGCGTCCACGTCGGACGTGAGCCGCGTCATGACGCGGCCGACGGGGTTGCGGTCGAAGTAGGCGACCTCCTGGCGCTGGAGCTTGTCGTAGAGTTCGGCGCGCAGGTCGTACATGACGTGCTGCCCGACCGACTGGAAGAGCACGGCCTGCAGGTAGGAGACGAGCATCTGCAGGAGCTTCACGCCGAGGAAGACGAGCGCGAGCCACTGCAGGCCCGAGAGGCTCTTCGGGATGATGTACCAGTCGAGGGCGTACTGGAAGAACTTCGGCTCGACCACGCCGAGCGCGTTGACGAAGAGCGTCAGCAGGAGCGCGGGCGCGATGAGGCGACGGTACGGCCGCAGGTAGCGCACCAGCCGCCACGCGCTCCCGCGGTCGAACTTCTTGAGCGCCTCCTCCTCGTGAAACTGTTGGACTGTCGCCGACATACCTTAAGCCCTTGGGAAGTGTAGCAGCAGCGCGACCGCGCCGACGGCTATGATGCCGAAGGAGAAGACGTTCCCGGTCACCAGCGCGGCCCCGAGGCCGACGAGGGCCGCGGCCTCGGCGAGCGCGAACCCGACGACGTTCGCCGATTGGGTAGCACCCGGCCGCCCGTCAGACTTCGCGAGCATGCTCTTCCTGACCGCGAACGACAGGAAGGCGCAGACGAGGCTCGTCACGAGGAGCGGCCCGAGCCAGACGTTGACCTCCGTCGCCTCGACGTTCGTCGGATGTGGGTCGCGGAGGGACATCCAGCCGAGCAGGAAGTAGCCCCCCACGGCCGCCATCATCGCGAACCAGATGATGCGCGCGGCGCGGAGGCGCGACTCTGAACTCTCCCGCGTCTGTCGCTCAAACATGGCCCAGTCCGTCCAAGGCTAACTCGCCGCCAATTCCTCTTCGAGCAACTGGCGCTCGTAGAGGTCTGCGTACTCGCCGCCGAGCGCGAGCAGCTCCTCGTGCGTGCCGCGCTCGACGATGAGCCCCTCGTCGAGCACGCAGATCAAGTCCGCGTCGCGGACGGTCGAGATGCGGTGCGAGACGATGAGCGACGTGCGCTCGCGCATCACGCCGCGCAGGCGGCCCAGGATTTTCTCCTCCGTATAGGTGTCCACGGCCGAGAGCGCGTCGTCGAGGATGAGGATGCGCGGCTGGCGCATGACGGCGCGCGCGATGGCCGTGCGCTGCTTCTGCCCGCCCGAGAGCGTGATGCCGCGCTCGCCGACCAGCGTGTCGAAGCCGGCGGGGAACTCGCGCACGTCGTCGGCGAGGCCCGCGATCTCTGCCGCCCACTCGACCTCGGCGCGCTCGGCCCGCCGGACGCCGAAGGCGACGTTCTCGGCCAGCGTGTCGCTGAAGAGGAAGGTCTCCTGCGGGACGTAGCCGATGGCCGAGCGCAGCTGAGCCAGGGGGTACTCGCGCACGTCCACGCCGTCGACGAAGACGGTGCCGGGCGGCGGCTCGACCACGCGCGGCAGGAGATTCATCAGGGTGGACTTGCCCGAGCCCGTGCGGCCGACGAAGGCGACCGTCTGCCCTGCCTCGATGGTCAAGTCGACATCTCGCAGCACCGGCGGCGAGTGCTCGCCGTAGGCGTAGGTCAGGTGCCGGAACTCGATGCGGCCGCGGACGGGCGGCTGCTCCCTGACCGTGGACGCGTCCCTGATGGCCGGCTCGACGGCGAAGATGGCGTTCATGCGCTTGAGGCTCGCCGTGCCGCGCTGGTAGAGGTTGACGACGTAGCCGAGCGCGATGAGCGGCCAGATGAGCCGCATCAGGAACAGCGTGAACTCGACGAACTGCCCCTCCGTCATCTCGCCGCGCACGGCGAGGATGCCGCCGTACCAGACGATCAAGACCATCCCGAGTCCGATGACGAACTGGATGAGCGGGCGCATCACGGCCGAGATGCGCACCAGCCCGAGGTTGCGCGTCATGTACTCGTGGTTGAGCGTCTTGAAGGCCGCGACCTCGGCGTCCTCCTGCGCGTAGGCGCGCACGACCCGCACGCCCGAGATGTTCTCCTGCGCGCGCGCCGTGATCGAGGAGAAGAACTCCTGAATCTTCTCGAAGCGGACGTGCACCTGCTGGCCGAAGTATTTGACGGTGAGCGAGACGAGCGGCATCGTCACCAAAAGCAGCAGCGTCAGGCGCACGCTGATGCGCAGCATCAGGGGGAGGATGATGAGGACGATGAAGACCGTCTGGAGCGTGTACATCACCATCGGCCCCGCGAGCTGGCGGACGGCGGCGAGGTCGTTGGTGGCGCGCGCCATTAGGTCGCCCGTGCGGTGCTCCTGGAAGAAGGTGAGCGGCTGTTTTTGCAGGTGCGCGTAGAAGTCCTGGCGCAGGTCGTACTCGACGTGGCGCGACATGCCGATGAGGAGGCTGCGCTGCAGGTAGAGGAAGGCGCCGCTCACGACGCGGACGCCGATGATGATGAGCGCGAAGCCCGTGACCTTCGTCCAGGTCGGGCCGGAGCGCAGCGCGTCCACGGCGCGCCCGACGTAGACCGGCTCCAGCACACCGATGACCACCGAAGCCAGGATGCACAAGACGCCGACGACGAGTGACTTCTTGTACGGGCGGAAGTAGAAAGCGAATTTTCGCAGGTCGTCCATGAGATTCGACGCCTATGATGCGCGATTTCCGCCCCCAAAGACAAACGGCCGTGAAGGAGAGTAGGCAGTAGGCAGTTGAAGGCAGAAAGAGTTAACGAAACGGAGGCGGCGAGCAGAGTCTCGCCGCCTCCGTTTCATTTAACCACTTTCTTAACCCGCTAACTGCCTACTGCCTACTTTATTACGAAGGGTTACACGCCTCGTGCGCGTCCGTCGGCGCTTCGGCCTTGACGGCGTTGTAGATTTCGCAGGTCTCGTGCGTGGGGAGGACGGGTTCGTACGGCATCGAGAAGATGTCCTCGGGCGGCAGCTCCTCCGTCGAGCAGACCTTGTTGCGCCCCGTGCGCTTGGCGAGGAAGAGCGCGCGGTCTGCGCTCGTCACCAGCAGCTCGCGCGAGCTGGCGTCGTGGGGGAAGGTCGCCACGCCGAGCGAGGCCGTGATGCACCCCACCCCCGGCACCTCCGTCCGCTCGATGCGCGAACGCAGCCGCTCGGCGACGACCCGCGCGCCCTCGTGGCCGGCCTGCGGGAGGATGATGGCGAACTCCTCGCCGCCGTAGCGCGCGGCCGTGTCCACGCCGCGCACCTCCTCGCGCAGGGCGCCCGCGAGGATGCGCAGGGCGGCGTCGCCCGCGTCGTGCCCGTGCTTGTCGTTGACCTGCTTGAAGTGGTCGATGTCTAAAAGGATGAGCGAGACGGGCTGGCGCATCCGGGTCGCGAGGTGCAGGTCGCGTTCGAGCTGAATCTCGAAGAAGCGCCGGTTGAAACAGCCGGTGAGGGCGTCGGTCAGCGCCTGGTGCTGCATCTGCTCGAAGAGGCGCGCGTGGTTGACGGCGACGGCGACCTGGTCGGCCACCGTGCGCAGGAGCATCACCTCGTTCTCCTGCCAGAGCCTTTGCTGGTCGTCCGAGGTGACCATCAGCACGCCCATCGTCCGTTCGCGGTAGAGGACGGGCACGGCCGCCGCCGGGCGCGCGTCCGACGCGTCGGCCTCGGCCGATCCGTCGTGCACGTAGGTCTTGAAGTGCCCGCGCAGGCGCACGCCGAGCGCCCCGATGTCGCCGAGCATCTCGGCCCGCGCGTCCTCGTTGTCGCGCTCCTCGTCGCGGAAGTACCAGGTGGTCAGGGAGGGCTGGCCGTGCTCGCCTTCGACGTTGAGCGCGCTCGACTCGGCGCCCAGCGCGCGCCCGACCTCGTTAACGGTCGTCTGGAGGACGCTCGGCAATTCGAGCGTGCTCCGGATGGCGGTCGAGATGCGGTTGACGGCGATCTCGCGGACGGCCTGCTCCTGGAGCAGGCGCGCGAGCTTGGTCGTCACCGAGACGGTGAGCTGGAGCGAGGTCGTCTTCGGCACGCAGGTGCGGACGGCCTTCGAGAAGAGGTGCGCGCGGTCGGGAATCTCGGCCGTGACCCGCGCCATCAGGTATTCGAGCGCCGAGTAGACGATGTCCGGCTCGAACGACCAGATGACCTCGTCGCCGGCCGACTCCTGCCCCTCCTCGTCCTCGGCGCGCACCGAAGCCATCAGCGCCGAGAAGCGCGCGTCGGCGATGACGACGAAGCGCTCCCTGAAGTTCGCCTCGCCGGTCTTGTTCAGGAGGATCGGCTCGCGCCCGGTGTCGCAGGAGAGCTGGGCCGTGCAGAGCGCGTCCTCGGGCGCCGTCAAGAAGAAGGCGTAGCGCGCGAGCCGCCCCACCTCGCGCACGCGCGAGACCTCACGCAGGGGGCGCTGCGCCTCCGGCAGGAGACTCTCGACCACGAGCGCCGCCAGGTTGTTCTCCAGAACCACGTCCTCGAAATAGCGGTGGAGCTGCACAATGGTAGGCTCCGCGCAACGGACGGGTGTCAGTTGGCGTGAGTGTTGTGCGAGCAGGGCGCTGTAGAGCGAGAGCATTGGCATTCCCGGCCGGAATGGGGAAAGGGTGGACGAGATTTCCGTGGATACAAAGAAGGCACCAGACCTTTAAGCAGGTCTAGTGGCAAACACATTTTGGCATAAGGCAAATGTGTTTGTCTACGCATTTTTCGGCCAAACTGCGTAGTTGTTTAGAAGGTTGCGCGTCCGTTCGCGGACATAATTTTAGGACGGGATTAGGCGGGTTCGGGATTTAAGTCTGTATGTAGTAAGTCATTGTGGCGGTTGCAATAATTTCTGCGCCGGAGTCGCGGGCCTCGACCGAGAGGATGCAGACGCGTCGGCCGCGACGCAGGACACGCGCTTCGGCCTCGATGCGGCCGGCGGAGGCGGGCTGTAGGAAGTGCACCGTGAGGTCTACGGTGACTGTGCGAGCCTCCGGCCCGATGACGGTGTGGACGGCGAAGGCGGCCGCCGTGTCGAGCAGGGAGACGACGG
Organism: Acidobacteriota bacterium; assembly: GCA_019239425.1. Lineage (GTDB taxonomy): Bacteria > Acidobacteriota > Blastocatellia > Pyrinomonadales > Pyrinomonadaceae > QHXN01. Next base: position 64,356 of record JAFAZX010000036.1, read on the forward strand.
CGCCGCCGTGCATGATGCCGCCCATCCGCGTCAGCTCCTCGCGCACGTCCACGGCGAAGGCGGCCGAGCCGCGCCCGGCGCGGACGAACTCGAAGCCGAGCAGCCCGACGTAGGGCACGCCCGCGAAGGTCTCGCGCAGCCGCGCCAACTCCTCGGCCGAAAGCTCCTGCGAGTCCGGCCCGCTCACGAGCCGTAAATCCCGGTGCCTTCGAGCGGCTCGACGATGACGGCCGAGCCGTAGGCGAGGACTTCGGTGACGCCGGTCGCGATCTCGGTCGCGTCGTAGCGCGCGCCGATCACGGCGTTGGCGCCGACCTCGGTCGCGTGCTGAATCATGATCTCGAAGGCCTCGCGCCGCGCCTGCTCGCAGAGGTTCGTCCAGGCGGTGATGTTGCCGCCGACGAGCTGGTTGAAGACGGCGCCGATGTTGACGAAGAGGTTGCGCGAGCGGACGACGATGCCGCGCACGACGCCGAGGTTCTGCCGGACGCGGTAACCCGGAAGCTCGAACGCGGTCGTCACCATCTGCCCGGAGACGGTCATCTTCGGATCGCTGATGGCGTAGGGCGCGCGGGTCTGTGGCTGCTGGTCGCTCATGTCTGTTCCTCCGCGTCAGTCTCCGAAGAGGCTGGGCTGTTTGTCTCCGACCTCGCCGCCGGCCTCGTACTCTTCGGGCGTCCAGCGGTAGCGCGCGAGGTCGCAGCGCCCCTTCTCGTTGAAGACGACGCCTTCCGAGACGAGCATGCGCTGCTGGAGGTCGGGCGGGACGATGACGCGGCCCGTCGAGCAGGCGCCCTGCGCGTTGATGACGCGCTGCCAGGGGACGGTTTGGTCGGCCGAGTGCATGACGAAGCCGACGGTGCGCGCCGTGTAGCCCTCGCCGAGAATTTCGGCGAGCTGCCCGTAGGTCATCACGCGCCCGGAGGGGATGCGCCGCACGATCTCGAAGACGCGCTCGCGGTAGCCGCGCGAGTTCACGTCCACGCCCGCGGCCTGCGCGTCGCTCCTGTCGTTACTCATCCGGGGGTTCTTCCTCCTGCCAGCGTTTCTTGAAAGTCTTGCGGCGCTCGCCCCACCACGCGCGCCACTCTTCGATTGCGCGTTCGCGCTCTGCCCGCGGAGCCGCGGGGCGGAAAGAGAGTCAGGTGTCGGTCGCGTCGCGCAGGCACATCTCGGCGATGAAGCGCGTCCGCAGGTCTTCGCTCGCGAGCAGGTCGATTAACTCCGGAACCTTACGACGCGACACGCGCGCGCGCTCGGCCGCGAACTCCGTGCGTGTCATGCGCTGGTATACGTCGGTCACGGCGCGCGGGTTTAACTTCTCAGGACGGCGCGCGCGGGGGCGCCGTCGCCGCTGCCGGCGGCGATCTTGAGCGGCAGGCAGCAGAGGTCGTAGAGGCCGGGCGCAACCGCGCGCAGGTCGAGCCCTTCGACGATGACGACGCCGGCCGAGAGCAGCGCGAGGTGCGTCCCGAAATCTTCGGAGCCGAACTTCTCGACCGAGAGGTAGTCGAAGCCGACGAGTCGCACGCCCGCGGCGACGAGCGCGCGCGCGGCCGCCGGCTCGATGTAGGCGAAGTCTTCGCGGAACTGCCCGCGCGGGTTCTCCCAGAAGGCGGAGTTGCGCGTCTTGAAGAGCACGCGCGTCGCGCCTTGCAGGCGTTCGGGCCGGACGTGGCTTTCGTCGACCGCGTCGGCCTCCTTCGGAATCTCGACGACGAGCGCGGGGCCGACGAGCGCTTCGAGGGGCAGGGAGATGATGCCGGGCGCGCCCTGGATGAAGTGCGAAGGGGCGTCGATGTGCGTCCCGGTGTGCGCGCCGAAGTGCAGCACGGACACGTTCGCCTTGTCGCCGCGCGCAATCGCGCTCCACGCGGAGACCTCGATGCCGGGGTCGCCGGGATACGTCGGCGTCTCGCCCGGCGCAATCGCCACGCTGATGTCGTAGACGGGCATAGGATGAAGGGTGCTGGGTGCTGGGTGCTGGGTGCTGGGTAAAGACAAGTTCCGCTCTTCTTCACCCAGCACCCAGCACCCAGCACCCAGCACCCCGTCATGGTACGGTCGGGCACGGGGGCTGTCAACGGAGGCCGGCGGGCGAGAAAAGATGTTGACAACGGCGGCCCGCGGGAATATCGTGCCCCCGTTTCTGCCGCCTCGCACTCTCACGTCCGACCTCAAAACGGAAAGGAGCCACGTGTATGGATCCGCAAGTCGTGAGCCTCGACGCTCAGCACTGCCTGGCCATCGCCACCGCTTTCATCGCCATCATCGGGGCCTGCGCCTCTCTCATCGCCGGCGCCAACGGCAAGGCCGAGAGCCTGACGAAACGCATACACGAGGCGGCCAGGGAGTTCCGCGATGAGAAGCGGGAAGGGGACGACGCCCGCTGCCGGAAACTCAAGAAGCAGATCGACTACTACGACCAGCGCTACCGGATGGTGCAGCGCGCACAGCGCCGACTCCTCTTCACCACCGGCGTCTTCATCGTCTGCCTCGCCACCTTCATCTGCCTCGCCCTCTACGGCAGCTTCCAGGGCATCAGGGATGTGACGAAGGACGCGACGTTCGGCCCCTTCGCGCGCTACCTGCTCGCGGGCATCGGGTTCGGCGTCGCCGGCGGGTCGCTGGTCATGCTGCACGCCATCTTCTTGCACTTCCGGGAGGTGTGGCTGTCCTACGGGGCGCTCCACATCGAGATGAGCGACTGCAAGGCCGGCGTCGAGCCCGCGCAGCAGGAGCCCGCCGCGCCCGCCCCGAAGTCGCCCGGCAGACTGTGGGCGGCGTTATCCAGCCTCATGCCGTTCCGGCGGCACGCGCGTCCTTAAAGCCCTACAGCTAACCTCGAATCCGAATCAGAGCCTCGGGCCGCGCGGGCGGCCTGTTGCGGGGCCGTGCGCGCGTGGGTTAGCATCGGGCGTTGAGTTGCCTCGCGTCGACGGAGAAGTTTTTGAGGAGCGATTTGCAGAGAGAGTCTTGGTCGGGCGGCGCGCCGCGCGTGGCCGCGTCGAGCTATTTGAACACGGCGCCGCTCGTCTGGAGCTTCGCGCGAGGCCGCCGGCGCGGCGAGGTCGAGCTCGTCACCGACACGGCGCCCGCGCGCTGCGCGGACATGCTCGCGCGCGGCCAGGTCGAGGCGGCGCTCGTCCCCGTCATCGAGTACCAGCGCCTGCCCGAGACGGCCGTCGTCCCCGGCGTCTGCGTCGGCGCGCGCCGGGAGGTGCACAGCGTCGTCCTCGTCACGCGCGGGAAGAGTCTCGAAGAGGTCGAGTCGGTCGCGCTCAGTATCGAGTCGCGCACGTCGGCCGCGCTGGTCGAGGTCGTCTTCCGCGAGTTCGTCGGCCGCGCGCCGCGACTCGAACCGTTCGTGCCGCAGCTCTCCGACATGCTCGAACGCCACGACGCCGCGCTCGTCATCGGCGACCCGGCGATGACGTTCGACCGACGGGCCTTGCGCGTCTACGACATGGCGGCGTTGTGGCGTGAGTTCACGGGACTCGGCTTCGTCTTCGCGATGTGGATGGCCGACGCGAACGCGTCCGAACTGGTTCGGGCCGTAGACTTCGCCGCCGCGCGCGACGAGGGTCTCGCGGCCGTAGAGGAGATCGCCGCCGGGTACGAAAGGGAACTCGGGCGGCCCCGCGCGGAACTTGTCCGGTATCTCACCGAGAACATCTCCTTCGAGCTGAACGAAGAGATGCGCGCCGGCCTCGAACTCTACTTCCAGCTCGCACACAGGCACGGAGTCATACAGTCGCTCCGCCCGCTTAAGTTCCTCGGCACGGGTGATGCGTAAGTTCGAAGTGAGACCCGACGGCCGCCGTTCTTCCTGAAATGGCGCGACCGCGGTCTGGCAGAATGCGGATTTGAGATTTTAGATTTGAAATTTGCGATAAGACGATGACAGACATTCAACCCATACTCGACCGGGTGCTGGGCGGCGGGCGCATGACGGCCGAAGAGTGCGCGACGCTGCTTGAGTCTTACGACGTGGCGCGCATGGGCGTGGCGGCCGACGAAGTGCGGAGGCGCAGGCACCCGTCCGGCGTCGTCACGTACATCATCGACCGGAACATCAACTACACGAACGTCTGCAACGTCGTCTGCACCTTCTGCGCCTTCTACCGGCGGCCGGGCAAGCCCGACACGTACGTCCGCACGCTCGAAGACATCTGCCGGCGCATCGACGAGACCATCGCGCTCGGCGGGACGGGCGTCTTGATGCAGGGCGGCCTGCACCCGGACTTCGGCATCGAGTGGTACGAAGACCTCCTGCGCACGCTGCACGCGCGCTACCCCGATTTCCAGCTCCACTGCTTCTCGCCGCCCGAGATACACAACATCCACCTCATCTCGAAGCTCTCGTACGAAGAGATAATGAGGCGTTTGAAAGAGGCCGGCCTCTACAGCATGCCGGGCGGCGGCGGAGAGATTCTGGACGACGAGGTGCGCAAGCGCGTCTCCACCAAGTGCACGACCGACGAGTGGCTCGCGGTGATGCGCGCCGCGCACCGAGTGGGCCTGCGCACGACGGCGACGATGATGTTCGGCATCGGGGACACGACCGTCCACCGCGTCCGACATTTGCAAAGAATCCGAGACCTGCAGGACGAGACGGGCGGCTTCACGGCCTTCATCCCCTGGACGTTCCAGCGCGAGAACACGGCGCTCGGCCGCAAGATCAAGGAGGAGCTGACGGGCATAGACTACCTGCGCATGCTCGCCGTCTCGCGCCTCTTCCTCGACAACGTCGAGCACATACAGTCCTCCTGGCTGACGCAGGGGTTGAGGCTCGGCCAGGTGGCGCTCCGCTTCGGCGCCGACGACATGGGCTCCATCATGATCGAGGAGAACGTCGTCTCGGCCGCGGGCGCGCACAACGAGGCCGACGAGAAGATGCTCCGCTACCTCATCCGCGAGGCCGGCTTCCGCCCGCAGCAGCGCGACATCCTCTACCAACACGTCAACCGCGAGGAGTCCGCCAGACAGGACGCCTCCGACTCCGCCACCCTCCGCGAGCTGACCGTCGCCTTCGCCGACTAAGGATGAAGGATGAAGGATGAAAGCCACACTGCTTTTCATCCTTCATCCTTCATCCTTCATCCTTTCGGATGATACAATCCAGTTTCCCGGTTTTAGTCTAAGGGTTTTGGCGGACTCGCGGGGTAGGGGTTTATCTAAGCAGCGTCCCCGGCAACGGTCACGGCTCCTTCATGCTTTACGACTTTGAGTTGGCCGGAAGGCGTGTGCGGCTGTGGCGGCGCAGGGGCGAGAGTTTCGGGCACGTGCTGATGAAGGCGCTCGGGTTCGCGATGTTCGTGGGCGAATACCCGAACCTTGAAATAGAGCTGCCGGTGGGCCTGCGCTACAAGCCAGACCTCGTCTCTTTGAACGAGGGCGAAGGCGGCCGCCCCCGCGCGGGCGCGCGCTTCCACTTCTGGGGCGAGTGCGGGATGGTCTCGATGCGCAAGGTCGCCTGGCTCCTCAAGCACGGCGACGCCGAACGCCTGGTGCTCTTCAAGACGGGCGCGGGCGTCAAGGCCTACACGCGCGAGCTGCGCGACTCGGTCGAGCCGCGCTACCGCGGCCGAGGCCGCCTGACGCTCGTCAACTTCGCGCCAGACATCGCGGAGCTCGCGGCCGAGCGCAGAATCGAAAGAGTCCCGGCGAATTGGTACGAGAAGGTCATCGTTTAGGCGGCGGGCGATGTACGTCAAATTCGAATACACGGAAGACGATTTAGTCAATGCCTGCGAGCGCTTCCTGTCGCGCTCGAAGACAGTCCGCTCCGCGCGCGTGAAGGGCGTCGTCTACTCCGTCGTCACGATGGCAATCATCATCGGCTGCGCCGCAGTCGGCGTCGGGTACGGGGCGGCCGTGGTGGGCGCGGCCGCCGGGTTATTCGTGCTGGCCTACCAGCAGCTAAACTACCGGGACTCTTTGCGCGGAAGGCTGCGCAAACACATCCGCGAGCAGCACGGGCAGTTCGGGACGGATGTCTGCGAGGTCGAGTTGACGCCCGTCGGCGTCTGCGTCAGGCAGTGCAGGATGCAGGTCACGTACGAGTGGGAGGTCGTCGAAGAGATGACGGCGTCGGCCGACTCGGTAGACATCTACACGCGTCACGGCGGCGGCGTCATCGTCCGCGCGCGCGCCTTCGAGGACGCGGGAGAGATGTCGCGGTTCATGGACACGGCGGCAGGGTACATCGAGCTCTCGCGTGCTTCGGCCGCGCCGGACGACGGCATTGCGGAGGGGAGACGGGTTGGCGGCGTACTCAAACATGGGTGACGAGATCGACATCCGCGAATGCACGACGGTCGAGGAGTTCGACCAGTGCGTGCGCCTGCAACGCGAGGCGTTCGGGCTGCCCGACCTTGAGCTGTCGCCGCGCCGCCACCTCATCGTCGCGCGCAGCGCGGGCGGCTTCACGCTCGGCGCGTTCGACGGCGGGCTGATGGTCGGCTACGTCCTCAACCAGATCGCCGTGCGCCGAAGTCCCTTGACCGGGGTTGAGGAGCCTTGCGGCTACTCGCACATGATGGCCGTGGCGAAGGAGTATCAGAACCGCGGCGTCGGCGCGCGCCTGAAGTGGGCGCAGCGCGCGCGCGTGCTCTCGGAGGGGCGGCGCTTCATACGCTGGACTTGGGACCCGATGCAGTCGCGTAACGCGCACTTCAACCTCAACCGGCTCGGCGTCGTCGTCCGCAGCTACGCCCCGAACTACTACGGCACGGACTACTCGACCACGACGGGCAAGTTCGGCGAGCCGCTCGGACTCGACAGCGACCGCCTCGTGGCCGAGTGGGACTTGGACGCCCCGCGCGTCGAAGCGCTCGCGCGCGGTGGTTCGCCCGAACCTTTGGGCGTGCCCGAAGCCTCGGTCGTCATCCCCCCGAACTGGGGCGCGCTCGTCCGCGAAGACCCTTCGGCCGCACGCGAAGAACTGCTCCGCGTCCGCACGGAGTTCAAGGCGGCCGCGGCCGCCGGCCTCGTCTGCGCCGCCTTCGAGCGCGACTCGGCGCGGCCGCGATACCTGTTTTATAGGTGCTAGGTGCTGGGTGCTGGGTGCTGGGGAAGAACCGGGTTTTTACCCAGCACCCAGCACCCAGCACCCAAAACCCAAAGACATGTCTTTCACACGCTTCGACCGCTACGTTGACCGGCACGCGCGCTCCTTCGTGGAGCGCTTGCAGGAGCTGTGTCGCATGCCTTCGGTGGCGGCGCGCGGGACGGGGATGCGCGCGGTGGCCGAGAAGGTCGAGCAGTTGTTGCAGCGCGTCGGCACGGGCACGCGCTCTTTCAAAATCGGCAGCGGCTTCCCCATCATCTACGGCGAGTGCGGCGCGGGGGAGCGCTGCTTCCTCGTCTACGGGCACTACGACGTGCAGCCCGTCGGGCAGTTGACCGAGTGGTCGTCGGGGCCTTTCGCCGCGGTGGTGGACGACGGCAAGCTTCGGGCGCGCGGGGCCTCGAACAGCAAGGGCGACTTCGTCGCGCGCGTCGCGGCGGTCGAGGCGTACCAGAAGACTTACGGCAAGCTGCCCGTCTGCCTCCGCTTCCTGGTCGAGGGCGAGGACGGCTTGGCGAGCCCGAGCCTCTACCGCTTCGCCGCCGAGAACGCGGAGCTTCTGCGCGCGGACGGCTGCATCTGGGACGACGGCTACAAGGACACGCGCGACCGCCTCGTCATCAACCTCGGCTTCAAAGGCATCGCCTTCCTCGAGCTGCGCTGCTACGGCGCGCGCACAGACCTGCACTCGAAGTGGGGCGGCATCGTCCCGAACCCCGCGTGGCGTCTGGTGCAGGCGCTCGCCACCGTGCTCTCGCCCAAAGGCGTCATCACCATCGACGGCTTCGGCTCGCACGTCGCGCCGCTCACCTCGGAAGACCGGCAGATGTTGAAGAGCATCGAGCTCGACGAGGCGGGCCTGCGCCACGAGTTCCGCATCGGCTCGTGGCTCCACGGCATGACGGGGAGGGAGCTGGCGAAGGAGTTGATCTTCGGCCCGACCTGCACCATCTGCGGGATACGCACCGGCCACACCGAGGCCGGCGCGAAGACCGTCCTGCCCGGCGCGGCCACCGCGCGACTCGACTTCCGGCTCGTGCCCGACCTGACGCCCGACCTGATCATCGGGCTGCTGCGCAAGCACCTCGACAAGCGCGGCTTCCAGGACGTGGAGATCATCGAGCTGGGTTCGGCCCCTTACGCGAAGTCTTCGCCCTCGTCGATGGTGGCGCGCGCGGCCATCGAGGCGGCGGGCGAGGTCTACGGCCGCGAGCCGCTCGTCTACCCGCTCGACCCGGCGAGCGGCCCCGTCGGCGCCGTCTGCGGCGCGAACCAGCCGCCGATGCCAGTCGTCTCCTTCGGCGTCAGCTACTTCGGCTCCAACCCGCACGCGCCCGACGAGAACATCCGCCTCGACGACTTCATCCAGGGCATCAAATACTTCGGCCGCGTCATCCACCGCCTCGCCGCCCTCGAAGAAGAACCCGAACCGCCCAAGCGCGCCCGCGAACCCATCGCCCTGCTCAACAAGTAGACCCGCCCCTACAGTTTTGAAGCGGACTCGCTTATGATGGGCGCGACCGTTCCAACTTTAACTTCCGGGTGTGACCGCCGACTTGCCGACCGCAGCCAAGAGCATCGAAGCCGAAATTATTAAGCTCCGTGAGGAGGTTCTCCATCACGAGGAGCTTTACTACGTCCACGACCGGCCGGAGATTTCGGACGTGGAGTACGACGCGCTCTTAGGGCGCTTGCGCGCGCTGGAGGAGGAGCACCCGGAGTTCCAGACGCCGGACAGTCCGACCTTGCGCGTCGGCGGGCGGCCCGCGGAAGGCTTCGCGGAGTACGTCCACCGCCGGGCGATGCTGTCGCTCGAGAACAGCTATAACATCGAAGACCTGCGCGCCTTCGACGAGCGCTGCCGCAAGCTCGCCGACGGCCGCCCCTTCGAGTACGTGGCCGAGCTGAAGATCGACGGCCTCTCACTCTCCTCCCATTACGAGAACGGCGTGCTCGTGCGCGGCGTCACGCGCGGCGACGGCCGCGTCGGCGAGGACGTGACGCAGAACGTGCGCACCATCCGCAGCGTGCCCCTGCGCCTGAAGGTGGCGGAAGAGGGCGATACGGAAGTCCGCGGCGAGGCGTACCTTTCGCGCAAGGCTTTCGAGCGCATCAACGCCGAGCGCGAGGAGGCCGAGGAGGCGAAGTTCGCCAACCCGCGCAACGCCGCCGCCGGCACCATCCGCCAGCTCGACCCGAAGGTCGTCGCGCGCCGCAAGCTCGACCTCTTCGCCTACGACGTGCTGCGCGGCGAGCGCAAGCCCTTCGCCACGCACTGGGAGGCGCTCGAATGGCTCGAAAGGGCGGGCTTCACCGTCAACCCGCACCGCGCGAAGTGCACGGACATCGAGGGCGTCATCGAGTTCTGCAACCGCATGGAGGCCGAGCGCGACCGCCTGGAATACGAAATCGACGGCGTGGTCGTGAAGGTCAACTCGACGGCCCTGCAGGACGAGTTCGGCGCGACGGCGAAGGCGCCGCGCTGGGCCATCGCCTACAAGTACCCGGCGCGGCAGGCGACGACGCAGGTCGAATCAATCGTCGTCCAGGTCGGCCGGACGGGCGCGCTCACGCCGGTCGCGAACCTGACGCCCGTGCAGCTCGCGGGGACGACCGTCGCGCGCGCGACGCTGCACAACGAGGACGAGATCAAGCGGCTCGGCGTGAAGATCGGCGACTGGGTCAACATCGAGAAGAGCGGCGAAATCATCCCGAAGGTCTTGAACGTCGTCGCGTCGAGAAGGACGGGCGAGGAGAGGCCCTTCCGCTTTCCGAAGAAGTGCCCGGTCTGCGGCGGCGTCGTCTCGCGCCCCGAGGGCGAGGTCGTCTCGCGCTGCGTGGCCGCGGACTGCCCCGCGCAGTTGAAGGGGAGGCTGCTGCACTACGCCTCGCGCCGCGCGATGAGGATTGAAGGTTTGGGCGACGCGCTGGCCGAGCAGTTCGTGCAGAAGAAGATGGTGCGCGACGTGGCAGACCTCTACGCGCTGAAGCTGGAAGATGTAGCGGGGCTTGAGCGGATGGCGGAGAAGTCCGCGTCGAACCTGCTCGCGCAGATCGAGGCGAGCAAGGCGCGCGACCTGCCGCAGCTCGTCTACGGGTTGGGGATTCGGCACGTCGGCGAGCGCACGGCCGCGCTGCTCGCGCGCCACTTCAAGTCGCTCGAAGCTTTGAAGGGCGCGACGGTCGAGCAGATCGACGACATCCACGAGATAGGCTTGACGGTCGCCGAGTCAGTCCGCGACTGGTTCGACGACGAGGGCAACGCGGCCCTCTGCGAGCGCCTGCGGGAGAGGGGCGTGCGGACGGAGCTGGCCGGCGGCGGCGTGGGCGCGCAGTCGGACGAGGCCTTCGCGGGCAAGCAGTTCGTCCTGACCGGCCGGCTTGAGACGTTGACGCGCGACGAGGCGCGCGCGCTCATCGAGGCACGCGGCGGGCGCGTCACCTCGACCGTGAGCAAGAAGACAGACTACGTCGTCGCGGGCGAGGAGTCCGGCTCCAAGCTCGACAAGGCGCAGGCGCTCGGCCTCAACGTCATCGACGAGGCCCGCCTGAAAGAGATGCTCGGCTAAGTGATGAGGTTCGAACTCCTCCCGGCGCTCGCCCTCGCCTTCTACGGCGCGACCTTCGTCGCGGAGAAGATTCTGCTGCGCGGGCGCCGCGTGCGGACGGAGTTGGACAGAGGCTCGCTCGCGGCCTTCGACGTGTCGGGCCTGCTTTCGATCCCGGCGGGCATCGTGCTCGCGTTCACGGACTACGGGCGCGTGCGTGCGTTCGGGACTTACGTGTCGGCGGTCGGGCTGGTGCTGTTGGCGTTGGGGACGGTGCTGCGCTGGGCGGCGATCCGCGCGCTGTGGAGCTACTTCACGGTCAACGTGTCCATCCTCGAAGGGCAGCGCGTCGTCCGGGACGGGCTGTACGGCGTGGTGCGCCACCCCGCGTACACGGGATTGCTCCTGCGCTACTTCGGCTTCGGCCTGGCGCTGGCGAACTGGCTGAGCGCGGCGCTCGTCTTCCTCCCGCTGCTCTGCGCGACCGTCTACCGCATCCGCGTCGAGGAGCAGGCGCTGCTCGAACACTTCGGCGAAGAGTACGAAACCTACGCGCGCGAGACGAAACGACTGGTGCCGGGGATTTATTAAAGGGGGGCTAATGGCAAAGGGGAATGGGACGGGGTTGCGGTTGGCATACACGATCTTTTGTGACGACGTGCGTCTGGAGGTCGGCAACAAGCTCTCGCTGATGGGCGTCTTTCATCAGATAGCCGTGCAGCACTTCCCTGTGACGGTGATGAAGTTCGCCGTCGTCACGCAGTGGCGCGGCGAGGGGCGGCATCTTTCAGAAGTAAGGATACTGACCGAGGACGGGCAGCAGGCGGTCGTCCTCGCAGAGCCTTCGCCCTTCGAGGTCGCGGCCGGCGGCGTCGCCAACAACATCAGCTTCTTCTTCAACGTCGAGTTCCCGGCGCCCGGCCGCTACCGCGTCCAGACCCTCATCGACTCCAGCCTCGCGGACGAGCATGAACTCACGCTCCTCCTCGTAGGCCCCGGCGGCCTCCCCGCGCCCGACGCCACCTCCGAGGCGGTCAACTGAGGCCGCGGCCATAGACAAGGAGGGTTACGTTTGCAAGCGCAGAGACTCGTCGCAGTCCTTCTCATAACTTTAATGGCGCACGCGGGCGCCGCGGGGCAGGCGCGGAGCCGGCGCCGTGTGCCCGCGCCCGCTTCAAAGTCGGTCGTCGGCATCGAGGCGATAGACTTCGAGAACTACACGTACACGCTCGAGGGCCGCTCGTACAAGCTCATCGGCGGCTACTACGCGAAGGGCGTCGCGCCCGAGGCGCAGTGGGAGCTGCGCGTGGCCGAAGCGCCCTATTACGGCGACCTGACCGGCGACGGCAGGAACGAGGCGGTCGTCGTCCTCAGCCACGGCGCGGTCGGCGGGCCGCACACCGTCGAGGCGCGCGTCTACACCCTGCGCGACGGCCGGCCCGCGCAGCTCTTCTCCTTCCCAGTGGCGGACGCCCTGAGCTGCGACCTGGATCACTACGTAGACCTCGACGACGGGAAGGTTCGCGTCGAGAGCGTCCACGGGCGCGCCGGCCGCTGCGAGCACAACGAGATCAGGGAGTACCGCTGGGACGGCGGTAAGTTCATGGCCGTCGGCGACGCGAAGACGATGCCCTGCCGCTGCATGTGAGGGGGACATAAACCGTGAACCGTAAACCGTGACCAGAGGAAGTCCGGTTCTTTGCGGTCGGGAGTGTAGAGACTTTACATGCCGTTCGTCACCACGCAGCGCGTACACCTCCTTGCGACGTTCGCCACGCTGGCCGTCGCGTTCTTCACCCTGGCGAGCCTGTTCGGCCGCCACCAGTACCTCGAACTCGCCACACACTTCCGCCTGCAGTACGCGCTGGCCGCGTCCGCCTGTCTGATCCTGCTGCTGGCCTTCCACTCCTGGAAGCTGGCCCCTCTGGCGCTGGCGTGCGCCGTCCTCAACTGGGCTTTCATTCTCCCTTTCTACGCCGCGCCGCGACACGCAAAGCCGTCCGGGGGCATCCGTCTGAGGCTGATGCACGCGAACGTCCTCGGGGGGAACAGGGACTACGCCGCGCTGGCCTCCGTCGTCGAGAGGGAGCGGCCGGACATCCTGTTGCTACAGGAGTTCACGGGGGCCTGGGAGGAGAATTTGCGCGGACTCGAGGCGCAGTACCCTTACTCCAAGCTCGCGCCGAGGCAGGGCGGTTCGGGGATGGCGCTCTTCAGCCGCCACCCGCTCGAAGCGGCGGAGGTGCTGGCCCTCGACAACACTTCACACCTCGCGCTCTTCGCGAAGGTCAACGTCGGGGGAGTCACTCTGTCAGTCTTAGCCCTGCACCCGCCGACGCCGATGCGGCCGGACAAGTTCGAGAACCGCAACCGGCAGTTCGAGCGCGCGGCGTCGATCATGCGCGAGACGCAGGGGCCGAAGCTGCTCGTCGGCGACCTGAACACGACCATGTGGTCGCCGTACTTCAGAGACCTCGTGAGGGACTCCGGCCTCGACAACGCGCGGCAGGGGTTCGCGCTGATACCGAGCTGGCCGGTGCCCCTGCCCGCGCCCCTCCAGATTCCCATCGACCACTGCCTCGTCAGCGGAGACCTGAGCGTGGAGGCGATCCGCACGGGCGGGCGCACGGGTTCAGACCACCGCCCCCTCATCGTGGACTTGAGTTTCCAGGGGCCGCCGGCGACCGAGAGCAGGTAGATGGCCGAGCGGGAGACCAACTCGATTCCCAGACTGCCCGGCGCGTCGGAACCCTGCGTCATCGTCCGGGACGACTCCCTGCGCGCCCTCGCCGAGTATCGCGATAGAACCTTTCAGTGCTGCGTCACCAGCCCGCCGTATTGGGGCCTGCGCGACTACGGGGTAGAGGGGCAGCTCGGCGTCGAGATGTCCCTCGACGATTACCTCAAAAAGCTCGTCGCGGTCTTCAGGGAGGTCTACAGGGTTTTAACTCTCGACGGGACTCTGTGGCTCAACCTCGGCGACTCGTACACGAGCGGCGGCAGGAGTTGGAGGCAGGCCGACAAGAAGTACCCCGTGCGTGAGATGAGCTACCGCGCGCCGACCCCCGAGGGCCTCAAGCCCAAAGACCTCGTCGGCGTGCCGTGGCGTCTGGCGTTCGCGCTCCAGGCGGAGGGCTGGCACCTGCGCTCCGACATCATCTGGTACAAGCCCAACTGCTTCCCCGAATCGGTCAAAGACAGGCCCACGCAGTCACACGAATACCTCTTCCTGCTCTCAAAGTCGGAGAAGTATTACTACGACCACGAGGCGGTCAAAGAGCCGACGCGGGGGAGGAACGGCTTGAGGAACAGAAGGAGCGTCTGGGCGGTAAACACGGAGTCTTTTAAAGAGGCGCACTTCGCCGTCTTCCCCCCGGCGCTCGTCGAGCCCTGCATCCTCGCCGGGAGCAAACCCGACTCAATCGTCCTCGACCCCTTCTTCGGCTCCGGCACCGTCGGCGAAGTCTCCCTCCGCCACGGCCGCCGCTGCGTCGGCATCGAACTGAACGCCGACTACGTCGAGATCGCCCGCAGAAGAATACAACCCCTCCTGTGAACGCAGGCGGCCCGCCTGCCAAGCGCGCGCCAGCGCGCCAGCGGTGACTCTTCACCCAGTGACGTCGAGTCTTAGGGCATCCGGCTTTAGCGCTGCGCACTCAGGGCAGGCGGGCCGCCTGCGCTCCCAACAGAAGGGGCCGTCTCTATGTGTCTACCCATAGAGACGGCCTCGGCGCAACAAACTCCACCACAACCCCGCGCTGCATGTAGCCCGGCCTTTCAAGGCCGGGTAGGCGGACGTTAACGAGATGCCGCGTCGCTGACGCGACGCGGCGGTGTCCGTTCCGTGCTGACCCGGCCTTTCAAGGCTGGGCTACATTCAAGCGCCGCTGACGCGGCGGATTAATGCACAGCCTTCAGCTCAACTGAGATTAAGGTGAAGAGTTATGGAGGTAAGAAAGAAGGCGGGTATCTGGTACAAAAAATCCTCTAGTAGTCTGCGGGTTCAAATACTCGCAACGACCAGAGGATTTCTGTTTCAGTTGACTTGAGTGCGGATGAGAGGACTCGAACCTCCACCTAGTTGCCTAGACTAGCTCCTGAGGCTAGCGCGTCTACCAATTCCGCCACATCCGCGTGCGGGGAAGTGAGATATTAAAGGCGCGGTTCGAGGGGTGTCAAGCGAACCCCCTGAAACGCAAAAAAGTGAGCACGGACGGTTCGCCGCCCGTGCTCACTTGTACCCCCCTGGTTCGAACTACAGGCCAGGCTTAGTAGCCGTTGAGGCCGTCGTTGTAGCCGTTCTCGAAGCCGCGGCGGAAGTACTGCTGGTACTCGTAGCGGTCGCCGTAGCGCGAGTTGTAGTCCTTGTCGGCGTTGCGGTACGCGCTGGAGTCGCTCGGGTTGCGGTAGCCCCGGCCGCGATCCTTACGCCCTTCCTTGATGCCCTCGTTGTAGCCGGCGTTCAGGGCCGTCTGCTGCGACTGCGTGTAGCTGCCGTAGCCGTAGTTGCCGTAACCGCGGTTCCCATAAGTGCCGCGATTCCCGTAACCGCCGTACGTGCCGTAGCCGCCGTTGCGGCGCTGCTGCTGCTCGATGTACACGTCGCGCTGGTCGTAGTCGCCGTCGCCGTCGCGGTCGCGCGGGTCGCGGCCGTAGTAGCCGTTGTTGCGCGACTGCTGCTGCTGGCGACGAATCTCGCGGTCGCGGCGGTCGTAATCGCCGTCGCCGTCGCGGTCACGGCGCGCATCACGCTCCCTCCGGCGCTCTTCCTGACGCTGGCGGTTCCGATCCCTGTTCCACCAGCCGTCCTGCGCGTTCGCCGTGCCCGCCGGCACCAGCATGAAGAGCCCCAGCGCCAGCATCGAAGCCCTAGTCGCTAAACCTTTAACGCTCATCTTTAACCCTCCTAAGTCTCCGTCGACGGATTGCCAATCATCTTCAAACTCGTAGCCCGCCGGAGATAAACACAAGCACCGTGCCACTCGGGCCTGCGGCCGAAAGGGCTGGAAAAACTCCTTCGTACCTAACACTTGAGGAGGGCCGGCACACGATACAGTGTCGGCCCGGCGTGTATCGTGTACGAAAAGGGTTACGGTTCTGAACGTTCGGGTACGAGTCGTTTGCGCGCGTCGGCGCGCGCTTGTTATAGTCAAACGCGTCCACCACGGAATCGCAACAATGGGTTCTGAATCGAGGCCAGACGGGTCTGATTTGCGTGCGCGGGCCGCGGAAGTTCTGGCCCGCATCTCCGCTGCGGCGCGCCGCGCGGGGCGCGACCCGTCGGAGGTCAAACTCGTCGCCGTCAGCAAGACGCACGCGGCGGCGCTCGTCCGTGCGGCCGCCGAAGCGGCCGGACTCCGAGACTTCGGCGAGAACCGAGTCCAGGAGGCCGAGGGGAAGATAGAGGAGCTGAAAGCGGTGCCTGTGCAGGGCCTGCGCTGGCACTTAATCGGCCACCTTCAGCCGAACAAGGCGCGTAAGGCCGTCCGGCTCTTCGACCTGATTCACACTTTGGACACGGCGGCCCTCGTCGAACGTCTGGAACGCATCTGCGTCGAGGAGGGGCGCGGGCGGCTCGAAGTGCTCGTGCAGGTCGACCTCGCGGGCGAGGCCGCGAAGAGCGGCGCAACCGAAAGTGAGCTGCCTTCGTTATTCGAAGTGTTCGAGCGCTGCGCGCGCGTCCGCTGCCGGGGCCTGATGATTCTGCCGCCCTACTTCGAAGACGTTGAAAAGGTCAGGCCGTTCTTCCGCAGGCTGCGCGGGCTGCGCGAAGAGTGGGGCGCGCGCGGCGCTTTCGGCGACGCGCCGGGCGAGCTTTCGATGGGCATGAGTCACGACTACGAGGCGGCCATCGAGGAGGGCGCGACGCTCGTGCGCGTCGGGACGGCGCTCTTCGGCGAGCGCGCCTGAGGGGTTCGAAGCACAAGAGTCCATGGACATATTCGAAGCGATAAGCCTGTTCGTCTTCTACGCGATTGCGACCGTCATCCTCGTCGTCATCGCCTTGATGCTGGCGCGCCTGATTCTCAACAAGGCCGACCTCAACCCCTTCAGCCGCCCCGTCATCATGGTCAGGCGCTGGACTGACCCTCTGGTCAACCCCGTCCGCCGGCCGCTCGTGCAGATGGGCTTCGGCCCGAACCTCGCGCCGCTCGTCGTCATCCTCATCGCCATCCTGCTCGGCTACTTCGCCACGCAGTTCATCGGCACCGTGCTCTTCACGGTCAAGGGCCTGATCGCGAGCGCCGTGCGCGGCGCGCCGATAGCCTTCGTCGGGTTCGTCATCTTCGGCGTGCTGGCGATGTACTCGCTCATGATCTTCGTGCGCATCGTCATCTCGTGGGGCGTCAGCCCGCACAACCGACTGCTGCACTTCCTCATCCGCGCGACCGAGCCCCTGCTGGGGCCTTTCCGCCGCGTCATCCCGCCCATCGGCTTCATGGACATCTCGCCCATCGTCGTGCTCTTCCTGCTCGACCTCTTGCAGAAGGCCGTGGCGGCGACGCTGCTGCGGTACTGACTCGGGTGATCAGGTACAGGGAAGAGCCGGGCGCGCTAATCTTCTCGGTGCGTGTCGCGCCGCGCGCCGGGCGGACGGCCGCGGCCGGCGAGCACGGCGGCGCGCTCAAGGTGAGAGTCGCGGCGCCGCCCGTCGAGGGCGCGGCCAACGCGGAACTCGTGCGCTTCCTCGCGAAGCAGTTCGGCGTCCCGGCCTCCGCCGTCGAAGTGGTCGGCGGGCGGGCCTCGAAGAGTAAGGTCGTCCGGGCCGCGGGCGCGAAGGCGGAAGACCTCCTGCGGCTGGCGGCCGAGGGGTAGGGCGGCGCGGTTACGGGTCGCGCGCGCGGTGTGGTATATTTCCGACCCGCTTACGGTTCAACTTTCAAACTCAAGCCAAGGAACTCATCAAGATGTCGGGACACTCGAAGTGGCACACTATCAAACACAAGAAGGGCGCTCTGGACGCCAAGCGCGGCAAGGTCTTCACGAAGCTGATTAAGGAGATACAGGTCGCGGCGCGCACGGGCGGCGGCGACCCGGACGCGAACGCCCGTTTGCGCAAGGCCGTCTCCGACGCCAAGGGCGCCAACATGCCGAACGACACCATCGCGCGCGCGATCCGCCGCGGCACCGGGGCGGAGGAGGGCGTCTCTTACGAGGAGATCACCTACGAGGGCTACGGCCCCGGCGGCGTGGCCGTGATGGTCGATTCGATGACGGACAACCGCAACCGCACCGTCGCCGAGATTCGCCACATCTTCGGGAAGAACGGCGGCAACCTCGGCACCTCGGGCGCGGTCAACTGGATGTTCGAGAAGAAGGGCTACATCGTCGTCTCGAAGGCCGACAAGGCCGAGGACGAGCTGTTCGAGATCGTCACCGACGCGGGCGCGGAAGACCTGCGCGACGACGGCGACAACTTCGAGGTCATCACCTCGCCAGAGGAGTTCGACGCCGTGCTCGACGCGGTCAAGAAGGCCGGCATCGAGCCGCAGGTCGCGGAGGTCGAGATGGTGCCGAAGGAGTACAAGAAGCTGGAAGGGCAGGAGGCGCGCCAGATGCTCAAGCTGATGGAGGCGCTCGAAGACCACGACGACGTGCAGAAGGTCTCGGCCAACTTCGACATGGACGAGGCCGACATGGCCGGCGCTTAAAGCGACAAAAAGGTTTTAAGTTGAGAGGGCGGGCGCAGGCATTCGGACGGCCTGCCCCGCCTTCGTTCGTCCCCGGTTGAGCCCATGAACAAGAACGTCGGAACTCTCCTCTGCGCCTGCCTGCTGCTGGCGTTCGGCCGCGCGGCGGCGGCGCAGCCCGCCCCGGCCCGCGTCATCTCGGCCGACTATCAAAGGGTCAAGGGCGCGCGCGACCGCTTCCCGCTGCGCGTCGTCGGGGCGGGCCGCGCCGCCGAGGGCCTGCGCGCCGACTGGCAGCGCGACCTCGCGCTCGTCCACCGCGAGTGCGGCTTCGAGTACGTGCGTTTCCACGGCCTGCTGCAGGACGAGCTGGGCGTCTACGGCGAGGACAGGCAGGGGCGTCCGGTCTACAACTTCCAGTACGTCGACGCCGTCTACGACGCGATCCTCGGCGCAGGGATGCGGCCCTTCGTCGAGTTCGGCTTCATGCCGCAGCGCATGGCGGGCGGCGACCAGACCATCTTCTGGTGGAAGGGGAACATCACGCCGCCGCGCGACTACGCGAAGTGGGAAGCGCTCGTCGGCGCGCTCGTCCGCCACTGGACGGAGCGTTACGGCCGCGACGAGGTGCGCCGCTGGTACTTCGAAGTCTGGAACGAGCCGAACCTGAAAGACCTCTTCTGGTCGGGCGGCCGGGACGAATACTTCAAGCTCTACGACGCGACGGCGCGCGCGTTGAAGGGCGTCTCGACGGACTACCGCGTCGGCGGGCCGGCCACGGCCGGGCGCGGCTGGGTGCCCGAGATGATCGCGCACGCGTCCAGCTCGCGCGTCCCGCTCGACTTCATCACCACGCACGACTACGGCGTGAGCGGGCGCGGCCTCGACGCCGAAGGTAACCAGCGGCTCTACCTCGACCCCTCGCCCGACGCCATCTACTCCGGCGTCCGCGACGTGCGTGCGCAGATCAAGGCCTCCGCGATGCCGAACTTGCCGCTCCACTACACCGAGTGGAGCACCTCGTACTCGCCGCGCGACCCCGTCCACGACGCGTACGTCTCGGCGGCCTACATCGTCTCGCGCCTCAAGGGGGCCGAAGGCTACGCCGACTCGATGTCCTACTGGACGTTCACAGACATCTTCGAAGAGAACGGCCCCGTCCCTTCGCCCTTCCACGGCGGCTTCGGTCTGATTAACTTTCAGGGCTTGCGCAAGCCTTCCTTCTACGCCTACCAGTTCCTGAACCGGCTCGGCGGGGAGGAGCTGGTCTCGAACGACGCGGACAGTTGGGTCACGCGCGGCGGGGGCGGCGCGCAGGTGCTCCTCTGGAACTACACGCCGCCGCGGACGGACGAGAGCGACCAGGTCTACTTTAAGCGCGACCTCCCCGCGAAGGATTTGGGCGCGGCGCGCGTCTCGCTCAAGGGGCTGCCGCCCGGCGCCTACACGCTGAGCGTCTACCGCGTCGGCCACGGCGCGAACGACGTTTACACCGACTACTTCAAACTGGGTTCGCCGACGACGCTGACGCGTGAGCAGGTGCGCGCGCTCGCCGAACGCAACGACGGCCGGCCCTTCGCAAAAGAGCGCGTCGTGGTGCAAGCCGCCGGCGGCTTCACGCGCGACCTGCCGCTGCGCGAGAACGACGTGTACCTCCTGACGCTACAGCCCGCTGCTCGCGGAAAGGTCTGATGCCATGTCCAGCAAATCCCTTCTCCTGAACTCCCGCGCCGTCGCGGTTGCGCTCTGCCTTCTCCTCGTCGCTTCGCCGCTCAGGGCGCAGCAGCCGCAGCCCGACGCGCGCGCGCCGTATCTGAACCCGGCACTGCCCCTCAGGCAGCGGGTGGACGACCTCGTCTCGCGGATGACGCTCGAAGAGAAGGTCTCGCAGATGATGAACGCCGCGCCGGCCATCCCGCGCCTCGGCGTCCCAGAGTACGACTGGTGGAACGAGGCCTTGCACGGCGTTGCCTTCAACGGCACGGCGACCGTCTTCCCGCAGGCCATCGGCCTCGGCGCGACCTTCGACCCGCGGCTCGTCCGTTCCGTCGCCGACGTCATCTCGACCGAGGCGCGCGCCAAGTACCACGAGGCGCAGCGGCGCGGCGACCGCGAGCGCTTCCGCGGCCTGACCTTCTGGTCGCCGAACATCAACATCTTCCGCGACCCGCGCTGGGGCCGCGGCCAGGAAACCTACGGCGAAGACCCATATCTGACGGGCCGGCTCGGGGTCGAGTTCGTCAAAGGGCTTCAGGGCGACGACCCGAAATACCTGAAGGTCGTCTCGACGCCGAAGCACTACGCGGTGCATTCCGGCCCCGAGCCCGAGCGCCACCGCTTCGACGCCGCTGCGACGGAGCGCGACCTGCGCGAGACCTACACGCCCGCCTTCCGCGCCACGGTCATGGAGGCGAAGGCCGTCTCCGTTATGTGCGCCTACAACCGCTTCAACGGCGAGCCGGCCTGCGCCAATACACACCTGCTCGGCGACCTCCTGCGCGGCGAGTGGGGCTTTAACGGCTACGTCGTCTCCGACTGCGGCGCCATCGACGACATCTACCGCCGCCACCAGTTCGTGAAGACGCCCGAGGAGGCTTCGGCCGTGGCCGTGAAGCGCGGCACCGACCTCGAATGCGGCGACACCTACCGCGCGTTAGTCTCCGCCGTGAAGCAGGGGCAGATTTCCGAAGGCGAGATCGACACGGCCGTCAAGCGTCTCTTCGAGGCGCGCTTCCGCCTCGGCATGTTCGACCCGCCCGAGCTTGTGAAGTACGCGCAGATACCCTTCTCGGAGAACGACTCGCCCGCGCACCGCCAGCTCGCGCTCGAAGCGGCGCGCGAGTCCGTCGTGCTGCTCAAGAACGAGAAGAACACGCTGCCTCTGAAGAAGGATTTGAAATCAATCGCCGTCATCGGCCCGAACGCGGACGACGTGCAGGTGCTCCTGGGCAACTACAACGGCCAGCCCTCGCGCGCGACCACTCCGCTCGAAGGGATTCGCCGGCACGTCTCGCCGCAGACGAAGGTGCTCTACGCGCGGGGGACGGCGCTGATGGAGAACTCCGGCGTCCCCATCCCGCCTTCGGCGCTCCACGACCTGAAGGCCGAGTTCTTCTCGAACCGTAACCTCGAAGGCGCGCCAGTGCTGAAGCGCGACGAAGAGGCCGTCAACTTCGACTGGGGGATGAACGGCCCCGCGCCCGAGGTTCCGGCCGACGACTTCTCTGCGCGCTGGACGGGCAAGCTCGTCCCGGCCGTCTCAGGCAAGTACCGCCTCGGCGCGACCGCCGACGACGGCCTGCGCGTCTACCTCGACGGCAAGCTGATAGTGGAAGACTGGACGGAGCACGCGCCGACGACACGGACGGGCGAGGTCACGCTCGAAGCGGGCCGCAGCTACGACCTCAAGTTCGAGTATTTCGAGGGGCGCATCGGGGCTGTGGCGAAACTCGTCTGGCAGCCGCCCGCGCAGCAAGCGACCGGTTCGCCTTATGCAGAGGCGTTGGACGCGGCGAAGCAGGCGGACGCCGTCGTCCTCGTCCTCGGCATCTCTTCGCAGCTCGAAGGCGAGGAGATGAACGTGACCGAGCCGGGCTTCAAGGGCGGCGACCGCACGGACATCAACCTGCCCGCGCGCCAGCAGGCTCTGCTCGAAGCGGTGGCCGCGACGGGCAAGCCGGTCGTGCTCGTCCTGATGTCTGGCAGCGCGCTCGCCGTCAACTGGGCCGACGCGCACGTCGCGGCCGTCGTGCAGGCCTGGTACCCGGGCGAGGAGGGCGGGGCGGCCGTGGCCGACGTGCTTTTCGGAGACTACAACCCGGCGGGCCGCCTGCCTGTCACCTTCTACAGGTCGGTCGAGCAACTGCCGCCCTTCGAATCTTACGCGATGGAGGGGCGCACCTACCGGTTCTTCAAGGGCGAGCCGCTCTACCCGTTCGGCCACGGCCTCAGCTACACGCGGTTCAAGTATTCGGGGCTGAAGGTCTCGCCGCGGCGCGCGGCGCCGAACGAGAAGGTGACGGTGAGCGCCGCGGTCGAGAACGCCGGGCGCGTCGAGGGCGACGAGGTCGTGCAGCTCTACGTGACGGACGTGGAGGCTTCGGTGCGCGTGCCCGTGCGTTCGCTCGCGGGCGTCGAGCGCGTACACCTGCGGCCGGGCGAGCGGCGCGTGGTGAGCTTCACGCTCGACCCGCGGCAGCTCGCCGTCATCAGGGACGACGGCCGCGCGTTCGTCGAGCCGGGCGAGTTCCTTTTGAGCGTCGGCGGCAAGCAGCCCGGCTTCAAGGGCACGGCCGACGCGGCGACGACCGGCTTCGTCGAAGGTCGCTTCAACGTCACGGGCGCGCCCACGGAGTTGAAGTGAACTCGGTCGATTGTGAGGCAAGGAATTAACCACAGAGACACAGAGACACAGCTAAGACACGGCTTCATCTTCAGTCCTCTTCGAGCTGTGCCTCTGTGTCTCTGTGGTTAATTCCACGTTCGCCTTCATTCAAGTCAATGTCCACTAAACTTTGCTCGGTCGTCATGCTGTTCGCACTCGCGGCCGGCGGCAGTGTTTCCGCGTCCCCCATCGACGTCTACCCTGCGCGGGCCGAGGGCTTCACGGCATCTTTGGACGGCGACTGGTTCTTCAAATACGTGCCAGCGCTCGACGCGAAGGCCGACGAGGGTTTTCATGCGCCGGACTTCGACGTCTCGGCGTGGAAGACGATTCGCGTGCCGTCGAACTGGGAGCTGCAAGGCTTCGCCGAGCCGAGCTACGACCTTGCACTCAAGGACGGGCTCGGACTCTACCGCCGCACGTTCAGCGTCCCCGCGGCGTGGCACGTTGGCCGCCGCGTCTGCCTGCGTTTCGAGGGCGTGGCCTTCGGGTTCGAGGCGTGGGTCAACGGCCACCGGGTCGGCGCGTCTTCGGCGAGCGCCTACAACCCGCACACCTTCGACATCACCGACGCGCTCCGCAACGCGCCGGACGCCGACAACGTGCTCGCCGTGCGCGTCACGACGAAGCCGCACGGGTACGAGTTCGACGTGAACGACGACTGGGCGCTCTCCGGCATCTACCGCGACGTGACGCTCTTCTCCGTGCCCACGACTTATGTGCGGGACATCGACACGCACACGACGCTCACACCCGAAGGCGCGGCCGACCTGCGCGTGGCCGTGACCGTGAGCCAGACGGAAGGTCAGGTTCGGGGAAGGCTGCTCGCGCCGGACGGCAGGGCGGTGCGCGACTTTGAGCTTTCGCGACAGGCGAACGGACGCTTCGAGTCGTCGGTGCGCATCTTGAATCCGCGGCTCTGGACGGTCGAGACGCCCGCGCTCTACCGCCTACAGCTCTCGCTCTCTTCGGGGAGCAGGCCGCTGCAAAAGATCGAGGAGCGCATCGGCCTCCGCGAAATCTCCATCGTCGACGGCGTGCTCCGTCTCAACGGCCGCCCCATCAAGCTGCGCGGCGTAGACCACCACGACCTCGCGCCGGAGACCGGCCGCGCGATTACCGAGGAGGAGATGCGGCGCGATCTGGAATTGATGAAGCGGGGCAACGTCAACTTCGTGCGCACGTCGCACTATCCTCCGAACCGGCGGTTCATCGAACTCTGCGACGAGCTAGGGTTCTACGTCATGGACGAGGTCGCCATCGGCAAGGGCGAAGAGCACCTCGAAGACCCGGCCTACCGCGAGAACATCCTCGCGCGGGTCGAGCCGACCGTCACGCGCGACAAGAACCGCCCGTCCGTCATCGTCTGGAGCATCGGCAACGAGAACCCCCTGACGGAGGTCGAGCTGGAGGCCGGCCGCCGCGCCAAGCAGCTCGACCCGACGCGCCCCATCTGCTACCCGAAAATCGGGAGCTACTTCGCGCAGAACTACCAGCGCATCCCGGAGTTCGTGGACATCTACGCGCCGCACTACCCGACCAACGCGATGCTCCGCGACTACGCGCAGAAGTTGAAGCGCCCGACGATCTTCACCGAGTACGCGCACGCTTTGGGGCTGGCGACCGACCGCATAGAGGAGCAGTGGGAGTTTATGCAGGCGACGCCGCAGTTCGCGGGCGGAGCCATCTGGCACTTCATGGATCAGGGGATTCTGCGTCGCAGCGCGCGGCCGGTCGACCGCGGCAAGCGCACGACGTACGTGTGGCTTGATAAGTCTCGCTACTACGACACGAACGGCAACGACGGCACGGACGGCATCGTCTACTCCGACCGCACGCCGCAGACGGACTTCTGGGAGGCGCGCAAGGTCTATTCGCCGGTGCAGATTGCCGAAGCGTCCGCCGCGTTGAAGTCGGGCGCGCAGGAGGTCTCGCTCACGGTCGAGAACCGTTACGACTTCCGCGCGCTCAAGGGGATGAAGCTGGTCTGGTCTTTGCAACGCAACGGCGCGGAGCTGCGGCGCGGCGAAGTGGCTCTGCGCGCCCCCGCGCGCGAGAGAGAAAGCGTGCGCATCCCTCTGAACGTCCCCGGGGAGGCGGCCGAAGATGTCCTCGCCCTCAACCTGCGCTGCATAGACGAGGCGGGACGTCAGATTACGGAGCGCGCGGTGCGGCTTGAGCTGGCCGGGGCCGTCCGAGGCGCGTGGCCGAACGACCTGCCGTCCGCGGGCGCGCCCGAAGTGTCTGAGACCGAGTCCGAGATAAAGGTTCTACTCCCGCGTTGGACGGTCACGGTCGCGCGTCCGTCCGGCGTGCTCACGATTCGCGACCGCGCGGGGCGCGCCCTTGTCGAAGGGATTTACCCGCACCCCGGCCGCTTGATGACCATGGCCGAGGAGCGCAGCGCCAGAAGTAACGGCACCTGGCGCACGCCCACGCTCACGAAGCTCGAAGCGCCGGAGATAGAGGTGACGCGGCAGGGTTCCAACGTGCGCCTCTCGGTGCGGGGACGTTACCCGCGGCCCGAAGCCGCCGAGCAGTCTTTCGTCGGGGGTTATCAGGCCGAGATAAGACCGAACGGCGCCATCGACGTCAGCTACGAGTTCGCGCCGACGAACGCGAAGGGCACGTTGACGGAGGCCGGGCTGTCGGTCGTGCTGCCGCAGGGGATGAGTGAGTTTCGCTGGATAGGGCAGGGGCCTTACAACGGCTATCCCGGCAAAGACCGGCTCAACGAGTTCGGCCTGTTTCACCTCAACCGCGAAGACCTGCGCTTTCAGGGGAACCGGCGCGGGACGGAGCTTGCGCTGCTGACGACGCCCGACGGCGCGGGCGTGGCGCTCGCGAGCGTGGCCGCCGACGTGGCGGTCGAGCGCGAAGGCGAGCGAACGCTCCTGAGTCACAACGCGGTCATCTCCGGCCTGGGCAACAAAGGCGTGGCGCCCGAGACGACCGTGGATTCGTCGAAGACAGAACGCGTCGCCGGGAGCTTCACGCTCGTGCCGCTCGACGGCGCGTGGCCGGCGGCGCTGACGCGCTGGTTCGGCAAGCCTTCCGCCGCGCGCGAGGTCTTCCGACCGTTCTACCACAGCTACGACCAGTGAACTCGTTCAGCGCGTCTTGATGAAGAGCTGACGCCGAGACGGCGCCCGAAAATTTAAAGCTTTATTGTTGGTGAAAAGGCGCGGGCGGTTAGTGTATAAAGGCGCGTGCGAGTTTTAGGCATCGACCCGGGGAGCGAGACGACGGGGTGGGGCGTGGTCGAGGGCGACGCGCGCCGCTACCGCCTCGTCGAGTTCGGCACGGTGAAGGCCAACCCGCGGCTGCGCTTCGCGGCGCGGCTCTTGAAGATACACGCGGGCGTCGAAGAGATCGTCGAGAAGTTCCGCCCCGAAGTGTGCGCCGTCGAAGAGTCCTTCTTCGCGGTCAACGCGCAGACGGCGCTCAAGCTCGGGCACGTGCGCGGCGTCATCCTGCTCGCGGCCGAGCGCGCCGGAGTCGAGATCGCGGAGTACGCGCCGCGCCTCGTCAAGCAGTCCGTGGTCGGCTACGGCGCGGCCGAGAAGCAGCAGGTGCAGGAGATGGTGCGCGTCCTGCTCAAGCTGAAGGAGCTGCCCGCGCCCTTCGACGCCTCGGACGCGCTGGCCGTCGCCCTCACGCACCTGCACCACGGCGGCCGGCCCGAAGTCTCGAAGGGCAAGGTCGCGCCCGCGCGCGCCAGGCTCGAAGCGCTCCTCGCCGCGAACCCGCGCCGCCGTTGAAAGGCTGAACGATGAACTAAGGATGGGTGCTGGGTGTTGGGTGTTGGGTGTTGGTTTTGTCTTCCCAGCACCCAGCACCCCTTCTTAGTTCGTAGCTCATAATTTCCGACACCCCTCCGCCAAGGGATAACCTCAACCCGTCCCGACGAAGGAGGGAGGCCATGCCTCGCACAGATCAGTCCGTTCTCTTCAAGCGAATCTTCGCCGCCTCGTTCATCCTGCTCTCAACCGTCTCCGCCGCCGAAGCACAGAAGAGGCGACGACCGCCCGCGGGCGGCGGCGTGGCCGTCGTCGTGGACGAACGGCTCGCGGCCCTGCGCGACGCGCCGAGGCCGACGGCGAACCTTATTCAGAGGCTCGGCCGCGGGCGCTTCGTCGCCGTCGCGGGCGAGCGCGCGTCCGGCGGCGTCGCGTACCTGCGCGTGCTCGTGACGAGCCGCACGTCGGGCTGGCTCCAGGCCGAAGCGGTCGTGCGCCCCTCTCGCGCGGGCGACGACGCGCGCCTGCTCCGTCTCGTAAGAGGTTCGACGGACTTCGACCGCCTCGCGCGTGCTTCGCTCCTGCTCGAATCCTTCCCGCGCACGGCGCTCCGGCCCGCGGCGCTGCTCATCTTCGGCGACGCGGCCGCCGAGGCCGCCGAGCGCCTGACGCGCGAGGCGCGCCGCCGCCTCGACCCCGCGGAGATGCACGCGGGCGGCGCGACCGTCGAGAGCTACTTCCTCAACTACAACGGCCTCCCGTGATAATCGCAATCGACCAGACCAGGGGGAGAGAAGTGGTAGGTTACATCCGCCCGTATTTCTCGTTTTCCGTCGGCGGTCGTGGCAGAGTTAATCGTGATACCTTCGACCAGTCTGCGCATAATGCGACTTTTCGTTTCGGCATCTGCGTTGTCAACGAGCTTGCCGACCTCGCGGAGCACCGATTCGGCATCACGCAGCTTATCCTCATTACCTTTGGACGATTCTGCACGATCCAAGAGCGTGGCGCGTTCGGCCTGCAAGCGCTCGACGGTCGCCCGAATACCCTCCATTTCGTCCGCGGCCTCTTCGTTACTAAATGTCCCCGAGGCCACACACCTCACCACCCGGTTCCGAGCGGCCTTCAACTTTTCTAAATCACGCTCGACACGTGCTAACTCTTCCTCTACACCTCCCTGTGCGCCGCGAGCGGCCTTAATCCTCTCCGTGATCTGCTGGATGACAGACCGAGGATTGTGGAGAAATCCACTCAACTCAGCCCAGATAGCCGCCTCCAATTCGTCAGCGCGCACCTGTAAATTACCGCAGCCTTTCCTGATTGACTGGGCGCTGCATGAGCCACAATGGTAATAGCGGTACTCGACGCCCCGGTATACTTTGGTGCGGCCGCAGTATGAATATTTGCATACGCCACATTTGATCAGGGCCTTTAGAGCGTACACACGCTTAGAGTTTCGCCTGGAGTATTTGCCGTTAATCAAACGCTGGCGCTGCGCGGCTTCCCATTGGTCCTGGCTGATGATCGCGGGAACAGGTATGTATATGAGTTCTTCTTTTGGCCTGAGAACGTATTTCTCGCGCCCGTCTTCGTAGTACGTCCGGCGTTTACCCCACCCACGACGACCCGCGTAAGACTCGTTGCGGATCATTGATAGAACAGTCACCTCAGACCACCGCTTCGCGATGCGTGGAGGTATGCCGCGGCGGGTCAATCCCGCGGCTATGTGAAAGCAGCTCTTTCCGGCGATGTATTCGGCGAAGATGAAGCGGACTACCTCGGCCTCGTCTTCCGAAACTAGCCACTTCTTGTCCGCCAGCTTGTACCCGTAAGGGGCCACACCGCCCAACATCTTCCCCTCTTTGGCTGCACGCCTTTCCCCCGCCAACGTACGTTCCCGGATGACATCCTGCTCATGCTGCGCGAACCCGCCGAGCATAGTTACCATGAGGCGGCCGGCGGGAGTCTCGGACTCCACCATCTCAGTTACCGATCTGACAGCGACGCCGTGCTTCAGGAGGAACTCAATGACGTTGAGTATCTCCAGAGTTCTCCGTGCGAGTCGATCTAGGCGGTAAACGATAACCGTGCTGAATCGTTTGTCCAGCGCGTCTCTCAGCAACTCCGACCCGGCAGGCCGCCTGTAGAGCGGGATCATGCTCGTCACGCCGTCGTCGGCGTAGACGCGGTAGATGGGTAGGTCGTGGTTATTACAGTAACGGGTGGTCTCCACCCTCTGAGTTTCGATTGTATGCTTCTCCCTCTGTTCGTCCGACGAAACTCTGAGGTAAATAGCTACAGGTTTCATGTGCGTTCTATCACTCCTACCTCAATTTTCTTTGAGTTGACTAGCCCGCCAACTCGGAATTTGAGATGAAAGCAACAGCCCCCGGCTGGCTCACAGCCTCTACGGTGATGCCGAGTCGCTCGAAATGCTCGACCGCGCGCACCACGTCGGTGGCAGACCTGCCCAGACGGTCTAAAGTGCAGACCAATAGTTTATCGAACTTTCTCTCTGAGGCATCCGACATTAACCGCGAGCCTTCTGGGCGCGAAGCCAGTGGCTCGTAACCGCCGACGCCGTTGTCTTCGTACTCTCGAAAGACGTTGAGACGGTGGCGATCACAGTATGCCGAAATGGCATTCCGCTGCGCTCGGAGAGAATCTTCCTCATCAGACCTCCGGAAGGTCGCGCTTCTGAGGTAAATGGCGACGGGCATTTCTTTTACCTTTCTTTCGGCGTGGGCCGTCCGGTGATGGCACGACTCTATCTCCCTTGGCTCTCGTGGCCGGAAGCGGGGACGTATTAACGCGGTGCGGGGTCCTTGTTGCTGTACCGGGACTGGCCGGCGTGGGTGACGCCTGCTCGCCGCTTTGTGGCGGATTCACATCAGGAGATTCGGAGGGAGTCTCGACGACGATGAAATCCTTCGGGCGCGGCAAATCCTGCCGCCGCAGGCCGAGGAGTTCCTCACAGATCACGTCGATGAGAAGGTTCTCGTCGTTACCGTACTCGTGAGATACCGTGAGTCGTGTGTTCCGCAAGAGGTGCCCCACCCAGCCCCCCAGCAGGCCGGTCGCAAAACATGGAGCGCCTCAAAACCGTTTCGGTGGCGAGAATCATGTAATCAACTCGCATTCTCGACCTCACTTTCGGCATTCGCCGGTGCTCCATAGTGTTTACGACCTCCGGGCTTGGCGTATACCCGCGCGGTACGGGTCCGCTCCCGGAAGGTGTACATCCTCTTGTGGGAGTAGAATATAGCCCGTCCTCACCCCTGTCAAAACAAAATTTCATGGCCGCGTCGAACTGGCTGGCCTGCGGCAGTCAGAATTCATGCCTCTTGCGGGGGTAGCTGCGTCCTTCGATATTCAGCCGCTTGGGCATGATCTCGCAGTTGTTCGCGCTGTACGGGCACCCCTCGCAGCCCTGGCAGAAGGCCGTGGGCTGGAGCTTACCTACCTCGACTTGGGTGCCGCCCTCAGCGAGCCGGCGGCAGACCTCACCGACGAACTCGCGGCTGATCCTGTAAAACCGCAGATGGGTTCCATACAGCCGCTTTCGCTCCTGGCTGTCGGGTCCCGTCTCGATCAGGTCGTGGGTGCGGAGCTGTTTCCCCACCCAGTCCGGGCGCGCCCACTCGGGTATTTCGTTGGTGAAACCCTTCCCGTAGTTCTCGCTGATGAGGCTGCGCATTTCGAGGACCAGGTGGGTGATGCTGATCATGCTGTACCCTTGGGCGACGAGATTCCTGAGAGCCTCGTGCATCACCTGAACCGGGTCATCCTGGTCTACGGTCTTATGCTTCTGCCTGAGTAGCGCGATTTCCAAATTCGACTTCAGCTCGTCGTCACCCGCTAAGGAGGCGAACACTTTGAGCGGGGCCGCGATCTCGTCGGCGCGGTCTGTGTTCTTGGGGAACATTCGGCGGTATTCGGCGTCAACCTCCGCCACGTGCTCGAACGCCCACGTGTGCATCTCGTCCCGGAGCCTGTCGAGCTTTCTACTCTCCGTAGGGCGTAGGTCGGCGAAGTCATCCTTCAGGTGATCGGGTATCTTTCTCGTCTGGACCCTCAACATGCGGCTCCCCAAGATGTGGTCGGCCCCCTGCGTGTTATTGATCATTTTGACGCCGAAGAAATTCAGCCGCTCCGTCCGCATCGTCTTTATGTCAGTCCAGAGTTTTACGGCCGTATCTCTGTTGTAACTCTGCTTCAGTGCCTGGGTCAGCTCGCTGTATTCTTCGCCCTTCCTGCCGATAGTCTCCAGATCGTCCAGCACGACGAACCCCCGCGACTCGTCGATGAAGCGGGCTATGGAGGCGGCCGAGGACTGGCCGCACACGTAGGCGTTAGCGCAGAGCCGCGCTAGCGAGCGCCCCATCTGACTTTTACCCGACCCGGCGGGGCCGTTCAGGAAGATCAGGGGGACCGACTCGAATACCGTCTGTGTGTAAGTGACGGGCACTACGAGGGCGAGCAGCGCGTAGTCCTCATCGTACGGGAGCCACACGCTGGCTTTGAGGTGAGCCAGCATGTCCCTCAAGATGGAAGACAGGGGACGAGTCTGTAATTTCCCTTCGAGATATGCCTGAATAGAAGGCCAAGTCCACGTGGCGTACTTGTTCAGTTGGGGCTCGCGGGTGATCAGAGTGCCGTCTGTGAGGCGCAGAACACGGTTATGACCCTGCGTCCCCTTCGGTGCCGGCGACCACCGGGCCGTGTGAACCGTGCGGTCGCTGCGGACGACCACGGTTTCTAGCCTTTCTAATACCTGAACCACATCCTCCCCAGTCTCGTTGCGGCCCATCTCCAACTCGCGCTGTAAGGTCTGAGCCGTGTAATACAGATGCCCGTTGTGGAAAGCCCCGTTAATGTCTATAGGAGCGTAGGCGAAGCGGCCGGGGGCCGCCCCATCTGTCGGCTCGTCATAATTGATAGTCTGTGAGACGACTGGTGCATTACGAAGGATTTCACCGAATTCCTCTATGGTGCCGCCTTGCTGCCAGAAGTCGGTCCAGTCCTTCCCGTATGACTTGGGGACGAGTACGCGGCGAACGTCTCTGCCGCACATGCCCGCGAGCTTGGCCGCGACAAAATCCCCCGCCTCGTCATTGTCCTGGCCGAGGTAGACGTTATCCCAGCGCTCCCAAAAATCGTGACTCTTCCACTCGTCGGGAATGCCGGTCCCGTGGGTGGAGGTGATCAATAGCAACTCGTTGCCGTAAATAGTACCGGCGAGCGCCTGCCAGTGACGCCAAACGTCCTTTGCGCCCTCGCAGATGAAGACCCCGACGCGCCCCTCTCCGATCCCATCGGAGTAGTATGTGCGGACCTCACCCTTCATCCAGCCGTTCTTGTCAACAGGGTTTTTTGTGACGTTGGGTATGTTGTAGTAGCCGTACTTGTTGTAGAAAACGCCGTCGGGGCCGCGCATGGGGTAGACGAGCGCGTCCGATTGCTCTTCGTCCGTTTTCCTGCGGGTGTACGGTGTCGAGAGGCCAAGCCTAAAATGATCTAATGCTTCGTCGTTCAAGCCGCGTGACGTGAGGTAGGACATTGCCTCCGGGTTCTCCCGCAGGCGTTTGCGCAGGACGGCGAGAAACTCAAGATTTAAGGACCTTTGAGCGGGTGCCGACTGAGCTGATGGGAAGGGAGGCGCTCCACGATCTTTAGCCTGTAGGGATGCCGAGGTGTGGCGCGACACACGCCCGCGCTGAGAGATATTTCTGAGACGATTGTAGCTGTCGGCGTCCAACTCGCCGAGTCTAAAAAGGAAGTCTTCGTATTCGGGCGTGTCAGTGCCGGTGCCGTTGTCCGAGATGTGAAAGCACTTGACGGCGTGTCTGAGACGGCCGTTGGCTCCTATGCTTTCAGAGACCCCACACTGGTAGTTCTCATGCCCGCAGAGCGGGCACTTCGACATGTTGAACCACGTGACACCCCCCGCACGTTTAACGCGGTAGCGGATGCCGTGCCTGCTCAGCAGAGTCGGCGCGGGTTCGTACAACACCTCGAAGGGACCACCACTCACTACTGTTGTGCCTCCCGCTGTTGCTCCTCGTAGTACACCAGCCAATGGGCAATGTAATCGGCGGTTCGCAAGTGGGCGTAGGCTCTTCTGACGGTCTCAATCTTGTCGTGTAAGAGGCGAGCCGCCACTTCAAACCCGTCCGGTCGGTTCTTTATGTAATCGGTCGCGAGGATATGCCGGAATGCGTGAGGCCCAAATCCAGCGGACTCTGGAAGATGCCTTTGCGTCAGCCTAAGCACCGTCCGCGAGAGGTAACGCTGCTTTATCCGGGCTGTGGGACGAATCTTTGAAGCAGGTGCTCCCATAGTTACAGAGGGACGGAACACGTAATCACATTCTTGAGCCCCTAGCAGGTGCGGCCTGTGCTCGGACAAGTAACATTCGATGTGCGACCACAGGGATTTTGGTAGGGGCACACGGTAGTCGTGAGTGGCCGCGCCGAGGTGCTTGAAGTTTTTGAACGTCCGTGAGTGGAACCACAACCACCAAGAGCCGTCCCTTTTCTGGTAAAGGTTCCCGGAGTTATCGGGCCGGTAAGTCATAATCGAATAGTGCTTAATTCTTAGCGGAATCGCCGACAGCATCCTGATTAACAGTAGATTGCGGTGGTGAATGGCGAAAGCGCCGGGGTTTTCATTCGGGGAGGGAGGCGCTGCTTCGGCTGCGGCGATTAACTCGAAAAGCGCTTGAATCGGGTGTTGGCGGTCAAGAATGGCCCGTATAGGTTCTTCTACGTCACGTCCGACCCCTATGGCCTTCTCCTTACATAGAGAATTTCTCAGCGCCGTGAACCTTCGGTGGCTGCTTTTGCAGAGCATATCCCAGTCGCCGCACGTTACCGCCGGCTGTAACCTTTCACCGAACTCAGGGTGCTGTCGGAGATAACCTGTTTCCTCTCTTAAGAGGGAGCAGCAAAAGGAAAGTACCTGAATAGTTTCACTGGTATAGACTCCACCTGCCCTAAGCCGACGGAACTCAATGAATCTTTCCACCAGTGTCGTATTAGTGAGTAAGGCTAAACTGAGGCTCTGGGCGTTGAGCCCCTCCCCTTTGAATAAGGGATCACTGTCATCTGTGGGTAAGCATAAAAATCCGAAGTAGCTAGCCAAAAGTTCTTTTTGCCTGACGGCAGTCGAATTGATCTGCGTGGAGGGGTCTTCATTCCACCGGCTGTTACGCCTCATGCCCTCCGGCGGACACGGCATTGACATGAACTGCTCTAAACCATTCCATTCATCCTGTAAGTGCGTGAGTGAAGAGAAGTCTGTGAGGCGATACTTTCTCACCGTGAGTTTTTGTAAACGCCTACGGTCGGTTGTCGCCCCGGCCCTGTACGGTCTGGGCTGCGTTTTCGCCAGCCCGGCGCGGGAAAGCAGCGTGGCGGGAGGCAGGTCAAAATAGGTTTCGAGGCGTTGAATATTATCGACCTGGAGGGCAGACGGGCGTGCGCCCGCCATCCACTGGGAGAGAGAAGTGCGAGGTACTCCGGTGTCCCTCGCGATTGAGAATAGGTTATGGCTACCGCCCCTGATCAGAAAAGATAGTGCTTCATTGAAGGCGCTCGGTAGACCTTGTGTGTTAATTAGTTTTAACCACGAATCCCTCCATCGGTTGAGCAGTGATTCGCGACTGTGCAGTGTAGATTCGCTGAGACCCCGCCCTCTAATCCCACCTTGGTGTCTGAGGTGTTTAAGATGGGCGGTGAGTTGTCCATTGAATTCGCAACCCAATTCGTCGCCTACTGGGGTTTGGGCGTCAACATCTTTATGCCGCATCCAGCCGTTAATTGCCGTACGGTGATTGCGTACAATTTGATGCGACACCTTGGCACTGTATCCCTTATCTTCCAGTTCTAGGGAAACGGTGCCCAAGTGATACTCAATCAACTCTGAGTAGGTGAGCTGCTTGGCCGTTTGGTGAGTTGATGCAGGAGTGAAATGAGAAATAGTCGCCCCCACGGGCGAAGAAAGTGTTCGTGACATCTGTGCTCTCCTTTAACTTTTTGAGTTGACAAAAAGCGGACGGAAAGCACAGAATGACCGATAGATTAGGGTCCAAAACTAATCTGATCATTCAAGCGGCCGCGGTCGTGCCAGACCGCGGCCGCTTGGCTTCTACCGTCAGCCGCTACGACTCCTCGGCGGCCAGCAACTGGCCGCGCACATCGATCCCCATCAGTACCAGCTTTTTTATCCCCGCAGGCGTCAGCATTATGTTGCGTCGTCGGCGTGGTTCGCGTGTGAGGAAACCCTTGTTGACCAGCGGGTTCAAATACGGCGCGGCACTCGTACTTCGCAGATGCATAGCCTCTGCTACCTCTCGCTGCGTGGGATAATACTGTTGTGCCATGAAAAATGTCGCCACAAATTTTAAGCAATCTGCCTGCCTATCGGTGAGAGGCGGCAGTCCCCGCAGAGCATCCATCAGCGCTAAGTCGGTAAAACGTTTTGTGGGTGCTGCTGGCATACTGCACTATATAGCACTCACATGATTGCTAAGCAAACAAAAAAAATTTAGGGTAGAGTAATAGTAAATATGTGCCGCGTACGTATTCGCCGGTGCTGGTAATAAGCGAATAGCAGGTACATGATGTCTCTAATTCAAGATGATGTTAGTTTTCAGATTACTCGCAAGAAAGTACCGGGTGCAGTTTATCTTCGTACCGGGCAATTATAGTGGTAAAGGTTAAGTGGTACAGTGCATTGAGCTGGCGGTACAGGGGCTGGTACATGCCACCCTAGTCTGTCACCTCTTATTTTATTGAGGAATATTTATTGTTAAGGGTGGTCACTGCTACTGGCACGAGCTGCGGCACTATAAAGACTATGTAAAGCTCTTTGAAAAGAGTAGCAATGTACCGGGAAGGAGAAATCTTTGACCCCAGTAATTACCTCTTACGATATTTTTTATAATCCATGATTTTCTCGGTCTTAATCAAAGCGATAACATTGGCTTTCTTAATCATTAACAAAGTCGGGCTATAAACTATTGATAATAAATAGATATGGTGATGATTCCCTTGTGTACACAGGAAATCAACTGCATGCATGAATGTTGTTATTTCCATCTTTCAATAAAATGCTAAGCACAAGAGAGTAAAGGGGTTACCTTAAACAGCGGCAAAACGCTGCACATGATAAATTTTCTCGGGATAACAAACCAGAAGTATCTTCCCCCAGCGAAGTGAAAATTTTTTTCTCACAGATGAATTTTTTTGGCTGCTAGGTAATACATACTTACGCAAAATCCCATCTCACGCTTCCGCAGGCAACACTACCCCTCAGTAGGCTTCCGATCAGAAAAACAGCCATCCGAGGCGAAGCACGATCACTGAACCGAGCCTCGGGGCAGACTGAATGCACACGCCGGGCAACCCCTCAAGGATATAATCCAGTGACCTTTCAGGATGCTTTGCGCTCATTATATTCGTGCTTAAATTGCAGGCGTCAGCTCTCTAGGTATGGACCCGCAGTGCGGGAGAAATAAGAACTAGGCGACAGCCTCTTAAAAGACTTGTTGATGGCGGTGACTTGTCGATGTCGTCGGTTCGTTTACAAGCTCTAAAGCCCTAATGACTGGTTGCATCAGGGCGTGAGTTTTACCGATTGCAGAAGGAAACTAAGGCCCGGATTCTTACGTCAAATGCTTCCTGACAGAACCTGTACATTGAAAGAGATAGATTGAAACTTTTGTGCGAGACGGGAGACTAAAAATCGGGTTTTGACAGCAGTGGCGATCATTCATATTGGGAAGGAAGGAGACCCCATCAACGAACGTAATTATCCATGCTGATGTCTACTGGCAGCGTCGCAGTAATTACAGGTGAGGGTTGCCACTAGGGCTATAATGGCAGACCGAGGTGTCATACCAGACGGCCAGTCTTGAGTTACATAAGGGTGAGAGTGATGGAAGTTAATAATTTAGATCAACGGTTGGAGACCATTGACGTGCAGCTCGGCAACGAAGATGAGGCCGTGACGGCACGCCCATTCCACGCCCACAGGATAATCATGGCCGAGGAGGGCGTTCGTTCCGCCCCGCTCTTTAGCCGCGGGGGCGAATCCACCCTGTTCGAGAAGATAAATGATTGGTACGAGCGCCGGTACGGCGACCGCATGCTGCTGGAATGGAAGATCGGCGAGATGCCGTTCATGCTTCGCGGCCAGGTTTACTATTACAATTTCCCGACCGTCTTCGGCACCGTGCAACTCGACGCGATACGGTTCGTCGAAGGGCTTACCGACGACTTCAAGCGCTCCCTGACCAAGGAGGAAGTCCACGCCATCGGCCTCGGCTTCATGGAAGGGTTCCATGATTTTCTGACCCTTGACGGCTTACAAAATAACCTGCCGGCGGCCTTGGGCACGGCGGCGCAGGGGATGGTCAAGCGAGCGCTCCAGGATATACGGGCGGCCGTGTCCATCCTCAAGACCAGTCGCGACGCCCAAGGGGCGATCTACCACGCGCAGCAGGCGACGGAGAAGTTCCTGAAGGCCGCGCTACTCCAGCACGGCTTTACGATCAGCCAGTTAAGGAGCAGGGCATTCTCGCATAATCTCGACGCGGCGCTCACGGCGCTGACAGGCAAGGACGCTAAGTTCAGACATCTCTCACCCGCTGTGTCTAAGGCGGACCTCGCCAACATGGACATCAGGTACGAGGATACCGGGCACACTGATCAACAGGCGGTTGAGGCCATTAGTGCCGCCGTACGTGTGGGCGCTTTCATTGGTGACCAATGGTGGCTGGATGAGCAGCGCAAAGGGGCGGCACCCACTTTAGAGCTTGGCAAGTTTTACGCCCAGTCCGGCGGTCAGCAGTACAAGTGCGTCGAGATCGAAAACGTTCCGGGGAAGGGTGAGCTTGCTACGATGGCCTTGCTGGATCACCACGGTTACTCGGCCTTGCTCCGACAGAAAACGGAATACGCATTCTACTACTATGAGATTACAGACCCTGCCGAGATTGGCCGTCTGGAGGGTATCTATCAGAGGGTGATTCTCGGTAAGGGCACGGCCGCCTGAGCGTGGGCCCCAACTAAGCTTGTTGCATAAGAGCAACTCCCCCTTTACCCTTGATGAAGGGTAGGATGCTTCGCCGCAACTCACAAGGGTATTACCTGAAAGTAGAAGCGCCGGACGTTCGCAGGGGCATACCGTCCCCTCCTATATCGCTCGCCGTTCACAGATAGCCGGTCCTATTAGTACGGATACATCTGTCTCCAATTTCTCGCGCGACCCTCATTGCACAGGAAAGGGCAGGGTTCTATCAATGTCATTCATTGAACTAATTGCAGAGCCTGTTATCACTACGTTGATTGAAAAGCTGGTGTCTACCGCTATTGAAAAAATATTTGAAGAGTTGCGGCCGGGAACACAGTCTGTAGAAACACGGTTAGATAATATTCAAAAAATTTTAGAAATGAACCAAGCTACACATTTGAAAGCGGCCCTGTCATTCTTACGCCTGGGCGAACTGGAGAAAGCAAGAGATGCGTTTATTCATGCGGAGGCTAGTGACAGACTCGGTGCAGTAGCGAGGCTGTATTTAAGTATACTCTTCACAAAAGAGGGCAAGGTTGATTTGGCGAGAGAGAGACTCAAGGTCGCGCTCGGTATTAACCCTTTCATTATAAAATTCACTGAACCCTTACAGTTATCCGCGGACAATAATCCGCCTCACGCTCTCACGCCCGCGCGGTCGTGGAGCCGACAACTCAACAGCAAAAGCTTTGTAAATAGTGTCCCCAGACCGAAGAATACTTTATTGCGATTGCTTAAAGGTCAAGGAAAATATGGGGCGATCAGTACAGTCTCTTGCAGCGGAGGGGACATCGCGGTGTCGTGGCGTTTAGGAAATGATTTCCTTGAACCTCCTGATGACGGCGGAAGAATAATATCGATGATTAACCTGACAAACGGGTCTTGCGTGTGGACAACGACAGTGACCGATAGTGAATTGTTCTTTGCCACCCCTAATCATGTGGTCCTGAAGTCCAGTAAATCGCCTGCAAAATATTTTTTCCTTTCGATGAGCAACGGGGAGATGCAAAGGGAAGTGAGCCCCGAATATTTTGAAACAATATTTTGTCCAAGCGCGAATGAAGTCAGACAGTCTGACGAATTCAAGCGCTCCAATCAGATGATGCCCACGTCAGCATCAATTAAGGTTCATAAAGAGAGGTACACGGCAATAGAGTATAAGAAGAAAAACTTCCTGCAAAAATGGTTCTGGCCGACTGTTGAATACAAATATGAATCGGCGGCGGTCCTGACAGACCCGTTTGACCTCGGGATATTCCGTATTCGTGCCTCTAACAAGTGGAGTAATTATTTCAAACCAACGATGGCCGGGAGGAAAGTTTTATATGAAGAACTATTGTACAGCGATGCATTAATCTCAAGGGTGTCATAAAGGAAATCCGCCGGTCAGGAGAATTCAGTGCTAACGACGCATGCTAAATAGCTCATGACTCGGCTGACAATATAAGCTGGTATCACTAGCCTGATGTCTGTCGCTTAGCTGCTCTTCCCAACCGCCTCACCCCGCCATGTGTCTTCCGGCTAGGAATCTCGCTAGGTAATTCCAAGGTGTCATCGGCCAGCACCTCAAGGTGTACGTTGGCGAGCCGCGCGTATTCGAGTAACACGCGGAGCGACGGTTCGCGCGCGCCTAACTCGTAGCCAGAAATGCTGCTGTGCGTCAACCCCTCCTTCTTTACCGCCAGACGTTTGACCATTTCTTCCTGAGTGAGGCCGAAGGCGTCTCGGATACGTAGTAGCTTCTTCCCAAGGTACTTGGGGCGGGGGCGGGACGATCTTCCCATCAGGACATTCCTCCTGACGGGAGAATCGGCGTAAACACCGGCTTGCGTTTTGCACTATATAGTGCAAAAATTTTGCGACGCTTCAGTGCCGCCGGGAGTTCTTTACTCCTCAACTCAAAGGCGGCACCCACCATCGACTATGTGGGGCGCGTCGCGCATCCGGGTTGTCAATAATTCACGTGCAAGATACCAAAACTGCACCTCCCAGTCACCCGGATAACGTTTGAGCACGGTATGTTCAGGGAGGATCATGCAGGGAGCGAAAGGTATCGCCTGCCCCGGCTGTGCGCGAGAGGTAGTACCCCGGCTATGGCATTACGGCGGCGGCAGGCTGACTTACATGAAGACTCAGCACCTCTGCCCTTTCTGCGGGGTCGTCATGTACGAGACCGGCGGCGGCGTGAGGCGCGGGTGCTGGATGCTACTCGCCGTCATTGGTCTGCTCTTCGTCGCCCAACTCGCCTTCATCCTATTCTTCCGGTTCGCTCGCGCTCTCCGCTAGCAGGGACTTACTCTATGTTTATTACATCTCACATGCCGTCGGTACGGCATCATAAAGACGCGCTGCGCCTTGCAGCGCTCGCCGCGGCCACCCTCGTTTGTCTGGCGGCGTGTTCCTCGGGCCGGATGACACGCGCGCGCGCGTCCGAACTGATCCTTTCAGGGGAAGCATTCCAGAAGCCGGCGAGTATCTCCTTACTCCCTGAATACCGGCAGTCTCTGACGCTCATCGGGGCTGGCAGCCAGACGAGCCCGAAAGAGGAGTTCGCGTTGAAGCGCTTCTTGGAGAGCCACGCTGACCTCGCCGCGCTCAACCACCTCGGGCTGGTAGATTTTAAGGTGGTCAGGATCGAGTACCCGGACTCGGCCTCCTCTCCGGTCGTGGTGGCCGCAACCATTACCGACAAGGGGCGTTCTGCTTCAGACGAATGGCAGCGGGCAGGAAACGGCTGGAGCATCCCGATAGCCCGGCGGGAGTTGGTAGAAGTGACGGGGTTAACGGGCGGGGAAGGTGGAGACAAGACGGCACGGGCGGAGTACACATGGCGCTGGCAGCCGACTGAGATCGGAAAATACTTTGACACATCCAGGCAAGAACATCAGAGCCTCCCGGAGGACATCCGCCGGAACCTCGGTGGCGTCAGCATGGCCGACGTATTGCGCCAGTTGGGCGGAGTAATCTCATTCGACAGTGGCAAGATGCAGACGGCCTCCGCGTCGTTCCGGCTCTACGACAACGGCTGGCGTCTGGAAAAATAAAACACCTGAATCCGGGCGGACTCGTCATCCTGCCTATGAATCTGACTCCGAAACAGAACGGCAGCCCGCCGCGGGCGAACGGCTCTGTCATCAAGGGCAGCGCCCTCGCAGTGTGGACCTACCTCCTGGGCGTCGCGAACCGCACCGACCCGCCCACGAGGAGATTCCAGGTGTCGCGGAGGGAGATTCAGGAGGGAGCCCGGATAGGCTCTCTGAATACGGTCGATAGCGCCCTCGAAGACCTGGAGTCTTACAACTTCCTCTGCCGTTACCCGTCGCCGGGAGACAACGAGGGTCAGGTGTATGAGCTGCTTACGTTAGAAGAGCATCCGATCCCGCAGCTTAACAGGTGGCAAATCGTGGAGACTTTCAGGAGGGTCGCGGAGGGTCTGGCGGCCGACGAAAAGGCCATGACCCTTCAGCAAATCGTTAAATGGTCAAAACTGACCTATCAGGCGCGGCGGCTGATGGATGGTCTACGGTGAACGTCCCAGCCATATTTAGTCGCCCTCTAACTTGGATTGGTATTGTTCGTTGCTGACCTTTCAGCCCATGCGATGGCCCTGCGTCGAACTGCTCCAAAATGGCTATGTGCGTCATGGCTGTTGTAGCCTTATCAGGGTCGGGCTCAGGACATTGCCTGCGCTGATTTTGCTGCAACATTTCGTAAGTCTAATGAATCCGAAAGCCTAGCCGAAAAAGAATTATTGCTTTGGGTGACACTCGGGTTTAACCTCGCCTTCTCGCGCCTCCGCGCCGGACTTCCTTGCACTCTCGGCTATTCCGGCGTGAAGTTCCGAGCCAGTTCAGACACACAAATACTTGGCCGCCGACTCTGCCTGTTGGCAGCTTATGTTAATTGGAACTGAGCGAGCTGCTTAGAAGAGGGACAGCACGCTCTGGAGCAGGTTCAGCGCGATCTCCGTCGCCGAACCTGTAGCGGTAGCCTCACTGCTACCCGTCTCCTCCTGCCCCGTGACGCCGGTTTGTATGTCCCCGTTCGCCGTAGCCGTTTGAGCCGGCTGCGAGGGCGGCGCAACGCCGGTTTGTATATCCCCGGCGAAGGCCGGGATGGTGAGCGCGAGAGCAAACACTACCGCACCGAAGAGTCGGCGTAAGTCTTTCATGCTGTTCTCCTGAAGTTGACTGACCTGCTGTGAGATGGGCGGCGGGAGTGAAGTCCTGGCCTGCCTGCCCGCGACGTGTTGCGACGGCGAATCTTAACACCCCGCCATGTTAAGAAGCGCCCCCGTACGATTACCGACAACCCGAGAGAGGTAATCCTCACATGAACATATCCACTCAGCTACTTCACCAGATAGCTGATCCGACACTCTCCCGAAATAAGCGGGCGCTGCTCAGGTGCCAACTCGCTAAAGAACTTGAGAACGTAGGGAGCTACGAAGCCGCGCGCGAGGCGATGGGGGATTTATGGTCGCACATCGGCGAGTATCCCGTCTTGGACGGGCTCGACGAGGCGACGGCGGCGGAGGTGCTCTTACGGGTCGGCGTCCTCACGGGCTGGCTCGGCAGCACAAAGCAGATCGAGGGGGCGCAGGAAACGGCTAAGAACCTTATTACAGAAAGCATCAGGAGATTCGAGGCGCTACAGGATACGTTGAAGGTGGCGGAGGCGCAAACCGAATTAGGCTATTGCTATTGGCGGCAAGGGGGATTCGACGAAGCGCGCGTGGTGCTGCAAGAGGCGTTGGGCAGGCTACCCGCCGACAGTGAGGGTAGGGCAATAACTTTGTTACGTCTCGCCATTATCGAAGGGTCATTAAAGAGGTACAACGACGCCCTCCGCATAGACCTTGAGGCCGCGCCCCTATTCCAGAAAAGCGCCAACAACGCGCACAGGGGGAAGTTCCATAATCAATTCGGTTTCGTGTTGAAGAATCTGGGCGCGATGGAGAAGCGCCAGGATTACATAGACCGTGCGCTTATCGAGTTCGCGGCAGCCAGCTTCTACTTCGAGCAGGCCGGGCATACGCGCTATCAAGCCTGCGTAGAGAATAACCTGGGGATGCTGTTCGGCACCGCCCGCAAATTCGCCGAAGCTCACGAGCACCTAGACCGCGCGCAGGCCCTCTTTACTAGCATGAAAGATCAAGTACACACGGCACAGGTGGACGACACCCGCGCGAAGGTGCTGCTGGCCGAAGGCCGAACAGCCGAGGCCGAAAGGCTGGTTCGCTCGGCCGTCCAGATTCTCGAAAGGGGTGGCGAGCAATCACTATTGGCCGAAGCCCTGACGACTCACGGGATCGCGCTCGCCCGCGCCGGTAAGCATAAGATCGCACGCCTAACACTACAGCGTGCCGTCGAAGTCGCCCAGAACGCGGGCGACCCGGAGGCCGCGGGGCTGGCGGCATTAACTATAATCGAAGAGTTAGGCGATCATCTGCCGGGTGACGAACTGAGCGCCACTTACGACCGCGCCGCCAACTTCCTTTCACGCTCGGGTAATCAGGAACATAAAGATCGGCTGCTGGATACCTCCCGGCGCGTACTGTTCCTTATCGGCGTGCTCCCCACGCCTCCGACGTGGAAGGGCTTTAACTTCTACGATGCCGTTAGACGCTACGAGGCTCGGATAATTGAGCGGGCGCTAAGGGAAGCGGGCGGGGTCGTCTCTCGCGCTGCCGCCCTGCTCGGCATCGGCCGCCAGAGCCTGGAGTCGATGTTGAAGGGCAAAGGGCGTCATAAGGCGCTCGCACAACTGCGGACGCCGGTAGAGCATCGTCGAAGCAGTCTGATGTTCCGTGATGAAGTAGA
The DNA here is from genome assembly GCA_019239425.1 of Acidobacteriota bacterium. Classification (GTDB taxonomy): domain Bacteria; phylum Acidobacteriota; class Blastocatellia; order Pyrinomonadales; family Pyrinomonadaceae; genus QHXN01. The sequence continues at coordinate 107,629 of JAFAZX010000036.1, forward strand.
CTGTCCCGAACTGCGCGCAGTCTGCGTCCTTCATGTTGAAGATGACCGCCTCGTCGCGGACGCGGTAAACATATCTCTACACGATGAAGGCTGGTCGGTCGAGACGTGCGCCACCGGAGCCGCGGCGCTGGAGAAGCTCAGAAGCGGTGAGCGGTTCGACGTGCTCATCTTCGATAACAACCTACCGGACACGAACGGAATAGAGCTGATACGGCAGATGCGGGCGCTGGCGCACCGGCAGCAGACGCCGATCATTATGCTGTCCGGCGACGACGTGGAGCCGGACGCCCGGCGAGCCGGCGCTAATGTGTTCCTGCGGAAACCCGACGACCTGTCTGTGATTTCCGAGAACGTCGCGCGCCTGCTGGCTCGCAGGGCGCGGCAGAATTGAGGAGGAAAGAGGACTCGCGCAGGCCGTCGCGCTATAACGGGCTTAAGAAACATGCGAGAGTGTCCATGTCGCGGTGCCGGCGCGCGGAGAGTAGATGCGCGGCGGCCAAATTCAACTCGATAATGGGTGCCGCCGCGCCGGTTGCGCCGCGCCCGCGTTTTGTCTATCATGCCGCGCAACCGGGCGGTGGGTGAATCCTGCCGCCTCTCGGTTGCTGGGGTGAGGACAGTGACCGAAATCGAGCGGGGATGCCGCCCCCAAGGCTGGCATCCCCGCTCACCTATTTACCACGACGAAGAGTGCTGCGCCCGCCCCACCCCCCGGCCGGCCGCCCCCGGACATCTGAAACATTGACGACTCAGAGTAAATAGTGCTAGATAGAGGGGCTTACAGTTATTTGCCCGCAATAGGTTGTGCCCAAACACGGTAAAATGCCCGCGAAACAGTCGAGACTCCCTGATGTGGTAATCCGCCCGGAAGTTTATTCATTCTCCGGGCACGAAACCTTTGTCTTCCGGTACGGCTGGATGAAGAAGGCTGTTGACGCCACCGACCCTGACGGCGGGAACCCGCGCGTATTCAACGAGGATGACGCGATAGCGACCCTCGGCGTCGGTAAGAACATGGTCCGCTCGATTCGCCACTGGGGGCTGTCCACCGGCGTAATCGAGGAGGAAGCCAAGAGCCGCGGGGCTTTAATTCATCCAACCAAATTCGGGCAATTTATTTTCGGGCCGGGGGGGCAAGATCAGTTTCTTGAAGACCCGAATACCCTGTGGCTTTTGCACTGGAATATCCTGTCAAACCCGCAGCGGTGTACGACCTGGCATTTGGCTTTCAACGCGGTGCAGTCCAACGAATTCACACGCGACCAACTCATCCATCTGATCGAGGAGGAAATCCGCCGACGGAACCCCAAGGCGATGCCGAGCGGCAACACGCTGAAGCGGGACGTTGACGTGTTCCTCCGAACGTATATCCCCGCCAGAGCCTCGCGGGGGACGGTCGCAGAAGACTCGCTGGACTGTCCCCTCGTCGAATTGCAGCTCATTGAGGAGGTCGCCGGCTCGGGCGTGTTCCAGATACGCCGCGGCCCGAAAACGACCCTGAGCGATTCCGTGTTCGTCTACGCCCTCATTGAATTTTGGGATCGCACGTCGCAGCAAGACAGCCTGGCCTTCACCGAGGTCGCCTACGGGAAGGGTAGTCCAGGCATCGCGTTTAAGCTTGATGAGAACAGCCTGGCGGAACGGTTAGAGCGGCTGGAACATATAACAGAAGGGGACCTGCTCTACACCGAGACCGCCGGCCTGAAGCAAGTCTATCGCAGAAGACTCCGGCAGAAATTCCAGTACCTGGAAGCGTACTACCAGGGCACAAACACCTTGTTTGCCGTAGGAGCGTAGCAACTTGCAACTGAGCGAACTCATCACCGTCGCCCCCCGCTATACCCGCGCAATCAACTTAGAGCGAGACGCAGCCACGCCCGGCGCGATAGACGGCTATACCGTCACCATCACCGCCCGTGAGTTCCTCAACCGGCTCGCACAATCTTTGATCGCGCCGGCCGGACACCGAGCCTGGACGCTGACAGGGCCTTACGGGTCGGGTAAGTCTGCTTTCGCGCTGTACCTGGCTAACCTTTTTAGCCCTTCGACCGCCGCCGGCAATAAACTCGCGCGTTCGATCCTCAAAGAGCAACAGCCCGAAACGTATCAACTCCTCTTCGGGGGCGGGGCAAAGGCGCGCGTCAGCAAAGAAGGATTCTGTCCGATCCTGATCAGCGGGGCTCCCGAGCCGCTGCTGGGGGCCCTGCTACGTGCGTGCTGCCGCGACTTACGGCCGTTTTACGCGACTTCAGGCCGTCCCCCTGCCGCCCTCAAGGAGTTAGAGGGCTACCGTGACGCCTACCAGGAAGACAGAACGGCGGTCTCTCAAACGGACGTGGTAGAGGCGCTCGCGCGTGTCATTCAGCACCTACAGGAGTCAGGCAAGGCGCGCGGCGTGCTGCTCATCATTGACGAACTGGGCAAGTTCCTCGAATACGGGGCCCGTGACCAGGAAAGCGGCGACATTTACGTGTTGCAGCAGCTTGCCGAGGCCACCGCCCGATTCAACCCCACAGGGTTCTTGCTCGTTACTATCCTGCACCAGTCATTCGAGCGGTATGCGGCCGACCTGCGACCGAGCGTGCGCGAGGAGTGGGCTAAGGTGCAGGGCCGGTTTGAGGATGCGGCGTTCCAGGAGCCGCCGGAGCAGCTCTTCAGCCTGATTTCCTCGGCCATCAAGCACGGCAATCATAAATTTATAAGCGCGCTAAAAAAGCAGGCGAGGGAACAGGCGGAAGAGGCGATAAAGCTCGGGTTGCTGCCCCGCGGCATGTCGAAAGCGGAGTTTGTCGAGGCGGCCGAACACTGCGCCCCGCTACACCCGGTGGCCGTACTGGCTCTCGTCCGGCTCAGCCGCAAGTTCGGCCAGAATCAGCGCTCCCTGTTCTCGTTTCTTACCTCGCGCGAGCCGCACGGGTTTGCCAACTTCCTCCAACAGGAGATCGATGAGGACGGCGCGCCGTGTTTCACGCTCTCTGACTTATACGACTACGTAGCCGAGGCTTTAGGCAGCGGCGTGGGCGTGGGCGAGGGGGCCACCCGGTGGGCCGAAGTGCAAAGCTCCTTGGACAAGGCGGCGCAGTCGCCTCCGGCAGAACTGGCCTTGATCAAGTCAATCGGGTTGCTGTCCGCGGTGGGAGCCTACGGCGGCCTCAAGCCGAGCCGCGAAGTCCTGCAATTCGCCGTAGCAATGCCTGCGCGCGCGTTCCAGCGGGCACACCGCAGCCTCCTGCAAAACTCCCTGATTGTGGAGCGTAAGCACAGCGACACGGTGGCGCTGTGGGGGGGCAGCGACATCGACATCGAGGAAAGGCTGAGGGAGGCGGATCGGCGGGTGGCCGAAGGGACGAGTCTGGCCCAGAAGGTCAATCAGCTCTGGTCGCCACGCCCTCTCGTCGCCAAGCGTCACTCTTTCCAGACCGGCACGCTGAGGTACTTCTCCGTCCGTTTCAGTGACATGGCGAGTTTCTCCAAATCTTTGGAAGTGCCGGGGGACGCCGACGGACTTCTCCTGTATTGCCTTCCGGGCACTAAGAGCGATTTTGAGAGTCTGGTGGAGTTGGCGCAGGGCTCGAAAGTGCGGGAGCAGCTAGAAGTATTAATAGCTATTCCGCGTGAAGTAAATGCGCTACGCGAGGCAATCAGAGAGTTGGAGCTGCTGCAATGGGTGCGAACCAATACGCCGGCGCTGCAAGGCGATGCGGTCGCGCGCCGGGAGTTGCGTACCCGCCTGGCTGCCGTGGAAGAACGGATCGGCGTAGAACTTCAGCGCCTGTTTTCTCCTGACGGACAATCCGGCCAGAGTACCCTTTGGTTCCACCACGGAATCAGGCAGGAAATCCCGACGGCGCGCACATTAGCAAATTTCCTCTCCGCCATCTGTCAGCAGGTCTACCCGGCGACGCCCGTTTTGCGCAATGAACTCGTCAACCGCCGGCACCTCTCGACGGCGGCGGCGGCGGCGCGCCGTAACCTGATTGACGCTATGATTAAGAACGGCGGGGAACAGCGCCTGGGCTTCGTAGGTACGCCGCCGGAAATCGCCATTTACGCTTCCATACTGGAACACACGAAGATTCATCGGCCGGAAGGGACGGGGTACTCCTTCGGGGAGCCCAGCGGGGATGACGGACTAACGGCCGTATGGAAGGGCGTCAAGGAGTTCTTTAAGCACTGCGAGTTACAGCGGCACTCGGTCAAAGAACTCTTCGACCTGTTACAACGCCCCCCCTACGGCCTGAAGATGGGTATCATCCCCATTCTTTTTTGCGCCGCCGCCCTTGCGCATGACACGGAGATCGCTTTCTACCAGGACGGGGCCTTCGTGCCGGAAGTCACCGTGGAGGTCTATGATCGGCTCATCCGCTCGCCTGAAAAGTTCGAGCTGCGAAGGTATCGGGTGGAGGGCGTGCGGCGTGAAGTCTACCGGCTAATGGCCCAACTGTTCGGTAAAGAGGGGGGGCCTGATTCGGAGCACTTGGTTAGCATCCTGAAGCCGCTCTACCGCTTCTTTAACCGTCTCCCGCAATACACGAAGCAAACGAGAAACATATCCCCGACCGCCACAGCTATTAAAGAGGCGCTATTCTCGTCCAAAGACCCGGACATTCTCCTTTTCAGCGATCTGCCGCGCGCCTGCGGCGTTGAACCCTTTACGGCTACTGAGGCGGTCGTCGAGGACCGGCTCAACATCTTTTTCGGATTGCTCAAAGGGGCACTCATCGAGCTTCAAAGGGCCTATGACGATCTGCTGTCCGAACTGCAATCCCTCCTCTTCAAAGCGTTTAACTTCGCGGAGGGGGATGCGCGCGAGCGAATCAGGGTGCGGGCGGCAGGGCTCGTAGATCACTGCGTCGAGCCGCGGTTGAAAGCGTTCGCCCTCCAGTTGCAAGATGACCACGCGAACGAGGCCGCGTGGATCGAGGCCGTCGCGACCATCGTGGTGGGCAAAGAGCCGAGGCTGTGGAGTGACACTGATCGGGCGCGGTACGAAGTTACCTTGGCCGACTTGGTGCGCAGCTTCCGGCGCATCGAGGCGCTAGTGTTTGAAGAGTCCGCACGCCTCGAACAAGGCCGCAAGCCAGAACACATTTTGAGAATAAGTGTCTCGGACCGTCACTCCCACGATTTAGAAGCGGTGGTTGTAGTCGAGCCGCAAGACAGCTCTAAATATGCCCAGGCGGTGGTGCGGTTGGATGAGTTGCTGGAGCAGCTAAAGCTGGCAGACAACCCGGAGTTGGCCCTGGCGGCGCTTTCCTCCGTCTCGCAGAAATACCTGTCCGAGCTTACCGATTCAGGACAGAGTAAGGGTAAGATAAACAAGGGTAGAGCAGAGAAGAAGGTGAGGCATGGGAAGTAAAGTGCGCCACGTCCTGGGACTGTCGGGCGGTAAGGATAGCTCGGCACTCGCCATCTACATGCGGGATCGCGTCCCGGAGATGGAGTATTATTTTTGCGACACGCAAAAGGAACTTCCCGAAACTTACGAGTACCTCGACCGGCTCCAGGCTTACCTCGGCAAGCCTATCGTTCGCTTGAACGCCGAGCGCGGCTTCGACCACTGGCTCGAAATGTACGGGGGGTATCTACCCTCCTCACAGATGCGCTGGTGTACGCGCATGCTGAAGATAAAGCCGTTTGAGGAGTTCGTAGGAGACGATCTGGTATTTAGCTACATCGGCATCAGGGCGGACGAGGATCGGGACGGGTACATCTCTCATAAGCCTAACATAACGCCGGTATACCCGTTCAAAGAGGACGGGATACGGGAGAGAGACGTTTTTGAGATATTAGAAAACGCGGGGGTGGGGCTGCCGAAGTATTATGAGTGGCGCACACGCTCCGGCTGTTATTTCTGTTTCTTCCAGCGTAAGGCGGAGTGGGTGGGCCTGATGGAGCGTCACCCGGAGTTATTCGAGAAGGCGAAGCAGTACGAAAAATTTGATGAAGAGAGGGGCGTCAGATACACGTGGAGCAATAACGAAAGCCTGGAGGAGTTGGCTGCCCCCGAACGTGTAGCCGACATTAAACGCAAACAGGAGCTGGCAATTAAGAAAAAGGCGAAGGCCCAGCCCGGACAGAAGCTATACCAGATTTTTAACGCAACGCTTGAAGATGAGGATGACACCGAACCCTGCACAATTTGCACTACTTAGTGGCGCAAAAATGTGTAAAATTGTGACCTGCCGGCAGGGAAGATAGCTAACGTACTCACGCTACACTCTGAAAGTTAGCTAAGTTTTACAGACAGTCGAATGGCTATCTCAGGCAGCTTCAATAAGAAGTTGGGCTAGCGCGTAGGCTAGTCTGTACACTTATCCGGGAAGCTGACTCCAGCTAACAGCAATGGCGGATACCGATTTTGCAAAACAGAAGGAAGCGATACTAGGGCGGTTCTCCAAAGAGACCCAATTCACCCTTGATTGGTATCCAGAGTATGTAGAGGACTTCCCCAAAGCATTAGAGAAAATTACTCACCCCATCCAGTGGGAAAGCTGTAAGTTCGTTGCGGCAGCAAAGCATACAATTCCAAAGAAATTTGGCGTTTATTGCTTCTCAGTTGACCTCGGTGAGCCATTCCCTAAAAAACTTCACTTACCGTTATACGTGGGCAAGGCATCCGAACAGTACCTGTCCGAAAGATTCGACGATTACTTAAAAGAGCAAAAGAACGTAAAGGGCCGGGAGAAAATTGTCTTCATGCTAAATAAGTGGCAGAACCGGCTGACGTTCTGGTGGGCGGTTATACCGAAGGTATATGTTGATGTTGTAGAGCAGCATTTGATTATGAGTTGTAGGCCGCCGTGTAATACCAGGGTGTACAGCAAGGAAAAGTTCTGGGGTAAAGCGTTCGACTAAGACCCAACATTGAAGGAGAAAGAGCAATGCCTGACTACGTGCCTGCCCTGAGAGCGCAAATGGGTGACTGGACCTACTACGTTACAGTTATGAAGCTCGGCAAGGTTGCGCGCGAATGCAGGTTAGCGGAGCAGATACAAACACACGCTGATTTGGATAATGTGATTCAGCGTGCCCTGGAAGACCGCGTTAACAAAGAGATGGTCCCGTACCTCTTGAAAGAGAAGCAGCGTTTCTACGGCGCTCTGGTTGTAGCCGTGTATGGCGGTGACCCCGAGTTCTCACCAGTTCGCGTCGATGAGCATGAGTTAATAGACGACACCAATAAATCCACCTACGGTTTCGGCCTCCTCAGATTTGATGGTAGCCAAACCTACTACGCCCTCGACGGCCAACATCGGCTTAAATCCATTCAAGAAGCAATCGTTAGAAACCCTGATCTGGCAAAAGAAGAGATTTCAGTCATCATCCTCAAACACGAAGAAACAAAGGCGGGAATGGAGCGGACGCGCCGGCTTTTCTCCACCTTAAATCGTCGAGCCAAACCTACCTCTACCGGCATGAACATCGCTATTGATGAGGATGATAGCGTTGCCGTCGTTACCCGCCGCCTGGTCAAGGAAAACAAACACCTTAATCATCTGGTTCTAGCAGATATCAAGTCGATCAATTCTAAACAACTAAATCCCTCTAAGAAAAACGATCCATACATCACTACACTTGGCGCTCTTTATGAGACCAATGAAATTTTGCTCAGCGGCTTTGACGGGGGACTCAATGTTGATAAAGAGTTCAAGCAGTTCCGCAGGTCATACCAAGAGATAGACTCCTACTATGCTTACTTAGAGAACATATGGATGCGGCTACTAGCGAAGTGCCCAGGCTTCGACGCTGTCCTTGCTGGCAAGAAGAGTCCGGGCGACCTGCGTAAACGACATGATGAAGAGGGACATATAATTCTAGGCGATGATGGTAAGCCTGTTCACGGAGGCAACGCTTTTGCACGCCCGATGGGGCAGTTTGTAGTTGCTGAAGTTCTTAGGTCGGTCAGCATCAACGGCAAATCAGTCGAAGATGCAATTGATACGATTATGTCCAACATACCAATGGACATAGATGAAGCGCCGTGGGTTAATGTGATCTGGAATCCCGCCACACAGAACATTACAGGCGGTAAGAAAGAACGAAGGCTTCTGGTTTCCTTAATCAGTTATGCGCTCGGTCTGAAGGGGGCTCCCAAGATTAGGGAACTCAATAGGGCTTACCGCGATATCAGCGGCAATAAACGTGCTACGGCGCTTCCACTAATTGAATGGTCTGGAAGTGGTGATGCAGAACTTGATGCCGATGGGACTGAAGAGGGTACAGAAGTAAGCTGATCATCCCTCTAAAAGTCGGGATATATGATTAGTTGCGCGTTTGACAAACTGTTGCATACTTGAAATTCAATCAGAACTATGATACAAACAGCTCCAAAGATTGGAGGGATTTACTGAATTAACGATGGACGATCTTAGTAAGTACATTCTCTCCTTCGGCCCCCTTATCACAGCGGTTGCTACGCTGGTAGCAGCCTTCTATGTCCAGCACCGTAATAATCAAAAGGTATTAAAACAGAAGCAGCGTGAAGAAGAGCGGAAAGAAATTTTTACCAAACTGAAGGATTTCTATGGACCTTTGCAGAGACTGCGCGGTAAAAGTAACGAATTACATAAGTTGTTTAAGAACGGTCGTGAGTTTAGAACCCTCATCAAATTGCTGGAGGGGGAGAAGTTTTCTGGAAACGATAAAAAACTCCTAGACTCTATTATCGATATCGGGAAACAGACTGACGAGCTGATCATAAAAGAAGGCGGGTGGGTGCAAGACTCAGAATTGAGAAAGATGTTAGACAAAGTGACTGCGCACTACACTCTAATTGATCTAGCGGCGAAGGACGAATTGACTGGCGACGTGAAGCGTTTTGAGCAATTTGTTTTCCCTAACGAGATTGACGACGAAATTGAAAAAGAAATTGTGCGCCTTAACTCCAGGTTGAACGAACTGGATGAAGAAATCCTTGAGGAATATAAAACCTGGTAATAAAGAACGTATGGCCGCTGAATTAAAAGCGGGGAAGCCTGCTAAAGTGCTTCCGGGCTTCCTCTGCGCGCGAGGCAGAAACTAGATGAGTGTAGATGAGTGTAGATGACGGTATTTTGAATGTTGGGATGGCCTAGCCAGTCCTGCACAAAGCGTAAGTCATCTCCGGCCTCTAGCAGGTGAGTCGCGCAGGTATGCTTCAGCACGTGAAAGTGCTGCTTGTCTTTCGATATCCCCGCCAACCCTCCGTACTGCTTCATTAGAGCGTCCAGACGCTTCCTGCTAGTGGGAAGATTCCTCCGACTCGGGAAGAGCAGTGGAGAGTCGTCTTCACGAGAGTTGAGGAAGGCTTTCAGAATTCTTACCTCGTCCGATTCAATCGTGTGCTGACCGCTATAGCTCCCTTTCAAGCGGTGGCAAAAGATTCTGAGCAGCCTAAAATCAACGTCGGACTTGTGGAGTCTACCATCTTCTGATGCGCTAAGGCCGTGGCGGTACGCAATGAGAAAAATGGCGCGGTCGCGCTTGTTCCCCTCGGCCCTGATGACGTTGAACAGGTGCTTGAGTTCATCGAAGGTGAGAAACCGGATCGTCCCTTGTCTACGTCGGGGCATAGATATCTAATACGCGGAATTAACAGATGGAAGCCTCTGGTAACATCATACACACGGCAGTGAACCGCAAGCTGCGGGAGCTTTGGCGCGCTCACCTCGCCTCTGACGCATGGCCCGAGGCGATCCCAAAGCTATGGCCGCTGCAATACCAGCCTATGGAGCCCGGTAAGCTGCTCTTTGTCGGGCTTAACCCGTCACACAACCAGCGCGATAACCAGTTAATGTCCATCCAAGTCGGGAAGGGGATTGACCCATTCTCTGACGAGCACGCCAATTTCATCCTGCGGTGTGATGAAGAGTCAATGGGGCTGCATGGTGGCAGGTTGCATCCCTACTTCAGACAGTTTTCCCGCTTCGACCCGACCGGAAAATGGAATCATATCGATTTATTCGCCATCCGGCACACGAATCAAAGTGAGGTGGTCGCGGCCCTGCGGCTGAATGAAGATGCTGGGTTTTCCTCCCCATTCGTAAGAGCACAGGTTGAACTGGCATTCTCACTCATGGCCGAACTACACCCGCCGGCAGTCGTCGTCGTCAACGCCCTCGGCTCTACCATCGTGAAGCGTTACCTGAATGAGCAAAATCCTAACTTTGATTTGGATGACGAAACAGGGTTCTATTGGTCACCTATCAACGGGCGGCGAGTGCCGTTCTTCTTCTCCGGGATGCTGACCGGGCAGCGCGCTATTGATAATCATTCGCTCGAACGCCTCATCTGGCATGTCCGGCGTGCACTCACCTTCCAGGCGACAGCATAATCTGAACTGGGCATTGTAACTGAAGCGTCTTATTCGATATTGTAGATTACAAGGGGGAGGCACTCATGAGTGTCCCCCCTTTATAATTCCACCCTTGAACCCTTTTGCGGAATTAAAGCATCCTTCAAAATAAGGATAGAGTTTTGCTTTGGATTGCGGTAAAAGTCGTTTACTGAATGTAATAGAGTGGATAGTTATTAATATGCAAGCCAAGTAGGAATTAAACAATCCTTGACCATGTGTTGCATTGGATCAGCAGTTATATCTATCAGTAAGCTTCAATCTTAATTACCTGTTACAAGTATGAGATACATAGTGACAATGCGAGATGATTGGTGGGTTAAACCACTAAGTATCTTTGCTTATTTCATTGGCCCTATCTTACCGTTCTTAATTGAAATTGTAATTAGCCTCCAACCAGTAACTGCAGCGCATCTATTTGCGACATATCTGTTAATCCATGAATTCATGGTTGCCCGTGAAATTGAATATCATAGACCATACTCTCCTAGCGTGAAGTTCATGGCGCATGTGGAAGAATTATTTGATGGCTGTTTAATTAGAATTTATTGGTTAATTAAATACACATTTTTATTTCTCTTTCTTCCAATTGTTATAAATGTAAATGGGAACGTACACTGGTTTTTTCGGTATTTTATTATTGTTTGCATTATGCTCATCGTTAGTGACACTTATCGTATTATTGATATTTTGCGGCAAACAATTGCCGGTAAACGTGGTGTGTTATACGTAAGTCCCTTAGCTCCCTTAGTCGCTTCATATATCTCTTTTATATTTTCATTCACTATACTTCACTATGCTCTTTACTCTGAGAACAACGAATTATACTCAGGAAGATTTTCTTCTGTGATAACCGTTGACTTCTTATATTTTAATGTAGTTACGTTTACAACATTGGGCTATGGGGATATTACCCCTACTCATTGGGCAACAAGATTAATAGTGTCCGGCGAAAACATAATTAGCTATATTTTGTTTGCATTTACAATTGCTGCTGTTATGAACTTTGTACAGAAAGCCAATTCAGATCAAGAGAAATCTACTCCACACGATCATAATGAAGATCAAAGAAATGAAACGTGATAGTGCAGTAGTAGGTCCACAAAATAACCCAAGTGTGGAATTGAAAAGAGAGGCTTTATCGGCTTCGACTAACTTGGTGCTGCGTTCACTACGCTTTTATTAGAGTTCGGCCTGAATGAACCAAACAAGAAGTTTACCGAAATGTTGAATTAGGAATGAAGTTATAGTCAGTTATAGTGCGAAAGCCACTCACTACCAATGATCCCAAATTATTTCAGCATCCCAATCACTGACCCGCGGCTTATCCCTAATTCCCGCGCGATCTGCGACTTGTTCCACCCATTCTTGAAGAGGCTCTTAACCTCGGCTGCTTTGGCCGCAGCAGTCTGAGGGCGACCGAGTCGCTTTCCTTCTGCCCTCGCCTGCGCGATGCCAGCCTTCACTCGCTCCCGGATCATGTCTCGCTCGAACTCAGCGAATACTGAGAGCAGACCGATCATGGCGCGTCCTGTCGGGGTGGTGAAGTCTAGGGCTTCGGTCAGTGAGACAAAAGCGATACCAAGATCGCGCAGTTCCGTAAGAGTGCTAATTAGGTCGGGTAATGATCTGCCCCAGCGGTCGAGTTTCCAGACGACGATAGCATCCATCTCGCGTCTGCGTGCCGCTTTCATCAGCTCCTCTCGCTTGGGGCGCTGTTTAGCGCCGGAGCCGACCTCTTCTACTTCCTGCACGAGTTTCCACCTCCGTTGCTTGACGTACTGCCGCATGGCCTTTAGTTGCAGCGGCAAAGTCTGCTGGTCATGGGTAGAGACGCGGGCGTAGATTCCGACTTTCATCATGTGGATATATAAGGGTGTCAAAAAACCCCTCACAAATTGAATGTTAAAACATTAGTGTTTTGGAGTGCTTTGGGAGTCAGAAACTCCGTGTCAGAAAACTACAGTTATTTGACGCCTGTAGTATAGCAGGAAGTGTGAATGTTGTGAGTAAGTATCAAGAGGGTAGGGAAGCGACGCCGTACTCTGGTAAATAAAGAAAAAGCGCCAAGCCATAAGCGCTTTTGAAATAGTCCTTAATAACTCAAATACTTTTTACCTGCCTCATTGGTTTGAACAATCCTTTCATCCACATCTACTGTATCCATAGCGTGACTGATTCCTGCCTTTCGCGCTTCCCGCATACCGATAGTCATTGCCAAACTCGCTCTTACTTCCGAGTCTAAGAATCTTATCGGCAATGCACTACTCAGGCGTGGATAATTGATTGCTTTTTCTTCGAGGCCGCGGGAGATAAAGAGTTTCATTATGTAAATATCTTTGCGGTTGAAGGGCTTACAGACGAAATCAATTGTGCTTTTGGCGGACGTTGTACTCACATTATCCACTGTGTCACATAAATGATGTCGGTCAGGCGAAATTGTATCGACTCTAAAAGCAACATCCCCGCCAAACAATGTAATGCCGAATGTAAGCTCCGCAATATCCTTGCCTGTTGTGTTTTGTATTTCGAAGTTTGCAATTGAGTATCTGTCGAAGCTACGAGACTGCTTTTTTCCACCAATTTCATAGGAAATCGGTTGCTTTGGAAGTCCTTCGTCAAAACAAGATTTCAGGTCAACAGTCATCTTATAAACTATTGTACGAACCCGATTCTGGTAAGTATCAAAGACTGCTTTAAGAATTGATCCCATGGCACCCCCGGCGATGAGTGCGACACCAATTTGAATCCATTCTTTCTGTGTAAAGAGGTTCTCCATCTGTACACCGAAGATACTATGATTTGATTAATCCAACAATTCATACATGGAATTTACCCAAGAACAAAAGAACCAATATTTAGATAAGCTTGCTCTGCTAACACAACAGGGCATGTGGCAAATAGACATGGCTTTAATGAAGCACACCGAACAGCTACAGCGGTGGTCATTCGGATGCAACCTGAGGCTGGCAGCTTGCCTTCCTGTTCGCCAATAACAAGCGAAAGACGAGGCACTTGAGGGAAGTCGCATCCGAGTGAGCAACGCTGTAGGACGATGACTCTGCACACAATATAAACGTATCGTGCCGTCCGCTAGTGTGATACATGTGAAAACGCTAGGATTTTAGTAGAGTGTGGTAGTCAAAAATTCTGACTGTAATGTCCCGTTGAGTTTCTAAGTCCAACATTCGAGTTAAGGTGGTATAGAGAAGTTATAAGAATCGAATTAACGTTGACTTTCAAAATTTGATGATATATTTTGTCGCGGCCTTAGCTTATGTCTAGGTCGCCCTCTATAACGCTATGCCTCATAACCTTAGACTCGTGCACCGAATGCTTCTCCTTGTACTTCTAAGTATTATTTCATCTCCCCTTTCCAGCTTCGCTCAACCAACTCCAGCGACAAACGCAAATAGCGCCCCTCTGTCATCTGAGGAACTTAAGAGGCAAGACGAGGAACATACTATTCAAGAACTTGAACGTTCCAAGCGACTGTTAGAACTTCAGCAGCAAATTGAGAAATTAAGAGGTGCTGATCCACAAAAGCGGACGAATCAATATCAAGACGGCTTTATTTTCACAATAATGGCGAGTGCTTTTAGTGGTTCTGCCCTAGCGTCTTTAGGGTTGATTATATATCTCTTTACTAGCCTACTTGGCATTACATCATCCAAGCCAAAAGAAAGCGACACGTCAGAAGAAACACTCGGGGCTTTCAACAGACAGGCTTTGGCAGAGCTTAGGTGGTATTCAGCCGCGAGCCTGTTAGCAATGATGTTCGGGATAGCCATAATTTTCGGCGGTGCAATACTGGCTCTTGCTGGCCTTACGCCGGCCGCAATAGTCTCGGCGGTCGCCGGCATAGTTACTGAAGGGGTGGCGCTCTTATTCCATAAGCAGACGGATAAAATTCGAGTAAGGGTAGAGAAGATAGAAAGACAGTTACTTAGTATTAAGATGGCAAAAGAGATAGAAGATAAGGCTATTCAGGACAAAGCTATAGGCAAGATGTTAGATGCGGGACTAAACAGTCTATATTTACCCCCCGCTAGGAGGGCCTGATTAAAAGCCACCTCATAAATGCCTGCTGAAGATTCTGGACGCTAGAGTTGCTTAGGGAGTTTTACCCTGATGCAGCATCTCAGGTGTTCTGGACGCTCACGACTTTAGCTGCGCTCGCTTATATTCTTCTACCAATTCGTCAACACAGTAATACATTTGTTGCTCCAGCCCAGGTCTGAGCCGATCATAAACTCTCTCGGGGATTAAGGGGTTGCTCTTTCTGTTGAGGTATATCTTGTCCTGAATCTGCCGGAGAGGGGATTCCAGATTTATAGTGGTTCCGCTTACGACTCCAGACCACAAGCCGGATATGTGAGACTTGAGGCTTTCCAAGTTTCTTATTGACGTGCCGTGTTCGTTATACAACTTTACCGAGAGCGTGAGCACAGGCAGGAAGGGCAGGATTACCGTCAGGACGAACGACCGCAAGCTCACGTCGTTAAATAAAGCAATCGCAGCCAGCAGAACGAAAATCGCGATGGAAATGCCCACCACCCAGTGTATAAAGCTCTTGCGGATGGAGTAGTCGTAAGAGAAATTGCTGCGTTGGCAGATTATCTTGGCGGCGGCCCCATCAACCGCCTCAATCGTCTCCGCGTACCAACTCTTCAGCTTGTCGAAGCTCTTCACCCTCCGTAGGTGCTGGTCGGAATATTTTTTGATGTCTTCATTCATCGGCTTGTCGCCGACCAGTATTTTGTTCCATTCCAAACCCAACACTTCACAGTCGAACAGCTCTTGTATGGATGCCGCCTTCTGCCTTAACTGATTGATGGATGGCGTCAGGAGTAATAGGTCCAGAAGCGCTATAACGATCCCATAGAGCCCTCTGATCCAGGCGATACTATATCCCAAGGGTGATAGGGTGAGGTCGAGTAGTGTCAGGAAAACCGTCACGAAGGCGGTTAGAACTAGCTGCCAAAAGAACAGCCTCTTGGCTACGAAATAAATTTCCTTCTGGGCGGCCAGCCGCTCGATGTTCTTTTGCTGATTCTCTTTCTCGACGATGCTTTGCCCTACGCTGTCCACAACCTGAAGATTCTCCGCCATATTCGTATCGTATTTTGGCGAGGAGTGCCGGTCATCAGCCCCGCGGAAAGTAGCCGTTGAAAACTAAGTCCCACAGCCTGTAAGCCTCGTTGAAGTCACCGCGGCTTTCTGAAATACACGCCTTATAGGTGCGGTCTGCCGAAGACGAGACGGCTTGCCTGAGCTGCTGTTTCTTTGCCTCGGTATTGGCTGAAGGCACCCCGCCGGACACACCCACCGGGTCCACAAGGGATTCGCACTGCCGATTGCTGAGGAGCACCAGCGCGTCGTTCATGCACACCGCATAGCTTTTAGGCCCTACGCAGGTGCCCTCCACAGCGAGCAGAAGCTCTAGGTGAAATGAGCTGAGGGGTATCTTAGGCTGTCGGCAGCGCCGCCAGAATTTTATCAACATCGCAGTCCGCTTTAGCTTACCCCCGCTGCGGTCATCAGCATCGTTAATAAACTTATTGTGGGCTTGTGGGCTCGTATCCATCCACCCGCCTGAACCGTTCGGTATGGCGTAGATGGGATAATTCTTTACCCCTCCGTGCCGGGTATATACGGCCGGAACCACATCCACAGGATGTTTGTTGTCGGCGAACCGAACCACCACCGCCTGGCCGTCACGCCCGACGTCCGTCGAGTAGTACCGGCCTTGTAACTGCTCACGCACCTGATTGAGGATCGTGGAAGAAGACTTCAACTTATCGCCCCACCGAACCTCGTTTACGCTAAGGATCAGCATCAGATCGATGTCGCTCGTATCCCGAATGGCCGACCCGCGGCTGTAGCTGCCGATTTGCTCCACGCGGTTGGTTTGGAAGACAGATTCGAGGCGCGTTTTCACGCTGCTTTTATGACTGTCATAAAGGCGAATGTCCGTGTCACGGGGCTCGATCCCGCTCAGCAATTTGCTAAAACAACTGGATATTGTCATCGCGAATTCCTTTTGCTGGAAATGGCCTGACTGTTGCCCCACATAACGTTGATGAGCGGGCAAGTTGAACCTGGGCGATCAGGCCACCTTATTCTTCCCGTCGGGCAGTTCTTTCCCGAGTCGTCTCCTTTTGCTCCCGGCTTGGCGCAACTCTTCGCAACGGCCGAAGTAGCGTTCGATGTTGTGAGTAACAAGCTCCTCCCTGCTCATCCCAAGGCGGAGAATATCGCCGGGCGGGTGATGAAGATTCTCCGTGGTGCGAAGTCCGTGTAGCGCGGCTTGAAAGGGCTTCCAGGTGATAACCGTGGCAGCGAATTCATTCATCAGGGCGGCGATCTTGTTCTGCTTGGCGGCCCCAACGACGACGAACTCCAGCGGCCTTTTAGCCCCGTCTTGGATGGCGCGCATATTTCGTAGGAGTTGCCTAAATTGGTGGGGCTTTTTGTAATACTGCGCGAGTATGGCTACCTTGTTAATGTCTGGGCGGTCTCCCAGCCACTTGAAAACGGCGCGGTAGTCGCTGTCGTCAAACGGGTAAAGAAAAGGGATCGACGGGACGCCCAAGTTGGCGAAGCGGTCGTGGATTTGGAGGTTGCGGTCTTGATTTCTGATTTGATCCAGCCTCGGCTGCTCATCCCACACGGAGTAAGACAACCCGACGACAAAATCGAATCCTAGCCTGGCAATCTTCTCCCACGAGTGGTCGGTGTCAGACACCTTCCATAAAGCCTCAAGAATGCAATCCTTTGCAGTCCCGACCAAGGCTAAACGGGCCCCGAAGGGTAGGCCCAGTTTCTCGCGTAAGACATCGAGCGAGTCAATAACTACATTTCCGCCGCACCCCACAATCTTGCTGAGGGAGATGGCGTAGATAGCATTCGGCCTTTGCGGAAGCGAGATGCGCAACCCCTTGGCAATACCCGGAATAAATGACGGCAGAGTCAGGTTATCTTGGTGGGAACTTTCCGGCAGGGGAATAAAATCATCGTAAGTGTCGCCGAAGTAGATTTCGCGACGCCCCAAGTCGATGCAGCTCACGAGCGAGGCCCCCTGCATCAGGTAGGTCTTGTTGTTAGAAGGGCCGTCGCACCTATCCAGTGCCTTTTGAGGGCAGGAGGCACAGGCAAAAGGCAACACAGGGTGGGTATCTCGTCTGCTAGGGTCGTACATTATACGCAAAGCTCAACAATTACATTCTTCTTACCACTACGTGTGGTTACAGTCCCACGTAACCTCCCTCCCAGCTCCTTAACGGCAGAAATTATTTCCTTCGCCTCCGCGTCAGGGGCGAACCCGAGGGTTTCACCCTCCGCGCGAACCATGACTGCTGACCTGCCGTGGATAGAGCCGGACACCGGCGTCCCCACCTCAACGCGCTCGGCCGCCTGTGTCGTCTTAACAAGTTGGAAAGTCCAGCACTGAGGCGGGCGGGGATCGACAATAATGTCGGGATCGGGCGGGTTGGGGTCGCGCGGGGGGATAGGGGGATCATTACCTGGGTCACGCGGTGGTCTGGGGCCTTTACTCATTAACTTCCTCCAGAAGTCACTATGGACTTCGACGCCTTTATATATGACAAAATGCGTACTGTCAACTATACAGTTGACAGAGGCCACTATATAATGTGCTCGCCGAGCGCGGAGCCACATTAAGGTGGGGCGGTCTATCTTGTAGGGAAAGACTGGCGTAAAAGCTCAAAAGGCGGCATCATCTGTGCTGCGCGACAAGCGCATATGCAATCAAAGCAAGACCACTGCCGCGGGCGTGAAGTCCTAGCCCACGCCAAAATTGAAAGGTAGAAGACAAGGTAGATGTCCCCCGCCAACGTGGAATTCGGGCAGCGTGTGCGTGAACTGCGGGAGTCTAAGCGAAGAACAGACCCTGCTTTCTCACTGCGGCGCTTCGCACAAAGTGTCGGAATTAGCGCCGCTTTTCTGAGTAAGGTAGAGATGGGTGAAGCCTTACCTCCCAAAGCTGAAAAAATCAAAATAATGGCAGAGCTTCTGGGCGTGAATGCTGATGAACTACTTGCGCTCGCGGGAAAGGTTGATCCCGTGCTTCCGCAAATAATTCGCGAGCGGCCAAACGCTATGGCAGATTTCCTGCGTACGGCTAATGAGGAGCTTACGGACGAGCAGATCAAGGAGCTGACTCGGCGCATGAGGGAAGGTGATCTGTAGTGGATTAGGAGAAACGCATGAAGGTAAAACGGCTTTCCATAGAGGAGATAGAGGCTTCGGCTAATACTCTGCTGCGAGAGTACGGGGAGAAGTTTGGAGTCATAGCTTCTCCCCCCGTCCCGATGGACGAGATTGCCGAGTGTCACCTGGGACTCGACATAAGGATAGACAATCTCCTTCGACTCCTTCGGCGGACGGGCGTTCTGGGTGCTATCTGGATCGAGGGGCAGCGCGTCATGATTGACACTTCTCTCGACCCGAGCATAGACCCGTCTAAGGAGGGGAGATACCGGTTCACGCTCGCCCACGAGGTGGGTCACTGGATATTACACCGCCTGATCTACCTGGCCTTATCCAAGCAGAGCAACCTGTTCGCGCAGGACCTGGAACCTTCTATCGTCTGTAGGGACGGCGACAGCCAGCCAATCGAGTGGCAGGCCAACACGTTCGCCGCATACGCGCTCATGCCCAGGGACATGGTACGTGGGGCGTGGGAGAGGCTACGCGGCAACCTTGAGCCTTACGTTGCCGAAGATGAAATCGCCGCCCTTTCGGCAAAGAGGACGGCAGGGAACTACCTACCTAACACCAGCGTGGCCCGTGAACTGGCGAAAGAATTCCACGTGTCCGCCCAGGCCATGCAAATCCGCCTCACCGAGCTGGGACTCATTAAGCTACACAAAGGCTCTACTGAGTTGTTTAGGAAGTGGGATCAGGTAGCGGTGAATTAAAGTTTACCGCCAAACTTGGACGTGTTCTCACCACGGTGGGGTGGCTTGGTCATCTGCACCACGTCGCCGTCCACTAAGCACCTTACACTCACAGGAGAAGGCAACCTCATGTCGTCAGAAAACGTATCGCTCACCCCGTACGCCCTCATCAGCACTCTTGCTAACGCCAATATTCATCGCTTGGACAAGCAAGTGCTGCGCGTCCGTGGCATCTACCGCTGCAACCCTCAAAGCCAGCTCTACAGTGACGGATGTTATTACGACAGACTCAAAGACGAGGCGGACGGAAAGTACCTAACTCTGAAGGTCCCGCGCCCATTTCGGACGAGGCTCAAGGACAACACTCCTTATGATCTGGAGGGGACCATCGACCGTAAGATCGATTTAAGAAATGAATTGAATATCTACCTGGCCTTCCACCTCACACGGATCGTCTCGGAGGAGACGCCGATGATCGACGAGCAGATGTGGGAGCGCTCGGACATCATGCGCGAGCGCTATGGCAAGCCGCGCCACAACATAGATGCGCTTCTCAGGTCTATATTCAAGAAGGGAAAACCTCCTAAAGTCGCAATGATCTACGGCCGGGCGGCCATCACAAATTCCGATGTGGTCGCGTCCGCGGAGGAGCAATACGACAACTACGAAATTGAAAGAGTGCGGATTAATTTGTCTAACAGGACCGAGATAATTGACACGCTTCGCCGACTCGACGGGGCGGGGAAGTACGATGTTATCGCAATATTCCGCGGAGGCGGTTCGGGGTTAGAAATATTCGAGGATCATGATATTGCGCGTACTGTCGTAGGGATGAAGACGCCGATCTTAACCGGCATCGGGCACGCGGAAGATAAACCGTTTATAGAGGCCGTGGCCGACCATGCTTTTATTAGCCCGTCTGCCCTCGGCACGTACCTCAAAGAAATGGCGAAGACTAGCATTCAAGAGGTTTCATGGCTTAACCAGTATCGCGATGAGCGGGATCGAGATAAGCAAGTTATTGAGACACTCAGAGGGGAAAAGGACTCGCTGCAACAAGAAAACAGCCTTTTGCTAAAAGAAAGGGCTAGGGAGCCTGTCATTAAAACATTGATTCTGATAGGAGGGGTGCTTCTCGGCTTCCTTGCAGGTCTGGCGTTAATGTATTACTTCAAACCCTTCGACCGTAGCGTGCCTTCGGCGGAACCTGCCGCTCAGGCGGCCCCAGTCTCTAATCAACAGCAGGCACCGGTCACGCCTCCCTCGAACGTTAGGAACAGCAACGGTAAAGTGCGTCAAAGATAGTCCCGATCCTGCTGTTCATTGTGTTAGCGATTATCAAATAACTCTACCCACAGTTCACCGGTAGCCTTTAACAAACCGTACTCCAAAAACGCCGGCCGCGATGTCTCATCAGTGTAAATAGGGCGGCTGAAGCAGAATGTTCCGGGGTTTAGCACGCAATACTTCTCCATTTCCCGATAGCGCCGACCTTCGGCCGACCAGCCTCGGTTCAAATCGCGACGCTGCACGAAAACATTAATCTCTAACCTGTCTACTGCTCCACCAATTGAGTTAGCAATGAAATGCCCTTTATCCCACCGACTACCGTATATTTCCTCTGTCGGGCCAACCCAGCCTTTAAGGCGGTAATCATCTCGCACCTTCTTGCTCGGATCGGTTAGACCTAACACTGCAACAAGTCTGG
Organism: Acidobacteriota bacterium; assembly: GCA_019239425.1. Lineage (GTDB taxonomy): Bacteria > Acidobacteriota > Blastocatellia > Pyrinomonadales > Pyrinomonadaceae > QHXN01. The sequence continues at coordinate 128,594 of JAFAZX010000036.1, forward strand.
ACTCTTTGTAGGGATCATAGGGTACAGTTCCGGCTGATTCTAGCCAGGTATAGGCGTCGTAGATGAAGGAGAAGTTGTTATGCTGGACGCGCATAATGTTTGTTTGGCGGTCCGACATCTTCCAGTATTCATCACACCAAACATGCGGCAGTTCCTCCATGAGGAGTGAGGTCATATCCTCGACGGATCGGTCTCCAGCCTTGGCGAGAATATGTTGATAATCTACCTTCCACACCAGAATATCATACCCGATCTAGAAGCGGCTTGGCGGCCTCTGGAAGACTAAGTTTTGCTACGCTTTCCGGGTTATATGATAAGGATTACGGAGGTGCTCCGCATTAACTAAAATAGCATTTCACTTGGACGGGCCGGGGCCGCCGCTGCTGCTCTTATTTAGCCTCACCCCGACAGTCAGTGCTGCCATCGTATGTCAGTTGTCTCGCCGAATATGACCAGCGCCAGCGGGAAGTCCACCCTTTTCCAGAGACTTGGCCGCAGCAGGTTCCTAAGCGGACGTTCACCCTTAGCATATTTTGGGAGAAAATGTAATGGTGGATTTTTATGAAATTTTACTATTACTTAGGGGCGATGGGTCTGGTATATCCATGCCTAATCACAAAATTGAAGTTATGTATCTACCTCGCTCAACACGGGATGATAGCTAACCCCAGAAATGATCTGTCACACGATATTCAGCCACTCCTTGATCCAGCCCCGCACCTCGACCAGACCGGCGCTGTCGGAGATGAGGGGCCAGCGCAGGGGGATATCATGTTTGTTCCGTCTCCCAGCGGTCAGGCTGAGGCCCTATTGACAGCGCCAGATGTTTCGCATATACCGATTGCGCCTTTTCACCCTCATCGGCGGGTGCAGTTAATGGACTTCAGATCACTCACACTTATTAACGACTACATCATTAGCTTAAATCCGCTCTCACATTCGCCATTACGCTTGAGCTTATTACTTTCACTCCTGCTCATGCTGACCGGCTTGTGTCCGAATGTCGCAGGACAAGTTGCCATTCCGCTTTCCCAACTTGACCCAAAGCTGCCAACGGATAGGCAAAGACTTCAATTAACGGCTGTATTCAGCGGACAGTTATATGTTGGCACGTCTGAAGGATTATGGGTGATCGGTAAAGATAGACGGACGCTTAAAATTGATGCTGTTAGAGGAGCTATTACCAGCCTGGACATAGGAGGCGAAACCTTATTCGTTGGCACCTCTGAAGGCGAGTGGATTGTCGGTGAAAAGGGCACAGTAACCGAGGTTAAAGGCGTCGAAGAGTTGAACAGAAGTGATAGCTATGTGGTAGTCGTCGGCGAAAAGTTATTTATTACTACACAGAATAAAGGTTTATGGATTGTTAATGCAGATGGTGAGTCAACACGGGTCGAAGAGTGGAAGGGGAGGATCGCTAACATACGACCCTACGGGGAACAAGCATTTATCATTGCCGATTCTAGTTATTGGCTGGTCAGTCAGTCAGGCAAGGTAATTCCCGTCAAGAGTATCAGAGGCAATTTCTATGTTTCTCAAGCGTTGGTAGAAAAGTTATTGGTTGTCACAGATGTAGGAGTTTGGTTCATCAATAAGGACGGGGAGGCAACCCCCCTTAATTTTAGGGAAAGAATCTATTGGGTGTGGGGCCTTGGAAATCAAGTGCTCATCAGCACCGCTAACGGGAGCTTTTGGCTGGTTGATCATACCGGTGGGATAACTCCGATTAAGCAATTGAGAGGATGGCCGAATGATATAGCAAATGCTGTAACACCTTTCGGCGAACGGTTATTTCTTGGGCTGTATGATGGATTTTACCACGTCGGTGAAGATGGCTCATCGACACGGGTTGAGGGTGTGGAAGGAGGGGTTGGTTACATAGGAGTAAGCGGCGGACAGATGTACGTCGGCACGACTGAAGGTTTGTGGGTATTCGACAAAGATTACAGGCAAGTTAACAAAATGACGAGTGTGAAAGGGCAGGTTGTACATGTCGATGTGCTCGGAGCGGACACCTACCTCGTTACCGCGGTCGGGTTATGCCGCCTCGATTCAAAGGTTCGTATCAAAACGAACTTATCGCCTGGTGCTTGGTGGAGAACGCTATCCGGCAACTTGCTGCCTCCAAACTGGCTTCCTTCCGAGAGCGTCAGGGCAACGGCCTCTTACGTAGATGAAAATGGGAATGACCCATACCCCGCAAGGGTATCAAGAGAATTTAGCTTTGCTAAAGCTGATGGTGAAGCCACCCCTTTTGGCAAGTTTACTATCAAGGAACAATTCGGTTACAGGATAGGCTGGGGAGATAACGAAGTTCAGTATTGGGTGGTAGACCAGTGGGGCAATACGTTTCTTACGGAAAAGGCTATCTATTTCGGAGTCCCGAGCCAAATTTTTCTTGCAACAGTGCCCCTAATATTTTCGGTGCTGTTCGTTGTGGGCTGTTTTGCTTTAGCCCCGAAAGTTGATTTTTGTCATTCCGCTATAATGAACCCTTGGTTGCGAAAGTATTTTTCGCTCGGGAGCGTCCCGCTTCTTCTGTCCGTCTTCCCTTCGCTCCGCCGTCATCTCCTACGTCGGTACTCCGCTTCCATCAACAAGGATAAGGAATTCAGCGAGTGGAAAAAACGGTTCGTCTGCCCTAATGAGGAATTTCAGCCTGATAATTTTGGTAAGAAGTTGGAGGGTGAAGGAAGATTACTGCTAACGGGACAATCGGGGATCGGCAAGACTTCATTCTTCAAACGTCTGACGGCTAATTATGCCTCTCAGGATAAACCGGCACATCCCCCACATGTCGCCCCCATCTACATTCCGCTGACGAATTATGGCGGCAACTCCTTAGAAGAGCTTGTCTATAATCAGCTCTTTTCTTACGGCAAAATTACCGACAAAGAGCTTGCCCCCATGTTCCTGGAGCAAGGTGGGCTACTTATCTTCCTCGACGGGCTCAACGAGGTTCAGAACGTCTCGGACAGGCAAAGGCTCGGCGCATTCGTCGAGAAGTATTGGACTGTCAACTACATCTGCGTCAGTTCGCAGCAGCCTTACCCTGAAGTTGAAAATATCTCTAAAGTGGAATTGAAGCCTTTTAGCAGAGAAAAAGTCCGCGAATTTATTAGCCAAAGGGTTGGTAACAAAGAAGTCGCAGAAAGAGTGTTAGACAGGTTTACTGATCAGGATTATCAGCTTTACAGCATCCCGCGGGATTTGGATTTTGCCGTTGACATTCTCAATAGCGGAAGGACGGTTTTACCGAGTTCGAGAACGGAATTATATAAAATCACATTCAGCTCCATCTTTGCTAAATGGAAGGAGAACGGGACTGCGGAAGCGCAGGACAATCTATGTGAGCGCGCCTACACGATGATTGTACAACGTGACTCAGCTTTTGATTCCGTTGATGACCCGCATTTCAAAGAGGTTACCGCAGACCTTCTAGAACAAAAATTCTTAGTGAGACGGGAGGGGAGCTATAATTTTCGCCACGACCTTATTCGCTCTTATCTGGCCGCTGAGTATTTTTATCCGCGCTGGAATAATTTGTTTGAAGGGATGGGCGGAAGGCCGATTGATAGCAACTGGTTAGAAATGCTCAAGTTCTCCTGTGAGAATATCGAAGATTCAGTTGAGTTAAAAAGTCTCATCTACGCGGTGCTAAAAAGAAGCGTTAGAAAAGACTTGGTTAAGGATTTATTTGAATGGCTCAAAGCTAATCACCCAAGCAAATGTAAAACTTGGGAAAGAGATTTCTATGCAAAATACGGAGAACTAGACTTCAGGTAAGCTGCTCTCCGAAACCCTGTCTATTCACCGTCTACCGCGACAAGGTGCAGGCGCACTCCCCAAGCGGGGCATTACTAAGCGAGCGCCCCGCAGAGCGCCGCCGAAGCGAGTACGGCGTGCGCAGCCCCCAGAGACGCCGCGAGGGTTTGTGAGTTGTAGGGACGCGAGGGAGCCGATACCCCTGCGTCCCTTTTTCGTTGACTTATCCTTTCCGCACGCATATCTTTCCGCGCATCCAGCGGGGCGCTCCTCCACGTCGGCGCACGATGTCCTTCCGCGTCGGCCCTATTGATCGCCGGCCGTCATGTCTCCTTCGCACAGTAAGCCTACCGCCGGCACGCCTGACAGGAGGTCTCCTATGTTTTTCCGCCGCTTCTGTCTCTCCGCCTTCGCCCTTCTCTGCCTGCTCGGCCTCTCAGCCGCACAGTTGCCCTGCCAGCCGCAGCAAACTAACGCCCTACCGATACAGCTAAAGCAGCTCGGTCTCCCCACCAAGATAGACGGCACCTGCGGCTGCCAAGGCGCGGGGAAGGGTTCGCCCACCAGTCCATTGCGTCAAGCGAACGACCTGCAAAACACCATCAAGAACAACTTCCAACTCGCGCCCAGTGCCCAGCAGAAGTTAATAACGGTCGGCGACATGATCCGCCTGCAAGGGATAGTGGACGACGTACCGCAGGAGCAACTTCAGCGCGGCGACCGCTTCCACCTGCCCAGCCCTGCGCAGCGCACCCTCTTGCGAAGCATCAACATCGGCCCTAACAGGCAGTTCGGCGAGGGCGATTTGGTGACGCTCGTCGGCTTCGTCATCGGGGCGCGCCACTCGAATACCGACGACGGCGAGAGCGTAAACTGTAACCTCGCGGGCTGCGCGGCCAACGACATCCACGTGGATGTGACGGCGCACCCGCGCGACAATGACGTGGACAAGGGCGAGCAGATGAACGAGGAGGGGCTGTCCGCAGAGATCAGCCCGCACCACCGCCCCGAGGCGTGGGAGACGTTCGACGCCTCGGCCTACCGCTCCGTCTTCCGCACGCACCCGGTCATGTTCGCGGGACAGTTGTTTTACGACGCCAGCCACAGCCCCGGAGGCGGGCCCGACCGCGCCGCCGTATGGGAGGTGCATCCCGTGTATGCGATCTGGGTCTGCCGGAACACAACGCTCAGCCAGTGCCCGGTGGCAAGTCAGAACAACCCAAACGTCTGGATTCCCTTCGACCAGGTGCGAGGCGCGTTCAACCTCAACGTACAGACTACGGCGAAGTGTCAGGACAACCCCTGAGCGGCAGAACTAGGATGACATGCACCTGGTGTCGCCGAGCCCCAATCGAATAATCGGGGGCGCGGCTGGCTCCCAGCAATATGACGCCGCATATGTCGCCGCAGTGGCTGTAATTCCTATTGACTACCAAGGCCAGCGGATATATCTTCTCGCGCATCCAGGGGGCCGCAACACACTCCGGCGCTGTCACTGCCTTCCACGCCGGCCGACTTCAACGCACTCACCTACCCGAGGAGAACCGGCATGAGACGCCTCGTCTTCTTCGCCCTATTGCTTCTGCTCGTCCCATTGACCGCCCGCGCGCAGCACTGCGGCACGGAGCGTTGGGCCGTAAAGACCGGCACGGACTCGGACGTGTCGAAGATTGACCTCGACCACCCGCAGAAGGTAAGCATCGATGACCTCCGCCAACTCCACGGCGGCAAGAAATTCACGAAGAAAGAACTCCTGCAACACCCGAAGGACAGGGTAGACCCCGCCGAACTTCAGTCCTTCACGCTCGACGCAACGATGATCGCTTACAAGAGGGAGGGAGGGCCGACGGGTGACTCCGACTACCACATAGTTCTGCGCGACAATAGCTGCCCGAAGAACGTGAGCTGCACGGTCGTGGTCGAGATACCGCTGGCGGCGTGTGTTGACACGGCCTCGCATCCGGGCGAGAACCGCAAGTTCATCCTCGACCACACCACGAAGGCGCGCGCCGACTTCGACGCCTTCGTGGCGAAGGACAAGCCGAAGAATCTGAACATAGAGGAAAAGTTCAGGGTGACGAACACGCCGGTGAGGGTGTTCGGCGTCGGCTTCTTCGACTTCTCGCATGGGCAGCGCGGCAAGGCCCCGAACATATTCGAGATTCACCCGGTGCTGCGCATCACCTTCCTGTGAACGCGAGTAGGCGACGGAGCACACCCGTGGCCTGTGCCGGGGAGCCGCCTTTGACTGGCTCGCCGCAGTGGCCCCTAGTTACGCAGTTAGCCCAGTCGATTAGGTAGGCTTTTAACGATAATCGTGAGGAGGAATATATGAGGTTTCGATGCACAATCTTCACACTGGTTGTTACGATCATGTCCGTACTGGCTCTTGGCACGGGCAACGGAAGTGCGCAAGGCCCTACCGTAACAAAGTTTACGATTACATTTCGCACCACTTCCGATGACAAGGACTACGACACACAGGTTCAGGATCGAATCATCTGCAACAACGTAGACACGGCAAGCCTTTATTGTTGCAGCGGAGGTAGTAGCAGTGACTACTGGAGCGACGGCTCAGCGGTCTCGCGCGACATATCGATCCTACATGCCATCGACAAGGCGGCAGTTCCTAACTGCACGCTGGTTCTCGGAAGCCGCGCATACGGCGACGACAAGTGGGTGTTTGTCCCGACGTTGCACATCCAGTACAGCGACGGTACTAGCGAAGACCGTACTTACGGCGGCACAACACTAAATTCACGAGGAGGCGAAGCAGTCGTGCGCCGGTATCGAATCGGCGATAGCCATTGAATCCCACACCTATAAAGGGTCGTACCCCCGCCCCTCAAAAGGAGAGCCCATGAAACGCCCCAACGTCACTCTCGCAATCGCGGCCGTCCTTTGCATCGTCACGGCCACAATCGGCTTCGGCGGCGACTACATCAAAGACCTCTTCCGCTCGGGCGGCACGGCGCAGGCTCTCGCCGTGCCGCCCTCGACGGAAGCACCGCCCGCAGCGCCAGCGCCCGACCCGCAGCGCGACGAGAGTCAGATCACCGTCTTCGTCACAGACACAGGCGAGCGCTACCACCGCGGCGACTGCCGCTACCTCTCGCGCAGCAAGCATGCGATCTCGCTCAAAGAAGCGAAGAGGCAGGGCTACACGCCTTGCAAAGTATGCAAGCCGGCGAGGTAGGCTGAGTATGAAGGATGCTCATGGCTCGTGGTCCATGAGCGACGCTCACAGGATTCTAAGTAGTGTATGTGGACGAGCCTCTTGAGGGGTGCCAATGTAAATTGAAGGCAGCAACCTGCAAGCCAAAAAGGAGGATGCGTTATGAGGAAGACGAGAAGAGAGTTTATTACAGGTCTGGCTGGATTAATTGGGGCGGTTGGCATCGTCGCGGTTGTCCCAAATCCGGCGAGAGCTTGCATCTATGGGACTTGGGTGGTGCGTTGCCGTAACGGCCATGATGACACTGTCACGCGCGGCACCTGCAACCATTACTGCGAGAAATCGGGATGCCGTGAAAAATCGTTCTCTGATGGAGCAGGGAATATTGTGTGCCCAGATAGTCACGCGAACTACGTGAATACCGGAACCAGTCACGATCCCGCTAAGGTGCTGCAATCTTATAAGTGCCGCACTTGTGGGAAAGAATGTCGCCGCGATATTTAATGAAATTTAATCTAGGAATAGCAGGCTAAGGACAAGTTATCTCCATAAGGCATACACCTGAATGTGTCAATGACTTTTGGAGAGTAGAGAGGGTGTAATCGCCAATGCTATGGGGCCAACTATCGGCGGCCAAAGAATACCCGAAAGCTAGTATTTACCGACTGCATCTTAGTGCTCGAAGCGATGAAGTTTGTGCAGTAAGTGTTGCAATGATCCAATTGTTGTGCCCCGACTCCGGTGATAGCAATCATTGTTAGCGCGTTTCGATACTTAATAATCACACAAAGTAATGAGCAGATATAGATTTCAATAGCAACTATGACAACGCGGGAGTTGCTCTATTCCAGTCATTCCGTCTTGGGCGTCTTATTTACGTCGCCGCCCTGGAAGGTCTTCTTATATGCTTCCGCGGCAGCCTGCTTATTACTTCTTTTGCCCGCTTGGCTATTACATCTCCACTCGATCCCAACAACCAGTGATAATTTAGGCTTTTTTTATACCTACCATTGGTCGGTGGTATATCCAATCATCATCCCCCTGTTACTCGCGATGGCCGTTGCCGTCTCCGAGCGAATGAATAGTTGTGTTGTTCAACTTATTAAGGACGGTAGAATCACGACTCGTCCGGATAGGAACGAACCTAGCTACGCCGAGGCACTCTCTCGCTATCTTCAAGCACGGGCAAAGAAATTAGTCATAATCGCATTTGTCATTACCGTTATTGTAACTTTAGCTGATACGTACGACTTATGGATTGGCTTCATCGCTGACCATGTTCCGTCATCACGAAACCCCGGATGGGACACGGCTTTTAACGCTCAGAACTGGGGTGGAGCGTACCAAGTTCAGAATTTTTCCCCCGGCGACCATTACCTTCGCTTTAAGCTTGGCAATCTATTTTTCGATGTGATTGCCTACCTATTTCAGGGAACTGCTTTCTTCCTTGGTCTCTTCTGGGTCGGGAAATTCACCTTATACCTAATGGCATTTGCGCGCTTAATTGGCGGGGAAGATGCATCCTACCAATTTAACCCGCTAACAAGCGACCTTGATTTCTGTATGGGTCTGAAACCTATGGGCGTATTATTTAATAACTTTTTATCGATTACGGTTGTGCTCACGGGATTAGCTTTTCTTAAACGTTTGTACTTGATTGACTCAGGAAGAGGGCAACCTTTCGGAATGTATCTTCAAACATCCTTTTGGAATATTATTCAACCCTCGAAAGATAACCCTCTTCCTTTTCCATTTAATCACTTCACCGAGTTTTTTAGATCAGGCTGTTGGGGCATTGATGGACTTGATGTCAGCGCACTCATTGCAGTTGTTTTTATGACTGTCCCTATAGTCGTGATCTGCTTTCTGCCGTTATGGCAAATACGAACTCTTGTTGATAAACGCCGCAGTGAAGAGCTTGACAGGCTACAGGCAGAACATGCTGAAGCATTACGCTTACGAAACTATGATAGGGTGCAGCTTGTACAATACGAAAAGCAATGCCTCGAAAAGGCAAATATCTGGCCGAATGGTAACGCTAGAGCTAAACGTTATCTAACGATTATATTTGCACTAGCCGCCGGTGCATTCGCACCGCCACTTCTCGCCATTGTGTTAGCGGGTAGTTTCTCAGATGGCTTGGTGAAATACTTCAAGTTAATTTTCCACAGTCGAACAGCTTAAGTTTTAGACTGCTAGAAGCAGTGTTTAGCGTTTAGGACAACAGCGGCTTGATAAGCCCAGAACGTTTAGATGAAGCCATTAAGCTGCTGAAGGTCTGCTTGCGCGGACATAGCCAAACCGGCTGCGATGACCTCCGAGTGTGGACATGTGCTAAAACATTAACTTAGGAGCCGCGTGCTGCTCAATCACTATGAGCCGAAAAGGCACACCAACAGATTCTCGCACAGCCGTCGAAGAACGCAGGGCGGCTAGGGGCGGCACACAAACGGATGCTGAAGCGCCGCTTGCCGAATTCCGCGACGAGCGCGACCGCATCGACCCGGCCGAGCTGCGCGAGGAGCACCAGCAGCGCCAGCAGGAGCAGCAGGCCCACATCGAAGATGTGGACAACGAGACGCTCCTCAAGATGCTCTACCAGATGGTGCTCATCCGCCGCTTCGAGGAGAAGGCGGCCGAAGCCTACACGCTCGGCAAGATCGGCGGCTTCTGCCACCTCTACATCGGGCAGGAGGCCGTCGCCGTCGGCTGCCTCTCGGCCTTGAGGACGGACGACTACGTGCTCACGAGCTACCGCGACCACGGCCACGCGCTCGTCATGGGCACCTCGGCCGACGAGGTGATGGCCGAGTTGTACGGACGCATCGGCGGCTGCTCGAAGGGTAAGGGCGGCTCGATGCACCTCTTCGACGCCGACAAGCACTTCCTCGGCGGGCACGGCATCGTCGGCGGGCAGATTCCCTTGGCGACCGGCGTCGCCTTCGCCACCAAGTACAAAGGCACAGACCAGGCGACGCTCGTCTTCTTCGGCGAGGCGGCGGTCAATCAGGGCGCCTTCCACGAGTCGCTCAACATGGCGCAGCTCTGGAAGCTGCCGTGCGTCTACATCTGCGAGAACAACCAATACGGCATGGGCACTTCTTTGAAGCGCGCGATGTCTATCAGCGACGTTTCGCAGAAGGCCGTCGGCTACGGGATGGCCGCGGAGTTCGTGGACGGCATGGACGTGCTCGCGGTGCGCGCCGCGACCGAACGCGCGCTGGAGCGTGCGCGCGCGGAGTACCTGCCGTCGCTCCTTGAAATCCGCACCTACCGCTTCATGGGCCACTCGATGTCCGACCCCGGCCACTACCGCACGCGCGCGGAGATCGAACGCTATCAGGAGCGCGACCCCATCAAGGTCTTCGGCGACAACCTCCGCGAGAAGGGCGTCCTCGACGCCGCCGGCCTGAGGGAGATTGAAGACCGCGTACGCTATGAGGTCGAGCGCTCCGTCAAGTTCGCCGACGAGAGCCCCGAGCCCCCGCCCGAAGAGTTATACACAAACGTCTATGCAACTCCAATTGGTAGGTTGGGACATGCAGGGAAGGCCAAGGATAAGGAAGAAGGCGGACTCAGAGACTCGTTACCTAAGCGTCAATATAGGTTGCGAATTGGTAACTCATCTGATCTGACAAGCATATTATCTTTACTTGGTTCGGGGCTTGTGCGAGTTAATGATGCAATCGCATTCGTTGAGGCTGATCCTATCCTAGCAGATAATCAAATACTGCATTTGCAGGCAGTCTTATATGAAGCCTTCAAATTGTTTAGCCAAGACCGCTCCCTACATGACGGTCTGGGGGAGATAATCAGCGCTACTATACATGCAATCGAGAATAGGCAGGGAGTGCTGACGCTCTCACAGTTAGCTGCTATCCGGCACGCCCTTCGACGCGCTACGGATGATCCTTTCCTGAAGTATGAGGATGCGCTAGATCAGACAATGGAATTGGAAGCGACAGGTCTCGATTGTGAGCCGGAAATGTTCGATAAATTAACGGAGGCCCTCCTTGGCTTCAAATAAGATAAGCAAAGCGTATGTTGATACTACAGTCCTAACCGATGCGCTGCTAAAAAAGTATTCAAGGGCGGAAAAAGCAAAGGCGGCGTTGAGGCGTTTTGAAGTCACCGAGCTGCCGCAATATGCGATAAAAGAATTCAAGGCTGGCCCGCTAAAGAACTTCACTTGGCTACATAACGAATTAGCCATGTCGCGGTCGTTCGCGAAGGTGTGCGTTAGGCTTCAGAAGATGTCAATGAGCCCACGTCGCTACCTTACGTCAACGGCACTTGAGGCTTTAACAGAAGCTGCAAATGAAATAAGGAGATTAACCGCCGGCAAGATAGTAGAGAAATATGGCGCGGATTCGGATATAGATACCATACAGGCTGCCGAGTACCGCCTTGCAGTCAAACGTAATGTGTTCAAGGCGTGGAAATTACGTCGGCGACTTACCACTAGGGTCACGGATTTACTTACTTGCTACTCCGAGATTGATCCGTATGAATCAACCGGCGGCTTGATCGAGATTGACCCGGTGAAATGCCAGCCGAAAGTAGAATGCTGTCTCGCACCGAAGCTGAAAGCGCAACCTTCATTTCTAAGATCACTTAGTTACGCTGTTAAGTCTCAACCGGATAGCAGAGAAAATCAGCGCCGTTCTCAAGCACTGGACACTTTGATCTTATGGCCTAGAGAACCCCTCACCGAATCCTCATGTCGAAGCTTAGGGGATGCGATCTTTGTTTTCTTCGCTCCAACAAAGGCTGTGATTCTTACTACCAATGTAAGAGATCACAAACCCCTGGCCTCCGCGCTCGGCAAGGAGGTTCAACAGCCCTAGCCGACTCTTTACAAAATGACCCAATTTTTTCTTTATGCTGGGATGAAATTGTGGTATAAGCCGCGCTCACAGTTTGGCGCGCCTGGGCCGCCACCTAGACGGGCCGGGGGCCGCCGCGGTACTCAGGGATGAGGACGCCGCGGCGGCTCTTTTATCGAGTCGAGTGGCAGTATGTGGAACTGCCATACTCCCACACGTTCAACTCAAGGCGGTCTCACCGGAAAAACTGATTGACAGTGTCATTTGCCGGTAATATCTTGTTGCCGCCTGTCATCCGCTGGATTGCAGAAGCAGCCTCGGTTTTCAATCTTCAGCGCACAAAACAAAACTCTGCTGACGGATGTCTCATCTCCGTCAGCAATTCAGACATCCTCAAATCGGCCTAACATTTTGGCGCGGGAGTAGGACGCGATCATTTGAGTTGGTGGTGAAATATTATCGCCGATTTCGTCATACGTAGATAAGTGACATTTCGGCGGTCGTGTATCTCGGAAGAGGACATAGCATTCGGGTAGGTGCATGGCTAAAAGGCTTCCTCTCAATGCCCTTTATGTTGTTAATTGCGCTCTACTAGTCGCTGGCTGCATTTAGGAGTCCGGGCTGTTCGGTAACATAGCCAGATGCTTCGCCGGCAAGGGGGAGGACCCCATACGGCAGCGCTTCACAGGCGACCTGCCGAAGGCTTCTCCAGACAAAAAAGGCACGCCCAGTAAGGCATAGGTGTATGCCAAACCGGTTCGGCCGCCCATATGTTTAGAAACATCCGTGGAGGCATATGCTCGCTTTTCTTCTCACGCTGGCTTTCATCACTGCTGGAGGGGCGCGTAATGCCGACGCCCGCTTGTCGGGCGGCTTCATCCAGTACAAGTCGGAAATGCTGTCGCAAATGGATAAAGCGAAATGGAAAAGTACGCTGAAGGCCATGCGAGAGGTCAAGCTTGACACCATCATCCTCCAATTCCACCAGTACGGCGGGACTAAGTTCATCCCGGAAGGCACCGCCGGCGTAGACGCAACCAAGATTATTCTTGATTACGCGAAAGACAACGGGATGCAGGTGTTCGTCGGTCTTAAATACGACACCCGCTGGTATGGGAACTGGAAAGACCAGAAATATTTGGAAGAGGTCGCAGCGGAAAACAAAAAACTCGCGAAGCAGTTGTGGGAGCGTTACGGCAAAAGCCGAGCTTTCGCCGGCTGGTACGTCCCCCAGGAGATGTGGAATGAGGACTACACTCCTCAGGAGTTGGAGCAGTTAGGCAAATACTTTCGCGATGTGGGCGATGAGTGTCGGAGGCTTGCGCCGGGAAAGCCGGTCGCCGTGTCGCCGTACTTCAACCCTGGCTTCGGCTTCCTGGGAGCTGATGCGTTCGGCCAGCGGTACGCGCAGTTCTTAAAATTCGCGGGCCTCAACATCGTGATGCTTCAAGACAGCGTTGGTGCCCGCAAAATCGCCCCCGAAGAGTTCGAGGACAAAGTTCTGCCTTATTACAGCGCTTTACAAGCGGCGGCCCAACAGAATGGGGCTGAGTTATGGGGAAACGCCGAGAGTTACGAAATCGTTCCTAACCAGCCCGACGAGAATAAGTTCCAGCCGACAGACATATGCAGGGTGGCGAAGCAGATTAATGCAGGCGCTCCTTTCGTGAAAAAGCTCGTAACGTTCGACTTTTTCCACTACATGAACCCGTACGGGTTTACTTACGAGGACGCTAATTACCGGGACAGGCAGCGGCGGCTCTACGAGGGGTATAAGTCACAGTTCGCGCTGAATTAGTGCTGTGGTCGAGGTGTATTTGCCGCCCCCTTCTGGCTGAACCGCCTAGCCGCCCATCTACTCTGGTGGGTAGCTTGATAAGTAATAGAGGAGATGCTAAGGCAGGTTTGGCCTGCACCGGCCTACCTCCTATGTTCCCAATTCCTTAAGGCTGGAGCCCCCATTATCAGAGGTTGCCATGGCGTCAGACGCTCGCGTGAAAGCGATACTTGCCGACGAACTTAGCAGTCGCGCCGCCGCAAGGTTTGCGGACGCGGGCGATAAGTGGACGAAGAAGGAGATGGGCTTCTTCTTTCCCGAAAATGAGAACACCGTTGACCTCTGTGTGCTGGCGGCTCTGGATAGGGCGTTAGAACACGACGGGACCACCGTCCCTAAGAAGGTGCGCAACAACGTCGCCCAACTGATAAGCACCAGCACCAAAGCGAAGGACGCGATTGTCACGATAGCCTTAGCCACATTCCAGCCGACACCCAAATGAAGATGAAAGCTAACATCGTACGTTGCGCGGTACTCCTCTTCATCGCGTACAGCGCCCCGCTGGTCGTGGCCGACCCGGCCGCCCACCTCCGCAATGACGGCAAGTCGTACTACGTTGCCGTCAAGGCCGATCCGGCCCTGTGGGATGGCAAAGACGGCAAGGGGGCCCGGGTCGTCAGCCCGTACGACTTGACGAAGCAGATTGTCGCTTCCGTTTTTCAGAAGGGCCGCCAGGTCGCGAACGTCGTCGAGCTGGCCGACAGCTACGGCTCTGACTTCATCCTCCGACTGCCCGACAGCGCCCTAGCGGACGGCGTCTCGGCGCTGACGGTTGCCGTCCAGAGCTACCCGGTGGGGGAGGGGAGGATGTCCGGCTTCACCTCTTCCGTCTCGAATGAAGTGTCGGCAACCGTCGAATTGAAAGGACGGGCCGCCTGCCCCGCGGGGTTCCCACTCCTAGTACAGTTCAGTGACGCCGACGTAATGACGCCCTACGGCTTGCAGCGTATAAAAGACCTTCGTGATTACATGGAGAAGACCAGACCCGCAGTGCAGGTTGAGTCTAATACGGGTAAAGAGGCCAAGCCGCGGGATGTTAAAACCCAGACCAAGTTTTTCACCGACCCCGACAAGGACAGCGGGGGAAGGTTCTTCCAGTGTCTCGAACTTACGGACGAGCCGCCGAGCGGCACTTTCGACATTGAGTTCAAATACCCGGAGACCGCGCCCATCGAACTGCGCCGCCCCTTCCTGAGCAAGGACGTGGCGAACGCCGCCCACACCCTGGCCCCGTTCACGGTAGACGAGAGTCAGGTCGGGAAGCGCAAACTCGAACAGAACCTCGACGCGAGCTTCCAGTTCGGCAGTTCTGTCGAGGATAAGAAGGAGAAGAACGCCGCCGGAGTCGAGGAGCCCGTCCGCAAGCGCAACAGCAAGGGAACACTCGACCTGCGCCTAGCGCCGTTCCTCAACGTGCTGTCGCTGCCGGACCCCGGCGAAAAGACCTTCAAGTTCTACACGCCGCTCCTCATAGACGCGCGCATCTCCACGGGGAAGATTAACGAGGACACGCTCGCCCTTAACCGGATTATCCTGGGGAGCGAATACGAGATCAGGCGTTTCACAAATCCCTCGACTTATCCCTCTTACCAGCGCTACATTTTCAGCTTCAGGAATGCGTCCGACCGCGACTTCAAGCAGGCGGAGTGGAAGGGGGGCTTCGAGTTCCAGCCGGTCATCTCGGCCCTGAACCGACCACTACGCTTTCGCCGCAAGAGCGTCAACCCGATTCTGGATAAAGACCCAGAGCGCGCGCCGAGGGACGTGCCCACCACCATCGGTTTCGGCGGGCAGGTGTTGCCACTCATCGGCGTCGAAGCTGGGAAGACTTGGCGCAATAAGCACACCTTCGCCGCCATCGAAAAAACCACCTTCGTCCGCCGTTTCTACTTCGGCGGCACCATCAACCTCGACCTGACTGCCTACGTAAAAGTCTCGGTTAAGGACGTGTTGTACGTCCGTGGTGAGGCACAGGACGACGACCCCTTGCATAACTACTTCAAAGGAACCATCGAGGTTCCTTTCCCGGCCATCACGCGGAGGTCGGCCAGCAGCGCTTTCTTCTCATTCGAGCGCGGCGGAGAGCCTCCCTTCGCCACGCCGGATGTGAACGCCGTCAAAATTGGCTACAGAGTGCAGTGGGACGGGTGGTTCGGGCAGCGTCGCTGATGTGTGAGAAAATTAAATCGGAATGAGCCTGCGGTGGAGGGCATAACCTTCTCAAGTGCGGGAGACGTTATGACGAAGAACGAAAAAGTCATGAAGGATTTGATGCTGGGGTTAATTTACCCCGCCGTGTTGGGTAGCATCCTGTATTTATGTCTCGACCAATTTGCGTTTCAGTTTTCAACCCTATGGAATAAAGGTTTGGAGCATTCGTTCCAGCTTTATGAGTCCAATGTGGGTTGGAAATTCTTTTTATTACTCTTGACATTGGCCTTTTATATTTTCGACTACCTCTACATAACCTTCACGAATGAGTATCGGTGGTGGTTTTTCTTCTTCGATTTATTCTTCGTTGTGGCCCTTTACTTCACGGTTTTCTGTATAGACATCACTCATTACGTGACGCAACCAAATTATAAAGTAATCCTCTTCTTCTACTTTTCATTCATGTTCCTATACTGGATATGGGATGCCGCGGAAAGAAGAACGGTTAAGGAGGAAAAGGGAGATAAGGATGAGGAATACCGGATGTACACTTACATTATTCGGTGGGAGGGGATCGCGACCTTGGCAATACTAGTGATGTGGGTTATTAGCCTTAAACTGGACTCACAAAATGTCGCTAAATGGACGACGCTCGTATTGTTACTTCCCATAACCGTGTGCTTCGGCATCTTTTCTATTTGGAAGAAAAGGTTCTACAGCCTGGCGGGATATGATGAGCAAAGAATTGATGGGGATAAAGAATATTCCATCCCCGCCGACGGGGTAGTGACTAAGTAAAGAGATATCGCGTCACCGAAAGGGGCACAACCTTAATTACCGGGTTAGCGCCATATTTCTAAACAGACAGAATATTCACCCACCCATAGCTTTGATTATGGCTTCGGCCGTGACGCTGACACCCACGTCTTTAATGATCGAGCCCACGCACTTGGCCGCTGCTACGATCCGCGATTTCTTGGGGTTGGCGGACCTTGCTTCCTCTTCTAGATCAATCACATGCTCCAACGCCTCCTGATTGTCGGGTACGGACTCTACTTTTGTGCGTAGTTCCTGAATCAGCCGCAGCAGCTCTGTAGCGTTCGCGACGTTGTTCTGGGTGACGTACGCCCTGCTGCCTGGTGCGTTCTGCACAGCCCCGACCGGGGCGTAAAAGTGCTGTTCGGGACGGCTGAAAGACTCAGGATAGTCGTCCGCATTCGGATTCTTAATGAGCTTCTCGACGTATTCAATCCCCCTCTGTGTGACCTCGAAGACTCCGCCCCTATATCTGTCATCGACCAACCCCTCTGCTTTCAGGAAGTCAAAAACGGCGTCGAACTCCGGCTCCGACAGGCCCTCTTCCTCCCGAACCTCGTCGTAGACTACGTGATTACGCAGTTTTCCTTCTGCCTTTTCGTAAATGCGGCGCATCATACGCCTGCGCCTTTCAAGCCTCTTAATCACGTTCTGCTGGTCGGCGTTGAGCGCGCGGGTCGCTTCCTCGTTATTCTGTACAACACGGGCGACGCTTTCGGACGCGTTCTGCACCACGCCCACCGCTGCGTAAAAGCGCTGCACGACGCCGGGCTTGAAGTATTCTGTGGGTGCCTCCGGGTTCATGATGGACCTCTCCATCTCGACGACGCCTGCGTGCGAGAGCACGAGACCACGGTTTGTGAATAGCCCCTTGTCCATCAGGTACTCAAGAATTTCATGCCCCTCGTCCCTGTCGAGCCCCGCCCGCTCGAACGCTACGGTGAAGTGAAGGAAATCATCCGTACCGTCCCCCTCGTGATCATAAACCGTCTTCAGCAGGGCGTATCGCTTCCGCTCCCGTTCTTCTACTTTCTCCAACTCACTACTCATCGGCCTTTCCCTAACCCTCTCTTAAATCTAAGATGGAAGTTTCATATGGTGGTGAGGATATGACACTTACTCTCCGGCTATAGCGTTAACCCTAGAGCGCACTGTCGAGTTAATGATGTTGAGGCGTTTCTCGCACAAAGTGTAATCTATTTTGGGCTCAAGTCGAAGTACATAGGGTGAATGGAGGCTGCCCATGTATGCAGAGGAGGAAGGATTAGAAAGACGGTGCGCGTCTGAAGTGATAGACTGCCCGGCAGAAAGTGTTGTGTACGTCAACGGAGTCCCCACGGAGGAGCGATGGACGATAGCGGCAACGAGTCGCCGAAGCGCAGCGCGTCTCACACTAAAGGAACAGGCAAAATAAGCCATGAAGCGGTCGCCGACGTGAGCACTGAGGCAGAGCAGTCGGCGGGTATAACGCTCGGAGACCTGACAGACCTCCTCGTCCTGGAGAGTGTCAACCAGTTCGGGCCGCAGAAGTTCAAAGAACTCCACGCCGCTAAAATCACCCCCCACCATGTTCTGCTGAATCCAGACCTGCTGCCCATAAAAGGGAAGCGGGGAGATACCTTCCGCGCCGAAATTCGAGCGCTCACGGATGAGGTGCGTGAGGAGTGCCGCCGAAGGGCGGCGAACCAGATCATCGCCGCTGCAAAGTACAAGGCTAAAATTCTTACCTACGACCATTCTTACTACCCGCGTAATGTTTACGAGAGCAATAACCCAATACCTGTGCTTTACGTCCGTGGCTCTTTGGTTATCTTGCGGGAGCGAAACGTTGTCGGTTGCGTAGGGTCTCGCAAAATACGCCCACCCTATTATTCACAGCACGCCGAGTTCGCCCGCACCGCAGTCGATAGTGGCTTCGTCGTAGTATCTGGATTTGCCCTGGGGGCCGACACCGTAGGCCACGAGGCGGCCTTCAAACATGATGGGCAAACGATCTGCGTTATGCCAGGCGGGCTTGAAAGACCCTTCCCGCCTGAGAATAAGCATCTCTGGGAGGATTTGTTGGCGTCGGACAAGGCCGCCTTCGTAACGGAGTTCGGTTTCGGCGTGCGCGCCGCGGCACTGACTCTTAAGAAGCGAAATAAACTTATCGTGGCGTTCGCGAAGGGCGTTCTGGTCGGCCAGTCGGCCGCCAGCGGGGGGGCGATGAATGCATACAGGTTCTCGCGCGAGCAGCACAAGCCGGTCGCCACCTTCGCCGAGGACGGCTCCGACGATACATCCGGCAATAAGTTAATCGCGGAAGAGAAGAAGCCCGGCGATGAAATTTTCCCTAGCGGCATCTCCGACCTCACCGCCTACAAACGATGGCTGCATCAGCTCTCCTCTTCGATTTAGACGGAACTGTCTGGGACAGCTATCCCTGTTACGCCGCGGCGCTCCACAGTCGCTTAGGGATCACACGCGACGTGGCGGTGGCGCGACTACGCGCGGGAGAGAACGCCGTCAGGTTAGCTAGAGGGTGCGGCTTGACCGACACGAGCTTTTCACGACTGTGCCGGGACTCACTAGGAGAATTACAGTTTTACCCGGACGTTCTTAAAACCCTTGACAATCTTCGCCAGAGGGGCGCGCAAATCGGTGTGGTGACGAGCCTGCCGAAGTGGTTGGCCGGATCGTTGCTCGTCGAACTGAGGGTTATGCCCTACCTCAGCACAGCCGTCTACGCTGCGAGGAAGCCAAGCCCGACAGGCATAATCAACGCAGTTAGTGAGCTACGCTTAGAGCCGGGTGAAGTGGTGTACTACGTCGGTGACATGCCTAGCGATGCGCAGGCCGCCCGCAGGGCAGATGTCTCGTTCGCTTGGGCGTCGTACGGCTACTGCGACGGGCGCCCCGTGGATGCAGACGCGGTACTCGACCGTTTCTCCGATGTGCTCGACTTATGAAGTTCCTCTACAAAATCTACAGTGGGTATAACGGTTTCACGCCGGGAAGGATACCGCAGCGCCTCCTCTCCGGCTCTCAGTTGAGGCTGGGGTGGCGGCGGTACATCGACGTAGTCGATGTCGGCAACGAAGTCTGGGTCTACTTTCACGGCCCCCACAGGTTCGCGCACGGGGTCTACGTTAAAGGCATTGTCAGTAAGATCGACGTGGATGAGCAGAATGTGTTCATCCGCACCCGTGAATATAGAACAGATCGGCCCCTCACCGACGCAGCAACCACACGCAGAGTAGCCGAGGCCGTCAGGACACGAAACGTCCAGGTCTTTCTCTTGCCGCGTGAGTGGGTCGTGCCGCCTGACTGCTCCGTTGACACGGTGGCCGAAAGTTGTCGTCGGCGTCAGTGTGAGGCGTGTTTGACGTGGCAGCGGCTACCCCTAATCACGAGAAGTGCCTGTGGCTGGCCGGCCCGTCTTCCCACTGAGTACAGGACCTTCGCGCCCGCATACTGGGTAATACCGAGCCGCTGCTACCTGTACGGCGACATCGCAGAGCCGGTGCGGCAGACATCTGAGCTGTTCTATCGCTTCAAGACAGGCGAAGAGTCCCTAGCCTACCCCCTCGCGCTGGGCATTTACAGCGCCCTATGTAAGCGTAAAGTCCTGGACTTCGACAGTGTTATCCCGATCCCGTTATCCCCGGATAAGGATAAGGCCGGGGAGATACACAGGACACGGCTCCTCTCGCGAGAACTGGCGAAACTGTTGGGCGTACGTGTGGCAGAGGTGTTGTCGCTCAACAGGTCAATTTCCAAGCGCCGCCTTATGAATAGCAGATACACCAGACGCGAGTTCGAGGACATGTACATGGGAGCCTTGGAGGTGTCTGATAGGGTAAGGAATTTCGTGCGGCCTCTTATAGTTGACGACGTTTGTACAGAGGGCACTACTTTGCGCTGCGCGTTACGCCGGATACAGGAGGCCCATCCTGAATGTGAGGCTACTGCGGCGACCGCGGGGCAGATGATTGTCAAAGCGGTGGTGAGGAAAGAGGGCAATCTTCGGGCGTGAGTCATGTCACCAATGGCCCGCGGGGGAAGTCAGCCCTCGGTGTGGCATATAGTCATCCCGTATACGTCGGACACCCCAGCGTCCCGCAACAGCCGAGCCGCTTCGCTCAGTGTGGCACCGGACGTGATCACGTCGTCCACGACGAGCACCTTGCGGCCGGCAGCCAATCCTAAATCACCAGCGCCCATCGAACCCCTCACGGCACGGTATCTCTCCGCACGGCTCAGACCCCGGAGATCAAGTTCCGCACCTGCCTTGTACGTCAGTGCCGTGAAAACGAAAGGAACGGTGAGCTGTCTCTCGACAGCTCGCGCTAATTCATCGGGCAGGCTCATCCGCCGGGCGTTATACCGCGCTGGGTTGGCCGGTATGGACACGACCGCATCTATTTGTGAGAGCAGCGAGGTGTGCTCAAGAATGAACCTACAGAAGAAGCCCGTGACGACACTGATGACTGCCGCCCGCTCATCATCTGCCTCCGGTGGGTGTTTGGCGCTCCTAAGCATCCTGCTCCACGGCCTACCGCTAAATGTCCCGCGCGAGTAGTAAGCCCCGCAAGCCCAGACCTCTGTTATGAGAGGGGATAGAGTGTTGTTTCTTAACCTTGCGGCGGGATCGACTCCGGCGCGAACGCTACGCCACGTTGCATCGTTTATATGCATCTGCCGGCGGCGGGCGAGCGCGAGGCGTTGCTGGTAGAGCGGGGCAGGCTGCTCCCTAACAGCCAGAGCCAGCTCCCGCTCGAACAGAGTCCAGTCCGCGCGCGCAGCCGCCTCCTTGCCGAGCCGATAATGTATCGCCGCCAAGGTTGCCTTCGGCCGTTGCTCTTCGGGCACCCGCTCAATCCACTGCCATGCGAGCGCACCGTCTCCTGTTGCGAGAGCCAATTCGGCTCGCCTGAGACAGGACTCCGAGAAAGCAGCGCCCATCTGGGCGGCGAGCCCTGCGGACGATGAAGTACCAGACCCTTTGCCCGGATGAGGACGGGATTGTCTTGAGCCTTTGCGATGGTTCACCATAGCAGGGTCACAGGAAGAGGGGAACTTATGCGAAGGGGCTTTGTCAGGTATGCGCCGGGCATCCTGCGACAGCCGCGGCGTACCTCACCATATATACGAACCGTTCTGAAATTTAAGCTCGGTGCAGGAACGGTGCAACACTCGGGGCAAGCGATTAAACCCTGTCCGTTTGAAAAGTCGCGTTCGCGCCAGAAGGAATCTTCCTCACTACTGGGTTATGTTCAACCTGCAATAGGGTATGTAGTCCATTGATTCCGTTATTAACTCATGTGCGTCATCCGTCGAGTGCTGGGGAACACTTAAGCAGTAGAGATTTTCACCCTCCGTGATTTCCACGGTGAGGATGCCGCCGAAAGGGTTGATGTTGTAACGATCCCGTTGGGTCATCAATTGTTTTAGCTGGTTAATCTGGGCGACACACTTTTCCCGGCTGGGAAAGTCATGATGGGCCTTATAGACGGGGGCATGATTCTTCGTGATGGTGAAGTTAACCGAACTGGCGTTCTTCTCCTGAATCATGATCTCAAAGTGGTTGTCGAACAGCGCTCTGAGGCGGTGGTTCAGGGTCGGGAAGCAGAACAGATAGTTAAGCATCCTCCCGCTTTGCATAGCGTAGATGATGATGAGGAAGAAATAGACTTTTAAGATGAACACGAACAGCAGGACGAACGTCTTGATGATTTCATTCATCAGTCCGGGCTGAGAGAAGACCACGAATAAAGGCTGGACAGCGGCGTAAAGATACAAAATGCTCACGAGCCATGACGGAAGGCCGATCAACTTGCTGTCCAGGCGCGCGATCAAAAGAGCGAGTACCACCGCATTGAGGGTGCCGCTCACGGCGTTGAATGCCGTCATGTGTTCGAGAAGACTTTCCTGCGTAAATTCCCCGTTACTCTTGGCAAGGTTAAACAACAGCGGGTAGGAGACGATTATTATGACGACGATAAAGAACGACAGGTAAAGGAGCCTCCTGTGGCGTAGCCTCTCCTTTATGGTCTGATAGGGCAGATACAGGATGGACAGGCACCAGAAAATAAACAGCAGGCTCGTGGTGTTAAGCGCGAAGGGAAAAAATTCTGGGAGCATGTGGTTGAAAGCCACCCCCCAGTCTTTGGTCACGAACGGTTTGACCTGCTCATACTGTGCTGGGATCGGTTTGTCTTCACTGCTAGGGGCGGATTCGTCTTTCCCGGCGTGAGAGGTCCCTCCATCAACCCCGGCGGGCTTCACATCTAACTTGAATTCTGAAACGTTTACTACTGCGACCTTCCCCGGTGTTTCAGTGCTCCCAGCCCCCTCCCCGTGTGAGGCGTCGCCCTCAATATCCTTGTGCAGGGAAAGTGTGGCAACATATTTTTCGCCAGATTCTTCCCGTTGCTCCGGGACGGGAGGTGATTTCTCTTTCTCGGTCTGGGATATGCCTTTTTCAACGTGAACCGGCGTCACATTTATCCTGAACTCAGAGATATTGACCGGAACGTTCTCCTTGTCATGCCCCGGCTCTTCCACGCGCGAAACTTTGCCCACCATGTTGCCGTGTGGGGCAAAGGCGGCGACATACTTCTCTTTATCTTCTTTCACCTGATGCGCCCCGATGATGAATGCGACGTATAGGGCGAACATGCTTACCCAAAACAGAATGAAATAGATTTTGAACTCTTTCAGGAGGATTTGGCATCTATGAAGTGACACCATACGGCTCCCGACAGCCCCGCCGAAAATAACGCCCCGCGCCTCGCTCACTCTGTCTTTCTCCACGCCGTTGATGTTAATCACCAACAGCAGATAGACGATGCAATAAATGATAAAGGCGAGGTGCGCCCAATAAATAATTTCCTGCACTAAGGACGGTGTTATGAATCTACCGAGTAGGTGCTCCGTGTGGAAGCTGTAATAGATCAGCGAGCAGACAAAAATCACCGATGAGGCGATGGTTATCGCGTAGCCTATAAATAGGTAGGTGTGGGAGCGAAGCCACGAAAAGAAAGATTGAGTCGGCGACTTACCCTCGGGCGGCGCTATCGTGGGAGTGTGACCTGACATAGTTTGAGGTTAAGCTGAGTCACGTACCGATTAAGATGTAAGGAGCTTGATAAGAAGCAGTCGCGAGATTCTGTACAGAGTCCTGGAACATGTCAAGCTTTTTACGTAAAGCGAGTGTCATATTGGTATTAACCGGGCTGCGATTCTTTCGACCGCATGACGATACCTAGTGATAACGCGGAGCGATAACTCAGTAAACCAAGACACCTGCATGCTGTTGATATGTGCCGGAATAGCCATATCCACTTACTTTGTTTGTTGGAGATTTCCACGGCTGACAGTAATCAAATGACGCCACGCAGGAAATGCCAAACGCCTATGTCTAGCCAAGAGACTGACTAAACTCTACATATCGAAGCGTTAGCATCGCACCGTGGTAGTGCGTATATAGGTGCTGAAATGGAGGAGACCGGGCAGAGGTAAATGGCTGCCGCTCGCGGTCAGGCCATTCGCCAGTTCTCACAAGAGGCACGAGTGGGTACGCGGAGAAGTTGAAGAGGGGTGTAAATCAGCCGACGGCTTGGTCGTAGTCGGAGGCGCAACTGAGCATCGATATTAAGATCAATATAGGACCCTAATCCCCGACTGCTGTTAGATGTTCACCGTAATAGCATCAGAATTCCACAACTCATCGGAAGCCAAAGACCTAAGACAATCGCTCTACGGTGCTTACCCGCATCGTAAGACCAAAGCGACGCAAGAAGGACTGTTGATAGCAGCAACACTCCGAGCAGTAGGAAGTTCCCTGCGGACCAAGTAGAGACGGCGAAAGGCAGGAGAATAAAGGCACTTAAAATTAAAGCACAAAAACTGATCTTGGCGGTCAAACCAGCGCCGATAATCATCGGGAGCGTTCTTATCCCGTCTGAGCGGTCACCCTTTATGTCCCGAATATCCATCAACCACTCTCTTCCGAGTAAAAACATAGAAGTGGCGGCAGGTATGAGGAGGTAGATAGAAGGATATTGAAGGACTACGACGACATACAGAACCGGTAACGTGGAGATGGCGGAGGTTAAGAAATTCTTTGACAGAGTAAGATGCTTAACGAAAAGATTATAAAGAGAAACTCCGGCGATGGATGAGCAATACATAATTAGCTCGACCTTACTGCCGGACACGTAAAATGCTACTAAAAGGGCCGCTGCTATCAACAGTACCCCAGTGGCTAATACCGCACGCGAACCTAACCTCTTGCTAGGGATAGCTCGATAAGGTTTATTAATTACATCTTTGGCTACATCGTAATAGTCGTTTAATGCGAATCCCCCAGCGGCTGCTAAGAAGAAGGGGAGTGCCATCATAACGGCTTTACCTATCTCCACCCCCTCACCTACCGACGGCAGGACTACGATGGCCGCAATCACTAATGAAGTGATTACTCGAATCACCAACAAAAGACCAACAAGTGATCTGAGAAGAGGTGCCATAGTCGGTGTCCGGTCGAAGAAATGAAGAATCTCAAATACGAAGCAGAAAAATATGCAGCCCCAGTACACCTGAAAAGCGAGTTCCGCCTTGAAAAAAACTCGCGAAGTTTCGTCGATTGCTTGTAAGAGAGCGGTCATTATGAAGCAGGATGCTACGCATAGCAAGCATAGTAGCCGAGTGAAATTGACCCTATTCCCCAGCAGTCGGAAGGTTATTGGCCGCCCATCTTTTTTGCTCCTCTTCCTCAGCCGATTTAGCTCGCGGCCTAGATTAGTTACGGGGTATGCTGCGAAAAAGAGGACAATGGACAATCCCGTCCAACTAGCAAAACCTTTCATGAAAGGCACGGATATGTGCTGCTTGAAGAAGGTGGAGACGACAAGGATGCCTAGAAAAACGAGCCCGGCAATACTCTTGATCAGTGACCAAGGAAAAGTCAGAAGATACTTATCTCTTCCGAAGTAAAACCAGAAGACAAAGGAGCCGAAAGCATGAACGACAAAGCTGACAAGAAAGACCGTGCCGAAATCGCTAAAGATAAAATAAAACGGAAGAACCCATATAGAACCCATCAGGGCAGTTAGAGTCGCCACCGCATACTGGGAAGATTTACTTGCTTGCGTATCGGCTTGGTCGTCAGGCTTAATTGCCCCCTTATTCTCCTCCTCTACATCGGCAATATCAGCAGTGATCTTCCACGCCTCGAACACTGCGAGATATGCCGACGCTGCCACGCAAAAGAGGATTGAGGAAAAATACTGCGTCAACCATGCCGGTATGGGGATGATGCCTATCAAAGTCAGGACAACGAAAACCGTGATAACCAGCGACGACAGTAAAGTTGTTCTGACAAAAAGTTTCTTACTCCATTTGAAAACGACCGAGGCGAGATAAAGTAAGAGGATTATGCCAACCGGCAAAAGGGGCGCTAGTGAAGCCCTCAAGTCTGAAAAACTGATACCCGAATACAGGCCAATCGCGATTGAAAGCACTACGGGCCAAACCAGTTGATGACGAACAAGCGGAAGCGTCCCTTCAGGCGTACGGTAACGAGTTAAGAAAATCCCATAAAGGACGAACAGGCCGCCGTAAAGAGAAAATGCGATAAGGAGTTTGCCAGGGAGGGGCTCGTACCTCGATATGAGCAGAAGAATAACTCCGATCACCGGAATCTCAATAAAAGGGAAGGTGATTAAAGCTTCTTTCTGGAAGGCAGCTTGTAGCACACCGCGCGGTTTTAAGTAAGAGTCTTTGGCGTGGAAACGGTTGGCGTAACAAGTGAAGAAGAAAACCGAAGTCGATACTGGGATGGCAAGGATTAATAATTCATTCAGCGCAAGACCATCCTGTGCAAGATATTTATTTTGAATTAAATAGCCCGCAAATATCGCACAGGCTGACGTAAACGCATACTTAACGCCTCGAAAAATATAGGTGTGTACATGACCATCGGACATCGTGAGGGTAGCCCTCCGCTTCAAGATTTGATCAAGAGCAAGATGGAGAAGGTGGACGAATTAAATGCCCGATCTTCGCTGAAACGCTGTAAAGATAGCGTGAGACGAATCCAAAGGCGGCAGGATTATAGTCCGCATAGAAGCTAAGTCAACAACATTTTTGCCTTTATTCTCAAGATTTAGCTGCCGGGAGGCATCTTCCAAAATCTTCTTACTCGTTGCGTCGAAAGCAAGTGGCTGGTCGTAACCTTCAACGCCTCTCTTTTTGCCATTTGCACTAACCACGGGCTCGACCGCTACCGCCGCCTCGGCGTCGTCTTCGACTTCGACGCCGCGTCTAAAACTTACCGCTACGACGGCGCCGCCTTCCGCGAAATCCTCCGCCGCCACCCGCGCAGCCCCGAAGCCGCCGAGGCGCGCAGACGGCTGGACGCGCTTCCGCTCCCGCGTGCCACGCAGTAAATTGGCCGGAGAGGTTGGCAACCGGCCCCCGTCCTGTGCCATCAAAGGCCCACAGCGACGTTAGCCCCGGCCGTGTTTCACCGCGGCCAACCCTTAACTTCACCGGCCATCACCACGATTTAGGGAGAAATACACAATGCGTAAAAATGTGCGAAAGGTGTACTGGCTCGTAGCACTCGTAGCCATTACGTCTGCCATCACCCTGTCTGCCACGCTGCTTCCCGGGAAGGCGCAACAGAAACCCCGGACGCTGAAGGTCTTGAGGCAGCAGGACGCGGCGCGGACCGGTCAGCAGCCCACGGAAAAAGAGCTGGACGACGCCTCGGCGCCGATAGTCGATCTGGCCGCGGCAAAGAACAAGCCCGTAGACGAGAAGCGCCGGAAGAAGAGCAAGAAGTTCGACCACATTCAGGACGGGCGGATCGAAGACACCTCCCCCTCTGGCGACTTCAACCTCGTTTCGGAAGGTCTTGTTTCCGACATGCCGGTGGAGATGAGCGACCTCATCGTCGAAGGCGACGTGAAGGACGCCAACGCTTTCCTCTCTGACGACGGAACCGGTGTCTACTCGGAGTTCACCATCTCGGTCAGCGACGTGATCAAGTCCTCAGCGCCCGTGCAGAAGCACGACGAGATTGCCGCCGAGCGTTTCGGCGGGCGGGTTCGTTTTCCCTCGGGCCAGCTCGTTCGCTACAAGGTTGTGGGACATGGCTCCCCGTCGAAGGGCGGCAAGTACATCTTCTTCCTGAAGCAGATGGGCGACGGCGACTATCGCATCCTGACTGCCTACGAGATGCGCGGTAACAAGATCGTCGCGCTCGACGGCGCGCGGACGTACGGCGCCGGGAGGGGCGACTCGCCCTACGACAAGCACACGGGGAAGGACGCGCAGGAGTTCAAGAAGGAAGTAATCGCCGCGGTGAGGGGAGGGGGGCGGTGAGACTCAGAAACCTTCCCAAACTCCTCGCCCTCACATTCTTCCTCGGCTTAACTCACTTCTCTCAGACTACGGCCTTCGGGCAGTGCCCAGAGAACGGCGGGGCGACCGTCCAGGGCAACGGCTGGGAGAAGGGGACGACGGTGCGCGTCTTCATCGACCCGGCCATCACCGGCGACGCGCGCACCGCCACCGAGCAGGCGTTCCGAAACTGGAACGCCGCCAGCAACAGCTTCGCGAACAACTCCCACGTCACATACGAATTCACGACGACGCGCCCGACCAGCGGCGTCGGCAACTACCTCATCGTCAGCCCCGGCAGCAACCTTATCGACCCGGAGTCGGGGAGCCAAGTCAGGGCTCAGACAACCTACATTACTGACCCAAATAACGGCTACACGTCGTACGGCGGCATCCGGCTCGACCCGAGCATGACTAACTACGACGCCGTGCTCGAAACCATGGTGCACGAGATCGGGCACCCGATGGGGCTCGGGCACTGCACCGGGAGCGGCTGTACGCCTCAGTCGTCGGTGATGACACCGGTCGTCGTCAACCCGCCCACGCCGGCGAACTTCAACCGGGCGTACGGGCGCTCGACGATTCCGACCGACTGCGACAACAACAGGTTGCAGACGGTGAACTATCCGGCCTGCTCCCCACCCATCGACAGCAGTTGCGACTTCTGGGACCCGAACCTGTGCACGTGCAGGGGCTACTCCGGCGGCGGCGGCTCCGGCGGCGGTGGTGACGCGGGCGGTGGTTTCGATGGCGGCTACTGCACCCCTTACTATTGGGTTTATATGGAGTCGTGGGACGGCGGCAAGACTTGGAACATCGTAGACGTAAGTTACGCCGGCTGCTGGTAGACCCGTCGGGTGGCGCCTCACTACAACCTACGTATATGAGTGCAGGGCGGACAAGGTGACTTGTCCGCCTTTTCTTCTTACCCTCCGTGGTGAAAGCAGATGGCTAGTCTTGACCTTCAGCGCCTATCTTTTTGCCATTTGCACTAACCACGGCCTCGACCGCTACCGCCGCCTCGGCGTCGTCTTCGACTTCGACGCCACCTCCAAAAGCTACCGCTACGACGGCGCCGCCTTCCGCGAAATCCTCCGCAAACACCCGCGCAGCCCCGAAGCCGCCGAGGCCCGCAAACGGCTCGAACCCACACCGCCCGCCCCGAACTGACCCGGCGCCTCGCCCGCGTTATGAGCTTCTTTAAATGTCCCCTGCGGGGTTGTGCTAACTCCGCTTGGGCGGCACCGACGAAAAGTACGACGGACGCACCGTCGTCATAGACATCCCGCGCGGGCCTGCTGTAGAGGTAACGGCCGGCCGCGTCTCCCTTCCGTTTACTCGACGCGACTGCGGAAGAAGTTGCGCGTGGCCTCGTCCATGAAGTAGACGTAGCAGCCCTTCATGCCCCGTGTGAGCAGAACCCTGTAGGTGTTCTTGACGAGGGGCACGAACAACTCCTTCGACTTTTTGACCACGGCGTCGTGGGACTGCGTCTTGTCGCCGACCCACGTCCCGCCCTTCGGGTCGTACCTGAGGTCGAGCCCGAAGATGACGCCCACGTAGTCGAACTCGAAACCCTGGGCCGTGTAGACGCACCCCACCTGGTCGATGCCGTTAGGGTCTGAGGCCCAGTAGTGAGATTTGGGGATGCCCTTGGCGAGCTTGCGGCTGTCGGGCCTGGCGTTCCAGGGCATAGACCATCCGCCCACGGTGACGTCGTTCGGAAGCCGGCCCTGGCCGTCCGGGTATGACCACGGCCAGCAGAAGCCCGCGGCCAGCCGCGCGCTGAAACCCTCCTGTTGTCTCTCCCTGATCGAGCGCTCCAGCTCCTGCACGGACTCCGCGATTCTGAACTCGAAGGGGTCGTTCGTGTCCCAGAGCGTGTTGGCCGTCCTCCTTATCCCGAGGGTGTTGTCGACCCAGTTGATGAAGCCGTCAGACCCGTTACACCTGAACTGGGCCTCCAGCTCGTACTCGCGAAGCGCGGCCCCCGCCTTCGAGGCCGCCGCGCGGATCAGCTCCGAACTCCCGACCTCGCCCGGGCGCACCACCTGCAGGTCGTCGATGAAGAAGACCGACACCTTCGCCGCGTGAATCAGTTCTTCGGTCTGACTCAGCTCGCTCCGGGCGCTTCGTGGGGTGAACCGGTTGTGGCTGGAGGGGCGGAGCCGGTGCGCCTCGTCCAGAACCAGAACGTCGATCTCGTCCCTCCCGGCCGTCGGGTAGCTGTTGAAGTATTTGAACTGGACGCCCGCGCGGTTCCCGACGACCTTCTTGATGTTCTCGGTGAACGCGCGGGAGCCGGTCGCGTGCTGGGCGTTGTAGTTCTGCGCGCAGAGCTCGGCGACCAGATTCATCGCGATGACCGACTTGCCCGTCCCCGGCCCGCCCTTGATTAAGACCACGACCTTGTTCTTCTCGTGGAAACTCTTCGCGGCCTGGTGGAGGACGGAGTTGAAGACGACCTGCTGCTCGTCGAGCAGCACGTAGACCTTCTGGCTCTTGATGATCCGGCTCGTGTGTTCGAGGAGCTTCTTGCTCGCCTTGTACTTGCTCCGCAGGACGGTCTTCATGACCTCCTGCCCGCGCCCGCCGCCGACGCTCCCGGACATGAAGTCGGCCAGAGCCTGCGTCTGGTCGCCGGTGAACAGCGGGTACCGGC
This sequence comes from Acidobacteriota bacterium, assembly GCA_019239425.1. Taxonomy (GTDB): domain Bacteria; phylum Acidobacteriota; class Blastocatellia; order Pyrinomonadales; family Pyrinomonadaceae; genus QHXN01. The sequence continues at coordinate 159,214 of JAFAZX010000036.1, forward strand.
TCAGGAGGTCGCGGTGGCGCGCGTCGAAGAGCGGGCTGCCGGCGTGGTACTGAAAATTATGCAGGTAGCTGCACGAGCTCAGCGCGACTTCGCCCGAATGAAAAACCGGGTAGCAGTCTTCCAGGTATTCCTGGTAGTTCCCGACCTGGCGCGAGGGGTGTAAGACTTCGCGCGGGGCGCCGCCCACGGCGGTGATGACGCAGTCCTCGACCTCGCTCGGGCCGACGGCGTCCCACTGCTTCAACTCGACGATGACGGCATTGAGCCTGCGGCCGGCATCGACGCCCGTGACCATGCAGTCCAGGCGCTTGGAGGACATCGGGAGTTGATACTCCAGGATGACCCCGTGGTCGGAGAGGGAGGCGTACTGGAGGACGTTGCACATCTTCGAGAGCGAATTCTGCCAGGAGCGGATTTCGCCCGGCGACGGGTTGAAGCGGTAATGCTGGAAGAAGGAGGCTTTGAGTTTTTCGGCTATGCGGTTCTCGACCGTGTCGAGGATGAACTGTTGAGACGTGGCGGCGTACAGTTGCATCTCCCTTACCCCTCTCTGAAGTTTTAATGAGGTCTGCGCCGCGATTGTAAAGAAAAGGGGCGGCAAAAGGCTAAGGGTGGTACGGGAGCGGACGCGGGAGAAAGGGTATTGCAAAAACGCGCGGGCGCGGTTAGATTGTCGGCGGAGATTCAGAGCTGCGGGCGCGGGGTACTCTCCCAGTCAGGTCGGGCGTGCCTCCCGTCTAGACGAAACCTGGAGGAAGGAACAGTGCCGGTAGGAACCTGTCCTGACTGCGAAGCCGAAGTCCACGTTGACCTCGACGCCGACAAGGGCGACACGGTCACCTGCGACGAGTGCGCAACCGAGTTGGAGATCGTCGGTCTCGACCCCGTCGAACTCGACATCGCCGAAGAAGACCTCGACGAAGACGACTACAAGGACGACGAGGACGACGACGAATACTAGAAGAAGGTGATAAGTGATGAGTGATAAGTGATAAGAGAAAGCAGTTTCTTATCACTTATCACTCATCACTTATCACGGCTCTGATAGCTCGCGCGGTTCTGGCGGACGGAGAGGCCGCGCGGGCCTTCCACGCGGATGGTGTGGAGGCGCCCGTCGCGCCTTTTTTCTTCGGGCGGGTAGAAGGCGAGCACGTAGGTCGAGGTCACCTCTTCGGCCAAAGCCTTGAAGAGCGGGTCGTAGTCCTTCGCCGTGGCGTAGAAGTTCGTCCCGCCGGTCTTCTCCACCAGCCCCGACACGTCGAGCGGCGTCGGGAGCGGCGCGCGCTCCGGGGCGTTCGAGGCGAGCAGACGCGTGTAGGAGGGGAGCGTCACCGTGTAGACGCTCACCTCGGCCTGGTTGGCGCGCTCGATGACGGTCGAAGGGTGGACGGTGTCGCCGACGGGGAAGCCGTCGGTGACGACCACCACGGCCCTCTTCAAGATGCGCCGGTCGAGCGTGCGCGGGGCGTTGCGCTGGAGCAGGCGCACCGCGTCGTCCACCGCGTCGTAGGCGTGGGTCGAGAGGCCGTTCGTCTCGCGCGCGAGCTTGCCCAGTGCCTTCTCGAGCTTGCGCGGGTCGCTCGTAAAACTCTGCACGACGTGCGCGTTCATGCCGAAGCTCATCAGGGCGAACGAGGCCGGGCGGTTCGAGAGTTTTTCCGAGAAGGCCGTCATCGCCGTCCGCAGGCGCTCCATCTCCTCGGGCGTCATGCTGCCCGAGACGTCCACCGCGAAGACGACGGCCACGGGCCGCTCCGCGCCCGCGCGCCGCTCGACGTTGAGGAAGGCCACGGGCCGCTCCTCGCCGTCCTCGTAGAGCTTGAAGTCGTCCGGCTTCAGGCCCTTCACCGCGCGCCCCTCCGCGTCGGTCACCGTCACGTCCACGAGCACGAGGTCTGTGTCGATCTTGAGCACGTCGTCCTCGCCCAGCTCGACTGGCTCCGGCGTGGGCTGGGGGCGCTGCTGTGGCTGCACCTGTGCCGTCGGCACGGCGGCGAAGAGGCAGGCGAGTATCGACGCGGCGAGCGCTGGGATGAAGAGCTTGTGTCCTGACATAAAACGGTATAAACGACGGCGTCCGACACGCGGCCTGAGGAGTGGCCGGTGCGCGGATTATACGTCGCGGCGCGCGACTGCGCCAGAGCGTTGGCAACAGCCCACACCCGCGCCGCATCAACCAACCCGTGAGTGCGTGTTATAATCCGCGCCGCGCTCGGATGCGCGCGGGCGTTTCGAGGAAGACAGACGTGAAGATGTCCGGAAGAAAATTTCTGGCGGTCGCCTGCGCGGCTCTGTTCGTGCTGACGGCCGCCGCGCCCGCTTCGGCGCAGAAGAAGAAGCAGAAGCAGCAGGAGCAGCCGACCACCGGCAACATCGTCGGCCGCGTGAAGGTCGCCCCCGGCTCGACGCCCGGCGGCGTGGCCGTCACCGTCCGCCGCGGCGACGAAGAGGTCGCGCGGCACGAGACAAATCAAAAGGGCGAGTTCGAGTTCGAAGGACTCGCGCCCGGCACGTACGGCCTGACGCTGCGCAAGGTGGGGTTGGAGGTCGGGCGGATGGAGGGCGTGGAGGTGCGCGCAGGCCGAACCGTCTCGCTGAAGGACAGGCTCTACCTGCCCGTGGACGACGGGGCCATCGCGCACATCCGCGGGAGCGTCTTCGACGCCGGCGGCCACAGCGTGGGCGGCGCGAAGGTCGAGCTGTCGCGGGTCGAGGCGGACGGCTCGGTGAAGAAGCTGGACGACCGCGTCTCGAACTCGACGGGGTCGTTCGCCTTCCGGCTCTCGCCCGAGCACGGGCGCTACCGCCTGACGGCGAAGGCCGACGGGGCCGAGGCGGTCAGCGAAGAGGTCAACGTCGACGGCGCGGCCATCTACCGCGTCGCGCTCTCTTTCAGACCCAGGAAGTAGAAGTGAAGGACGCGCACCCGAACAGGGAAGAGGCGCGCGAAGAGTTCCTGACGTCGCGCCAGCTCGCCGAGGTCTTGCAGGTGAGCGAATCGACCGTGCGCCGCCTGGCGCGCGAGGGGCGCATCCCGTGCGTGCGGCTCACCCCGCGCCTGCTCCGCTTCAACCTCAAGGCCGTCTGCCGCGCCCTCGACGGCGCCGAAACAAAGTCTAAGCGCCGCCCCGCCGAAGAATCCGCAAGCGAAGACGCACAGTTGTCATTCCTCTAAAGTAGGATTCACTGAACTTAACCACAGAGGCACAGAGGCACAGCTTGTTGAGTTATTGCTTTAAGCTGTGCCTCTGTGCCTCTGTGGTTAACTCCTTCCTATCATTCTTCCTCGTCTTCTTCTCGGTGACGAGCTTCGACTTCGGCGCGGGGGCGCCAGTTGCGCGGGCCGTCTTTGACGAGGTCGTGCCTGCGCTTGATGCCCGTCCGCAGGTTGAGGAACCAGGCCGAGGCGGCGAGCGCGGCCGTGACGAAGGCCGCCTCGGTGTGGCGCAGGTAGAGCAGCGCCGGCGTCGCCGCAGCGAACGCGCCGGCGAGGAGCTTCCACGCGCGCGCGAATTCGAATCCCCCCTTGCCCATCCCTCACGCCCTCTCCCTCTCAGTTGACGGTGACGGGGACGGGCGCGTCTATGTCGTGCGGGGGGTAGCACTGCGTGTCGTTGCAGTGCTGGACGCGGAGCTTGGCGTGGAGCGTGTGGCGGCCCTTCGCCGCCGTCTTGTCGGCGCGCAGGGGGAGCTTGATAAGGACGCTGCCCTCGTAGAGCGAGAGCGGCTTGTCGGAGAACTCGAGCTTGAGCGGCTTGCCCGCCGGGTAGACGGGCTTGCCGGGCGTGATGCCCTCCGAAGCTTCGGCGCGCAGCTCGGTCGGGATGTAGAACTTGTCCGAGGCCGGGTTGGCGTGCGTGTGGAAGCCCTGCGCGATGTCGAGCCGGACGCTCGCCTCGCCCGTGCCGCCCGCGTCGAGTTTCACCTCCTCGACCGTGGCGGTGACGGGCTGCGCCTGCGGCGTGTTCGCAGGCTTAGGCTGCGCCGTCGCGGCGGGGCCTGGCGTCGAGGCGGCGACGCCGTTTGAGTTCGACTGCCCCCCGCCGCCGCAGGAGGCGAGGGCGAGGGGCAGAATGAGAAGGATGCTCGTTAGAAGGTTCTGTCGTCGCATGGCTCGGAGTTTATCTCAAACGTCTGCGCGTCTCACACGGCCGACGGGGGCTGTTGGAAGTCTTGCGGCGGCGGCTGTGGCTGGTAGTGCGGCGCGGGGGGCATGGGCCGCGCGCGCAGGCGTCGCAGGAGATAACGGAAGAGGAAGAAGCCCGGCACGCCCAGGAAGATGACGACGGGCAGCAGGGCGAGGAACGCGCGGACGAAGAAGAGCGTGACGTCGGCCCCCATCTCCACGCCGTCGCGGAAGGCCGCGCCGACGCCGCCGAACAGGCCCTTCGTGCCGATGAGCGTCGCGGGCGGTTCGAGCGTGACGCTGATGGTCGAGAGGCTCGCCTGGTTTTCGAGGAAGCGCCGGCGCCCCTCGACGCGCTCGATCTCCGTGCGGACGTTCGTCAGCTCCTTCTGGACGCTGATGGCGTCCGAGACCTCGTGCGCGCCCTTCATAATCTGCATGAGCTGGTCTTCGAGCGCGCGCTGCGTGCGCAGGCGCGCTTCGAGGTCGATGTACTCCTCGGTCACGTCCTTGCCCGTGATCTTCTGCGCGGTGACGCTGCCGGCCGCGGCGCGTATGTCCGCGAGCGCCGCGTCGAACTGCGCCGCGGGCACCCGCAGCTCGACGGTGATGATTTCGTAGGGGCGCTCGCCCCTGGCGGCCGTCTGCTGGCGCGAATCGGAGGTGACGACGAAGCCGCCGCGCGACTCCGCGATGGAGGCGACGCGCTGCATGGCCTTCGAGGGCTGCTCGACTTCGAGCGTGAGGGTCGCGTTTCGAATGACCTTGCGCTCGACGGGGGCGGCGTTCTGACCCTGCTGTGGCTGCGGCGTGGCGGGGTCTTCCGTCCGTTCGAGCGAGACGGTCTTCATGATGCCGTCGTTGGTTCCGCCGCCCGCCGCGGAGTCCGCAGTCTGTGACTGTGCGGCCGAGCCGCTCGGCGCGGAAGCAAGCTGGGCGGAGCGCTCGGAGCCGCCGCCGCAGCCGGCCGCGGCCGCGAGCGCGAGCATGAGGAGGGTCGTCGTCAGCAGTTTCATAAGGATGCCTTTCGGGGCTTCGGATTTTGAAGACGGTCTAAGAACGGATGGGGCGGCCGCCGCTTGCGGCGCTTCAGCGCGCGTCCGTCCGCTCGAAGTAGGGCGGCGTCTCGCCGGGCTTGAGCCGGCGGAGCGTCACGTCCTCGGGGTAGTAGCTGACGCCCGTGCGCCTGACGGTCTGCCAGCGCAAGCCCGCGCCCGACAGCGTGAGCCTGACGGTGGCCGAGCCGCCGAAGCCGCTCGTCAGGCGGAACTGCGCCGCGCCGTTCCGCACGGTCGCGGTGAAGTCGCAGTCCTCGACCCGCGCGAGGTAGTGCGCCACGATGCCGCACTTCGCGCGCAGGCGGTTGCCGGTCTGCCGGATGGTGATGTCGATGGCGAACTGCGGCACCTCTTCGAGCGACATGCTCTGGTAGGCGGGCGGCAGTTCCGACTTGTCCGTGGCGAAGACGGCGTAGTTCCAGTCGCCGCGGAAGCCGGCGGCGGGCCGCGTCTGCGCGTTCGCGTCCGTCGCGCAAAGGAGCGCGCAGGCGAGCAGGGGAAGGAGCAGGGGGATTCTTCTCATCTATTCTTCGCCGCCTTCGTCCTCTTCTTCTTCGTCTCTCGCGCCGTGGCGTTCGGGGCGCTTGATGCCGAACTTCTCCAGGCGATACTGGAGCGTGCGGAAGGTGAGGCCGAGGAGCTTGGCCGCCTTCGTGATGTTGTAGTCGGTGCGCTCCATCGCCTGGAGGATGAGGTTGCGCTCCACGTCCTCGAAGTTGACGCCCTCCACGGGGAGCTTGAAGCCGGCGCCCTCGGCCGCGGGCCGCGTCTCCTGCCGGACTTCGAGCGGGAGGTCTTCGACCGTGATGTAGTCGGCCTCGGCGAGCAGGATGGCGCGCTCGATGGCCGACTCGAGCTGGCGGACGTTGCCGGGCCACGCGTAGTCGAGCATGACCTTGCGCGCGTCGGGCGTCAGACCCCTGATGAGGCGCGACGTGTTGCGCGTGTGCTTCTTGAGGAAGAAGTCGATGAGGACGGGGATGTCTTCGCGCCGCTCGCGCAAAGGTGGCACGTCGATGGAGAGGACGTTGATGCGGTAGTAGAGGTCGTCGCGGAAGCGCCCGTCCGCGACCATCGCGCGCAGGTCGCGGTTGGTGGCGGCGACGACGCGCACGTCGATCTTGATCGGCCGCGTCCCGCCCACGCGCCGAATCTCGCGCTCCTGCAACGCGCGCAGCAGTTTCGCCTGCATCGACACGTCGAGCTCGCCGATCTCGTCGAGGAAGAGCGTCCCCTTGTCCGCGATTTCGAAGAGCCCCTTCTTCTCGGCGTGCGCGCCGGTGAACGAACCCTTCTCGTGGCCGAACAGTTCGGACTCCAGCAGGTTCTCGTTGATGGCGGCGCAGTTGACGGCCTGGAACATCTCGGCGACGCGCGGGCTCTGGTTGTGGATGGCGCGCGCGATGAGCTCCTTGCCCGTGCCCGACTCGCCGCGGATGAGCACGGTCGAGTTCGAGCGCGCGACCTTGAGGATCATCTTCTTGACGGCCTCCATCTCGGAGGAGGCGGAGATGATCTCCTGGTCGAGCGCGTCGAGCTTCGAGAGCGCGCGCCGGATGGTCTCCAGCAGCTGCTCGCGCTCGAAGGGCTTTTCGAGGTAGTCGAACGCGCCGCGCCGGAGCGCCTCCTTCGCCGAGTCGATGGAGCCGTGGGCGGTGAGCAGGATGACGATGATGGAGGAGTCGTAGGCGAGGAGCTTCGACAAAAGCTCGATGCCGTCCATGCCCGTCATCTTCAGATCGGTCAGGGCCAGGTCGAACCGGTGCTCGCGCGCGATGCGCAGCGCCGCCTCGCCCGACGCCGCGGTCGTCACATCGTAGCCCTCGCCCGACAGGATCATCTCCAGAATCTCGCGCTGCGACTTCTCGTCGTCAACGACCAGGATGCTTTTGCGTGACATAGAAGAGCAAGGATGAAGGCGGAAGGATGAAGGCGGAAGGGAAGACCGTTCCCCTCTCACACTTCATCCCTCATCCTTCATCCTTCATCCTTTCAAAAGGTATCTCGACCGTGAACGTGGTGCCGGCGCCGGGCCTGCTCTCGACGCGGATGGAGCCGTCGTGCTCGTCCACGGCCTTCTTGGCGATGGCGAGGCCGAGTCCCGTCCCCGTCTCCTTCGTCGAGAAGTAGGGTTCGAAGATTTTCGGCAGGTGCTCGGCGTCGATGCCGACGCCCGTGTCGGAGACGCGGACGCGCGCCAGCCCGTCCTCCGCCGAGAGGCTGACCGTCAGGCTCCCCCCGCGCCCCTCCATCGCGTGCATGCCGTTAATGATAAGGTTCGTGAAGAGCGAACGTAAAGCCTCGCGGTCGCCGAGCACCGGCGGCACCGCCCCGTTCTCCTCGAAGCGCGTCTCGACGCCGATCTCTGCGGCCTGCACGTCGATCATCGAGAGCGCGTCGCGTAAGGTCTCGCGCAGGTCGAGCGGCTTGAGGTCGAGGTTCGCGGGGCGGGTGTACTTCAGGAACTCCGTGATGCGCGTGTTGATGCGCGCGACCTCGGCCTTGAGCTGGAGCGTCAGCTTCTCGACGAGCGAGCGCTTCTGCGGGTCGCTCGGCGCGAGCGAGGTGCGCAGGTGGTCGAGCGTGAGGTTGATGTAGTTCAGAGGGTTCCGTATCTCGTGCGCGATGGCCGAGGCGAGCCGGCCGATCATCGCCGACTGCTCGGCCTGCTTGAACTGCGTCTCAAGCTCGCGCATGCGGCCGAGCTGCTCGACCATCTCGTTGAAGGTCGCGGCGAGGCGGCCCACTTCGTCCTTGCGTTCGGCGCCGGGGACGTGGAAAGAGAAGTCGCCGCTCGCGACGCGGTTCGCCCCGCGCGCGAGTTCGTTCAAGGGGCGCGTGAAGCGCCAGACGAGGACGGCCGCCCCGAGCATCGAGACGAGCAGGATGAAGAGCGTCGGGAGCAGCGGCCGCATCGTCTCGAAGAAGGAGGTGTCGCTCATCGGCGTCTTCCCGAGCACGATGACGACGTAGACGAGCCCGCGCTCGGTCTGGAGCGGGATGGCGAAGGTGCGCGGGTCACCCGAGACGGGCTGCGTCGTCGGCTGGAGCGTCGGCCGCAGCCGCCTGAAGCCCGCCGTCGCCTCGCCCGCGTCCACGAAGTCGTAGAGCTGCACCTGCGGGTCGGAGATGAAGTAGTAGTGCGCCTCGCCGCTCTCCAAAGTCTCGGGCCGGTAGTCCGGGTCGAGGCTGTCCTCGATGCGCCCGTCGCTGTCACGCACGACGAGGAGGTTAATGATGCGCCCCGCCTGCTCGCCGAGCAGCGACTTGTTGCGCGCCTTCTCCAGCTCGAACATGTACTTGCCGGAGGTGATGCTCTCGTTGGCGAGCGCGATGGAGGCGGTGAGCGCCTGCTCCTGCCCGGCGACGAGGATGGCGCGCTGGCGCGAGCGGACGCGGCCGATGTAGTACTGCACGCCGAGCGTGGCGAAGAGCAGCGCCAGCATCACCAGCAGCAGGCGCGTCCGGAAGCTGTAAAAGAGTCTCGGCAGTCCCATCGTCTGGAGGCGGCGCCGCCGGACGCCGCCCGTTCGCCCCGCGGGAGCTTTCGTCAAACGTCGAGCAGAAGTTAGTTGCCCTGCGGCTTTGACAGATGTTATAGTCGCCACGGTCTCCAGCGCAAACCCCTCCGGAGACCGCAAGCAGGCACTCTCCATTAACTTCTCGGTGAGACTTGAAGTTTTGCAGGTTGGCTAGAGACCTTAGACGACAAAGGCTTGGGCATGGCTTTTTCGATACTTCGAGTCCGGCATCCTCGGCGGCGCGCGACGCGCCCGCACAATCTCGCAATCAAAACTGTCGTTAAGTGCATCTTAGCGGTTTGACCCGGTCGGGTCGGGCGCCCCTCGTTTCATGCGCCTTGATTCGGCCTCTTCTGCTTTGCTGTTTAAGCGAGGAAGGCTCAATGACCCCAAAGTTCAGATTCCCCCGCGTCGCGCTCGCCCTGTCCGCCCTCCTGCTCTTCGCCGCCGCGTCGGCGCAGGCCGCCTCGAAGAAGTCAGCCGCCAAGAAGGCTCCCGCGAATTCCGCCGCCAAGTCGAAGCGCGGCGGGCGCGAGACGGCCTCCGCGCGTAAGGAGTCGCGCTCTTCGAAGCGCGAGCGCGCGGCCGAGGCGCGCAAGGGGAGGAACTCGAAGTCGGAGCGCGCCGAGCGGAGGGGCAAGAAGGGGCGCGCCGAGGAGCGCGCCGACGCGAGGGCCTCTAAGAAGGACTGGCGCAGGATGTCGAAGCGCGAGCGGATGGCCGCCGCGCGCGCGGAGGCCGAGCGCCGCCGTCGCGAGGCCGCCGAGCGCGCGCGCCTGATCGCGCTCGCCATCGCGCGCCGCCGCGCCGCCGACCAAGCGCTCAAGGACGAGTCGGCCGCCGCCATCGCGCGCGACGAGACGACCGGCGAAGACCTGTCGGTGCGCCGCGCCGCGCTCGACGCCCTCGGCGACCACGCCGGCACGGTCGTCGTCATGAACCCGAAGACGGGGCAGGTCTACACCGTCGTCAACCAGGACTGGGGCCTGCGCCGCGGCTTCAAGCCCTGCTCGACGATCAAGCTCGTGACGGGTCTCGCCGGCTTGAGCGAGCACGTCATCGACCCCGTCCAGACCGTCAACATCGGCACCTCCAGCTTCAGCCTTGACCTCACCGACTCGCTCGCCTACTCGAACAACGGCTACTTCCAGCGCGTCGGCGGCCAGGTCGGCTTCTCGAAGATGATGGAGTACGCGCACAAGCTCGGCCTCGGCGAGCCGACCGGCATCAACCACCCGTTCGAAAGCCCCGGCAAGCTCCCCGTCTTCAAAGACGGCTACGCCGTCAACCACATGTCCTCGCACGGCGACGACATCGAGGTCACCGCCATCCAGCTCGCGCGCATGGCCTCGGCCATCGGCAACGGCGGCAAGCTCCTCGTCCCGCACCTGCCGCGCACGCCCGAGGAGAACGTGAAGTTCAAGACCGAGGTCAGGCGCGACGTGGACATCCCGCAGGATAACCTCCGCCTCGTGCTGCCCGGCATGATCGGCGCCACCAGCTACGGCACGGCCCGGCGGGCCGCGGCCCCCTTCACCATCGCGGGCAAGACCGGCACCTGCACCGGGCAGGGCTCGAAGCTCGGACTGTTCACCTCCTACGGCCCCGTGGGCGACCCGAAGCTCGCCGTCTCGGTCATCCTCCGCAACTCCGGCATGAGCGGGCCGAAGGCGGCGGTCGTGGCCGGCGAAGTGTACCGCCGCCTCGCCTACGACGCGCGCTTCGCGCCGAAGCCGGGTAGCCAGCCGATGCTCGCCAACGACATGCTGGCGCCGCGCCCGCACATCGACCCGCGCAAGGCCGCCGAGGTCTCCGACGAAGACCGTGACGACGACGCGGCTGACGCCGACGCGGCCGCCGCCGGCGGCACCGTTGACAAGTCGGACGCATACGTCGTGAGCACGGCCGACGAGAACGCGAACGGCACGCAGCGGCCCGCGCTCCAGAAGACCGGCAAGTTCGGCGAGCGCCCCTCCGTCAGCCCGACGCCCGCGCCCCGCCAGACGAACAACAACACGGCCGCGCCCGCGCCCGCCGCGAACGGCGCCGAGCGCCCGCGCCGCGTCACCGAGAAGCAGGAGAAGCCGGAGTAGGGAAGTCCGCAACTGCGCGGTGTGGAGTCAGAACGGGAGGCCCGGCTTGATCAGCCGGGCCTTCCTCGTTCTCATTCTTTTCTCGTTGCGTTACGATTCAGAGTCTCGGCGGGGCGGGGTTTCGGACTCGGGATTGCCTACCCCTTTCCGGAAGGGCGTTCGGCTTGACACTTTTCATACGCTTGATGCAGTATCAGGCGCGTCAATCGTTCAAGGTTAGTACGGACGGCCCTAAAGCTCCCCCACGTGGAGCGGCGCGCACGGCCCCACATGCGGCAACTGGCCGCTGAGGGCGCGCATCTGAGCTTTGAATGCGACGCCGGGATAACGGGCGCAGCGCACCGAAATTAAATCTCCCAACAATTAGTCAGGATTAGCGCACGGAGGATTTTCGACCGATGAAAAACGTGTTAAGACTTCTGGTCTTTGCCGCGCTCGTTACCGTGTTCGCGCTCCCGTCCTACGCGCAGGACGCGGCGGCGGCCCCGGCGCCCGCCGCGCAAGGCCCCTGCACCGAGGCGGAAGCGAAGGCCGCCCTCTATAACGAGTTCCGGGCGAACTTCAAGGGCACGCCCGAGCAGCAGAAGGTGGCTTACGATAAGGGCAAGGAGTACCTCAACAAGTACGGCGCCTGCACCGGCGAGGGCGACCCGGCGATCATCAAGTACATCCAGAACTGGGTCGGCAAGTACGAGGCCGAGAAGCTGAAATTCGACTGCACGAACGCCGCCAACAATACTCCGGAGAAGGCGTTCGAAGCCTGCCAGCCCTGGATCGCGGCCGACCGGGAAAACCTGAAGCCGCACCTGGCGCTCGTCGCCGCCGGCATCGGCACCTACATGAAGAAGGACAACAGCCTCAACGCCCGTGCGGCGGCCGAGGCGCGCACGGCGCTCGACCTGATCGATAAAGGCAAGACCACGGACGTGTGGGCGCCCTTCACGAATCAGCAGGACGCCGCGGCCGGCCTGCGCTACTACATCGCGGCATGGACGGTCGAAGCCAACCCCGCTGAGGCGGCCACACAGCTCCTGAGCGTCGCGAAGTCGAACAGCTCCCTGGCGAAAGACCCCGCCACCTTCCAGCTCTACGGCACCTCGCTCCTCAGGGGCGACGTGTCCAAGCTGCAGGACGAGTACAAGGCGAAGTGCGAGGGCAAGGACGCGTCCAACGAGTGCGACATCCTTCTGAACAAGTTCAACTACGCCCTCGACCGCGTCATCGACGCCTACGCCCGCGCCGTCGCGCTCAGCGCCGGCAAGCCGCAGCAGGCGCTGATCAGGACGGCGCTCGAGACCTACTACAAGTCGCGCCACGAAGGGAAGACGGACGGTCTCAACGAGCTGATCAGCGGCGTGCTTGCCAAGCCGCTCCCGCTCCCGGGCGGTGAGCCGCCGCTGCCGGCCCCGACCAGCACGGCCGCTGACGGCAACGGCACCACGGGCACCGCGACGCCGACCACCCCGGCCGGCGGCACCCCGCCCGCCAAGCCCGCCGCGACCCCGACGCCGCAGCCGAAGCCTGCGACCACCACGCCGAAGCCGCCCAAGTCGTAAAGAAGGGCGAGGATCGGTCGTCGAAAGCCTCCGCACGCCGGGCGCACCCGAAGACGAAAGTCGGACGGTGCGCCCGGCGCTTTTCTTGTTACAATCCGGCGCATGACGAACGAAGAGAGTCCCGGCGAGGTCGAAGGGCAGAACGTCCCGCCCGCGCCCGACCCGCGCCAGCTCGAAGAGAACATCGGCTACACCTTCCGCGACCGGCATCTGCTGGAGCGCGCTTTGACGCACCGCTCGTGGGCGCACGAATCGGTCGGCGCGGGCGGCGAGCGCGAGGCGCGCGCTCTGCACAACGAGGCGCTCGAGTTCGTCGGCGACTCCGTGCTCGGCCTCGTCGTCGCCGACGCGCTCTTCCGCTCGCACCCGGAAGTGACCGAGGGCGAGCTGTCGCGCATGAAGCACCGGCTCGTCAGCACGCAGACGCTCGCGCGCGTCGCGCGCCGGCTCTCCCTGGGCGAGCATTTAAGGGTCGGGCGCGGCGAAGAGAAGACCGGCGGGCGGCGCAAGCGCGCCCTGCTCGCCGACGCCTTCGAGGCGCTGCTCGCCGCGGTCTTCCTCGACGGCGGCTACGCGGAGGCCGAGGGCTTCGTCCGCCGCGCGCTGGGGAGCGAGCTGGAGGAGGCGACGCCCGAGTCCGCGGCCGCCGCAGACTTCAAGACGCTGCTTCAGGAGCGCCTGCAATCCGAGCGCCACCTCTCACCGACTTACGAGTTGGTCGAGACCGAAGGCCCGCCGCACGCGCGCACCTTCCACGTCGAGGCGGTCTTCGACGGCGAGCGCGTCCGCGGGCAGGGGTGCACCATCAAGGCCGCCGAGATGGACGCCGCCTGCCGCGCCCTCGAACTCATCGGCCCGCCGGAAGGTAAGGACGAAGAAGTGAAGGGTGATGAAAACGACGGGCCAGACGGCGGCGAATAAATAAACCACAGAGGCACAGAGGCACAGCTTGAAGAGATTACTCAAGAAGCTGTGCCTCTGTGCCTCTGTGGTGAAGCCTTTCTCACGCACTCCGACGGAAGAACTCGTGAGCCCACATGAAGCGCGTGCCGGCGGCGCGGGCGGCGCCTTCGTCCTTGTCCATGTCGCCGACGAAGAGCGTCTCGTGGGGCTCGGCGCCGAAGCGGCGCATGAGGCGCTGGAGCATGAGGGGCTGCGGCTTGCGGCAGGGACAGCCGAGGTGCGGCGCGTGCGGGCAGATTTCGACGGAGCCGGGCGGGGGCTCCGTCACGCCGAAAGCCTCGACGACCATCTCCTCAAGCAGCCCGCGGGCGGCCGCGAGCGAAAGGTAGCCGAGGCCGACGCCGCCCTGGTTGCTCGCCACGCCGAAGCGCGCCCTGCCCCAATCGATTTCGGCCAGCCGCTCGCGCACGCCCGGGATCAGCTCCCACTCGCCGGGCCTGTTCGGGCAGGGAAGTCCCTCCACGGTCGTCCGCCGCAGCGTCCCGTCCGCGTCGAAGATGTAGAGCCTGACCGTCGCCTCGACAGACACGCTCGGCAGTCTACTCCCTGACTTTTAACTAAGGCTGTTGCTTGTGTGGAGAAAGTCGTGCGCCGCCCCTTCAGCGGAAGCGCTCGCAGTCGATGCCGTACTTCTTCACCTTGTAGCCGATGATGCGCTCGGTCGTGTCGAGCAGCTTCGCGGCCTTCTTGCGGCTCCCGCGCGCGGACTTCAGGGCGTCCTGGATGATGTCGCGCTCGTAGGCCTCGACCGCCGACGAGAGCGAGAGGCGCGTCACCGTGCCCGAGCCTTCGGCCGTCTGCAGGCTCGGCGGCAGGTGATGGCCGTGGATGACCGACGAGTCGCAGACGACGACGGCGCGCTCCAGGACGTTCTCCAACTCGCGCACGTTGCCGGGCCAGTGGTACGAAGTCAGCATGTCGATGGCCGGCGTCGAGATGCGCTTGATGTGCTTGCCGTGCTCGCGCGCGTACTTCTCAAGGAAGTGGTCGGCGAGGAGCAGCACGTCGGGCTTCCGCTCGCGCAGAGGGGGCATGAAGATGTTGAAGACGTTCAGGCGGTAGTAGAGGTCTTCGCGGAACTCGCCCGCCGCGATGGCGTGCTCGAGCTCCTTGTTGGTCGCGGCGATGAGGCGGACGTTGACCTTGATGGTCTCGGTGCCGCCGAGCCTTTCGAACTCGCGCTCCTGGATGGCGCGCAGGAGCTTGATCTGCGTCGAGGCGTTCAGCTCGCCGATCTCGTCGAGGAAGAGCGTCCCGCCGTCGGCCAGCTCGAACCGCCCCTTCTTGCGCGCCATCGCGCCGGTGAACGCCCCGCGCTCGTGGCCGAACAGCTCGGCCTCGATGAGGGTCTCGGGCAGGGCCGCGCAGGAGACTTTGACGAAGGGCTTGCCCGCGCGCAGCGAGTTGTAGTGGACGGCGTGCGCCACCATCTCCTTGCCCGTGCCGGACTCGCCGCGCAGCAGCACGGTCGTGTTCGTCCGCGCCACCTGCTCGACCTGCTCGTAGACGTGGCGCATCGGGTTACTGCTCCCGACGATGTGGCCGAAGTCGAAGCGCTCGCGCAGCTCCTGCTTCAGGTGCGCGTTCTCGTCGGCGAGCCGCGCGCGCTCCGACTCGACCAGCCGCTCCACCTTCACCGCCTGCGACACCATTGAGGAGACGACCGTGAAGAACTTCGTCAGCCGCCCGAAGTCGCGCGCCTCCGCGTAAGGCACGTCCACGCCGAGGACGCCCACGGCGCCGCGGCCCACCGCGAGTGGCATGCAGACGAAGGAGACCTCCTGGCGCGAGACCGCGCGCTCGCGCCCCGCGATGCGCTGGAGCATGAGCGGCTCGCGGCTCGTCTGCGGGACGACCACGGGCTTGCAGGTCTCCGCCACGCGCCCGACGACGCCCTCGCCGACGCGGTAGACGCCGCGCCGCGCCGTCTCGTCGTCCACCCCGTAGCTCGCCTCGACGTGCAGCTCGTCCGTGTCCGCGTCGACGAGCATGATGAAGGCGCGCGCCACGTCCTGCGTGCGCCCGAGCATTTCGAGCGCGCGCCCGAGGGCGGGACGCAGTTGCCGAGCGTCGGCCAGCGTCTGCCCGATCTCGAGCAGCGTCGCCATCTCGGCCGCGTCGGCCTGTCCCTGTCTGAGAAGCTGCGGAAGGTTTTGGGGAAGTTCCAAGACGTTTTCCATGAAGAACCCTGTTCGTGTCGAATATCCACTAACGCAAGTCGGCCCACGGTCGGCCCCGGCCGATTGAGTTTACGCGCGACAAATATGTCTTGCCAAGCCGTGTCCACGACATAATTGTCACGCCTCGTAACCGTTTACGACCTTCGCACACCGTCCGAAACAGGCGACCGAGGCCCACAAGATTGTCGTCAAACGGCGGCTTCACTACAAAATTGCTCTGCAATCTCACGCCTCGCTCTGTGCGCGACATTTTTGTCCGGCGCTTCTCCGCGTGCGACATTATTGTCTTCATCCTCGGGGCCGCGGCAACTCCGAAGTCCCACGTCAACGCCCGCGAAAACTTCTTAAAAAGCCGGATACATCTCGCCCACGCGCTCTCGCATAGCGATGTGCGTGCCGCGTGGCACGTGCGTTGTTACCGGGTTGCGCGTGGCAGCCTTCAACCCCACCCGTGAGTGTGCAGGCCGGCGTGCGGGAGTCACTTCGAAAAAAGCTAAACGGGAGAAGCGGATGATGAGAAGGTCTTGGGGCGCGTCGAAGTGTATCTGGTCTCTGCTGCTGTTGGCGGCGGCACCACTCTTGGCATTTGCTCAGGGGGCACAGGCGGACGCGGAGCGCCTTTCGAAGTTGGAGAGCGCGGCGGCGGCGGCACAGTCGGCGGGCGACAACGCCTGGATGCTCGTCTGCGCGGCGCTCGTGCTCTTCATGACGGGGCCGGGGCTCGCGCTCTTCTACGGCGGGCTGGTGAGGCGCAAGAACGTCCTGACGACGATGTTCCAGAGTTTCATCCTGATGGCCGTCGTCACCGTGCTCTGGGCGGTCTTCGGCTACAGCGTGGCCTTCGCCGAGGGGACGCCGTTCGCGGGCGGCCTCTCGTACCTGTTCCTGCAGGGCGTCGGCGCTGCGCCGAACGAGACCTACGCGGCGACCATCCCGCAGCAGACCTTCATGATCTACCAGTTGATGTTCGCGGTCATCACACCCGCGCTCATTACGGGCGCCTTCGCCGAGCGGATGAAGTTCAGCGCGATGCTAGCCTTCACGGTGCTCTGGACGAGCGTCGTCTACTTCCCCCTGGCGCACATGGTCTGGGGCAAGGGCGGCTTTCTGAACGCGGCGCTCGGCGGCACCGTCCCCGCGCTCGATTTCGCGGGCGGCACGGTCGTCCACATCTCTTCGGGCTTCTCGGCGCTCGTCTGCGCGGTGCTGGTCGGACGGCGCTTGGGGTTCGGGAAGGCGCCGATGGAGCCGCACAACCTCGTGCTGAGCCTGGTGGGCGCGTGCATGCTCTGGGTCGGGTGGTTCGGCTTCAACGCGGGGAGCGCGCTGTCGGCGGGGAGCCTCGCGACGAGCGCGTTCGTGGCGACGCACTTCGCGGCGGCGGCGGCTACTCTGGGTTGGACGCTGGCCGAGTGGGTGCGCACGGGCAAGCCGACCGTGCTCGGCGCCATCTCGGGCGCGGTGGCGGGGCTTGTGGGCATCACGCCGGCTTCGGGTTTCGTCACGCCGATGTCCGCGCTGGCGGTCGGGTTCATCACCGGCCTGGGGTGCTTCCTCGCCGTGACGGAGTTGAAGAAGCGGCTCGGCTACGACGACGCGCTCGACGTGTTCGGCGTGCACGGCACGGGCGGCACCATCGGCGCGCTGCTGACGGGCGTCTTCGCCACGAGCGCCATCAACCCCATCTTCAAAGACGCGGCGGGCAATGCCCTGCCCGTGGGCCTTCTCGAGGGGAACGCCGGGCAGTTGCTCAACCAGTTGATCGGCGTCGGGCTGACGGTGGGCATCACTTGCGTGGCCTCGCTCGCGATCCTGAAGATCGTCGACCTCCTCATCGGCCTGCGGGTGAGCGAGGAGGAGGAGATCACGGGCCTCGACATCACGCTGCACGGCGAGGCGGGCTACCACCTCGGCACAGAGTCCGTGCTGGCGCGCGTCATCGCGTCGGGCGGCGCGGAGGCTGAGGCCGTTGCCGCAGGCTACACGAAGGACGTGGCGTTGGAGGGCGCGGGCGACTGAGACGACTTCGACCCGCGCCGACACCGGCGCGGGCACGCTTCATCGCGGGGGCGCCGAGGCGCGGCGGGAGGACGCTTAAAGGGGGTGGACTTCCTCGGAGGCCCGGCGCCCCCGCGATGAATACTCGGATGAATACTCGGCGGCCTTCAAGGCGCGAGCCTCACTTGAACCTGATCGTCTTCACCATCTCTTTGACGGCCTGCAAATCCTCCTCGTCGACGTACGAATAGACCAGAGCCAGCGCGTAACCCTTCGACAGCCTGACGTAGTACCTCTGCGCCAGCATCCGCGGCCCGACCGTGAGCTTCATGTCCGCGACTGTGAACGCGACCCCGCCCAGCATCTCGGTCCGCAGCGGCGCGGTCAGCTCGGCCTTCGCGGCAGTCTGGTTGATGGTGCGCAGCGCTATCGTGACGTAGTCTTTTTCCGTCTTGACGACGGCCGTCGGGATGCGCTCGGCCAGGCACATCAGGAGCGCGTTGAACTCGGGGCCGGGCTTGTTCACGTCATACTTCGAGACGCTGAACAGGTTGTCCACGCGGGCCGTGGTGGCGTCCATCATCTCCTTCGTCCGCTGCGGGATGCCCTCCTGCAACGCCGCCCTCCCGGCCTCGTTGATCTGTCTCCGCGTCGCGTAGTCGATGGCGGCCCAAGTGGGGTTGAGCGAGATGGTGAAGCCGAAGAAGTCGTTGGTGTAGGTGCTGCCCACCAGCCTGCCCTGCGCGGAGGGGAGCTGTCGCGCCTGGCCCGCTGCCGGCGGGAGGGGCGCGGGGGGTGGCGGCGGCTCCTGCCGCGCGGGAGTGCGCGCGGCGACTGCGGCGGCCGTTGCCGTGAGGAGGGTTGCAAGGAGCGTTGCTGTCAAAAGTCTTTTCATAGGTGTTTGGTTGGGTGCGCGCCGGAGGGGCGCGGCTCAGACGTTGGGGCCGAAGCGCGCGACGAACTCGTCTCTGGCGAGGCCGGCGGCTTCGGCGAGTTTGGCGACCCAGGCGTCGTCTTCGAAGTCCTTCTTCTCAATCCTGACCATGTAGTCGCGCGCGACCTGATAGCTCTCGGTGTCCACGTCCACGGGGCGCTCGCGGCCGCGGCCGCTCTCCGCGTCGGCCAGCTCGGAGAAGGGGACGGGGCGGAACTCGCCGCCCTGGATCATGATCATGTCGCCGGAGCCGCCGCCGTGCAGGTGGCGGAAGGCCGCGTAGCCGAGGTCGCGCGCGTACTCGGCGTCGTAAGGGATCGGCGGCGCGCAGCGCAGCTCGTAGCCGATGGTCTTATCGACGAGCGTGACCTTGATGCCGCGCCGTTCGAGCCGCGCCTGCACCTCGCTCTTGACCTTGCGCCCGAGGTCGATCTCGGTGACGCGAATGTTCCCCTGCGCGTCGCGGTCTACGTCCTGGAGCTCGGCCACCTCCTCGGGGTCGAACAACTCGACCAGAGACTCGGCCAGAAGCACCACGCCGTGCGAGCGGCCCATCGCGCGCCGCTTGATGATGGAGCCTTCGACCACGTCGCAGATGTCCGAGAGCGAGACGCGGGCGCGGCGGAACTCCTCGGGGATGATGGTGCAGGTGGCGCTCGCGGCCTTGCCGATGCCGAGCGTGAGGTGGCCGGTGGGCCGCCCCATCGTCACGCCCAGGTACCAGCGCCCCGTCGTCTTCGCGTCCTCCATCAGGCGCTGGACGAGCTGCACGCCGACGTGGCGCGCCGTCTCGAAGCCGAGCGTGGAGACCGAGAGCGGGAGCGAGAGGTCGTTGTCGATTGACTTCGGAACCTGGACGACCTTGATCCCGCCGCCCGCCGCGCGCTCGACGGCCGCGGAGCTGCGGACGAGGTCGTCGCCGCCGATGGTGACGAGCCCTTCGATGCCGAGCTTGCGCAGCGCGGCGACGGTGTTCTCAAGGCTTTCGGGGTCGCGCGTGATGTCGGTGCGCGCCGTGCCGAGGATGCTCCCGCCGTCGAGGTGGATGCGCGAGCACTCGTCGATGGACATCTCGTGCTGCTCGTCGGTGTAGCGCTGCGAGAGCCACTCGAAGCCGTCGTGGAAGCCAACGGGCGTGCAGCCGCACTTGATCGCCTCGATGACGACTGCGCTGATGACGCCGTTCGTGCCCGGCGCCGGCCCGCCGCCGACAAGTATTCCGATTCGCTTAATAGCCATGATGATTAAGTGATGAGTGATGAATGAAGAACCCGCTGCCTTTCATTCATCACTCATCATTCCTTTATACCGGCACGTGGCCGCACATGTAGCCGAACTTCTCTTTGAACTCTTCGGGCGAAAGGTTGCCGGCGCCGGCGAGACGCTGCACCCAGTAGGCGTCTTCGAAGTCCGAAGGCTCAAGTCGTATCTGGTACTCGCGGGCGACGCGGTAGCCTTCGCTGTCGGTGTTGACCATGCGGACGCGCGTGCGCCCCGTGCCGGGCTCGCGGATGTCGGAGAAGGCGATGGGCACCATGCGGCCGCCCTGGACGCTGACCATCGCGTCGGAGCCGCCTTGCAGCAGGAAGCGGATGGCGGCGTAGCCGAGGTCGCGGCAGTAGGCGGCGTCGAAGGGGATCGGGTCGGCGCAGCGCAGCTCGTAGCCGATGTTCTTGTTCGTGATGGTGACGCGGATGCCGCGGGACTTGAGGCGGCCCTCGACCTCGACCTTGACGCGGCGCGCGAGGTCGACTTCGGCGAAGCGTATGTGGCCGTGCTCGTCGCGCTCGACGTCCTGCAGTTCGGCCAGCTCGGCCGGGTCGAGTTTTTCGATCAATCCTTCCGCCAGCACCGCGACGCCGAAGTGCCTGCCCATCGCGCGGCGCTTGATGATGGCGCCCTCGACGATGTCGCAGATGTCCGAGAAGGCCACCGTCTCGCGATCCGTGAACTCCTCGCCGATGACGGTGAGCGTGGCGCCGGCGGCCTTGCCGATGCCGAGCGCGAGGAAGCCCGCCTTGCGCCCCATCGCGACGACCGCGAACCAGCGCTTGGTCGAGCGCGCGTCCTCCATCAGGTTCTGCACCAGCTCCACGCCGACGTGGCGCGCGGTCTGGTAGCCGAAGGTCGGGATGTGCGAGGGGAGCGGCAGGTCGTTGTCGATGGTCTTCGGGACGTGGACGACCTTGATCTCGTGGCCGCTTCTCTCGGCGACGAAGCTCGAAGAGAGCGCGGTGTCGTCGCCGCCGATGGTGACGAGGTGGTTGACGCCCAGAGACCTGAGCGTCTCGATGACGGCGCGGGTGGCCTTCTCGGATTTGGTCGGGTTGTCGCGGGCGGTGCCGAGGACGCTCCCGCCGCGGAGGTGTATGCGCGAGACGTCCTCGATCCTGAGGCGGCGCGTGTGCGTCGAGTCCTCGCGCATGAGCCACTTGAAGCCGTCCTGGACGCCGATGACCTCGAAGCCGTGGTTGATGGCCTCGATGGCGGCGGCCGAGATGACCGCGTTGATGCCCGGGGCGGGGCCGCCGCCCACGATGATCGCCAGAACCTTTTTGTCTGCCATTGCCGAGAAGAGTGCCCTTCGGTGCGATTTGATGAAAACGAAATTGTACCGGAGTGTGGGCGTTTCTCAAATCGAGGGTGAGGCGCTTGAAGTCAACATAAATATTATGAATGACCTTATAAACCACAGAGACACAGAGGCACAGCTTGAAGAACATAACTCAGTAAGCTGTGCCTCTGTGTCTCTGTGGTGAAATTCAAATGACGCAGAACGCTCGATGCGGGAAGAGCGCGTCACTCGCCGCTCTTGAGGTACTGCTTGGGCAGCGGCGTCTTCGGCGTCTCGGCCTCCCAGAAGATGGTGACGACCCACCAGCGCGCGCCGTCGTTCACGAGCTGGATGCTGTTGATGCCGCGGATGAAGGGCTTCGCGTCGTCGGCCTTGTGGCGGGCCTCGTAGGTGCTCCAGACGTGCGCGATGTGGCCGTACAGTTCGACGCGGCGCGCGGTCTCGCGCTCGAAGAACCCCTGGGCCTGCGTGTTCTTGTCCACGCGCTCGATGAAGGCTTCGAGGTCGAAGACGTGCGGCTGGTAAGCTTCGGAGCCGGTGAGCGGGGCGTCGGGCGCGGAGCCGGGCGGGCGCACGGCCGAGGTCGGGATCAGGCGCGCGCCGGGGGCGAAGAGCGAGCGCATGCGCTCCCAGTCGCGCTTCTGCCCCGCCGGGCCGGAGATGACGTCGTAGACGGCCTTGATGATGGCGTCCATGCTCTTAACGTCATCCGGACGTGGCGAGGACTTGGAAGAGTCCTGCGCGCGGGCGTGGCCGAGCAGCAGGCCGAACGTCAAAAGGCAGAAGGTCAGGGCGGGGAACAAGGCTTGTCTCGTCATCAGGAGTCCTTTCAGGTTGGGTGCTGGTGATGGGTTCCAAGTTTTGGGTTTTAGGTGTTGGGGAAGAATCGGTTTTTAACCAACGCCCCAAACCCATCACTCATCATCCATCACTAAAGATTCCGTGCAGGCGTCGCGGACGGAGCAGCCGCCGCAGCGGCGCGGGTCTTCGTGGCTGCGGTGAACCTCGCGCCCTTCGGCGGAGGCGTTCATGTCATTCTTCAGCTCTTCGATGAGGGCGAGCGCGCGAGCGCGCATCTCGTCCGTGTACTCGACGCGCACCTCCCGGTCGCGGTACTTGACGAGGCCGTAAGGCACGTGCGCGCCGAGCTGGTCTTCGACGAGCAGGCAGTAGGCCGCGAGCTGCGCGAGGTGCGAGTCGTACGGGCGGCCGTTGGCGGGGGCCTGGGTCGACTTAGCTTCGACGGGGACGACCCCGCCCTCGACTTCGATAAGGTAGTCGGGCCTCCCGACCAGCTCCAGGGCCTCGGAGACGAGCGGCTTCTCCTGCCTCTTTCCGTCCCTGCCGACCTCAGTCCCCGCGACGCGGCCGACCGGGCGGCCCGTGTCGCTGTAGAGCAGCGCGCCCGTGGGCAGCCCCGCGCGCCTCGACTCGCGCGCGGCGGCGCGCGAGTCGAGCGTGGCCGCGATGACGAGCAGGAAGAGGAGCAGGTAGAGCCAGGTCAAAACGGCCACTCCAGATACAGCAGCACCAGCCCGAGCGCCAGCGCGAGGAAGATGCAGACGGCGGCGAGTGTGCGCAGTCGCTTCGCGCGCGCGACCGAGCGGCCGTGGCTCTCGTGCCAGCGCGTGCCCGCGGCCCGCGCCTCCCCGCCGCGCGTCGGCTCGACGCCCTCGCGCCTGAGCCACCACGCGCGCGCGCAGAAGACGTACTCGCCCAGCGCCGACGCGCGGACGTAATCTTTGCGGCTCAACTTCTCCATCGGCTTTGCCCCGAACCGTGCGGTGAGATAGTAACCCAAAACCGTTATAATCTCGGAAACCTAAAACCCGCGTCGGCATTTTAGAAAGGGGAGAGAGATGGAGCAGAGAGAGTTGGGCAGGAGCGGCCTGAAGGTCTCGGCGGAGGGACTGGGCTGCATGGGGATGTCCGAGTTCTACTCGGGGCGCGACGACGAGGAGTCCGTGGCGACGATTCACCGAGCGCTGGAGCTGGGCATCAACTTCCTCGACACGGCGGACATGTACGGCGTCGGCCGCAACGAGGAATTGGTCGGCCGCGCGATACGCGACCGGCGCGACTCGGTCGTGCTCGCGACGAAGTTCGGCAACGTGCGCGGCGAGGACGGGAGCTTCCTCGGCATCAAGGGCACGCCCGAGTACGTGCGCTCGGCGTGCGAGGCTTCGCTGAGGCGGCTCGGCGTCGAGGTGATAGACCTCTACTATCAGCACAGGGTCGACCCGAACACTCCCATCGAGGAGACGGTCGGCGAGATGGCGCGTCTGGTCGAAGAGGGGAAGGTGCGCTACCTCGGCCTGTCCGAGGCTTCGGCCGAGACCGTCAGGCGGGCGGCGGCCGTTCACCCGATTGCGGCCTTGCAGAGCGAATACTCCCTGTGGACGCGCGACGTGGAGGCTGAGATTCTGCCCGCGTGCAGGGAGTTGGGCGTCGGCTTCGTCGCCTACAGCCCGCTCGGCCGTGGGTTCCTGACCGGGCGCTTCGAGAAGCCGGAAGACCTGCCCGAAGACGACCGGCGCAGGCAGTTCCCGCGCTTTAGCGAGGAGAACTTCCGGCAGAACATGCGGCTCGTCGAGCGTGTCCGCGAGGTCGCCTCCGAGAAGGGCTGCACGCCTTCGCAGTTAGCCATCGCGTGGGTGCTGGCGCAGGGGAAGGACGTGGTGCCGATCCCGGGCACGAAGCGCCGCAAGTACCTCGAAGAGAACGCCGGCGCGGTCTCGGTCAAACTGGGCGGGGAAGACCTCGCGCGCATCGAAGAGGTCTTGAGCAGCGAACAGGTGGCGGGCACGCGCTACCCGGAGCAGTCGATGAGCGCGCTCAACCGTTAACGTTTAAGAGTCGGACATGAAAGCGGCGGCGCTCCTTTCACGAGAAGGAGCGCCGCCGCTTTTGTGAGCGTGCCCAAGTCTGGGGCAAGGAACTTTTGTCTGAGCGCCCGGCCGGTTAGACCGTCCGGCGGCCCGTCAAGAGGTTGATGACGAAGACGACGAGCGCCACGACGAGCAGCAGGTGAATCAGGCCGCCGCCGATGTGCGCGATCAACCCGAGCAGCCAGAGCACGAGCAGAATAACCAGAATCGTCCAGAGCATCTTACACACCCTCCCTTTCGGTTCAGAAGTTTTGTAATCAAGCCACCGTTCCCACCGGTCGGACACAGACCACGGCAACGCCCATGCCATCGGCGCGCGCCGAAGGAGATGTCCAATCAAACGGCCGAAATCGCGGGATTTTTCCTGAACCCGCGGGCGTCGAGTACGGAAGACGACCGCGTCGGCGTGTACTAATAACGAGTGAGCCGTGTTTAGTTTCGCATCATCACCCGCCGCCTCTTCCCGCCACGGTATGGCACGAACAAGGCGGCACGCACGTTGCACGCGCGCACGCCGGGGTAGTCCGTTCATGCACAAACGCGCGAGGTCTTGGGGTAACTGGCTGGCGCCGGCCATCATCCTCCTGATCCTGGGGGCAGGCGTCGCCTCGTTCGCCGGCCCCGGGCAGTCGCAGGGCGACAAGCACAGCCTGAAGAACGACGTGTCGGAGCTGAAGTCGCGGGCCGGCACGGGCCGACTCGTCGCGGAGCAGGCGCTGGCCGGAAACCTCACGCGCAACTTCGTCGAAGCGCAGGCGGAGCAGATGCGGAAGGGCGTCGCGCAGACGCGCGACAAGTTGACGCCCGAACAGTTCGGCCCGGAACTCTCCGCGCAGGTCTTGCAGGCCGCAGACCTCGCGCGGCGTCTCGAAGGCGCTCTGAACTCACTGCGCGGCGCGGGGGCGGACAGGCAGGCGGCCGAGTCGGCGCGGAAGAATCTGGCCGGACTCTTCGAGGAGCTGTCGCGCTTGGAAGAGGACTTGAAGGAGTAGCGGCGGGCGTAGCGATGAAGAACATCGTCGAACTCTTCCTCGGCATCCTGACGGCGATGGGCGGCTTCGTCGAGGTCGGCGAGCTGGTCTTCTCCGTCGACGCGGGCGCGAAGTTCGGCTTCCGGCTGCTCTGGGTGGTCGCGCTCGGCACTTTGGGCATCACCGTCTTCTGCGAGATGGCGGGGCGCGTCGCGGCCGTCAAAGGGCAGCCGGTCTTCAACCTTATCCGCGAGCGCGCGGGCCTGAACGCGGGGCTCGTCACGCTCGTCGCCGCGAACCTCGTCAACCTCCTGACCTGCACGGCCGAGATCGGCGGCATCGCGCTCGTGTGGCAACTGCTCTCGGGCTGGCCTTACCGCTGGCTCGCGCTCGGGGCGCTCGGCTTCCTGCTTCTGGTCGTCTGGGTGCTCTCCTTCCAGTGGATCGAGCGCGTCTTCGGCCTGCTCGGGCTTCTGATGTGTACGTACCTCGCGGCGGCCTACTACCTCAGGCCCAACTGGGGCGAGGTCGCGGCCGGGTTCGTGCCGGGCGTGCCCCACCTCGAATCCTCCTCCGAGTACCTGCTCTTCGCGTACTTCGCCGTCGCGATCTTAAGCTCGGTGATGCTGCCGTACGAGACGTACTTCTACGCGTCCGGGGCGATGGAGGACGGGTGGAATCCGGGGGACGTGAACCTCAACCGCGTCATCGCCATCGTCGGCTCGGTGCTCGGGTCTGTGCTGGCGGTCGCGCTGGTCGTCTGCGGCGCGCAGGTCTTCCGCCCGCACCAGATTGAGCCGCAGTTGCCGGGCGAGGCCGCGCTCGCCGCGTCTCTGACGCTCGGCCGCTGGGGGCTGCTCGCGGCCGTCGGCGGAATGTTCTTCGCCTTCGCGGGCGCGGCCATCGAGACCTCGCTCTCGGGCGCCTACAACCTCGCGCAGTTTCTGGGTTGGCCGTGGGGCAAGTACCGGCCTGCGCGCACGGCGGCGCGCTTCAGCCTGACCTGGATCATCACGTTCGTGCTGGCGGCGCTCATCATCATGACGGGCGTAGACCCCGTGAGCGTCGTCGAGTACTCAATCGTCTTCTCGGTCGTCATCCTGCCCTTCACGTACTTCCCCGTGCTCGTCATCGCGGGCGACCGGCGCGTGATGGGCGAGGAGCACGCGAACGGCTGGTTCGCGAACGCGGTCGGCTGGTTCTACCTGGGGATAGTCACGCTGGCGGCGCTCCTGGCCGTGCCGCTGCTCATCGTCACGAGGGGAGGGAAGGGGTGAAGGATGAGTTCCTCGACCTCGTCCGACAGGTTCTCGACCACGAGGTCGTGGACTCGAACAACCTGCCGTGCGGCATGGTGGACGACCTCGAAGTGTCGGGCGGGCCGGGCGGCGAGCTGCGCGTGACGGCGCTGCTCGTCGGCGCGGGCGCGTGGACGAGGCGTCTGCCGTCCGGCTTCGAAGGGCTGGCGGCGTTCATCTTCGGGAGGCAGCAGACGCGGGTGCCGTGGTCTGAGGTCGAGACGGTGACGGAGCGGGTCAAGCTCCGTTCGAGGGCCGAGGAACTCGGGCTGGGCGGCGCGGACAGGAAGGCCGCGAAGATTTTAGAGAAGGTGCCGGGTTCCGGATGAGGGCGCACGAGTTTCAATACATGGAGGTCTTGACCGAGTCGGGGCGCTTCCTCGGCCACGTCTTCGACCTGCGCAGCCGCGGCGAGCCGGAGTACGGCGAGCCGCACGACGCGCGCACCGTCCACGAGATCGTCTACGGCCGCCTCGGCCTCTTCGAACGCCTCGGCATCACGCAGGCCGAGCCGCAGACGATTCCCTGGAAAGCCGTCAAGGCGATCAGGGACGGCAAGCTCATCGTCGATGATTCAGTCGGCGAGCGGAATCGCGGGTGAGGGAAAAGGTGCTGGGTGCTGGCTTAAGACACGTTGCTTAAAGCCAGCACCCAGCACCTAGCACCCAGCACCCTCTTTCTACCAAATCTGGCAGCGCTTGTCGGCGGGGCGCACCATCGCGTCGCCGACCTTGCATTGGAAAGCCTCCGCGAACTGCGGCATGTTCGAGAGCGGGCCGTTGACGCGGAAGCGCCCCAGGGGGTGCGGGTCGGTCTTGACCCTCTGCACCGCGTTCTCGGGGCGTATGTTCTGCGCCCAGACCTGCGCCCACCCGAGGAAGAAGCGCTGCTCGGGCGTGAAGCCCGCGATGCTCTTCGGCCGCGGCTTGCCCTCCAGGGACTTCTGGTACGCGGCGTAGGCCACGGTCAGCCCGCCCAGGTCGGCCACCGACTCGCCGACCACCAGCTTGCCGATCTGGTTGAGGCCCGGCTGCACCTCGAAGGCGTCGAACTGCCTGACGACGCAGTCGGTGCGCGCGTTGAACTTCTTGAAGTCCTCGTCCGTCCACCACATCACGAGGTTGCCGTCGGCGTCGAACTTCGCGCCCGAGTCGTCGAAGCCGTGCGTCATCTCGTGGCCGATGACGGCGCCGATGCCGCCGTAGTTGAAGGCGTCGTCGGCCTTCTCGCTGAAGAAGGGCGACTGGAGGATGCCGGCCGGG
>JAFAZX010000100.1 GCA_019239425.1 Acidobacteriota bacterium
AGCGCAAGGTGATGTCCGAGGAGATCATCAAGGACGCGAAGAAGCACGCCTTCTTCATGTCCCGCGGCCAGAAGGCCAAGCTCAAGTCCGCCCTCGCCCGCAAGCGCAACAAGCGCAAGTCGCGCCCGATGCGCCCGCGCAGCTAAAAAGTCAATAAAAGGTTCTGGGTGCTAGGTGTCGGGTGCTGGTAAAGAATTAAACCAGCACCCGACACCTAGCACCCAGAACCTTTTCTACAGGTTCTCAATCTCCACCGGCTCGACCTCATCCGCCAACGGGAAGTCGAAGACGCGGGAGTAGAAGTAGAGTTCGCCTTCGAGGGCGCGCTTGATGTTCTCGGCCTTGCGGAAACCGTGCTGCTCGCCCTCGAAGGCGACGTAGGCGACGGGCAGCCGCTTCTTTCTGAGGGCCTCGACCATCAGCTCGGCCTGGTTCGGCGGGACGATCTTGTCCTCTAAACCCTGGAAGAAGATGACCGGGCACGAGAGCCGTTCGGTGAAGTTGATGGACGAGCGCTCGTAGTAGAGGTCTTTGCTTTCGGGGTAAGGGCCGATGAGGCGTTCGAGGTAGCGCGACTCGAACTTGTGCGTGTCGCCGACGAAGACCGTCAGGTCGCTCACGCCGAAGTGGCTCGCGCCCGCGCGGAACGTGTCGCGGAAGGTGAGCGCGTTCAAGGTCGTGTAGCCGCCCGCGCTCCCGCCCGTGATGACGCAGCGCGCGGGGTCGACCTCGTTCTGCTCGATGAGATACTTCGCCCCGTTGACGCAGTCGTCCACGTCCACCACGCCCCACTCGCCGTTGAGGCGCTGCCGGTACTCGCGCCCGTAGCCCGTGCTCCCGCCGTAGTTCACGTCGAGGACGGCGATGCCGCGGCTCGTCCAGTATTGAGTTTCGAGACGCAGAGTCGAAGAGGCCGCGGAGGTCGGGCCGCCGTGGCACTTGACGAGGAGCGGCGGGCGCTCGCCCTCGGGCGCGGCGAAGTCTGGGTTGCGCGGCGGGTAGTAGAAGGCGTGCGCGGTGCGGCCGCCCTCGGTCGGGAACTCGACGGCGCGCGGCGTCGAGAGGTACGCGGGGTCGACTTCCGTTTCACTCGCGCGCTTGAGCACGGTCGTCTCGCGCGTCTCCAAGTCGAGCTCGACGAGGGTGGCGCGGACGGTCGGCGAGCCGGCGCGGAAGACCGCGCGCGTCGCGTCGGCGCGGACGTACGTGATGTCCGTGTAGGGCAGGTCGACGCGCTCAAGCGTCTTGCGGCGCGTGTCGAGCAGACCCAAACTCCAGTCGCCGCGGCGCGCGTAGGCGCAGACGATTGTCCCCTCCGATGCGAAGGCGTAGGTGGACATGGCGAAGAGCCATTGCGGCATGCCGAACTCCGCGTCCCCCTCGTGGACGGCCTCCGCCTCGCCGTCGTCCGTTAATCGATAAAGGTTCCACCAGTTGTTCCGGTCGGAGACGAAGTAGAGCCTGCCCTCGGGCGACCACTCCGGCTGGAAGATCGACTCCTCCGCCCCGCCCGCCACGCGGCGCGGGTCTGCGAGCGTGCCGTCCGCGCCCAGCTCTCCCACCCAAAGCTCCGTGCCGTCCCAGGGCATGTTCGGGTGATTCCAGGTGAGCCACGCGAGCCGCGTCCCGTCAGGGCTGAGGCGCGGCGACGAGTAGAAGTCGTTGCCCGAAACGACGACGCGCCCGCCGTCCTCGTTCGCCCCGCCGTCCGCACTCGCCCCGCCGTCGGCGTTGAGCGAGACGATGGCGTTGACGGCCTCGCGCGACTCTTCCGTGTGGTCTTCGCGCACGGCGTAGAGCCGGCCGCGCACGGCGTCCGAAACGAAGTCGCTGTAACGGAACTTGCCCTCGGGCGTTAAAGCTTGCGGCGCGGTCTCGGTGCGCTGGCGGTAGACGCGCTGGTCTGCGAAGTTGGTGAAGTAGACGGCGCCGTCGCGGACGGCGAAGTCGCCGCCGCCGTACTCGTGGACGCGCGTGCGCGCGTTGAAGCCTTGCGGCGTCACGTCCGTGACGTTGCCGTCCGGCGTCCTGCGCACGACGCAGTTGCGACCGCCTTCGGACGGCCGCAGCTCGACCCAGTATGTGTCCGCCCCGTCGAGCGCGGTCTGCCCGAGCCCGACCGTCGCCGACACGATGAGGTCTGCCGTAATCGGCGACTTCCAGGAACCGTAAGGTGCCACACGAGGTTCAGCCATTCAGTCTCCTTCGTAAGAGGGTGCTGGGTTCTAGGTGCTGGGTGCTGGTATTTCTTTCCCAGCACCTAGAACCCAATACCCAGAACCCCTTCCATTCATCACTCATCACTCACAGATTCACTCCCCGGCGGTCGGGCGGCGGGACGGTGGCGCTGAAGTCCGTCGCGAAGCGCGCCGAGTACTCTTCGATCAGCCGTCGCACGCGCGCGAGGTCTTCGGAGCGGACGACGAGGCCGACGTGGTGCGGCTTCTCCACGCGGAAGACGACCTCGGGGTCGTCGTAGGCCGAAGTGTCGGGCCGCTCCTGCCGCGCGAGCGAGAGGGCGATGCCGCCGTAGTCGCGCCGCGGTTCGAGCTTCCCCACGCGCTCGCCCCGCGCGTGCGCCACCTCGACGCGCGCCCACTCGCGCCAGAGGTTGTGCCCCGTCGCCGCCTCAAGAGTCTCCGCGATGAACGCGCCGCCGACGCGCGCGGCCACTTCGAGGAAGTAGAATTCGCCGTCCTCCGCGCCGCGTATGAACTCGGCGTGCGCCGCCCCGCGCTCAAGGCCGAGCGCGCGCAGAAGCTCCGCGTTGAGGCGGGTCAGCTCCTTGTATTCGTGCGAGTCGTAGTCGAGCGTGTAGGTCGTGAAGACGCCGCCCTGTACCACTTCGAGCGGCGGGCGGCCGTAGCGGTTCACGCCGATGAAGATGACTTCGCCATCCTCCACGATTGAATCGACGTGGAAGACTTCGCCGGGGACGAACTTTTCGAGCAGGTAGTAGGAGTGCTTGTCCTGCAAAGCCTCGCGCGCGTCGAGCGCGTCGATGGCGCGCCAGACGTGCTCGGCCTCTTCGAGCCTTCGGATGCCGGAAGACGAGACGTCCGAGCGCGGCTTGACGACCCAGGGCGGCGGCACGCGCTGCATGTACTCGCCGATTTCCTGGTAGTTGAAGAGCGGCACGAAGTCGGGCACGCGGAGTCCCGCGGCGCGCGCGCGCTGCCGCATGACGAGCTTGTCGCGGAAGGTGCGCGCGCTCGTGCTGTGCAGCCCCTCCAGGCGCAGGTGCTCGCGCGCGAGCGCCGTCGTCACCACGTCGAACTCTTCGAGCGCGACGAGCGCGTCGATCTTCTGCTCGCGCACGAGGTGCGCGGCGGCGTGGACGACGAGTTCGGCGCCCGCGTCGTCCGGCAGGTAGTGGACGGCGTCGAGCGCGTCGTGCGGCCAGGGCTCAGGCCGCGTGCGCTCGCGCGTCAAAAGCTCGACGCGCGCCCCCTGCCGCCTGCACTCGCGCAGGAAGTCCGCGCCCTTGAAGTAGCTCGCCACGCAGACGACCTTCACCGCCCTCTGGGACGCTTCCGCCAAACGCGACTCCTTCGTTGTGGGTTGATGCTTGCGCCGGAGAGTATAGCAGCAGGCAGTAGGCAGATGGCAGCAGGCAGTTGAAGGCAGGAAGATTTTTAACGAACAGGTCTCAAGGGAACGGGGGCGGCGAGATTAACCACTCGCCGCCCCCGTCTCTTTTATTCGAGTTATTAAGCAGGCTTTCCGGCCGAACTGCCTACTGCCATCTGCCTACTGCCTACTCCTCAGTAGATGTTGAAGTTGTACTCCAGCACCACGTACTGCGAGACGGCGCGGCCGTCCTTCTCGGCCGGGGTGAACTTGATCTGGCGCGCGGCGGCGATGGCCTTCTCGGTCAGGCCGTCGGGCAGGCCCTTGACGACGCTGATGCTCTGGACGCCGCCCGTGGCGTGGAGGATGGCCCGCAGCCTCACGACGCCGGTCACGTTATTCTTGCGCGCCTCTTCGGTGAAGCCCGGCTCGGGCTTGAAGGTGATGAGCGCCTTGCGCGTCACCTCGTTCTGGCGGAACGGGCGCGAGTAGTCGACGCCGCCACCGCCGCCGCCACCGCCGGGGCCGCCGCCGCCGTAGTTGGTGTCTCCGCCGCCGGTGTTAGAGCCGCGGCCGGGGCCGAGGCCCGTGCCGTCGCCGGTGCCCATGCCGCCGCCCGAGCCGTCACCCATGCCGCCCCCGCGGCCCGGCCCCGAAGAGGGCACGGTCGCCGTCGAGTTGGGCAGGCCGTAAGGGATTTCGCGCGGGTCGGCCTTGACGAGCATCGGGTCGACCTGCATCGTCGGCAACGTCGGCAGGTGCGGGTTCGGCGGAGGAGGCTTCGGCGAGGCCGTCAAAATCGGCGGATCCATCGTGGCCGTCGGCAGCTTGCCCGCCGAGGCGGGGGTCTGCTCCTGCCGGCCGCCGCCGCCGCCTCCGCTCGGCTTCTCGTACTTCGGCTTCGAGCCGCCGCCCTTGCCCTCGTTCGTGCCCGCGGTGCCCTTCTCCGGCGTCGGCTGCTCCTTCGGAATCTCGTTCTCGACGTAGCCGACCAGTTCAAGGTTCTCGTAAGGGTTCGCGCTCGCCAACTGCTTCGTGCGGATGCGCTCCAGGGCGATGACGAGGCCGACGACGCTGCCGATGACGACGACCGCCGCGATCATTGCCACCGCGTTGTTGCGCTGCGAGGCGAACTTCCAGGCGGCGCCGCCGTAGGCCGTGGCCGAGCGCTTGGAGAAGCCGACGGGGTCGCGCTTGAACTCGGGCCACGTCAGCTCGGCGTCGTGCCCGACGGCCTTCAGCTCTTTGACGAGGCGGCGCGTCAGCCCCTCGTCTTCGAGGAGGGTCAGGTGGTACTCCTCGCGGCCGCCGGGGGTCGGCGGGACGCCCGCGGTGGCCTCTGAGGTCTCCCAGCCGTCCGCCCCGCCCGCGCCGTTAGCCGAGGCCGAGGGCGCGGCCGCCGCGGTCACGACCGATTCGTCAGCCGCGCGGAAGGCGGCGGGCGCGGGGGCTGGGTCGGCCAGAGGCGTACCGTCCACCGGGCAGAAACCGAACTTGTCGGCGAACTCCTCTTGGCACGTAGGACACTGTTTCATTTTCTAAGGAACCTCCCGTCGAACCACGCGGGGAAAGGGTAGCCTGTCTGTACCCAAGTTACAAACTTTTTCCCGAGCATTCAAGCCCCGGAGCGGAGCCTTGCGTGCGGCGTGCGTGCGGGCGGGTCGTCCGCAAGGTGCTCTCTGAACAGCTTTTGATGCCAGGCCCGCCGGAATCGCTGCCAAATGCCCCCCGCCGGCCGGAAAAAAGACAGCCCCGCCCCGAGGCATTTGACGCGTCCCGCGCCCGCATCTAAGATTTTCCCGGAAACGCTCCCCGTGGCCGTATCCTTTGTCCGTCCGAGTCGCCTTGAAGTTATGAAAACCCCGAAGAGTCTGACAAGCGGCCGGCGCCGACTGACGCTGCGCGCCCTGACCGCGCTCCTCCTGCTCGGCTCCGGCTTCGTCGCCGCGCCCGCACAGTCTACGCCCGAGCCGCGCCGCGAACAGCTTCTTAACGGACTGAGGGTTCTGCTCTGGAGCCGCCCCGGAGACCAGAACGTGCTCATCAAGCTGCGCGTGCACAGCGGGGCCGCCTTCGACCTCGCCGGCAAAGAGGGCATGATGGCGACGCTCGTCGACGCCATGTTCGACCAGCAGACGCGCGACTACGTCACGGAGGAGTTGGGCGGACGCATCGACGTGGTGCTCGGCTACGACTCGATTGACATCACGCTCGCGGGGCGCGCGACCGACTTCGAACGGCTGCTCGAACTCGCGCGCAACGCCGTCACCAACCCGCAGCTCATGCCCCAGAACTTCGAGCGTGTCCGCGCGGCGCGCCTCAAGTCTCTGCGCGAGACGCCCGTGGCGGCGGCCGAGGCGGCAGACCGCGCGGCGGCGGCGCGACTCTTCGGCACGTACCCTTACGGCCGCGTCACGGCGGGCACGCCCGACTCGCTCGCGCGCGCCGAGCGCGCAGACCTCCTGCTCCTGCGCGAGCGTTTTCTCAACCCCGACAACACGACCATCGTCATCGTCGGCGGCTTCGAGCCGAAGGCTGTCATGCGCTCGATGCGCGAGTCCTTCGGCGGCTGGCGCAAAAGCGACCGCCCCGTCCCCGCGACCTTCAAACTTCCAGACCCGCCCGACGAGCGCACGCTGGTCGTCAACCAGGCGGACACCTCGGGCGTCGAGCTGCGCCTCGCGCTGCGCGGCTTCGCGCGCACGGACATCGACTCGCCGGCCGCGCAGGTCGTCGCGCAGCTCGTCCGCGCGCGCTGGCTCGCCGCGATGCCCGAGCTTAGAGAGGGCGCGGCCTACGTCCGCCACGACTCATACAGGGATAACGGCATCTTCCGCCTCGGCGCGACTCTCAAGTCTCCGGCCGAGGCAGCGCGTGCGCTCGAAGCCGCGCGCAAGGTTCTGAACGACCTCTCGACCGGCGCGCCGACGCCTTCCGAACTCGACGCCGCGAAGCAGGCGGCCGCCGCCGCGTTCGGCGCCAACGCTTCGGGCGACGAGGTCACGGCCAGCGCCTGGCTCGACGAACACACGTACAAGAATCCGGCCGCGAGCGCGCAGTCGTTCGCGCGCGCGGCACAGGCTCTCTCCGCGGGCGAGGCCCAGCGTGTGGCCGCGCGCCTCTTCCTGCACACGCCCGTGGCGACGGTCGCGCTCGGCAACGCGGAGCAGCTCAGGACAGAGCTGGCCCGCGTCGGCGCGGTCGAGGTCTTCGGCGAGGCGGCCGCCAAACCCGCGCAGCCGCAACCGACGCCCAAGCCGCAGCAACAGCCGACGCTTCAGTTGAAGAGGCCGTGAAAAGGGGGCGCACCCTACGCCCCCAACTCGCAAAGAAACCGCAAATTAACTGCAACCAACGGCCCCGCAGATTCACTTAACCTTGTTGCGTAATCCCCCCGAAACAGTGGACGCGAAGGCCGAACACGCAAGGCGCGTGCGGGCGATGTTTGCCGGAATTGCCGGCCGCTACGACCTTCTCAACCATCTGCTTTCGGGGAACGTTGACAAACGTTGGCGGCGCGAGGTCGCACGCAGTTTAAGTTCTTCGCTCGTCGGCGAAGCGCGCGTCCTCGACGTCGCCTGCGGGACGGGCGACCTCTCCTTCGTGCTCGCGGACGCGGGCGCGGGGCAGGTGGTCGGGCTGGACTTCTGCCGCCCGATGCTTGAGGTCGCGAGGCGCAAGGCCTCGGAAGAGTCCCGCGCGGTTCCCTTCGTCGAAGGTGACGCTTTGAGTCTGCCGTTCGCGGACGAGACGTTCGACGCCGTCACCATCGCCTTCGGCCTGCGGAACCTCGCGGGCGTGCGCGAGGGGTTGCGCGAACTGCGGAGGGTCTTGCGGCCGGGCGGCCGCCTCGCGGTGCTCGAGTTTTCGAGTCCCGTCGTGCCGGGCTTTCGGGGGCTGTTCCGCTTCTACTTTACGCGCGTGCTGCCGCGCATCGGAGGCTGGGTCAGCGGCTCTCGCGGGGCGTACGAGTATTTGCCCGACTCGGTGTCGCGCTTTCCAGACCAGAAGCGTCTGGCCGAGATGATGCGCGAGGAGGGCTTCGAGGGAGTTGTTTATAAGAATCTGACGGGCGGCATCGCCGCGCTCCACACGGGCGACCGCACCGCTTGAAAGTTTTAAGGGCTTGGCCGCGCCTCGCATTGCTGCGGCCGATGAACTAGCCCGGCGAATTCTGCCTCTTTGGTGGTTGTCGGGGCCGCCGTCGAGGATTTCAGAGTTCGTCGGGCTAGGTTTATGTCGGGGTGCTGGGTGCTGGGTTAGTTCTTTACCAGCACCCAGCACCCTTCGCCTTGAAACCACTCAATGTTATTATCACTCCGCAATCCGAATTCCATTCAACGTTACTCCTGATGAAGCGCAAGCTGTTCGACATCGCGCGCCGTCTGCTCATCCTGCTGCTCGTCGTGTGGACGGTCGTGAGCCTCGTGACGATTCTGATCGAGCTCGTTCCGGGCGACCCCGCGACCGCCATCCTCGGCGACCAGGCGACGCCCGAGGCGCTCGCGCAGTTCCGGCAGAAGCACGGCCTCGACCGCCCTTCCTTCTTCTTCTCCTACACGGCGGATGAAGAGGGCGGGCCGCGCCGCTTCAGGTGGAACGGCGCGGACAACCGCTACGTCGATTACTGGCGCGGGATTCTGCACGGCGACATGGGCAACTCGTTCCGCACCGACCGGCCCGTGCGCGAGCTGATACTTTCGCGCTACGGCGCGACGCTCCAACTCGCCGTCGCCGCCCTGCTCGTCGCCGTCGCCATCGCGGTGCCTTTGGGCGTCGTGGCGGGGACGAACCGCGGGAACCTGCTCGACAACGCGCTCTCGGTCGTCGCGCTCGTCGGCATCAGTCTTCCGAGCTTCGTCGTGGGGCCTCTGCTCATCTACGTCTTCGCCGTGTGGCTCGGGTGGCTCGACCCTTCGGGGCGCTTCGGCTGGTCGAGCATCATCCTGCCGGCCGTCACGCTCGGCGCCGCGCTCTCGGCGCTTTTGACCCGCATGGTGCGCTCCTCCGTGATCGAGGAGATGAGCGAGGACTACGTCCGCACGGCGCGCGCGAAGGGCCTGAACGAGCGCACGGTCGTCTACAAGCACGTCCTCAAGAACGGCCTCATCCCGGTCGTCACCGTCCTGGGTCTACAGCTCGGCGTGCTCCTGGCGGGCGCCATCATCACCGAGAAGATCTTCAACTGGCCCGGCGTCGGCCTCCTCCTCGTCGAAGAGGGCATCAACAAACGCGACTACCGCGTCGTGCAGGGCTGCGTCCTCGTCATCAGCGTCACCTACATTCTGGCGAACACGCTGACCGACCTTCTTTACCGTCGTCTCGACCCACGCATCAGAGTCTCATGAATCGGCTGGCCTACTTCGGACTCGTCTTCATCGTGCTGCTCGTGCTGGTGGCGCTGTTCGCGCCGTGGATCGCGACGCACGACGTGGGCGCGATTGATTTGCTGGCGCGTTACAAGGGGCCTTCGGCCGAGCACTGGCTGGGGACGGACGCGACCGGGCGCGACGTGTTCTCAAGGGTCGTCTTCGGCGCACGCATCTCTCTGCAGGTGGGGCTGGTGGTGGTGGTCGTGTCGGCGGTGGTCGGGACGATCATCGGCGCGCTCGCAGGCTACTACGGCGGCTGGATCGACCGCGTCGTGTCGGGCTACGTCGTCAACGTCTTCCTCGCCTTCCCCGGACTGCTGCTCGCCATCGCGCTCGTGGCGTTCCTCGGCGCGGGGC
Source organism: Acidobacteriota bacterium (assembly GCA_019239425.1). Lineage (GTDB taxonomy): Bacteria > Acidobacteriota > Blastocatellia > Pyrinomonadales > Pyrinomonadaceae > QHXN01. The sequence continues at coordinate 9,300 of JAFAZX010000100.1, forward strand.
TGGGCAAGCTCATCCTCGCGCTGTGCGTCATCGGCTGGGTCGGGTACGCGCGCGTGATGCGCGGGCAGGTCTTGAAGGTGCGCGAGTACGACTTCGTGCAGGCGGCCCGCGCGCTGGGCGCACGCGACTGGCGCATCCTGCTCTTCCACGTGCTGCCGAACGCGGTGCAGCCGCTCATCGTGCAGGCGAGCCTCGGCATGGCCGGCGCGGTCTTGTCGGAGGCGTCGCTCTCCTTCCTGGGTCTCGGCGTCCCCCCGCCCGCGCCCTCCTGGGGCGTGATGCTCGAAGAGGCGCGCGACCTCGCCACGCTCCAGCGCGCGCCGCACGCGATGCTCGCGCCGGGCATCGCCATCGCGCTCACCGTCCTCGCCTTTAACTTCCTCGGCGACGGCCTGCGCGAGTACCTCGACCCGCGCCAGCGCAAGCGCTGAACACAGCGGGAATAACCTTTACGCCGGGAAGGCGTCCAACTACAATCTGCGCGTCGGAGCAAGGGGAGGCGAAGCCACGGAGTCCTTACGCCATGTCCCTCTCGAACGACATCCCGCACGACGCCCGCGGACGAGTCCCGAAGGCGCACGGCCGCGCGTGTGCCGCCTGGCTTTTCATCCTCACTCTGGCCCTCGCGGCGCAGACGTTCTCTCCCTTTCAAGACACACTCGCGCGGCCCATAAAGTCTCAAGACACTCCGTTCTCGTTGGAGGCCGAGCGGTCTTTCGTCACGCCCTGCCCGGGGCTCCCCGCGACCGTCAAGGTCACGGTGATACCCGCCCCCAACGTGCGCCTGCGCGGTGATTTCAAATGGAGCGTGACGGGCGGGAAGATTCGGGACGAAGGGGCTTCGGCCGTCTGGGATCTGTCGGGCGCGAAGCCGGGCGTCTACACGGCCACCGCGACCGTCGAACTGCCGAAGCTCGCGGCGGCGGTCTCGGCCAGCGCCGCGACGAACGTCACCGTGCGGAGGTGCGAGGCGGACGAGACCTCATGCCCTTCGATGTCTCTGAGCTGCGGAGAGTCTTCCGCCGGAGTCGGTAAGGCCAGCGTCGAGTGGAAGGGCGGCACGCCCGGCGTCAAGCCGGGTTTCAGTTGGTCGGCGCCCGGGGGCAAGATTGTTCAGGGACAGGGCACCTCTGAAATCATCATCGCCCCGAGCAGGTTGGAGAGGCCGCTGCGGGTGAGGGTGGAACTGCTCGGGTTCGGCCGGCCGTGCAGCACTTCGTGCGAGATAGTATTTGACACGAACGTCGGCGGCGAAGTCACTCCGACGCCGAATCCAACACAAACTCCAACACAGACTCCGACGCTCACTCCGACGCCGACCCACACGCCCACGCCTTCACCGAAGACGACGATGACTCCGTCACCGACGACGACGCCGACGGCTTTGCCCTCCCCTTCCCCCCTTGCTGGGCTGACTACTTCTCCCGAGGCTTCGCCGACGACACCGCCGCCCCCACCCGTCGGCACGCCGGACGTTCAAGGCGCGCGCGGTTATTGGAGTTGGCTCTTCTCCCTCGTCGTCGCCGCCGCCGCGCTCGCGCTTCTCGCGGCGACGCTCTTCCTGTTGAAGGGACAATACTGGAGGGCGATGCGCGCCCCCGCGGGAACTGACTCCGCTTCGACGGCGGGCGAGTTCAAGCGCGAGGGGACGGCGGCGGTCGTCTACGGCGGGCTGAAGAAGAGGTCGGACGTGGTGCACTGCACGGCCTTCGCCCCGCAGCGCCTGAGGCCGGGCGACAAGTTCTTCGTGCAAATCTTCGCGCACCTCGCGAGGCAGGCGAAGCAGGCCGCCGAGAAGGCCGCGAAGGCAGACCCCGCGGCCGTCGACCGCGGCTCGCGCCCCTTGAACGAAGAGGTGGAGCGCGGGACGCTCCTGACCTTCAAGCTTGAGACGCCCGGCCTGCGACTCGACGAGGCCCACGAACGGGGCGAGTCGCTCGTCTGGCGCGGCGCGCCCGAGTCAGTCCAGTTCGCCGTGGACGTGCCCGAAGATTTCGCCGCACCGAAGTCCGTCCGCTGCACGGCGCGAATCTACAGCGGCGAGGCGAGGGCGCCGGTGGGTCACATCATGTTCATGCTCGACGTGGCCGCGGCTTCGGAGAACGTTGCGGCGGCGGCGCACGCCCCGGCCCCGCCGCCGCAGCAGGTTCGGAGGTACACGCACGCCTTCATCTCCTACTGCTCGAAGGATCGCCCCAAGGTGCTGCCCATCTACCTCGGGAAGCGCACCGAGTGGCGGAAGGCGGGCATCACGGACTTCTTCGACCGGAAGGACATCGTGGCCGGCGACAGTTGGAGCGAGGAGATTCGGAAGAACCTCGACCGTTGCGACCTCTTCGTCCTCTTCTGGTCTTCGGCGGCCCAGCGCTCGGCGGAGGTCGGCAAGGAGGTCGCCCACGCGGTCGCGCGCAAGCGCGGCGACGAATGGAGCCCGCCCGCCATCGACCCGCTCTCCATCGAGCTGCCCGTCCCCCAGCCGATTCCCGCCGGCCTCGAGTCGCTCAACTTCGACGACCCGACGCTCTACTTCCTCAAAGCCGAGGAGGCGATCCGGGGCGAGGGCGGCGGGGCCTGAGCCGGGCGCGCGTTTCCCACGGCTCCGGCCCGCGCGCTATCATCGCCTCCTCATGCACGTCTGCTACACGCCGCGTTACTACGCGGACATCGGCGAGGGTCACGTCTTCCCGATAAAAAAGTTCGAGCTGGTGCGCGACCGCCTGGTCGCCGAAGGGACGCTCGCGCCCGCCGAGATTTACGAGCCGCGCGAGGCTCCCGTCTCGGACGTGCTGCTGGTGCACACGGACGACTACGTGACGCGCCTGCGCGCCGGGTCTCTCACGCCGAGGGAGGTCAGGCGTCTGGGCCTGCCGTGGTCGAAGGCGCTGGTGCGGCGCTCGTTCCTCGCGACGGCGGGGACGTGCGCGGCGGCGCGGTTCGCGCTCGACGAAGGGGTCGGGGCGAACCTCGCGGGCGGGACGCACCACGCCTTCCCCGACCACGGCGAGGGCTTCTGCGTGCTCAACGACGTGGCCGTCGCCGTGCGCGTTCTGCAGAGGGACGGGCGCGCGCAGAGGTTCGCCGTCGTCGACCTGGACGTGCATCAGGGGAACGGGACGGCGCACATCTTCGCGGGCGACGAGTCGGTCTTCACCTTCTCGATGCACGGCGCGAAGAACTACCCGCTCTTCAAGCTGCGCTCGACGCTCGACGTGGAACTGGCGGACGGCACCGGCGACGACGCGTACCTCGACACTCTCAAAGGCCACCTGCCCAGAGTCTTCGGGCACCGGCCCGACCTCGTCTTCTACCTCGGCGGCGCAGACCCTTACGTCGGCGACAAGCTCGGTCGCCTCTCGCTCACCTTCGAAGGCTTGCGCGCGCGCGACGAGACGGTCTTGCGCGAGTGCCGGGGCCGCGGCGTGCCCGTCGCCACCGTCATGTCGGGCGGCTACGCCGCGGAGATCGACGACACGGTCGAGATACACTGCAACACCATCCGCGCGGCCAAAGCGATTTTCAATCCGGCACCCGACAACATATAATCCGCCCGCATGTTGAGAGTCGGCTGGAACATCTTCAAGAAGGGCGCGCTGGTCGTGCTGGGGCTCGTCACGCTGTTCATCGTCTACGAGGTCTTCACGTTCCCGCGCGTGTCGGAGTTGCAGACGAAGAACCCCGAGACGACCAGCATGATCGAGACGCGGCTGAAGGAGGCGCGCGAGGACGGGCGCGAGCCGCGGCGCGTGCAGCAGTGGGTGCCGCTCTCGCGCATCTCGCCGAACCTCTGGCGCGCGGTGCTCGCCGGCGAGGACACGAACTTCGTCACGCACCACGGCTTCGACTACGAGGCCATCCAGAAGGCCTGGGACGCGGGGCAGAAGGAGTCGGAGAAGGAGGCGAAGCAGGAGGGCGACGAAGACCCCTCGGACTGGATACCCGACCTCTCCAGGTTCAAGCGCGGCGGCTCGACCATCTCGCAGCAGCTGGCGAAGAACCTCTACCTCTCCTCGGAGCGCACGGCCGCGCGCAAGGTGAAGGAGGCGGCCATCACCTACTTCATGGAGCGCTCGCTCTCGAAGTGCCGGATACTCGAAATCTATCTGAACGTCATCGAGTGGGGCGACGGCGTCTACGGCGCGGAGGCCGCGGCGCAGACCTACTTCCACAAGCCGGCCGCCGGCCTCTCTCCGCAGGAGGCGGCCTACCTCGCCGCGATGATCCCCTCACCCCTAAACGTCTTCAACCCGCAGAAGAACCTCCGCCGCGTTCAGCGCCGCCAGCGCGTGCTGCTGCGGGGGATGAACGCGGTGAAGATTCCGCAGTGCTGAAGAGCGGCGGGCAAATGACTTAAAGAAAATCAACCACAGAGACACAGAGACACAGCTTAAAGACATTAAGTCATAAGCTGTGTCTCTGTGTCTCTGTGGTTAATTCTGTCCCTGCAACCCGCCCTTACAAAGCGAACTCGCGGGCGAGCCTCAGTTCCGCTTTGCGCAGTTCGTAGCGGCCGCGGCCGAGGTTGCCGTCGGGCTTCATGGCGAGGACGACGAAGTATTCGGGCGAGAGGAGGCGTGCGACGACGCGCGCGCCTTCGAAGCTGATGGCCAACTCCTCGGGCGCGCCGTGGCCGGTGTTGGCGCCGGCGCGCATGGCGCTGCGGACGAGCGAGGTGACCTCGGCCGCCGCCACGTCCATGTTGGCGTCGCTCCCCTCGGGCAAAAGCACCCGCTCGACCGCGATGCCGTCCATGCCCATGATGAGCGCGCCCGTCGCGCCCTCCGTGCGTTCCACTATCTCCGTGAGTGCCTGCTTGAACATCTCTCTGGGTCTCCTCCTTTACGACTGGGGCGGCGTCGTCTGCTGCGGCTCGCTCGTGGTCGTCGGGTAGTAGTTCGGCTGGTTGAGCGTGGGCGCGGGCGACTGCTGCTGCTGCGTCGGGCCGGCGGGGACGGCCGTGGCGGGCGTGTTCGTCTCGGGGTTGCCGAGCGGCACCGGCTGCGGGAGCGTCACCGAGCGCGTGGTCGTCGCGGGCTCCGTGTCGACGCGGCGGCCCTGGTAGTCCGGCCGGTAGATGCGCGGCGTGATGAAGAAGAGGATTTCGTCCGTGTTGCGCGTGACCGTCTTGCGCTTGAAGAGGTTGCCGAGCACGGGCAGCGAGGCGAGGCCCGGCGTGCGGTTCTGCGCGTCGGTCTCGCGGTCGTTCAGGACGCCGCCGACGACCGTCGTGCCGCCGTCGGGCACGAGCACTTCGGTCTGCATGCGCTGCGTGTCGATGCCGGGCGTGCCGAGCGCGTTGACGAAGGTGCGGTTGACCGTGTTGTTCTCCATCGTCACGCGCAGGATGACGGTGCCGGCGTCGGTGATCTGCGGCGTGATGGAGAGGCGCAGCGGGACGGAGACGAAGGTCGTCGTGAAGACGCTCGACCCGCCGCCCGTCCCCGACTGCGGGGTGATGACGGGTATCTGCGCGCCGCTCTCGATCTGCGCGGAGCGGTTGTTGAGCGCCGTGACGCGCGGCGTGGCGACCACCTTCGCCTGCCCCTTGCTCTCGGCGGCCGTGATGAGCGCGCCGATCTGCGCGGTGCCGAAGATGCCGGTCGTCAGGCCGATGACGGTCGTCGGGCTGGTCGCGCCGAGCCCGGGCGAGGGCGGGGGCGTGTTGGCCAGGCCGCCCGGCAGGCTGCCCGGCTGGAGGCCGGTCTGGGTGTTGGTGAAGTTCTCGAAGGTGGCGCCGGCCCCGCGGCCGAGGTTGAAGACCGCGGCCGAGAGCTGCACGCCGAGGTCGCGGCTGAAGCTGCGGTTGGCGACGACGATGCGCGTCTCGATCTCGACCTGCGGCTCGGGCTGGTCGAGGAGCTGGATCAGGCGGTGGATGGACTCGATGTTCTCGCGCACGTCCGTGACGATGAGCGTGTTGCTGCGCGAGTCGACCTCGACGGCGCCGCGGGCCGAGAGCCTGCGCTTGATGATGGGGAGGATGCCCGCGTCGCCGCCGGTGCCGGCGCCCGCGCTCGACGTGCCGCCGCCCGTGAACGAGTCGGCGCCCGCGCTCGTCGAGGCGAGCGAGCCGGAGGCGCGCGCGTAGTTGAGGCGGATGAACTCGGTGAAGAGCGGCTGGTTGAGGAGCTGCGCGGCGCGCAGCTCGGTGCGGGCCGACTCCTCCTCGGCGCGAATCTTGGCCTCGTCCTTGAGCACCTGGAGCGTCGCCACGCGCAGGATGTTGCCGTTGACCTCGACGCCGAGGCGGTTGGCCTTCAGGATCGAGTCGAGCGCGAAGTTCCAGGGCACGTCCGTCACGTTGATGGTGACGGGCACGCGCTGGACGGAGGCGTCCACGACGAAGTTCACGCCGTACTGCTCGGTGATGTAGTTGAGCAGGTCGCGGATGTCGGCGTTGACGACGTTAAGATTAATCGGCTCGCCGACGAAGCCCGCCTGGCCGTACTGCGCGCCCTGCGAGGACTGCGTCGCCTGGCCGGAGGCGGGCGTCGGGCTGGGCCGCGTCTGCGCCGGGTCGGCCGGGGAGTTCGAGGCGGCGTCGCCGCCGGGCAGGAGTTCGAGGACGAGGCGGGTGCCTTCGAGGCGCGAGCGGTCGCGCGCCGGCTCGCGCAGCGTGACCTGGAGGCTCGCGACCGGCTCGTTCTCGCGCAGCGCGTGTTTGACGGTCAGGCTCTCGACCAGGGGCGAGGCGACGCCGTAGGAGGGCGAGAGCTGCGAGCCGTCGACGCCGGGCAGCTCGACGAGGACGTGGAGCCGGTCGGGGCGCTTGACGGTGTAGGGCATCGGGGCCGTCCCCTCGATGGTGATGAGCGTGGTCGTGCCGTCGACGGCCGCGCGCACGGAGGTGGCGACGGGCGGCTTCGCAGCCGCCGCGCCGACGGGGCTGTTGCCGAGTGCCATCTGGCCCAGAGCGACGACGAGCAGGAGGACGAGCACGCCTCTCGCCGCGGCCGCGGGTAATTTAGTGGTGTGTGCCATGTTCTTCATCCTTCGGAGACACTCGCCGCGGCTCCCTTCCGCCACGCGCTAACGCTCGTCCGGGCCGGCTCAGGGTGCCGGCCCTTGAAGCGCGCGCCGCACAACGCGGGTGGGGTTCGCGGCCAGGTTGTCAAAGTAAACGCCGCGGGCGCGGCCCTTCGGGAAAGGTTCTTACCTCCGTTCGAATTCAGGCGGGACGAGGTTACGGTCGGGGGGGTCGTCGAAGCTCGGGGCTCTAGGGACGCCCCTGCTGCGGCATGGGCAGAGACTCGACGCGCGGCATGTTCTTGATCTTCTCCTGCTCCTGCTGCGCGGCGCTGGCCGCGAGGGCCTTCAGGGCTTCGACGAGAGTGTTGACGTCGGAGTTCTTCTTCTTCTCCTCGGCCGCCGCGGCGGCCGCCTGCGTCTCGCGCTGCGCGGTGAGCTGGTCGGCGACCGAGGGCTGCACGAGGGGTTTCGTGTCCTCGGCGACCGTGGTGCGGCCGTCCGTCCACTTCGTCTGCTTGCGGAAGACGAGGCGGGACTCCTCGATGGCGACGAGCATCCCGTCGTAGAAGCGCTCGCCCGGGTAGACGACGTAGGAGAGGTTGATGGGCGTCGCCTCGACCATCGCGGCGTAGCCGCGCGGCGTGCGGAAGATGCCCTTGACCTGCACCTCCGAGAGCAGCAGCGCGGTGGTCGGCTTCGGGGCCACCTGCTGGAGGTTCATCGCCGCCAGCTTCTGCGCCTTGTAGTTGTCGATGCGCACCTTGATGTCCGGGGCGGGCGCCGGGGTGGGGGCGTCCTTCGCCTTGCGCCTGACGGCCGGCTTGAACTTACGGTACGGGTCGTTCTGCACGGGATGGTAGGTGGTGCTCGCGGTCTGCGCGGGCGCCGTGGCCGCCGCGGCGGCGACGAGCGCGGCCGCAAAGAGTCCCTTGAGCATGCTGGGCGTGTGTCTGTTCTTCATAAACTCTTCCTGCGATCCGGCTGCGACGTTAGCTCGCACGGGGCGCGTGCCCCTCCCCTTTTACTCCGCGGCGGACTTCAGCCCTGCGGCGACTTCGCGTCCTTGTTGTCGTTAGCCGCGGCGGCCGCCGCCGGCTTGGCCGCGCCCTTCGCCGGCTCCGGCGCCTGCAGCTTCTCGGGCGAGACGTAGTAGGCCGTCACGAGGAACGCGGCCGAGACGGTCGGGTTCGCCTTCAAATCGCCGAGGGCCTTGTCCGCCGCCAGCTTCGTGACCTTGAAGTCGGTGATCGAGACGATGCGCTGGTAGGAGGCCATCTGGGCGAAGAACTGGCCGAGGTTGTTGTAGTCGCCCATCACCTCGACCTGCACGGGCTTGCCCGTGTAGAAGTCCTGCTGCACCTCGTCCTGCGGCGTGAACTTGGTGAGCGTCAGGCGGCCCCGGGCCCTGTCCTGCACGTTCTGCAAGACCATCGTCAGCTCGCGCTGCTCGGGCAGGAGGAGCTTGAGGTCTTCGTAGTCGGCCTTGGCGCGCTCGTAGTTGGCCTTGAACTCGTTGAGGCGCTGCGAGGCGACGACGGCGCCGGCGTTGGCGCGCAGAAGGCTCTCGACTTTGGTCTCGATCTCGGCCGTCTCGGCGCGCGTCCCGCTGGTGACGAAGTACCAGAAGGCGCCGTAGACGACGAGGGCGATGCCGCCGAAGACGGCGAGCTGCACGTACCAGGGTTTCTCTTGGAGGGCGTCGAGTTTGAACATCGTTCGTTTCCTTCCGGTGCGGGCCGAGGCGGCGCCGCTACTACTTCTTGCCCTGCTTGGCGGGGTCGGCCTTCGGGTCGGCCGCGGGCTGCGACTGCGCGGGGCCGTACTTGCACTTGAGCTTGAAGCTGAAGACCTCGGGCCTGAACTTGGGGTCGATTGGCCCCTCGGCCGCGCTGTAGTCCTCCAGCTTGACCTCGACGGTCTTGCGCTCGGCCTCGAGGTTCACGTTCTGGAAGAGGCCGTCGGAGAATTCGAGGCTGTGGCCGAACTCGGTGACCGAGTACTCGTTGGGCGACTGCCCCTCGATGGTCAGCTCGCCGCCCTTCTGCTCGATGGAGCTGAGGCGGAAGTCCGGGTCACGGGGCAGGCGCGCGTTGAGGTCGGAGAGGAGCGAGACCGGCCCCTGCTGCGAGCTGCGGAGCCGCTTGATGACGTCGATGCGCGACTGGATGTCCTTGAGCTTCTTCTCAAGGTCGGCCTGCTCCTTGTTGACGGCGGCCATCTGCGCGGCGATCTGCTCCTGCTTCTCCAGCTCGGCCTGCGCCTTCTTCTGCGAGGCCGCGGCGCTGTAGTAGTCGAAGACCATGGCGAGGCCGAGCAGCGCGCCGACGGCCGCGCCGAGCATCCAGAGGCGCGCCGCCGGGTTGGCGACCTTCGCCTCGACGACCGCGGCGCTCGACTGGCGCTCGGTGACGGAGTCCAGTAAGTTGACCTTGATCATTTAAGCCTCCACTCCTCTCAGGGCGAGCCCGACGGCGACCGCCATCTCGGGCACGACCTCGCGCATGTACTCGGGGTCGAAGCGGCGCGCGTCCACCTTGATCTTGCGGAACGGGTCGAGCCGCTCGACCGGCATCTCGAAGCGGTTCGAGAGGAACTCGGGCAGGCCGCGCAGCTTCGAGCCGCCGCCCGAGATCAGAATCTTCTGGACGCTGCCGTCGTTGTCGTCGGCCGTCGCGCGGTAGAAGTCGAAGGTCTTCGAGATTTCGAGCGCGAGCATGTCCGAGACCGATTCGAGCGCCGCGTCGATGTCCTCCGGCTGCAGGTTCGACGGCGCCTCGCCGCCGCGCTTGACGGCCTCGGCCTGCTCGTAGGTCAGCCCCAGTTCCTTCTGCAGGAGCGAGGTGTACTGGTTGCCGCCGACCGAGACGTCGCGCGTGAAGACGCTCCGCACGCCGCGCAGGATGTTGATATTCATCGTCGAGGCGCCGACGTTGAGGAGCGCGACGACCAGGTTCGCGGGCGGCTGGTAGTTGACCTCGTAGCAGTTCTGCAACGCGAAGGCGTCCACGTCGATGACGGCCGGCTGCTTGCCCGCGAGCTGGATGGCCTGCTTGAGATTGGCGATCTTGTCGCGCTTGCAGGCGGCCAGCAGAACGTGCAGCGCATCCGGCATCGATTCCGTGACCTGATAATCAAGGCTCACGTCGGCGATGTCGAAGGGGATGTGCTCTTCGGCGTGCCACTCGATGGACTCTTCCAACTCCTCTTCGCTCATCTGCGGCACGACGATGTTTTTGACGATCACGGAATGGCCGCTGACGGCCGCCGCGATCCTCTCCGTTTTGATCTGGTGCTCGCGGAAGATATTCGAGATGACGTTCGAGACGTTGTTGAGCTCCATGATCTGCCCGTCAACGATGGTGTCAGGCTCGAGGTTTTCGTAGCCGAGGCTGACGAGTTGAAGATTGCCGGGCTTGCCGCTGAGTTCGACGGCTTTGATCGAGCTGGAGCCGATGTCTAAGCCGACCAGATTTTTTTTGCCGAGACCTTTTTTAAGCATGACTGAGTAGTTCCTCGCGGTTCAGCGTTTTGTCTGCGATGTGACTGTCTTAAACGTTTGCGCGCTTTGCGTGCCCTCGAGAGCCTTGAGCGCAGATGTTGAGTCAGGGATGTACGGCCGACGGGTTGCAATGTACTTCACAGTGCAGCGCACACGCGTGTGTGATGTTGATTAAGCAATAAGGGCTTTGCTGGGGAAGTCGCTCTCGCACGCTTGAACAGCGACGAAAGCTTTTTGTAGTTTCAAAAGTGGGAAGCGGAAGGCACAAACGCGAAGGACAATAAGGACTGACTCTTGCGCGCGCGTGACCATCTCACTTCGGCAACCCGGCCAAGTCAACTGCTCGCCTTTCGACCAGCCCGACTCCCGTTGGCTTTGCGACCCCCGCTCACACGGAGTGTGCCCTTATCGGTGATTTATCTTTCAAAGAGGCGGCGCGTCCGATCTCGAAACTGGCGACGAAATCTACAGTCAAAAGGGCTCGCCACCCATCGACAGTCGGCGCTTCGGCTGACCGTCGAAAAGAGATTACAACAAATATCAAACGCTGTCAATCGCTATTTTTCAACGTTTAACTCGCAGAATAACAAGACAATAGCGAGAGAAAGGGTCGAGTTGCGGATTGTTTGGAGATAATTTTCTGGAAGTCTT
>JAFAZX010000026.1 GCA_019239425.1 Acidobacteriota bacterium
GCCGACGCGCAGCGCGCTCGAAGTGTTGACGACGCCGTCGTCGATCAGGCGCGAGAGCGTGTAGGCCGCGCGCAGCGATCCGCCCGCCCCCTTCCCCGAAAGCTTGAACCTGCGACGCGCCTCGACGCTGAGGCCGTGATAGAAGCTGTTGCCTATCGAGGCGAGCTGCTCGACCTGCACGCGCGTCGGGTCGGGTCTGAGCGGCTGGAGCGCGGCGAGCGCCGCGTCAATCGTCGTGTTCGAGCCGACGCTGCCCAGGTTAAAGATCGTCACGGGGACTCCGAACTCGACGGCGCGCGAGATGTTGTCCGTGCCGGGCGGCGCGAGCGTGAAGCGCACAAGCTCGCCCGCGGTCGAAGCGCCGTAGACGGGCCTCGCGCCCGAGGCGTCGCGGAAGTTGGCGAAGTCGCGAGAGAGAAGGTACTCGGTGAAGTCGCGGAACCCGGGCGGAAGTCTCGGGGCGTTCGAGTTGAACTCCCGCCACAGATGAATGCCGCGGTTGAAGGTGTAGTCGGCTTCGAAGACGAAGCCGCGGCCCAGCTCACGCTCGAAGCCGACGTTAGCCTGGTAGCTCTCGGGGATTTTTATCTCGGGGTCGAGGCGGCGCGAGAAGTCCGTGGGGCGCGCGCCGAAGCCGCGGACGAGCGGCGAGTCCACGTCGGGCGTCTGGGGGAAGCGGAGGTTCGCTTCGATGAAGGCGCGGCGTTGCGAAGAGGGCAGGTCGTTGGTGTCGAACTCGACGACGGCGCGGCCGAGCGTGAAGTCGTCGATGGTGCGCAGCAGGGCGCGGTTGTAGAAAACGCCGAAGCCCGCGCGCAGGACGGCCCTTCCTTTGCCCTTCGGGTCGAGGGCGAGGCCGAGGCGCGGGCCGAAGTTGTCGCGGTCTTTGAGGACGCCCTCGCGTTCGTAGCGCAGGCCGGCCGTGAGCGTGAGCCGCGCGGAGGGGTGCCACTCGCCTTGAAGGAAGATGCCTGCGTAAAGGTTCCGCTGTGCGGACTCCGCGCCGAAGCGCCGGCGGAAGCGCGAGGGCGCGTCGCTCAGGAAGTCGCCCGCGCTCGCGAAGCTGTAGGTGCCGGTCGCGTCGGCGAGGTCTTTGTAGGCCGAGCGGACGCGTTGTAAGTCCGCCCCGAGCTTGAAGGTGTGTGCGCCGCGGACGAGCGTGAGCGTCTCCTGAAGTTGGAAGCGCGTCTCGGCGCGGTCGGTCGCGCCGGAGGTCGAAGAGCCGGCGACGAGCGTGGTCGATTCCGAAGAGAGCGGGTCTTCAATCGTGATGAGCACGACGGGGCGCGCGCCTGCGGCGCGGGTCGAGGGCCGCAGGCGCGAAGCCTGGGCGCGAAGCTGGTTGACGGTGGAAGAGGTGAGGACGAGATTGTCCGTGTAGGCGAGCGCGTCCGTGTCGCGCCTGCGGCCCTGCAGGCCGTCGGCGAGGCGCGAGCCGCCGCCGAACTGCCGGAGGTTCTCGGAGCGCCCGAGCTGAAAGAGGAACGCGCCGTTGTGCGTCTTCGAGTATTCGTGGTCGAGGCGCGCCGTGAATGAAGTTGCGCGCAGGGGCGTCGAGACGCGCTCGACGAAGGGCGCGAGTTCGGCCGGCGAGTTCGGCGGCGTGGCTTCGGGTTCGAAGCGGCGGCCGGAGAGAGTCGTCGGGTTCGGCAGTGGGAACCGCGGATTCCGCTCGACGGGGACGAGTACGTCGATCAAGGTCGAGTCGAGCACGTGCTGTCGCTCGTAGGCTGCGAAGAAGAAGGTGCGGCCGCGGCCGTCGTATGCCGGGAGACGTAAAGGGCCGCCGAGCGAGAAGGCGGGGCGGTGCTCCTGAAGAGGCAGGCGTTTGAGTCCGCGGCGGTTGTTATTCCACGTGTTCGCATTCAAAGACTCGTCGGCGAAGAAGTATGAGAGGCGGCCTCTCAGACCGTTCGAGCCGGAGCGCGTGCGGAGGTTGACGCGGCCGCCGGAGGCGCGGCCGTATTCGGCGGAGAACTGGTTGGTGACGACCTGCACCTCTTCGACCGCGTCCGAAGGCGGCTGGAAGCGTTCGCGCGCGGCGCGGTCGTCGTTGTCGTCCAGGCCGTCGACGGTGACGTTGTTCGAGGAGGCGGGGCCGCCCGCGAGCGCGAACGTGCCGGCCTCCTCGGGCGCGTCGGCCGCCCGGCGCGCGCGGCCTGTGGCGTCGCGGTCTTCGGCCGCGTCGCGCGTCGAGAGCGGCTCCTCGGTGACGCCGGGGAGCAGGAAGACGAGGTCGAGCGGCGAGCGCGAGAAGAGGGGGAGGCGTTCGAACTCTTCGCGCGTGACGGTGCCGCCCGCGACTGTGCGCGTCGTGTCGAGGGCGGGCGTCTCGCGCTCGCTGACGACCGTCTGCTCCTCCTCGAGGGCGGCCGGGCGGAGCGTGAAGTCGAGTCGCACCGCCTGCCCCGCGAGCGTGAAGAGTTCCCTCCTCTCTTCCGCGGCGAAGCCCGCGCGCTCGGCGCGCAGGGTGTACGCGCCGGGTGGTAGTTCGACCAGACGATACCTCCCTTCGTCGTCGGTCGTCGTCGCGCGCTCGGCCCCCGTCGAGACGAGGCGCGCCGTGACGCGCGCGTCCGGCAGAACAGCGCCGCGCTCGTCCGCGACGACGCCCGAGAAGGAGACTTCGTCGAGGTCTTGCCCGAGCGTCGTCGTGGAAAGAGATGCGAGAATGAGAGTGATGTTGAAGAGAGTCAGAAAGAGTCGAGAGCGGAAGGCAGGGGTTCGGCCGTTCATCTGTGCTCCTCACGGCGGCGCCCTGAACGGCATGGCGGTGAAGTCTTAAGACGCGCGCCGAAAAAGTCTGAGAGCCTTTGTCGGAGACTCGAATTGAATCTGTGATCCGGAGACGCCACCTGGCGGGGTGAGGCGTTAACGCTCGCGTGTCGGCGGGCGCGCACTCTATCACCGGCGCGCGTGGGCGCGCAAGCAGTATTTACTTGTGAAAACTTCCTTGACGCTTCCAGCGGTCAGGTATGGACTCCCTGCGCGTCATAATTTTTCCGCGTCGGTGTATTTCCCCGCCCGGCCCGCGCTCTGTTCCGCCGTTGGGTTAGGCTTCGCAAGTCTCCCCGGCGGCAGGCCGACCTCGGAACGGATTCATACCTTTTAGACTCAAGGAGAACATCATGTCCCCGACTATTACCCTCGCAGGACTTCCCCTGCGCGCAACTGTTCTGCGCCGCGCGGCGCTCCCCCTCTTCGCACTCGCCTTCGCACTCCTCTCCGCCCTGAGCGCGCGCGCGCAGACCGCGACGGTCTTCGGCTCGCTCTCCAACTTCGACGTGGTCAACAACACCGAGCACGAGGCGCACGGCTTCGAGATCGAGCTCGAAGGCTTGCAGCCCGGAGACATCTACAGTTCCTTCGGCGCACAGCGCTACGGACAGGCGCGCGTCATCCAGACCGCGACCGGCGTCCGCCTGCGCTGGGAGAGCGCGTACGACACGGGCACGGGGCAGTTCACGCAGACCACCGTGGCGCACGCGCCGAACACGCCGTTCGCGGGCTCCTGCTACATGTGGAACGGCGCGACCTACGCGACGAGCGGCTGCGAGCACTTCGGCGTCTCGCAGACGAAGAACGCGACGAAGACGACCTACCGCTGGCTCGTCGAAGACGCGGGCGCGCCCGGCACGCTCGTCCCCTTCGACCCGCCGGTCGCCATCCCCGGCCCGGTCTACCTCGTCACCCCGCCGGCGCAGGCGGGCGAGGCGCCCGTGCTCGAAGCCGTCATCGAAGCGCCCGAAGCGCCCGAGGCGCCCGAGCAGTACGGCGACGCGCAGTGGGTCAAGGTCTTCAAGACGGAGCTGCAGCGCGAGGTCTCGCTCGAAGAGCTGATGAGCGACAACGCCCTCGTCCCGCAGGACGCCTCGCAGGTCGAAGTCGCCTGGGAGATTTTGCAGGCCGACCCGCCTTCGAACAGCAACGGCAGGCAGCGGCGCGGCCGCCGCAGCAACTCCGGCTCGCTCGCCGCGGGCACGCGCGCCGTCGTCCGCCGCTACGAGATTTACCAGTACACGGGCGCTTACGACCCCGTCACGCACGAGGCGCTGTGCGCCGACGGCCTGTGCAACGCGCCGGCCGAGGGCGAGGTCGGCGACTACGTCGGCGCGCAGATGGCCGCGGCGAACGTCGGCGTGCCTTCGGTCAACGTCAGCATCAACGGCGGCGGCAAGGTCGCGTCCAACGACCGCCTGATCAGCTGCGGCTCGAAGTGCTCGGCCTCTTACGAGGTGAACACGCAGGTGACTCTGACGGCGAGCGCCAACTCGGGCACGGTCTTCACGGGCTGGACGGGCGCGTGCGCGGGGCAGCAGGCGACGTGCACCCTGCGCGTCAACGAGGCGCTGAACACCACGGCGAACTTCGCGCCGCTCTTCAGGCTGGTGGTGAAGACCGCCGGGTCGGGCGCGGTGACGAGCACGCCCGCGGCCATCGACTGCGGGAAGTTCTGCTCGGCCGAGGTCGCTTCGGGGACGCGCCTGACTTTGACGGCCGCGCCCGCCGCGGGGCAGAGGTTCACGGGCTGGGGCGGCTCCTGCTCGGGCGCGCTCCTGACCTGCACGGTCACCGTCAACAAGGACACGCAGGTGCAGGCGAACTTCAAGTAGAATTAACCACAGAGACACAGAGGCACAGCTTGGGGCTTAGTTGCTTCAAGCTGTGCCTCTGTGTCTCTGTGGTTAGACTCTCTTCACTCAATCGGCTTTATCTCGAAAGAATAATCAAAACGTAACACGCGGCGCGGGCTCGGGTTTTAAAGTAGGTTGCTCTCCGAGGCACTCGCCCTCTTCTCTCTCCGAGCACAAGGCTTTCAACCTACAGACGGAGTTCGACCATGAATTTTACTGTGACCCGAGCGACTAGATTTCTACCCGCGGCTTTCGCGTTGGCGCTGGCCCTGTGCGCGACGGCCTACGCGCAGGTGGCCGCCCCGGCTTCCAACCACCGCAGCCTGACGCAGGTCAACACGCGCCCCGTCCCCGTCGGCGCCAAGGTCAAGTTCCGCGGCGTCATCGTCCGCCGCGACGGAGACACCTTCATCGTCCGCGACGCGAGCCGCACGGACACGCAGGTGCTCCTGACCGGCGACACGAGCATCAAGTCGAAGGGCGGGTTCCTGAGGGGCGGCAAACGTTACGCCGCGGGCGACGTCCTGACCGGCCTCATCGTCGAGGTCGAAGGGCGCGGCGACCGCGAGGGCCAGCTCGTCGCGGACAAGATTCGCTTCAACGAGTCGGACATGCGCGCGGCCATCACGACCGAGACGCGCGTCGGCCCCGTGGAAGAGAACCAGTTGAGACTGTCGGGGCAGATCGACGAGCTGAGCGCGGTGGCCGAAGAGGCGCGGCGCGAGGCGGCGACCGCGCAGCAGTCGGCCGACCTCGCCAACGAGCGCATCACCTCGCTCGACGACTACGACGTGATGGAGGAGGCGGTCGTCAACTTCGCCCTCAACAGCGCGGTGCTCACGCCCGAGGCGAAGCGGCGGCTCGACGAGCTGGCGGCGAAGACCTCGGAGGCGCGCGGCTTCGTCATCGAGGTCTCGGGCCACGCCGACGCGACCGGGAGCGCGGCGCGCAACTTCCAGCTCAGCCAGCGCAGGGCCGACGCGGTCGTGCAGTACCTCGCCGTCAACCACCACATCCCGATGCGGCGCTTCATCACGCCGATGGGCTACGGCAAGACTTCGGCCGTCGCCGACAACGCGACGGCCGCGGGCCGCGCGCAGAACCGCCGCGTCGAAGTCCGCATGCTCGTCAGCCGCGGCATGACCCGCCCCGTCACCTCCGCGCGCAACCCGTAAGACAGAATTAACCACAGAGACACAGAGGCACAGCCTGTTGAGTTATCCCTCTTCAAGCTGTGCCTCTGTGTCTCTGTGGTTAATTTCTTTCCGTCAAACTCTAGACTCACGACCTTTCGGGAGTTAGGATGTGCGACACGCTCGCGAGTCTTACCAACACACACACGGACACCCGTCCGCCCGAAGGAAAAAGATTATGAAGACTTTGCTGAAAGTGACGCTCACCCTCCTGGCCCTGACTTGCGCGGCCCTGGCGCAGACGGGCGCGCCGGCCGCGTGGTCGCCCGAGATGCAGATTAAGGTCAGGGCCATCGGCACCCCGCGCGTCTCGCCCGACGGGCGACGCGTCGTCTACACGGTCAGCGAGGCCGTTCTGACGGCCGACCGCAGCGAGTACGTCTCGCAGGTCTGGATGGCCTCGGCCGACGGCCGCGACAACGCGCAGCTCACCTTCGCCGACAAGTCCTCGTCCAACCCGCGCTGGTCGCCCGACGGCAACTGGATCGCCTTCACCTCGACGCGCAAGGAGAACAAGAACAACCTCTACCTGCTGCGCGCCGACGGCGGCGAGGCCGAGCCTTTGACCGACCTCAAGGGGAGCGTTTCCAACTTCGACTGGTCGCCCGACGGCCGCTGGATCGTCTACACGATGTCGGACCCCAAGACCGAGGAGGAGGAGAAGAACGACAAGGCGAAGAACGACTTCCGCTGGGTGGACGAGAACCAGAAGATGGCGCGTCTCTACGTCATCCCCGTCCAGAAGGACGCGGCGGGCAAGCGCGAGCCGCGCAAGCTGACTTCGGAGGACTACAACGTCGGCGAGTTCGAATGGTCGCCCGACGGCAAGACGATAGCCTTCAGCCACTCGAAGAGCGCCGGGGCGAACGACTGGACCACCTCGGACGTGTCCGTCGTTGACGTAGCGTCGGGCAAGGTCACGCCCTTCGCCAACACGCCGGCCGCCGAGAACGACCCCGTCTTCTCGCCCGACGGGAAGTTCATCGTCATGACCGTCAGCGACAACCCGCCGCGCTGGGCGCAGAGCGGCACGCTCCAAATCTTCCCCGCGGCGGGCGGCCCGCCGCGGGTCCTCGCGGCCTCCTTCGACGCGCAGCCCGCCTTCGCCGGCTGGTCACCGGATAGCCGCCGCATCTACTTTAGCGAAGCCAAAGGAACAGGGACACAGATCTATTCAATCGACGTCGCGGCCAACCGCATCGAGGAGATTAAAGCGACGCCCGCCGTCTACACCTCCATCGACCTCAACCGCACGGGGACGGCCTTCGCCTTCGTCCGCCAGACGCCCGAGTCTCCGCAGGAGGCTTACGTCGCTTCGGTCTCAAACTTCACGCCCACGCAGGTCAGCCGCGCCAACGCCGAGCTGAAGATGCCGCCTCTGGGCAAGACCGAGGTCATCCGTTGGAAGTCGACCGACGGGAAAGAGATCGAGGGCCTTCTGACCTACCCGGTCGGCTACCGCGCGGGACAGAAGGTGCCCCTGATTCTCAACATCCACGGCGGCCCGGCCGGCGTCTTCCAGCAGACCTTCATCGGCGGGCGCGGCGTCTACCCGCTCGCGACCTTCGCCGCGCGCGGCTACGCCATCCTCCGCCCGAACCCGCGCGGTTCGAGCGGCTACGGGCTTGAGTTCCGCCGCGGCAACCTCAAGGACTGGGGCGGCGCGGACTTTCAGGACTTGATGACCGGCGTCGATAAGGTGATAGAGATGGGCGTCGCAGACCCCGACCGCCTGGGCGTGATGGGTTGGAGCTACGGCGGCTACATGACCTCCTGGATCGTCACGCAGACGAAGCGCTTCAAGGCGGCCTCGGCCGGCGCGCCGGTCACGAACCTGATGAGCTTCAACGGCACGGCCGACATCCCCGCCTTCATCCCGGACTACTTCGGCGGGCACTACTGGGAGGCCGCGGAGCTTTACCAGAAGCACTCGCCGATGTTCAACGTCAAAGGCGTGACGACGCCGACGCTCATCGAGCACGGCGACGCGGACATCCGCGTCCCCATCTCGCAAGGGTACGAGTTCTACCGCGCCCTCAAGGCGCAGGGCGTCCCCACGCGCATGATCGTGCTGCCGCGCCAGCCCCACGGCCCCACCGAACCCAAGATGCAGTTGGCCGCCATGCAGGCCAACCTCGACTGGTTCGACAAGTACCTCGGCGAAGGTAGCATGAGCACGTCAAGGTGAGGCCGTGCCGCGTCAGCGGCGACTTATTAATCAATCACGTTCGAGTTCGAGTTCCATGTGGAGGCGTCTGAAGGAGTCGCGGGCTTCGGCGAGGAGTTGGCGGCCGCGTTCGGGGTCGCCGTGGTTGAGTTCGTGGCGCGCCCAGTCGCGCAGGGTTCGGGCGCGCTCGGCCTCCATCTGGATGCGCGCGAAGACGGAGAGGCTCTCGGTGAAGCAGGCGGCGGCGGCGCGCCCCTCGCCTTCAACTTCGATTGAAGATTTTAAGCTTGAGGCGACGAGGCCGAGCACGCGCCAGGCTTCGGCCTGGTGCTCGTGGTTCTCTAGCGCGCGCCCGAGTTCTAGCGCGCGCAGCGACGCCTCCCTCGCCTCCTCCACGCGCCCGCGCCCGAGGAGCGCTTCGGCCAGGAAGCGGTAGTTCTCGGAGAGTCCGACGTACCCTGCGGCGGTCGCCAGCTCAATCGTCTGTCGCAGGTCGGACTCGGCCTCCTCGAACTCGCCCAACCCGATGCGCGCCGCCCCGAGGTTCGAGAGGTAGAGTATCTCGCCGTTGCGGTTGCCGATCTCGCGCGCGATCTGCAAAGCCTCGCTGTAGCGCGCGAACGCCGCCGCGTAGTCGCCGCGCAGCCGCGCCGTCTCGCCCAGGGAGTTGACCAGATTCCCCACGTTACGCCGGTCGCCCAGGCCCCTGTAGATTTCGAGCGAGAGCGTCTTGAACTCCTCGGCCTGCCGGAACTGGCCGAGCATGTGGTAGGCCATCCCCAGAGACTTCAGACACTCCGCGCGCACGCGGCGGCCCGCGTCGCCCAGTTTGTCCACGAGCGCGAGCGCGCGGTCGGCGAGCATCATCGCCCCGCGCGTGTCGCCGAGGCGCGAGCAGACCTGGCTCTGCAGGTTGAGCGCGCGCGCCAGCTCGACTCCCGCCGCCGGGCCGCTGCCCGCGGCCGCGCGCGCCAGCGCCTCCGCGCGCTGCGTGCTCTCGAAGCAGGCGCGGTTGTCGCCCTGGCTGCTCTGCACGAGCGCGATCTCGTTCCACGCGCGCGCCTGCGCGGGCGCGGACTGCAAGGCCCCGGCCGCCGCGCGCATCGCCTGATAAGCCTCGACCGACTCGGAGTAGCGCGCCTGCACGCGCAGGACTTCGCCGAGCCCTTCGTACCACTCCAGGCGCAGGGCGTTGAGCGCGAGTTCGTCTTCGAGCCGCGCCGACGCGCCGCCCGCGTCGAGGAAGCCGAGCGCCTTGCGGTAGTAGCGGATGGCCGTCTCGGGCGCGTAGCTGTCGCGCGCCTGCCGGCCGGCGCGGCCGTACCACTCGGCCGCGTCGTCGGTCGCGCCCGCGCGCTCGAAGTGCTCGGCGATGAGGCCGGCGTACTCGCCGACGCGCCCGCCGCTGTGGCGCGCCAGCCAGTCGGCCGCGCGCTGGTGATACTCGCGCCGCTCGCGCTTGAGGACGCTCTCGTAGGTCACGTCGCGCAGCAGCGCGTGCTTGAACGTGTACTCGCGCGTGCCGGCGAAGGCGGCGGCCTCGCGCCGGTAGATGAGTTCTTTGCCGCGGAGCGATTCGAGCACGCGGCCCACGTCGACGGGGTCTTCGGAGGCGGCCTGATGGCGCGAGAAGGGCGCGCCCGTCTCGACGCGGCGGACGGGCGCGGTCACGCCCGCGCCGAGGTGTTCGACCGCGCCGTCCCAGAAGACGCGCCCGACGACCGAGGCGCGTTGGAGCACGGCCTTCTCGTCCGCCGTCAGGCGGTCAAGACGGGCCTGCAAGACTCCCGTCAGCGTCGGCGGCACCTGCACCTCGCCGAGCCGCGTCGCGTCCACGCTCCAGACCTCCGCGCCCGGCACGATGACGCGCTGGTCGATGAGCATCTTGATGAGTTCTTCGACGTAGAAGGGGTTCCCCTCGGCGCCGCCGACGACCAGCTCGCGCAGCTCGGCGGGGACGCCGTGCGCGTGCTTTAAAATCTCCTCGAAGAGCTGCCGGCTCTCCTTCTTCGAGAGCGGCTGTAGGGCGAGGCGCGTGTGGCGCTCGCGCCCCTCGCCCCACGCCGGCCGGCGCTCTAAGAGCGGGGGCCGCGCGAGGCAGAGGAGCATGACGGGGTCGTTCGCGCACTCGCGCGCGAGGTGGTCGATGAAGTCGAGCGAGCCGTCGTCGGCCCAGTGTATGTCGTCGAGGTAGATGACGACGGGCAGCTCGCGCGCGATGTCGGAGAAGAAGCGCGCGGCGTAGCGGAAGGCGCGGTCGCGCACCTGCCGCGCGTCGTCGCGGATGCCGGCGACGTGAGGGCTCGCGGAGTAGTCGAAGCCGATGAGCTGCCCGACGAAGTGCGCGCGCATCAGCACCTCGGATTCTGCCGCGCCCTTGCACATCGAGAGCAGGCCGCGCTCGAGCTTCTCGCGCGCGACCTCGGCCGGGTCGCTGTCCTGTATCTCGAAGCGGAAGGCGAAGAGGTCGCGGACGAGCGAGTAGGGCAGGCCCTGGTCGGACTCGCCCGCGCGCGCGTTGAAGACGTACCACACGTCCGGCAGCAGCTCGACCCAGTTGCTGAACTCGTAAAGCAGCCGCGACTTGCCGAGCCCCGCGTCGGCGAGCACGGTGACGGCCTGCAGCTCGCGCTCCTCGAAGACGGATTCGAGCGTCTCGGTCAGCAGGCGCAGCTCGGCCTTGCGCCCGATCATCTTCGTCTCGACGCCCTCGACGCCGCGCGTCTCGACGCGGAAGGCGCGGCGCTTGGCGCGCAGGACGTTGTAGAACAGGACGGGCTTCGGGCGGCCGCCGGTCTGGAGCGTCGCAGGCGTCGCCACGTCGAAGACGCCGCGGACGTGGCGGTAGGTTTCGTGCGAGATGAGGACGCCGCCGACCGGCGCCTCCTGCTGCAAGCGCGAGGCGAGCCGCACGGGGTCGCCCGTCACCGTCAGCTCGCCGGTCGAGCCGACCTCGCCCAAAAGCACAAGCCCCGTGCTCAGGCCCGCACGCATGAGCCGCGCCACTTCGCCCTCGTCGTCGGAGCCGTGCGCTTTCTCTTTCGCGACGGAGGCGAAGAGCGCCGACTGTAATTCCAGCGCGCCGCGGACGGCGCGCTCGGGGTCGTCCTCGCGCGCCTCGCGTGCGCCCCAGAGCGCGACGAAGGTCTCGCCGACGCGCTTCGTCACCTCGCCGCCGTGCGCCTCGACGACCGCGTCGACGAGCGGCCAGAGCGTCGACATCAGCTCGCCCACGTCCTCCGCGTCCATGCCCTCGGTGAGCCGCGCCAGCCCTTCGGCGAGGTCTGCGAAGAGGACGGTCAACTGCCGGCGCTGCTCGGTCGTCTGGTACTTGCGCCCGACGACGCTCGGCGTGGACGCGGGAGCACGGCGGCTCTCAACCTTCGAGGCCGCCGCGGGCGTCGCCTGCGCCGGCTTCACTTCGTGCGCGGTGTCGGCGCGGAAGTCCAGGAGGCGCGCGACCCTCTTCAGTTCCTCGCGGAACTCCTTCGCCGAAGAGAAGCGCTCGTCCCTCTTCTTCGCGAGCGCGCGCGCGACCAGCGCCGAGACCTCTTCGGGGACTCCGGCCTCCGCGAGGGGGGGCGGCTCGCCGTGCAGGATCGAGACGACGAGGTCTCCGAAGTTCTTCTCCTCGAACGCCGCGCGCCCCGCGAGCATCTCGTAGAGCACGCAGCCCAGGCTCCAGACGTCCGAGCGGCCGTCGAGGTCGTGGCCGCGCACCTGCTCGGGCGACATGTACGCGGTCGTCCCCATCACGACGCCCGAGGCCGTGTTGACCTGCGCGCTCGTCGGCGCCTCCGTGTCGACCGAGGGGGCGGAGAAGACCTGCTTGGCGATGCCGAAGTCGAGCACCTTGACGTGCCCCTCCTCGTCGAGCATGACGTTCTCGGGCTTCACGTCGCGGTGGACGACGCCCGCGGCGTGCGCCTTCTGCAGGGCGCCGGCCGCCTGCGCGCACACGTCGAGCGCCGACGCGGGCGTAAAGCGCCCCTCCCACATGCGCTCGCGCAAGGTCTTCCCCTCGACGAACTCCGTGACGATGAAGAGGCGCCCGCGCTCCTCTCCGATCTCGTGGACGGTGATGATGTTCGGGTGGTTGAGGGCGGAGGCGGCGCGCGCCTCCTGCTCGAAGCGGCGGACGAGCTCGGCGTCGCCCGCGAAGTGCGCGGGCAGGAGTTTGAGCGCGACGCGGCGGCCGAGCCTCGCGTCCTTCGCCAGGTAGACGGTGCCCATGCCGCCCGCGCCGATCTTCTCAAGGATGCGGTACGAGCCGAGCCGCGTGCGGCCGGGCACGACTTCGAGCGGCACCTGCGCGCCGGCCTTACGCCTGCGCCCGGCGGGCTTCGCCGGGGAGGACTTCGAAGCGGCCTGCCTGTGCGGGCGCGTCTTGTGCGGCGAGTCGGCCGCCGCCCGCCCGCCGGTCTGGACGAGCGCGTCCACCTCGCGCCGCAGCTCTTCGTCGCCCGAGCAGGCGCGGGCGAGGTACGCGGCGCGGCGCGGCGGCGCGAGTTCCATCACGCGCTCGTAGATGAGTCTGATCTGCTGAAGTCGCTCGGGCGTCATCGCCTGCGCCTCACGCGGTGGGCTGCTCTTCTGACGGGCGCGCATTGTAGCACCACGCCGGCGCGGCCGTTTGTCCGATCCAATCTGGAAAAATTTTTGCACGGGGCGAAACGTTTCGCCCGTCCGCGCCATTAAGAGTTGAAGGCGCGCGCGATACCTCCTCCGGAGCAAGCGCCGGCTGTCAAACTCACCCCGCAAAGAAGGGGCGGGGTTTCTCGCGCAGAAGCCCCGCCCCTTCCCCCACGTCTACGACCCTCTTCGTCCCAGCGGATTCGTCAAACGTTGGGCCGCGCATGTATTTCCACCGCGGCCGGCGACTCTGTATGCGCATTAGAACGAACTCAAGGGGGGAAAGATCATGGACACGCTCACATCAATCATCACGACCGTCGTGCTCGGCGCCGCCATCGGCTACGGCGCGGTCGCCGCGCAGGCGGACGACTCGGCCTTCATCGGCCCGCCGCCGCCGCCGCCCGTCGGATCGGGTCAGATAGTCGAGGCGGGCAACACGCCGCCCGCCTCGGACGACGTGCCCGTCTGTCTCGGCTGCGACTAAGACCCGCGCCTTCCGGGTGTGAAGGGAAAGAGGGCGCGCCGAGTGAGCGCGCCCTCTTCCCCTTCGACCGATTTCTATCCGCCCGCGGCTTCCTCGGCCCGAAACGCGTCTCAGTTCTGGCGCGGGGTGCGCCGGCGCAGAAAGCTCGGCGCGCGCGTGGTGGGGACGAGCGCGCCCGCCTCCGCCGGCGGCGGCTCCGTCAGGTGCGTGAACTCCTCGGCGTGCGTCTGCAGGTACGAGAAGAAGCGCTCGAACTCGCGCTGCATCGCGTCCATCTTCTCGCGCATGTTGAGGATGATCTCGACGCCCGCGAGGTTGACGCCGAGGTCGCGCGTCAGAGACAGGATGACTTCGAGCCGCGCCAGGTCTTCCTCCGTGTAGAGCCGCGTGTTCCCCTCCGAGCGCGAAGGCTTCAAAAGCCCCTCGCGCTCGTAGAGCCGCAGCGTCTGCGGGTGAATCTCATACTGCGCCGCCACCGCGCTGATCGTGTACGTCCCGCCCTTACGTCTCTTCATAAGCGGTAAATAGCGAATGGTAAATGGTAAATGGTGAGACGAGCGGCCGGCTCTATTCACCATTTACCATTCACCATTCACTCATTCTAGCCCCATCACCACGCGCGGGTTCTCGGGGTTGAGTTGCGCGTAGCGTCTTAAGAGTTCCTTGGTCTCTTCGGAGATGACTTTCGGGAACGTGACCTGGACTTCGACGAACTGGTCGCCGCGCGCCTGCGGGTTTCTTAGAGAGGGTATGCCGCGCTCGCGCATGCGGAACTGCGCGCCCGACTGCGTGCCGGGAGGAATCTTGAGCTGCGCCTTGCCCTCGATGGTCGGCACCTCGATCTTCGCGCCGAGCGCCGCCTCGGGCAGAGTCACCGGCACCTTCACGTAGATGTTGTCGCCCTTGCGCGTGAAGTGCTTGTGCTTGCCGACGTTCGTGATGATGAAAAGGTCACCGGCGGGCGCGCCCATCCTGCCGCCCTCGCCCTTGCCCGGAATCCTCACGCGCGACCCCGTGTCCACGCCCGCCGGAATCCTGACCTTCACCGTCTCGGCCTTCGGCACCGTGCCCTTGCCGTTGCAGAGCGCGCACGGCGGGCGGCGTTTGCCGGCGCCGCCGCAGTCGGGGCACTCCTGCGCGAACTTGAGACGCCCGCCCGACTTTTGCACCTGACCCGCGCCGTGGCAGGTCGGGCACGTGACGGGGTTGCCGCCCGTGTCGCCCGCGCCGTTGCAGCGCGGGCACTGCTCGGAGCGGTTGACCGTGATGTTGGTCGTCAAACCCTGGACGGCCTCTTCGAAAGAGAGCGCGAGCGGCATCTCGATGTCCGCGCCCTTCTGCGGGACGGGGCGCGGCGGCTCCTTCTCGGCCTTCCCGCCGCCGAACAGCTCCGAGAAGATGTCGCGGAACGAAGACCCTCCGCCCGACGAAGACGAGGTCGTCGTGTTCCCCCAGTCGAAGCCCGCGAAGTCGAAGGGCACGCCCGCGCTACGGCCCCCGCCCGCGCCCGGCCCGGCCGCACCGCGCGCGGCGGCGTCGGCGAGCTGGTCGGAGTAGGAGCCGAAGCGGTCGTAGACCTTACGCTTCTTCTCGTCGGAGAGCACCTCGTGCGCCTCCGTGATCTGCTTGAAGCGCTCCTCGGCCGCCTTGTCCCCCGGGTTCACGTCCGGGTGGTACTTGCGCGCGAGCCTCCGGTACGCCTTCTTAATCTCGTCCGGCTTCGCGTCCCGCTTGACACCCAGGATTTGGTAGAAGTCTTCTTTTGCCATTCTGATGGTGAATAGTAAATGGTAAATGGTAAATGGATTTTGCCTTTATCCATTCACCATTTACCATTCACCATTTACGAGCGCCTACTTGTTCTCGTCCACGTCCACGTACTCGGCGTCGATGACGTTGTCGTCGCCGCCGCCGCCGGAGGTCGAGCCGCCGCCGGACGAGCCGGTCGAGGCGCCGGCCGCGTTGGCCTGCTCGCCGCCCGCGCCCGCCGAGGGGCCGCCCGTCTGGTAGAGCGCTTCGGCCAGCTTGTGCGAGGCCGTCTGGAGGTTCTGGAAGGCGTTGTTGAGCCTGTCCGTCCCGCCCTCTTCGAGCGCCTTCTTCGCGTCGGCCACGGCCGTCTCGACCTGCGACGTGACGGCGCCGTCGAGCTTCTCCTTGTTCTCGTTGAAGGTCTTCTCGATCTGGAAGACGAGGCCGTCGAGCCGGTTGCGCGCCTCGACCTCTTCGCGCTTCTTGGCGTCGTCGCTCGCGTGCGACTCGGCGTCGCGCATCATCTTGTCGATCTCCTCCTTCGAGAGACCCGAGGAGGCCGTGATCGTGATCTTCTGCTCGCGCCCCGTCCCCATGTCCTTCGCGGAGACGTTGACGATGCCGTTGGCGTCGATGTCGAACGTCACCTCGACCTGCGGGATGCCGCGCGGCGCGGGCGGGATGCCGACGAGGTGGAACTTGCCCAAAGTGCGGTTGTCGCCCGCCATCGGGCGCTCGCCCTGCAGGACGTGCACCTCGACCGAAGTCTGGTTGTCCGAAGCCGTCGAGAAGATTTCGCTCTTGCGCGTCGGGATGGTCGTGTTCCTCGGGATGAGGATCGTGTTCACCCCGCCGAGCGTCTCGATGCCCAGGCTGAGCGGCGTCACGTCGAGCAGGAGGATGTCGGTCTTCTCGCCCGAGAGCACGCCGGCCTGCACGGCCGCGCCGACGGCGACGACCTCGTCCGGGTTCACGGACTTGTTCGGCTCCTTGCCGAAGAAGCTCTTGACGATCTCCTGCACCTTCGGGATGCGGGTCGAGCCGCCGACGAGGACGACCTCGTCAATCTTGTTCGCCTCGACGCCCGCGTCCTTAATCGCCTGCTCGACGGGCGGCATCAGGCGCTTCAGGATCGGGTCGATCAGCTGCTCGAAGCGCGAACGCGTCAGCTTCATCACGAGGTGCTTCGGCCCCGAGGCGTCGGCCGTGATGAAGGGCAGGTTGATCTCCGACTCCATCGTCGAGGAGAGCTCGATCTTCGCCTTCTCGGCCGCCTCCTTCAGGCGCTGCAAGGCCATCTTGTCGTTCGAAAGGTCGATGCCCTGGTCGCGCTTGAACTCTTCGATGATCCACTTAATGAGCGCCTCGTCGATGTCGTCGCCGCCGAGGTGCGTGTCGCCGTTCGTGGACTTCACCTCGACGACGCCCTCGCCGACTTCGAGGATGGAGATGTCGAACGTGCCGCCGCCGAAGTCGAAGACCGCGATGGTCTCGTCCTTCTTCTTGTCGAGGCCGTAGGCGAGCGCGGCCGCGGTCGGCTCGTTGACGATGCGCATGACTTCGAGGCCGGCGATCTTGCCGGCGTCCTTCGTCGCCTGCCGCTGCGAGTCGTTGAAGTAGGCCGGGACGGTGATGACCGCCTTGTCAACCTTCTGCCCGAGGTAGTCTTCGGCCGCCTGCTTCAGTTTCTGGAGGATCATCGCCGAGATTTCCGGCGGCGACCAATCCTTACCGCCCGCGCCGATGCGCACGTCGTTGCCGGCCGACTGGACGGTGTAGGGCACCTGCTTCTTCTCCTCCGAGACCTCGTCGAAGCGCCGGCCCATGAAGCGCTTGATCGAGTAGACGGTGTTCTCGGGGTTGGTGACGGCCTGGCGCTTGGCGACCTGCCCGACCAGGCGGTTGCCGTCCTTGGTGAAGGCCACGACCGACGGCGTAGTCCGCCCGCCCTCGGAGTTGGTGATGACGGTCGGCTCGCCGCCTTCCATCACGGCCACGACGGAGTTGGTCGTGCCCAAATCGATACCTATGATCTTGCTCATGTTTTCTGCCTCTCCCGATTTTCTAGCCGCAAACAGTTGCCTGCCGTGGCCCTTTGCGCCCCCTCCGAACCTTGCGTCCGAACCCTTGCGGGCGCGCCGGCGACCTTGAATGCGCGGCTAATATAATACCTGAGTCCCTTCTTGTCAACTTTTAGTAGCGCGAACCCCTCCGCACGTTGCCCGGTGCAAGTCTTTAGAAATTAAAGGATTAGCCGAGTTACTCGGCCGACTCGCGCTGCTGCCGGTCTTCGTTCAAAAGCTTGGAAGTCCAGAAGACGTAGTGAATCCCGGAGACGACCGCGAAGGAGAAGACGACCGTGTAGACGGTCGGGAGGTAGCCGCGCAGAGGGGGAAAGCTCGCGGCGATGAGGACGAGGACGACCGACAGAATCTGGACGGTCGTGTTGGCCTTCCCCAGCCAGGAGGGCTTGAAGCCTCGGAAGCCCGTGACGACGTTGATGGTGGCGGCGCCGACGACGATAAAGACGTCGCGGCTGATGACGGCCGCGGTCACCCAGAAGGGGACGGGCAGGTGGCGCGGGTGCGGCTGGACGAGCGCCTCCGGGGCCATGACCGAAGGCATCGAGAGGGTGATGAAGGAGGTGACGAGGAGGAGTTTGTCGGCGACGGGGTCGAGAATCTGCCCGAGCGGCGAGTACTGGTTGAAGCGCCGCGCGAAGAGTCCGTCCAGGCCGTCCGTCACGCCGGCCACGACGAAGACGGCCAAAGCCCAGCCGAACCGCTGGTAGTAGAGCGCGCCCACGAAGACCGGGATGAGCGCCATCCGGATGACCGTCAGGAGGTTGGGGACGGTGACGACTTTCGAAGCCATAAGAAAAATGACGAGTGACGAATGACGAGTGACGAGTAAGAGCGTGCTTGCTCGTCACTTGTCACTCGTCACTCGTCACTTCTTCTATTCCGCGCAGCGGAGCGTCAGCAAAGAGACTTCGGGGAGGCAGCCGTAGCGGACGGGCAGGACGACCGTGCCGAGGCCGCGGGTGACGTAAATCTGCGTCTCGCCGCGGCGGCCGAGGCCCCGCAGGATGCGGCGGCGGACGCGGCCCGAGGCCGAGCGCTCGGAGCGCCATGTGACCTGGCCGCCGTGCGTGTGGCCGGAGAGCACGAGGTCGCAGCCCGCGCGCGCGGCGCGGCGCAAGATCACGGGGTTGTGCGCCAAAAGCAGCTTCATCTCGTCGGCCGAAGAGCCGGCGAGCGCGAGCGGCAAATCTTCCAAGCCGACCATCGTGTCCTGCACGCCCGCGAGCCAGAAGGAGGCGCCGCGGTCTTCGAAGCGGAGCCCCTCGTTGTTGAGCACGCGTATCCCTGCGAGCGTGAAGAGGTCTGTGACGAGGTCTGCGTCCACCCAGTTGTCGTGGTTCCCCAGACAGGCGTAGACGCCGCGCCGCGCCTTCAACCTGCCCAGCATCTCCGCGCAGGGCTGGACGTACTCGCGCTCGTGCGAGACGTAGTCGCCCGTCAAAGCGATGACGTCGGGCTGGAGGCTGTTGGCGACCTCGACGGCGCGCTCGACCTGCTCGCGCCCCGTGAAGGGGCTGTGGTGGATGTCGGACAGGTGGACGATGCGGAGTCCGTCCAGCGCGCGCGGGAGTCGTTTGAGCCCGATGGCGTGGCGCTCGACGGCGAGCTGGTAAGGCTCGGCCAGAGCCGTACGTGCAATCTGAGCCAGCCCGGATGCGATTGTGCGAAGGGGAGTCGCGCGCCCTGCGTTGGCGACACGTCGCCGCTCTCTCCAGTTGGTGATTGTGGCCATCTTCGGTTCTGTTCGTTGTAGAAGGGGTGCCTTAAAAACCTTGCGAGGCCGTCGAAAAACCCTTCCCCGACCCGCTTTTCAAAGCCCGCGAATTATATGAGTCCAATCCGTCGGATGCAAGGCCGGGGGAGAGTAGGCAGTAGGCGGATGGCAGTAGGCAGTTAAAAACAATCCGGCGACAACGGGTTCGCAATCTCGGCTCACGGCATTCACCGGATTTTACTGCCATCCGCCTACTGCCTACTATTTCAGGGGCCAGAAGTATGGGACGAGGAGGATGACGATGGCGAAGACGGCCGCCGTCAAAATCGAGCCGACCTTGACGAAGTCGAGGAAGCGGTAGCGGCCGGGCGTGTAGATGAGGACGCAGGCCGGCTCGAGGGGCGTCAGGAAAGAGCAGGAGGCGGCGTAGGTGACAGCGACGGCGAAGGCGCGCGGGTTGAGGCCGAGCGCGAGCGCGGTCTTGACGGCGATGGGGAGGACGACGAGCGCGGCCGCCTGGTTCGACATCGGCTGCGTGAGCGCCACCGTCAGCGCGAAGAAGCCCGCGAGGACGGCGAGGCCGCCGTACGACTGGAAGTTGCTGACGATCATGTCGGCGAGGTACTGGTCGGCCTTCGTCTTCTCCATCGCCGTGCCGAAACTGATCATGCCGGCGATGAGGACGATGAGGCGCCAGTCGATCAGCTCGTAGACCTCCCGGAGCAGCACCGCGCGCGAGGCCAGAAGGATCAGCACGCCGAAGAGCACCGCGACGGCGAGCGGCACCTGCGGCAGGTGGAGTACGGAGAAGGAGAGGAAGACGAGGAAGGCGCCGACCGCCCACCCGCGCTTGTCCGAGCGCTCGCGCTGCCCGAGGGGGCTGTCTTCGAGCAGGAGGATGTGGCCGTCCGCGGCGAGCCGCTCGACGCACTCCTTCGTCCCCTGCACGAGCAGCACGTCGCCGAAGCGGAGCGTCGCCGTCGAGAGCTTCGTCAGAAGCGCCATCCCGTGCCGGTTGATGGCGAGCACCGTCAGGTCGTACCGGTCGCGGAATTTGAGCGAGCGGAGCGTCCGCCCGTTCATCTCCGAGCCGCGCAAGACCATCACCTCGAACAGCTCCACGTCGCCGCCTTCGAGGTCGTGCGGCTGCAGCTCGAAGTCCGACCGTATCTCGATGCCGGCCTCGTCCTTGACGCGCAGGATGTCGTCCATGCGCCCCTGCACGAGCAGCAGGTCGCCCTCGCGCAAGACCTCCTCGCCGCGCGGCGGCAGGCGACCCTGCGTCCCGCGGATGACGCCGATGACCGTCAGGTCGAGCATCTCCGAAAGGTTCCCCTCCGCCAGAGTCTTGCCCGCGAGCGGCGAGCCTTCGACGACGACCACCTCCGAGATGTACTGCCGCATCCCGTACTGCTCGACCAGCGAGTCCGCAGTCCCGCGCGCGGGCAGCAGCCTCAAACCCAACAGGAGCATGTAGAGCATGCCGACGACGACGATGGCGATGCCGACCGGCGTCAGCTCGAACATCGTGAAGGGCGCGAGCGGCTGCGGGCCGAGGTTGAACCTTTGAAGCAGTTCCTGGTTCTGACCCAACTTGGCGAGCGCGCCCGAGACGGCGAGGTTCGTCGAGGTGCCGATGAGCGTGCAGGTGCCGCCGAGGATGGCGCCGAAGGCGAGCGGCATCAGGAGCTTCGAAGGCTGCACCTTGGTGCGCTGCGCCAGCCCCAGGACGACGGGGACGAACATCGCCGTCGTCGTCGTGTTCTTCATCACCGAGGCGCAGCCCGCGGCCGTGAACATGATGAGCGTCGTGAGCTTGAACTCGTTCCCGCCCGCGATGCGGTGCAGGCGGCGGCCGACGAGGTCGACGACGCCCGTCTTCACGAGCCCGCCCGTCAGGACGAACAGCCCGGCGATGGTGATGACGATGTCGTTGCCGAAGCCGGCGAACGCCTCTGAGGCGTCGAGCGTGCCCGTGACGACGAGTCCGATGACGAGCAGGATGGTGACGACGTCAATCGGTATCTTCTCGGTCGCGAAGAGCACGAGCGCGATGAGCAGGAGGACGAGGACTGTGGCGACGGGCTGAGTCATGTTGCCCTTCTGCTATAATCCGGCGGCGGCCTGACATCTTGTCGAAACTGTGATTTTTGCTTGGCGCGCGGGCGCAATTCTATCGCGCCCGGCGCCGGACTTTGCAAGGGGGACGTGACCTTTATGTGCGGACGGCGCGTGCTGGTGATCGAAGACCAGGAAGACCTGGCGGCTCTGTACGAGGCCGCGCTCGGCAAAGAGGGCTACGAGGTCTCGAAGGCTTACACGGGCGAGGAGGGCGTGGCGCTCTTCGAGGACGGGGGGGCCGACGCCGTCGTCCTCGACATGACGCTCCCCGAGATGCACGGAGTCCAGACCTTGCAGACGATTCGCAACCTCAACGCCAACGTCCCCGTCGTCGTCGTCACCGGCGAGACGGCCGACGAGACGCGCCGGCAGTGCGAGCGCCTGGGGGTTCAGGAATACCTCTCGAAGCCCGCCGACTACCGCGACATCATGGACGCCCTCAGCCGCGCGCTCTCCGACCCGAAGACGACGACCGAGGAGTACCAGGTCGTCACCCTCCGCCTCCCCTCCCGCATCATCAAATGCCTCTCGGGCCTCGACGAGAACATCGAGCGCGCCGTCGAGCTGATCTGCGAGGAGAAGTTCAAGACGTAGCGCGGCGGATGCCGAACGGTATGTTCGAGCGGGAACGACAGGAGAGTTATCCCAGACGCGTCAGGGGCGCGCTCGCGGCGCTGCCGCGGCGTTACATCGTTCTCCTCCTTCTGGCCGTCACCCTGCTTGTGCCCTACCCGACGACGGTCGTCCCGGAGTGGCGCATCAGGGTCGTAGGCCGCGACGACATGCCCCTGTCCGGCGAGCCGGTGCGGGAGACGTGGCAGGACTACTCCCTCGAAGGCGAGAGTCACGAGGAGGAGTTGTCGACCGACCGGGACGGCCTTGTTGTTTTCCGCGAGCGAAAGATTTGGGCGCCGCTTCTAATGAGGGTTGCGTTCACGAGCTGCGCGGCGGTCTCGACGCTGGCGCACGGCAGCATGGGGCCGCACGCCTGGGTGATGGCGCCGAGGCATTCTTTGAGCTGCAACGAATGCTACTACAGGCCGGGGAGGCCGCTGCCGGCCGAACTCAGAATTAAAGACTGACCTTTCGCCCCGCGTCGCAGGCCTCGCTCACTCAAACAACTTTCTCTCGGAGCCGGCCGCGGCGCGTTTGGTCGAGCCTTTCTTCTGTTGTGAAGGGTGCTGGGCGAGGTGTTCGGCGTTGAGGCCGAGTTCGCGTAAGTACCCGGCGAACTTCTTGGCGCCGTGCATGGTGATTATCCTCTGCGCGCCGGACTCGCGCGCGAGGCGGACGAGGTCGTCGTAGTCCGCGTGGTCTGAGAGCGGCAGCACCAAGTCTACGTCCTTGTACATGTAGGGCGCGCTCTTGCTCATGGCCCAGCCTGTCAGCATGATGAGGTAGCGGCGCGGGATGTTGAGTATCATCGGCTGGCGGCGGCAGCCCGGCGGCGTGATAAGCACGCGCCCCTCGACGTTCCCCCGCTCGTACCTCTCGTACTCGCCCGAGAATTTCACGCCGCACTCGCGGTAGACCTCCGAGACGTTGTAGACCGAGCCGTGCAGCATCACGCGGTAGCCCCGCCGCAAGAGTAGCTCCAGAGCCTCCTGACTTTTCCCTAACGCGTAAGCCAAAACAACGGGCACGGCATCGCCCGAAAGGGCGCGGTCGCAGGCGGCGTAGAGTCTGTCGTAGGTCGCCACGTCGGGCGGGAAGCGGTACTGCGGGTCGCCGAAGGTGGACTCCATGACGAGCGTGTCGCACGGGACGACGACCGCCTGCTCGGCCGTGACGTTCGGCCGCAGCTTGATGTCGCCCGTGTAGACGAGGCGCTCGCCGTCCGCCTCGACGAGGATCTGCGCCGACCCCAGGCAGTGGCCGGCCGGGTACATCGTCAGGGCGTAGCGGCCGTAGTCGCGCCGCTCGCCGTACTTGAGCGCCTCGACCTCCGCCTCGCCGCGGCGGTGCTGGAAGAGGCGCGCCGTCTCGGGCGTGGCGACGATACCGCGGTGCTCGGCGATGTGGTCGGAGTGCGCGTGCGAGATGACGCAGCGCTCGCGCGGCCCGTCGGCGTCGAACCAAAGGTCTAGGTCGGGCAGGTAGAGGCCCTCTCTGTACTCGACTCTCAGCAAAGGTTAAGTCCTCCGCTCTCCGGGGCCGGCGGCTTGCCGCGCGCCCCGGTCTCGTCTATGTTCTCGGGAGTAGTCTTTCAGAATTATAACCGAATGGGCGAGGAAGTCTCGAAGCAGGGGCCGGAGAAGGATGAGTTGGCGCCGGCGTCGCCAAAGCGTCGGCGCGAGGCGCGTCGGCTGCTGCGGGCGCAGTACGTCTACGCCGCGGGGCTCGCGGCCTTCGCGGTGCTGGCCGTGCTGGCGAAGGCGAACGCGTACTTCGCCTGGGACTTGAGCGTCGCGAACGCCGTGCAGTCGATACGTCTGCCCGGCATGTTGAGGTTGATGGAGTTCGTCTCGCTCGCGGCCAACGGCGTCAACTCCTGGGCGCTGGTGGGCGCGACGGTGCTGGCCTTCTTCGTCTTCCGCCGGCGCTCGGAGGCCTTCGGGCTGCTCTTGAGCGCGGGCGGCGGCTCGGCGCTCAACCGCGTGTTCAAGCACCTCGTCGCGCGGCCGCGGCCGTCTTTGGATTACGTCCGCGTGAGCGGCGAGTGGGCGAACGAGAGCTTCCCCTCGGGCCACGTCACCTTCTACGTCTGCTTCTTCGGCTTCCTCTTCTTCGTCGCCTACGCGCTGCTGCCGCGCGCCTCGAACGTGCGGCGCGTGGCGTGCGCGCTCGCCGCGCTGCCCGTCCTGCTCGTCGGACTCTCGCGCGTCTACCTCGGGGCGCACTGGCCGAGCGACGCGCTCGGCGCATACCTCTTCGGCGGCCTCTGGCTCGCGTTCTCGCTCGACCTCTACCGCCGCTGGAAGCGCCGCGCCACCTTCCACACGGAGGAGGAGGTGAAGGAGGAAGTGACGGGCGATGGGTGAAAGGGGTTCTGGGTGTTGGGTGCTGGGTGCTGGGTAAGACAAAGGCCAGCACCCAACACCTCAATCCAGAACCCAAAACCCAGCACCCAGCACCCTACAAAGATGCTGCAACCCCTAGCCGCGGCCGCCGGCCTCCTTGTCATCGCCGCCATCCTGTGGGACACGTTCGAGACGATTGTGCTGCCGCGGCGCGTCACGCGGAGGGTGCGGGTGACGCGGCTCTTCTACATCTGGACGTGGGCGCCGGTGGCCGGGCTCGCGCGGCGCGTGCCGCCGGGGAAGAAGCGCGACCGCTACCTCGCCTTCTACGGCCCGCTCTCGCTCCTCCTGCTGCTGTTCGTCTGGGCCGTGGCGCTGCTCATCGCCTTCGGGCTCGTGCAGTGGGGCGCGGCGACTCTGCTCCACGTCCCCGAAGACGGCGCGCACGGACTCTGGACTTACGTCTACATGAGCGGCGTCATCATCTTCACGCTCGGCTTCGGCGACGTGTACCCCCTCGACACCGTGGGGCGCTTCCTGGCGGTGGTCGAGGCGGGTACGGGCTTCGGCTTCCTCGCGGCCGTCATCGGCTACCTGCCCGTGCTCTACCAGTCCTTCTCGCGGCGCGAGGTCAGCATCTCGATGCTCGACGCGCGCGCCGGCACGCCGCCCACGGCCGCGGAGCTTCTGCGCCGCCACACGGAGGCCGGGCGTCTCGACGCCGTCGAGGAGTTGCTCAAAGACTGGGAGCACTGGGCCGCGGACTTGATGGAGAGCCACCTCTCCTACCCGGTGCTCTGCTACTACCGCTCGCAGCACGACAACCAGTCCTGGCTCGCTTCGTTAGTGTGTGTGCTCGACACGTGCGCGCTGGTGATGGTGGGCGTGGACGGGGCGAACGCCTGGCAGGCGCGGCTCACCTTCGCGATGGCGCGCCACGCGCTCGTGGACATCTCGCAGATCTTCGGCACGCGCCCCGTCGCCTTCGAGCGCGAGCGGATGACGAACGAAGAGCTGGCCGCGCTGCGCACGGTGCTCAAGGGCTGGGGCCTCAACTTGCGCGCGGGGGCGGACGCAGACGACCGCCTGCGCTCGCTGCGGCGTCTGTACGAGCCTTACGCCAACGGCCTCTCCTGCCACCTGCTCATCCCGCTCCCGCCCTGGCTCCCCGACCACGCCCGCGCCGACAACTGGCAGACGAGCGCCTTCGACCGCCGCTCCCTCGCCGTCGTCACCCCCGCCGCGTCCGTCGAAGAGGAGCACCGGTCTTAGGAAGTCAGTAGGCAGTAGGCAGATGGCAGTAGGCAGTTAAGACAAATCGTCTTTAACTGCCTACTGCCATCTGCCTACTGCCTACTCCTTCGAATACACCTCGGCGGCGACGGCGCCGTCGATGACGATCTGAGTTTCGGGTTTGAAGTGGGCGCGGACGCGTTCCATCTCTTCACGGTTCTCGAAGTAGGTGCGGCCGCGTTGGAGGATGGCGTAGACGGGGCCGGGCGCGCTCGTCACGTCGAACCGCGAATCGGAGATGACCTCGGAGCGGAGGTCTGTGCGGCCGAAGCGCGCGAGGTAGTGGCCGACGACGCCGGGCGTCTCGTGCGCGACCGTGCTGCCCGGCGGCGCGTGCCCGGCGACGTACTCGATGGCCTCGCGCAGCCCGTCGTCGTAGAGTTCGTCGTGCGGGAAGTAGTAGCCGGCCGGGCGCGGCGCGAGCGCGTTCGTGTAGAGCGCGTAGTGCGGCCCCGCCGCGGCCGCGCCCCACGCCGGCACGCCGACGAAGAGCGCGAGCGAAGCCAGGCCCGCGAAGCCTGCGAGCCCCGGCCTGCGCTCGGCCTTCAACAACCCCTTCAGCCAACGCGTCAGCGCGACCACGCCGACCGCCGCCGTCATGTAGACGAACGGCATCAAGCTTAGCGTGTAGCGCAGCCACTTCGCCCCGAAGAGGGAGTAGGGCACGATCCAGAAGAGGAGCATGAAGAGGAGGAAGGCCGCGCCCGGCTCGCGCCTCCCGCGCCAGAGCGCGACCAGTCCCGCCGCGAACGCCGACAGCACGGGCACCGGCGTCTTCGTCACCAGGTACAGCAGGTAGAAGTAGACGGGCGTCGCGCCGAACGGCGCCTTCGAGACGACGTTGTGGTAGAGCGTCTCGCCCATCAGGTAGCCGTGGTGCGTCAGCAGCCCCTCGCTCGAATAGGCCGAAAGGTACTTCCACGTCTGGGGCAAGAGCACCGCCGGGTTGACCAGGAGGAACGTGACCGCGACGACCACGTAGAAGAGTGCGGGCGTGTTGCCGCGCGGCTCCCCCGGCTCGCGCTTCCGCACGTGGAAAAGGTAGTGGTAGAGCATGTTCAGCCCGAAGTAGTGCGGGAAGTACTTCGACGCGAACATCAGGCCCCACGAGACCGCGCTCAGGAGGTAGTTCTTCCTCTTCGCCGCGGGGTCGAAGCCGCTCGCCTGCTTCGCACGGATGTAGAAGTAGAGCGCGAAGAGCATGAAGAAGACGAGCAGCGTGTCCTCCTTCGCCACGCGGTTGTAAGTGACGGCGCCGACGCCCGTCGCCCAGAGCGCGGCCGCGACCAGCCCCGTGCGGCGGCCGAAGAAGGCGGACGTGAGCAGGAAGACGGGGAAGAGCGTGAGCGTGCCGAAGAGGACGTTGGGGAAGCGTATCGACGCCTCGTCGCCGACGGCGTTCAGCCCCCACGAGTCGGCCGCGCGGGCGGAGGCGTAGATGAGCGCCTTCATCACCATCGGGTGCTCGGCGTTCTCGGTGAAGTCGCCGCGGTCGTAGGCGCGCACGGCTTCGAGCTTGTTGATCTCGTCCTCGGCGAAACCGACCTCGCCGACGCCGCCCGCGCGCAGGGCGAACCCCGCGGCCGCCAGCACGACCAGCACCAGCGCCGCGTAGCGCTCCAGCACTTCCGCCAGCCCGCGCGCGCGCGCCGCCGCCGGCAGCGTCCGCGCCCCCTCGGAATCAAGCTCAATCGGTCTTGCCAAACAGAACCCTCTGAACAGCGTCGGGATGAACTTAAGTTTCGGTGACCGCGTCGGCGCGCGCCTTCTCGCCCAGCGCCGCGGCCTGCGCGCGCTCGGCCTCCGCGGCGACCGTGCGCAGGGTGAGGCCGCGCGCCAGGAGGAGCACGACGCCCACGGCCATCCAGAAGAGCATCCGCGCCTTGCGCACGATGGCGAGCGTCACACCCGCGGCCACGCCGAAGGCGAGCACCTGCGCGAGTTTCCCCGTGCCCAGCTCGTCGATGCCGGCGCGCAAGGGTACGAACTTGAAGACGACCGTGATGACGCGGTTGACCGACTCGAAGAGGAAAGCCGCGAGCACGCTCGGCCGGTTGCCGTCGATGAGCCAGATGGTCAGGTACCCTTCGGCCACGCCGAGCAGGTGGAAGAGCGCCTCGCACAGAAGTATGCCGGGGAAGCGCCGCCGGTTGCGCGAGTAGAAGCCGTAGATGCGCTCCTCGAACGAGCCGACGCGCGCGAGCCTTCGCTCCAGCGCCTTCCGTCCCAGCCCCCGCGCCGCCGTCCACCTGAGCGTCGCGCTGAAGAACCTCCACTCGCGCCTGAGCGCGTAGGCGGCGAAGGCGACGAAGATGACTGCCCCGACGACGATGCCGTAGCTCGAATACCTTAAGACCTTCGGCAGGGGGAACGCGATGAGCAGGGCGGCCGCGCCCGAGAAGATGAAGAGCGCGACCGAGAGCATGTAGAAGATGTTCTCGACGGCGATGGCCGAGAAGGTCGCGGCGAAGGGGACGCCGCGGCGCGAGGCCATCGCGGCCTTCGTCGGCTCGCTCACGACGATGCCGAGCGGGACGACGTTGCCGGCCGCGTCGCCGATGAGGTACGCCTTGAAGGCCTCCACGAAGCCGAGGCGGTGCGGCTCCTCGAAGCAGAGCGTCCAGGCGCGCACGCGGACGGCGAAGCGCAGCCCCGCGAGCAGGAGGATGGGCGCGAACCACCAGCCGATCTGCGTGATGTTCGACCAGACCTCGCCCGGCCCCGCGCGCCAGACGAAGTATGCGAAGAGCACAAGCCCCGCCGCCGCGAAGACCAGCCCCGCCGGCGCGAGCCTGCTGCGCGACTTCACCTCTTTCGGACTCTCTCCCATCACCCTCAACTTCTACGCCGCCCGCGCCGGCGACGGTTCGAACGTGTCGGCGCGAAACGGGTCACTGCAAGATACGCCAAAACCGCCGCGGCCCCAAGCGCCGGGCACACACCCTAACTAAAATCGTGCCACGCGGCGCACACGCCGGGCGCGCGCGCTTTCGAAGCCCCGCTCAGTGTCTCTCGCCTTCCGGCCCGCTGGATTTTTACTGCCGACGAAAGACGAATCCTGCGCCCCGCCCTCAAATAAATTTTCTAAAAAAGATGACCTTTGACGCCGCCCGAGCGTCATATGTTAGGTTGAAATGTGCGCGCCTCGCCGCGCGGCCCGCCAGACGGCCCTCGCCCCCCGAGGGTTTTCAGACGACGGCCGAAGAATCGCTTGGCCCGTTTCACTCTACACAGCTCGTTCGACAGGAGTACGTCCCTTTTGAGTAACAGACGCGCTGCCCGCCTCACGCTGGCCTGTGTTGTCGTCTGCATCGCCGCGGCGCTGGCCGCGTCCGCGCGCCCCTCCCGCGCCGGCTCGGTGCGTGCGCCCGCGCGCGCCGCACAGACCTTCAACCTCGCGGACTTCGGCGCCGCGGGCGACGGCGTGACCGACGACGGCCCCGCCCTCCAGGCGGCGCTCGACGCGGTCATCGCCGCGGGCGGCGGCACGCTGCTCGTGCCCGCGGGCCACTTCGCCATCGCCACGCCGGTCACGGCCGTGCCCGCGGTGGGCGGCGTCTCGATAGAGATTCGCGGCGTCGAGTCTTCGACGCCCGTCCCGCCCCCGACCGCGGACGGCAACACGCTCTCGCAAGGACTCAGCCTCCCCACCGAGTTCATACCGATGACCGGCGCGCAGGTGGCGCTCACGTTCGGGAGCCTGCGCGGCCTGCTCATCCAGGACGTCGCCTTCGTCGGCACGCCCGACGCCGAGACGGACGCGCTCATCACGCTCTCGGTCGCCAACGTCCCCGACGCCGTCGTCCGCCACTGCGAGTTCTACGGCCTGAGCAGTACCCTGCCCGGCGGCGCCATCGTGCAGAACTGGGGCGGCGGCCTCACGATTCAGCAGAGCGAGTTCCTCGGCTGCACGGCCAACAGCGGCCTCTACACGCCGGTCGTGCAGAACTACCTCTGGGAGTCGGTGACGGTCGAGGACAGCATCTTCATCGACTACGGGCAGCGCCCGGAGCTGTACGCCAAGACGGGACTCGGCTCGCCGCTCTCCTGGGTCAACATCGGGCACGCCGCGCCGCCGACGGCCCGCTCCTCGCGGCGCGAGGTCGTGCTGCGCAACGTCTTCCTCGACGAAGGCGGCTGGCAGGCCGTCACCGCCGACCCCGCGCGCTACCAGAGCCCGCCCGTCCCCGTCGACCTCTTCTACGCGACGGGCCTGTACGTCAACGTCTCGAACTTCGACACGACCGGCCTCTACCTCTCCGGCATCAGTCAGGTGCTCGTCGAGGACTCCACCTTCACTTGGAGCCGCCAGGCCGACTCGGCCGTCTACATCGTCGACGCGCAGGACGCCATCCTCGACCGCCTCCAGACCTCGGCCGCCGCGACGCGCCTGCGCGCCGAGGACGGGACGCAGCGCCTGACGGTCATCGCCTCCGTCTACACAGACCTCGCGTCCGCGGCGCAGCAGACGGTCGTGCTCAACCCCTTGACGCCGGACGAAGACCCCGTGCGCTACGTCCGCGCGCAGTTCGAGTCGGCGCTCGGGCGCGAGCCGGACGCGGCGGCCCACTACTACTGGTCGCGCGCGCTCCTCGACTGCGGCGCGGACTCGGCCTGCCTCACTTCGCAGCGCTCGAAGCTCGCCGCCTACCTCGCCTCGAACCCGGCGCCCGCGTTCGACTTCAGCGGGCGCGCGACCGACGAGAACGGACAACCGCTCGCGGGCGTCACCGTCACGCTCACGGGCACGCACTCCGCGGCGACCGTGGCGACCTTGACCGGCGCCGACGGCACGTACTCCTTCGGCCGCCTGCCGACGAGCGGCACCTACACGCTCTCGGCCTCGAAGCGCCACTACACTTTCACGACGCCGACGGCCTCGGTCGTCAGGCCGCCGGGCGCGCAGGCCGTGGACTTCCCCGCGCGGCTCAACCGGTACTCAATCGGCGGGCGACTCCTCGACGAACTCGGACGCGCCATACAGGGCGCGACCCTGACGCTCTCCGGCGCGCAGTCCGCCGCGGCCACCTCGGACGCGAACGGCAACTACGCCTTCACGAACCTCGCGGCCGGCGGCAACTACGTCGTCAACGCTTCGAGCGCGCGCTACTCGTTCGCGAGTCCTTCGCGAACCTTCACAGACCTCGACGCGAATAAGACCGCCGACTTCGCCGGTTGGTCGTTCTCCTACAAAGTCAACGGGCAGGTCGTCGACTCGACGAACAACCCCGTGGCCGGCCTCTCCGTCACGCTCTCCGGCGCGAAGACGGCGGCCGCCACGACCGACCTTCAGGGCAAGTTCGCCTTCACAAACCTTCCGCCCGGCGGCAGCTTCACGGTCACGCCCGCAAAGCTCTTCGGCTATCTCTTCACGCCGGCCGCGAAGACCTTCGACAACCTTTCGGCCGACCAGGCGGCGGCCTTCGTCGCCGTCCCGACCAACTTCAAGCTCGCCGGGCGGGTCACGTCGAACGGGACAGCGCTCGCGGGCGTGAACGTCACGCTCTCCGGCGCGAAGACCGGCACGGCGACGACCGACGCGCAAGGCAACTACGCGTTCAGCGTCCCCGTCCACGGCGACTACGCGGTCGCGCCTTCGAAGACGCACTACACGTTCGACCGCGCGAGCGCCTCCTTCAAAGACGTCGCCGCCGACCAGACGGCCGACTTCGTCGCCGCGCTCGACCGCTTCAAGCTCGGCGGCAGCGTCAGGCGACCGAACGGCGCCGCGATGTCCGGCGTGACCGTGACGCTCTCGGGCGGCCAGACGCCCGCGACCGTCATCACCGACGCGCAGGGCGCTTACAGCTTCGCGAACCTGCCCGCGGGCGGCAACTACACCGTCACGCCCTCGAAGACCGGCTACGACTTCGCCCCCTCTTCGAAGAGTTTCACAGACCTCGGCGCGGACTCGACGGCCGACTTCACCGCCACGCCCGCGAACGTCGTCATCTCGGGCCGCGTCGCCGAAGGCGCGAACGCGCTCGCCGGGGTCACGGTCACGCTCTCCGGCGCCAAGACCGGCACGGCGACCTCGGACGCGCAGGGCAACTACTCCTTCAACGTCATCTCCGAGGGCGGCTACACCGTCACGCCCTCGAAGACGCACTACAAGTTCGCGCCGGCGGGTTCGACTTTTAATAACCCGACCTCCGCGCAGAAGGCGGACTTCGCCGCGACGCTCGACCGCTTCAAGATTTCGGGCCGCGTCGCCGACAAGGACGACGCAGGCGTAGCAGGCGTGACCGTCACGCTCTCCGGCGCGCAGGCCGCGACCGCGCAGACGGACGCGCAGGGCAACTACTCTTTCACGAACCTGCCCGCGGGCGGCGACTACACGCTCACGGCCGCGAAGGCCAACTACTCTTTCGGCCCGGCCTCCTCATCAATCAAAGACCTCGGCGCCGACGCCGTCTCGAACTTCAGGGCCACGCTCCTCGACTACCAGGTCAGCGGGCGCGTCACCTCGAACGGGGCCGGGCTGGCGGGCGTCACCATGACGCTCTCGGGGACGAAGGCGGGCGGGACGACGACCGACGCGCAGGGCAACTACTCGTTCACCGTCCCGGCCGGCGGGAACTACACGCTCAGCGCGTCCCTGAAGAACTACGTCTTCACGCCGCCGGTGGCGGCTTTGCAGAACGTCGGCGGCGACCGTGCGGTCGACTTCACGGCGGCGCTCGACCGCCACTCGATCCTCGGGCGCGTCGCGTACATCAGCGGCGTCGGTGTAGCCGGCGTCAAGCTGACCCTCTCCGGCGCGCAGGCGGCGACGGCCACCACGGACGCGCAGGGCAACTACTCGTTCTCAGACCTCGCGGCCGGCGGGAACTACACCGTCACGGCCGCGCTTTCGAACCACTCGTTCGCCCCCGCCGCGCAGACCTTCAACGACCTCGGCGCCAGCGTGCGCCAGAACTTCACCGCGAGCTTCCTGAACTACCGCGTCGGCGGCCGCGTCACCGAGAAGGGCTTGCCGCTCGCGGGCGTCGCCCTGGAGTTGAAGGGGACGCACGCCGTACTCGGCGCGCAGGCCGCCACGGCGACGACCGGCAACGACGGCGCGTACTCCTTCAACGTCCCCGCGGGCGGCGACTACGCCGTCAAGCCCTCGAAGAAGAACTACCTCTTCGACCGCGACTCGGCGGAGTTCAAGTCGCTCTCCTCCGACCAGACGGCCGACTTCGCCGGGCGGCTCCAGACAGTCCTGAGTTTCTCGCCGGCGAGCTACACGGTGGCCGAGGGCGGGAACGTGACCCTGACGGTCACGCGCGCGGGCGAGACGGCGACCGAGGCGACGGCCGTCTACGAGGGGCGCGGCGACACGGCGAAGATGGGCTCGGACTTCGTCTCCGCCGTCGGCATGCTCGTCTTCGCGCCGGGC
Source organism: Acidobacteriota bacterium (assembly GCA_019239425.1). Lineage (GTDB taxonomy): Bacteria > Acidobacteriota > Blastocatellia > Pyrinomonadales > Pyrinomonadaceae > QHXN01. The sequence continues at coordinate 32,419 of JAFAZX010000026.1, forward strand.
GAGACCTCGAAGAGCTTCACGATCTTCATAACCGACGACGGCTTCTCGGAGGGGCCGGAGCGCTTCACGGTGATGCTGACGCCGGGCGGCGGCGCGGTCTTGGGCGACGCGCCCGTGGCGTCGGTGACCATCACCGACAACGACCCCGCGCCCTCGGCCGTCAACCCGCTCGAAGACGACGAGTTCTTCGTCCGCGAGCACTACCGGGACTTCCTCTCGCGCGAGCCGGACGCGCCGGGCCTCAAGTTCTGGACTGACGAGATCAGGAAGTGCGGCACGAACGCGCCGTGCCGCGAGGCGCGCCGCATCAGCGTCTCGGCCGCCTTCTTCCTCTCCATCGAGTTCAAGGAGACGGGCTACCTCGTCTACCGCCTCTACCGCGCGACGTACGGGCGCGCGCCGCAGCGGCTCGGCGAGTTCATGCTCGATTCGAGCGTCGTAAGCAACGGCGTCGTGGTCGGGGCCGACGGCTGGGCCGACCGGCTCGCCTCGAACAAGCGCGCGTTCCTGGACGACTGGACGCGGCGGCCCGCGTTCGGGGGGCGCTACGCCGCCCTCGACGACGCGCAGTTCCTCGGGGCCGTCTTCGGGAACATGAACGTGACGCCGACCGACGCGCGGCGCGCGGCGCTGCTCGCGAAACTCGCCGCCGGCGCCACCCGCGCGCAGGTGCTCGCGGAGGTCATCGAGGACGAGCAGTTCAACAGGCAGGAGCTGAGCCGCGCCTTCGTGCTCATGCAGTACTTCGGCTACCTGAGGCGCGACCCGACCGACCCGCCCGACTCCGACCTCACGGGCTACAACTACTGGCTCTCGAAGCTCGACGAGTTCGGCGGCGACTACGAGAAGGCCGAGATGGTCAAAGCCTTCCTCTCCTCCGCCGAGTACCGCGGCCGCTTCGGGAATTGAAGACAGTAGGCGGTAGGCAGATGGCAGTAGGCAGTTAAGACCAGACCGCTTCAACTGCCTACTGCCATCTGCCTACCGCCTACTTCCCTCCTCCCGGCTTGACACCGTCGGCGCCCGACGGTAGGTTGTCCTGTCCCAAATGTTCGCGCCCGGCCCCACCAGCCCCGCGCGGACAATCCTAAGCGACAACTGCTCAGGGTTGACGGAAGCCGGTAAAGGGCTTTCAGCGCCCGCGCATCCCTCTGCCCGGGGGTTTGCGGGTCTGTCCGCGGGCGCGCGGCCCTTGCCCTATACACACCTTCAAGGAGTAGCACATGTATTTGGAGAACAACCCACCCGCACGCCGGGCGCGAGTCTGGCTGGCGACGCTTTCACTCCTCCTGCTCGTACTCGCGGGCACACAGCAGGCGCGCGCGCAGGAGGCGGGCGCCGGCGACAACTCACAGGAACCGAAGATGTCCGACCTCCTCAGGATGACCGGCAAGGTCGTCGCCGAGTCGAACGCGCCCGCCGCGGTCGGCAAGTTTAAGGTCAAGAACTACAAGGTCGAAGAGCTGGAGTTGCCCGCGCCGGTCGATACGGAAGTCGGCGGCAAGCGCGTCAAGGTCTCAAAGGCCTTCCGCGTCACCGTCACCGGCGGCCCCTTCCCCGTCCGCGCGATGCCGGCAGTCGTCTGGATCGACGACGAGGCGGTCGGCTTCGGCGTCGAGAGCGAAGACCTCGACGCCATCACGGCCGTCACCTTCGACGAATCGCTCCTGAAAGACGGCGCCACCGTCTACGTCTCATACGGCGACAAGGAGAATAAGAAAGACCGCTCGGCCCTGCCCGAGAAGCTCAAGCTCAACGCCGCGAAGGGGGGTAACCAGTAATGCGTAGACTACTCACGAACACGCTCGCGCGGGCGCTCGCCTGCGCCTCGATCCTCGTCGTCGGCGGCGCGGCCTCCAAAGTCAACGCGCAGGCCCCAGACCCGGGCGCGGCCGGCCCGCTCGCCGTCACGCGCGAGGAGTACAACTACGGCGACCTCGCCTTCACCCCGACCGGCTTCCCCTCGGCCGTGGAGCTGAAGGCTTCCGTCCACTACCCGACCGGCCTGCCCGGCGGGCCGTACCCGCTCATCGTCTTCCTGCACGGCCGGCACGTGACCTGCTACCGCGGGACGACCACCGCGCTGCGCTGGCCCTGCCGCAACACCGAGACCGCCATCCCGAGCTACCAGGGCTACGACTACATCGCGCAGAACCTGGCGAGCAACGGCTACATCGTCATCTCGATCTCGTCCAACGGCATCAACGCCTTCGACAACAACGTCACAGACCTCGGGGCGCAGGCGCGCGCCGAGCTCATCCAGCGCCACCTGCAACAGTGGAACACCTTCAACACGGCGGGCGCCGCCCCCTTCGGGACGAAGTTCGTCGGGAAGGTCAACCTCCAGAAGGTCGGCACGATGGGCCACTCGCGCGGCGGCGAGGGCGTGGTCAAGCACTACGTCTACAACCAGTCGCAGGGCTCGCCCTACGGCGTCAAGGCCGTCTTCCCGCTCGCGCCCGTCGACTTCAACCGGCCGGTCATCAACAACGTCGCGCTCGCGGTCGCGCTCCCCTACTGCGACGGCGACGTGAACGACAACCAGGGCGTCCACTTCTACGACGACGCGCGCTACAACGTGGCGGGCGACACCGCGCCGAAGCACACCATCCAGGTGATGGGCGGGAATCACAACTACTTCAACACCATGTGGACGCCCGGAGCCCCCGTGCCCGGCGGCTCCGACGACTGGGGCTTCACCACGGGCGGGAGCCTTGACGGGCAATGTGGCACCGTCGCCGGCAACCACCGCCTGACCGCGGCGCAGGAGCGCGGCGTCGGCCTCGCCTACATCTCGGCGGTGATGCGCGCCTACGTCGGCGGCGAGACGCAGTTCGTCCCGTACCTGACGGGCGAGCTCGCGCCGCCGCCTTCGGCGCAGACGAACGACCTGCACATCTCCTACCACGCGCCCGACGTCGCCACGAAGCGCCGCGACGTGAACCGCCTGCTCACTTCGACCAACCTGACGACGAACACGCTGGGCGGGGCGACGACGCAGACGGGCTTGACGCCGCACGACCTCTGCGGCGGCAACTCCCCGCAGCCGCAGCACTGTTTGTCCGCGGCGCAGGCCACGACGCGCCAGCCGCACACCGTCCCGAGCGCGCGCGCGACGACCGTGCGCGGCCTGAGCCAGTTGCGCACGGGCTGGTCTACGTCGGCGGCGAACTACACGAACGACCTGCCCACGGGTTCGCGCGACGTGAGCGGCTTCAAGTGGCTGACGTTCCGCGTGAGCGTCAACTTTGAAGACACGCGCAACCCTTTGGGCATCGCGCAGAACTTCCGCGTCCAGTTGACGGACGGGACGGGGGCGACCTCGGTCGTCACCGTTTCGAGTTTCTCGGACGTGCTCTTCTACCCGCCGGGGTCGGTCGGGCCGGTGCCGAAGGTTCTCCTGAACACGGCGCGCATCCCCCTGACGGGCTTCTCGGGCGTGAACCTGACGGACATCCGCAACGTCCAGTTCAAGTTCGACCAGAGCCCCCAGGGCGCGCTCCTCATCTCCGACCTGGCCTTCTCGGCCGCGCCGTAGGGGAAGTAGGCAGTAGGCAGTAGGCAGTAGGAAAAGATGCGGCGCGCTCAACCTTCAGGTCGGGCGCGCCGCTTTGTCTTTCTACTGATACCGACTAGCAAATAGAAATAAGGGCGGCTCTTCGCTGGGAGCGCGGGCATCCCTGCCCGCCTGAGCGCGCCAGCGCGAAAGCCGTGAGACTTCGTGTCTCAAGGTTGAGGTGAAGAGAAAGACGGTCAGCGTGCTGACGCACGCTAGCGGGCAGGGATGCCCGCGCTCCCAGCGATAAGTCGCCTTATTCTATTTCGCAAGTCGGTATGACTACTGTCTACTCGTCTCCGTCGCGGCCCCGCCGTTCTTCAGGTACTTGTCGAGGAAGTCGAGGATGGCCTTGTAGGCGCGAATCTCGTTGGCCTTCTTGGTGAAGCCGTGCCCCTCGTTGTCGAAGACGACGTACTCGACCACGCCGCCCCTCTTGCGGATGTTCTCGACGATCTCGTCCGACTCGGGCTTGATGACGCGCGGGTCGTTGGCGCCCTGCAAGACGATGAGCGGGCGCTTGATCTTGTCGGCGTGGAAGAGCGGCGACGTCTCGCGCAGGAACTCGAGCTGCGTCGAGGGGTCGCCGACCTCCTTGTAGAGCGCCTTACGAATCGGCTCCCAGTAGGGCGGGATCGATTGCAGCGTCCGCACCCAGTTCGAGACGCCGAAGAGGTCTACGCCGACGGCGAACTCCTCGGGCTTGAACGCCAGCGCCGCCAAGACCATGTAGCCGCCGTAAGAGCCGCCCGCGATGCCGATGCGCTGCGGGTCGACGTAGTCCTGCTTCTGGAGCCACCTCTTCGCCTCGACGCAGTCCCACAGAGGCTCGCGGCCGTGCTTGCCGTCGTCGGCCGTGAAGAAGGACTTGCCGTACCCGCTCGACCCGCGATTGTTGACGCCCAGCACGACGTAGCCGTGGTTGACGAGGTACTGCGTCAAGGCGCTGTAGCCCGTGCGCGTCTGCCCGCCGGGGCCGCCGTGGATGAGCAGCACCGCGGGCGCCTTGTGCGCGGCGTCGGCCGTGTGCGGCCTGTAGAGGATGTTCGGGATTTCCATCCCGTCGAAAGACTTGAAGCGGACGACCTGCGAGCCGACGAGGTCTTCCGCGTTGATCTCGGGGTTGAGCGAGTCGGTCAGCCGTGTCGCCTTCTTCGTCGCGAAGTCGTAGACGTAGAGGTTCGAAGGCGAGCGGTCGCCGTTCAGGTAGAAGGCCATCAGCCGCTCGCTGTCGGAGATGTTGACGCCGGTGATGTCGCCGTCCGGGAGTTTGGGAAGCGCAACGGCGCGGCCCGTCTTTGCGTCAACGACCTTGATGACCGTGTGCGCGTCCTGATTGACGGCCGTGACGCGATACTTCCCGTTGCGCGAGAAGTAGGTGTACGACACGTCCCACGGCGCGCGCTCGACCACCTCGGTCTTGCCCGTCGCCAAGTCGTAGCGCGCGACGTAACTGAACTCGGAGCCCGCGTCCGTCAGGAAATAGAACGCCTTCGACTGCGGGTCGAACACCTGCGGGCTGTGCGCCACGTCGCCCTTGTGCTCGGTGATGTTCTTCAGCTCTTTGGTCTGCGTGTCGTAGAGGTAAACGTCGGAGTCGTTGGACGTCCCGCCGTGCTTCTCGAAGGCGAGGTAGCGCTTGTCGTTCGAGATGTCGCCGAAGTCGTAGCCGTTCTCGTCCCTGTAGACGAGGCGCGGCTTGAAGTCGGCTATCGCCATCTCGTAGATGTCGAAGAAGCGCGGGTCGCGCTCGTTGGTCGAGTAGAAGAAGGACTTCTGGTCGAAGCTCCAGCCGATGAAGTTGGCCTTCGTCTTCTCGCCGGGCGTCAGGTCGCGCTCCGAGCCGTCCAGCTCGCGCAGGTAGAGGTGCTCGTTCTCGTTCCCGCCGCGGTCGTAGCGGTAGATGAAGCGCGCGTCCGCCGGGAAGTACGAGACGGCGTAGGTGCTCTCCTTCGTCGAGTCGGTCAACTGCTTTGCGGGGCCGCCCGCGACCGGCACGCTGTAGACGTTGAAGATGCCCGTCTTGTTGCTGTGGAAGAGAACCTGCTTCTCGTCGGCCGAGAAGGAGGAGCCGGCGACGCGCGTCGTCGCCATGAACTGCTCGATGGTGTACTGCCTGACGGCGCGCGTCTGCGCCTGCGCCGCGCCGCCGAGCAGCGTCAGGGCGAACAGCAGCGCGACCGACGGCCGCGAGAGACTGAGCGGGCGACGTACATTCTTTCTCATGGGAGTGTGCCTCTGGTTCAAAGTCCTGCGGGACGCCGCGCTGTTTAATCCATCCCGCGCCGGGTGTCAAGGGGAAGGATGAAGGCGGAAGGATGAAGGATGAAGTAAGAACTGTCTTCACTTCATCCTTCATCCTTCCGCCTTCATCCTTTAGCCGGCGGCTTCGACCCGGTCGCGGCCGGTCTGCTTGGCGTGGTAGAGGGCCTCGTCGGCGCGGGCGATCATGTCGTTGCCGGACTCGTCCGTGGCGAGCTGCGCGGCGCCGGCCGAGAGCGTGAGCGGGAAGACGTGCGCGCCCTCGCCGAAGAGGCGCGCGGCGAAGGACTGCCGAATCTTGTCGGCCAGCGCGCGGGCACCCTCTAACCCCGTCTCGGGCGCGAGCACGAGGAACTCCTCGCCGCCGTAGCGGCAGACCACGTCCGAGCCGCGCACCGACTCGGTGATGACGCGCGCCGCCTGCTGGAGCGCCGTGTCGCCCGCCGCGTGGCCGTACGTGTCGTTGACCGACTTGAAGAAGTCTATGTCGATGAGCAGGCACGAGAGCGGGCGGTCGTAGCGGCGCGCCTCCGACAGCTCCCTCTGCAGCGCGCGGTGCAGGCCGTAGCGGTTGAGGAGTCCGGTCAGCGCGTCGGTCATCGACATCTCACTCGCCGCCTCGGCCGAGCGGCGCAGCTCCTCGGCGCGCTGGCGCAGGCGGTCGCGTTCGAGCTTGAGGCGGATGGCGACGCTCACGCGCGCCAGAAGCTCCTCGACGCGGAAGGGCTTCGAGACGTAGTCGTTGGCGCCTAAGGAGAGGCCGCGCACCTTCGTGTCGGTGTCGTCGAGGGCGGAGAGGAAGATGACGGGGATGTCGCGCGTGGCGGGGTCTGCTTTGAGCAGGCGGCAGGCCTGCAGGCCGTCCATGACGGGCATCATCACGTCGAGGATGACGAGGTCGGGCAGCACGCGGCGCGCGGCCTCGACCGCCTGGCCGCCGTCCTCGGCCGTCTCGACGCGGTAGTGCTCCCACTCCAGCCGGCGCCGGATGAGCGCGAGGTTGACGGGCTCGTCGTCCGCGACGAGGATGATCGGCGCGCCGCCGTCCGCCCTGGTCGCGTCGGCCCCGCCCTTCAAGGTTTCGGTCTTCATAAAATGACCACGCGTAAACTCTGAATGAGGCTGTCGGGGCTGGCGTCCGGGGCTGAGACGATAATAAAGAAGGCGGAGGGGAAAAGGCAAAGGGGAGTAGGCAGTAGGCAGATGGCAGTAGGCAGCCGCTCCGCGTGACGCGAGTTGAAGACTTAATTTTGATCGCTCGAATTGAGGTTCTTAACTGCCTACTGCCATCTGCCTACTGCCTACTGATTCACCCGGTAGTGCTCGACCAGCGCCGTGAGGGCGGCGGTCTCTTCGGGGGAGAGGCCTTTGAACTCGGCGCCGACGCCCCAGCGTTCGAGGTGGTAGCGCACCTCGCCGCAGAGCGTCTTCTGCTCGGGCAGCCAGAACTTGATGAAGACGGGCGTGCCGCGCGGCGCGCCCTGCTCGGTGCGGAGGAAGTAGCCGCCTTCGCTGAGGCTGATGATGCGCCCCTGGAGCGGGCAGTCGTACGTCCAGCCCCAGTAGACGTGTAAGTCCACGGACACGCGCTCGTGCCTGCGCTGCTCGATGAAGGTCATGAGGTCTTTGTGCCGACGTGTGAAGCCGGTGAGGTTCGGGCAGTTAGGAGCATAGACGCACCCGAGCCCCGGCCGCAAGGCGTCGGGCGTTAAATATTCCCGGAGCGCGGCGGGGCGGCTTTGTGTTAAGCTGCGGCGCGCGCTCAGTAGTTAACAAGGTTCGAGGGAGGTCGGCGGGTATGCGACGACGTGAGGGCGACGGCTGTCCCGTGTGGGGCGCGCTACAGGTCGTGGGCGACAAGTGGACGCTGCTCGTCGTGCGCGAGCTGGCGTCGGCGCCGCGCCGCACCACCGAGCTGATCGCGCGCCTCCACCCCATCAGCAGCCGCACGCTGATGGATCGCCTGCGCGACATGGAGCACGACGCGCTCGTCGAGCGGCGCGACTTCGGCGGCAGCCCCCCGCACGTCGAGTACGTCCTGACCGAGCGCGGCCGCCGGCTCATGCCGCTGCTCGACGCGCTGCGCGCCGCGGGCGAGGCGCTCGACTGCAACGACTGCGACGACCGCCTCAGCCGCCACGAGTCCTACTGCGACTCGTGCCCGCGCACCGAGCGCGCCGCCTCCGCGCCGCCCCCGCGCCGCGCCCCCTCCGACGACTCCATCGTGCTCCTCTGAGCGCAACCCCTGACTTCCCCCTTCGAGAAGTAAGAGGAGGTGAAGATGAGGCCGGCCGACCTGAACTTAATGAAGTCACTCGCGCTCGCCGCCGTCACGGCGCTCTTGCTCGCGCAGACTCCCGCGGCGGAGGCGCGCCGGGGTTTCCGGCAGACGGCGCCGTTCAAAATCTCTTCGCTCGGCACGGCCTTCGGCGTGCAGGTCGAGGTCGAGGGGACGTACTTCGTCACGGATCACTACGTCGACGTGGACGTGGAGCGCGCGCGCATCTACGTGAGCGAGCACTGCCCTTACAAGGGGCGCCGCCTCGTCAACACCATCGCCGTCGGGCTGGCGACGGCCGTGCCGCGCGGCGGGTGGCACATCGAGAACCGGGGCCTGCCCGTCTTCGTCGAGCAGGTGTTGGCCCCGCGCGAGGAGTACAGACTCGCCGACCTGCACTTCCGCATTCCGAGGGACGCCGCCGCCGACATCGAACAGCGCTGGCTCGTCGTCGAGACGGAGGAGACGGACATCGACGCGCCCGAAGACGAGGACGGCGGCAAGGGCTACGCCTTCGCCCACAGTTGTAGGAACCTCTTCGCGTACCCCTGCGGGGGCAGTAGGCAGTAGGCAGATGGCAGTAAACAGTTCGGGCGGCGGACGCAGCCCGCTGTCATTCACGGAGGCGGACAAAGTGAAGGCTCTTGGCACAGAGGCACAGAGGCGCAGCTCGAAGAGGATTACTCAACAAGCTGTGTCTCTGTGCCTCTGTGTTAAATAGCTCTCGCCATTCTTCCCGACTACATAAACCGACAACTGCCTACTGCCTACTGCTTTTATGAACCTCCTTGAGCATCAGCGGCGCGCGTGGGACGAGCAGGTCGCGTCGGGGAACGAGTGGACGCGGCCCGTCGGGCCGGAGGTGATCGAGGCCGCGCGCCGCGGCGTGTGGTCTGTGCTTTTGACGGAGCAGAGGCCGGTGCCGCGCGAGTGGTTCCCGGCGGAACTCGCGGGGCTCGAAGTGCTCTGCCTCGCCTCGGGCGGCGGGCAGCAGGGGCCGACGTTCGCGGCGGCCGGGGCGCGCGTCACGGTGCTCGACAACTCGCCCGCGCAGCTCGCGCAGGATCGCGTGGTGGCCGAACGCGAGGGGCTCGACCTCAAGGTCTTCGAGGGCGACATGGCCGACCTCTCGCGCTTCGGGGATGAGAGCTTCGACCTCGTCTTCCACCCCGTCTCGAACTGCTTCGCGGCGGACGTGCGCCCCGTGTGGCGCGAGGCGTTCCGCGTGCTGAAGTCCGGCGGGCTTCTGCTCGCGGGCTTCAACAACCCCGCGATCTACATCTTCGACCTTACGGACGAGCGGCAGGACGGGCTCGAAGTGAAGTACAGACTGCCCTACTCCGACACGGAGAGCCTGGACGAAGTCGAGCGCGAGCGGCTGTTCGCGGAGGGGCGGCCCTTGGAGTTCAGCCACACGCTCGCGGATCAGATCGGCGGGCAGCTCGCCGAGGGGTTCCGACTCACGGCGCTCTACGAAGACCGGCACCGCGGGCTGCGCGTCGCGGAGTTCATGCCGACCTACGTCGCCACGCGCGCGGTCAAACCTGAATAACCTTTGGACAAGAGTTCGGCGCGAGCTGATTTGAAGAGAAGGCTCTGGCCCTGGCTCGCGGTCGCCGCGGCGCTGGCGGCGGCGGCCTTCGAGCTGCGTCGGCAGGGGCGGCTCTGGCTCTGCTCGTGCGGGCACTTCCGCGTCTGGTACGGCGACGCGTGGGGCGCGGAGACTTCGCAGCAGCTCTTCGACCCGTACAGCTTCACGCACGTGCTCCACGGCTTCGCGTTCTGCGGGCTGCTCGCGCTGCTGCTGCCGCGCGTGGGCTGGCGGTGGCGGGTGGCGCTGGCGGTCGCGGCCGAAGCCCTGTGGGAGGTGTTCGAGAACACGGAGTTCGTCATCAACCGCTACCGCGAGGCGACGGCCGCGCTCGGCTACAACGGCGACACGGTCGTCAACTCGCTCGGCGACGTGCTGGCCTGCGCCGCGGGCGCGCTCCTCGCGCGCCGCCTCGGTTTAGTCAGAACCCTCCTCCTCTTCGCGCTGACGGAGGCGGTGCTGCTCTTCTGGATCAGGGACAGCCTCCTCCTCAACATCATCCTGCTCGTCTACCCCTCCGAGAAGCTGCGCGCCTGGCAGGCGGGGCATTAGCGGAACGCGGTGAAAGGCGAAGGGGAGAGGCGCGGGCCACAGCCCTGCCTCTCCCCTTCAGTCCTGCGACTCGCCCTCAGCGCCCGCACTCACTCGGTCGCCTGTACCTGCTGCGTGAGCACGTCGATGACCTTCTCCTTGAACTCCTTCCGCATCTGTTTGTCAGGGATGGTCGGGAGCAGCCGGTTGGCGTCCCTGATGAGTTCTTTGCGCCTCACATTCGGATCGTTGAGCTTCTGATAGAACGACGACAGGTTTTTCTGCACGCTGCCGCTGGCCCTGAGAACCAGCTGGCTCATGGCGCTGGTGAGCCACCGCTTGTCATACACGTCCAGCTTCTTGTCGAGCGCGTCAAACCTGTCGTTCATCGTCTGAACCATATTCGCCGCGTCGGTCGCATGACGCTCCGCGGTCGCGCGCAGCTCTTCCCGGTGCGCCTGCTCACTGGCAGTCCGTTGCTCCGCCGCATCTCTCGTCAGTTGAGCCACCTGCTGCTGCGCCTTCTCCTGCAGGCGCTCTGTCGAGTTGATGTACATGTATGCGAGAGCGATAACGGCGGACAGCATCAGCGCGTTGCTGACGATGTTCGCCACGGCCAGCGCGCGGACTGAGCGGTAAGAGACGAGGCCTTTGGCACGCACCGCGCGGGGGCGGGGCTGGCGGGACTGCTCGTCCGAGCCGGGCGGCGGGGGCGGGGCGGCGGACTTCTGACCTTCCGCATCTTCGGAAGCGCCCGCGTCCGACTCGTTACCGTGACCGGCGAGGGGGACGACCGGCTTGGCGGAGGCCGAAGCCTCCGAGCGGAGGTCGTTCTCTTCGACCCGAGGTGCTTCCTGCCGGGGCGACTGTTCCTGCGGCCCCGGGACAGGTTCTGTCGCCGAGCCGACCAGAGCCACCGTTCCTGCCACCCCGCAGTACGGGCAGTACCGGTGTTCAGTCTCATACTCCTTCTGACAACTGGGGCATTGACGTTTCACGGCGCCTCTCCTTTCGTTAGCGGTGGACGGGTCTTCCCCACGCCTCTGTTTTCACGCACGTGAAGTTGAGAACGGGGCGTTGTGTAAGACTACCGATGGCGGACGCTCTGAAGAAGCCTGGGTTCCGGTCAGCCTTCGGCGGCGAGGATATGCAAAATTTCAGGCAATTCGTGTACCCATTCCGTCGGATTCCCTTCCCCGCCGAACCGGCGAAAAATTCCGGGTAAAAGGATTAACCGGGGGAACGAGGCACGTCGGGCATTCATTTTTTTGAATACGGGAATCTGATTTATTTATTTTTCTAAATTTGGGGTAAAGATGTTTTTCGAATCGGACGGGTGGCGGCATGTGTTAGGGTGTGTTGCCGCCGGCCCCGGCGCGCGAACGTTGACACACCCGCTGGCGGAGACAGGCCCTCAGCTTGGCAGGCCGACAGACACTGATGGGAAGAAGGTTGAAGGCTTTGAAGAATTTCGACCCGGCGGGCGCGTTGGCGTTGGCGCTCTACCTGTCGGCCTTCAAGCTGTTGCTGCACTTCCTGACGAACGGGCAGTACGGGTACTTCCGGGACGAGCTGTACTACCTCGCGTGCGCCGAGCACCTCGATTGGGGCTACGTCGACCAGGCGCCGCTCATCGCCGTCGTCACGCGCTTCGAGCGCGCCGTGCTCGGCGAGTCGCTCTTCGCCCTGCGTTTCCTGCCGGCGGTCGCGGGCGCGGCGCTCGTCCTTCTGACGGGGCTGCTCGCGCGCGAACTCGGCGGCGGGCGCTTCGCGGTTCTCCTCGCGTGCGCGTGCGTGATCGTCGCCCCGGCCTACCTCGCGCTCCACACGCTCCTCACGATGAACGCCTTCGAGCCGCTCTTCTGGACGCTCGGCGCGTACCTCGTCGCGCGCGCTCTGAAGACCGGCGACGCGCGGTACTGGCTCTGGTTCGGCCTCGTGATGGGACTCGGGCTTCAGAACAAACACTCGACGCTCGTCTTCGGCTTCGCCGTCGTCGCGGGGTTGTTGCTGACCCCGGCGCGCAGGTTCTTCCTCTCGAAGTGGCTCTGGCTCGGCGGCCTCGTCGCCTTCCTCGTCTTCCTGCCGAACGTCCTCTGGCAGATGAAGTACGGCTGGCCCACCGTCGAGGTGCTCCGCAACGCCGACAAGAACCAGAACCTCCCCATCTCGCCGCTGGACTTCTTCAAGGGGCAGCTTCTCCTGACGCACCCCTTCACCTTCCCCGTCTGGGCCGCGGGCCTCTGCTTCTACCTCTTCGCGCGCGCGGGCCGCACGTGGTGCGCGCTCGGCTGGGCCTACGTCGTGATGTTCGCCCTGATGGTCGGCCTGCGCGCGAAGGTCTACTACCTCGTCCCCGTCTACCCGGTTCTGCTCGCGGCGGGCGGCGTGTGGTTCGAGGGTCTCTTCGCGCGGCTCGCCGAACGCAAGCCCCTCTGGCGCTGGCTCAGGCCCGCGTCGGTCGCGCTGCTCGTCGTCGGGGGCCTGCTGACGGCGCCGCTGGTGCTGCCCGTCCTGCCCGTCGAGACGTTCATCCGTTACCAGCGCGCGCTCGGCCTCGAAGCGCCGCGCACGGAGAAGCTGCGCCTCGCGGAGCTGCCGCAGCACTACGCCGACATGCACGGCTGGGAGGAGCTGACCGAGACGGTGGCGCGCGTCTACAACTCACTCCCGCCCGAGGAGCGCGCGCGCTGCGCCGTCTTCGCGCACAACTACGGCGAGGCCGGGGCCATCGACTTCTTCGGCGCGCGCTACGGACTCCCCAAGGCCATCTCCGGTCACCAGAACTATTTCCTCTGGGGGCCGCGCGACTACACGGGCGAGTGCCTCATCACCGTCGGCGAAAGGGAGAGGGACGTGCGCAAGTCCTTCGAAGAGGTCGAGCTGGCCGCGACCATCACGCACCCCTACGCCATCCCGCACGAGAACAACCTGCCGGTCTTCGTCTGCCGCAAGCCGAAACGGCCGCTCAAGGAAATCTGGCCGGACGTGAAGTGCTACAGCTGTTGAGTTAGAATCGCGGCCCCGAAGTAAGAGACGAAAGGTTCGACGCTTTGAAAAGACTCACGACGCTCTTCATCACACTCTTCCTGCTCGCCCCCGCGGCCTTCGCGCAGGGGCAGGCGCCCGCGCCGCTCGCGGCCGAGCGCGACCAGAGCCGCTGGAAGGAGTACGCCTCGGCCGCGGGCCGCTTCGCGGTGCTCGCGCCCGGCGAACTCAAGCTCGACACGCAGAAGCTGCCCACGCCCGACGGAGCCGCGACCACGCTCTTCATCCACACGTTGAACACCTCCGCCGACTACGGCGTCATCTACGCGGACTACACCTTCCCGGTCAGGGGCGCGGAGATGCAGAGGCAGTTGCTCGACGACGGCGCGCGCGGTGCGGTCGCGTCGGTCGGCTCGAAACTGATCGAGGCGAAAGAGGTCTCGCTCGGCGAGCACCCCGGGCGGGCGCTCAAGGAGTTGATGCGCGACGGCCGCGTCATGCACGTGCGGATGTACCTCGTCGGCTCGCGCCTGTATCAGGTGGCCGTCACGCTGCCCTTACTCGAAGCCGGCACGCCGGCCGCAGCCTTCGGCGAGGAGGTCGCGGCGAAGTTCCTCGACTCCTTCCGCCTGCTCGAAGAGTCGGCGCCGGCGGGTGAGGTTGACATACTCCTCAAGGCGCTGGGCGAGAAGGGCGAGAAGGTCTACGGCGTGCAGGCCGGCTCGATGAAACCCGAGGACGCAGACCGCTGGGTCATCTCCAAGCCGCAGCCGGCCTACCCGGCCATCGCCAAGGCCGCGCACGTACAGGGGACGGTCGTGGTCGAGATCGTCGTGGACGAGGAGGGCAAGGTGATGGCCGCGCAGGCGCAGAGCGGCCACCCCCTGCTGCAAGCCTCCGCGGTCAGCGCCGCGCGCGCGGCGCGCTTCAAGCCCGCGCTGGTCGAGGGCAAGGCCGTGAAGCTTTCCGGCGTCGTCAGCTACAACTTCGTCCTGAAGTAGAAAACAGTCTCAAGAGATTTCCCCGCAGAGACACAGAAGGCACAGCTTGTTGAGCTATAAACTCAAAGCCGTGCCTCTGTGTCTCTGCGGGGAAACTGTTTTACGAAGGCAGCTCGGTCGAGTGGCGCGCGTAGACGACCGCTTCGCCGTCGGCGGGCGGCTGGTCTTCGGGGAGGTTGGAGACGACCTCGCCGCCGGGCAGCGTCACCTTCTCGTGGTCGGCCGAGATGACCTCGCCCTCGATGGTCACCTCCTCGCCGGTGGGCGTCGTCACGGGCAGGCTGTCGAGGAACCTCTCGGCGTCGATGGCGGCCATGCAGCCCGTGCCGGCGGCCGTGATGGCCTGCCGGTAGACGGAGTCCTGCGCGTCGCCGCAGGCGAAGACGCCCGGGATGTTCGTCGCCATCGAGACGCCCGCCGTCTTGATGTAGCCGACCGAGTCCATCTCCAGCCAGTCCTTGAAGACGTCCGTGTTCGGCTTGTGCCCGATGGCGATGAAGACGCCCTCGCAGGCGAACTCCGATTCCTCGCCCGTCCTGTTGTCGTGGAGCCGGATGCCGGTCACGCCCGTCTCGGAACTGCCGAGCACCTCCTTCAGGTCGGCGTTCCAGATGAAGTCGATCTTCGGGTTCTTGAGCGCCTTGTCCTGCATGATCTTCGACGCGCGCAAAGAATCGCGCCGGTGGACGACCGTCACGCGCGAGGCGTAGCGCGTCAAAAACGTCGCCTCCTCCATCGCCGTGTCCCCGCCGCCGACGACGACGATGGGCTTGCCCTTGAAGAAGAAGCCGTCGCACGTCGCGCACGCGCTCACGCCCATGCCGCCCAGACCTTCCGGCGCGGGCGCCTCGCCCGGGATGCCGAGCCACTTGGCCGAAGCGCCCGAGGCGATGATCAAGGTCTCGGCCCTGATCTCGTGCCCGTCCTCCGTCCAGAGCGTGAAGGGCCTCCGGCCCAAGTCCACCTTGTTGACGAAGGTGACGAGGAACTCCGTGCCGAAGCGCTTGGCCTGCTCCTCGAACTGCTGCATGAGTTCCGGCCCCTGGATGCCGTTGGCGAAGCCGGGGTAGTTCTCGACCTCGGTGGTGATGGTCAGCTGGCCGCCGGGCTGCGGGCCGTGGATGACGAGCGGGCGCAGCTCTGCGCGCGCGGCGTAGATGGCCGCGGTCAGGCCGGCCGGCCCGGAGCCGACGATGACGACTTCGCGGTGCAGGGTCTCTTTCATCATGTCTTCGATTATACGGTCTTGGTCTGTAAGCGCGCTTACCTTTGCGCGGTCGCGGGTGGTAGCCTTTTTCTCGGCGCGTGTAGTATAACTGCTCGCGCCTTGAGTAGTCGAATTTGACCGCAAGAGAGAGCCGGAGCCCCGCCCGCCCGGCGCCCGCGATAACCTTTTGAGCACGCCGCAAGGAGAGAGAGCTCCGACGCCACACGCCGAGACCAGCGTGCGGCGCGTGGCCGTCCTCGGCGCGGGCACGATGGGCCACGGCATCGCGCAGGCCGCGGCCGCCGCCGGCTTCGAAGTGGTCTTGCGCGACCTCGAAGAGTCCTTCGTCGAGAAGGGCCTGCGCTCCATCGAATCGAACCTAAACAAAGGCGTCGAGCGCGGCAAGGTGACGGAAGAGGAGCGCGCCCGCACGCTCTCGAACGTCCGCACGACGACCCGGCTCGAAGAGACAACGGGGAGCGACCTCTTCGTCGAGGCCGTCCCCGAGCGGCTCGACCTCAAGCGCGAGACGCTCCGCGCGGTCGAACGGCTCAACCCCGCGGCCTTCATCTTCGCCACCAACACCTCCTCGCTCTCGATCTCCGAAATCGCCGAAGGCGCGCGCCGACCCGACCTCGTCGTCGGACTGCACTTCTTCAACCCCGTCCACCTCATGCGCCTGATTGAAATAGTGGTCGGGCGCGAGACATCGCCCGAGACCATCGAGGCCGTCCGCGCCGTGGCCGTCCGTATGAAGAAGGAGCCGATTGTCGTCAAGGACGTGCCCGGCTTCGCCTCCTCGCGCCTGGGCGTGGCTTTGGGGCTCGAAGCGATGCGGATGGTCGAGGAGGGCGTGGCCGCGGCGAAAGATATAGATACCGCGATGGAGTTGGGCTACAATCACCCCATGGGGCCGCTCCGCCTGACCGACTTAGTCGGCCTCGACGTGCGCCTCCACATCGCCGAGTACCTGCACGCCAAGCTCGGCTCGGAGCGCTTCCGCCCCCCCGACATCCTCCGGCGCATGGTCGCCGAGGGCAAACTGGGTAAGAAGTCGGGCGAGGGGTTCTACAGGTGGGAAGAAAAGTAGGCAGTAGGCAGTAGGCAGCAGGCAGTTGAAAGACCTGCCGTCGAAACGCCGAGATTAATCTTCGACCCACGCCACGCGGAGCGCACTGCCTACTGCCATCCGCCCACTGCCTGCTGATGACTATGACGAGGCCACCCAACGAAGAGAGACGATTCGCGCTGCGCATGGCGCTGCGGCTGCCCATCGTGGTGTCGGGGCGCGCCGAGGACGGGGCGGCGTGGAGCGAGCCGACCGAGACGGACGACATCTCGACCCTCGGTGCGCTCTTCCACCTCAACCAGCGCGTCGCGCGCGGCGACCAGCTCTACCTGCGCGCGCACCGCCCCGACGGCTCGCCCATCGAGGCCACCGCCCGCGTCGTGCGCACCGCCCCCGCCATCTACGGCACCGCCCGCGTCGGCGTCCAGATCATGGAGCCGACCGAGAACTGGCTCCGCCTCTTCGTCTCCTGGGTCGCCGACGAGCAGCAGCCCGAGGGGCAGTAAGAGCTTAAAGCGGTGCTGGGTGCTGGGTGTTAGGTGTTGGGTAAGGCCCGGCTCTTACCCAACACCTAACACCCAGCACCCAGCACCGCATTTCCATTATAGGAGCGACACTCCGATGGCATCATACGAGACACTACTGGTCGAGCGGCGCGGGCGCGTCGCCGTCATCACCATCAACCGGCCGCAGAAGCTCAACGCGCTCAACATCCAGACCCGCGCGGAGGGCGCGGCCGCGCTCGAAGAGCTGCGCGAGGACGAGTCGGTGCGCGTCGTCGTCATCACCGGCGCGGGCGAGAAGGCTTTCGTCGCGGGCGCCGACATCGCCGAGTTCGAGGGGCGCACCGCCGTCTCGCAGCGCGACGTGATGACGGGGCGCTCGCTCTTCACCGCCGTGGACACCTTCCCCAAGCCGGTCATCGCCATGGTCAACGGCTTCTGCCTCGGGGGCGGTTGCGAGCTGGCGCTCTCGTGCGACCTCCGCGTCGCGAGCGAGACGGCGCGCTTCGGCCAGCCCGAGATCAACCTCGGCATCATCCCCGGCGGCGGCGGGACTCAACGCCTGACGCGTCTCGTCGGCGAGGGCAAGGCGATGGAGCTGATCCTGACGGGCGACATGATCGACGCGCAGCACGCGTACAACCTCGGCCTCGTCAACATGGTCGTCCCCGCGGCCGACCTCGAAGCGAAGACGATGGAGCTGGCGAACCGCATCGCCGAGAAGAGCCCGGTCGCTTTGCGCATGGCGAAGGAGGCGGTCAAGACGGCCGCCCGCGCCAACCTCGACGAGGGACTCCGCCGCGAGGTAGACCTCTTCGCCCTCACCTTCTCCAGCGAAGACAAGGACGAAGGCGTCCGCGCCTTCCTCGAAAAGCGCAAGCCCGACTTCAAAGGCAAGTAATCGCCTCAAGAGAATAACCACAGAGACCCAGAGGCACAGCTTGGAGCAACTAAGCCCCAGGCTGTGCCTCTGTGTCTCTGTGGTGAAACTGCCATAGCCTCAGCGAGCACTCGGCGGGAGCAGTCTAGTGCGACGAGTGCGACTCCGCCTGCTTGGCGGCGTGGTCGCGGTAGAAGTCGTTGATGAAATCCCTCTTGCCGTGCTGCCAGAAGCCCATGCCGAAACTCTCCGCCTCGGCGAGCGCGCGCTCGCCCGTCCAGCCGTCGTGCGTGATGCGGTAGGCGGCGACGAACGCGCCCGTCCGGTCGGCGCCGCGCTTGCAGTGGACGAAGACCGGCTGGTTCTCCGGCGCGTCCACCAGCGCCATCAACTCCTCAATCCGCTCGCGCGAAGGCCTCCCGGCGCGCGAGATGGGGATGTTGAAGTAGCGCAGCCCCAGTGCCGCCGCCTCGCGCCCCTCCTCGACCGCGCGGCTGTCGTCGTCGCGCAAGTTCAGGATCGTCTTCACACCCATCGAGGCGAGCTTCGCCAGGCCCCCTGCCTGCGGCTGCCCGCCCCTGTAAAGGTGCGCATTCACCCTATGGAAGTTGGGCAGCTCCGCGTAAGCCTCTTCGGCCCCGGACGCCTCCCGCCCCTCACGCACGGGCGCGTGCGCCGCCTCCTGCGCGCCGGCCGGGGCCGAAGCAAAGACCGCCGCCAACGCCAGCACGAACGCCGCCGCGCGAGCCCGTCTAAACATCAACCTCTCCAAACTCCCCTCCCCGGACGCGCAAGCCCCCGCGCCCTTCAAACTCGTGGTACGGACGCCGACGATTCTAACCCCTCTCCCACGCCCTTTAAAACCGTAGCCCGACGCCCCGGCGGCCTCGTTTGCCTTTTACACAACCGACTGCTATTTTATTTTTTCGTCGGGGCCGTAGCTCAGCTGGGAGAGCGCGTGAATGGCATTCACGAGGTCAGGGGTTCGATCCCCCTCGGCTCCATTAAGCAGGTTAAATGTTAAAGGCCGCCAATGAGGCGGCCTTTAACATTTATAGGATGCGTGGCGGCGTCACCAGAGCTTCCACCACTTCTTCTGCGTGGGCTGAGGCTCGGGTGAGGGCGCGGCCGCCTGCGGTTCCGGCTGCCTGCGGCGCGAAGGCCGCTCGACCTTGACGGGCTCGTGGCCGTACTTGTCGGCGAGGGCGCGCGTGCGGCGTTGGAGTTCGGCGCCCTTCGCGGGGTTCACCATGTAGACGAAGTTGGCGTAGCCCAGGAGCGAGGCGATGACGTCGGGCGAGCGGCCCCAGCGTTTGCCGGCGGGGCCGTCCTTCTCGACCTGATAGAGGGTCGCCCGGAAACGCTTCAACTCGCTCCGCGAGACGTTCGGCTTGTCGTTGACGACGACGCCCGTCACCTCCTGCTGCCGCGAGCGCCGCAGCACGCGCGTCTTGTCGGGGTGCACGTTGAAGCCCTCGTGCCTGACGACGGCCTTCACGCGTTCGAGCAGATTCCCCAGGTGGCGCAGGCTCTCGCCCGAGGCGGAGAAGGAGAGGTCGTCGGCGTAGCGCGTGTAGACGAAGCCGAGTTCGTCGGCGACTTTCAGAAGTCGCCGGTCGAGGCGGCGGCAGAGGATGTTCGTGACGGCCGGGCTGGTCGGCGCGCCCTGCGGCAGGTGGCGCTCGCCCGTGGCGACGAAGTACCTGCGCCCGTCCAGCTCCACCTCCTCCGTCCCGGGCTGCGTGCAGAGCAGCCCGAAGATGGTGGCCGCCGCCTCCGAGTAGCCGAAGGCGCGGAAGAGGCCTTTGACCCGGCGGTAGCCGATTGAAGGGAAGAAGTCCTGCAGGTCGAGGTTGACGACCGCCTCGGCGCCGACGTGCGGGCGCGCGTTCGAGACGATGGAGCGGCCCGCGCGGAAGCCGTGCGCGCATTCGTGCGCCTCGACCTTCTCAAGCACGTTCCTCAAGACCCAGTGCTGCGCCGCCTTCAGGCGCGGCATCGGCGCCGATATCTGGCGCAGGCCCCCGGTCTTCTTCGGCACCTGGAAGTTGACGTAGTGCGAGACCGTGGAGGTCTTGCGGTCGAAGGCGAGGAAGCGCAGCTCGCCCACGCTGACGCCGAGCGCCCCGGCGATCTCGGCCGCGGTGCCGAGGGGCGGAAGGCCGTAACTCTGCAGTCGCGCCGCGTCGCACTCCGTGTGGTTCAGCCCGCCGGAGACCGCTTCGCCGAGGTAGACGATCTCCTGCCCCTGCCTCTGCCGCCAGGCTTCGGCGCGCTCACGCCGCTCGCGCTCGCGCCGCTCCTTCGTCTCCTGCCGCTTGCGGCGCGACTCTTCGAGGCGGCGCCGGCGCAACTCCTTGATGAGCGCCTCCTCGTTGTAGAGGTTGCGGTGCTGCGCGCGCAGCTCGCCCAGCTCGCGCTGCAACTCGGCGCGACGCCGAATCTCGTCCGCGGGGTCGTGCGGCATCTCGCCGCGCGCGGGCCAGAACCCGAGCCGGATCATGTCTTCGAGGACGAACTCCTCCTTCCGCCCGTCGCGGATGCGCTCGTAGAGTTCTTCCCGGGTCTGTGGCCTTTCGGTAGACATGGGCTTGTCGGTGACTTCGGAAGTCCGAGTCCGTTTGCCACGCGTAACGGTCAGGGCGCGCCCGCGTCCCCTTCGAAAACTCCTGAGGACTGGGTCGCTCAACTCGAGCGTAGCACGCCTGCTAGCGGTCATTCGCTTCATGGAAGCCAATCCGGAATACCGCTAGCAGGCGTGCTACGCACAGTTAAGAGCGGGCCAGTGACGCGTGCCCTAGCTTTGCGCATGGACGGCGATCCACCGTCCGGGTTGCAAGGCCCGCGTGCGTGCCCTGGCCGTTACGCCTGGCAAACGAACTCGGTTGTCAAAGACGCCGCCGGCGCGCGGCCTCCATCCGCAGCGCCAGGATGTGCTCGCACGGCCCCTTGAAGAGCTTGTGCTGCTGGTGCCAGTTGCAGGTGCACTCGGCGCGCACCATCCGCCCGTCCGCGTCGAGCGTCAGGGCGGGACGGAAAACCTTCTCCTTCTCTTTCACCGAGCCCGAAAGGCCTAAGTGCCCCTCCGGGTTCCGCTCGGGCCTGTTCAACTCGACGGCGCGCTCCGTGACGAAGCGCGACGCGGCCTCCTCGCGCGGGTTGGCGAAGCGGAGCTGCTGCAAGGGCAGAGGCTCGCGGCTCAGCTCGCGCGCGCGGTAGACGTTCTTGTTCAGGTCGAAGATGGCGCGGCCCGCCTGCGTGTACGCGCCGAGCGCGCCGAGCACGACCGAGCGGTCGAGGTTCAGACGCGAGGCCAGCTCCGAAGGCTTCGCGCTCCAACCGCGCCGCAGCTCTTCGAAGACGCGGCGCTTCGTCAGATCATCCACTTCCGCGCGCGGGGCGAGCAGGTCGAAGTTGCCCGCGCTCGACCAGTCGTTCGCCGTCCAGCCCGAAAGCCCGAGCGTGAAGGACATCTCGCCCAAGTCGGCGACGTAGAACGAAGGCATCCCCGTCCCGAGCAGGTGCACCGTGAACTTGCGCGCGACGGGAATCAGGCGCTCGAGGATGTGCAGGCGGCGGCGGCCCCAGACGCGTATCACCTCGGCCTCGGCGCCCGTGTAAGTTGAGCGCGGGCAGACGACCTCGGTCTCCCACGGCTCGAAGACCACGCGCACGGGCTCGCCCGGCGTGAGGTGGTAGCGCATCCCGCGCGGCCCCTTCTGCTCGCGCCGCCTTCGCAGCACGAAGCAGAGGTTGTGCACGTCCATCGGGTGCAGCTCGAAAGTGCGCGCCGGCAGGGACATCGCCGAGCTGACCTGGAGGAAGCCGCGCACCCAACTGTCGGGGAGGTCGATCTTGACCTCCTTGTACTCCTCTTCGCCCGTCGTCTGTAGCTCGAATCCCGAAGGGTCGATCTCGAAGCGCGTCTCCTTGTAGGTGCGTATCTTCTGGAACTCGTCGTAGAGCGCCGCCGAGTAGTCGATGTTCGTCGTCCCGCAGGCGAACTCGCCCACCTCCTCGAAGACCTCGTAGCCCGCGCCGAGCCGGCCGTAGCTCGACTCGTCCTGGCTGAAGCACTCGAAGAAGACCTCGTCGGGGTGGACGGTGATGACGGGGTCGAGGACGAACCAGAAGTCCTTCTCCTTCTCGTAGAGGTATTTGAAGTACTCGCTCCGCGCCTTGTAGAAAGGGCCTAAGCGCTGCGAGCTGCGGGCGTAGAGCGCGTTCAGCTCCGCCTGCAGCTCGTTGACCCGCGCCATGACCTGCGTGCGCTCGGCGGCCACGGCCTGCCAGTCGATCTGCTCCTGCCGCGCGGCCCACTCCTTGTACGCGGTCTTGTCCTTCGGCTTGAAGCGCAGGTCGGAGACGACCACGTCGTGCAGGGCGCTGATGGCCTCGCGGAACTCGATGCGCCGGCGCAGGCGGCCCTTGAAGAAAGTCGGCTCGCGCGTCACGTCCGGCGCGAAGGACATGCTCGTCCGGTCGGCCGTGCTGCTGACGGCGCTGCTGCCGCGGTACGTGTGCTCAAACAGCATGGCGCACCTCCGCGGGTTTGATCTCGAGCGGGAGCTGAATCCCCGGGTAGGCGCGGCGGATGGCGAGCATGGCCTCGATGGCCGACGCCTTCATCCCGACGGCGACCGTCACCGACTGGCGCGTGAGAATCTCGGCGGCGACGCGCGCGGCCTCTTCACTCTTCCCCGCCTCGGACGTGAGGAACGAGACGACGCGGGCCTTCGCCACGCGCGCCCTGTTCACGCGCGAGAGGACGCTCGTGAAGTAGTGCGACATCTCGCGCAGGCGGCCCGCGTCGCCCGCGCAGTAGCGTTCGAGGTAGTTGGTCACGAAGAGCTGCAGCTCGGCCGAAGGGTGCTCGCTCAGCTTGAGCATGTACTCCTGCCCCGTCTCCTCACTGAAGTACTTCGTCACCAGCTCGCGCCCGAGCTGCTGCACTGCGGGGCGCACGCTGTCGCAGACGCTCACGAGGATGCCCGGCGTGAAGTCTGACGCGCCGAGGCGCGTGCGGAAGGCTTCGAAGAAGAAGGCGCGCGAGTCCTCCCAATCCGTGTCGAGCAGACGGACGGCCCGCGCGATCTCGTCGAGATGGTTGTCGGGGTTGGCGGCCTGCCTGTAACGGTCGATCAGAAGGTCGAAGAGCACGCGCGCGGACTGCCGCACGGCGAACGTCTCGGCGCCGGCCAGCGCGACGATCTCGTCGGTCGTGAACGACTGCGCCCAGGGCAAGTTCGCCCGCGCGTTGCTCTCGATCAGGCGTCCCCCGAACTCGCCCGCCGCGGGCGAAGATGAGAGCGCCAGGCGCACGGCCAAGTCCTTCTCGACCTCCCGCTCCCAGGCGCCCTTCAAATCCTCTTCCAGCAACTGCGCGACGCCGCGGTGCACGCCCCCGACCGCTTCGGGCGCGAGGAGGGTTGCGAGAAGTTTCTGCGCGAGCCGGCGCGTGAAGTCCGCGGCCGCGTCTCGGCGGCTCAGGCGGCCGATGACCGGGCGGACGGCGTTGCGCAAATCGGCCAGCGGGTGGCGCGCGAGCGCCGCGAGCAGCTCTTCACGTTCGAGCAGGGACTCGTCCGGCAGCTCGCCGAGCAGCCTGACGCCGATGCCGCGCAGAGCTTCGTGCGGCGAGTTAATCAAAGAGAGGATGATCTCGCCGGGCAGCTCGCTCGGCCTCACCTCGTGCAGGAGGAGGATGTTCCCGCCCAGCTCCTGCACCTCCGCGAGCGGGTGGGTCAGGAGGTCGAGGACGGCGCCGAGGCTGAGCGTGCGCAACTGCTGCCCGAAGCAGGCCAACAGCGTCGCGGCGATGTCGGCGGCCTCCGCGCCCCGCGCGGCGTCCAGCCCGGTCAGATACGCAATCAGGCGGACGACGAGCGCGCGGGCCACGTCTTCCGTGAAGGCAGTCGAACGCAGGAGCTTGCGCGCGAACTCGCGCGTGTCCGGGTGCCGGCTCGTGGCCAACGCGAGGACGAAGTCGCCGTCTTGCAGGAACTGTTCGCGCCCCTCGTCGATCCATCTGTGCGCTCCGGCGCGCGCCTCGGGCGAAGCCGAGTTGGCGACGGCGAGGACGAGTTCGCGATCCGGCTCGGCCGCGTTGTAGCGCGCGCTCGCCAGCTCGTAACCGAAGTACGCCGTCGCCTCGTAAGGGCGGCCGAGAATCATCAGAATCGTGTCGCGGTCGAGTTCCGCGCAGAACTGCTCGCAGGCACGCAGAGCCTTGACGGCGAAGTGCTGTACGGGGCGGCAGTCGCTCTCGGAGATGAGGTGCAGCAGGCCGTTCGGCACCTGCTCCCAGAGGCTCGGGAACGCCTCCTCGCGCGCGGCCGGTTCGGGGTCGCCGGGCTTGTAAGACGAGCGGCAACGCCACGCGGCCGTGCCGTCGCGTTGGAAGTAGCGCGGGCTGTTGGAGTAGAGGATGTGGTTGAACGCCCAGTAAGGCGCGTAGGCGTCCCAGCGCGTCGTGTTGGTGCGGCCGGTCTGCCACTGAAGGATGTTCGACTCGCGCGGGTTCTGCGCGTCGCCGTCGGTGAAAGGCAGCAGCACTCCCGCCGCCATCCGCACGTACGCTTCTGCTTCGCCCGTCTCGCCCATGCGCCGGAGCGTGCGCCACACGCGGCGGCGCAGGAAGGCGCGCGTGCGACCGCCGTAGGCGAGGCGCGAGTCATCCTTCTTGATCTCCTTGTGGGCCTCCTGCGTGTACCCGCCGCCCGGCAGCAGGGCGTAAGACCAGCGCACGTCCTTCGTCAGAGGCGTGTAGGTGTATGCGAACGCCGGCTTCTCCTTCTCGAAGCGGTAGGCGATGAGGCCGTAGACCTCCGCGTCGCGCCGGTACTCCGCGGCCTTGAAGATGTGCCGGACGCGCTGGAAGTAGTTCGGCCCGAGCGGCGCGCGGCGCAGCAGTTCGAGGAGGGCCGGGCGCACGTGCTCGTTGTCGACGAGGTAGAGCGCGTCGAGGACTGCGAGGCGGCGGTAGTCGCCCGCGTCGAGGTGGCCCCGGAGCGCTTCGGCGAAGAGCCCGGCCGGCCCCTCCTTCGCCAACCCGCGCAGTTGAAAGGGCAGGGCCTCTAGTACGCGCAGCTTGAACTCCGCGCGCGCCTCTTCGCCGAGCAGCTTAAGCAGCGCCTCGCCGGCGATGCGCCGGACGAAGTCCGCGGCGGAGGCGTTGTCGTAGAGCCGGCCGAGCGCGGAGACGGATTCGGCGTCGCCGCACCAGCCGAGCGCCCAGGCGATGCAGTAATCGCGCAAGGGGCTGCCGCTCCCGACCAGCTCGATCAGCAAGGGCGCGGCCTCGCGCAGCCTCAACTCGCCCGCGCGCCAGACGACGCGCTCCAGGGGCCGGCGACGCCGCCCGCCATCCGCGCCCCCTCTCAGCCTTTCGAGGATGACGCGCGCTTCCGCGTCTCGATCCTTCGGGCCGGGGGCGAACTGTCTCGGCGGCGGCTCCGCCGCCTGCACGTTGACTTCGTGGTAGCCCTTCTTCGTCTTGGAGCTGACGAGTTCCTGGAAGACCTTCTCGGCCGCCGCGAGCGGCACGGGCGCGACGGTCTTCACGCCCTCCTTCAGGCCGGAGCCCCTGCGGCCGTAGCTGAAGTTGACGACGAAAGCTTCGGCGCCGACCTCGCAGAGGTCGACTTCGTAGACCTTGTCGGAACTTCCTTCCCTGTAAACCAGGACTGTCTGCCTGATCAGCTTCATGGGAGATTCGAACGGCTGCGTTTGGAGTCCGAAGAACTCGCCGACGGCCGGCCCCTCGCTACACGCGAGAGGCACGCCCGCTGGCCGACACTCTGTATATCACACCTTTATCCCGAAGGCAATACTTTGTTTCATGCATGAAACAAAATTATCAATAACCGAATCCTTCCAGAATCGCGTCGCCAGGCTTTAAGTAACTTCTCTGGTGGACTTCCGTGTCGCCGTGTGAAGTCGTGGCAGAGTGTGAGTCGCGAGATGAGCGTCCGGCTCATGACCCGTAACGAGCGAGAGCCCCTTCAGCAATATACACAGCGCGGTCGGGTCTGGCTACAGGATTTTTTGAGAGGCGTTGAGGGCCGGCGGGGACGTCGCCCCTTCAGCGGAGCGAAAGTCTTCGGTGCCGGCGGCGCGCGAGAAAAGCGCCGAGGCGCACCGGCACGATGCCGAGCAGCGCGAGCAGGGGGAACCCGACGGTGACCATAGCGAAGATGACCATGCCCGGCGCGTCGTCGCCGGGGTGCTCCGCCTGATAGCGGCTCGCGTCGTACATGAAATAGGCGACGACGCCGACCGGCCACACCAGGACGACGGCGGCCGACAGCAGGCCGCTCGCCCAAGCGCGCCAGCCGCGCCGGAGCACCCAAGATTCGGCCAGGTGCCCAAGTCCGACGCAGCTCGTGACGAAGATGGCGAAGAAGGCCCCGAGATGAAACCAGTGCATAAACTTCTCCCCGGCGCCTATTCGACCTTCGTGGCAATCCCGTAGATGCAGTTATGCCCGACCCAGCCGTTGACGCCGCCGCGGTTGTTGCCGATCAGAAACCTGCCCCGGTTCACGGCCTTGATGAGGTGCAGGTAGTCGTTGCCCTTCACGCGCACCAGGACGATGTCGCCGGCGGACAGTTTCTCGGGGTCACAAGGCTCGACCGTGACGAGCGCGCCGTCGTCCACCTTGCCCTTCATCGAATGGCCGCGCGGGCGAATCTGCACCGCCTCGCCCTTCCTCAGCTTCTCGATTGCGAACTTGGCCCAACTCATCTTCGATACAGGAAAGCAACCCGGCGCCTGACCTCACCCGCTGCCCCGACAGATTACCACCGACGAAATCTCTCGTGTCGCGGGTCGGGTGCACGCCGTTGCCCGGGGCGACACGGCCAGGCCAATGATTTTCCGCTCACCTCAAAACCTGGTCAAGGTTTTCGCCCAACAGCCAAACGGCCCTGTCCCATATCATGTCGACCCAGATTACAAGCTCGTTCGACGGCGGGGGGTATGGGGAGTGCTCAGGCCTTTCCTCGAAAGGCCACTTCTTGGCAAGCCGCTCTTGATGCTCTCTGATCGTTTTAATGACTTCCGCAGGATCGTCATCATCCGACAGAGACATCATCAACCTGACCAGCCTATCAATCTCGAATGTGAGTTGTTCGTGCCTCTGCCAGAATTCATCCGAGCCAAGAAACGCTTTGCTTTTTATCCTGACGCTGAATCTTTTGGTGAAGAGTTCCGCTCTTTTTACGTCGAGGGGTGAGTCTTTGTGTATCTTGAAATTACTGTTTCGGATGTGACCATAACTCATGGACAGGATGGCGTTGAAATCACTCCCGACTTCCTCAAAGAGTTGCAGCGCCTTTTCCCGTATCTTGTCCTTCTTCGACCTTCGTTCTGTCAGCCAGGTCAGGAGGTAACTGCCCATCGTTAATGTCAGCAGACTGGTGATTATGGGCTGGCTGAGAAATTCCAAGATATCTTTCATGAACGCCCCTAGTGGAAGGTCATCTGCCGGGGTGTGACGCCCGAACGCCGTCCCGCCGGACGATTCGGCCGGCCCCTTTAATGGCGCCCGCGCGGGCCGTCAAAGGTTACGCTTCCAGAAGTCGAGCATGGTGCGTTGGAGGTGGATGGCGCCGGCGCGGTCGCCGATGCCGTGCTTGCGCATGGGGTAGATCATCTGCTCGAAGAGCTTGCCGGACTGGACGAGCGCGTTGGCGAACGCCTGCGTGTTCTGCGGGTGGACGTTGTCGTCGTAGGTGCCGTGGACGAGCAGCAGCCGCCCGCTCAGGTCGGCCGCGTGCTTGACGAAGGAGGCGCGGTCGTACCCTTCTGGATTCTCGTCCGGCATCCCGACGAGCGCCTCGGCCCACCTGGCGTCGTAGTAGCGCCAGTCCGTCACGGGCGCGCCCGAGATGCCCGCCTTGAACTCCTTCGAGCGCGTCATCAGGCTCAGCACCATCGAGCCGCCGTTGCTCCAGCCGTAGACGCCGACGCGGTCGGGGTCAACCCACGGCTGCCGCTTGAGCCAGCGCACGGCGTCGAGCAGGTCGTGCGTCTCCGGCTCCATCGCGCCGCGCAGGACGGTGTTCTCAAGCTTCTTGCTGATGCCGGTCGCCGCGCGGTTGTCCACCGTCAGCAGCACGAAGCCTGCGGCGAGGTAGAGCTGTTCGTTGAGCAGCCCGTTCGGCCACGCGTTCGAGACCGAAGGCGCGGACGGCCCGCCGTAGATAGACATGATGACGGGGTAGCGCCGGTCGGGCCGGAAGCCCTTCGGCTTCAGCAGACGCGCGGGCATCTGGAAGCCGTCGGCCGCGGGGATGTTGAGCAGCTCCGGGTACTGAAGGTCGAAGCGCGCGAGCAGCTCTGGCCGCGGCGGCGCGAGCACCGAGACGCGCGCGCCGTCGGGCCGGTGCAGCGTGAGCGAGGGGAGCGTGCGTACGTCAGAGAAGTTGTCGAGGTAGAAGCGCGCGTCCGGCGACATCGAGATGCGGTGCACGCCCGACTCCGCCGAAAGCCTCGTCATCCCCGTGCCGTCGAGTTTGACGCGGTAGAGGTGTCGCTCGGTGGACGAGCGTTCCAGCGCCGTGAAGTAGACCCACCCCTGCGCTTCGTCTATCCCGACGACCGCCTGCCTCACCCAGAAGACGCCCGCGCCCGAAGAGGCCATCGACCACGGCCCGCTCGTCAACTGATTCACCAGGCGGCCGTCCGAAGTGTAGCGGTAGAGGTGGTAGAACCCGTCGCGCTCCGAGGCCCAGAGGAAGTGTCGCCCGTCCGAGAGGAAGTGCAGGTCGTCGTGGATGTTGAGCCAGGCCGGGTCGGTCTCGGTCAGCACGCGCTCGGCCGCGCCCGTCTCGCGCGAGGCGAAGTAAAGGCCCGACTCTCTCTGGTCGCGCGTCTCGGTCTGCACGCTCAGGCGGCGCCCGTCGGGCAGCCACTTGACGCGCAGCACGTACTCGAAGGGGCGGTCTTTGATGTCGACCCAAGTCGTCTTGTCGCCGCCGACTTCCGCGACGCCGACGCGGACGCGCGGGTTAGGTGTGCCGGCCTTCGGGTAGCGCTGCGTGATGAGGCGCGGCGAGCTGTCGGGACGGAAGTCCACGAAGGCGCTCGTGCCGACCTGCGACTCGTCCGACTGCAAGTAGGCGAGCGCGCGCGAGTCGGGCGACCACCAGTAGCCTATGTCGCGGCGGCCGAAAATCTCCTCCCAGTAGATCCACGACAGGCTGCCGTTCAGAGTCGTCTCCGAGCCGTCGCGCGTCAGGCGCGTCTCCGTCCCCGTGTCGACGTCCACGACGTAGAGGTCGTGCGCGCGCACGAACGCGAGCCGCCGCCCGTCGGGCGAGAAGCCGGGCGACTGCTCCTCGACCTCGGTCTTCGTCAGCCGCCTGAAGCTCGAAGACCCGAGGTCGAGCACGAAGAGGTCGCCCTTAAAGACGTAGAGGGCGCGCCGGCCCGCGGCGTCGAACGCCTCCGGCCATTCGAGCGTCTGCCCCGCGCCCGCGTCGGGCGCGAGCGCCTTCAAACTCGCGACCGCGGCGGCCATGTCGAGCGCGGACTTCCGCGCGCCCGTCGCGGGGTCGAGAATCTCGAACGTGCGCTCGGCCGCGGGCCGCCTCACGTCGAAGAGCAGAAGCTTCCCGTCCGGGAGCCACACGTGCGAGGGCACGGCGGACACGCGCCGCCCCTCGTCGAACGCCCACTCGAACGTGAGGCCGCCCGCGGCCTCGGCCTGCGCCCACGCGGGCCTGGCACACAGGAACAGGACGGTCAGAAGCAGGGCGAGACGGAAAGCTCGTGCGGACATGTCGGTGCTCCTTATCTACCTCGGCAGGGTGACCTCTTCGTGGGTCAGCGTGCGCGGGTGGGCGTAGATTTCTTTGACGCGGTCGGGCGTGTTGTCGGAGACGAGCCAACTCGACCAGACCATGAACCAGGACCAGAGGGGCTGCGCTTCGAGGATTTCGGGCTTGGGCAACTCGCCCACCTCGCCGAGCGCGACGAGCTTGCCGCCGGCCAGCGCGCGCAGCTCGTCGTAGTCCTTCTGCTCGTAGTCGAAGTGGTACACGTCGGTCGCGAGCACGTCCACGTAACGCGGGCCGGGGTAGTAGAGGCGGTAGCTGAAAGCCTCGTCCTTCGGGATGTCGCGCGGCGCGTTCGCGTCCCAGACCCAGAGCAGGTTGTTCAGGCCGTGGTGGTTGACGAAGCGCTCGAACAACATCTTCCACAACTTCTGATAGCCTTCGCGGCCCCGCTTGTCGCCCCACCAGAACCAGACGCCGTTCATCTCGTGGTACGGCCGCCAGAGGACGGGCACGCGCGCGTCGCGCAGGCGCTTGAGGTGCTCGGCGACGCGGTCGGCCTGCGCCTGCCAGCGCAGGTTCAAAGGCGTGCCCGGCGTCGTCAACTCCTTCCACTGCGCGTCGGTCAGCTCGCCCTGGATGCTCTCCTTCCAGCCATACGGCGGGTCGTCCTGCGGCCGGCCGGCGTGCCACATCAGCGTGACGACGTAGCCCGCCCTGTATTTCTTTATCGCCTCTTCGACGATCTCCGGCCCGTAGTCCTTCATCCCGCCGAGGATGAAGTCCGAGCCCCAGACGGCCGGGTACTTCCCCGTCAAATCGTGCGCCACGTCCATGTACTTGTTCAGCTCGTGGTTGTAGTTGTGCTGCCCGGCCAGCGTGTGCCGGCCCCGCAGGCTATACAGGTAGCTCAGAAGCTTCCGCGCCTCCGGCGAAGCGCTCCGGTTGACGGGCTCGAAGCCCTGCGCCGCGGCGCCGGAACAGGCGAGGAGCAAGAGAAGGACGAGCAACAGACTTTTCATCTTCGTAGGCGTCGAGCTACTTCGACAGGCGGAGCATGAGAACGTCGTGCGGAGGGACTTCGGCCGAGAGCGGCGCGGCGGTCGTGCCCGAGTCCCTCTTCGCCCAGAGGTCGCGCGTTCTGTACGTGACCTTGTCGGGGCTGAAGCTCGCCTGCGAGAGGCCGTCGGTGACGGCGTGCTGCTTCCAATCGAAAGTGACTTTACGCGACGCCTCCCCGCGGTTGAGGAAGCAGACGGCCCAGTCGCCGCCCTCCAAAGGCTTGAGCCAGACTTCGAGCGCGCCCTCGGCGTAAGCACGGAAGCCCTGCACGCCGAGCGCGTCCTGATCGACGGCGACGACCTCGCGGTTCGTCAGTATCTCGCGCGTCTCGCGGCTCATGTGCTGGAGGTCGTTGCCGGCCATGAGCGGAGCCGCCAGCATCGCCCACATCGAGAAGTGCGCGCGGTCTTCCGCCGTCGTCATGCGGTTGCCGACCTCAAGCATGTCCGGGTCGTTCCAGTGGCCGGGGCCGGCGTGCGCGCGCAGGTCGCGCTGCAGGTCGAGGATGCGCATGACGCTCAAAGGCGACCACGTGCCGTAGCTCTTCTCGCAGTCGAAGCAGGCGGTGATGTCGCCCGTCGTGCGCCAGAGGTGGCCCACCGGCTTTGCCCACTCCCAGGGCTTATTGCTCCCCCACTCGCACAGGCTGAAGACGACGGGGCGGCCGGCCGCGTAGAGCGCGTCGCGCATCGTCGCGTACGCGCCCTCGGCCTTCAGCCCCTCGTTGTTGCACCAGTCGTACTTGAGGTAATCGACGCCCCAGCCCGCGTAAGCCAGCGCGTCCTGGTACTCGTGGCCGCGGCTGCCGGGCCGGCCGCCGCAGGTCTTCGCGCCCGCGTCGGAGTAGATGCCGAGCTTCAAACCCTTCGAGTGAACGTAGTCGGCCAGCGCCTTCATCCCCGAGGGGAAGCGCGCGGCGTCCGGGTGGATGTTCCCCCCGGCGTCGCGCTGGCCGTGCCAGCAGTCGTCGATGACGACGTACCGGTAGCCGGCCTCCTTCATCCCGCTCGCGACCAGCGCGTCGGCCGTCTCGCGGATCAACTTCTCGCTCACGTCGCAGCCGAAGCGGTTCCAACTGTTCCAGCCCATCGGCGGCGTCCGCGCGAGGCCGTCGAACTTCTGCGCGTCGGCCGCGGCGCACGCGGCCAGGGTTAAGACGAGTGCGAGCACGATTCTCATCAACGGTCTCTGTCCTTTCGGGGGCGCGGCACGTCAGGATATTTATTAAAGCCGCGCCGTGCAATTTATCATCTTCGGGGGCCGGCGCGTGTAGAATGTGCGCATGTCTAAAACGGCTCTGGCTTCCCTTCTACTCCTCGCACTACCCCTGCTCTTCTCGTCGGTCGCCCGCCAGCCGACGCCCCGGACGATGCGGCTCGACTTCTACCACACGGGCACCGCGACGGAAGAGGTCTTCAGCCTCGACCGAGCCGTCGTCGAGCCCCTGCCGTGGCCCGGCAACCCTCGACACGCGGTCGACGACTCGAACCTCGGCAAATACCTCTTCGAGGTCAAGGACAAGCAGACGGCCCGCGTCCTCTACTCGCGCGGCTTCGCCTCCGTCTACGGCGAGTGGGAGACGACCGACGAGGCGAAGACTCTGCGCCGCACCTTTCAGGAGTCGCTCCGCTTCCCCGCACCCGACGCGCCCGTGCAGGTAGTTCTCAAGAAGCGCGACAAGCAGAACCGGTTTCAGGAAGTCTGGACGACGAGCCTAGACCCTTCCGACATCTTCATCGACCGCTCGACGCCCAAAGCCCCCGCGCCGCTCATCGAGATTCAGAAGAACGGCGACCCTTCGACCAAAGTCGACTTCCTCATCATCGGCGACGGCTACACGGCGGCCGAAGCCGCGAAGTTTGAGAAGGACGCCCGGCGCATGACCGAGGTGCTCTTCTCGACCTCGCCCTTCAAGGAGAGGCGCAGGGACTTCAACGTCTGGGCCTTGTGCCCGCCCGCCGCGGAGTCGGGCGTCTCGCGCCCCTCGACGGGCGTCCACCGAGACTCGCCGCTCGGCGCGACCTACGACGCCTTCGGCTCGGAGCGCTACGTCCTCACCTTCGACAACCACGCCCTGCGCAGGGCGGCCGAGTTCGCCCCTTACGAGTTCGTCGAGATTCTCGTCAACAACCGAACCTACGGCGGCGGAGGCATCCACAACCTCTACTCGACGGTCGCCGTCGACAACGCCTGGGCCGACTACGTCTTCGTCCACGAGTTCGGCCACCACTTCGCCGGCCTCGCCGACGAGTACTACACCTCGTCCGTCTCCTACGCCCCTTCGGCGGAGCGCACGGAACCCTGGGAGCCGAACGTCACCGCCCTGCTCGACCCTTCGGCCCTCAAGTGGAAAGACCTGGTCGCGGCCGGCACGCCCGTCCCGACGCCGTGGGGCAAGGAGGCGTTCGAGGCTTACTCGAACGGGATTCAGCAGCGCCGCCGGCAGATTCGTGCCGAGCGCAAGCCCGAGGAGGTGATGGAGGCGCTCTTCCGCGAAGAGCTGCAACACGAACAGGCGATGTTCAAGCAGGAGAAGTACGCCGGCCGCGTCGGCGCCTTCGAGGGCGCGAACTACGAGGCCAGAGGCTTCTACCGCCCCGAGGTCGATTGCATCATGTTCACGCGCACAAATCACTTCTGCGCCGTCTGCCGCCGCGCCATCGAGCGCGTCATCGACATGTACACCCGCTGAGGTTGAGACGCATGAACTCCCTGAAGATAAGAACCGCCTGCCTCGCCCTGCTCCTCGTCGCGCAGCCCGCCTTTGCCCGCCAGCAGCCGCAGACCGACGCGAGCGCGCCGCTGCACACGCTGCGGCCCGACTACCCCGTCCCCTACGGCGTCCCGCGTTCGGAGGACGTCGCGAGGCTGCTCAACCTGATTCACGCCTACCTCGAAGAGACGACGCCCACCGGCTTCGTCAACTCGCGCACGGGCGCGGCGCTCACCGACTACGGGCAGATCGACCGGGACACGACCTTGCGGCGCGGCGACTTCCGCCTGGTCAGTTACGAGTGGGGCGTGACCTACGCCGGCATGCTCTCGGCCAGCGAGGCGACCGGCGACCCGCGCTTCCGCGACTACACCGAGCGCCGCCTGCAGTTCATCGCCGAGGCCGCGCCGTACGTCAGCAAGACCGCGGCCGAGCACGCCTCGGATTGGGGCACGGGCCTGCCGATGCGCAACCTCGTCGCGCCGCGCGCGCTCGACGACTGCGGCGCGATGTGCGCCGCGATGATTAAGGCCACGCGCGCCGGGAGCAGGGCCAACCTCCGGCCCCTCATCGACACGGCCATCAACTACATCCTGACGAAGGAGCACCGCCTGCGCGACGGGACGCTCGCGCGCAACCGGCCGCAGCCGAACACCATCTGGCTCGACGACCTCTTCATGAGCGTGCCGGCGCTGGCGCAGATGGGACGGCTGACCGGCGAGAGGAAGTATTACGACGAGGCCTGCAAGCAGGTCTTGAGCTTCGCGCGCCGGATGTTCAACCGCGAGCGCGGCGTCTACATGCACGGCTGGGTCGAAGGGATGGGCGAGCACCCGGAGTTCCGCTGGGCGCGCGCCAACGGCTGGGCCTTCATGACCGAGGTCGAGCTGCTGGAAGTGCTCCCCGAGAATCACCCGCAGCGCCCGCAGGTGCTTGAGCTGTTGCGGGCGCACGCGAAGGGCCTGGCCGCGTTGCAGTCCGGCTCCGGCTTCTGGCACCAGCTGCTCGACCGCGAAGACTCTTACCTCGAGACCTCTGCGACGGCGATCTACACCTACGCCTACGCGCGCGCCATCAACCGCGGCTGGATCGACGCGACGGCCTACGCGCCCGCGGCGCTGCTCGCCTGGAACGCCGTCTCGACGAAGGTCAACGCGCGCGGCCAGGTCGAAGGCACCTGCGTCGGGACGGGCATGGGCTTCGACCCGGCCTTCTACTACTTCCGCCCCACGAGCCCCTACGCCGCGCACGGCTACGGCCCCGTCCTGCTCGCGGGCGCCGAAGTCATCCAGATGCTCAAGGGCCACAAGTTCGAAATTAACGACAGCTCCGTCCAACGCCTCCAGCCGAAGACCGACTAAAACAATTAACCACAGAGACACAGAGGCTCAGCTCGGAGTTCATGACTCAACAAGCTGTGCCTCTGTGTCTCTGTGGTTAAATTTCTCTGAGGATGTTGCAGAGCGTCGCGGGGTCGATGTTGCCGCCGGAGACGACGCAGACGATCTTGCCCGAGCCGGCGAGACCCGCGAGCGCGCAGGCCACGGGGCAGGCGCCCGCGCCCTCGGCGATGACGTGGTTGCGCTCGGCCAGCAGGCGCAGGGCCGCGGCGATCTGCCCTAAGCCGACGACGAGCGAGCCGTCGAGCAGCCCGCGCGCGCGCTCGAACATGACGGGGAAGACGCCGCGCCCGCCGATGCCGTCCACGAACGAGGGCTTGTAATCGATCATCCGCGGCTCGCCGGCCTCGAACGAGGCGGAGAGCGGCGCGGCCGTCTCCACCTCCGCCGCGTAGAGCCTGCACCCCGGCCTCAACTCCCGCATCACCGACCCGATGCCGCACGCAAGCCCGCCGCCGCCCCACGGGATGACGACCGCGTCCACGTCGGGCAGGTCTTCGAGGATTTCCAGTGCGATGGTTCCGTTGCCGGCCATCACCTCGGGGTCGTCGAAGGCGTGGATGAAGTGCGCCCTGATGCCCTCGTAGGCGCGCCGCTCGAAGCACTCCCACCACTGTTCGAAGGTGACCTTGATGACGCGGCTCCCCAAACGCTCGGCGGCGCGCACCTTCGACTCCGGCGCGGTCTCGGGCGCGACGACCGTGCACGGCACGCCGAGGTCGCGCGCGCGCCACGCGACGCCCTGCGCCATGTTGCCGGCCGAGGCGGTGAGCACGCCCTCGGCCAGCTCTTCGCGCGACAGGTGGCCCAGGGCGTTCGCCGCGCCGCGTATCTTGAACGAGCCGATGGGCTGTAGGTTCTCCAGCTTGAGGTAGATTTCGGCGGGCGACTCGCGGTAGTTGAGCCGGACGAGCGGCGTCCTGATCGCCGCGCCGCTGATGCGGCGGCGCGCCTCCTCGACCGCGGCGAGCGTTGGCAGCATCAACCTTCTCCCCCCACTAGAAATTGACCCACGTGCCCGCGCCCGCCTCCTTCGCGCGGTCGTACAGGAACGCCGCCGCTGCGAGGTCTTCGACGCCCAGCCCGAGCGACTTGAAGAGCGTTATCTCCTGGCGGGAAGTCCGGCCCGGCTTCGCCCCCGTCAGGACTTCGCCCAGCTCCGCGCGGATGTGCGACGGCCCGACGGCCCCTTCACGCAGAGCGAGGAGGTAGTCGCCCGCCTCGTTGACGAGCGATTCGACGCTGTCGACGAACAGGCTCGAAGCGGCCAGGGTCTCCGCGTCCAGCTCGCGCGTGTGCGGCGTGCACGAGCCGACCGCGTTGACGTGCGCGCCCGCCGACACCCATTCGCGCCGCAAGACCGGCCCGGCCGAGTTCGTCGCGGTGACAACAAGGTCGGCCCCGCGCACGGCCTCTCCGACCGTCCCGACCGCCTCGACGGGAAACTCGTAAAGCCCCCGCAGCTCTTCGACGAGCGAGCGCGCGCGTTCAGCGCTTCGGCCCGCCACGCGGCAGCGGCGGACGTCGCGGACGCAGGCAATCGCCTCGACGTGCGTGCGCGCCTGCACGCCCGCGCCGACGACGCACAGGTCGCACGCGTCCTCGCGCGCGAGCACGTCCGTCGCCAGGGCGGAGACGGCCGCCGTCCGCACGGCGGTCACGGCCGACGCGTTGACGACGGAGAGCAGCTCGCCCGTCTCCGCGCCGTAGAGCAGCACGGCCCCCTGGTGCGAGTCCTTGCCTTGCGCGGCGTTCCCCGGGAAGACGCAGATGGCCTTCAGGCCGAAGGCGGCGCGCGGCCCCGACGCGTACGCGGGCATCAACCCCATCACGCCCGCGGCCTCGGCCGGGCGGACGATGGTGCGCAGGGGCTGATGCACGCGCCCCTCGGCGCGCGCGACGAGTGCGTCTCGCATCAGCTCGACGCACTCCGCCATCGGCAGGAGTTCGACGACCTCTTCGTGACCGAGTACGAGAATCTTCATGGCGGTTGTGGCGTGGCGCTCCATTGTGCTTTCGCGTCACGCCGTCGTCAAACAAAAAGCCACGGGCCGCCGTCGACGGCGGCCCGTGGCTTTTTGAGAAGCTTCTGAGAAGCTGCGGCGTCAGAGGCCGCGCGCTCACTTGAGGCCGTTGGCCCTGCGGTACTCCTTAAGGAAGGCTTCGGCGAACTTCTCGGCCGGGCCGGTGAACGGCCCCTTCCGCCCTTCCCAGGTGAAGAAGACGCGGCGGCCGCCGTCGGGCGTGGGGACGTAGGCCGAGCCGAGGCCGTACTCAAGGTCTACGTAGACGACCTCAACCTTCGACGACCCGGCGCAGCTCTTCGAAACGCTCGACGACGAAGTCGGCCCCGGCCTCCTCCAACTCCGCGCGGCCGCGGAAGCCGCCGGCGAAGCCGCAGGTCTTCATCCCCGCCGCGCGCCCCGCGAGCACGTCCACGCGGCTGTCGCCGACCATCAGGCACTTTTCGGGCGGCACTCCGCAAAGTCGCGCCGCCTCCCACAACGGCGCGGGGTGCGGCTTGCGCTCCGGCAGGCTGTCGCCGCCGAGCACCGCGACGAAGTGTTGATTAAGCCCGAGCCCTTCGAGCAGCCCGAGCGTGAACTCGAAGGGCTTGTTCGTCACGACGGCCAGGGGCAGCCGGCCGAAGTGCGCGAGCGTCTCGACGACGCCGGGGTACGGGCGCGTGCGTTCGAAGAGGTGTGTGCGGTAGTGGCGTTTGAAGTCGCGCACGCCCGCCTCGACTTCGGCGGGCGCGGGCGCGCGCCGCAGGCTCGCCGCGAGCGAGCGCTCCAGCAGCTTGTAGACGCCCTCGCCGACGAAGCCGACCACGCGCTCGCGGGCGAGCGGCGCGCGCCCCGCGTCGGCCAGCGCGAGGTTGACGGACGTGGCGAGGTCTTCGCGCGAGTCGACGAGCGTGCCGTCGAGGTCAAAGACCAGGCAGTCGAAACGCATCGTTCAGTGGCTGCCGAGGTAGCGCTCGCCGGCCTCGACGCGCAGGGGCAGGCGGTTCTGCTCGGGCGGGAGCGGGCAGGTCGCGTACTTCGTGAACGCGCAGGGCGGGCTGTAGGCCCGGTTGAAGTCGAGCGTGACGCGGCCGTCGGCGCCCGGCGGGTCGGCGTACATGTAGCGCCCGGCAGGGTAGGTCTCCTTGCCGCTCGTCTGGTCTCTGAAGATGATGAAGAACTGCTCCTCGCCCTTCTCCTTCAGGGCTTCGAGCTTGTACGGGTGGCCGTCCACCTCGAAGGCGAGCGCGCCCGGCGAAATCTCCTCGGTCGTCATGTCGAGGACGTTCACGATGGGCACCTTCTTCGGCGGGTCGTAAGGCTCGAAGCGCGCGTTGACGACCCACCTCTTATCGGCGGGGTAGTAGTCCGTCCCCTTGAACGCCGCCCGCGCGGGGTTCTCGCGGTCTTTGACGCGCAGGCCGAGGCGCTCGTTGCGCTTGACGACGTGGAAGCTGAGCGTGCCCATCTCCAACACGGTCGGCCCGCCGTCGTCATCATCTGACTTGAGTTCGAGCGTGCCGGTGACGGGCTGGCCCTTCGAAGTGATCTTCGCGTCGGGGTTCGCTTCGAGCGTCACCTTGCCCGCGGCCAGGCGGAGCGTGCCGGCCTTTGCGGGCGCCTTGCCTTCGGGCAGGACGATCTCGCCGGCCGGGTCGCTCCCGAAACGGTTCTCGCCCTCCTTGAACCAGAAGAGGCCGATGAGCGTGAGCCACCCATCCTCGCTCTTCAGGTTCGCCAAACGCTTCGCCTTCCACTCCTCCAACCCCTGCTCGTACGAGACGGCGGGCGTCGCCGCCGCGGCCGCCGCGGGCGTCGGGCTGGGCTGCGTCTTCGCCGGCTCCTCCACCTTCGCGCACGCGGTGAACAAGATGAGTGCGGGGGCGAAGACTATGAGTTTACGAATTGACACTTATAAAACTCCTTCTACCGGGTAGAGCCGGCGGCGTTCGCGTTGCCGCGGTTGATGACCTGCGCGGCGAAGCGCTCCATCTCTTCGAGCTGCGGGCTGCACTGGAGCAGCAGAAGGTCGACGCCCGCCTCCTCGAACTCCTCCACGCGCGCCGCCACCTGCTCGGGCGTCCCGACCAGACCGGAGCGCAGGCCGCGGTTCGAGACCGAGTAGTCTTCGAGCGACACGCGCTGCTCCAACTGCGTGCCCGCGAGCCACTGCTGATAGTTGTGATAACCCGCGGCCGACTGCTGCACGTCCGTGATGCGCGCCAGCTCTCCGCGCGCCTCCGCTTCCGAGTCGCGCACAATCGCGTACCCGGCCACGCCGTAGATCATCGGGGGCAGTCCCATGCGCTCGCGCCGCGCGGACATGTCCTTAATCTTCTCGCCCACGCGCTCGGGCGGGTCGCCGTGCATGACGTAGGCGTCGCACTTCGACGCGATCAGCTCCTTCGCCGCCTCCGACTCGCCGCCCGCGTAGATGACCGGCCGCGGGGCCGTCAGAGGTTTGGGCTGAAGCACCGTGTCCGAGACCTTGTAGAACTTCCCCTCGTAAGAGAAGTGGTCTTCCTTCCACGCGCGGTCTAAGACTTCGAGCCACTCGGCCGTGCGCGCGTATCGGTCGTCGTGCTGCTCGAAGTGAACGCCGTACATCGCGGCCTCGTTCGCCCACCAGGAAGAGACGACGTTCAGGGAGAGGCGGTTGCCCCCG
Organism: Acidobacteriota bacterium; assembly: GCA_019239425.1. Classification (GTDB taxonomy): domain Bacteria; phylum Acidobacteriota; class Blastocatellia; order Pyrinomonadales; family Pyrinomonadaceae; genus QHXN01. Next base: position 71,911 of record JAFAZX010000026.1, read on the forward strand.
CCGATGTGGTCGATGTTCGCGGCCTGCTTGGCGAGGAGCGCGGGGTTGTGGAAGGTCGGACGGACGGCCACCATCAGCTCCAGACGCTCGGTCACGGCGGCCAGCGCCGCGGCCGTCGACCAGGCGTCGAGCGAGGGCGCTTCGACGCCCTTGATGTCGTTGAGGTTCAGCTCGGCGACGAGCGTCAGGTCGTAGCCGATCCGCTCGCTCTTCTGCGCGAGTTGTTTGACATAACTCCAGCTCGCCTCCATCCCCTCTTCGCGGACGTTCCTCAGCCAGCCGCCGAAGACCGGAAGCCAGTAGCCGTAGCGCATCGGCGCACCTCCTCCTCAAGATAATCGACCAGCCGCGCGTGCGGGTCGAAGCCCACCACGCGCACCGCGTCCGCGACGAAGTTCGAGAGCGCGTTGATGTCGTAGAAGCGGGGCCGGCCGTCGCGGCCGTCGATCAGGTACTCGACGCCACCGATGTCGAGGCCCGCCTCGGCGGCGATGCGTTCGACCTGCTCGACGATCTCGGCCGGCGGCTCGTAACGCTCGACCTTCAGCCCCGCCTTCGGCGCGTCCGCGAGGCAGACCTCGCCGACGGCGCTGATGCCCTGCATCTCGGCCGCGCGCTCCACGTCGCAAATCTCCGCCGGGCACAGGTTGAAGTTCTCGCCGGACGTCGCGACCTTCATCGCGTAGAGGAACTTGCCCGCGAGCGTCTCGACGCGGACGATGTGCCCGCCCGCGGCCTGTATGTACTCCTGCACGAGCGCCGTCGAGTCAATCCCGAGTTCGACCAGGCCGGCTCGGAGGGCGTACTCCAGATCGTCCGCGCCCTCGAAGCGCACGATGCCGGCGCCGCGCCCGCCGATGTTCGGCTTGACGACGAGCGGAAAGTTCAACTCGCGCGCGGCCTCCCGAACCTCTTCCAGACTGTTGACGACGCGCGTCGGCGGGTACTCGACCCCGAGCGAGGCGAAGAGCGAGAGTTGCAGAGCCTTCGAGGTCTCGAAGTCGAACGCGCGGCTCCCGTTGACGACGCGCACGCCGAGGCTTTCGAGGTGGCGCAGGTAGTGGCGCGTGTAGAAGACGGCGTTGCCGTGGCCGCGCAGGTAGCTGGACGCGCTCATCCGGTTGAAGAGGAGCGCGAACGGCTCCCCCCTCGCGCCCGGGTCGAAGCGGTGGCGGGCGGCGTCAAGTTTGACGTAAGGCGTGCCCCGCTTATCGAGTTCCGCGAAGAGCGGCCTGAACCAATCGGGGTGTTCGTAATAGACGGCTACCGGCGGCGGCGACTCTGCCATGCTCATTCCCTCCGAAATAAAAAGCCGCCCCGCGTGCGGCTGGGGCGACTTCGGAAACCTTAACCGCGGGCCGCGGCCAAGTCAAGCAAGTAGGCAGTAGGCAGATGGCAGTAGGCAGTTAAGGCATTCGTCTTTCAACTGCCTACTGCCATCTGCCTACTGCCCACTGTCCAAGTCCGTCACCGCGCCCACGCTGCTCGAAGAGACGAGGCGCGCGTACTTCGCCAGCACGCCGCGCGTGTAGCGCGCGGGCGGCGGACTCCACGCCGCGCGGCGCCGCGCTAGTTCATCCTCTGAGACGTTGAGATTGAGCTGACGCGCCTCCGCGTCGACCGTGACGGAGTCCCCTTCTTCGACGAGCGCGAGCGGGCCGCCCGCGGCCGCCTCGGGCGCGACGTGGCCGACGACCATCCCGTAGGTTCCGCCCGAGAAGCGCCCGTCCGTAATGAGCGCGACCGCGTCGCCCAGCCCCGCGCCGATGATGGCGGAGGTCGGCGCCAGCATCTCGCGCATGCCGGGGCCGCCGCGCGGCCCTTCGTAACGGATGACGAGCACGTCGCCGGGTTTGATAGAGCCTTCGAGTATCGCGGCGAGGCACGCCTCCTCGGAGTCGAAGACGCGCGCCGGCCCGGTCATCTGCCTTGTCTTCACGCCGCTGATCTTCGCGACCGAACCCTCGGGCGCGAGGTTGCCCTTGAGCACGGCCAAGTGCCCGTCCGGGTAGACCGGCCGTTCGAACGGCCGTATCACGTCCTGGTCTCTGCGCGGAGTGTCGGGCACTTCGGCGATGACTTCGGCGACCGTCTGCCCCGTCACCGTCAGAGCGTCGCCGTGAAGCAGCCCTTTGACGAGAAGCATCTTCATCACCTGCGGCACGCCGCCCGCCGCGTGCAGGTCGGTCGCGACGTAGCGGCCCGAGGGCTTCAAATCACAGAGGACGGGCGTGCGCTCGCGGATCAGTTCGAAGTCTTCCAGGGCGAGCGGCACACGGGCCGCGTGCGCGATGGCCAAGAGGTGCAGCACCGCGTTCGTCGAGCCGCCCACGGCCATCACGACCGCGATGGCGTTCTCGAAAGCCTTCCGCGTCAGGATGGCGCGCGGGAGGATTTGCCGCCGCACGGCCTCGGCCAGCACTTCGGCCGAACGCGCGGCGCTCTCGGCCTTCTCCTCGTCTTCGGCGGCCATCGTCGAAGAGTAAGGCAGGCTCAACCCCATCGCCTCAATCGCCGAAGACATCGTGTTGGCCGTGTACATCCCGCCGCACGACCCGGCGCCGGGGCACGCGCGCCGCTCGACTTCGAGCAGGTCGGACTCCTCCATCCTGCCCGCGCAGAAACTCCCGACCGCCTCGAACGCGCTGACGACCGTCAGGTCTTCGCCGCGAAAGTTTCCCGCCTTAATCGTCCCGCCGTAGACGAAGACCGAAGGGATGTTGAGGCGCGCGATGGCGATCATCGCGCCCGGCATGTTCTTGTCGCACCCGCCGACGGCGAGCAGGCCGTCGAGCGACTGCGCCTGGCAGACCGTCTCGATGGAGTCGGCGATGACCTCGCGCGAGACGAGGCTGTACTTCATCCCCTCCGTCCCCATCGAGATGCCGTCGCTGACGGTGATGGTGCCGAAGGTCTGCGGCATCACGCCCGCCGCGCTCAAAGCCTCGACCGCGCGCCCGGTCAGCACGTTCAGCCCCGCGTTGCAGGGCGTGACGGTGCTGTAGCCGTTCGCCACGCCGACGATGGGCTTCTCGAAGTCCTCGTCCCGAAAGCCCACCGCCCGCAGCATCGCGCGGTTCGGCGTGCGCTCGACCCCGTGCGTGATGGTTCTGCTTCTGAAGTTGTCTGTCATGGGGTGCTGGGTGCTGGGTGCTGGGTGTTAGGTGTTGGGTAAGAACCGGGTTTTACCCAACACCTAACACCCTCCCTCTCAGTTCTTCGCCTTGTCCACCAGACGCCCGCCGCTCAGCCACGGCATCATCTCGCGGAGCTGGCGGCCGACCTGCTCGATGGGGTGGTCTTCGGTCTGGCGTTCGAGGTCGCGGAAGCGGGGCTTGCCGTTGCGGTTCTCGCGCATCCACTCGCGGGCGAAGGCGCCGGACTGTATCTCGGCGAGGAGGTGGCGCATGCGCCGCTTCGTCTCGTCGTTGACGACGACGGGGCCGCGCGTCATGTCGCCGTACTGCGCCGTGTTCGAGATGGAGTAGCGCATCTCGCTGATGCCGCCCTCGTAGAGGAGGTCGACGATGAGCTTCATCTCGTGCAGGCACTCGAAGTAGGCCATCTCGGGCGCGTAGCCCGCCTCGGTCAGGGTCTCGAAGCCCGACTTGATGAGCGCCGTCAGGCCCCCGCACAGGACGGCCTGCTCGCCGAAGAGGTCTGTCTCGGTCTCCTCGCGGAAAGAGGTTTCGATGATGCCGGCGCGCCCGCCGCCGATGGCCGAGGCGTAGGCGAGCCCCAGGTCGCGCGCGTCGCCCGAGGGGTCTTGGTTAACCGCGAGCAGACAGGGCACGCCCGCGCCGCGCACGTACTCGGAGCGGACGAGGTGGCCGGGGCCTTTTGGCGCGACCATGAAGACGTTCGCGTCCTCGGGCGGCTTGATGAAGCCGTAGTGGATCGAGAAGCCGTGCGAGAAGGAGAGGTACTTCCCCGGAGTCATCGACTCGGCCACCTCGCGCGCGTAGACGTCCGCCGCGACCTCGTCGGGCACGAGCATCATCACGATGTCGGCCTCGGCCGCCGCCTGCGCCACGGGGAGAACCTTGAGCCCCGCCGATTCGGCCTTCGCCCACGAGGGGCTCCCCGTTTTGAGGCCCACGGTCACGTCTATCCCTGAGTCCTTCAGGTTGTTCGACTGCGCGAACCCCTGGCTCCCGTACCCGATGACCGCGACGCGCCGCTCGCGCAGCGCCCCCACGTTCGCATCGCTGTCGTAATAAACTTTCATCTCTTAAGTCCTTTCAAGTAAGTAGGCAGTAGGCAGTAGGCAGGAAGAGGGTGCTGAGTGCTGGGTGCTGGGTAAGACATGCTGCTTTTACCCAGCACCTAACACCCAGAACCCAGCACCCTCTTGACTGCCTACTGCTCTTCATTCGACACGCGGTTGATGGCGATGTAGCCGGTGCGCGTGATGTCGTTAATGCCGAGGGGGCGGAGCATCTCGATGAAGGCGTCCACCTTCTCGCGGTTGCCCGAGGCCTCGATGAGCATGCGCGTGTGCGAGATGTCCACGACCTTCGCGCGGAAGACCGAGACCAGGCTCAGAACCTCCTGCCGCGCCGCGCCGGGCGTGGCCGAGACGTTGATGAGCGCCATCTCGCGCTCGACGTGCGGCTGGCTGGTCACGTCGAGCACCTCGCGCACGCGCGCGAGCCGCTCGCACTGCTTGACGATCTGCTCGACCGTGCGGTCGTCGCCCGTCGTCACGACGGTGACGCGCGACCACTCGGGGTCGAGCGTGCCCCCGACCGACAGCGTCTCGATGTTGAAGCCGCGCGCGCTGAACAGCCCCACGATGCGCGACAACTCGCCCGGCTGGTCGGCGACGATGATGGAAAGCGTGTGACGCATAAGCGAAAGGATGAAGGATGAAGGCGGAAGGATGAAGGGGAGAAGGTTTTACTTCATCCTTCATCCTTCCGCCTTCATCCTTCCTGCACGATCATGTCGCGGGAGTTCGCCCCCGCGGGGACGATGGGGAAGACGTTCTCCTCTTTGGAGACGAGGACTTCGATGACGGCGACGCCCGGGTGCTTGAGTCCGGCGGCCAGCGCGTCGGCCAGTTCAGCGGGGCTCGTCGCGCGGAATCCGGCGGCGCCGTAGGCTTCGGCGAGCTTGACGAAGTCGGGCACGACCGAGATGTCCACCTCCGAGTACGTGCGCTCGTAGAACATCTCCTGCCACTGGCGCACCATGCCGAGGTAGCCGTTGTTCATGACGACGATCTTCACGCCGATGCCGTACTGCACGGCCGTCGCCAGCTCCTGGTTGGTCATCTGGAAGCCGCCGTCGCCGACGACGGCGACGACGAGCTGGTCGGGGCGCGCGAGCTTCGCGCCGACGGCAGAGGGCAGGCCGAAGCCCATCGTGCCCAGGCCCCCGCTCGTAATCCATTGGCGCTCGCCGTCGAAGGGGTAGAACTGCGCGGCCCACATCTGGTGCTGGCCCACGTCGGTCGTAACAACAGCGCGCCCTTCGGTCAGACGGTGCAGCTCGCGGATGACCGACTGCGGCTTGATCTTGTCGGAAGAGCCGCTGTAACGGAGCGGCTGCTCGCGCTGCCAGCCGCGGATGCGCTCCCACCACTCGGCGCGGCGCGAGATGCCCTTCTTCGAGGCCGACGGACGCGTCTCGACCTCTTCACGTAAAGCTTTGAGGGCGTCGGCGGCGTCGGCGGCGATGGAGAGCGTGGGCGCGACGTTCTTGCCGATGTTGGCGGGGTCGATGTCGATGTGGATGACGCGGGCGCGGGGGGCGAAGGTGGCGAGCTTGCCCGTCACGCGGTCGTCGAAGCGGACACCGACCGCAACGAGCAGGTCGCTCTCGGCGACGGCCATGTTCGCGGCGTAGGTGCCGTGCATCCCGAGCATCCCCATGCAGAGCGGGTGCGCCGAGGGGAAGCCGCCGAGTCCCATGAGCGTCGGCGTGACCGGGAGCTGTAGCAGCTCTGCTAAAGCGAGCAGCTCTTTCGACGCGCCCGAGTTGACGATGCCGCCGCCGACGTAGAGCACGGGCCGCTGCGACTTCACGATCTCCTCGGCGGCGCGCGCGATTGCTTCGGGCTGGGGCCTGCCCTGCTTCTCCCGGAACGGGAAGGCGACGTGGTCGAGCCGCGAGTAGGGGCAGCGCGCGGCCGAAACGTCCTTCGGGATGTCGATGACGACGGGGCCGGGGCGACCTGTGCGCGCGAGGTGGAAGGCTTCGCGGACGATGCCCGCCAAATCTCTCACGTCGCGCACGAGGTAGTTGTGCTTGACGCAGGGGCGCGTGATGCCGACCGTGTCCACCTCCTGAAACGCGTCCGTGCCGATGAGCGGCAGCGGGACTTGGCCGGTGATGACGACGATGGGCGTCGAGTCCATGTAGGCGTTCGCGATGCCGGTCACGGCGTTGGTCGCGCCGGGGCCGGAGGTGACGAGCGCGACGCCGACTCTTCCGCTCGCGCGCGCGTAGCCCTCGGCCATGTGGACGGCGCCCTGCTCGTGCCGGACGAGGTAGTGCGTCACCCGCTCGCGGTAGCGCCACAGCTCGTCGTAGATGTGGAGCACCGCGCCGCCGGGGTAGCCGAAGATCGTGTCCACGCCCTCGTTGACGAGCGCGTGCAGCAAAACCTCCGCGCCCCTCGGCAGAGTCTCCTCGACCGCGCCCACAAACGGCGGCGCCGGCTTCGCCTTCGTGATTAACTGCTCAGCAATCATGTGCCCCTCTTCGCTGGGAGCGCGGGCATCCCTGCCCGCTAGCGTGCGCAAGCACGCTGACCGTCTGCCTCTTCATCTCAACGTTGAGACGTAAAGTCTCACTGCCTTCGCGCTCTCGCGCTCATGGCGGGCGGGGATGCCCGCGCTCCCAGCTTTAGCGCTTACTTCTTCGGCACAAGCTTGACGAAGAGGCTTCGCCAGTCCTCGGCCAAGCGTCCGACCTCTTCGGCCAGGGCGTGCTGCTGCCCTTCGGCGAGGGCGTCGCGGTAGTGGCCAAGCAGTTCGCGCAGGGAAGACCCGTCCGCGTCCCCGACCGGCTCAATCGACACTCGCGCGCCCGCGGCGAGACGCCTGCGCAGGGCCTCTTCGTCGAGGCCGAGCTCTCTCTCCAAAAGCAGGTAGACGACGCCGCCCGTCATGCCCGAGGCGAGCCAGGGGCCGGGGTCGCCGAGCACGAGGCCGCGCCCCGAAGTCATGTACTCGAAGGCGAAGCCCTTGAGGTTTGCGCGCGCGGCGATGTTGCCCAGCTCGTCGCGAAGCGGCCCGCGCAGACGGCCGCCGAAGATGATGTCCGCGCCCGAGAGCCTGATCCCCGCGCGCGAGTCGGCGTCGCCCTGCACGACGAGCAGGCCGGCCTGCGCGCCGTAGGCGAAGCACTTGCCGACCGAGCCGTCCACGGCCTTGCCGTCGTGGTTGATGCCTTTCAGGATGCGCACGCGGCCGCCCGAAGCGCCCTTCGCCGCGCCGTCCTGCACGCCGCCGTGGACGAGGATGTCCACGCCGTCCGAGTTGAACGCGCCGAGCCCGTTGCCCGGCACAGAGCCTTCGAGGAAGTTGAGCACGGCGCGCTTCAGGCCGAGCGCCGCGGCCGAGCCGTTGCCGTGACCGTTGCTGCCGACGCCGTCGCCCTCGAAGAGTTGTCTGAGCCGCGCGCGGGTCAGCTTGCCGGCGAGGTGTGTGCCGAGCGCGCGGTCGCCGCTGGAGACGTTCGAGTCGTCGTAGTAGACGACCTCCTTGCCGGCCTCGGCCAGCTCCGTCACCGAGCTTGAGATGAGTCGGGTCAGAGACGTGAGCGAGCGGCGCGCGCGGCCCACGGTCGGCTCCTGCGCCGAGACGCAGAGCGCGCACGGCTCTTCCGGCTCAAGCAGCCACGCGAGGTCTAAGCGCTCGTGCCCGCGCACCTGTTCGAGCAGGTCGACGCGCCCGACGAGTTCGCGCGTCGTCGAAAGCCCGGCACGCGCCGCCTCTCGCGCGACCTCCGCTTTGACTTCCGTGAAGAAGCGGACGAGGTGCTCGACGGCCAGCTCGTACTCGCGCGGCTTGAAATGTTTCTGGCCGGCGGCGAGTGCTTCGTCAGCGTCCTTCAACTGGCTCGTGATGCCGACGTGGCACGTGCCCGTGTTGCACTCGCGGCAGCTCGTGCAGCCTATCGCGGCCATCGCCATCGTCGCGAAGCCGACGCGATCCGCGCCGAGCGCCAACAGGCGCGCCACGTCCCGCCCCGACTTCATGCCTCCGTCGGCCCACAGCTCGACGCGGCTGCGCAGGCCGGCGCGGATGAGCGCGCGGTGCGCCTCGCGCAGACCGATCTCGACGGGGAGTCCCGTGTGGCGCAAGCTATGTTTGCGCGCGGCGCCCGTCCCGCCGTCGTAGCCCGAGATGGCGATGACGTCGGCGCGCGCCTTCGCCACGCCCGTCGCGATGGGGCCGAGGTGCGGGATGGAGGGAATCTTGACCGAAATCTTCGCGCGCGGGTTGATGGTCTTCAGCTCCTCGACGACCTGCGCGAGGTCTTCGATGGAGTAGATGTCGTGGTTGTTCGAAGGCGAGATGAGGTCGATGCCGGCGGGCGTGTGCCGCGTCTCGGCGATGCGCGCCGTCACCTTGAAGCCGGGCAGCAGCCCGCCCTCGCCGGGCTTCGCGCCCTGCCCGATCTTAATCTCAAGCAGGTCGCACGAGTTGAGCAGTTTCGCGTTGACGCCGAAGCGCCCGGAGGCGACCTGCTGCCCGCGGTGCTCGCGGTAGCGGCCGAGCATGTCGGGTATCTCGCCGCCCTCGCCGTTGACGCAGATGATGTCGAGCCGCTTCGCGGCCTCCGCGTAGGCGCGGAACGAGGTCTCGCCCTGCGAGCCGAAGCTCATCGCGGAGAAGTAGAACGGCGCGGCGTGTCGGCCGGCGCGCGTGTCCACTTCTCCGCTTTGGGGAGAGTCCAATTCGTGACCTTCTGCCGCTTTGACTTCGAGCAGTTGCCGGAGCGCGACCGGCTTCGTCTCCTCTATCTCTCGCAGGCGCGCGGCGAACTCCGCGTAAGGCTTCTCGCCGCGCGCGACGCGCCCCGCGACGTTCCACAACGAAGGCTGTTCACGAAACTCGCCGGGCAGGCCGTGCGAACGCTTCTTTGTCTCTTCTTCAGATTCGCCGCGCGCGAGTTGAAGGCGTTGACGTGCGTCGCGTTCGAGGTCTGTCAGCGAAAGGCCCGCGAAGGCCGAGCCGCAGTAGTTGGCGACGCCGAAGAACCCCTCCACGTCGGGCGCGAGGCCCACCGAGGCGAACAGACGCCCGTAGCCGTCCAGCTCGTGGATGCCCATCGTCGAGAGGACTTTCTCAATCCCGACCGAGAGCGCCGAGGCGATTTTGACAAGCCGCTGCACGCGCCCTTCCGTCGTCGCCGCGCCGCGCGCGGCCACTTCGAAGAGGGCGTAAGGGTTGACGGCGTCGGCGCCGCAGCCCAATGCGAAGACGAGGTCGTGGACGTTGCGCAGGGAGGCCGCGCGCAGGACTATCCCGGTGCGGCGGCGCAGACTCACGCCCTCCGCGTCGCGCTCGTCGCGCAGGCGCGCGTCCGCGGCCGCGAGCGCGAGGTGAGCGTCGATCCCAAGACGCGCGCCTACGTGTGCGCGCGCGTCGTCGAGGATGAGGACGGACGACTTGGACTCTCGAACCAGCCGCGCGGCCTCTTCGCAGATTCGCGCCAGCGCCGCTTCGAGCGTCTCGCCCTCACCAAAGCTTATGTCAACTGTCGCCGCGTGCAACGTTCCGTCAGCGGCACTTTCATCAAACGTCCCGCAGAGCGCCAGAACTTCAGAGAGCGTGCGCTGATGTGTCTTACGCGCGGCCGCGGCGTGCGCCTCTTCGTCTTCGAAGCCGAGGCCGCCGAAGAGCAGCGGCGTGCTCAACTCTACCTGCCCGACTTCCGAGGGCGCCGCGGGCGTGGGGCGCGCGCCGAGGAAGACGCGCGTCGAGAAGTGGTCGGCCTCGCGCTCGCGGTCGATGGCGGGGTTGGTCACCACCGCGACGCGCTCGTGAAAGTAGTCGGAGACGTTGCGCCGCTTCTGCGAGAGCGCGGCGAGCGGGCCGTCCCAGCCGAGTCCGCTGATCGGCTCCTTGCCCGTCTCGGCCATCTCGGACGCTTCCGACTCTTCGATACGGCCCCAGCCGAACGCGGCAAGTCTTCTTTCGTCGAGTCCCACCGCCACGCCGCCATCGGGGGAACGCGGCGTGGCGGCGCGCACACCGCGCACAGCGGCGGCGCCTTCGGGGTTCAGTGTGTCTTCGTCGTCGGCCCAGCGCACGCGCGCGTTGAGAGTCGCGGGGTGGAAACGCGCGCGCACGTCTTCGAGGGCACGGCGTTGCAGCTCGTGGTACTCGAAGACCTCGACGCCGACGCCGCGCTGCAGGAGGAAGCCCATCTTCTCGCCGGGCGCGAGCGGGCGTGGGTCGCGCACCATCTGCTCCAAAGGCACGACGCCCTTCTCCGAAGAGGCGAACCACTCCTTCTCCGTCTCGCCGCACCAGAGGGGCCTGAGTCCCAGCGCATCAGAACTAAAAACAATCTCGTCGGCCTGCCGCGCGATGATAGCGGCGGGGCCTTGCGCGTGCGCGCCGAAGGCGCGTCGCCAGTAGCGGTAGAGTTCGCGCACCTCTTCGGGGAAACGCTCGATCTCGCTCCACACGGGCGGGAAGGCGATCTCAAGCGCGTTCATCAGGCTCAGGCGGTACTCGAACATGAAGCTCTCGACGACGCGGTCTAAGACCTGCGAGTCGCTGGCGCGCGGCGGGAGCTGGAAGCCGAGGGCGAGGGCTTCGCGCCCGAGCCTGTCAACCGAGTTGATCTCGCCGTTGTGGCCGAGCGTGGAGAACATCTGCGCGCGCTCGGGGCGCGAGTCTGTGTTGGTCGAGTAGCGGCCGTGGCCGAGCGAGATGGCCGACTTGAAGTCCGGGTGCGAGAGTTCGGGGAAGTAGCGGCGCAGGGTCTCGGCGTCGCCGCGCACCTTGTAGATGACGCTGTTCGGGCTGAGCGAGGCGACGTGGACGGGCAGCTCTCTTTCCAGCCCCAACGTGATGCGGAAGATGTCCCTGTCTTCCACGCCGCGCGCGGTGCGCGGCAGCGCCGCCACCTGCCAGAACTCCGGCTCCATCGCGCGCGCCTGCGGCCCCAAGGCGTCGGTGCGCACGCGCGCCGTCTCGCTGACGAGCACCTCGAAGAGAGACTCTTCGAATAACTCAAGCGCGCGCGCCTTGATCTCCTCCGCGTCGGCGCGGTGCTCGTGCGGGATCATGACGTGCGCGACGGTGAACTGCGCGCGGTTGACGAGCGAGCCGCGCAGGCCCGCAGCCTCGAGCCGCTTCGCCCAGCGCTCGCGCGGGATGTCGGTCTGGAGTCCCGCGCCGTCGCCCTCGCCCTCGACCTCGCCCGTGCGGTGGCCCATGCGCGCGAGCGCTTCGAGCGTGCGCTTGACGTTGCCGTGCGAGGGCCTTCCGTCCTTCTTGACGTTGGCGATGATGGCGCAGGCGTCGCGCTCCGACTCGTCGTGGCGCCAGCGGCTCGGGCGGTCTGCGACCCGGCGCGCGCTTGGACGCGCACAGGCGGGGTCGGGGCTGTTGGCCGCTTCGGGCATTACTTCGCGGTAAATAAGGTCGGGGAAAAAGAAGGCCATCAACCCTCGGACGTTGATGGCCTGCCGCACACACTGTAGGTTGCAGGACAAGCCGTCAGGTAACACGCTTGCGCGCGTGGACGACTACAGCCACGCGCCCCTTAAGGGCGACGGCCGAAGTCTTCCGGCGCGGGAAGCGCGACTCGACGGAAGTTGGACGCAGATTAGACATTCCACACACCCGGAGAATGAAGAGACCGGACGCCCGCCGACATCTTGGCACCATCGGCCGGCGCTTCTCTCCCCACTATGGGGGCGGATGCTACAACCTTCGCGCGCATTTGTATAATTGATAATTTTTACCAGCCCATAAATCGCCGCCGGCCTCTTCCCTCAGCGACACATTCGTCGTAATTCAGGGAGCGAAGACAAAAACGTCATCCTTCAGAAGTTGCTTGGGAATAATGTCTCCGGTGGTTAACCACAGAGACACAGAGGCACAGCTGGTTGAGCTATTGGCCCCAAGCTGCGCCTCTGTGTCTCTGTGGTTAACCCTTAAACCATCGGCTACAAGTCGCATTAGTAACCGACCGCCTGTCATCCAACTTCCGCCGCGACATTTTTGCAGTGCATGACAGCGCTAACGACGAGATTGTCACAGACGCCCGACGCTCAACCTTGAAAATCCCCATCTTTCAGCCGCACCCCGCAGCGGTACGGGCCTTGCCATCCGAGTCCGGCCACAGAGGCGACGAACACTGCGGGAGGTTTGAAGAAACTCGTGTCACTGATCCTGAGCGGCAAAGAATTCATCTCGGCAGACCCACTCGGCCCGACCGCCCTGGCGGGACTCTCAAGGCTCGCCTCGCGCAGCCCCGTCCTCGTCAACGGCGTCCGCCTGAGCGCGCAGGAGCTGGCCGAGCTGGCCGAGGAGGCGCGCCGCACACAGCGCGCCGTCTGGGTCGGCGCCCCCCGGCCGGACGCCGCGAGGTGAGCGGGCACGCCCCCGCGACCATTTCCGAACGCACGCGGTCTCGCTTGACTAACCGCGGACGGGTGTGGCTATTGTCACCGAACGTTCACACGCCGAGGTGACACGGACGCACTATGGAAATGACGCAGCTCGAATTCTTCCTCCAGGTCATCGCCGAGGGCAGCTTCTCGAAGGCGGCGGACGCCGTCGGCCGCACGCAGCCCGCCATCTCCATCGCCATCCGCCGGCTCGAAGAGGAGGTGGGCGCCCCGCTCTTCGACCGCTCGCAGAAGACGCCGACGCTCACCGAGGCCGGCCAGCGGATACAGGACTACGCGCAGCGCATTCTCACCCTGCGCGACCAGGCGCGCGGCACCGTCGCGGAGCTGCGCGAGCTGAAGCGCGGCCTCGTCCGCGTCGGCGCCAACGAGAGCACGTCGCTCTACCTCCTCCCGCAAGTCATCCTCTCTTTCCGAGAGAAGCACCCGGACGTGAAGGTCGAAATCTACCGGCACGTCTCCGAGCGCCTGCCGCGCGAGGTGATCGAGCGCAACGTGGACTTCGCCGTCCTCGCCTTCGAGCCGACCGACCGCGACCTCGAATCCTTCTGCGTCCTGCGCGACGAGCTCTCGCTCATCCTCAACCCCGAGCACCCGCTCGCCGGGCGCGAAGAGGTGACGGTCGAGGAGCTCGGGCGCGAGTCCTTCCTCGCGCACAACGTCCGCACGGCCTCGCGCAACAAGGTCATCGAGGTCTTCGCCGAACACCACACGCCGCTCAACATCACCCTGGAACTGGCGACGGTCGAGACCATCAAGCGCTTCGTCCAGCTCAACGTCGGCCTCGCCTTCGTCCCGCACATGTGTGTGCGCGAGGAGCTAGAGCGCGGGACGCTCGCCACGGTGCCCGTCAAAGACCTCTCGTACACGCGCCGGCTCTGGGCGACCTACCGCCGCAACGCGACCCACTCGCACGCGGCCGCGGCCTTCCTCGCGGCCCTGCGCCAGCACGCGAAGGCGGTGGCATAAGCCGCGCCTATCGGCCCATAAAAATTATTGCCCGAAGTTTTGTTGACAGCCCGCGCGCAGCTTTCTTACTATCCCTGAGCGGCCCCACGCCGAGGGCCGGCCTTTCGACATGACACACGACGCGCGCTTTTACTACTTCGCCTTTACCTACCGCTACCCCTACGGGGGCGGCGGGCCGGGCGAACTTCGTGCGTGCGCGGGTGGGCGAGCGAGCTAGAGACGCGCACATAAAGATTCGAACCGAGCCGGCCGCGACCCCGAAAGTCGCGGCCGGCTCTTTTAGTGTGGAGTTTCGTTAATGACCATCGAAGACTGGCGGGTCGAGATCGACAAGATCGACGAGGAGCTTCTGCGTCTGCTGAACGCGCGCGCGCGCATCGCCGTCCAGGTGGGCGAGTCGAAGCGCGTCGCGGGGCTCTCGGTGCTGAACCGCGGGCGCGAGCGCGAGGTGATCGAGCGCGCCCGCGCGTCGAACCGCGGGCCGCTCGACGACGAGGCCGTCGAGCGCCTCTTCCGCGCCGTCATCCGCGAGTCGCGCCGCCTCCAGACGCAGCTCGCGGCGCGGCACGAGGAGGCCGTGCGATGAGCGACGGCGTCGGCTCAAAGCGCGTCGCCTTCCAGGGCGAGCGCGGGGCCTTCAGCGAGGAGGCGGCCGTCAAGCTCCTGGGCGAGCGTGTCGCGCTCGTCCCGCGCCCGACCTTCGAGTCGCTCTTCGCGGCCGTCGGAGAGGGCGCGGCCGACCTCGCGCTCGCGCCGGTCGAGAACACGCTCGCGGGCTCCGTCCACCGCGTCTACGACCTGCTCCTCGAAAGCCGGCTCCACATGACGGCCGAGGTCGTCATCCCCATCCGGCACTTCCTCATCGGACTCTCCGGCTCGGAGGCGGAAGAGGTTAAGACCGTCGAGTCGCACCCCGTCGCCCTCGCGCAGTGCGAGCGCTTCTTCGCCTCGCGGCCCGACATACGCCGCGTCGCGGCCGACGACACGGCCGGCAGCGTCGCCAACGTCCTGCGCCGCGGCGACCCCAGTTGTGCCGCGGTCGCCGGCCGCCGCGCGGCGGACATCTACGGCGGCCAAATCTTGCGCGAAGGGCTGGAAGACCACCGCGAGAACTACACGCGCTTCGTCCTGCTCGCGCCCGAAGCTTCGGAAGTGAAGGAGGCGGACAAGCTCTCGCTCGTCGTCAAACTCGCGCACCGCCCCGGCGCCCTCCACCACGCGCTCGAACCCTTCGCGCGACGACGTCTCGACCTGCTCAAGATCGAGAGCCGGCCTCTGCGCGGCCAGCCCTGGGAGTATCACTTCTACCTCGACCTGCGCGCGCCGGCCGGCGACCCGGAGCTGACGGCCGCGCTCGAAGAGCTGCATGAACGCGCCGCGAGCGTCCGAGTGCTCGGACACTACGCATCCAGTAGGCAGTAGGCAGACGGCAGTAGGCATTACGCTCCGCGTTGTTGTCAGGAAGTTAATGAGTACGATTCAACACAGAGACGCAGAGACACAGAGGCACGGCTTGGAGTCTATCGCTCAACAAGCCGTGTCTCTGTGTCTCTGTGTCTCTGTGTTGAATAGCTTCCGCTACCTGCCCGCACGCGAACAGAAACAACTGCCTACTGCCATCTGCCTACTGCCTACTTCCTTTTATGACTAAGCGTTGGGACAGGGTGACGGTGGTCGGGTGCGGGCTAGTGGGCGCGTCGTTCGCGCTCGCGGCCAAGCGCGCGGGCGTGTGTGCGCGCGTCGCGGGATGGGACGCAGACCCGGCCGCGCTCGTCGAGGCCCTGCGCCTGAATGCGATTGACGAAGTTGATGAGGCTTTCAAAGAAGGCGGTGTCTCCCGGTCAGACCTTATCTACCTGGCAACTCCCGTCGGTCAGATCGTCGAGTTCCTGCGCGCGGGCGCGCCTCGGGTGAAGCCCGGCGCGGTCGTGACCGACGCGGGCAGCACGAAGGCCGAAGTCTGTCGCGCCGCGACTTCGCAAACAGAAAAGGCGTGGCGCTTCGTCGGCGGGCACCCGGTCGCGGGCAGCCACCTGCGCGGCCCCGCGCACGCGCGCGCAGACCTCTTCGAAGGCGCGCCCTACGTCCTCACCCCGCCCGAAGACGGGAGCGACCCGGCCGCGCTCGCAGCTCTCAAAGAGACACTCGCCGCTTTAGGCGCGCGCGTCCGCGTGACGTCCGCGGCGGAGCACGACCGCGCGCTGGCGCGCCTGAGCCACCTGCCGCAGCTCGTCTCGTGCGCGCTCGCGGCGACGGTCGCGGAAGACGTGAGCGACCCCGAACTCTCCGCGCTCGCGGGCACCGGCTACCGCGACATGACGCGCCTGGCGTCGAGCCCCTGGCACGTCTGGCGCGACATCCTCGCCACGAACCCGCGCGAGGTCGCCGACGCGCTCGACACTCTCATCCTTAAACTCTCCGCCGCGCGCGACGGGCTGCGCGGGGACGGGCTCGCCGCGGCGCGCTCGCTCTTCGGCCGCACGGGGCCGAGCTAACCAACATGCTGAAGGCAGTCAAAGACATGATTCTGATTCTCGACCCGAAAGTCGCCGCGGGCGGCGAGACGTACAACCAGTTGATGGCCCACCTCTCGCGCCTGCCCAACATCGAGCTGCGCATACACCACGAGCAGGGGGCCGAGAAGTCCGTGACCGAAATCTACCTCATCGGCAACACGGCCGCGCTCTCCGTCGAAGACATGAGGGCGCTGCCCGGCGTCGACCACGTCGTCCGCGTCTCCGAAGAGTACCGCGTCGTCGGCCGCCACAAGGGCGACGAGCGTTCGACCTCCTTCGAGTACAAGGGCGTGAGCTTCGGCCAGGACACGCTCAACGTCTTCGCGGGCCTCTGCGCCGTGGACACGCCCGAGCACGTCGGGCAGATGATGAGGGCGCTGCGCGACCACGGCCAGGCCTGCACGCGCATGGGCGCCTACAAGCCGCGCACGTCGCCCTACTCGTTCCAGGGGCACGGCGCGAAGTGCCTGCCTTACGTCTTCGACCTCGCCGGCAAGTACGACATCAAGGTCATCGCGATGGAGGTGACGCACGAGTCGCACATCGAGGAGATACGCGCGGCGCTCGAAGCGACGGGAAGCCCCGTGGGCGTCATGCTCCAGATCGGCACGCGCAACACGCAGAACTTCGAGCTTTTGAAGTTCGTCGGCCGCCAGCGCGAGTTCCCAGTCCTCCTCAAGCGCGGCTTCGGCATCACGCTAGACGAGTCCCTCAACGCGGCCGAGTACCTCGCCAGCGAGGGCAACCGCAAGGTCGTCTTCGGCCTGCGCGGGATGAAGACCTCAATCGGCGACCCGCACCGGAACTTCGTGGACTTCGCGCACGTCCCCGTCGTCAAGCGCCTGACGCGCATGCCCGTCTGCATCGACCCCTCGCACTCCGTCGGCCAGCGCGCGTACGCGCCCGACCGCCTGCTCGACATCCTCCACGTCACGGCACAGGGCGTCATCGCGGGCGCCAACATGATCCTCGTGGACTTCCACCCAGACCCTTCGCGCGCGCTCGTGGACGGCCCGCAGGCGTTGACGCTTCGGGAGCTCCCGCACTTCCTCGAAGACGTGGCGCTCGTCCGCGAGACCTACGAGAAGCGCGTCCGGCTCGCCGCCCGCGCGGCGGAGAGAAGAGACGAGCCGGTGGAGGTTAAGGTCTAACAGGAATTAACCACGGAGACACAGAGGCACAGCTTTGAGTCTATACCTCAACAAGCTGTGCCTCTGTGTCTCTGTGGTGAAACTTATTCGTTAGCTGAACGCGGCCCTGATTAACGACTCAAGCGACGGCTCGATCTCCACACACACAGACTCCTTGTCGAGTAGCGCGGCGAGCGCGGGCGGCGTCCGCACTTCTCGACCGACGAGAGGCTCGACTATCGACTCGAACTTGGCCGGGTGCGCCGTCGCGACGACGACCCAGTGCGGCGTTGCGACGAGCGAGCGCACGCGGACGGCCGCCGCCGTGTGCGGGTCGAAGACGCGGCCGCGCGCCGCCTCCTCGACGATGGTGCGCTCGATCTCTTCGTCCGAGACGGTGAAGGCGCGCGCGAAGGTCTTCAACTGTTCCAAGTCCGGATGCAGGTGCAGGAGCCGCTCGATGTTGCTCGGGTTCCCGACGTCCATCGCGTTGGCGAGCGTGCGCACGGTCGCGCGCGGGCCCCAGGCGCCGGAGTCGAAGTAGTCGGGCACGGCGCGGTTGGCGTTCGACGCCAAGACCACCTCGCGGATGGGCAGCCCCGACGCGCGCGCCCAGAAGGCCCCGACCGCGTTCCCCAGGTTCCCCGTCGGCACGACGAAGCCGGCGCGCACGCCGCGGCGCCGCAGGTACCAGAGGCTCGCGGCGGCGTGATACGCGGCCTGCGGCAGAAGCCGCCCGAGGTTGATGCTGTTGGCCGAGAGCAGGCGGTGCCTCCGGCTCAGCTCGCGGTCGGCGAAGGCGGCCTTGACCATGCGCTGGCAGTCGTCGAAGTCGCCGCGCACGGCGAAGGCGCGCACGCCCGCGCCCCAGCAGGTCAGCTGCTTCTCCTGCCGCGGCGAGACCATCCCCTTCGGATAAAGAATACGGACATCCACGTTGGCGCGCCCGGCGAAGGCCGCGGCGACCGCGCCGCCCGTGTCGCCCGAGGTCGCGACCAGGACGGTTCGACGCCCCGGCAGGCGCGAGACGCACGCGGCGAGCAGGCGCGCCCCCACGTCCTTGAAGGCCGCGGTCGGGCCGTGGAAGAGTTCGAGCAGGGCCGTCGTCTCGTCCAGCTCGACGAGCGGGACGGGGAAGTTGAAAGCCTCGCGGCAGATGTCCGGAAGCTGAGACGCGAGCGCGTCGCCTTCGAAGAAGGGCGCGAGGAACGTCTCGGCTATCTGCGGCAGCGTCTCGCGGCCGTCGAAGTCTTCAACTTCGAACTCGGGGAAGCGCCCCGGCGCGTAGAGTCCGCCGTCGGGCGCGAGTCCGGTCTGCACCGCCTCGGAGAGTCCGAGCGGCTCTGCGGCCCCGCGCGTGCTGACATATTTCATCGTCATAAAACCCGAGGCGGAAGCCCGACCGTGAGGGAGGGCGTCGGTCTTCCGTCATGTGCTTCGGCGGAACTCATGCGCCCTCCCTCACGGTCGGGCTTCCGCCAATCTCGCGCCTTCGTCGCTGACCTTTGAGACCCACGAGTCAACCTCTCTGACGCCGCTCGACTCGAAGGCCTCGACCATCGCGGCGCGCGTCCGTTCCGCGACCTCTTCGTCGTCCACTAAGGCGAAGACGCTCGGGCCGGAGCCGGAGATGGAGGCGCCGAGCGCGCCCGCCGCGAGCGCAGCCGCCTTCACGCGCGCGAAGCCCGGGATGAGCGCGGCGCGCTGCGGCTCGACGAGCACGTCTTCGAGGCAAGAGCCCATCAATTCCAGGTCGTCCGTGTAGCAGGCGGCGACGAGGCCGCCGAGCCGCGAGGACTGCCGGACGTGGCCCGCGAGCGGGACGGTCGGTTGCAGGACGGCGCGCGAGTCGCGCGTGTCCAGGCGGACGTGCGGGTGCACGAGCACACAGAGCAGGCCGCGCGGCACCGGGAGCCGCACGCAGCGCGGCGGGTCGCCCGAGACGACGAGCGTGAACCCGCCGTAGAGAGACGGCGCGGCGTTGTCCGGGTGCGAGGCGCCGCAGGCCACCAGCTCGGCCGCGAGCGCGTAAGAGAAGAGAGACTCCTTCGGGAGAGGTTCTTCGAGCAGGGAGTTCGCCGCGACGAGCGCAGCCACGGCCGAGGCCGCGGAGCCGCCCATCCCCGACCCGAGCGCGATGCCTTTGCGCACGCTCACGTCGAAGCCGAAGCCGGGCCTCTGGTCTTCGATGAGTTTGAGGAGGCCGACGGTCGCCGTGTTCTGCGCGGGGTCGAGCGGGATGGCGCCCGGGGCGAGCGTGCCGGTCGTATCGACGAGTTCGACGATGCGGACGGAGTCGCCCTCGGTCAAAGTCAGAGTCACCTCGTCGCCCGCGGCCTCGACGGCGAAGCCGAGGATGTCGAAGCCGACCGCGACGTTCGAGACGCTCGCGGGCGCAAACGCCGTGGCGCTCCTCATAGCGGCGCTCCTAAAAACGTCGCGAGGCGCAGCAGGTCTGCGAAGACTCCGGCCGCCGTCACGGCCGGCCCCGCGCCCGGCCCCCGCACGATCATCGGCTGCACGTCGTAGCGCGCCGTGCGGTAGCTGACGACGTTGTCGCTCTCGCTCAACCCCGCGAAAGGGTGCGCGAGCGGGTAAGGTCTGAGCGAAGCAGAGACTTTGCCGCCCGGCTCAATCGTCCCGACGTAGCGCAGCACCTCGCCGCGCTCGCGGGCCGCGCTCAACCGAGCGGCCACCGCGGCGTCGTACCTGCCCAGGCTCTCGAAATACTCCTCGACGCTCGCGGCGCGGAGGTCTTCGGGGACGAGGCTCTCGACCTGTACGTCTTCGAGTTCGACCTCCGTCCCCATCTCGCGCGCGAGGATGACGAGCTTGCGCGCCACGTCCATGCCCGAGAGGTCTTCGCGCGGGTCGGGCTCGGTGTAGCCCCGCGCGTGCGCCTCGCGCACGACCTGCGAGAAGGGCACGCGGCCGTCGAAGGTGTTGAAGATGTAGGAGAGCGTCCCCGACAGCACGCCCTCTATCTTCAAGACCTCGTCGCCCGTGTCGAGCAGGTCGCGCAGGGTGTGGATGACCGGGAGCCCGGCGCCGACGTTCGTCTCGTAGAGGAAGTAGCGCCCGCGGCGGCGTGCGGCCTCGCGCACGGCGCGGTACTGCGCGAGCGTGCCGGTGTTCCCCTTCTTGTTCGGCGTGATGACGTTGATGCCGCGGTCGAGCCACTCACTGTAGCGCGCGGCGACCGCCGCGTCCGACGTGGCGTCGATGATGCAGGCGTGCGGGAGGTGCTCGGCGAGGACGTGCTCGGCGAAGCGCTCGATGTCCGAGTCGGCGCCGCGGCCGCTCAGGTCATCCCTCCAGTTGCTCAGGTCGAGCGTGCGGTCGTCGAGGAGCATCCGGCGGCTGCTCATCACGCCGCGCACGCGCACGTCTATCGAGCGCCGCTCGTGCAGCTTCGAGAGGCGCGCGCCCAACTGGTCGAGGAAAGTCCCCCCGATCAAGCCCGTGCCGACGACGCCGACCGAGAGCGTCTGGTGCGAGAGGTAGAAGGCCGAGTGGACGTTGCGCAGGGCGCGCGTTGCCTCGCGCTCGTCGATGACGGCCGAGATGTTCCGCTCCGAAGCCCCCTGCGCGATGGCGCGCACGCTCACGCCCGCGCGGCCCAAGGCGGTGAAGAACTTCCCGGCCACGCCCGGCGCGTGCACCATGCCGTCGCCGACCGCGGCGAGGATGCAGCAGCCTTCCGTGAGGCCCACGGTCTGAATCTGCCCGCGCCGCATCTCGGACATGAAGGCCTCTTCGACCGTGCGCTTCGCGAGCTGCCCCTGCGCGCCGGGGACGGCGAAGCAGATGGAGTGCTCGCTCGAACCCTGCGAGATGAGGACGACCGAGACGCCCTCCGCGCGCAGCGCGCCGAAGAGCTTGTTGGCGATGCCGGGCACGCCGACCATGCCCGTCCCCTCGACGTTGACGAGCGTCATGCCCTCGACGCTGGCGAAGCCTTTGACGGGGAAGTCCCGTGAGGTCTCGGCCGAGATGGTCGTGCCCGCGCCCTCCGGCTCGAAGGTGTTCTTGATGTGGACGGGGATGCCGCCCGCGATGACCGGCGACATCGTGTTCGGGTGGATGACCTTCGCGCCGAAGTAGGCCAGCTCCGCCGCCTCCTGGTAAGAGAGCGCGGGGACGACAAGCGCGTCGGGGACGCGGCGCGGGTCGGCGCTCAGCACCCCGTTCACGTCCGTCCAGATGGTGACCGCGGAGGCGTCCAGGAGCGCCGCGAAGATGGAGGCCGAGTAGTCGCTGCCGTTGCGCTTCAAGGTCGTCGCCACGCCCTCGCGGGTCGAGGCGACGTAGCCGGTGACGACGAGCGGGTCGGGCTCGCGCCCTCCGAGCCAGCCCCCGAGTTTGGCGCGCGAGACCTCCCAGTCGACGGCGACGCCGCGCGCGTCCGCCTCGACGAAGAGCACTTCGCGCGCGTCGAGCCAGTCCGAGTTACAGCCCCTCTGTTCGAGCAGCGCGCTCAGGAAGCGCGCAGACCAGAGCTCGCCGTGGCCCGAGACGAACTCGGCGATGTGCTCGGACTGGAGGCGCGCGATCCAGACGCCGCGCAAGACCTCTTCCAATTCGCGGAAGTCCCCCTCGACGGCCTCGGCCAGAGACCGCTCGCGCGCCGCGCCGAGCCCGAGCGCGGCGGCCGTCTCAAGGTGTCGCGCCCTCAAGGCGTGAAGCCTCTCCAGGTACCCTTCGTCGCGCGCGGCCGCGCCCGAGACGAGGCCGAGCAGCGCGTCGGTCACGCGCGACATCGCCGAGACGACGACGGCCGAGCGCTCTCCTTGCGCGCGCCGCGCGAGCAGGATGTCTGCGACGGCCTGGTACCGCCCCGCGTCGGCCACGCTCGTCCCGCCGAACTTGTGTACGACCCAGTTAGCCATAGGCACCTCATACGGACGCGCGACCTTAGCCCACGAGCGCGCCCGAGCGCAACCCCGACGCGCGCGTCTAACGTCGGGCGGCGTACAGATTTTCTATGCTAAAAAAAATTCGTGCTTGCAAGAAACGCGGGTGTCCGAATTATAATGACCGTGCCCCCTTTCTCAATCGGAGCCGCCGACAGGCCTCGCATCGAGGCGGTAGTGTGACGGCGCGTCCCTGAGGGGCGGCGTTAACTTTCCCCCGTCACCGCGATGAAGGCCCTCGTAATAGACGACAACGAATTGGTGCGCGACAACGTCGCCGAAGTCCTGCGCGGCGAAGACTGGGAGGTGTGCGAGGCCGACTCGGCCGGGCGCGCCTTCGAGCTGCTCGGCGAAGGCCACGGCTGGCAGCTCGTCTTCTGCGACGTGAAGCTTTCGGACTCGCACGAGACCGAGGGCTACGCCGTGCTGCGCCGCTTCGTCGAAGAGCAGCCCGACGCGCAGATCGTGCTGATGACCGGCCACGGCTCGGCCGCGGGCGCGCTCGACGCCGTCAGCTCCGGCGCCTACGACTACCTGATGAAGCCGTTCGAGGTCTCGGACGTGCTGCGCATCGCGCAGGACGTGCGGCGCGCTCACGAGAAGCGCGAGCGGCCGGGCACCACGGGCGAGCTGCCGCCCACGCCCGTCTACACCTCGGACATCAACCTCATCGGCGTGAGCGGCGCCTTCGTCGAGGTGATGAAGATGGTGGGCCGGGTCGCCTCGACGAACCTCCCCGTCCTCATCACGGGCGAGAGCGGGACGGGCAAGGAGGTCGTCGCGCGCGCCATCCACCAGCGCAGCACGCGCGCCGAAGGGCCGTTCGTCGCCGTCAACTGCGGCGCGGTGCCCTCGGAGCTGATCGAGTCGGAGATGTTCGGCCACGTCCGCGGCGCCTTCACCGGCGCCGAGCGTGACCGGCGCGGACTCTTGCAGGAGGCGGACGGCGGCACCATCCTCCTCGACGAAATCACGGAGACGACGCCCGCCTTCCAGGTCAAGCTCCTGCGCGCCCTGCAGGAGGGCGAGATTCGGCGCGTCGGCTCGAACCACACCATCCGCGTGGACTCGCGCGTCATCGCCGCGACGAACCGCGACGTGGAGCAGGAGGTGAGGGAGCGCCGCTTCCGGCAGGACTTGTTCTACCGCCTGAACGCGGTGACGCTGCACCTGCCCCCTCTGCGCGAGCGGCGCGAGGACATCATGCCGATGGCGCGCCACTTCGCCGAGCGCGCCTGCCCCGCGGCGGGCGGCCCCGTCAGCTTCTCGCGCGACGCCGTGCGCGCGCTCGTCTCTTACGACTGGCCGGGCAACATCCGCGAGCTTGAGAATGCCATCATCCGCGCCGTCGCGCTCTGCGACCGCCTGGTGCGCCCCGAGGATTTGCCCGACCGCGTCCGCGACGGCGCCGAGCAGGAGCGGCAGCAACACGCCTTCGACGTGCCCGCCGACGGGGCGACGCCCGAAGAGCCTCTGGTCTCGCTCTCCGAACTCGAAGGGCGTCACATCGCGCGCGTGCTCGCGCACACCGGCGGCAACAAGCAGGCCGCCGCGCGCCTCCTCGGCATCGACCGCACCACCCTCCAGCGCATGATTAAGCGCCACGGCCTCGACACCAACGGCACACGTCCGAACGGCGACGGTAAGGAGCACGTGTGAATCGGATTCGGTAACAAGAATTAACCACAGAACCACAGAGACACAGCTTTGAAGACAGTAGTCTCCAAGCTGTGTCTCTGTCTCTCTGTGGTTAATTCTCTCTTACGCCAAAGACGTGCCCGACAAAAATTATTCGACACCTTCAGGCCGCGACGATGCCCTGTCGTCCGGACTCGCGGCGGCGGGCGACCTCGCGGGCGATGGCGAGGATTTGGGCGGTGTCGAAGGGCTTGGCGATGACCCAGTCCACCTGCGCCGCGAGGCGCTCGCCGGAGCCGACGGCCTCGCCCCAGCCGGTGACGACCGCGACCGGAATCTTTTCGTCCAGCTCGCGGACGGCGTGCGCCAGCTCCCAGCCGCTCATCCCCTGCATCCCGAGGTCTGTGAAGACCGCGTCGAAGGCGCGGCCGTCGCCGAACTTGTCGAGCGCCTCGCGCCCGCTCGCCGCCAGCTCGACCTGATAGCCCTCGCTCCCGAGGATGTCCGCCAAAAGCTCGCGCACGTTCTCCTCGTCGTCCACGACGAGGACGCGCGTCGCGTCGGGCCTCTGCGGGACGAGCGTGATGTTCGGCGCTTCCGAGGCGGGCTCCGGCCGCGAGGCGCTCGCGGCCGCAGACAGCTTGATGCGGAAGGTCGTCCCCTTCCCCGGCTCCGACTCGACCTCGAAGTTCCCCTCGTGCCGGCGGACGATGCCGTACGAGACGGCCAGGCCCAGCCCCATCCCGGCCTTGCCCTTCGTCGTGAAGAACGGGTCGAAGACGCGCGAGCGCACCTCCTCGGCCATGCCGGTGCCGGTGTCGGCCACGGCGATCTCGACCTTCCCGGCCGACTCGCGCGTCGAGAGCGTGAGCGTGCCGCCCTGCGGCATCGCGTCCACGGCGTTGAAGACGAGGTTGACCAAGACCTCGCGCAACTCCGACTCGTCGCCCATCACGCGCGCCTCGTCCGAGCCGAGCTGTAACTCCAAACTAATGTGGACGCCTTCGGACTCGGCCCGGCTCTTCCAGCGCGGCCGCGTGATCTCGCGCACGTCGAGCAGGAGCTGGTCGACCGAGACCGGCTGGAAGTCGTGGTCGCGCCGCTGGCGCGCGAAGTCCTGGATGCGCTTGATAGTTCGGGCGCCGTCCTTCGCCGTCTTGATGATGAGCTTCAGCCCGGCCTCGACGCGCTCCGGCTCCTTCGTCGTCAGGAGGAGCTGCGCGCGGCCGAGGATGCCCGCGAGCGTGTTGTTGAAGTCGTGCGCGACGCCCGAGGCCAGCTCGCCTAAGGCGGACAGCTTTTCGATCTGCGCGTACTGCTCTCTGATTCTGTCCTGCTCGGCGATGTAGTGCGAAAGCTCCTCGACGTGGCGGCGCGCCTGCTCGGCCTGCTCGGCGGCGGCCTCGGCGCGCGCCCCGGCGGCGGCCTCGGCCTTGGCGGCGGCCGACATCGCCTCGATGTTGTTGAGGTAGGTGCGGTAGGTCAGGTAGGTGATGACGATGATCGGGGCGGCGGCGACGAGCGCGTAGAGGCCGACGGTCGAGGCGAGCTTGACCGTGATGCCCGCGGCCGAGGCGCCGCCGAAGTAGGTGATCGAAGTCCAGAGGTACTTGTTGCGCCACGTCGTCCAGAGCGGCTCGTTCACCTTGAGCGCGGTCTGCGCCGAGACGATGGCGGTGTTGACGACGTACTGCACGAGCGCCATCACGCAGAGCGCGCCGGCGAAGGTGGCCGAGAACTCGCCCCGCGCCAGCGCCGTCACGTCGCCGTAGATGAGCGTCAGGGTGCCGTAGGTGACGAGCGTCGAGAGCCCCATCATCGCCGCGTTGAAGGTGCTGGTGAAGAGGCTGATCGGCGGGCGGACGAAGCGCGAGGCGATGAAGATCTCCGCCGCGCCGAGCAGCACCGCCACCTCGCCGCCGTAGAGCAGCATGACGAGGAAGATGAGGGCGTCGGAGAAGGAGATCTTCCCCGAGGTCGTGCGCGGGATGGGGACGCAGAGGCGCGCGCTGACGAAGAGCGTGAAGAGGACGAGCGGCACCAGCCGGAGGTCGAGCCGCTGGAGCGGCAGCCTCGCCGCCACGTAAATGCTGACGGCCGCGCCCGCGACGATGAACGTCCACATGTACGGCCTGACGTAACGCTGCATCGACATATTTAAGATTGGTTCATTGCTTCATTGAATCATTTAAGGATTGTACCAATGAATCAATGACCCAATGAACAAATGATCAATTTCTTTCGAGGAAGACCGTGTCGTAGCGGCCGCGGAGCTTGTAGCCGGCCTTGGTGAAGAGCGCCTGCGCCGCGAGGTTCTGCTCGTTGACGAGCGCGCTCACCGTCTTCGTCCGTTCGAGCAGGTTGCGCCCGAGCTGCGACATGCAGCGCAGCCCGAGCCCCCGCTGGCGGACGGCCGGGTCGACGTAGACGCCTTCGACGTAGACGCACTCGGGCGTGTCGGAGATGATGTCGGCCTTGAACAGGAGGTTCCCGCCCTCGACCAGCACCCAGACGCGCCCGTGCTCGATGCGGCGCGCGCAGCGCATGCGGAAGCCGTGGAGGTCAACGTCGAGCGGGTTGACGCCGCTCTCCTCGTAAGCCAGCGCGGCGTGGACGGGCAGCACCTGTATCAGGTCGTCGAGCGTGGCGAGGCGCAGCCCCTCGACCGGCTCGGGAGCCGAGACCGGCCAGCGCAGCTCGAAGAGCACCTCGCGCGAGAAGATGCGCGGCGCCTGGCCGCCGGGCGCGTAGTGCTCCCAGAAGCGGCCGACCAGCGCCTCCTCGCCGAGAATCATGTGCACGTTCTGCTGCCCCTGCGCGATGCGCGCGAACGCCCTGAGCGCGGGCGCCGTGTCGGCCACGACGTAGACGGCGTGGCCGACGAGCGCGACGCCTTCGAGCCTTCCCTGCTTGTCGCGGCAGGCGTGGAACGTGCCGCGGTTGAAGGGGCTCTCGAAGCCGTTGTCGCGGATGAGCCCGCTCATGATGACGGCCTGCGCGGGCCTGCCCCGCAGGAAGTCGAGCACCTCCGACTCCGGGTGATTCTCCGTGAGCGCGTGGACGAGCGGTTGCGCGTCCACGCGCTCGGGGCGCGCGTGCGTCTTCACGCCGGGCGGGTTCAACTCCTTCAACTGGCGCATCGCCTCTCTCCTAACGTTGGCGTTCACTGCAAGCGCGCCGGCGGCTTCGGGGGGCCGCCCGCGCGCGCCTTACTTTCAGTGCCGGCTGTCGGTCTCCGTTTCGCACGCGGGCGGCGTGGCCTTCGTCGCGTCGCCGCTGACCGCCGCCGACAACGCCTGCAACGTCGCGTCGGCCTCGAGGCGGCCGTCGGCCGCGAAGACGCCGTCCGCGGCGAAGACGCCGTCCGCGGCGAAGACGCCGGAGCCGACAAAGACCGTCCCGCCGCCGAGCGCCTGCCCGTTGCTGACGAGGACGTTGTCGGCGGCGAAGACGCCCGAGGTGAGCAGCGTCCGGTCGCTGGCGAAGACGCCGTCGGCGGCGAAGACGCCGTCCGCGGCGAAGACCCCGAGCGCGTAGATTTTCTGGTAAGCGGTGATGAGGTCGGTGCCGGTCGCGTAGCCGTACTTGATGATGATGCCCTGCGACCACGTGAAGGTCTCGCCCGCGATGGTCGTCTGCGGGACGGGCGGTACTGTCGAAGTCAGGAGCGGCGCGCCGAGCGGTGTCAGGGGCGAGAGGTCGCGCCGCACGAGCCGCGCCAGCCGGACGGCCCCTTCGACGTTCAGCTCGCCCGCGCCCTGCTCCAACATGTTTACGCCTTGGAGCTGCTGCGCCGTGTACATCAGGATCGTCTTGACGAGGTTGGGCGTCAAGGTCGGGTTCGCCTGGAGCATCAGGGCCGCCGCGCCCGCCACGGCCGGCGTCGCCATCGAGCTGCCGTTGAGGTACATCATCCGGCGCTTGTCCGAGTTGCTCACGCCGGCGTCAAGCTCCGGATGGGTCGTGATGAGGTAGTTGTCTTCGGCGGCCGCGTCGATGATCTTGTTGCCGGGCGCGACGAGGTCGGGCTTGACGAGGTTGTCGTAGTGCTTCGCGCCGAGCGCGTCCGTCCAGGAGCCGCGGGTCGGCCCGCGCGAGCTGTACGAGGCGACGCCGTCGTCCGAGCGCGTGTCGGTGCCGAAGGTGTTCGCGGCGCCGACCGTCACGGCCGAGGGCTCGCTGCCAGGGCTATGGATGGCGCCGTAGAGCTTCTGGCCGGTCGCGTCCTTCCCGTTGTTGCCCGCGGCCGCGACGACGACGATGCCGGCGTCAACCAGCTTGCGCACGGCCTTGCAGACCGGGTCGTTCTTGTAGGACTCGACCGCAGGCCCGCCCAGGCTCATGTTGACGACGCGGATGTTGTAGAGCGCGCGGTTCTGGTAGACCCATTCGAGCCCGGCGAGGACGTAGGAGACGCGCCCCGTGCCCTTCGAGGTGAGCACGCGCAGGTTGATGAGGTTCGCGTTCGGCGCGAGGCCGATGTACTCGGCCCGCGCGATGCGGCCGTTGCCCGCGGCGATGCCGGCGACGTGAGTGCCGTGCCCGAAGGGGTCGTCCGTCCGCCCCTCGCCCGTGAAGTCGCGGCTGACGACGACGCGCCGGCCGTTGCCCTTGTCGGAGAGGAAGGCCATGTGCTCCGTGTCGATGCCGGAGTCGAGGACGGCGATGCCGATGCCCGTCCCGTCGAGCCCCGTGACGTTCAGGCCCGCCGGCTCTCGTACGTCGTCGGCGCCCGTCGTGCGCGAGACGTGGCCGAAGCCCGCCGTCTCGCGGTCGAGCGAGACGAAGCGCACGCCCTTCTGCTCGGCCAGCCGCTCGACGAGGCGCGCCGGGAGTTCGAGGACGCGCGCGTTCAAAGTGTCGAAGTGCCCGCGAACCTTCACCTCGCGCCCGAGCGCCGAGGCGAGCATCGAGTTGAGCCCCGCGCCCTCCTGCACGATGACGCGGACGCGCTGCCCCGCGGTTTCGGGGTCGCGCGCCAGTTGCAGCAGGTCCGGGGAGACTCTCTCGGCGGGCTCCTCCTGCCGGGAGGTTTCGGCGGGGGGAACCGCGCGCCTCACCTTCAGTCCGGCGCGCGCCGAGCCGCCGGGCGCAAGTCCCGAGCCGCCGAGGCAGAGCAGCGCGAGCAGAGAGAAGAGCGCTGCCGCCGTGTACGTTCTAACTTGTTTCACCTTGACACCCTCCAGTTGGTGCATGCCGGGACTACAGACGGGATCGGCATGCCCGCGGTGCTCTCTTCGGTGCGAGGGATAAGCAGGCCGCACCTCTCACAACCTGTCGGGGTACGCGCCGTCCGCACCTGGCGCAGTCTTACTTGCGAGGTACTTAAGCGAACAGACTTGGGAGAGAGTGTTCCGGGGAGAGTCGGAGGGGCAAGAAAGTATCCAGCTATCCGGCCGCCCCGTCAACCCGCCACCGCTCATTTCATGCACGACGTTTCGTCCCCTCCGACCATAGTCGCCAGCGCCGACATGTCCGCGTCGCCGGCCATCACGCCGTCCCCCGCCAACGTCCCGTCGCCGGCCATGACGCCGTCGCCGGCCATCACGCTGTCGTCGGCGAGCGTCCCGTCGAGCAACGCGCTCGCGTCCATGACGGGCGTGCCGCCCGCCAGCGTCGAGCCGTCGCTCACGAGGAGCCAGCGGCCGAGGCTGACGCCGCCCGTCCACATCACCCCGTTCAAGCTCTGCGACCCGCCCGGCGCCTCCTCGACGCCGTAGCTCAACTCCATGCCCGGCGAGTAGACCTTCTGGTAGAGCGTGTAGAGGTCAGTCCCGGCCACGTACGCGTGGTTGAGCACGAGGCCCTGCGACCACCAGAACGTCTCGCCCGCGACGGTGCTCTGCGGGACGGGCGCGGCCGTCGTGAGCAGCGGCGCGCCGAGCGGCGTCGAGGCCGAGAGGTCTGTGCGCACGAGCCGCGCCAAGCGCAGCGCGCCGTCCGCGTTCAGAAGCCCCGCGCCCTGCTCCAGAGTGTTGTAGCCGTAGACGGGCTGAGCCGTCAGCATCAGCAGCGCCTTGATCAGGCTCGGCGTCAGGTTAGGGTTGGCCTGCCACATCAGCGCGGCCGCGCCCGAGACCACCGGCGCCGCCATCGAAGTGCCCGACAGGTACATCATCCGGCGCGCGGCGGGCTGGCTCGCGTCCGCGTTCAGCTCCGGGTATCGCGTCAGCAGGGCGTTGTTCGCCGCCGCCGCGCCGACGAGCTTGTTGCCCGGCGCGACGAGGTCGGGCTTCAAGACGTTGTCGTAGTGGCGCGCGCCCGCGTCGTCCGTCCAAACGCCGCGCGTCGGCCCGCGCGAGCTGTAGCTGGTCATGCGGTCGTCCGTGCGGCCGTCCGTCCCGAAGGTGTTGGCCGCGCCGACCGTGACGGCCGAAGGCTCGTCGCCCGGC
Source organism: Acidobacteriota bacterium (assembly GCA_019239425.1). Classification (GTDB taxonomy): domain Bacteria; phylum Acidobacteriota; class Blastocatellia; order Pyrinomonadales; family Pyrinomonadaceae; genus QHXN01. Next base: position 102,076 of record JAFAZX010000026.1, read on the forward strand.
GAGTGGATGGAGCCGTAGAGCTTCCGCCCTTCGGCGTCCTTGCCGTCGTTGCCCGCGGCCGCGACAACCACGATGCCGGCGTCGGTCAGCCTGCGGACGGCCGCGCACGCCGGGTCGTTCTGGAACGTGTCCACGGCCGGCACGCCCAGGCTCAGGTTGACGACGCGAATCCTGTAGAGCGAGCGGTTCTGCAAGACCCATTCGAGCGCCGCGAGCAGGCTGGAAGTCGTCCCCTTCCCTTCCGAGTTGAGCACGCGCAGGTTGACGATCTTCGCCGCGGGCGCCACGCCGCCGTAGGCTCCGTTCGACGGCCGGCCCGAACCGGCGGCGATGGAGGCGACGTGCGTCCCGTGCCCGAAGGGGTCGTCCGTCCGGCCCTCGCCCGTGAAGTCCACGCTCGCGACCACGCGGCTCAACCCCGCCGAGTCGCGGAAGACTTCGTGCCCCGCGTCGAGTCCGGAATCGACGACCGCGATGCCGACGCCTGCGCCGTCGGACGTGGTCGTCGTTTGAATCAGCCCGAGCAGCGAGTAGCCCGTCTGCGTGCGGACGTTGGCCGTGCCCGTCGTCGTCTCGACGTGGCCGGAGGCGCCGAGCGCCCGGTCGGGCGAGACGTAGCGGACTTCCGAGCGCGAGGCCAGGTCGCGCAGAGACCGCGCCGGCACGCGCGCGGAGACTGCGCCGAGCCCAAGAAGGTTTCGCGACACGCGCCCGCCCAACCCGTTGACGACGCCGACGAGGTTGAGGACGGAGCCGAGGAGCGGCCTGCGCCCGGACTCTTCACGCTGGACGATGACGTTGACCGAGCCGGCCTGCCGCGCGTCGGCCAGCGCGAGCAGTTCGGGCGAGAGCTTCGCCCGAACCCCCTCGCCCCGGGCGGCGCGCGACACGCCGCCCGGTGACGCGGCCGCAAACAGGCAGAGCGCCGCCGCCACACAGGCCACGTAGACCCACCCGCGCAGACGGCAGTGCTTCCCGGATTTCACCTCACCCTCCCTGGTGTCCTGCGTCAAGGTGACTGCTAAGAATTACCTGTTGGGGGCTTAAAAGTCGGGGCGTAGACTCCTACGGCTGCGCGTCGTTACGAGCAAGCACCGTTCCAGCCTTCGCCGACGCGGCCCGCCACTTCGCAGCCGCCGCCCCGAACGCCACGATCCGGCGAAAGTCGTTGATAGCAAACAGGAATTTCCCGATCCGGCGCTCAAAGTCAGCCAAAGGGCGGCTCCCGTTGGTGCGCTCTGTACACCGCTGGACGCGGCAATGTGCAGCAGGTCTGCGAATCCCGCCGCTGCAATTTACACGGCAAGACGGACGTTCAGCCCGGCCCATCTGAAATTTAAAATTGAAATCGCAACTGGCACGGCCGTTGCCGGAAGGACTCCGCCCCGAATCGCCCCCTGACAGTTTGAGGCTTTCATACAGGAGTCGCCGCGTGCGGGCCGGCGGCGGGTGAGTTGCGCTCGAACAATACCAAGGGGAACTTCCATGTCACCGCCGATGAGCCCGATGTCTTTAAGGATGAGTTGCGCGCCCTTGCAGGCGTGCACCGCGCGTCTGCTCGTCGCCGACGACGACGCGGCCGTGCGGGACGTGCTGTCGGAACTTCTGTGCGCGGAGTACGAGTGCGAGGCCGTCGGCTCGGGCGAGGAGGCGCTCTCGCTCCTTGAGGCGAGCGACTTCCAACTCGTCCTGAGCGACCTCGCGATGCCCGGCATGAGCGGGCTCGAGCTGATCCCGCGCGTGCGCGCGCTCTCGCCCGACACGCTCGTCATCGTCGTCAGCGGCTCGCAGGAGATCGAGAGCGCCGTCGAGGCCCTGCGCGCGGGGGCCTTCGATTACCTGGTCAAGCCCTTCGACCTCGAACACATACGTTTCGCAGTCCGGCGCGGGATCGAACACCAGCGGCTGCTCGCCGCCAAGCGCGGCTACGAGACCTACCTCGAACGCATGATCGAGCAGCGGACGGAGGAACTCGACGGCGCGCTGCGCTGCTGCGAGAGCGCCTACCGCATGACGCTCAAGGCGCTCGTCGCGGCGCTCGAGACGCGCGACCTCGAGACGCACGGCCACTCGGAGCGCGTCGTCAGATTCTCCCTGCGCCTCGGCCAGGAGTTGAGCCTGAGCGAAGGGCAGATGCGGTCGCTGGAGTTCGGCTCTTTGCTCCACGACATCGGGAAGATCGGCGTGCCCGACGCCATCCTGCGCAAGCCCGCGAAGCTGACCGAGGAGGAGTGGGTGCGCATGCGCGAGCACCCTTCGCACGGGGAGAAGATTCTCGGCGGCATCGAGTTCCTCGAAGGCGCCGCGCGCGTCGTCGCGCAGCACCACGAGCGCTGGGACGGCGCGGGCTACCCTTCGGGACTCGGCGGTGAGGAGATAGACCTCTGCGCGCGCATCTTCGCCGTGGCCGACGCCTTCGACGCGATGATCAGCGACCGCGTCTACCGCGCCGGACGTTCTTACGAGGCCGCGCTCGCGGAACTCGAAGCCTGCGCGGGCGCGCAGTTCGACCCGCACGTGGTCGCGGCCTTCCGGCGCGTCCCGCGCCAGGAGTGGGAGCGACTGCGGCGCTCGCGGCCGGCTTCGTCGGCCGCCTTGAACCTGCGCCGCCGCGCCGCGGGGGCTTTTCGGCAACCGGGCGCGCATTAGACATTTCTAGCTCTTGACCGGCCGCGGGGGCCGCGCCGCAATCCCGGGCACCGCTGAGACTGTCGGGCGTCGCTGTCCACGGCCGGTCAGGTTAGTTTATGATGGTGCGCAAACGGACAGGTGCGAACGTTGGGTGCCGAAACGCGGGAGGCTTTATGACGCAGGGTGAGATGGCAAAAGGCGGCGGCCCGGTGGTGATGCTCGTCGAAGATTTCAGGGACACGCGCGAGATGATGCGGCTGATGCTTGAGACTCAAGGCTGCCGCGTGGTCGAGGCCGCGAACGGGCAGGAGGCCATCGAACTCTCACAGCGGGGGGGGCTCGACCTCGTCCTGATGGATTTGAACATGCCGGTGCTCGACGGCTTCAACGCCACGCTGCGCATACGCGAATACGAGCGGACGCGCGACGTGCCGGTCGTGGCCGTCACCGCCTTCGACTCGGCCGAGTCGCGCGCCGCGGCCGGCGCCGTCGGCTGCTGCGACTACGTCGTCAAACCGATAGACCTCGACAACCTCTCGACGCTCCTCAAAAAATTACTGCCGCAGCGCGACTCTCACTGAAATTTTTCACCACGGAGGCACGGCTTGTTGAGGAATCCTCAACAAGCCGTGCCTCCGTGTCTCTGTGGTGAAAAATTCTTAAAAGGGCAGGATGTCGCCGAGGATGCGGCCGCCGCCGCCGCCGCGGCTGGCGCGGAGGATGGTGGCCGCGTCCACGAGCGAGCGGAGCGGCACCTCGCCGGCGAAGCTCTGGTCGAAGCGCTTCTCGGTGATGAAGAGCGGGACGGTGAAGGCGCTGTCCAGCTCGTAGCCGATGCGCCCCTGATTGCGGAACGCCTGCCAGACCACGTTCGGGATGGCGCGCAGGTGAACCGTGAGCGGCAGGTTCACGCGCGAACCCTTGCGGCCGCCGATCTTCAGGTCGCCGTAGTACGTGCCCTCAATCGCGTCCTGCCCCGCGAGCCGCAGGCTGTAGTCGAAGTCCTTCAGGGTGACGGGCACGAGGCCGTTCGAGACATCCAGCCCGAGACTCAGGCTCGCCGTCTGGTTGCGGAAGTCTACGGACTCGAGCGTCAGCTCGCCGACCTTGATGTTGACCAGCCGGCCGCCCAGACGCCCCACGTCCGAACGACTCTGCGCCCGCGCGCCCGCCGCGAGGGCCAGCACGAATAACACGGCCGCGAGCGCCCTGCCCGCCGGCACGAACTTTACGAAAGCACGCTTGAACATCATCTTCAAAACCTCCGCCCGTCTCGAACCTTTGAACGCGCACGAAAGGCGCCGTCGTTTTCTTAACAACCGCCGTGCCACTAAAAATCAGAGGTTTGGGCGGACTTCCCGCCCGCGCCCTACACGAAAAGGGGGTAGTTTGAAGGGTATGGTGTGAGGCAGAAGCCCGACCGTAAGGGAGGGCGCCTGTCATCCATTAAGGCGCCGGCCGAGGGACACAGACGCCCTCCCTTACGGTCGGGCTTCTGCCTCATTTAGAATGCGGGCGATGACCGCGAGCGAAAACGTTTTAAAGGAGCGACCGAAGCCGTGCGCCCTCTTCTCAAGCTACTCCTCCTCGGGCTGGCATTCATGACGCTGACGCACTCGGAAGTCGCGGCGCAGACTCTCGGCCCGGGCGTCCCGCGCGAGCTGGCGCGCTGGCGCGCGGAGCACTACCGCGACGTGCGTTACAAACTCGACGTCATGCTCCGGCCCGGGGCCGAGAGTCTGGAAGGGCGTCTGAAGGTTTCGGTCACGCTCGACGCCGCGGCCGGCGACCTCGTGCTCGACTGGCGCTCGATGAAGAGGGACGAGGACGTGGGCTCGCGCGTCAGCGGAATTAAAGTCAACGGACGCGCGGCGGCGGACACGCGGTTCGAGAACGAGCACATCCGTATCCCGCGCGCGAATTTGAAAGTCGGCGCGAACGAAGTCGAGCTGAGCTTCGAGTCGCCCATCAGCAACGCGGGCAGCGCCGTCACGCGCTACCTCGACCGCGAGGACAACTCCGAGTACGTCTACACGCTCTTCGTCCCCTCGGACGCGAGCACGGCGTTCCCGTGCTTCGACCAGCCCGACCTCAAGGCGCGCTTCACGCTCCGCGTCACCGCGCCCGAGGAGTGGCAGGTCGTCTCGAACACCGAGGGCGTCGTCCTCCGCGAGTTCGACGAGACGCCCGGAGGGCTGCCGCAGTCGCCGCCCGCCGGGATGCTCTGGCACGCGTTCCCCGAGACTGAGCCGCTCAGCACCTACCAGTTCGCCTTCGCCGCCGGGCCGTTCGTCGAGTTCAGGAACATGGCCTCGCCGTTCAAGACGAGCCTTTTCGTCCGCAGGTCGAAGGCCGAACGCGCGAAGAAAGAGATGGAAGAGGTCTTCCGCATCAACGGCGCGGGCGTGAAGTTCTTCGAGGAGTACTTCGGGCACAGGTTCCCCTTCCCGAAGTACGACCTCATCCTCATCCCCGAGTTCGCCTACGGCGGCATGGAGCACGCGGGCGCGACCTTCCTCCGCGAGGACGGCGTGCTCTTCCCCTCCGACCCGACCTCGGCCGATACCGCCGCGCGCGCCGAAGTCATCCTCCACGAGGCCGCGCACCAGTGGTTCGGCGACCTGGTCACGATGCGCTGGTTCGACGACCTCTGGCTGAAAGAAGGCTTCGCGACCTTCATGGCCTACAAGGCGTTCGAGCGCGCGATGCCGCAGCTCGACGCGTGGAAGGTCTTCCACCTGCGCACCAAACCGCTCGCGTATCTGACCGACGTGACGAAGGGCACGACGCCCATCTGGCAGGAGATCGCGAACCTCTCGGCGGCGAAGTCCGCCTACGGGAACATCGTCTACCGCAAGGCGCCCTCGATGCTCAGGCAGGCCGAGTTCTACTTAGGCTCCCGCGAGTTCCGCGACGCCGTCCGACTCGTCATCAGAGAGCACGCCTACGCGAACGCGACGTGGGAGGACCTGGTCGGCGCGTTCGAGCGCACTTCGGGTCGGAAGCTGGACGCGTGGGCCGCGGCGTGGGTCAGGCGGCGCGGGATGCCGGACGTGCGCGTCCGCTGGACGGCGAACCGGCGCGGCCTCGTCAACGGCTTCGCGGTCGAGGAGCGCGACGCGCTCGGCGAAGGCGGCTCGTGGCCGATGCGCCTGAAGGTCTTGCTCGCGCGCGGGGCGCCGGGGGCGGAGCCCGAGACGCTGACCGTCACGCTCCCCGGCGCGGGCGCGACGAAAGTCCCTGCGGCCCTCAACACGCGGCGGCCGGCCTTCGTCTTCGCCAACTTCGAGGACTACGGCTACGGGCGCTTCCTGCTCGACGACGAGAGCCGCGCGTACGTCGTCAAGAACATGGGCGGGGTGAAGGACGACTTCCTGCGCGCGCTGCTTTGGGGCTCTCTGTGGGAGTCCGTGCGCGAGGCCGAGATGGCGCCCGCGGACTTCATCGAGCTTGCGATCAGCCACGCCGCCCGCGAGACGGACGACGTGATGCTCGCCTTCGTCCTCGCGCGCGTGCAGACGGCGTTCACGCGCTTCCTCTCCGAAGCGCAAGCTGCGGCGCTGGCCCCACGGCTCGAACGCGCGCTCTACGAGGGAATGATGAAGGGCGCGACCGCCGGCCAACGCATCACGTACTTCCGCACCTTCCGCGAGGTCGCGACCACGGACGACGCGCTCGGCGTCCTGACCGACATCTTCGCCGAGCGCCTGAAAGTCCCCGGCATGACCGTGCGCTCGCGCGACCGCTTCGACATCGCGCGCGCCGTCATCGTCGCCAAGGGTTACGGCGGGAAGGAGCTTGACCGGAAGGCCGCGCGCTTCATGATCGGCCTCGCCTCCGCGCAGGATCAGAGCGACGACGGCCGCCGCTACGCCTACGCCGCCGAGGCTGCGATGCCGGACGTGGAGACGAAGAGGCGGTACTTCGAACAGTTCCTCGACGACCGCGAAGTCCCCGAGAGCTGGGTCGAGGCGGGCCTCGGCCCCTTCAACACGCCGCGGCAGTCCGGGTACACGTTCGCCTACCTTGAGCCGGCGCTCCGGGAGCTGCCGACGCTCAAGCGCACGCGCAAAATCTTCTTCGTCCACGGCTGGCTCGCGGCCTTCATCGGCGGGCAGTGCGACGCGCGCGCCGTCGGCGTCGTCCGCGACTTCCTCGCCCGCGAGCAGACGCTCGACCGAGACCTGCGCCTCAAGATTCTCGAAGCGGCCGACGGGTTAGAGCGCTGCGTCCGCGTCCGCGAGAAGTTCGCCGCCGCCGCGCCGTGATAAAATCGGCCACGACCGAAATCCAACTTTGAGGGACGCCGCCACGACCCGGGAGTAAAAAGATGGCTACCGAAGTCTTAGAGCAGCCGACCGAAGAACGCCTCATCCGACGCCGAGCGTCCGTCGAAGAGTTCTGGTCGCTCCCCGAGTCCGTTCTTCCCACCGAGTACATCGACGGGGAGATCATCATGGCACCTTCACCGACCGTCCCACATCAAATCGTTGCCGGGAACATCTACTACGCGCTGAGAACCTTCGTTCAAGGTAAGGAGGGAGGCGGCTGGGTTTTCTGCTCGCCGCTGGATGTGGTGCTGCCGACCGGCGAGGTGGTTCAGCCGGACGTTTTCTTCCTCAACGCCAGACAGACCGAGCGCACGCACAAGACCGATAGAGTCAGGGAGGTGCCGCCTTTCCTGATTGAAATTCTTTCGCCCGGTTCGATTACACACGACACCATCAGAAAGCGAGCGCTGTACGAGCGCATGGGCGTGCGTGAATACTGGATAGTTGATGTGAAGGAGCGCAAGGTTGCGCAGCTCGTCCTCCGCAAGAAGCATTACGTGCTGACGGAGTTGGGCGAGTCGGACGTGATTAAGGCATCGGTGCTCGCGGGGTTCGAGATGAAGGTGGGCGAGTTACTCGGCGGTTGAACTTACGCGCAGGGGGCGGCGGGGAGATGCTGAAGGACGGGCGGCTGCGGGTCGTCACCTACAACGTGCACAAGTGCATCGGGCTCGACCGGCGCGAGCGGCCCGGGCGCATCGCGGCCGTGCTGCGCGAGGTGGACGCCGACGTCGTCGCCTTGCAGGAGGTCGTGAGCATCGAGTCCGACTCCTCGCGCGAGGCGCACCAGGCGCGCTTCATCGCCGAGGAGCTGGGCTGCCGGTTCCACCTCGGCGAGAACCGCAGGCACCGCGGCGGCGCCTACGGCAACGTCGTGCTCACCCGCCTTTCGGTCGCGCAGTGCCACAACTACGACATCACGTGGAAACATCAGGAGCCGCGCGGCGCGCTGCGCGTGGACTTGGAGCTGGGCGAGCCGTCCGCGCCCGTCCTCCACTTCTTCAACATCCACCTCGGCACCGCCTTCGTCGAGCGCCGCCACCAGGGCCGGAAGCTGTGCAGCGAGTCCGTCCTGCGCGACCCGAAGTTGTCTGGGCCGCGCGTCGTCCTCGGCGACTTCAACGAGTGGACGCACGGCCTCGCCTCGCGCCTGCTCTCGCAGGAGCTGCGCAGCGCCGACCTGCGCCAGCACCTCCGCACGCGCCGCACCTACCCCGGCCCGCTCCCCTTCATGCACCTCGACCACGTCTACTACGACCACACGCTCACGCTCGAACGGCTCACGCTCCACCGCAGCCGCCTCTCGCTCGTCGCCTCCGACCACCTGCCGCTCGTCGCCGACTTCCGCCTCAACGCCGACCGAGGCCCGGCCCTTTAAAGAAAAAGCTGTCGCAGCCGTGGCCGGTCTGCTACTCTTAGTCGCTCCGAAGCGCCGACGGTTCCACACCTCATTCAACAGGAGACTTGGGAGATGGCCTGGGACGATGCCCCCTCTTTCGAAGACGAGTTGAAGGCCGCGCTGGACGTGTTCGACTGGTCGGCGGCGGCCGACATCTGCGACCGCCTCGTCCGGCGCATCCACGACGAGCCGCAGGGCTTCCCCGAGGGGAGGGCGCGGACGTGCCTCTCGCTGCTGCGGCGCAAGCGCCTCTTCAAGCTCGTGACGCAGGTGGCCGAGGCGCTGCTCGCCTCGGGGCGGCGCACGCCGCTCATCCGGCGGCAGTACGCGCAGGCGCTCATCGACCGCGGCCTCTTCAACGCGCCGGAACTCGTCCTCCAGTCCGTGCTCCACGACTCGCACCTCGACGAGCAGGAGGAGAAGGAGGCGCGCGGACTCATGGGCCGGATTTACAAACAGCTCTACGTGGACGTTCACGAGCTGCTCGGCGCCGACGCCGGGCGCGCGGAGCGCCCGCGCCTGCACAAGTACCTGCGGCGCGCGATGAGCGAGTACCAGGCCGGCTACCGCCTCGACCCGTGGAACAACTACTGGCACGGCATCAACGCCGTCGCGCTGCTGGCCCGCGCCGAGCGCGACGGCCTCTCCATCGCGGGCGTCCCCGATTACAGGAAGCTCGCGCAGGACATCCGCGGCACGTTCGAAGGGCGCGCGGGGCAAACGTCGAAGGCCGTCGACGGGGCCGTGTCGAAGCGCGGGCTCGACGCCTGGGAGCTGGCGACCATGTTGGAGGCGCTGATCGCCCTCGGCGAGTACGGGGAGGCGAGGGCGTACGCGCTGGAGTACGCCGCGCACCCCGAAGCCGACGCCTTCGAGATCGCCAGCACGATGCGCCAACTGGAGGAGGTCTGGCAGCTCACGGAGTCGGAGCCGCCCGGCTCCCTGCTCCTCCCGATCTGCCGCGCCGCCCTGCTCCAGCGCGAGGGCGGCGCCTTCCGCATCAGCCCCGACTCCGCCGCGCGCGATTTGAGCAACATCGAAGAGGCCGAGTCGACGCCCTCCGAGGTGCTCGGCGGCTACAGGGAGGCGCTCAGGTGCTCGCGCGCCGTCGCGCGCATCGAGAGCCGGGAAGGCGTCGGGCGCGGCACGGGCCTGCTCGTCCGCCCCGAAGACTTCCTCCCGCCGGGCTACCCGCGCGAGGCCGGCGGCGTGCTGCTCTTGACGAACGCTCACGTCGTCAGCCCCGTCCCCTTCCCGACCGCGCTCAAACCGTCCGAGGCGTTGGCCGTCTTCCAGTTGACCAACCAGCGTTACGAGGTCGGCGAGGTCGTCTGGTCTTCGCCGCCCGACGAGCTGGACGCGGCGCTCCTCACGCTGAGGGGCGGCGCGCCCGAGGCCGAGCCCTTGCGCCTCGCGGAGCGTTGGGAGGGCGGCGAGGACGTGCCCAAACGCGCGGTCGTCATCGGCCACCCGGGCGCGCCCGACTCGCGCTTCTCGCTCAAGGCCGGCGGCGACGACGAGCGCTTCTCATTCCAGGACGCGGTGCCGACCGGCGCCGACCACAACTACCTCCGCTACACGACGCCGACGCCGGCCGGCAGCTCCGGCAGCGCCGTCTTCGACCCGCGCGACTGGAGCGTCATCGCGCTTCATCACAGCGGGCGCGGCGGCGGCGAGGCCACGCACGCCAACGAGGCCGCTCCGCTGCCCGCCATCCGCGCGGCCGCACGCGAGTCTCTCTCGGCCGGCCGCGCGGCCGCCACGCGCGGCGGCCGCGGCTACTCGGCGAAGAGCATGCCGCGCGCGCGCGTCATGACGAGCGCGATGCCCCCCACCCCGGGGCCGCCGCCGCAGGCCGCGCCGCGCTTCTACTTCGCGCTGGAAGGCGAAGGCGCGCGCGGCAGGGTCGTGCGCCTCGGCGCCGACGTCGACTTCGTCTTCGACTACTCCGTCCCGCCGGTCGTCGGCGTCATCGCGACGGTCGAGAAGGCCGAGGGGCTGGAACAGGCGAGGCGGACTCTGACGCCTTTGGGCGTGACGGTCGCGCCCGTCGGCTTCGGCTTCAGGAATGAGAGGGACGCGGGCCGCCGCGTGATGAACTTCTACGACGGCGGCGCGCGCGCCGATAGGCTGCGCTTCGAGCTGCGCGCCGACGGGGCCGAGCCCGCGAACGGGGCCGGCTTCCACGTCATCTTCGACGCGCGCGGCCACATCCTCTACCAGCTCTTCCTGCCCGTGCGGCTCGCCGCCGACTTCTCGGACGTCGAGGAGGACGAGATGCCGCCGCTCTCGCTCGACCTCGACCAGCTCAACGCCTACGCCGAGACGGCCGCGGACGACGCGCGCGCGCTGGACGCCGCCGTCGAGGAGGTTCTCTCCCATGCCTGAGCAAGCCACGCTGACGATTCACGACGTGGGGTCGCAGATTCGCGCCACCTGCCTCGTCGGGCCGCCCGACGAAGACCCGGACGAGTACGTCGCTGTCCTCACGAGGGATCGCGCCAGCCTCGCCACGCTCATCGGCAGCATCAAGAAGGCCATCCCGGGCGAGACGACGAGCATCTGGGCCGGGCTCAAAGACCCGCTGGCCGCGCCCGCCGCGGGCCTCGTCACGCAGCGCTTCAAGGAGTGCATGGAGCTGACCATCGAGGAGGGCTCGAAGCTCTACGCCGAGCTGAGCGACCACGGCCTCGGCGACATCCTGAGGCGGCTCGACCAGATGCCCGACGGCAGCCGCCTGCGCGTCTCGACCGACTGCGCCTTCCTGCCGTGGGAGATTCTCTACCCCGAGCCGTTCTCTTCGGGCACGCCCGAGCGCTTCCGGCCCGCGCCCGCCGAGCCGCGGAAGCTCTGGGGCTACCGCTTCGTCACGAGCTACAACCTGCTGGAGACGGGCCAGACCAACGTGAAGTGGGGCGAGCTGCGCGCGGCGCACAGGTCGGGGCCGCCCTACGTCAGCGTGAACCTCAACACCACCATCGAGGACTCGTTCACCAACCGCCCCTTCCACCCCATCAAGCACCACCTCGACTTTTTCACGAGCCGGCTGGGCGGCGCGCAGTCGGGCGAGGTCAACGACTCGCCGGACGAAATCTACGAGCAGCTCTACGCGCCCGAGCAGCAGCCGACGCTCCTCTACCTCTACTGCCACGGCACCAACACCAACCCGTACGCGCCCGGCAACGAGGAGCTGCTGGAGATCGACGCCGACGTGCGGATCAAGCCCGTCAACCTCAGCTCCTCGAAGGGCGAGTACGCGCGCGCCCCCGTCATCTTTCTCAACTCGTGCACGAGCGGCCAGCCCTCGCCGCTCTCCTTCAGCTCCTTCCACTCCGCCTTCCGCGGCAAGAAGGCCATCGGCCTGATCGGCACCGCCATCGAGATGCCGGCCACCTTCGGGGCGGCCTTCGGGTGCGAGCTGATCAACCGCTACCTCGCGGGGCAGCAGCTCGGCGTCGCCATCTACGCCCTGCGCCGCGAGCTGGTCGAGCGGGGCATCCCGCTCGCGCTCTTCTACTCCCTGCAGTGCCCGGCCGAGCTGAGCGCCCCGGCCGCCGCGCAGCCGCAGGCCGCGACCCCAACACAGGAGGCTACCCCTTGAGCGACAAGCCGGTCACACTCATCGTCAGCGACCTACACGTCGGCGGCGGGATCAACGACCCCGGCGACGACCACGTCTACCAGAACGACCAGTTCCGCCGCTTCATCGACGAGGCCGCCAACTCCGACGACGGCCGCGCGGGCCGCGTCGAGCTGTTCGTCAACGGCGACTTCCTGGAGTTCGCGCAGGTGCGCCCGGACGTCTACACGCTCGGCTCGGCCGAGTACTGGTGCTCGGAGGCCGAGTCGGTCTCCAAGCTCGACTCCATCCTCGGGGGTCACGCCGACATCTTCGAGGCGCTCGGGCGCTTCGCCGGGCGCGGCAACCGCGTGACGATGGGCGCCGGCAACCACGACGTCGACCTCTACTGGGCCGACGTGCAGAAGAAGATTCGCGCCGCCGCGCCCGGCGTCGAGTTCGAGACGGGCAAGGACATCTCGAAGCGCCACGGCGGCCGGCTCGTCGTCGGCCACGGCCACATGATCGACCCGGCCAACAGCTTCAAGAACTGGGCCGACCCCTTCGTCGTGCGCAAAGGCCGCGGCGGCAAGGACGAGCTGCGCCTGGAGATGTGCCCCGGCACGCTCTTCATGGTCAAGTTCGTCAACGGCCTGGAGGATCGCTATAAGTTCTCCGACAACATGAAGCCGATCACGGCGCTCGCGCGCCTGCTCTTCAAGGAGCAGCGCTGGGGCTTCGCCGTGGCCGCGTGGTCGTTCCTCCTCTTCGTCGCCCGCCACCCGACGAAGGCTTTGAGTGCCGAAGACCGGAAGCTGGTGGGCGCGGCCTCCATCGGCTCGCAGGTAATGACCGAGATCGCCGTCAACCCCGACTTCCTCGCGCGCGTGACCGAGGCCTACCGGCAGGTCGTCAACCCCGCGGCGACCGAGGCGGACGTGGCCGAGGCGCTCAGCACCGAGAAGGCCGTCTCCGAATTCATCACGCGGCTCATGGTCGAGGGGATTCCGACCGAGCGCTGGGAGAGCCTCTTCGACGTGGCCGCGCCCGCGACGCTCAGCGCCGGGGGCAAGGGCGAGACGCTCTCCATCGTCCGCGCCGGGATGGCGCACGACAAGGAGGAGCTGCGGCAGGAGGCCGAGAACCATCTCGCGCAGGAGGGCGTCGAGGTCGTCGTCTTCGGCCACACGCACCAGCCCGACGAGTGGCGCGGGCCGAACAACGACCTGGAGGGCGGCTACTTCAACCCCGGCTCCTGGACGCGCTACGTGGACGTGACCGACATGGCCGACCTCAAGATCGAAGACCTCGAGCACGAGGAGGACTTCCCCTACCAGCTCAACTACGTCCGCGTCGAGGAGACCTCTTCCGGCTCGCTGCGCGCCGAGATGAAGTGCTTCGAGGAGGCCAGCGGCGAGCGCTTCGCCCCGAAGCCACACTAAGGCGATTCATTCGGGCGGATACTGCTCAAACGATTTCACCACAGAGGCACAGAGGCACAGCTTGAAGACCATAGCTCAAGAAGCTGTGCCTCTGTGTCTCTGTGGTGAAACTCCTTCCCGGCCCACCCGGCTCACTTGTGCGCGAGCACGACCGGCTCCTCGCGGATTACCCATCACTCTCTTTTGCCTTTTCCCTTTTGCCTCTGGTAATTTCCCGCCGATGAGTTTCGGGACTTTAACGCCGAAGGAGTTCGGCGAGCGCACGCGGGCGGGCGAGGACTTGCTGCTCGTGGACGTGCGCGAGCCGGAGGAGTACGAGCTGGCGCGGGTCGAGGGCGCGCGCCTGCTCCCCTTGAGCCTCTTCAACGAGTGGGCGCCGACGCTCGACCCGGAGCGCCCCACGGTCTTCCTCTGCCACCACGGCATCCGCAGCGCGCAGGTCTGCGCCTACCTCGCGCGGCAGGGATTCGAGAAGACCTACAACCTCTCCGGCGGCATCGACCGCTGGTCGACGGAAGTAGACCCCTCCATCCCGCGTTACTGAAGATGAGAGACCCGGCGGCCGTCATCCAAGCGCTTGAGAACGCGCCCGCGGTCATCATCCCGCTCGTGCGCGAGGTGCCGCGCGAGGTCTTGCGGCGCAGGCCCGCGCCCGGCCGCTGGTCTGCGCACGAGCACGCCTGCCACCTCGCGGACGTGCACGCGCTCTTCTTCAGACGCCTCGAACAGTTCCTCACCGAAGCACGTCCGCGCATAAGACCCTTCGACCCGGCCGCGCAGCGCCCCGACGGCGAGCTGCTCGGAGTCGATCTGGACGACGCGCTCGCGCGCTTTGCGGAAGACCGCCGGGCGCTCGTCGCGCGCCTGCGCGAACTTTCTCCCGAGGTCTGGCGGCGCGAGGCCGACCACGACGAATACTCGCTCTACACCTGCTTCATCATGTTCCGCCACCTCGCCCTCCACGACTTCCTCCACGCCTACCGCGTCGAAGAGCTTCTGCTCAAGAAGGACTGGGACGGAAACGGATGAGTTACGGCGAGGAGCACGCCGCCCTCTACCCGGCCGAGTACCTGGCGGGCATAGACCTCTACAACGCGGGCGAGTTCCACGCGGCGCACGACGCCTGGGAGGATCGCTGGCGCGACGACTGCGGCCCGCGCGAGAAGCTCTTCCTGCAAGCGCTCATCCAGTCGGCCGTCGTCTTCCACCACGTCGAGATCGGACGCCGCGGCGCCGCCCGCCGCATGTACCGCATGGCCCTCGAGAAGTTCGAGCGCCTCGGCGCCGGACGCTTCATGTCGCTCGACATCGACGACTACCTCGCGCGGCTAGCGCGCTCGGTCGCCTGGCTCGAAGCCGCGGGAGACCCGCGCGACGCCGTCCAGCCCGAAGACTTCAAAGCGCCTCACATCCGACTCCTGCCCGGCGCCGACGAATACGACTGAGGCGGGCGCTGCTTTCGCTCTCGCGCCTTTGTGATTTAGAATCGGCGCAAGCATTCGAACAGCAGCACAGGCCGGAGGTAGAGGGATGTCTCAAGTGGAGATACTTGAAGGCGCGGAGGAGTGGCGCGACCAGTACGCGCGTTGGAAGCAGATCAACGAGCTGCGCGGCGACGACGTGGGCGAGCACTACCCCTGGGTCGTCAACCGGCGCGCGCCCTTCCGGCCCGCGCGCCGCGCGCTCCCCATGCTCAACCTCGCGCTCGTCACCTCGGCCGGCGCCTACCTCGACGGCACCGAGCCCTTCGACACGCAGACCTTCGGCGGCGACACCTCCTTCCGCGAAATCCCCGTCGAGGTCGGCCCCGAAGACTTGCAGTGGACGGCGCGCGGCTACGACGTGGCGCACGTCCGTGAGGACATGAACGCGCAGGTGCCCATCGACCGTTTGAAGGAGTTCGAGGGCAACGGCATCATCGGCCAGCTCAACCCGGTCTTCTGGAGCATCTGCGGCTTCATCCCGAACGCCGCGCGCTTCGCCGCCACGGGCCTGCCCGAACTCGTCGAGCGCGTCCGCCGCTACGAGGTGCAGGCGGTGCTGCTCGTCCCGGCCTCGCGCCTCTGCCACCAGACCATCAGCCTGGCCGCGCGCGCCATCGAGGCCGCGGGCATCCCGACGATGACGCTCGCCGTGGCCCGCGCGGCGGTCGAACAGGCGCGGCCGCCCCGCGCCGCCTACTACCCGGGCGAGTTCGGCTGCGTCGTCGGCAAGCCCAACTGGCCCGAGTACCAGCGCCGCGTCCTCGACGAAGCGCTCCGCCTCATCGAACCCATCGACCAGCCCAGCGTCCGCAACCTCGTCGTCGCCGCCGCCACCGAAGTCGAGATGGACAGGGGGGAGAGGTGAGAAAGGGTGTTGGGTGTTAGGTGTTGGGTTCTGGGGAAATCAATTTGTCTTTCCTCAGAACCCAACACCTAACACCTAACACCCAACACCCCTCCCTCATCCTCCGAATTGAGTTAACACCTCTTCAACTTGTGCGAGGTCGAAGGGCTTGCCGATGACGGTGTCGGCGGGGGCGTCGCCCTGCGTGCGGGCGGCGTCGCGGCCGTAGCCCGTGACGACGGCGATGCGCGTGCGCGGGCTCTTCCGCCGCACGGCGCGCGCCACCTCCCAACCGTCCATCTCGGGCATCGAGAGGTCTGTGAAGACGAGGTCGAACTCGGCTTCGCTCAAAGCCGAGAGGGCCGCGCGCCCGCCGTCGACACGCCGGACGTCGTGGCCGAACGTCTCGACCATCTCGGCCAGGGTCTCGCGCACCTGCTCCTCGTCGTCCACGACGAGGACGGAGAGGCGGCGCGCGGGCCGTCGCCGTTCGCACACCGTCGGCGGCGCGGACTCGGCCCGCGCGGACTCGGCGTGCGGCAGGTCGATGACGAAGGTCGTCCCCTGCCCCGGCCGCGAGGCGGCGGAGATATTTCCGCCGTGCCGCTCGATGATGCCGTACGAGACGAAGAGGCCGAGGCCGGTGCCCTGCACGCCCTTCGTCGTGAAGAAGGGTTCGAAGATGCGCGCACGGGTGCCCTCGTCCATCCCCACGCCCGTGTCCGCGAAGACGAGGCGCAGGCTCCGCCCGCGGCGCCGGCAGTTGATCTTGAGGCTTCCGCCCTCGGGCATCGCGTCGATGGCGTTGACGACGAGGTTGACGAAGACCTCGCGCAGCTCCGAGGCGTTGCCGCGCGTGTGGAGCGCCCCGTCGCCCTCGACCGAAACGTCGTAGCGCAGCCCGCGCGCGCCCGCGTCGTTCTCCCAGCGCGTGCGCGTGATCTCGACCGCGTCGCGCAGCAGCTCGAGCACGGAGACTTCCGTATGCCCCTCGCCGGGAAGCTGCCGCGCGAAGGAGCGTATGCGGCGGACGGTGGCCGCGGCGTCCTCGGCGGCCTTGAGGATGATGTCGAGGCCGCGCCTCAGGTTCGAATCGTCCTCGGCCTCGCGCCGGAGGAGCTGCGCGCGCCCGAGGATGGCCGCGAGCGCGTTGTTGAAGTCGTGCGCGACGCCCGAGGCGAGCTGGCCGAGCGCCCGCAGCTTGTCGGCCTGCGCGGCGCGCTCGCGCTCGAGCCGCTGCTGCGTCACGTCGCGCGTGATGGCGAGGACGCCGGTCGTGCGGCCGTCGATGACGAGCGGCGTCGAGTCGGTCACGATGTAGCGTATCTCGCCGTTCGACCTGAGCAGCTTCAGCTCGACCTTCTGCGGCTCGCCCGCGAGCGTGCGCCGGAAGCGCTCCTCGGCCGCGGGGCGCTCCGACTCCTCGACCAGCTCGCGGAAGTGCCGGCCGATGAGCGCCTCCTTCGCGTAGCCGCACATGGCGGCGCCCGCGCTGTTGATCCACATGATGTGGCCTTCGGGGTCGGTGGCGCAGATGTTCTCGCGCGCGCTCTCGAGGACGTGTTCGAGGAGCGACTGCCGCTCGCGCGCGACGGCCTCGATCTGCCTCAGCTCCGAGAGGTCACGCACGGTGCAGACCGTACCGACCTGCCCCGACTCGTCCGTGACCGGCTCGACGGTGACGAGGAGCGTGCGCCCGAGGCGCTCGGGCGTGTACTCCATCGTGACGGGGCCGCGCCCCTCCGCCGCGCGCTCCACGGCGCAGCCCGAAGTCGAGGCCGTGCGCAGGATGTCGCAGCAGCGCAGGCCCAGCAGCTCGTGCGGCTCGGCGCCTTCGAGCGCGGCCCCGGCCCGGTTGACCCTCGTCAGCCGGCGGTCGTTCGAGAAGATGTAGACGCCGTCCGACATCGCGTCGAAGGTCGTCTCCCACGCGCGCTTGGCGCGCTCGACCATCTGGAACAGCTCGGCCTGGCGGACGGCGATGCCGGTCTGGTCGGCGACGGCGCGCGCGAGCGACACGTCGTCGGCGTGCCACGGGCGCGCCCGCCCGACCGTCGAGATGGCGAAGCACCCGGGCACGTCTTCGCCGACGCGGATGGCGACGTACATGATCGAGCGCGTGCCGAGGCCCTTCAGAATCTTCTCGTAGACGGGGCGGATGGAGGGGTTCTGCGCCACGTCCTCGAAGGCGAGGACGCCGGTGGCGCGGATGGCTTCGACGAGGTCGCCCACGAGCGCGAGCGGGTACTCGGCCGCGGCCCCTTCGACGCCCGGCGCGAGGTATTCGGCCACGCTGCGGACGACGCCGGCCGCGCGGTCGAGCATGAAGACGGCGCAGCGGTCGACGTCGAGCTTCTGGCCCAGCTCGCTCGTGGCGGCGCGGAAGACCTCGGCGGCGTCGAGCGACTGGCGGACGGCGCGCGTGATGCGGTTGATGAGGGCCTCGCGCTCGGCCTGCGCGGCGAGCTTGGCGGCGTCGCGCTGGCGCGCGATGAGCTGCGCGGTCTGGCGCGCGAAGGCCACGGCCGGGAGCACGCTGCGGCGGTCGGGCGCGGCGCCGGAGCGCGGGTCGTCGAGCGCGATGAGTCCCAGCAGCCCGCCGTCCTGCGCGAAGAGCGGGACGAACAGCTCGTCGCCGTCGTGCCACGGGTCGGAGCCGTAGGACGCGCGCGGCCGCGGCAGGCCGGACTTGAAGCGCTGCGCGCAGAAGGCGTCGAGCAGGTGGTAGTGGCTCGGCGGGTAGTACGCGGCGTAGCCGAGCGCGCCGACGTGGATGTGGAGGCCGCGCTCGATGAGCTGCGCGACCTGCTCGCGCGGGTAGGGGCGCTCGTCGGCCCGGGTGACGTACTCGCGCGGGATGTTCGAGGAGTGCGAGGCGATGCGGCGCGTGAGGCCGTCCTCGTTGAAGAGGACGACGAGGCAGGTGCGGTAGTCGGTCAGGTCGGTGATGGTGTCGGCCAGGCCCGCCAGAAGCTCTTCGAGCGCGCGGCCGTCGCCGGCCGGCGCGGCGGCGAGCGCGGTGAGGGCTTCGAGCTGCCGCACGGACGCGCTCAGATGCTCTTCAGGCGCTTCGCGCTCGGCGGGGTCGATTTCGGACAGGGGCATGGGCGAGTGTTCTCCCGACGGGAACGGATTTACGAAAGCGTAGTCCGGCCGCCCTTATTCCCTTCAGTCGAAAGGCGGCGCTGGCGGAAGATTTCGAGAGGCGGGGCTGTCTTCGGTCTGAGGCTGATTCCGTCCCCTTGTACGCGCCCGCAAACGCGAGCCAAGCCTGAATATAACAAAGCCTTAGCGGGGTTGTCATTAGGAAAGACGGTTTTGGTAGCCGGGGACAAGGGGGGCTGCGGTTGCCTCGGCTCGCTAGCGTTGCGGTGTGGTGACGATCAATCAATTCGCCGTCTAAAGGATGCAGACCGGCCTGTGGCCTCCGTTTAACCGCGCTCAGCCTAAGCTTTTCGGACTCCGTGCGCAACCTCACGAGCCGGGTTTCTTGCCGCTTTTCTTTCGCTTCTTACTGAAGTCTTCCGCCGGCACCCCCAACTCCTGAGCGGCGAGGTTGCGATACTTCCGCGCGACCTCCAACACGGTCCACGCACGCAGGTGAGGCTCGACTTCCTTCAGGTCATACATCGCTATAATTCTTTGCTGAATCTCATCGCCGCCCGGCTGACCTATCCCCAGCCGGATCTTGCCGACGTCAACGTAAGCCATGACGGCTATTGCCATGTGATTCGTGTAGTCGCCCTGGGGCAACCTGCGCAGCCGCGGCAGGATTTCTTTGGCGGCCACAACGGCCCCTTCCGTATACTGGCGGTCCTCCTCTGTCTGAACCCCGAAGTCGTTATCGTCATTCCACGCCTTGCCGAGGCGCTTCTCCATGATGTCCGTAAGGAGGAGCAGTTCGCGGGCTTCCTTCAACTGCTCCTCGGTCAGTTGTGACGGCTCCGCGCTGGCGGTCGGGGATGGTTCCGCGTCCCCACGCCCCTCAACCGCCTCTTGACCGTCCCTCGGCGGTAACGGCGGGGCGTGCTCCCAGAACCCAGGCGGGAAGATGTGGGGGAACTCGTCCGGGTGATGCTTCATGTAGTCGAGTAAGTTCCAGTTCAGTTCTGAGACCTTTTTTGTCAACTCCTCGTCTTTAACGTACAGCGGAACTAGCATCCACACCTTCATCATATCAAGCTTGTGAAGCGGTATGCTGCTCGACCCCTCAAAGGCCATTTGTATCTGCTTTTTTCGGTGCCCAATCATGTAGAGAGTCGTCACATTCTCCTCGTCGGGGAGGTACTCCTTAATGAGGGGAAGCTTCTCTGCCTGGCTAAACTCTTCAAGGGTCTTCTTGAACAAGACCTTGCTTCTCTCGTCGGGCGCAATAGAGCAGGATATCTCTTGCGGGGACACGGTGAATCTCCTCTTCTTCACCAAGTCCAGAATCGCTAACTCGAAGTACGTCTCGCCTCGCTCAAAAAATGGATCGGCCACCCGCGCGTCTGCCTCGAAGGCGCGGTCAAGGCAGAAAAATGCTTTGCGGTAGTTGTTAACCGTGGCGTAGTTCCTGCCGAGAATGGTCCAGCATTTCGCTGCCTTAATGTTCTGGTCGAGTTTTTTACATTCTTCCTCTCGACCGCCGAGTTCGTCGGCTCCAAACGGAAGGATTAAAGAGTCCGAGTCGCTGATTAGCTCGTCGATTATTTCCTGCGGCGCTGACTGGCTTGTCAGTTGCGGCGGTTTTATTTCCAGCCACTGTGCTATCTGGGAGAAGTTGGCGAGTACGGCGATTGCGCCGACCAGCAACGCGAGCACGACGCTGGCAGTGATTCTCCGCCTTGTCTTCCGCGCGCTCAGGTGCACATGACAGAAGACATTACCTTTGGCGGGTTTTATTTTGCAGGGCGTGCCATTTTTCTTGGTCGCCTTACATTGAGTCATCGAGGGCCTCCGGGACGGCCAGGCTAGCTCAAGGCGAAAAGAGAGGAGCTGCTGACGGGATAAGACTCTCTTCAGTCAGAAGTGGTAGAAGAGTCGCGCGGAGAAGATATTTTGGGTCAAAGGAAGGTGTCAAGTTTCGAACGGCATAGCGCCCCTTACGGGCAGCGCGAAGAGGGCGCGCCCTCAGGCGTTGTGCGCGGCAGCGTTCCGGCTGAACATAAATTAGCGGCGAGGCCCGCGTCGGCCCCGCCGCTAAAACTCTCTGGCATCAAATTGCAGCGAGGGTAACCACTCGCCGCCCCCCTTACCTTCTGGGCCGCACGTCCACGGAGCTGCGGGCGAAGTAGCCCTGGCGGTAGGTGAGGTGGAGCTGCTGCTTCTTGAGGTCGGCGTTGACGACGTCGATCTGCACCTTGCGGAAGGAGCCGTCCTTCGTCTTGTTCGAGGGCGAGTAGGCGATGAGGTACTGCGAGCGCAGGTCTTCCTGAATCTGCGCGAAGGCCAGGCGCAGGTCGTCCTCGTTGCGCGGGAAGTAGGCGCGCCCGCCCGTGCGCTCCGTGATCTTGCGCAAGGAACCTTCGTCCACGCCCTCGAAGCTGAAGCTGTCGCCGATGCCGATGGCGTAGATGATGGCGTCGGCCTTGAGCGCGGAGTCCACCGCCTCCTGCATCTTCAACCGGCTCGAAGTGTCCACGCCGTCGGTCAGGAGGATGATGGCGCGGCGCGTCTTGTCGGAGGTCTCGGTGAGCACCTCGCGCGAGGTGACCCAGACGGCGTCCCAGATGGCGGTCGAGCCGGCGCGCGCCTGGTTGTCGCCCGAGATGGGCGGCGTCCCGACCGTCACGCCGCCGCCGATGTAGCCCGAGGGCGGCATGAACTCGACGCGGTCGATGGCGCTCCGCACCCGCGCGGACGAGCCCGTCAGGCCCTGCTCCAGTGTCGCGTCGCCGGTGAAGGTGAGCACGGCCACCTCGTCCTTCGCGGCGCGGATGACGGTGTCGACGAAGCGCTGCGCGGCCGACTTCTCCTCGGGGAGCGTGCGCTCCTGCGAGGCCGAGCAGTCGATGAGGATGGCGAGCGAGAGCGGCCGGTCGGTCTCGCGCTGGAAGACCGTGACCTTCTGCTCGACGCCGTCCTCGAGGACGCGGATGTCGTCCTGCTTGAGCGTCGTGACGAAGCGCCGGCCCCGGTCGACGGCGGTGAAGAGCACGTTCGTCAGGTCGGTCTCGATCCGCTCCACGTCGTCGTCGTCAATCGAATCGTCGCGCTGCGGCGTCGGGCGCGGCCGGGCGGGCGGCGACTGCTGCTGCGCGCTCGCGCCTCTCCCCGCCGGCAGCAGCACGCACGCCGCGAGCAACAGCGCCATCACGACCGCGATTCTCTTTTGGCTTAACATCTCTTCCCTCGTGAACAGTGAATAGTGAATAGTGAATAGTGAATGCTTTTATCCATTCGCCATTTACCATTCACGATTTACTGCTTAACCATGTCCCTGTCCGCCGTGTAGCCGCGCTTGGCGTTGACCCGGTACTTCTTGTCGGCGTTGACCCGGACTTCGATGCGGCGGTAGCCCCCGTCGAAGGGGCCTTCGGGTCGGTAGGTGAGGAGGTACTGCGAGCGCAGCTCCTCGCCGATCTTCTTGAAGGCGCGCTCCAGCTCCAGCATGTCGCCCGTGTAGAAGGAGCGCCCCCCCGTCGCCTCCGACATACGCTCGAGGTCTTTGTCGCCCGAGTCCTTGACCGTGCCGGCCTCGACGCCGGGGACGGCGCTCCCCGTGAAGCCGCCCTTGGTCGAGATGGCGAAGATGATGGTGTCGGTCTTCTGCGCGATGGCGATGGCGTCCTCGATGCGCGCGCGGCTGTAGGTGTCGTCGCCGTCGGTGATGATGACGAGCGCGCGGCGCGGGCTCGAGACGTTCCGCATCTTCTCGTCGCAGAACTGCCAGATGGCGTCGTAGAGCGAGGTCTGCGACCCGGGCTTTTTCACGCCCTCGATGGCCTTGCGCAGCAGGTCGAGGTTGCGCGTGAAGTCCTGGCGGAGGTTGACCTCGTCGTCGAAGGTGACGAAGGCGCCCCAGTCCTTGCGCGTGCGCGTGACGGTGTCGAGGAAGTTGGTCGCGGCCTCCTTTTCGAACCCGAGCTTGCCGGCGGTCGAGCCCGAGGTGTCCATCAGCACGCCGATGTAGATGGGCAGCTTCTCCAGCTCCTTGATCTCGCCGAGGAAGTCGAACTGGACGGGGCGCTTCTCCTCGAAGACCGAGAAACTCTCCTTGGTCAGCCCCGTCACGGGCACGCCCTTCTTGTCGAGCACGGTGACGGGCACGCGCACGACGCGCGAGACGGTGACACCGCCCTCGACCTCTTCGCGCTGCGGCGTCGGGCTCGGACTGGGCGTCTGCCGCGGGGCCGGCGTCTGCGGCCGCCCCGGCTCTGTGCGCGCCGAGACGGCCGCGCCGAAGGCGACGCAGGCGAGGGCGGCTAGGGGGATGAACAGTCTCGCGGTTTTCTTCATAGACGGATGAAGGGGAGCGCGGGTCTTGCGGACGACTCAAGCACCACATTCGATGCCCACGGCCGCCGCGGTCGTTGCTTCCCCGATGTGCGATAGTATACCGCCGAAAGAGCGGTCAGAAGAAGTAGGCAGTAGGCAGATGGCAGTAGGCAGTCAAGAAACTTAATCAGAACGGCCTGAATTAATTCTTCAAGACGCGTCACGCGCGGCGGCTGCCTACTGCCATCTGCCTACTGCCTACTGTCCTTATTGCAGCGATTCGAGAAACCCTGTGAGTTCCGGAGGGAGCGGGGCCGTGAAGCTGAGCCACTCGCCGGTCGCGGGGTGGTGGAAGCCGAGCCGCTCGGCGTGGAGGAACTGGCGTTTGAGGGCCGCGACGCGCGAGCGCAAGAGCGAGTCGGGGAGCGTCTTGTCGCGCCCGCCGCCGTAGGTCTCGTCGCCCACCACCGGGTGTTTGATCCATGTGAGGTGGACGCGTATCTGGTGCGTGCGGCCGGTCTTGATCTGCACGTCGAGCAGCGTGAAGCGCGTGAAGCGCTGCCGCACGCGCCAGAGCGAGAGGGCCGCGCGCCCGCTGCGCACGACGGCCATGCGCGTCCGGTTGCGCGGGTCGCGCGCGAGCGGCTCTTCGATCTTCCCCTTCTCCTCTTTCGTCACGCCGTGGACGAGCGCGACGTAAGACTTGAAGACCGTGCGCGCGCGGAACTGCTCCGACAGGCTCTCGTGCGCGCGCGCCGTCTTCGCCACGACGATGACGCCCGACGTGTCGCGGTCGAGGCGATGAACGATGCCCGGCCGCAGAGAGCCGCCGCCGGCGAGCCGGCCGAAGTGGAAAGCGAGGGCGTTGGCGAGCGTGCCCGAGTGGACGCCGGCCGCGGGGTGGACGACGAGGCCGGCGGGCTTGTTGACGACGACGACCTCTTCGTCTTCGTGGAGGATTTCGAGCGGGATCTCTTCGGGCTCGACCTCGGAGGGCGGCGGCGCGGGCAGCTCGACCTCGACGCGCTCGCCGCCCTTCAGCTTGAGCGAGGGCTTCGCCGCGCGCCCGCCGACGAGCACGTCGCCGTCTTCGATGGCGCGCTTCAAAGTCGAACGGCTCACGCCCCCGACGCGCGCGGCGAGGAAGGCGTCGAGCCGCGCGCCCGCGTCCTCCGCCGGCACTTCGAGCGCGAGCGACTCGCCCTCCGGCTCGCCCTCAAACTTCTCCTGCTCGTCGCTCATGCGCTGGCGGTTTCGGCGGGGGCGGCCGCGCGGCCCGCGCGGCGTCGGCGGAGGACGAGAAAGACGATGCCGCCCGCGACGACGAGGAGGCTGATGAGCTGCGAGGTCGAGAGGTGCGTCAGCGTCGTCAGGCCGAGGATGTCGCCGCGCGGGTCGTCGCGGAAGAACTCGATGGTGAAGCGCGTCAGGCCGTAGAGCACCGCGTACGTGCCGATGACCTGCCCGTCGAAGCGCTTGCGCCGGTGCAGCCAGTAGAGGAAGAGGAAGAGGAAGAACGTGGCGACGGATTCGTAGAGCTGCGTCGGGTGCAGGTGCACGCCCACGGGCACGCCCGTGATGCGGTGCGCCAGCTCGCCGAACTCGACGCCCCACGGCACGTCCGTCGGGCGTCCCCAGCAGCACCCCGCGGCGAAACACCCCTCGCGCCCGATGGCCTGGCCGAGCGCCACGCCCGGCGCGAACGCGTCCGTCACTTTCCAGAAGGAGAGTTTGTAACGTCTTATCAGCAACACTCCCGTCAGCAGCCCGCCGAGGAAGCCGCCGTACCAGACGCCGCCCGAGCGCAGGAAGTCTATCGAGAGGAGGTTGTGCCAGTCCTGCCCGTACTCCGGCTCGGCCACCATCAGCAGCAGCTTCGAGCCGACGAGGCCGCCCAGGAGCATCCACAGCCCCAGGTCGAACACGCGCTCGCGCGGCAGCCCGTCGCGCCCGCCGAGGCGCGCCGCCACGAACAGCGCCGCCATGAACGCCAGCGCCAGAAGCACGCCGTACGTGTTGACCGGGAAACCGCCGATGCGAAAAAGCTCTGGGTACATTTTTAAATAGTAGGCAGTGGGCAGACGGCAGTAGGCGGTTGAAGACAGAGTCGGGCGTCTTGGTTAATCATTCGACCCTTGCGACGCGGAGCTACTGCCATCTGCCATCTGCCTACTGCCCACTTCTCTCTTCCTTTTCCCTTCCGCGCGACCTTCGAGTATCAGGTCGAGCGCGAGGAGCGCGGCGCCCACGCAGATGGAGGCGTCGGCGATGTTGAAGGTCGGCCACTGGTACGAGCCGATGAAGACGTCGATGAAGTCCACGACGTGCCCCAACCGCACGCGGTCGGTCAGGTTGCCGGCCACGCCCGCGAGCAGCAGCGCGACGGCCCCGAGCAGGCGGTCGTCCGTCCGCTTCGTGCGGAAGAAGTAGAGCAGCAGTCCCACGACCGCCAGCGCCGCCAAGCCCGAGAGCATCCAGCGCCCGAACTGCCCGCCCTCCTGCAGACGCCCGAAGGCGATGCCGGGGTTCTCCGCGTAGGAGAAGTGCAGCAGCCCGTCGAAGGCGCGCACGGTCGCGCCCTCCTTCAGGCGGCTGACGGCCCAGGCCTTCGAAGCCTGGTCGGCCATGTAGACGGCGGCCGCGGCGAACAGGTACGCCGCGCGCCAGCGGAAGAAGCCCTGCGCTCGCTGCTCGCTCAACTGACTCCCCCCTCGGCCTCGATCTCGGCCAAAGCCTCGACGCAGCGCTCGCACGCGGTCGGGTAGCGCGTGAACGTCCCCGTGAGCGTCGAATAGTTCCAGCAACGCTCGCACTTCCGGCCGGCCGCGCGCTCGACCGTCACGCGCACGTCCTCGCCCGCCTCTGCTTCGAGCAGGGTGAGCGCGACCTGCGAGACGATGAAGAGGTAGCGCAGGTCTTCGCGGTAGCTCTCGAGCAGCTCGAACGTCGGGCGCTTCGCTTCGAGCCGGACGTGCGCTTCGAGACCGCTCCCGATGAGCTTCGCCGTGCGCGCCTCCTCCAGCGCGCGGAGCACCACGTCGCGCACCTCGAAGAGCCTGGCCCAGCGTTCGAGCAGTCCCGCCTCGCGCTCGGCGCTGAGCACGACGGGGAACTCCGCGACGTGGACTGACGGCGGCACCGCGCCGCCTTCATCCGCCGACGCGGCGCGCGCCTTCACCTCGGGCAG
The DNA here is from genome assembly GCA_019239425.1 of Acidobacteriota bacterium. Taxonomy (GTDB): domain Bacteria; phylum Acidobacteriota; class Blastocatellia; order Pyrinomonadales; family Pyrinomonadaceae; genus QHXN01. Next base: position 128,372 of record JAFAZX010000026.1, read on the forward strand.
GTTCTCCCAGATTTCGTCGGCCGTGAACGAGAGCACCGGCGCGAGCAGTCGCGCGAGCGCGTCGGTGATGTAGTTCAAGGCCGTCTGCGCCGAGCGCCGCGCCGCCGACTTCGGCGCCGAAGTGTAGAGCCTGTCCTTCGTGATGTCGAAGTAGCGCGCCGAGAGCGTCACCGTGCAGAAGGCGTCCAGCGCGCGGTAGACGGCGTGGAAGTCGTAGGCCTTGTACGCCTCCAGAGCCTTCTCGACCAGACGATCCAACTCGGCCAGCGCCCAGCGGTCGATCTCGTGCAGGTCGCCGAGCGCGACGCCGTCGCTCGCGGGGTCGAAGCCGTCGAGGTTGCCGAGCGCGAAGCGCGCCGTGTTGCGAATCTTGCGGTACGAGTCGGCGACGCGCGAGAGAATCTCCGGCGAGCAGCGCATGTCCTCGCGGTAGTCTGAGGACGTGACCCACAGGCGCAGGATGTCTGCGCCCGAGTCCTTCACGAACTCCTCGGGCGCGATGGCGTTGCCCGCGGACTTGTGCATCGCGCGCCCCTGCGCGTCGAGCGTCCAGCCGTGCGTGACGACCGCGCGGTAAGGCGCCGCGTCGTGCGCGGCGAGGCCGACCATCAAGCTTGAGTTGAACCACCCGCGGAACTGGTCGCCGCCTTCGAGGTACACGTCCGCGGGCCAGCGCAGGCCGTCGTAAGCTTCGAGCACCGCGATGGACGACACGCCGCTGTCGAACCACACGTCGAGGATGTCCGTCTCCTTCGTGAACTCCGTCCCGCCGCACTCCTTACACTTGTAGCCCTCGGGCAGGAGGTCTTTCGCCTCGCGGCCGTACCAGGCGTCGGTCGTCTCGCGCTCGAAGACGTCGGCGACATGGTCGATGGTCTGCCTATCCGCCACGGCCTCGCCGCACGAGCAGTAGAAGACGGGGATGGGCACGCCCCACACACGCTGGCGCGAGACGCACCAGTCGGGTCTACCTTTTTGCATGTTGCGCATGCGGTCTGCGCCCCAGGCGGGCACCCACTGCACGCGCTCTATCTCGCGCAGCGCGCCCGCCCTCAAGGAGGCCGGCCCGTCCGCCTCGTTATCCGTGTAGTTCGTCAGGGGGCGGCCGTCCTCGTCCGTCTCCGGCAGAGGCGCGGGCTCGCCCGCCACGGCGTCGAGCGAGATGAACCACTGCGGCGTGGCGCGGAAGATGACCGGGTTCTTGCAGCGCCAGCAGTGCGGGTAGCGGTGCGCGTACTCTTCCGAGAAGAGGAGCGCGCCGTTGCCCCGCGTGAACTCGACGATGCCTGGGTTGGCCTCGAAGACGCTCAGGCCGGCGAAGTGCTCGACCTCCTGCGTGAAGCGGCCGGCGTTGTCGACGGGGCAGTAGATGTCGAGGCCGTAAGCCTTGCCGATGACGAAGTCGTCGTGGCCGTGGCCGGGCGCCGTGTGGACTAAGCCCGTCCCGGCCTTCCCCGTCGCCTTCTTGTCGCGCGCGTCCTTAACGTCCAGTTCCGTCTCGCCGTCGGCCTCGCCGCCGAGCGTGACGTGGTCGCCGAGCATGAGCAAGCTGGGGCGGTTGAGCCACGCGTGTCGCGCCTCGAGTCTGTCCAAGCGCGCGCCGGGGAAGCGCGCCAAGACCTTCGGCGGCCAGTTGACGGTCGAAGGGTTCGGCTCCTCGTTCGAAGGGCGCGGCTCGCCGGTCGTCAGGTCTTCGGAGTGCCCGAGGCCGCACTTGTTCGCGACGTGCGTGATGAGTTCGCTGGCGACGACGTAGACCTCATCGCCCCGGCCCTCTATCGCCGCGTACTCGAACTGCGGGTTGACGGCGATGCCGAGGTTGGCCGGAAGCGTCCACGGCGTCGTCGTCCAGATGAGGAAGAAGATTTTGCGCGGGTCGTCCTCGCTGCCCAAGACCTCGCGCTTGAAGACCTCGGCCTCGACCGAGTCCTCCGAGAGCGGGAACTTGACGTAGACGCTGGGGCTCGTGTGCTCGCGGTACTCGACCTCCGCCTCGGCCAGAGCCGTCTGGTCGTGGATGCACCAGTAGACGGGGCGCGCGCCCTTGTAGACGTAGCCGCGCTCGACGAAGCGGCCGAACTGCCGCGCCGTCTCGGCCTCGTAGTGGGCCGACATCGTCAGGTACGGGTCTTCCCACAGGCCGAGAATCCCCAGGCGCTGGAAGTCGCGCGTCTGCCGCTTCAGGGCCTCGGCCGCGTGCTCGCGGCAGATGCGGCGGAAGCTGGCGACGGGGAGGTCTGCGCGGTTCTTGCCCTTCTCCTTGAGCGTGCGCTCGACGTGCTGCTCGATGGGCAGGCCGTGGCAGTCGTAGCCGGGGACGTAGGGGCTGTCGTAGCCCAGCATCGTGCGCGACTTGACGACGATGTCTTTGAGAATCTTGTTCATCGCCGTGCCGAGGTGGATGTCGGCGTTGGCGTAGGGCGGCCCGTCGTGGAGGATGAAGCGCGCGCGCCCCGAACGCGCGCGGCGGATCGACTCGTAGAGCCCCGTCTCGGCCCAGCGCTTCAGGCGCGCGGGCTCGGCCTGCGGCAGGTTGGCCTTCTGCGCGAAGCCGGTCTTCGGCAGGTTGACAGTCTTCTTCAGCTCAAGCGGTGCCTGTGTTGACATGATAAGGTCGCGTCCCTCGTGAATTTCGATAGTAGCGCAGCCAAAGGGCAAAACAAAATTAGTAGGCAGGAGGCAGATGGCAGGAGGCAGCCGCCCCGCGTCGCGGGGGTTGAGCATTTAACCCACACTTCTCATCATCAAGGTTTTCAACTGCCTATTGCCTACTGAAACTAAATCGCCCGGACTACCTGCTCCCTCGCGGAGGATAGTCCGGGCGCACTTGCTGCGCGTTAAGATGCTCGGGGTCAGCCGATGAACATCTCCTCCTCCGCGTAGGATTCGTTGATCTGCTTCGGGGCGGGGGCCAGCAGGACTTCGAGTCCGCGCCTGACCCCCGCCATAATCGCGGCGATCTCGCGCGCCGGGTTGATGATGCGCGACGTGACGTAGTTGGTCGTCACCATCAGTTTCCCGTGCGTCTGGTCTATCGAGCTGCTGATCTGCTCTATCTTGTCGCGCGCCGTCTCGGCCGAGAGCCCGACGATCTCTTTCAGTTCCGCGACCTCGCCGCGGATGAGCGCCATCGACTCCGAGAAGTGGTGCGTCGCCGTCGAGAGGTGGCCCGACATGACCGTCACCTGATCCGCGACCTCGCGCCCCTGCGCGGCGATGGCCTGCGCCTGCTCGGCCAGCACGCCGACGCGCTCGACGAGCGGGCTGATCTTCGACTCGACGCTGCGCACCACCCGCACCGCGCGCGCCGCCAGCACCGCCACCACGGCGGCCACCGTGACGGCCGCCAGCGCAATCACCGCGAACGACACGGCCACGACCACCAGCACCCAGTACGCCGGGTCGTGCGTGTTCAGTTGTAGCGCCGGGAAAGACATAGGGAGTTTAGATTTTCAATTTTTGATTTTTGATTTGAACGGCCAGCCGCCGCGGCCTTCTTCAAATCGCAAATCAAAAATCTAAAATCAAAATTTCAGGACTGCCCCCCTTCGAGGGCGCGGGGCTCGTTCTCGGTGAGCGCGGAGGACTCGGTGCGGCGCTTCTCGTCGCGGTAAGCCTGCTTGCCGGCCTCGATGGCCGAGCCGACGAGTTCGCCGCGGCGCGAGACCGCCTCGCGCGCGCTCGTCGCGAGTTCGCCCGCGCGCGTCTGGGCCGTCTCGTAATACTCGCCCGCGCGCGCCGAGAGCTGCGAGCCGGTCTCGCGCGCGCGGTCAACGCCCTTGCGCGTCGCGTCGGCCACGTCCTGGCGCAGTTCCCGCCCCGACTTCGGCGCGAAGAGCAGCGCGACGACCGCGCCGATGGTCGCCCCGATGGCGAAGTAGGTCAGGCGCGCGCCCGCGTCACCGTCGCCGCCCGCGCGGCCGCGCCCTTGATGCTCTGACATAACGCCCGCCTCCTTGCGTGGGAAGTGTCGCCTCTGAACTGTCACGGCGAGAGTTTTCGGAAACCGTTTTACCTGACCCGCACTATAGCAGAGACTAGTTGCCAGAGGCCAGAGGCTAGTTGGGAAGATGACTCCTCAACTAGCCTCTAGCCCCTGGCTTCAGGCGGCCGGCTTCTTGTCGGCCTTCGCGCCGAGCAGCTCGAAGTACTGGCGCAGGAGGTCGGAGAGGAAGTCGTCGTAGTTCTTCAACTTCTCCGGCCCCAGCTCCTTGCTCTCGTACTTCAGCCCGTCGGCCTCGCGGAAGTCCTTCAGGGCGCCGGCGTCGTCCTTCAGGAAGTGGCGCATCGCGCCGGTGATGTAGAGCAGTTCCTTGCGCTCGCCCGCGCGCCTTGTCGGCGAGCCTGCGCTCGGCGAAGGCCGCGAGCCTGATGCCCGCGGCCTTCGCGTCGTCTCACCCGCCGTCTTCTTCGTGCGGCGCGGCGGCCTCCCCCTCGTACTGGCGGAGCTTGCGGTAGAGGGTTTTGCGGCCGATGCCGAGGGCGCGGGCGGCGCGCGTCTTGTCGCCGCCGGTGTAGTCGAGCGTGGCCTCGATGGCGCGGCGCTCGATCTCGTCGAGCGAGGCGGGCACGTCCAGCTCGAGCGTGACGGTGCGCCCCTCGGAGGCGGCGCGCTCGCGCTCGCCGCGTGTGCGCGTGCGCTCCTCGCGCGCGGCCAGGGCGATCTGCTCGGGCAGGTCGTCGGCCTCGATCTGCCGCCCCGAGGCGATGATGACGGCGCGCTCGACGGCGTTCTCCAGCTCGCGGACGTTGCCCGGCCAGTCGTAGCTGACGAGCGCGCGCACGGCCTCGCGCGAGATGCCCGAGACGAAGCGGCCGGTCTTCTGCTTGTAGTGTTCGAGGAAGTGTATGACGAGCGTGTGGATGTCCTCGCGCCGCTCGCGCAGGGGCGGGACGTGGATGGGGAAGACCGAGAGGCGGTAGTAGAGGTCGCGGCGGAACGTGCCCTGCTCGGAGGCGCGCGCGAGGTCAACGTTCGACGCGGCGATGACGCGCACGTCCGCGCGCAAGACCTCGCCGCTCCCGACGCGCGCGAACTCGCCGTCCTGAAGCACGCGCAGCAGGCGCACCTGCGCCGACAGACTCATCTCGCCGATCTCGTCGAGGAAGAGCGTGCCGCCGTCTGCCTCTTCGAAGCGGCCCCGGCGGCGCTGGCGCGCGTCGGTGAACGCGCCGCGCTCGTGGCCGAACAGCTCCGATTCGAGCAGAGACTCCGGGATCGCGCCGCAGTTGAGCTTGACGTACGCGCCCTCCTTGCGCCGCGAGTTGTAGTGGATGAGGTTGGCTAAGAGCTCCTTGCCCGTGCCCGACTCGCCCTGGATGAGCACGGAGGTCTGCGTGTCCGCGACGTTGAGGGCCAGCTCGCGCGCGCGCAGTATCGCCGGCGACTGGCCGATGATGCGGTCTTCGGCGTGGCGCTCGTGCAGCGCGCTCCTCAAACGCATCACCTCGGCCGAGAGTTGGTCGCGCTCCAGGGCGGTGCCGATCTGCACGGCGATGCCTTCGACCAAAGCAACTTCATGCTCGTCGAACGCCTCGCGCGGCCCGCCCCAGACGAAGCCGAGCAGGCCGAAGGTCTGGCTCCGAATCGTCACGGGCGCGACGAGCGCGGCGCGGCCGCCGAGCGTCGCGTTGAAGGCGAAGCGGACGGGCTCGGGCAGGTCGGAGTCAATGACGCGCAGCGTGCGCGGCGCGGCCAGGAGCTCCACGACCGCGGGGAAGGCAGAGATGTCGATGGACTTGCCGTGCGACTCGATCAGCTCGCGCACGCGCAGCGTCGTCGCGTGCGGCGCGGCCTTGAAGGCGGCGAGACTGATTGACTTGCCCGAAGGCTCGACCACGCCGAGCGCGCAGTAGTCGGCGCCGACCAGCTCGTTGGCGCGCTCAAGCACGTGCGAGGTCAGCTCGCCGAAGTCCGAGCGCGAGTTGAGCAGGTTTGCAATTTCGAGCAGGGCGCGCGTGCGGCTCGCCTCGCGCTGGCTGTCCGTGTAGAGGCGCGCGTACTGGTAGCCGACGGCGATCTGGCGCGCGATGGACTGGATGAGCGCGACCTCCTCATCGTCCCAGTGGCGCAAGGCCCTCGTCACGTGCAGGCCCAACAGCCCGAGCACGTTCCCGTCGAGCACGACCGGGACGATGAGGAGCGAGCGCGTGCCCAGGGAAGGCGGCAGCAGGGACGCGCGCGGGTCGAGGCCGAGCGCGGCCGTGTCGTCGAGACGGATGGGGCGCGCGAAGTCGAAGCGCTCGGCGAGCTGTCCGAAGTCCACGGGGAAGGAGGTGCCCAGGGACGAGGGCACGTCGGCGGCCGCGCGCCACTCGTGGCTGATGCGCAGCTCGCCCGCGCCGACGAGCTGCACCACGTCGCAGCGGTCAACGTCCATGATGCGGCCCAGCTCGGCGACGACGGCGTGGAGGAACTTGTCGAGGTCGATCTCGGAGTGGATGTTGGGGGCCAGGCGGTCGATGAGCGCTTCGCGCGCCTCGTGCATCCGCGCCTTGCGCTCGCGCGTGAGCGTCTGCACGTTCGAGCCCGGTATCGGTCTTTGCGCGGACAACTGTTTGCGGGTTCTCCTTCGGATGAAGCTCGAAAAGTCTCTCTCGCGGGCCGCGGCGGCCGCCCGGATGAGGAGAGAGTCACGCCCCACTTCGGCCGCACGCCCCTTGGAGTTTTTGTCGGGCGCAAATCATAGCAAGGCGGATGAGTGAAGGCAAAAGGCAAAGGGCAAAAGGCAAAAGGGAAGACGAGAGGCGCACTGTCCTTCATGCTTCCCTTTTGCCTTTTGCCCTTTGCCTTTTGCCTTCCGCGTCAGCGGGAGGGCAGGAGGTCGAAGTAGGAGGAGGCTTCCTCGGGGGTGAGCACGGGGTGGTAGGTCTTGCCGTAGCGGCCGGTGATGATGCGGACGTAATTCTGGGTCTCGCCGAAGGGCGGGACGCCCTCGTACTTATCGACGTTGCCCTCGCCGGCGTTGTAGGCGGCGAGCGCGAGCGTGACGTTGCCGTCGAAGCGCTTGAGGAGGAAGCGGAGGTACTTCGTGCCGGCCGTGATGTTCCCCTCGACGTCGTTGCGGTCGTCGCAGCCGAAGCGCTTGGCCGCCGCCGGCATCAACTGCATCAGGCCCTGCGCGCCAACGTGCGACTCGGCGTCGGTCTTGTACTTCGACTCCTGCCAGATGACGGCGTGAATCAGGCGCGGGTCAACGCCGAGGTTGCGCCCCGTCCGCTCGATGACGAGGTCGAGGTCGTGGTCGCCGGACGTGGGCACGTCCGCGGGGATGTAGTCGTCGATGGAGACGGCGGCGCTCACCGCCGAGGCCGAGACGGGCGCGAGCACGCGCGTGAAAGGGCTGTCGATGAAGTTCGAGACGACGAACATGATGATGACGGCGAAGACGACGTTCTTAAAAGAGCGCAGGGGCTTACGAGGGGTAAAGTGCATTCTCGGTCGTTCTCCATGTGAGCTAGTGACCTCTGCGTTTCGCTTCTAAAGGCAGCGAGGTCGGCGATTCCTAACTTGCACATCGCCAGCGATGCACGGGGTTGGGGGCTACGCATGGTGGAAACGAACGGCTCACACTCTCCGGATGAGCACAGCCTGTCGAAACCGTAAGCTTAGATGTGGAGGTTGCGATCCAGTTGCATTCGTGCGCACGAATTGATTGCATCTAAGTGGTTGAACTGTATGTCTTTAAATCGCGTCGTGTAAGTCACTGACAGGCCAAAGCTTGTCTCCCCGATTTCCGACTTGAGAGCCGAAAAGCTAGCCGTCGGGTCAGTTTTTCGTACCAAAGCCAGACAAGATTTTTCGATTTTTCGAAGACATTTTTTCGCGTCAATCTGGCGTAGTAGACGCGAACGCGCGCACGCGCATCGAAGGTTGCAAGACGTTTGCAACCGAAACGTTTGTCCGTATAATTTCTGCGGGGACGTTTACCGAAAATCAGCTTGTATATAAGAGGAGAGAGGGATGCCCATTTACGAATACTCCTGTAAGAAGTGCGGCGCGCACATGGAGGTGATGCAGAAGGTCTCGGACAAGCCCCTCACGCGCCACGCGAAGTGCGGCGGGAAGCTTGAGAAGGAGTGGTCGCGCACGGGCTTCCAGTTCAAGGGCTCGGGCTGGTACGTGACCGACTACGCGGGCAAGAAGTCAGAGTCGAAAGAGGAGAAGAAGTCAGAGTCGAAGGAGACGAAGGCGGAGTCGTCTTCGTCCTCCTCGGAGTCGAAGTCGGACTCGGCGAAGACGACGCCCGAGCCCAAGGGCGAGAAGAAGTCGGCGGGCGCCTCCGCCGCGGGCGACTGAAGTAAGGTTAAGGTTCAGGGGATGCGCGCACACCTCAGGGCGTACACGACGGTTCTCATCTTTAGCCTCCTGCTCGCGGCGCTGGCGATGGGGCAGGCGGGCCGGCACTCGGGCGGCGAGGCCGACATCAATAAAGAGCGCGGCATGTTCCTCAACGTGACGGCCGCGCGCGAGGACGGCTCCGAGGAGCGCGTCACGGCGAAGGAGGTCTCGCTCTACGACGGCGGGCAGGAGCAGACGATTCAAGCCTTCACGCCCGACCCGACGCCCGCGCGCATCGTCATCCTCGTGGACAACTCTTTGGGCCTGCGCGCCGACGTGGAGAGGTTGCAGAAGGCGACGCGCGAGTTCGCCTACGAGATTTACGAGGGCGACCAGGTGATGGTCGTCGGCTTCGACCAGCAGCCGGAGATCATCGCCGACTGGACGGACGACGCGAAGAAGGTCGAGGCGTCGCTCCCCCTCTTCCGCAAGCGCGGCGAGCCGCACCTCTTCGACGCGATCTCGGCCGTCATCTCGGACGCCCTCGGCCCGCTCGTCGGCCGCGTGCGCAAGCGCGTCATCGTGCTCGTCGCCGACGGGCTCGACCGCGGCAGCCGCACCCACTTCGATAAGGTCTACGGCGAGCTTTTGCGGCAGGACATCACGGTCTACGCGCTCCAGATTCCCGACCGCACGGGCGGGGCGCTGCGCCGCGACCAGTTGAAGCCCGCGCAGGCCATCCAGAAGTTGACCGAGGGGACGGGCGGCCGCGTGCTCTCCGTCAACGACTCGCGCGACGCGGCCAAGACCATCTGCGACGAGCTGCGCAAGAACCGCTACGTGCTCGCCTACACGCCGACGAGCCTCCCGCTCTACGACGCGCGCCGCCTCCTCGTCCTCGCTAACGACGGCATCAGCATCCGCCACAAGCTGCAACAGCCGGGTCAGTAGTCAGTAGCCGGTAGAAAGAGAGGCGGCGCGCTCGGCTTATCACCGGACGCGCCGCCTCTCTTTCTACCGGCTACCGATACGAACTATCGTGTCGGCGGTCGGGTGCACGCCGTTGTTAGATCGCAATCTCTTCGAGACGCTTCTCCGAAAACAACCATGTACTTGGGATTTTGTGGTCGTATTTCGATCCCGGCCGATTTCGTCGATAATCTTCTTGCAACGAACCATGTCCGCGGCCGTGGCATTGCGTCTTCATATGAGCAGCGATTTCTGAGGGGCGGGCAATGTACGAGCGCGGTAGTTCCCCTACACCAACGCCGAAGAATTGAATGAACATGAAGATAACATCAGACCGCTGCGCAGCTAGCCAGCTATCTATGGCATCATGATATGTTGCTCCCTCCTGCTTGTACTTCACCGCCAGCATCCAGCCACCGTCTTGACTGCCTTTCACCGAAATAGGAAGAAATATCGAGCCTTTACTGGCAACGAGATCATAGTGTGGTTGATTAGCGCCATACTGAACCAACACATCATAGCCAGATTGGGCCAAGAGAGAGGCTGCGTAAGCCTCCGCCGCAATTTCGCATTGTCTAGGCGTCATAGTTTTGCGGGCTAACTATTATTTTGCCGAATGGTTCGGTCGAACTCCGTAAGGGGGCGTGGAGAGCCGAATCATACGGTCTGACTTCGTGATGGTAAGGCGGGCGCGGCGGTGGGGACAAGGCGGAGGCGGGCGGGCCGTAAGGGCTGCCCGCCTCCGGTGTGTTAAGGGTTGTGGGTTATGGGGCGACCTTGACGGCGTGGTTGCTCCAGGGGCTCTGGCCGTTGAGGGTGACGGCGGCGACGCGGAAGTAGTAGCGTTTGCCGCTGTCGAGCCCTTCGACGATGTAGGAGGAGCGGGGCGTGACCCCGGCGTGCGTCCAGGGGCCGGCCTGC
>JAFAZX010000041.1 GCA_019239425.1 Acidobacteriota bacterium
GATCACGCGCACCACGCCCTTGCGGTGGATGACCTTGCAGTTGTCGCACATCTTCTTGACCGAAGCCCTAACCTTCATCTCACTTCACCCCTTCCGGCGCGCGCCGGGTCACTTGTAGCGGTACGTGATGCGCCCGCGGTTCAGGTCATACGGCGAAAGCTCGACCAGCACCCGGTCACCCGGCAGAATGCGTATGAAGTTCTTGCGCATCTTGCCCGAAACGTGCGCGAGCACCTGGTGCCTGCTCTCCTCCAACTCGACGCGAAACATGGCGTTTGGCAGGGTCTCGAGGACTTTCGCCATCACCTCTATCGCTTCTTCTTTCGCCATAGCCCTGCGAGTGTCTCTAACTCAAAAACTACCCAGGCCGGCAAACTGCGAATAATAACACACTTACCACCCGCCGCCAAACCGCCGGGCGGCCCCTCTCCCCTTTCAGGCGCTGACCGTCTCCGCCTGCGGCTGCGCCGCCTCGGCGAGGCGGGTCAGAACCTCCGGCCCCTCCTCGGTGACGGCGACCGTGTGTTCGACGTGCGCCGAGGGGCGGCCGTCGAGCGTGACGACCGTCCAGCCGTCCTTGAGCGTCTTGGTCTTGTGCGTGCCCATGTTGAGCATGGGCTCGATGGCGAAGACGTAGCCGGAACGTATTTTGATGCCCGTCCCGGGCTTTCCGTAGTTCGGGATCTGCGGGTCTTCGTGCATTTTTCGGCCGATGCCGTGGCCGACGTAGTCGCGCACGATGCCGTACCCGTGGGCCTCGGCCAGCTCCTGCACGGCCCACCCGATGTCGCCCAGATACTTGCCCGGCCAGCACTGCCGGATGGCGCGCTCCAGGCACTCCTCGGCGACGCGGATGAGTTTGAGCCTCTCCTCGTCCACCCGGCCGACGGGGACGGTCGTCGCCGTGTCGCCGACGAAGCCGCCGAGCGTCACCCCGCAGTCGAGCGAGAAGATGTCGCCCTCCTTCAGCTCGTAGGCCGAGGGGAAGCCGTGGACGACCTGCTCGTTGACCGAGGCGCAGATCGAGAACGGGAAGCCGTGGTAGCCCTTGAAGGTCGGGATGGCGCCCGCGTCGCGGATCATCTTCTCGGCCGCCATGTCGAGTTCGAGCGTGGTCACGCCCGGCTGCACCATCCGCCGCACGGCCTCGCGCACCTCGGCCACGAGCCGCCCGGCGGCCCGCATCTTCTCCAGCTCCCTCTTGGATTTCCCGATAATCATTCGATGGTGAATAGTTAATGGTGAATTGGAAACTGCCTTAATCCATTCACCATTTACTACTAACTATTTACTGCCTTTTCCACGTCCGCGTAGATGGCCTCGACGTCGCGGTTGCCGTCCACGCGGCGGAGGCGCCCGGTCGTCTCGTAGAAGTCGAGGAGCGGGCGCGTGTCGCGTTCGAAGGTTTCGACGCGGTCGCGGGCCGTGTCGGCGTTGTCGTCGGCGCGATGGACGAGTTTCGCCTCCGGGTGCAGGTCGCAGACCTCGTCGTGCGCGGGCGGCTTGAAGTAGACGTTGTAAATCTCGCCGCAGACGGGGCAGTTGCGCCGGCCCGTCATGCGCTTCTCAAGCACGTCGTAAGGCACGTCCACCAGCACCGCGAGGAGCGCGTGCCCCTGCTCTGCGGCCAGCCCTTCCAGCATCTCGGCCTGCGCCGTCGTGCGCGGGAAGCCGTCGAGGATGTAGCCCCCGCGGCAGTCTGCTTGCGCGGTGCGCTCGCGGACGACCCGGATCGTCAACTCGTCCGGAACCAGCCGGCCCAGCGTGAGCAGCGGGCGCAGCTCCTCGGCGAGCGGCGTCTCCGTCTTCATCAGCGCGCGGAACATGTCGCCGGTCGAAATCTGCGGCAGCCTCAGGCGCTCTTGCAACAGGCGCGCCTGCGTCCCCTTCCCCGCGCCCGGCGCACCCATGAGGACGATGATTTTCGACATAGAGGGGTTCTGGGTTCTAGGTGCCGGGTGCTGGGTGTTAGGTTTTTACCAACACCCGGCACCTGGAACCCAGAACCCTTTTACGCCCTGCGGCCGCGCAGGCGACTGCCGGGGCCGAAGAAGCCTTCGTAGTTGCGCATGACGAGCTGCGACTCGATCTGCGCGACCGTGTCCATGGCGACGCCGACCAGAATCAGGAGCGACGTGCCGCCGAAGTAGAACTGGTAGCCCATGCCGTGCGGAATCCAGCCGAGGCCGGGCGTGGCCGTCACGAACTCCTCGATGCGGCCGCCGAAGAAGGGCAGGCGCCCGACGTTGAAGCCCGAGAGCATCAACTGCGGGATGAAGGCGACGAGCGCGAGGTAGAGCGCGCCGACGGTCGTCAGCCTCGTCAGGATCGTGTTCAGGAACTCGGCCGTGTTCCGCCCGGGGCGGATGCCCGGGATGAAGCCGCCGTGCTTGCGCAGGTTGTCCGACACCTCTTCGACGTTGAAGATGATCGTGATGTAGAAGAAGGTGAAGAGGACGATGAGCGAGAGGTAGAACAGCTCGTAGTACGGGTCGCCGCCGTGGAAGCCCGTGAAGAAGTTGTGCAGCTTGAAGCGCCAGTCCTGCACGTTCGGGTCGAAGGAGACGAACTGGAGGACGGTCTGCGGGATCGCCAGCACCGACGAGGCGAAGATGACGGGGATGACGCCGCCCATGTTGATCTTGATGGGCATGTGCGTCTGCTGCCCGCCGACGAGCTGCCGGCCGACGTGCCGCTTGGCGTAGGAGATGGGCACCTTGCGCCGGGCGGATTCGACGAAGACGACGAAGGCGATGAGGCCGACGAGCACCGCGGCCATCGCGATGACGCCGATGACGGCGAACGTGTCCCCGCTCCTCAAGCGCTCGACCACCTGCGGGACGCCGCGCGTGGGGAGGCCGATGACGATGCCCGCGAAGATGAGCAGGCTGACGCCGTTCCCCACCCCGCGCTCGGTGATCTGCTCGCCGAGCCACATGACGAAGATGGTGCCCGTCGTCAGGGTGATCATCGTCGTGATGATGAAGCCCGGCCCCGCCGCGCCGACGTTGTTGGCCTGGAGCCAGCGCGCGACGATGAAGGTCTGGAACATGCAGAGCACGACCGTCAGGTAGCGGTTGTACTGGTTCAGCTTCTGGCGGCCGGCCTCGCCCTCCTCCTGCAGACGCTTGAGCGACGGGAAGACGGTCGTCATCAGCTGCGTGATGATGGTGGCGGTGATGTATGGCGTCACGCCGAGCGCGAAGACCGAGATGGTCTGGAAGTTCCCGCCGGAGAAGAGGTCGAGCACGCCGAGGAGCGTAGAGCCGACCTCCTGCCAGACGCGGCGGAGCTGGTCGCGGTCGATGCCGGGCGCGGTGATGTGCGCGCCCAGGCGGTAGACGGCCAGCAGCCCGAGCGTAAACAGGATGCGCTTACGCAGGTCGGGCACGCTGAACATGTTGCGGACGGCGGCGAAGAACTTTTCCATGGCTTTTAGCTTTCAGCTTTTAGCACTTAGCTTTTCTCGTCGGCGAACGGGCCGAGTTCAAACGGTCAGGCGTCGAAATGATATCAAAGCTGACCGCCGAAAGCTGAGCGCTGACGGCTTCTTTTAGCAAAACAACGCTGAAGACGCTTGGGGAGGGTGTTCGGCCCTCTGCGGCGTCCTCAGCGTCTGCTTTCCGTCGGCCTTCGGCAGGCGGCCTTCCGGCCGGCCTACTCGGAGACGGGCACGAGGGCGTCGGGCTTGTGGTGCGGCGTGATGACGTTGGCGGTGCCGCCCGCGGCCTCGATCTTCTGGCGCGCGCCCTTCGTGAAGCGGTGCGCCGAGACGGTCAGGGCCTTCGTGATGTCGCCGGTGCCGAGCACGACGATGTCGCGCTTGCCCTTGGCGATGACGCCGCGCTCGTGCATCGTCTCGGGCGTGATGGAGTCGCCGGCCTCGAAGCTGTTCTCCAGCGTCGAGAGCGTCACCTCGATCCACTGCTTCTTGAAGATGTTCGTGAAGCCGCGCTTGGGCAGGCGGCGCTGCAGGGGCATCTGGCCGCCCTCGAAGCCGACCTTGCCCGAGTAGCCGGAGCGCGACTTCTGCCCCTTGTTCCCGCGCCCGGCCGTCTTGCCGAGCCCGGAGCCGGGGCCGCGCCCCACGCGCTTCTTCTTGTGCGTCGAGCCCGCCGCGGGCTTCAAATTGTTCAGACCGATAGCCATTGTGAAACCTCAGTAAATAGTCAATGGTAAATGGTGAATGGTTAAGAGCAGTTTCTATTTACCATTCACCGTTTACTATTTACCTACTCGATTATCCGCAGGAGGTGCGGAACTTTCCGCACGACGCCGCGCATCGAGGGCGTGTCGGGGCGCTCCAGAATCTGGTTGAGCTTCGTGAAGCCGACGCTGCGCACGATCTCTTTCTGCGTCTTCGGGAATGCGATAACGCTCCGGTAGTACTGGATGCGAATCTTCCCGCTGCCTTCCTGCTGGTTGTTCTCTTCAGCCATTTCTGAAACCTCGGTGCTGGGGACTGGGTGCTGGTTTAAAACCAGAACCTGGCACCCAGTCCCCAGCACCCTCTTAAAGTTCTTCGACCTGCTTGCCGCGCAGGCGCGCCACCTCGAACGGGTCCTTCATGTTCAGCAGCCCGTCGAAGGTCGCGCGGACGACGTTGTGCGGGTTCCCCGACCCGAGCACCTTCGTCCGCACGTCGTGGACGCCCGCGGCCTGCATGACCGCGCGGACGGCCCCGCCCGCGATGACGCCCGTGCCCTCGCTCGCCGGCTTCATCAGGACGCGGCCCGCGCCGAACTCACCGATGATGGGGTGCGGCAGGGTGTTCTTGATGAGCGGCACGCGGATGAGGTTCTTCTTGGCCGCCTCGATGGCCTTCTTGATGGCGACGGGGACTTCGCGCGCCTTGCCCGTGCCGAAGCCGACGTGGCCGGCGCCGTCGCCGACGACGACCAGCGCGGCGAACGAGAGGTTCTTGCCGCCCTTGACGACCTTCGTCACGCGGTTGATCTGGATGACCTGGTCGGTCAGGTCAAGCCCCTGCGATTGAATTCTCTGTCTCGGTTGTCGCATTGCTCACCTTTCGGAAACTGCCCTTAGGCCGCGGCCTCGGAGCCCTCTTCGGACTCGCCGCCCTCTTCTTCGCCGCGCTCGTTCTTGTTGAGCCCCGCCGCGCGCGCCGCGTCCACCAGAGACTTGATGCGCCCGTGGAAGCGGAAGCCGCCGCGGTCGAAGACGACCTGCTCGACGCCGGCCGCAATCGCCCGCTCGGCGATGGCGCGCCCCACGCGCTCGGCCGCCTCGACGTTGCCGCCGGTCGCGCCCTTCAAGTCCTTCTCGACCGTCGAGGCCGAGGCGATGGTCACCGCGCGCTCGTCGTCGATGACCTGCGCGTAGATGTGGTTGAGGCTGCGGAAGATCGCGAGGCGCGGGCGTTCCTGCGAGCCGCGCACGCGGCGGCGGATGCGCGTGTGCACCGCCCTCCTGACCGCTGCTTTGTCTTTCTTTGCCATTTCCTTTTCGCTCCCTTAGCCGCCGCGCATGCCGATGCGGCCCATCCGCAAGGGGTGATTCTCCGACGAGAACCGCGGGGCTAAAACCTAAAAACTATTTGCCCGTCTTGCCCGGCTTGAGCTTGAGCTGCACGTCGGCGTAGCGGACGCCCTTGCCCTTGTAAGGGTCGGGCTTGCGCAGGCCGTGCATCTCCGCGGCGACCTGGCCGAGCTTCTGCTTGTCGATGCCCGACAGCGTGAGCGTCAGCTGGTACTGCTGGATGCTGGCCTTGGCCGCGATACGCTCGCCCTTCGCCTCGATGCCCTCGGGCAGGGGGAACTCGATGGGGTGCGAGTAGCCCAAGGAGAAGACGATCTTGCGCCCCTGCACGTCGGCCTTGTAGCCGACGCCGACCACGTCCATCTGCTTCGTGAAACCCTCGGTCACGCCGACGACGGCGTTGTTGGCGAGCGCGCGGGCGAGGCCGTGGTTGGCGCGGTAGTCGTCCGAGGCGCGCTCGGCCTGCAACGCCCCGTCTTCGAGCTTGAAGGAGACGCCCTGCGGAATGGGGGTGCGCAGGGTGCCCTTCGGCCCCTTCACCTCCAGCTCGCGCGCGCCCTCGTTGACCGTGACGGTGACGCCCTTCGGCACCGCGATAACTTTCTTTCCGATACGACTCATGATCTTAACCTTCGGTTAAGGGTTCCGGGTTCTGGGTTTTAGGTGTCGGGGAAAGACAAGTGCCTTAACCCAGAACCCAGCACCCGACACCCAGCACCCTAGTAGATTTCGGCCAGGACTTCGCCGCCGACGTTCTCGCGGCGGGCGCGCTTGCCCGACATGAGGCCGCGCGAGGTCGAGACGATGTTGACGCCGTAGCCGCCCAGGACCTTCGGGATTTCGGTCGCGCCCATGTAGACGCGCCGGCCGGGCGTCGAGACGCGCGAGAGGTGCGTGATCGAGCTGGCGCCGCGCGCGTCGTAGCGCAGGAAGATGCGGATGGTGCGCTTCACGCCCTCGCCCTTGACGACGTAGTTGTTGATGTAGCCCTCTTCCTTCAGGATGCGGGCGATCTCCAGCTTCAGCTTCGACGCCGGGATGTCCACGCGCGAGTGCTTCGCCGCGATGGCGTTGCGCATCCTCGTCAGCATGTCGGCAATAGGATCAGTCATTACTCAACTCCAAAAACGGGTGTTAGGTGCTGGGTGCTGGGTGCTGGTTTAAGGCATTCGGCTGACCAGCACCTAAAACCCAGAACCCAGAACCCTCCTCTTTACCAGCTCGACTTGACGACGCCGGGGATTTGCCCCTGGAGCGCCAGCTCGCGGAAGCAGATGCGGCACAGCTTGAACTTGCGCAGGTAGCCGCGGGGGCGGCCGCAACGCTCGCAGCGCGTGTAGGCGCGCGCCGAGAACTTCGGCGTCCGCTTCGCCTTCGCGATCATGGATTTCTTCGCCATCTCTTTTCTCTACTCTCCTGCTTTACGGCCTTACTGGCGGAAGGGCATGCCGAGCGCCTTGAGAAGCGCACGGGCCTGCTCGTCGTCGCGCGCGGTGGTGACAATCGAGATGTTCATCCCGCGCGTCTTGTCCACCTTGTTGAAATCGATCTCGGGGAAGATGAGCTGGTCGCGGATGCCGAGCGTGTAGTTGCCGCGCCCGTCGAAGGCCTTCGGGCTCACGCCGCGGAAGTCGCGCACGCGCGGCAGGGCCACCGAGACCAGGCGGTCGAGGAACTCGTACATCCGGTCGCCGCGCAGGGTGACCATCGTCCCGATGGGCATCCCCTGGCGCAGCTTGAAGGACGCGATGGACTTCTTCGCGCGCGTCGTCACGGGCTTCTGCCCGGTGATGGCGCGAATCTCGTCCGCCCCCGTGTCCACGATCTTGGCGTTGGCGATGGCCTCGCCGAGCCCCATGTTGATGACGATCTTCTCCAGGCGCGGGATCGCCATCGGGTTCGAGATGTCGAACTCCTTGGCGATGGCCGGAGCGATCTCCTTCGTGTAACGCTCTTTCAGTCTGGCTGCCATGTCTCTAAAACCTCCCCGCATCTCGTGTCCCGGGTCCCGCCTGTCAGCGCTTCCGGGGGTGCGGCCCTGTAGGGTTCTGGGTGTTAGGTGCTGGGTTCTGGGCTGAAGCAGTTATTTAACAGCACCCAATACCCAGCACCCAGCATCCTGCTTAACTATTCCTTGTCGAGCGCCTGCCCGCTGCCCGAGGCCACGCGCGTCTTCGTGCCGTCCGAGGCCACGTCGTAGCGCACGCGCGTCGGGCGGCCGTCCTTCGGGTCGATGAGCTGGACGTTCGAGATGTCCACGTAGGCTTCCTTCTCGATGATGCCGCCGGGGCGGTTGGCGCCCGGGTTGGGGCGCTGGTGGCGCTTGACGACGCCGACGCCCTCGACCCTGACCTTGCCCTCGCGCGGCTTCACGTCGAGGACGCGCCCGCGCTTGCCCTTGTCGCGGCCGGCCATCACGACGACCTGGTCGCCCTTCCTCACCTTCGCCCGCTTGGTTCCCGTCTGTGCCATTTTTAGATAACCTCCGGCGCGAGCGAGACGATCTTCATGAAGTTGCGGTCGCGCAGCTCGCGCGCCACGGGGCCGAAGACGCGCGTCCCGATGGGGGTGTCGTCGGCCTTGATCAGCACGCACGCGTTCTGGTCGAAGCGGATGTAGGTGCCGTCCTTGCGGCGGACTTCCTTCACCGTGCGGACGACGACGGCGTTGTGCACCGTCCCCTTCTTCACCGCCCCGTCGGGCGCGGCCTCTTTGACCGTCACCTTAATCTTGTCGCCTAAGGAAGCCCGCGTCGCCTTCGTCGAGCCGCCGATGGTCTGGATCATCTCGACGCGCCGCGCGCCCGAGTTGTCCGCCACGTCCAGCGACGTCTGCATCTGGATTGCCATGTGCTCACTCCGTTCGCGGGTTCTGGGTTCTAGGTTTTGGGTTCTGGTTTTACCCAGCACCCAGCACCCAGCACCCAGCACCCAGCCTTACTTTTCCGCCTTCTGAATAATCTCGACGACGCGCCAGCGCTTGTGCGCGGAGATGGGGCGGGTCTCGACGATGCGCACCTTGTCGCCGACGGTCGCGCCCTTCTCGTTGTGCGCCATGAACTTCGAGGTGCGGCGGACGTAGCGGCGGTACTTCGGGTGCTTGATCAGACGGTCGACGCGCACGACGCACGTCTTCTCCATCTTGTCCGACGCCACGACGCCGACCTTCTCGGCGCGGCGGGTCGTGCGCTTGGCCTCGGTGCCCGCGGCGTTGCCGGCCTGCGCGTCCACGCCCGACCCGACGGCCTGCGCCAGCGTCTGCCCCGACTCGGTCGCCTCGCTCGCCTCGGCCGCGTCCGCGGCGTCGGTCGTCGTCACTTCTTCTTTGCTCTCTTCTGCCATCTCAACCTCTGGTGAATAGTTAATGGTAAATGGTGAATGGTGAAAAGCAGTTTCTATTTACCATTGACCATTTACTATTTACCCTCTCTAAGCCTGCTGCTGCCGCGCGCGCATCAGGGTCTGGACGCGGGCCAGCGTCTTCTTCTCGCGGCGGACGGTCTTGACGGCGTCCACCTCGCCCAGGGCGAGCTTGAAGTTGAGGCGGAAGAGCGACTCCTTGAGCCGCGTGGCCTCCTCCCGAAGCTCCTCCTCGGACATGTTGTTCAGGCGCTCCAAATCGTCACGTCTCTTCATCGCTTAAACCGCGCCCCCTTCCTGCTCGACCCGCGAGACGAACTTGCACTTGATCGGCAGCTTCTGCGCGGCGAGGCGCATCGCCTCGCGCGCCATCTCCTCCGACACGCCCTCGATCTCGTAGAGGATGCGGCCGGGCTTCACCACGGCGACCCAGTGGTCGGGCGCGCCCTTGCCCTTGCCCATGCGGGTCTCGGCGGGCTTCTTGGTGATGGGCTTGTCCGGGAACATCCGAATCCAGATTTTGCCGCCGCGCTTGACGTGGCGCGTCATGGCGATACGGGCGGCCTCGATCTGCCTGTCCGTGATCCAGCCCGGCTCCAAGGTCTTCAGGCCGTACTCACCGAAGCTGATCTCGGCGCCGCGCTGGGCCGTGCCCGTCATGCGCCCCTTCATCTGCTTCCGGTGCTTTACCTTCTTCGGCATCAACATGATGAATACCCTCGTAAATAGTAAATGGTGAATAGTAAATGGTGACTAAGACGAAAAACTCTATTCACCATTTACCATTTACTATTCACCCTCTCTTATCTTCTGCCGCCGCCGCCGGGGCCACGTCCACGACCGGGGCCGCCCGGTCCACGCCCGCCGGGGCCGCCAGGCCCGCGCCCGCCACCGTCGCGGTCACCGCGTCCGCGCGGGCGGTCACCGCCTCCGTCCTCGCGCCGGGGGCGTCGCCCGTCGCCGCGCTCCGCGCGCGGCTCGTTGATGGGGTCGGGCTGCGTCCCGCGCGCCATCGACGCCGCCGGGTCGAGGATTTCGCCGCGGTAAATCCAGCACTTGACGCCGATGACGCCGAAGGTCGTGTGCGCCTCGGCGAAGCCGTAGTCGATGTCCGCGCGCAAGGTGTGCAGCGGCAGGCGACCCTGGAGGTGCCACTCCGTGCGCGCGATCTCGGCGCCGTTGAGGCGGCCCGCCACCCTGACCTTGATGCCCTGGCCGCCGAAGCGGAGCGTCTCCTCCACCGTCTTGCGCATGGCGCGGCGGAAGGCGATGCGTTTCTCAAGCTGCGCGGCCATCTTCTCGGCCTGGAGCTGCGCGTTGAGCTCGGGCTTGTGAATCTCCTGGATGGAGACGAGCACTTCCTTGCCCGTGCGCGAGGCGATGTCGCCCTTGAGCTTGTCTATCTCCGCCCCCTTGCGCCCGATGATGATGCCGGGGCGCGAGGTGTAGATGATGAGCTTGAGGCGGTTGGCCGCGCGCTCCACGTCGACGTGCGAGACGCCGGCGCCGGCGAAGCGGTTCTTCATCTCGCGCTTGAGCTTCAAGTCTTCGAGGAGGTAGTCGCCGAACTGCTTCTTCGCGAACCAGTGCGAGTGCCAGTCCTTGTTGTAGCCGAGGCGAAAGCCGTACGGATGAACTTTCTGACCCACAATCTTCTCCTGAAAGGGGTGCTGGGTGTTGGGTGCTGGGTGCTGGTTAAAACCCAGAACCCAGAACCCAGAACCCAGAACCCAGTCTTATTCCTGAGTCGCGGACTCTTCCGCCGGTGAAGTTTCGGCCGGCTCCTTCGAGGCGCGCTTCGGCGCGGCCTTCTTCGATGCGGCGGCCGGCTTCGGCGACGCCTCGGCGACGGCCCTGGCGCGCTTGCCCTTAACCTTCGCGTCCGTGCCCTCCTCCTGCCCCGTGGAGACCTCGACGGTCACGTGGCAGAAGTGGCGCTGCTCGCGGTAGGCGCGCCCCTGCGGGGCGGGGCGGACGCGGCGGCGGTGCTTGGTCGGCCCCATGTCGACGAAGGCCGTCTTGACGAAGAGGTCGTCCGGGTCGACGGCGACGTTCTGCCGCTCGGCCTTCTCGGTCGCGTTGGCGATGGCCGAGCGCAGGCACTTCTCGATGTGGCCGGCGGCGCGCTTGCTGGTGAACTGGAGTATGGCGAGCGCCTCGCCCACGCGCTTGCCGCGAATCATGTCAACGACGAGCCGCGCCTTCTGCGCCGACCCGCGGAGGTATTTTGCACTCGCTATCGCTTCCATCTCTCGAACCTCAGTAAATGGTAAATGGTGAATAGTAAATGGTGGTTTTATCTATTCACTATTTACCATTGACCATTTACCCTCTCTTCGAAGTCTTCTCCGCCTTGGTGCCCGCGTGCCCCTTGAAGGTGCGCGTCGGGGCGAACTCGCCGAGCTTGTGGCCGACCATGTTCTCCGTCACGTAGACGGGGATGTGGCGCTTGCCGTTGTGGACGCCGAAGGTCAGGCCGACGAAGTCGGGCGTGATGGTCGAGCGGCGCGACCAGGTCTTGATCGCGGGCGGGCGGGACGCGCCCG
>JAFAZX010000035.1 GCA_019239425.1 Acidobacteriota bacterium
TGCTGCAAGTAAAAGGCTTACCGTTTCAGGCGGGGCTCTGCTGACCACCGGCGGCGGTAGCTCTATTGAGATTCCTGACAATGCCTTTGATCGGGTCTTCCGGTTTTTTGATGCGTGGGAGTGGGAGCTTGACGACCGGCTGCTCAGCGATGAGAGCGAGATTAATCCAGACCTTCTCGGATATATATTCGAGAAGTATGTCAATCAGAAGCAGTTAGGCGCCTACTATACCAAGCCTGACGTAACTGGATATATCTCAAAGAACACGATCATTCCATTCCTCTTCGACCGCGCCCAGAAACTTTGTGCTAACGCATTCGACCCACGTGATGGGATTTGGAAACTGCTACGCGAGCAGCCGGATCGATATATTTACGAGGCAGTTAGACACGGGATTACCGTGGACGCTCTGGCATCACCTCCACGCCGTCTTGATGAGCCGATCGAGTTACCCCCCTCCATCGCAGCTGGTCTGCTCGACGTTTCAAAACGCGCCGACTGGAATAAGACCGCGTCCGCGGGGTGTGGCTTGCCAACAGAGACTTGGCGTGAAGTAGTCGCGCGGCGTAAGAGATACGAAGAAGTTCATGCCAAACTCGCGGCCGGCGAAGTCACGGTAATCAACGACCTCATTACGCTCAACCTAGACATACGACAGTTTGCCCAAGACGTGCTAGAGACGTACGAGGGGTCGGACCTAATCGCCGCCTTCTACCGTGCGATTGCTGGCCGTATACCAGAGAAATCGAATGAAGAGTTCGAGCAGGGCCTAAGCGTGCTAGACCCGACGTGTGGTAGCGGCGCTTTTTTATTCGAGGCCCTCAACGTCCTTGAGCCGCTCGTCAAGAAGTGCATCGAGCGGATGCAGGCATTCGTCAAAGATGCAGACCATCAGGGGCGCACGGCGACTTACCCTGCTTTCCGGCGCGTGTTGAGGGAAATAGAGAAACACCCTAACCCCGAATACTACGTCTTGAAGTCTATTATCGTTGGTAACTTGTATGGCGTGGACATCATGCAGGAGGCGACGGAGATTTGTAAGCTGCGCCTCTTCCTGAAACTTGTCGCACACGTGGAGCGCGACGACCGGCGGGATAACATGGGGCTTGAGCCGCTGCCCGACATCGATTTCAACATCCGCGCCGGGAACGCCTTGGTAGGATTTGCAAGCTTGGACGAAGTGAAAGATGCGCTCGCAGTGAGGCTCGATTTTAGTGCGGGAGAGACGCTACATCAGATTGAAGAAGACGCGAGCGAAGCGGACCGAGCTTATAAACGCTTTCGGCAAATACAGACCGTCTATGATTACAAGGACGGGAGACAAGCTGAGTTTAAACGCGAGTTGCGCCGTCGCCTAGATCTATTAGCAGATAAACTCGATCGCTATCTTGCTGAAGTTTATGGCAAAGATCCGAACAAGCACAAAGAGTTTGAGGCATGGCGCAGGAGCCACCAACCGTTCCACTGGTTTACGGAGTTCTACGGCATTATTACAGGCGGTGGCTTCGATGTGGTTATCGGCAATCCGCCTTGGAAAGAATACGCAGCAGTCAAAAAAGTTTACACGGTACGCGGCTATTCTTCCGAAGCTTGCGGTAATTTGCACGGGATATGTACCGAGCGGGCATTAAACCTCCGTTCTGCGAACGGCCGGACGAGCTTCATCGTGCAACTGCCTTTAGCAAGCTCTTCACGCATGAGTACTGTCCGCTCGCTGCTGCGGGAGAGAAGTAAGGAACTCGCAGTTATTACATTTGACGATCGCCCAGGAAAACTTTTCGAGGGATTGCAACACTGCCGGAGCACAATCTTTGTTTCACAGGAACAGCGGAGCATCGACCGTTCCGTATTGGTGACCACTCGCTACCAACGCTGGGCGACGCAGGTGCGTGAAATCCTTTTTGCTAATTTAGAGTTCGCTGAGTTGCTGGAAGAACCGCTTTATGCCGGCCAGTTCCCCAAATACGCCAATGCGCTAGAGGAATCGATCTTCCGAAAGATAAAACAAATTGGGGGAAAAACCGTCGGAAATATTTTGAGCAGGAGAGCAACGAAGCATTTCGTCTTTTACCAAGAGGCTACTCAGTATTGGACTAAGGCGACTGTTGGCTTACCTTATTATGCGAAAAACGATATCGTCGGCGCACCAGCACACGGGCGGTATTTATACTTCGATAAACTTGAGACAGCACACATCATTTGCGCTCTGCTCAACAGCAGTCTCTTTTACACATACTTCATCGCATATGGGGACTGTTTTCATCTTAGCGACACACTTGCCTCAGGCTTCCCGATTAACAAGGCGATTATTAACGATGCGTCCCTTTACAGGTTGGGTGTGAAGTTGATGTCGAGCCTTGAAGCTAATGCCGAAACGAAAACTATCAACACCTCAGACGGTAACAAAATCAGCTACGCAGAATTTTACGGTGCAAAGTCCAAGCTCATCATTGATGAAATTGACCGTGTGTTAGCAGAGCATTACGGCTTTACGGATGAAGAACTGGACTTTGTCATTAACTATGACATCAAGTACCGGATGGGCAGCGCGGAGGCCGAGTCTGACGAGTAGAGGCGCGTAACAGAGAGAGAGGATTCCCGTGAGACTCAAAACCAGTCTGCCGTTGCCTGTTGATTGCACTGCGGCACTCGAGTTGTCCCCCAGATTCGCGTCAATTTCGCGCCTCATGGCTCTAGGCAATCCTAGTCTCTTACAGCACGACCCCCTCGCGCTTTTCTGCTCTACGAGGTGCCCGGGTAGCTTAATACTCAGCTCCTACGACGCACTGCGCAAATTACGTGATGAACGGCAAACTGTCATCAGCGGGTTTCATTCGCCCGTTGAGCAGGAGGCGTTGCTGACGCTGATGAAGGGACAAGGCGGCATCGTCGTCTGTCCCGCGCGCAGCATCGACAAGATGCGCATGCCATCTGCGTGGCAGCAGGCGCTCAGAGACGAGCGCCTGCTGGTGATTTCGCCTTTTGCCTCGAACGAGGAACGTATTACCGCGCGGCTAGCTGCCCGGCGCAACGAATTCGTCGCTGCGGTTGCCGACCGCGTGCTTATCATTCACGCTGAGCCGGGGGGGCGTACAGCCAAGCTGGCGCAAACAATTCTCAAACGTGGAGCGCAGCTTCTTACGCTCCACGTGCCTGAGAATAGGCACCTGCTTGACATGGGCGCAGAGCCTTTCTGAAGAAGTTAGCTCAACGGCAGGTTCTATCCCTTGGGCAGGATTGTTAGCTAAAGTTTGGCTGGCCGATGGCTTCGTATAGAGTGTCTTGTTGTTCCAGCGCTGGCGCAGGATTTGAAGGTGGAGTGTCGGCGAACGTCATCCGGCGGTAAATGCGGCGCGTCGTTATCACGTCCCTAAGACAGTAATCGCGAACCGTTTTATGCTCGCCTAGCGCAAACAGCTCGGCGATGCGCGAGCCGTTACACTCGTCTGTCTTAGGAGATTCGAGACCGAGCACTCGCGCCAAGCGGTCGAGGCTGATGGTGTCGCGCAGGTGCCACTTCTCCCACTCGCACATCGTGTCGTAGATGGGTTGGTCTCGGTAACGGGCGAAGTTGAGGTTGATTGAAGGGCGCACGCCGCAGACGACCGAGCGTTTGTATATAAAACGCAGATCGAAGTTGTAGATATTGTGGCCGACGATGCGGTCAAGACAGGGGCGGAATGTCCGCATCATCTCCCAGAAATCCCGCAGAATTTCGGATTCGTTATCAGAAAAACAGCCTCGCTCGCGGTCCCAGCCGAGCACGCCCTTCACGGGTTTCCGCCCGCACCCCTCATCGATAAAGCCGATGCAGAGCAGCCGCCCGGTGTCGCCGTTGAGCGAACTGCGCTGATGATCTCGACCGGCAGAAGGTCCACCCGCCGTAGCGGCAGTGCTTGCCGGAGCACCATACTGATGGTCGGAGTCCCGCAAGTTCGTGGGACTAATAGACTCTCCGTCTGCCTGCTCGGTCATAAGACCGGGCAGTGTTTCACAGTCAATGGTGATAATGCGATGTCTACTCATCGGGAGCTTGACCTCTAACCCAACGTAGCTGCTCGGCGTTCTGTGCTTCGAGCCGTGTGAGAATCTGATCGAATGTCCGTGACTGGGCCCTAAGCCGCTTCACGCAACTTATCTCCCCTCTCGCTGGTGTTAATGGCGGGAGGCGTCGAAAAGCGGAAACGGGTTTTCGAAAAAAAATTCTTCCTCTGAAAATTTAATCTTCGGCCTTCGGGCAGGTGAAGAAGTGCGCGCATCGCGGGCATTGATGATCAGAGACTTCCGGCGGGAACTCTCCGGAGAGGATGCCCGCGATGGCGTCGTCGTAGTGCTTGAGGCGCGTGTTGATAGTGCGCCGACTCAAGTTGAGTTCGATGGTTTCGTCGGTCGAGAGGTATAGAACCTCGACACGCAGGCGGGCTTGCGGGAAGTGCTCGGCGGCTATGGCGTAGAAGAGCGCGTAAATGTCCTCGTCGGGCGTTTTGGCGGGCGGCCTGCCGGTGCGCGTCTGGCGGAAGAGCAGGGTCGCGCTGTTTGCTTCCTCTATCAACTCCACATAATCCGGTGTGAGGCTGACGAACGCGCCCGGACGTTCAATGAGCCACGTCTGCTGGAAAAGTCGCCCGCGTGCGCGCGCATAGTGGCGCACGGCGCGCACGACCATCAGCGCAGACTGCCCGCGGTAGAACGCCTCATAAACATGCCCGACGGGGCCTTTCACCCTCCACAAGCGAGCGAGTTGAGCTTGAGCGTCCTCCTGAAAAACTGCAACCGAGTCCTCCGCCAAACGTCCCGCCATACGCTCTCCGGCGAGCCATGCCAGCGTCTCGTAAACGCAAGAGTGAAAGCGCAGGTAAGCCGTCTCTTGACCCCTGCCGCTGAGATACAGTCGTTGCTCGTAGAAATATTTGCGCGGGCACTTGAGATACGCGCCGAGCTGTCGCTCCGTGAAGAGGGGTTTGGTATCGGCCGCCTGCTGCGCGGATTCTGAGATGACGGCGGTTACATCCTGCTCGACCTCAGTAGACCAGGTTGCCGGACCGTTGGCGGCGCGCGGCAAGTGCTCTTCGATCTTTTCGAGAAGCTCCGAGGCTTTACTGTTGTTGCCGCCGTAACGCTCGGCGCGCGATAAGCATAGGCTGTCGCGGGCGCGCGAAAGAGCGACGAAGAAGAGGCATTCCTCCTCTTCCAGGTGCGAATCTTTTTGAGCTTCGTCGGCACCTTCCTCGCCGTCGGGAAATGTTTCGACCATCCCGGCGGGCGGGGGACAGAGTTCGTGTTGTCGTTTAGCCGGAAAATGTCCTCTGCCGAGATACGGCAGGTAGACGCACGACCACTCAAGCCCTTTAGCGCCGTGTACCGTGGTCAGGCGAACCGCGTCCAGCCCTTCGGCGGATGTGGGGATCGGGCGTAAACTCTTGTCTTCGGAGAGACTCTTCAAGCGGCGGACATAACGTAAGATCGCGCGCCGAGCGTCCGGATCGTTAGTCGCTTCGACCGCGCGCGCCCCTTCGTTGTGAAGGAACTGCAACAGTTGACAGACGGCCAGGCGCCTCTGCGTCCCGGCGCTTGAATTGTCGGCAAGCAGGGGCGCTAGATAACGGCTGCGGACGAAAAGGTAGTTGGCGAGCATCTTCCACGCCGACTGTAGATGAGCGACGTGTGCGAGGTGATAAATTAGACGCGCTAGTCCCTCCTTACCGGCGCCATCCTCCTCTGACGCTAAGCTCTCTGTCCCATCCGCCTCAGTCATAGCTCTTCTAATCTCATCGCGTGCGATCACGCCCACATCCTTCGTTGGCCTGAACGATGTGAGCGCGCCGGGAAATTTACGTCCTGTCTTTTTCGCGTCTTGCAGAACGGCACGCACTTCACGGAGCGGGATGTTGTATTCGGGGAAGCGTGCGACCCTCGGGAGCGTGCGGCCGATCCCGTCACAGGCGAGGGCGAGGAGGGCCAGCAGGTCGCGCACCTCGCTTCGCTCGAAGATGTCGCCGAGGTAGAGGGCGGGTACGCCTTCCGCTTCGAGCATCCTGGCAAATTTGGCGAGTTGCGAGTGCTTGCGGCAGATAACCGCCTGGGAGCAGAAAGGTATGCCGCCCTCTTTCCGTGACTTTATCAGCCGAGCTACCTCGCGCGCTTCCGCGGCGGCGTCCGTCGCAATCTCGAAGCTGACCGCGCTTACTTCGCCTTGAGTCGCGTCGCTTTCATGACGATGTGCGTGCCACGAGCAAAAGTCGGCGCGTTCGGCCTTTGCATCCGCCTCCGTTTGGCCGTCGGTTGTAGGCAGGACGCGCATCTGCGAGGCCATCGCGGAGACGAGACTCACAATCGGCGGCAGCGAGCGGTAGTTGACCGTCAAAGCCTGCGTGCGTCCGTGCGGGAAGTCGTTGAGAAAGTGTCGGACTTGAGCGGGCGCCGCGCCGCGCCAGCGGTAGAGAGCCTGCCGGGCGTCGCCGACCACCCACAAGCCTTCACCCCGATCCGCCAGGAGTCCGAGCAGCACGCCGCATGCGCGGTTGACATCCTGGTACTCGTCAACCAGCACGTGGCGGTACTGCGCCTGAACCTCGGCTTGCACATCCTCCCGCTCGCGCAGTAGACGCACGGTACGAAAGATCAGGTCGCCGAAATCGAGCAGCCCTTCACGCTCAAGGTGACTCTGGTAGAAGCGGTAGACGCGGGCCACTTCAGCCGCTCGCTCGGCCCTGCGCGTCACTCCCGCATCGCCTTCGCTGCGGGCGCTCGTGAGCATCGCCTCCGCAAGTTCCGCATACTTGTCGGGCGAGACAAGTTCGTCCTTCGCGCGCGAGATGGCCGCGAGAATGGGGCCGAGGTGCGTCGTCGGCTCGTAGAGATTCTGGTAATGGTCGAGGCCGAGTTGCGGCAAACTGCGTTCGAGGATGAAGAGCGCGTCAACCGGGTCGAGCACGCGGGCGCGCGGCGGGAGCCCGGCCTGCTGCCAGTAGCGGCGCAGAAGCTCTAGGCCGAAGGCGTGAAACGTACCGACCCAAATCTTCGGCGCGGCGTCGGGCGCAAATCTTTCGACGCGCTCACGCATCTCCTCCCCGGCCTTGTTCGAGAAGGTGAGGGCGACGAGTTTATCGGGCGTGACGCCTCTGTCCAGCAGGTGAAGGATACGCCCCACGAGCGTGCGCGTCTTGCCTGTGCCTGGGCCAGCGGCAACCAGCAGCGGCGTGTGCGCGCTGTGAGCGGCCGCACGCTGGCTTTCGTCGAGCGTCAGCGAGTTTGCGCCTTGCGTCTCTGACTCGTCTTCAATCTTCGATGCATTAAATGCATCTTCAACGTCTGGGGCCAGAAGCGCGTAGGCGAGGCTGTGCAGCACGAAATCGAGCGCCAACCCGAAGCGAGAGGCGATCCGCCCGGCGTTCAAATCCTCTTCGAGGTAGAAACGTCGAAGCTCGTCGCCCGGCAAGAGGAATTCGCGTGCGAAGACGTTCGCCTCGGTCTCGCGCCGCTGGTGAGGGCCGTAAGCCTCTATGCGCCCCTCGCCGTACAGCGCTTTGTCTTCCGAGTCGGTGAAGTCTACATCCTCGCCCGAGCAGAGCGACCCTCCGTTATGAAGCCAGTGATGGGCGAATTCATGTGCTTGATAGTAGAGAGCGAGCCAAGGAGTCGTCTCTGCGTCGTAGTAAATGAACCCGTCATCCAAGGTCGCCCGCGCGCCGTAGAGCAAAGGGTCGCCGGATGGCAGAGGAACGCGCACGAGTCCGGTCAGAGACTCGGCGTAGGCCAAAAACTGCTCGGCCGTCATTTCCCCGGAGGATGAGTGCGGAGCGGCGCACGCGGCGTAAGCCAGCACTTCACGATGACGCAGTCGGGCTTGAGCATGGATGTAAGACCAGTGAGGCATTGGTACGAATGTAGTTTAATGCTCAATCTTCAGGCGCGTGTTTAAATCTGCACCACTCGGCCTTCTGCGTCTCGTCCATCGTTAAGTCAGTCTCGACAGCTTCAAAG
Organism: Acidobacteriota bacterium; assembly: GCA_019239425.1. Taxonomy (GTDB): domain Bacteria; phylum Acidobacteriota; class Blastocatellia; order Pyrinomonadales; family Pyrinomonadaceae; genus QHXN01. The sequence continues at coordinate 7,984 of JAFAZX010000035.1, forward strand.
AAATCCTGCTGGCCGGGCATCCGCGGCGCGGCGTCGGCCCGAAAAGATGCTTGAGACGCGAACTGTGGATCGCCTTGGAGGTACGCTGCGACGGCTTCGAAGCTGCGCCCCAGTTCTGCGCCTATACGCTCAATCGCCTGGCTCGGAATCGAGGCGAAGTGAATCAGGCGGCGGTCAAGTTTGACGAGCAGCGGCACACTCAGGCGTGTCGCCGACACGAGAGCCTGAATCGTCATCCCACGCGCCTCGGCCTCCTTTCGCAGCCCGGACAGCGGCGTGGCTTCTACTGGCGTAGTCGACGTTTGACGCGCGGCGAGCAGGCGGGTGGCCGCCTCTATCCCGCGACGGACGATGTCTTCTTCTTCCGTTAGCCTCTCACTCTCTGACTGACCTTCCGTGTCGGGCGAGTTTTCGATAATGCTAGCGACGGCTGCCGAATCCGCAAGGGCGCTGGCGGCGTGCGGGTAGCGGCGCATGAAATCCGTCAGCACAGCGCGCGCGGCACGCGCTACCTCAACCGCGTCGTCGCCCGCCTGCCTCGTCGCCTCTTCGTGACGCAACAAGTACGCTTCGATAACTTGCTCCGGCGTCGGCAGCGTTTCGACTTGTCGGTCGTCGCTCATCTCAACCCCCTCACTTACTTCAACTGAGCCACGCTCATAGAGGTGCGGGAAGCCTTTCCGTACGTCGCGCCTATGACCCTTAGTCTTTATCTTCCTTCGCGCCAACGACGCAGGCTCGCTTCGGCGTCCCTCAGGCGGTTCCGTATGGTGCGCGGCGTGACGTTCAGTTGGCGGCTGATCGAAGGCTCAGACGGCGAATCCGATTCGACCTGCCAGCCGTCGAAATGACGCAGTATGAAAGGCTCGCGCAGGTGGCCCGGGAGATGCACGAGCGCGTCCCGCATCAAGATGCGGTCTTCGGCCGACAGAGCACGTTCATCGGCAAGAGTGTCAAGCAGATCGACCTCTTCCGGCCTATCGTCGCGCGGATATGCGACGCTTTCAGCTTGCCGCTCGCGCTCTTGAAGGCTGCGAAACTTGCCTATCACTCCATCCGACACCCTTTTGAAGTAAAGTCCGAAACGGACCTGTGCAAAATCGCTGCGGTCCGTCTCCACGTCAAAAAGTTCTGTCAACAGTTGGATCACGACCTCCCCGGCGCAATCTTCCCGGTGCCGTTCGTCAACCCCTCCGCGCCCTATACGGCTCTTGATCGTTCGAGCGTGCCGGCGCAATAAAATTTCCACGATGTGATTAGCATCCTCATGCTGGCCGGCACGCACCCTCTCCCGTATCAGATAACAGAGTGTCTCATCCTTGATGTGCTCGGGAGATTTATAATCAGGGTGCATCTCTGCGGCGAGCGCCTGCTCTTCGAGCGTGAGCGCACGACGTACCTGTGCTTCCACCTCTGGCAAACGCTCATAGGGCGCACCCGTGTCGGCGTAGCGGCGCGTCAGAGGGCGGACATCCTTGTTCGTAGAGGCTCCTGTGCGGGACGGCGGAGGACGCATCGGAGCTTATCCCTTCAAGAGTTAAGTAGAAAACAACGCCGCAAACCGGAAACTCTCTCGCAAAAACTCACTGCGGCTTACGACACATGTGTATTTAAGCAAGTTTGACGGCAAAACGGAAACTTTTTGGGCCCGGTATATAACGACCGGCGGCTCTCTAAAAGAATTTCAAAAAAATTTCCGATTCTTGCTACCTGTAATTATTGAGTAAAAAGGCTGGGTTGACCGCGCTCGACGAAAATTTTTCTCAAGGTGAGGCCAGAACGCTGTCGGTCACCGCGCGCGACGGTTACTTATACATCCCATAGCGAAGTTGGCACGCTGTGCAGCAAAAACGGGTTCCCGTCGTCTTACGGAGAGCGGGAAGTCACTACTCAACAAGCCGACGAATAAGTCGGGAAAACTGCTGACTAAATATATGTCCAGATCATTGCGCATGAGTTATAGTGCTGCCGCTCATAAGAGGATGCCGTAGCCTCAATCTCCGTTACACCACACAGACGGCTCTAAAGGCTCAAACAATGGTTTCACTGACCCGAAAATACGATAACTTCTTCGAGTTAGCGTTCAAACGTGGGGCACCCTTCGAGTATCAGCGTCGTATTGCAATGGATGCGGAGGTGCCCTCCTTAATTAACGTACCGACCGGGGCTGGCAAGACTGCCGCGATTCTCGGCGCGTGGTTGTGGCGCAGGCTGGAGACGCCCGAGAGCGTCGGGCGGCGGCTAGTGTATTGCTTACCGATGAGGACGCTCGTCGAACAGACCAGAAAGGTGGCACGTGAGGCAGTCGAGAATCTTGAAGCGGAATACGCGAGAGCTGAAAAGGCTCCGCCGTCGATTCACGTTTTGATGGGTGGTGATGTGGACAATGAATGGGAATCGGAGCCGGAAAAAGAGTGCATCATCATCGGCACACAAGACATGCTGCTTTCGCGCGCCCTAAATCGCGGCTACGCCATGAGCCGCTACAAATGGCCCGTCCACTTCGGTCTGCTCAACAACGATTGCCTTTGGGTGATTGATGAGGTGCAATTGTTGGGCAGCGGATTAGCGACTACACTGCAACTACAGAGTTTCCGGCGAATACTTGGCGCTTTCGGTAAAGCGAAAACGATTTGGATGAGCGCGACGATGGAAGCAGAATGGTTGATGACTGCTGATTTTGATCCGGCGTCCGACGCGAAGGGCGAACCGTTAACGCTCACGAATGAAGACTTTAAGTCGGATACACTCAGCGATAGGTGGAAGGCCGACAAACACTTGCGGCAAGCGAAGGCAAAAGCAGGTGAGACTGAAAAATTAGTCGCAGAGATAACCGCTGCTCACGAGGAAAGCTCAAGAACTTTAGTGATCGTTAACACCGTCAAGCGAGCGCGAGAACTCTATAATTCCTTGCAGACCAAACAACTGACGGCAGAGTTAATACTCATTCATTCTCGCTTCCGGCCACATGATAGAAAAGAACAGATCAAGCAACTACTCTCTCCAGCAGGAGAAACAGGGACAATCGTGATCAGTACACAAGTTATCGAAGCGGGTGTTGACATCTCTGCGAAGACCTTATTTACAGAACTGGCTCCTTGGCCTTCACTGGTTCAACGCTTCGGACGTTGTAACCGGGAAGGCGAATATCAAGAAGGCGGCAACGTCCTTTGGATTGATGTGCCACAAGGCAAAAAAGAGAATCTTGCTCCACCTTACGATGAAGATGAATTGACTGAGGCAAGGAAAGCTATTTCTTCATTGCAGAATGTCAGCCCAGAAAAACTTGACGAATATCGCAAGGGTTTGCCACCGCAAGCAAGAGCCAAACTATTCCGGTACGAACATACTCATGTTATTCGACAGCATGATCTTCATGGCCTGTTTTCTACCGAACGCGATTTGGCTGGTGGTTTTACGGATATTTCCCACTTCGTTCGCAATCGTGAGCGGAACGCCGACGTGCAGGTTTTTTGGAGAGATTTCAAGGTAAAGCCTAAACGAATGCCGCGCCCACGACATGATGAGTTGTGCGCTGTGCGCAGTTATGAATTAGAGAGATTTCTTGAGTCGAAGAAATGCGTGGCTTGGGAGTGGAATGGCGAAGCGAAAGATGGAAGGGGGGATTGGGAGAAACGCACGCATAGAGAAATACGTCCAGGCATGACCCTGCTCCTTGCAATTGAACAAGGCGGATATTCAGAGAGTGTTGGCTGGACGGGTAATCCAAAAGACAACAAACTAATGCCAGTACTACCCAGCTTCGACGCGGCCGCACCGGATTCGTTAGATGAAGACCAGCCGAGTCAAACGGATTGGTTATCGCTCTCCGCGCATTTACGTGACACGGAAGCAGAGGCAAAAGAAATTGTGGCAAAGCTTGAGCTGGAATTGGGCGAAGAATGTGTTATTGCGGGCCAATCAGTTATTAAGGGCGCGTGGTGGCATGATACAGGCAAAACTTTTGAGCAATGGCAAGCAGCCGTTAAAGATTTCTGCACGAAATTAACCGCACAAGCCGAGCATTTCTTGACTCAAAATCCGGAGCCAGACAAAGCTGCCTTTGTACAAAAATTTCTTGAAGAATTAAAAACGCTTCCGTCCGAGAAAAAACCTTGGGCTAAATTCCCCGACATCAAATACGCTCTCAAAGAAAAAGAATCGGCTCATTCTCTTTCCGCCAAAGCCAAGGGAGAGATTGCTAAGGAGTTGAACGCACAATTCAGCCCGCGAATGAGGCATGAAGCTGCGAGTGCTTTAGCAGCGTGGCAAGAATGGCAGCTTGGGAAAGATGGTTGGACAGCCTTAGCTGTATATCTTGTTGCTTGCCATCACGGAAAAGTGCGTACCGTGCTCCGTAGCATGAACACAAAGAACGCAGATGTGTTTGGCATCAAGCCGGACGATGCCTTGCCAGCTTTGCCAGGTTGGCTATGGGAAGAAACGAAACTGAACCTTCAGCCTAGAGCCATCGGTAGCACTGGTGAATGGGACGGAAATCATTTCATTGTTTCTGCGCCAAGTTGGGTGGGCATGATAGCTGAACTGCTCGGCCCCGAGTTGCTGAATGATCCCGATCCGGGTGATGTGATTCCGCCGCATGAACCTCGCAGAATGGGTGCGTTCCGCTTGGCGTACCTTGAAGCCTTGATACGAGCCGCAGATATTCGGGCAAGCAGGCGACCCGGTAAAGGAGGCTTAGGGTGAACCAAGAACTTAACGCCGTGCCATTCAAAGGCGTGCGCCCTGAAAGCCTAGGTAATTACTTTGTTGGCTTGGGGCTGATCGCCGCTTTGTCGAAGAAGTATCCGCATATTAGAGGCTGCTGGCGCAATGGGTATTTTGTCTTAGTAGGAGATTCACTAAGCGATGACGCCGTTAAGAATTATCTACTCAATGAATGGCATCCCACCACTTACGACCGATGGTGGTCGGACGTACAAAAGAAGGATACGAAGGCTCAAACAGATCAAGGCTTATGGCGAGCACGCAGCACAGAGAAAGACCCAAATCGGGTTCGCTTGCTTGATGCACATATCGTAGGTAGTAGAAGAAATCAGTTTAATCATGTGTTAGGAACAGGCGGGAATGTCGGTAAACGAGATTTAGCCAAAACCTCTAGAGATGCTTGGCGCTCAATTCAAAAAAGTAAGCCACAGGATAAGGCTTGCTGGCTTGATCAGACGCTATATGAAACTTCAAGCGGTACAATTCCGAAGCTGAATAACGCAGGCTCATGGTTCGTTTATGCAAACAGAACTTTCAATAGTGGCCAAGATTGGTTTCGTGAAGGTGAGATTTCGCCTTGGTCGTTCTTACTAGCATTGGAAGGAGTGATACTACTGGTAGGTGGAGTAAATCGTCGGATCGGCTCACGTTCACGCCCTTATGCTGTATTCCCATTTTTAACTGAGTCACCATCACCAAAGTCAGAAGGTGAAATCGGGTATTTCAAAGCAGAATTGTGGGGTCCCCTCTGGAATAACCCGATGAACATTTCTGAATTACGTTATTTATTGGAGAGAGGTTTGGCACGTATTGGAGAACGTGCCGCCAAATCTCCACACGAGTTTGCACTTGCTGCTATGTCAGCAGGTGTTGATGTGGGCATTATCTCCTTTGCAAGGTTTGTCTTACAGCAAACGACTAGCCCTAAAGTTTACGAAGCCATTCCAAGCGAAAAGGTTGAGGTAAATCAAACAAAGAGCCATGAGTCAAAGCTCATTGAGTCACTCATTCCATGGCTTGATTGGTTACCGCACGAGCCAACGGATCATAAGCAGAAAGGTAAATTCAAAGGCTTACGTGGGCCAATCGAAGAGGCTATAGTACGCATTGCAGCAAGACCAAATGATGCAGAGCGGTGGCGACAGTTATGGCTTTTGTTAGCCGATACGCAAGGCCGGATTGATCGCAATCAAGGTCTGCGTGGAAAGAGTCGCGCTTTGCCCTGGTTAGATGAAGCTTGGTTTAAAAAGGCATGGCCTGTCCCGCCCGCAGAAATCCAGATAGCGCGAGCTATAGCTTCAATCGGCGCGGGCACTGACACGCCGATAATCAGCAATATTTTCGGCGTAACACTCGATAAGTATAAGAAACTCGTCTTTGGTGGAGAGAATAGGCCGCAGCGTGTTGTTTGGCACAACGGCAGATTATTGACGGTGCTTCCCGCTTTGCTTCAGCGGCGTTTGATTGATGCTGAAAGCGAAGATGAACTACCTCGCCCGCCGCTCGTTGCTAATCGTAAGTGCCCACCGGAAATATTGGCAGCCTTCATTAACAAATCTCTTGACTATGAAATGATTGGTCGATGGATACCTGCGCTCTCACTGGTCAACTGGTCAGCTCGATCAAATTCCACGGCAGACGCTGACGAATCTCAAAGCGAAAGCCTTGTGTCGGACGGCGCGTATCTTTTGCAGGCATTGTTTCGTCCGCTTTTCTGTCCGTTCAATCCGCGCTTGTTCGGTGAAGAGTTTTTCTCGCCAACTCTTGAGCCGCGTGCTGTGACTGCTCGGCGATTGCTCAATCTCATTCGCCAAGGCTCATGGGATGAAGTAATACAGTTAGCTCGAAGCCGCTATCTGGCTTCCGGCCACAACATCATAGCGACGCCACCTATAGAGGGTGCTGACGGTGAGTTAATCGCATCGGCATTACTCGTGCCCCTATCAGCCCATGAAATCGCCAGCGGTTTAAGCCGTTGGCTCAAACCCAAGAAACACTCAAAGTAATGGAGAACTGGAAGATGGCAAACGAAAGCACACTCTCGGACTTGCTGGAGTCTGATGGCCCCACCTGCCTAGTTATTAAAGCGAGCTTGAAGCCTGTGGGTGACCTTGCCCGGTTTCAACCGGCGGGCTTTCCTGAAATTGGTCACGTCATTTACGACGCTCCACGTGACGGTAACACCACGGATAAAGTCTGCATCATCGACAGTGCTGCGAGTATGGCAAACCATCTTGAGTCGGTCTGCATGGATGGCCCCAACAGTTCCGACTTGCATCCAGACCTTACGGGTTTGCCCTACGTTGTATGCGTTACTCACCGGAAGTTCGAGCAAGAAGGCGGTTCCATCAAACCCGCTAGTGGCGACCCTTTTGATAAGGTAGTGGTGACAAGTTTGACGGAGGGGCATCGCATTGCCTCCGACTATTTTCTTGACGCTTTTTATGACAAACCTGAATGGAAACCTGAGGGGAAGAAGAAAGAGAAGGGAAAAGACAAGACTGTTCCGGCAGATTGGGAGGGAACTAAATTCCGCGAACGGTTGAGAAAAGATTTTGGTATTACTGAAGTCAAAAAAGACAAGACTTACTTCACGCACCCAGAAGATTGGTGGGAGGTCTATAAAACCATCTTTAGATACGACCCAAATTCGCTAGTTCACGGCGTCTTGTTTGCTAAAGAGCAAATCAAAATTAGCCGCCTTTTAACTGCACATCAAGAAGCCTTCAACGCGGCTCGTGTACAAAGGTCAGGAGTGAAGTTTGATCGCTTGGGCAAGACCCTTTCTGGTCAACCTATCTTTGCCGTTGATGAAGAAACCGGCGAGATACGTTCTACGTTCATTATTGACCTAGCGTTGCTTCGTTCCTACGGGCGCAAGAGTAATGGACTTAACGATGCGCAAAAGCAACTTCTGCTTGGGCTGTCACTTTGGAAAATCAAACGCCTATTAGCGAAGCCTTTCCGTTTCCGTTCGGGTTGTTATTTGAAGTGTTTTCAAGTCTCAGCCCTTGCCGACGACGAGCCTATGGTTTCCTACTCTAACGGGCAGTCGTTAATTGATGAAGTTGATATACAAGCATTGATTGCCGCCTGTACGTTTGGGGCTGAAAGCGTTACTAAGGTCTACTACCCTGCCAATTCACTCTTCAGACCTGGCAAAGATGACACAAGTGGCGAATATAGTGATGGCGAGGAAACTGCTACGAATGAGACGGAACAAGAAGAAGAGGATTAAACGATGCCGCTAATTATCGAACAACGGTTTCCGCTAGGACGCTTCAATGCGACACGCTGGCATCAAAATCCCTTTGAAGACCCGTTCGGCGAATGGCCCCCTTCACCTTTGCGTTTGCTGCGCGCTTTAACTGCGCGATGGTTTCAGTATGCGCGCGAAACGGGTGACAGCGATACGGGTAGGCGTGACGAACTCTTGCGAAACCTAGCACGGGAATTACCTTCATTTGCGTTGCCTTCATTTACGTGGCGCGGGCAGCCTTTGAAGCAATATGTCCCAACAGCATTAGAAGATCAGTTTAAATACAAGAAAGACCCGAACACTAAGAAGCCCGTGCTTGATTATAAGTTTCGGCAAGTAACAAAAACGCTGACCGAAGACCAGTATCGCGTGCTGTCGCCTAATACGCGGCTGTACTGGCATTGGGAAGGTCTTGATCTTGAGGACGGGCAAAAGGATTTACTCGACCAATTGCTCAAGCGCATTTTGTACTTCGGGCGGGCGGAAAGTTTTAGCTACTTGCGCAGAGTTAGCGCCCTTCCGCCGTCGCAGGAATTGAACTGCCACCTCAGTGCAGAAAGTGCTGACGGGGCGGCTCCAGTATTAGCTCAAATTCCGAACGAAGAGTTGAGTATTCCGGCTTTATTATCTTTATCTGACGACAAAGAACTGAGCGGTAAGTCCGTCCCTCCTAACACAGCTTGGTTCTATGCCAAGTTGCCTGATAAGCCCGTAGCAAAACCAATTAATAATTCCCGGTCACGATACCCGACTGATTTGAATTATCTTCAATTTGCCGTGGGTGGTACGGTTTACCCGCCTTTGGAGCAATGGGTGACAGTAGTAGGACGCTTTCGTGGCGGAGTTATTCGATGTCTTTCTCGACAGTTGACCGGAGATGTAAGAGCTGGCTATCACAATTTAACTTTGGCGCAACGCGATGCAATAAAACTGATTACAGGTAAAGACGGGCATGGAAACCTGCTACGCGGGCATCAGCAAGCTTATTTCTTCCTGTGGCCCGATGAAAAAGGTCTGCCTACCCGTTTGATCGGCTGGCGCAAAGAGCCGTTTACAGAAGTTGAAATTGAAGCGATGTTAGAAGCCTCTAGGAAGCCTATACGCTGGGGCCATGACTTGGGTGATTGGGCTGTTAGACTTGTCCCTTTACCGTTTAATGCGGACTTGCCCGAAAGTTTATTCTGCCCTGCGCGGACATGGACTAGCGCTACGCCTTTTGTGCTGCCTGCGGGACGACATCGCTTTAGAAGAAATGGACGTGAGCGTGTTCGTGAATCTCCGGAAAGTATATTGATAAAATTGTTGCAGAACAGGGGAAAGCCATGCCCCAAAGTAACCCGCCTAGAAAGCAAAGATAAAGAGGTGACGTGGGTAAAGCCGCACGAGACACGAGCAAGACGACTTTCTCAAGAACAAGCCCGAACCAACTTTGTTAGACTTGGGTTCTGGTTACGCCTTGAATTCTTAGAACCTGTCAGCGGCCCACTGCTTTTGGGCGACTCCTGCCACTTTGGATTAGGTGCCTTTAAAGTGGAAGCATAGAGGGTATGAAGCTCTAAAGTCTGTCTGTAGAAGATCTACAGACACGAGTCCGGTTATTCATCCCGGTAAAGAGCATTACTCAATAGGCAAGCCGTACAATCTCGCCGAAAAATTTTGCTCAACGCTTTCCGGTTTCACGCCGTGGCGGACACTGATGTAGGTAACGCGAAAGGAGCGCCAACTACATGATGTCGGACGAGACTGGTGAGATCGGCGAAGGCGTCGAGCAGATTCCTGCGCGGATGATTAACGAGTTCGCGTATTGCCCGCGGCTGTTTTATCTGGAGCACGTCCAGGGGGAATGGGCGCACAACGCGGACACGCTCGATGGGCGGTTCGTTCACAGGCGTGTGGATGAGGAGCGCGGGCGCGTGCCAGAGCCGGCGAAGGTGGTAGAGATGCCGCGCCTGCACGCCCGCTCCGTGCTGCTCGGCTCGGACACCCTCGGGGTGACGGCGCGCGTGGACGTGATCGAGGCGGACGACGGGCGCGTGATCCCGGTGGACTACAAGCGCGGCGCGCCGCCGGACGTGGCCGAAGGGGCTTATGAGCCGGAGCGCGTTCAGGTCTGCCTGCAAGGGCTTCTGCTGCGCGAGCACGGCTACGAGTGCGACGAGGGCGCGATCTATTTCGCCGAGACGAACCAGCGCGTCCGCGTCGAGTTGACCGACGGCCTCGTTGCGCGCACGCGCGAGTTGATAGCGGAGGCGCGCCGCGTCGCTGCCGGCGGAGTGATCCCTCCGCCGCTCGTACGTTCGCCGAAGTGCCCGCGTTGCTCTCTCGTCGGCATCTGCCTGCCTGATGAAACGAATCTGCTGCGCGAAGCAACGGCAGACCCCCTTGTCGGCGAATCCTCGACCGAGAACGAGCCCTCCAGTCTGCCGAAGGCAGAGGCGGAGCCGCGACGCTTGATTCCGGCGCGCGACGACGCGCTCGCGGTCTACGTGCAAGGGCAGGGTTATAGCGTGGGCCTGCGCGGAGAGGTCCTGGAGATACGCGAGAAGGGCAAGGCCGTGAGCGACGCGAGACTGCTTGAAACCGACCAGCTCTGTCTATTCGGCAACGTGCAGCTATCAGCGCAGGCCCTACATGAGCTCGCCGGCCGCGACGTGCCCATCATACACATGTCTTACGGTGGCTGGCTGACCGCGGTGACGACCCCTCCGCCTCACAAGAACATAGAGCTGCGCCGTCGCCAATTCAGGGCCGCCGACGACAGGGAATTTTGCCTACGGCTCGCACGCGCCTTTGTCTCCGGTAAGGTTCGCAACGCGCGAACGCTCTTGCGCCGCAACGCGCGCGAGCTGCCGCGCGAGACTCTGGTGCGCCTCGCCTACGCGCGCCGAGACGCCGAGCGCGCCGTGGCGCTGGAGCAGCTTCTAGGTATCGAAGGCGCGGCTGCGCGAGATTACTTCGCGAGCTTCTCGCTGATGCTCAAAACAGAGGAGAGGCGAGACACACTGCCGCTCGAAGAGGATGACCCCTCTGCGGAGTGTGAGGCGGGGACTGCCGATGCGCCGCCGGACGAACAAACGTGGGCCCGCTTCGACTTCACCAGGCGCAACCGCCGCCCACCGCGTGACCCGGTCAACGCTCTGCTTTCGTTCGTCTACGCGATGCTGCTGAAAGACTTGGTGGCGACTCTCGTCGGCGTCGGATTGGACCCGTACTTGGGTTTCTATCACCAGCCCCGCTACGGGCGTCCCGCGCTCGCCCTCGACCTGATGGAGGAGTTCCGACCGCTCGTCGCCGACTCGGTCGTCATCAACCTGATCAATAACGGCGAAGTGCGCCCGACGGATTTCATTACCCGCGCCGGGGCCTGCGCACTCACACCTCACGGCAGAAAGCAGGTGCTCGAAGGCTACGAGAGACGCCTGGACATGCTCGTCACACACCCGCATTTCGGCTACGCAATCAGCTACCGGCGCATCTTTGAGGTGCAGGCCAGGCTACTCGCGCGCCTCCTCACCGGCGAAATAAACTTCTACCCGGCGTTCTGTACGCGCTAACGACCTCACAGCCCGGACGTGTGAAGGAGCTTAAACGATGCGCCTGGCCTACCTGGTCGCCTACGACATCAGTGACCCTAAACGCCTGCGCCGCGTGCATCGCACGATGCGCGGATACGGCGACGCCTTGCAACTCTCCGTCTTTCACTGCCAGCTCTCGGCCGCCGAGCGCGTCCTGATGATTGAAGCCCTGACCAAAGTCATCAACACGCGCGAAGATCAAATCCTCATTGTCAACCTAGGGCCTGCCGAACAACGTGGAGCCAACAGCATCGAAACGCTCGGCCGGACTATTGACAACGCCTCCACGCGTTGTGCAATCATCGTCTAGCTCGCGGCCGAGGACTCCATCCAAGCTAAAGCGAGCGCTGACCTGATGCCGCAAAGTGCGGCCTCCGCTCGCAGTACCTAAATCACGGTCTATCAGATGCTTAGCCTGAACCCGCGGAACACTTTCGAATCAGTCCGACCCCTGCACAGTCACCCCTCGAATTCAGCAGGGAAAGCTGATAGTATCCCGCTACTTACTGCCGAGCAGTTTCCACGTTTGAATGAACGTGGCTCAATTGAAGCTATGTCGGCTATAGGTTCTTCGAGCAGCCGACCGCCGGTTTCCACGTTTGAATGAACGTGGCTCAATTGAAGCTGATAGGCGTCTACCTGCTCGCGAAGGACACTGGGGTGTTTCCACGTTTGAATGAACGTGGCTCAATTGAAGCATCGACGAGCGCGGCGCGTGGGAAGTTCGGCCGAATAGTTTCCACGTTTGAATGAACGTGGCTCAATTGAAGCTCGGGGCGCGCTTCGGTGTCGATTAGGATGTGCTCGTTTCCACGTTTGAATGAACGTGGCTCAATTGAAGCTACACGCGCGGGGCCGGTGACGACAGGCGGGTGCTGGTTTCCACGTTTGAATGAACGTGGCTCAATTGAAGCCGCCTGGGCGCCGAGGCTCACGCCGAAGGTTTGCGCGAGGTTTCCACGTTTGAATGAACGTGGCTCAATTGAAGCGAGAGCGTCCGCCGCGAGCGCGCCGAGGCCGACATCGTTTCCACGTTTGAATGAACGTGGCTCAATTGAAGCGACGACGCCCGAGTCGTCGCTCGCCGCGTCGCTGCGTGTTTCCACGTTTGAATGAACGTGGCTCAATTGAAGCAAGGGCGCGGAGGATTCACGTCGCCACTCCGGCCGCGGTTTCCACGTTTGAATGAACGTGGCTCAATTGAAGCCAGGAAGGACTTGAGTTCGAGTGAGCGTGTCGTCAGGTGTTTCCACGTTTGAATGAACGTGGCTCAATTGAAGCCCGAGGGCCTTGTCCTCCTCGGCTACCGCGGCTCGCGTTTCCACGTTTGAATGAACGTGGCTCAATTGAAGCGAGAAAAGGGTCTTGAGTTTCATGGGTGACAGCAGGCGTTTCCACGTTTGAATGAACGTGGCTCAATTGAAGCAAGTCGGGGGACGTCGACGCGCGCATCGACCGCATGGTTTCCACGTTTGAATGAACGTGGCTCAATTGAAGCGATGAGAAGCATCGGTGGTCCTTTCGGGAGAGAGGTGTTTCCACGTTTGAATGAACGTGGCTCAATTGAAGCATCGCGCAGGCGCGCGCGGCGGGCGCGTTCGCCCACGTTTCCACGTTTGAATGAACGTGGCTCAATTGAAGCAGTCGTCGCCTTGCAGGTCACGCTCCTGCTCGTCGAGTTTCCACGTTTGAATGAACGTGGCTCAATTGAAGCTCGACTAGGCCGTTGCGGACGAGCGTGCCCAGGTAGGGGTTTCCACGTTTGAATGAACGTGGCTCAATTGAAGCCCCGACGTCATGCTGATAGAAGACCGAGAATGAGTATGTTTCCACGTTTGAATGAACGTGGCTCAATTGAAGCATCTCGTCGACAGTTAGCCGTGTCGGCTTCATCCTTCGTTTCCACGTTTGAATGAACGTGGCTCAATTGAAGCCAACTGCACAAGCGTTACTCGAACGGCTACCGCCAAGTTTCCACGTTTGAATGAACGTGGCTCAATTGAAGCCATTCCGCGGCGTGCGGGTCGGCCGCGAAGTAGTCGGTTTCCACGTTTGAATGAACGTGGCTCAATTGAAGCGAAATCCGATGACTGCAGTCCGGGCAGGGGAACAAGGTTTCCACGTTTGAATGAACGTGGCTCAATTGAAGCCACTATTCAGAACATGCGCATCAACCTCGCGTCCGACGGTTTCCACGTTTGAATGAACGTGGCTCAATTGAAGCTGGGTGACACAGAGCGCGACCGGCGTGGGCGACATCGTTTCCACGTTTGAATGAACGTGGCTCAATTGAAGCTTCACGTCCGCCGGTCATGCGGCGGGCATCGCTCCGTTTCCACGTTTGAATGAACGTGGCTCAATTGAAGCGAATCCCTGATGTCGGCGTGCGACATCGGCTCGCCGCGTTTCCACGTTTGAATGAACGTGGCTCAATTGAAGCCCCTTGGCCTTAGTGTTCATCAGACCTCCTTACGGGTGTTTCCACGTTTGAATGAACGTGGCTCAATTGAAGCACGCTCACCGTAGAGGACCTCTACGCGCGCCACGAGGGGTTTCCACGTTTGAATGAACGTGGCTCAATTGAAGCGGACCCGCGCACGGGCGGCGTGGACTGCCGCGGCGTGGTTTCCACGTTTGAATGAACGTGGCTCAATTGAAGCCACAGGCGGACGACGGCGAAGCGTGCCGTGGCCGGCGTTTCCACGTTTGAATGAACGTGGCTCAATTGAAGCGCGCCCGGCCCCATCAACACTATCGACCCGAACGGGAGTTTCCACGTTTGAATGAACGTGGCTCAATTGAAGCACCAGGTGCGCTTGTGTTTGTACTGAGCAGCGCGCGTTTCCACGTTTGAATGAACGTGGCTCAATTGAAGCGACATCTCCCGCGAACGCTGAGACGCGCCGAGCGCCCGTTTCCACGTTTGAATGAACGTGGCTCAATTGAAGCACATAGAGGGTGCGCGGCGCGTCGTTCCTGTGCGCGGTTTCCACGTTTGAATGAACGTGGCTCAATTGAAGCAAGATTAACGGTCTGATTTTTAGCGTGCGCACGGTGTTTCCACGTTTGAATGAACGTGGCTCAATTGAAGCAACTGGACAAAAGACCCGGTGCCGATTTGGTCACTGGGTTTCCACGTTTGAATGAACGTGGCTCAATTGAAGCACACTCGCGCTCGGCCTGGACTCCATCGAAGAGGAGGGTTTCCACGTTTGAATGAACGTGGCTCAATTGAAGCATGCCGTTCCCACGGAGGCAGACGTGGTGAAGGAATCGTTTCCACGTTTGAATGAACGTGGCTCAATTGAAGCAGAAGAAGGAAAAGCTTGAGGTGTTTGAAACGGCCGGTTTCCACGTTTGAATGAACGTGGCTCAATTGAAGCATCATTAGCCGGGACACTTTGGTTTATCTGTCTGACGTTTCCACGTTTGAATGAACGTGGCTCAATTGAAGCTGCATGCGCGCGTAGCGCAGGACGGCGGCGACGACGCGTTTCCACGTTTGAATGAACGTGGCTCAATTGAAGCGGCAGAGATTCGAGATATTCGTTAAGCTCTGTCGCGAGGTTTCCACGTTTGAATGAACGTGGCTCAATTGAAGCAGCTCCTCGCGCGGGTTGAAGTCCGCCGGCAGGGCGGTTTCCACGTTTGAATGAACGTGGCTCAATTGAAGCGGCACCCAGAACGCGAACTACGTGTGGGCCGGGCCGAGTTTCCACGTTTGAATGAACGTGGCTCAATTGAAGCGTCGCGTTCCCATTTCTCCAGGAGGGCTTGCAGGACGTTTCCACGTTTGAATGAACGTGGCTCAATTGAAGCGCAGCCCCTTGACTCAAGCCAGGCGTTCACCTACAAGTTTCCACGTTTGAATGAACGTGGCTCAATTGAAGCTAGCCGATTCCGAGGAAGACGGCCGCGGCACAGTGCGTTTCCACGTTTGAATGAACGTGGCTCAATTGAAGCGTGCGAGGCTTCCAGGTCTGCACGGCGTAGACGTGGGTTTCCACGTTTGAATGAACGTGGCTCAATTGAAGCATCCTGCCTCCCTATCGGCTGCTCGTACTCCCTGTCGTTTCCACGTTTGAATGAACGTGGCTCAATTGAAGCGCTGATGGGGGTTGTGATTTCAACCTCGATGCGGACGTTTCCACGTTTGAATGAACGTGGCTCAATTGAAGCTCTACCTTGCGCTGACGAGGTGAAGAGAAATGGCTGGTTTCCACGTTTGAATGAACGTGGCTCAATTGAAGCCCGCCACCGGCCGCGAGGTCGTGTCGACGACGGGCGGTTTCCACGTTTGAATGAACGTGGCTCAATTGAAGCGCGTGTAAATTGATTTAATGCAGCGTTCCTCTACTGGTTTCCACGTTTGAATGAACGTGGCTCAATTGAAGCGTCAGTGATTGTGGCGTACCATCGGCCAGGATCGCAGTTCCCACGTTTGAATGAACGTGGCTCAATTGAAGCGCCAGTGACGAGCACATAGCGGAGATCGAGGGGGGCGTTCCCACGTTTGAATGAACGTGGCTCAATTGAAGCCCTGATCGGATCGTGGGACACGGCCCCCGCTCACACGTTCCCACGTTTGAATGAACGTGGCTCAATTGAAGCCCCTTATTGCAAACTGGACAGAGACGAGCGGCATTATGTTCCCACGTTTGAATGAACGTGGCTCAATTGAAGCAGGAGATGTGATGCGCTACCGCTTCGTAAAGGACGACGTTCCCACGTTTGAATGAACGTGGCTTTGGTTACGCCGGTGCCCGGATGGGAAAGAACTCACCTCCCGCAAGCAGCTTCCTGCTCACAAGCTCCTCAACTGAGCCATGAGCGCGGGCCGTCGCTTGTACTGCTCTTTCAGCCGTCGGAGGTACTGCTGCCATTCGTCAGCCCGCCCCGAGTGCGCGTAGGCGGCCTTGGCTCGGCGGAGCCAGTCGGCAGCTATCGGATAAAGGCTGCTCTTCGTGGGCACAATCAGTGCCTCGACGTGTTTGACGCTCGTGCGGATGACCCATTCCGGGCGGCGCGTGATGAGTGCGTCGGCCACTATCGCGGCGACCTCGTGCTCCTGGGTGCGCCCGTCCGCGAGGCGGATGGCCGCGTCCCACTCCTGCTCTTCGACGAGCACTTCGGCGAGCGGGCGCTTGTCGTAGAACTTCTCCAGGGATGACATGGCCTTGGGCTTCAGCTTGGACCAGCCGCGCCCGGCCAGCCGCTTGAGCGTTCGCCAGAGGTCGAGTGATGGAGCTTCGTGGAAGGCCGCGAGCCAAGCTGCGAGCGCCTGCTTGGTGCGCCCCTGTGTCTCTTCGATGGCGCCAAGCCAACGGCCGAGGGCTGCCTTATGTCCTTTGAGCCGCAGCCCGCGCTCGCCGACGCGTATCGCTTCGTCCAAGTACTTGGAGTCGCGCAGGCATTGCGCGAGCGTCAGGGCCTCGCCTGCATCTGTAAGGCGTTTGACTGCGTGGGAGGCGGCCTCGGCCGCGCGCCCGAGGCTTAGCAGCTTGAGCGTGTAGCGAAGGTGCTCGCCCGCGCGCAGGCAGAGCGCGAGATATTCGTCCATGCGCCCCTGCCGCTCCAGGACGTTGAGCTTCGCGCGCGTCAAGACCTGAGCCGGGTCTGCCGGAGCCCACCCGGATGCGTACCATTCGTCGTCTTCGTCCGCCTCCGCGTCGTCATCTTCATCTTTGTACCCACTGCGCGTTTCAGCGGCACGGGCCGAGGCCGGCAGTTCTTCCCACCCGTGACGCGCGGCCAGGATGGCGACGCCCAAGCCTTCAACGCCGTAGTCGCTGAGTTGATCGTGCAGGTCGTCGAGGTCGCTCAGGAGGCCTTCGCGCTCGTCCTCGTCGAGGACGAGACTCAGGATGACTTCGGCCAGCGTCACGCCGAGGTCGTTGAGGAAATCTCCGAGTTCGCCGTTCGAGTCGTCAATGTACTCGAAGCCGTCGCTACTCTCCTCTACCAGTGTGAGTAGAATCCGCAGGGCAGCCTCCGCCTCGCCCGCGTCGAGGAACTCCCGCGCGCTCCGCTCGACGCCGCGCAACTCGTCGGTAACGCCGCTGACGTGCCAGTAAGCCTCCGACGCGCGCAGGTGGTCGAGGCCGTGCATGATGCCGCTCACGCGCCGCCGGTAGACCTCAACGTCCACCTCTCTGCGCCCGGACGGGGTGATCTTGCCGTCGCCAGAAACGGACGGCGCGGCGAGCGCCGCCTCGGTCAGTTCGTACAGGTCGGGCTGCTCGGCGAGCAGCTTCGTCAGCAGCGCGAGCAGTTGCTCGCGGCTGAGTTCGGACAGTAACTCCGCCGGCTCTTTGCGGGCGGCGAAGCCCTCGGGCTCATGGGCGTAGGAGAGCAGCAGGGCGATGATGTGTTTGCAGTAGCCGCCGAAGTCATAGGGGCAGGTGCAGGAGGCGGAGCGGACGCCGCCTTCGTCCAACTCGGCGCGCACCCTGTAGAAAGGCGACTCGGAGCCCTCGCACACGCCGCTCAGCGCGCGGCCCTGAATCGCGGCGCGCGAGACGGCGCCGCGGCGGAAGAGTTCCCGCCCGCGCGCGAAGCTCTTCTCGGTCGCGCCCGCGCGGATGGCCGCTTCCGACAGCTTGAGAGAAGCCATAGTATCCCCCTGCCCTATGCGATGGCCGTCAGCCCCAGGCATCATACTCAGTGCGACTCCCTTGATGCTATCCTCTATGCCCTCCGGTCATCGCTCTAAGACTCGCGGGCGGGTTCCGCCGGTTCAGCCGTACAACTTTCAGGATGAACACGTTCAGACAATTCGAGCAGCAGGTCAAGTACGTCCCGTTGACGACGAGCTGGTACCTCGCCGACCTGGGCGAGGCGCGCGGGAGGCAGGAACTCTTCACCAGGCAGTCGCCGCAGAAGCTGAAGGTTCTCCGGGAGCACGCGCTCATCGAGAGCGCCGTCTCTTCCAACAGGATCGAGGGCGTCCAGGTAGATCGGGCGAGAATCGGGACGGTGCTCTTCGGGAAGTCGCACCTGCGCGACAGGGATGAGGAGGAGGTGCGGGGGTACCGTGACGCGTTGAAGCTGATTCATGAGCAGGGCACGAGACTGCGCATCACCGAAGAGCTGATTCGAGACTTGCACCGGCTCTGCCGGGCCGGGCTCGGCGACGCGGGGCAGTATAAGGAGCGCGACAGCGACATCGTCGAGAAGTACCCTGACGGGCGGCAGAGAGTCCGCTTCGCGACGGTGAAAGCAGCCGACACTCCGGGCTACATTCTGGGGTTGGCTGAGAGTTGGGACAGGTGTCTTCGGGAGCGCTGGGTGCATCCGCTGATAGCGCTCGCCGCCTTTAATCTAGACTTTCTGTGCATACACCCTTTCCGCGACGGCAACGGGCGCATGTCGCGCCTGCCGATGCTCGCCGGGTGCTACCAGCTCGGCTACGAGGTGGGGCGCTACATCAGCCTGGAGCGGCTGATCGAGGAGAATAAGGAGCGGTACTACGAGACTCTGGAGTCAAGCTCTCAAGGGTGGCACGAGGCGAAGCACGACCCGTGGCCGCTGATAAACTTCCTGCTCTACGTTTTGAAGCTTGCCTATGGAGAGTTTGAAAGGAGGGTGGGGCAGACGGCCTCCCCGAAGGGCGCGAAGACGGAGATGGTCGAAGCCGCCGTCGAATCTATGACGGACTCTTTTACAGTTAATGATCTGGAGAGGGCTTGCCCCGGGGTGAGCAGAGACATGGTGCGGCGTGTGCTGCGCGGGCTGAAAGACGCGGGGAGGGTCGAAGCCTTGGGGCGGGGGCCGGGGGCGCTCTGGCGGAAAAGAGGCAGTACCCTTAAAAAGGGGTAATAGAGGGGATAATGTCGTCCATGAACGATGATGGCGATGAAGAGTACAAAGGCGAGGCGCAGGCCGATGAGTTCGTGCCGGGAGACGAGGAGATAGAGCCAGAAGGGGAACTCCTCTGGATGTCGGAGGAGTGCCCGCCCGAGACGGCAGCGCAGTTCTGGCTGAGCGTGGCGGCTTACGAGCAGGCACCTTGGACGACACACTTTCAGGAACTCGTGGATGTTGGCGTTGAGCTTCCTGCTCCCGAGTCGATGGACGACCGGCAACTAGCGGCCAAGCTGTCGGAGGTAATTGACGCTCTGGCCCGGATGAGGGTTTTTCTAAGCCAGACCGACCACCTGAGTGACCGCGAGTTATACGCGCTGTTGTGGGGCGACACCCTCCGCGAGCCGGTTAAAAACGTGCCGCTCGACGAATCATCTGCCTGGCACATAGATCTTCTCAGCGGCGGCGGTGAAGAGGAGACGCGCCTGTACCTGAAACATTACGCGGACGAGGAGACACGACGACGCTGGCTGGCTGACTTTCCCGACGACGAAATGCCCCCGCATGAGGAACTGCCCTACGACCGTGACAGACGCCTGCCGCAAGCGCATAGCTGGACTGAGCCGGATGAAAGTGACGAGTTGATGTGAATATGGAAGCTCATCTCGCCGGGCGAGCAGAGAGAACAGCCGCATGAAGCTCACAGACCTGAAGCAATATTTGGGCACCCGCTCAAGGGAGCAGTTGACTGCCGAAATAGGTGAGATGTTCTGGAAGCTAGACGCGGTGAAGGACTACTACCGGAGTAAACTTAATCTCGGCTATAGCGCGGAGGTGAGTGAGAAATACAAGTCCGTCATCAAACATGAATTCTTCCCCGAGCGTGGCTTCGGCCGGGCACGGCTCTCCGTGGCGAGAAAGGCTGTCAGCGATTACCAGAAGGTCTCTGATTCAAAATTCGGGGTGGCGGACGTGATGCTTTATTACGTTGAAGTGGGCGTGCAGTTTACTAACACCTATGGGGATATCAACGAAGCTTTTTACAACAGCATGGAGAGCATGTATGAAAGGGCGGTGAAATATGTCGTGCGGCATGGGCTACAGGGGCAACTCGGAGAGAGGTGCCGCCGAATCGTTACCGACACCTCAGGCGTGGGGTGGGGATTTCATGACGGGTTGAGCGATACCTATAAAGAGCATTTTCAGGGAGACCCTCTACCGGAAAGCGAAGCCTGACGACGGATGCACCCGACCGGGGCTTGGATATTTAACCAATGGACATGGAAGAGATCATCGAATGGCTAAAATTTTATGACGGCACCTTCCCCCGCCAAGCGTTGAAGGAGGCGGTGGCGGGGCGAGAACAGGTCACCCCCGTTCTGCTACAGATTCTTGAGGAAGCTGCTCACAGTGTCGAAGACGTTTACGAGCAGGAGGATTACATGGCTCACATCTATGCCATGTTCCTGCTGGCCCAGTTCCGTGAGAAGCGCGCCTACCCGCTGGTCGTCGATTTCTTCTCCGCGCCGGGCGACATCTCGCTGGAAGCTACAGGGGATGTCGTCACCGAATACCTTGATCGAATATTGGCTTCGGTCTGCGGCGGGGACGTGAGCCTCATCAAGCGGTTGGCGGAGAACGAGGCGGCGGACGAGTATGTCCGTAACGCGGCGTTGGAATCCCTGGTCTGCCTGGTCGCCACGGGCCAGATGGCGCGGGAGGGGGTGCCGGCGTATTACAAGAGCCTGTTTGAAAGCGACCTCTCGAAAGAGCCTTCACACTTCTGGGACGGGCTGGTCTCCTGCTGCACGGACTTATACCCGGAAGAGGTCTACCCGCAGATAAAGCAAGCCTTCGAGGAAGATCTGATAGATGAATGGGTCATTGATCTGGACTTCGTCGATGAGCAACTGGCGCTCGGTAGGGAAGAGGTTCTGGCCAGGCTTCAAGATGACAGGTACAGGCTGATTGAAGATACGATTGAGGAGCTTGCGGGGTGGGCAGGCTTCCAACCTCCAATTCAGCAGCAGCCGATTGTCAAAAAGAAGAAAATAGGCCGCAACGAGCCGTGCCCGTGCGGGAGCGGGAAGAAGTACAAGAAGTGTTGCGGCACGTGAGGCGGGGCTGACAGCCCATCATGCCGGACGCGCAGGCGGCTATTTCCGCAGCGTGCCGGCGTTGCGGGAGATGGGGAACGTCCGGCGCCCGGTAATCTTCGGAGGTCAAGGCTGAAGTGATTTCCGGCAGGTAGAGAATGGATGCAATACCGGAAAGAGATTGGCTGTATCTCAGGCGCGTTCAGGGCCAGCTACTTGAGGCATTATGTGCCCGGATCAACGGCGAAGCTTCGCGCATCATGGCCAACCACTACCTAAAAGAGCACGAGAAGTTTTTACAGCTCTACGCCCACGTCGTCACGCAAAACGCAGTTGTCGCGGACTGCTTCGATGATTGAAGGAGGTCGAACATCTTCCTGAAACTTCTGCTGCTGCGGGAGAACCGGCTGCTAACGGACGAACACCTCTCGAAGCTCTCAGCGGAGACGCAGAGAAGGCTCAACACTGTATAGTCGTGTCCGGTGGCTGCTTCACCAAAAGCGGGGAAGAGCTTGGAAGGCGTTTTAATCAACCACCGCGCAACCTTGGTTACTGCCTGCCGAGAGCGTGAAGAGTGTAGCAAATCATCTGGCTGCTACTTCGCCTGATCTAAGACCATCATCAGAAACGGGTTTTGCCGTAATTTTGCCCTAGTCCATGGTGTGCCGAATGAGGCGCCTGAGCGTGTGAAATGTTGGGTTTTGCCTTATATGCGGCGTGTGGGGCTCGGACGAGAGTTCATAACCCCAAGCTCAAGTCTGCTAGCCAAATCGCCGTTGCCGGCAAGATGGTCTACAGAATTATAAAGGGTACCGACGCCACAGCCGGTCATTACAGTCAACTTTTTCAGTGAGCCGCTGTAATGAGAACCTCCCTTTGATGTTCAGCACCCATGCTTGATACCTTTGCGAATCATTGGAGTATGACGATTTTAAGGTGTAGGACGCAAGCGCGGGTCAAATATGAAAGGCTGTTGTGAGAGGACACGCAGGCGAGCCGCGCTCGGGTGCTGCGGGTTGAGGAGTATGTTTTTACTGTCGGGCAATACCGCGCTCGGTACGATCAGGGCTAAACTACGCTGCTCTTCCAGCCACTCGTCCCCGATGGCGCGCGTCTGCGCGGGGTCGCGCTCCCACCCGGCTTTGAGTTGGGCTAAGCTTAGCTCTTCGACGCTATCGTCAGGAACGGAAATCTTAAAGCTGGTGTAGTCTCGCGGGAGAGCGCCCGTCACGTGAACAAGGCACTCGGCCAAACAGAGGGCCAGTGATTCTGAAGCGTAAACAAGTGGGCGGCCCGGCGAGTTCCACCTCCCGCCGACGAGCCGCGCGCCTTCGCCCGCTAGCGGTGGATAACGGCTGCTCGCCAAGCGCCAGGCGAACATTATTCATAGACCCCGTATTCGATACGCAGGAGCACGGCCTCGACCAGCTGCGCGCCGCTCCCGGTTCGCAGCAGCCGGAGCGGTGCGTGCCCTTCGAGCGCCGGGTTCGGCGTCAGGAGCCACCCGCGCGCGGCCTCGACATCCCCGAAGACGCGCTGCGCCAGAGCGGCGATGCCCGCGGTGCGTGCGACGCGGTCGGACTGCTCGGGCGTAAGCCGGCGCGCACGCTTTATGCTCGTCAGGGTGCGGCGCGGGATGACAGCGGCCAAATCGGAGTCGGAGAGGTGGCTGAAGCGCTTCAGCTCCGTGACGGCGTTGCGCGGCAACCCGCGTTCGACCGTCTCCACGAAGGCGGCGCCGGAGACCACGTCCTTACCAAGTACTCCGCGCCCACCGAGTGCGTTAATCGTTTCCTGCCACTCCATGTTATCTCCTAACACTTAAGCGCAAGCTTGCCTAAAATATATGGCATACAAGCCATGTAGTCAACAAGCTGTAACTTTGGGAGCGTCTAAATTAAAGTCGTGCCGTTAGCTCTCAGCATGAATCAATGTGAAATGTACCATCCCATCCCGGCGTCTTGCCGAACGATGTTGGCGGAAAAATGGCGGACTTGTCTGAGTGCATCAGAGTAAATGAGAGCGAGCTTTGGCGACTGCTACCCAGTACAAATAAGCCCTCAGCCATCCTGATAAGACGTGGTAGGACGGCTGACATAGGATTCATAACCCCAAGGTCGGGAGTTCAAGTCTCCCCCCCCGCTACCAAATTTCTCCTTATGCTGCAACGTTTACGGGTGTGGCGGCGGAGTGCCATTCCGTCGCCGTTTTCCGTTTTGCCGAGGCCGGAAGAGCCGTGCCCCGTATAAGAGGCGCACTACCCCATCGCCGAGCCTGCTCAACGCTCGACTTCGACAAGGCGCTCTCGACCCGCATAGTGCAGAAGATCGTAAAGAGTTCGGCCGACTTCTCCCGCCTCGGCGACCTCTCACCGCACAATCTACGTGGAGCGGCCATTAGGCGAGCGCTCAATTACGGGTTCCCCTACTGGCAGGTGCAGGTGATGAGTAAGCACAGGGACCCGAAGACCGTCATGCGCTACGACCACGGCAGGGAGAACCGCGACCATAACGCCGTCAACTTCCTCGGGTATGCTGCGGAATGAGGGGCAATAACTAATGGACGGCAGGGAGCGGAAGGATGTGAGGTCGGGGCTCACGGTCGACATCGTCCTCAAGCAGGATCAGCGCACTGGCAGGCTGACCCGCGGCGTCGTCAAAGACGTGCTGACGAAATCCCCCAGCCACCCGCACGGCATCAAAGTCAGACTCGAGACGGGAGAGGTCGGCAGGGTTAAAGAGATCATTTCGCACTGAGGGACTGATGGCCCGAGATTTCCGCGGACGCGGGGCTAATGAAGTCGCAGTTATAGATCTTCGGCGGGATGGTCTGCGTCTCGCTCCTCTCGCCGTGCGTGCTGCGGCTGAGGCGGAAGGCGGGCGTCAAGGAGGGCGGGATGAACAAGAGAATCCTTCACATCATGCTCTTGGCTTTGACCTGCCTGGCCTTAACCTTCGGGGGGGAGCAAACGGCGACGGCGTAGGAACACCCCGTCAAGTATCTGTCTGAGGTCTGGAACACAGAGAATGGCCTGCCCCAAGGCGGCAATAGACGGCGCCCCTCGAATCAAACGACGCCATCATCCTGAAAATTCTAACCCTATCTTTATTAGATATTCTGGTCGCCTTGACCATAAAGTCGGTAGCGTACCCGGATTGAAGTGGTGCCAGTCATGGCAGGCCGCTACATACCGTGTACGGTTCCGACTTTATGGTTAAGGCCGTATTCTGGTATATGCTACCGGCAAATGAGCGCCCAGCTTGCTCAATTTCAGGCAAAACAGCGACCGTGCCTCTGATGATGATCAAAGGACTGTTGTGCGGTGGCTGAGCGCCAGGCTCGGATAGAGGGCGTTGCGACGAATGTCTTGTGCCGGCCCACCTCTCCAGTAAAGCGCCGGCGAAACTGCTCGCCTCTCTGAGGTCGCTAACACCCACCAAGAGCCTGACGGACGAAATAGCCCCCACAATAGAGTTTAAGGAAATCCCCGCACGTGATATCAGTCACGGCTATCAGCCATGAATTTATATTCAGCGCGGTTCTCCGCTTGCCATGTCCCCGGCATAACAATTGGCTCGTAATTTCTTTTCGCCCAGGTAAGGCAGCTTTCGAAGCTCCCACTTGAATGGTATGACGCAGACTTTTTTCATTGTCCCTCACATGGGGCTGTGACTAAGGTGCTCGCCTCCCGGTGAAGGGCTATCCCGAATGAGCAAATACACCGATGAATCAGCGAGACGGAAGACGGAAAGGAGGCGCACTAAACGCCGCCCGACTGACGGGAACTCCCTCGGGATTCTGGAGAGCATATCCGACGCCTTTGTCGCTTTAGACCGCGAGTGGCACTACACCTACGTCAACCGCGCGGCCGAGCGCATCGTAGGTTTCCGGCGTGAAGAGATGCTGGGGCGAACCGTCTGGGACTTATTCCCCCAGGAAGGTACCCGGTTCGAGCGGGCTCTGCGCCGCGGTATGGACGAAGGCGTAACCATACGTTTCGAGGAATACTCCGCGCCGCTCGCCATCTGGCTGGAATACACGGTCTACCCGTCTGCCGACGGCGTCGTCGTCTACGCGCGAGACATCACGGAGCACAAACGTATGGATGAGGCGCTCCGCGAGCAGGAGCGCCTCATCCGTCAGATAGCCGAACTGACGCCGGTCGTCATCAACGTCTTCGACCTCGTCACGGAGCGCGACACCTACGTCAGCTCCGATGTCTTCACCCTCCTCGGCTACACGCCCGAAGAGATGGCAGGGATGGAAGACGCCATCACCCCTTTCTGGCACCCGGAAGACATCCCCATCGCGAGAGCGCAGATGGCGCGCTCGAAGGCGGCGGCGAATGGCGAGATCGGCGAATTCGAGTACCGTGTGCGACGCCGCGACGGCGAGTGGCGGTGGCTTCACAGCCGCAGCATGCCGTTCAGTAGAGACGAACATGGAGCAGTGCGGCAGATCGTCACCGCGACGCAGGATGTCACCGCGCGCAAGCGGGCTGAGGAGGAACTGCGAAAGGCGCACGAAGGGCTTGAGCGACGGGTTGAAGAGCGCACCACCCGTTTGTCGGAGATGAATACCGTCCTACAAGCGGAAGTAGAGGAGCGCAAACGCGCGGAAGAGGAACTGCGCCGCAGTGAGACCACTCTGGCCGAAGGGCAGAGACTGACTCACACGGGCAGCGGCGTCTGGAATGTGGCTACCGATGAAGTCGTCTGGTCGCAGGAGATGTACCGCCTCTATGGCTTCGAGCCCGGGAGTGTGACTCCCGGTTATGAGCTGTTCATGCAGATCGTCCACCCGGATGATCGGTCCCGCGTGGCCGATATATTTCAGAAGGTAGTTCGCGAAGAGATCGGATACGAGGTGGAGTTTAGAGTCGTGCGTCCCGACGGCCAGGTCAGGCTCCTCCACAGCGCGGGTCATCCCGTTTATGACGGGGCGGGCAAACTCGCCGAGGTCATCGGTACGATCTTCGACATCACCGAGAGGAGGGATGCCGAGGAGGAGAGGCACCAGTTGTTGCGTCGGCTGATGGCCGCGCAGGAGGAGGAGCGCCGCCGGATTGCGCGTCAACTTCATGACCAACTGGGACAGGACGCGAGCGCGTTGGGCTTAATCCTCGCCACGCTCAAAGCCAGGTACGGCGTTCAAGCCGGGCTCGGCGAACAACTGGATTCCTTGACAGTGATTGCCAGACAGTTGAGCGAAGACATAGATTACCTCGTCTGGGAACTCCGACCCACGGCGCTCTCCGACCTCGGCCTGGTGGTCGCGTCCTCCAATTACGTGAAGTCATGGTCGAAGCATTTCGGCGTCCGCGCGGAATTGCACACCACCGGGATGGGGAAAGACCGCCTGACCGACGAGATCGAAACGGTTCTGTACCGCGTCCTACAGGAAGCCCTCACCAACGTCGGCAAACACGCCGAGGCCGACAGCGTCAGCATCCTTCTCGAACGCCGCTCGGATCAGGTCTCGCTCATCGTCGAGGATAACGGCGTCGGTTTTGACGGGGCGCAAGCCTTCGGCGCAAGGCGCAGGGGGGTAGGGTTGGTCGGGATGCGAGAGCGCGTGGAGCTCGTCGGGGGGTGATTGAGATAGAGTCTCTGCCGGGAGCCGGGGTCACCATTGTCGTCCGCATCCCCGCGCCGCACGTCTCCGGTGGAGAAGGCCGAGATGAATAAGCTACGCGTCGTCCTGGCCGACGACCATCCGATCATGCGCGAAGGCTTGCGGCTGCTCGTCAACGAACAGGCGGACATGGAAGTCGTCGGCGAAGCCGACAACGGGCGCGAGGCAATCGCCGTGGCGCAGCGGCTCCGCCCGGATGTCGTCGTAATGGATGTCTCGATGCCCGAACTCAACGGGCTGAAGGCGACGGAGAAACTGAAGGAGTTGTGCCCCGAAACAACAATCCTGACCCTGACGCGCCACTCGGACGACGGCTACCTGCAACAACTGCTCCAGGCCGGTTCGAGCGGTTACGTGCTGAAACAGAGCAATCCTGATGAGTTGGTGCGCGCAATCCGCGCCGTCGCCAGCGGTCAAACATACCTCGACCCCGCGGTGGCGGAAACGGTCGTCGGCAAACTCGGCAGGCGCGCGCCTCGCGGCATTCGTCACGACCGGAAGTTGAGCGGGCGGGAGGAGGAAGTCTTGCGCCTCATCGCCCAGGGGTACTTGAGCAAAGAGGTGGCCGCCCGCCTCCAGATCGGCATCAAGACCGTCGATGCGCACAAAGCCAACGGCATGGAGAAAATGGGCATGAAGAACCGCATCGACCTCGTCCGCTACGCCATGCTGCAAGGCTGGTTGGAAGACATCTGACGATTGATAAGCTTTCCGCTTCGGTCAGCCTCAGGAAAATCCTGACCCCACTGCATATTTCCCTAATATCAAAAAGTTTTCCCGCCTGATAAAACCGTAGGGCTCGAATACAGGGCGAGAGATTCGCGCGAGCAGTCTGTACTGCTTGAAGGGGCCGGACAGCGCTGCAAGCACAAGGGGGAGGACAAGGGGAAGTGTGAGTGTTCCGGGTGAAGCCTGACATCAATTCTTCTCGTCAACTCCTCTCCGCATAATTAAATTCATGGCTCTTGCGAGCGTGCGTGTGAGCGCGCTCGTCTATGCCGGTTTGCGCCGCACACTCTCCCGGAATGACGAACAACACGCATGCCCATCTCGCGGGCTCACCCTGCACTGTGCTCGCGCGCACGTCACTCACCGCCAGACCGCTCCGCGTGATAACCGGCCCGGCCGCGCAGTCACGCCTTTCCACCAGAGGCACCTTATAAGCAATCAATGGTCAGTAATCCCTGGCCCCCGTCGACCGGACGGATTACTGACACGTTTATAATCATGCGGGAAGCAGTTCTTATCGTAGAAGAGGATCAGACGGTCAGACACACACTCGCACGCGCGCTGAGCGGTTGGGGCTGCCCGCCGTTGGAGACGGCGACGGCCGCCGACGCGATAAAGTCTTTCGACAGCGAGCGCCCCGCCGTCGTGCTGCTCGACATGAACCTGTCCGGCGGCTCGTCGTGCGAAGTGCTGCGTGAGATAAAGGCGCGACGGCCGGACGCGTTAGTCATCCTCCTCACGGACGGCGTCCGCACTGAAGAGATCATGACCGCGCTGCGCTCGGGGGCGAGCGACTTCATCCGCAAGCCGGTCGACCTTGAAGAACTCGAAGTAAGAATCCGCCACGCCGTCGAGACTACGGACGCGCCAAAAGATGCGGCCCCCGCACACAGGGCGCGCGCCGTGAAGTTCGGCTTCGAGCAGATTGTCGGGCGCTCGCCCGCCATGCAGGAGATGCTGCGCCTCGCGCGCAAAGTGGCCGAGTCGGAAGTCTCCTCCGTGCTGTTGCAGGGCGAATCGGGCACGGGCAAAGACCTCGTGGCGAAGGCCATCCACTGCGCCACGAAGCGCGCCGACCACGCGTTCGTCGCCATCAACTGCGCCGCCCTCCCTCCGGCCCTCATCGAGACGGAGCTGTTCGGCCACGAGAAGGGCGCGTTCACCGACGCCAAGGCGCGCAAGGAGGGGCTGCTCGAACAGGCCAACGGCGGCACCATCTTCCTCGACGAAATCAGCGAGCTTGACATCAACCTCCAGGCGAAGCTCCTGCGCGTGCTCGAAGAGGGTTGCTATCGGCGCGTCGGCGGGCTCAAAGACGTGACCTTCACGGCGCGCGTCCTCGCGGCGTCGAACCGCGACCTCCGTGCCGAGAGCGCGGCCGGGCGATTCCGCCCGGACCTCTACTACCGTCTCGCCGTCATCCAGATAGACATCCCGCGCCTCGCCGAGCGCGGCGGAGACGTGCGTCTCCTCGCCGAACACTTCGTCGCCCGCATCGGCCGCCGCGACATCCGCGGGCTCTCGCCGGAGGCCGTTTGCGCCTTCGAGTCCTACGACTGGCCGGGCAACGTGAGGGAGCTGCGCAACGTCGTCGAGCGCGCTCTCATACTCGAAGACGGCGACCTGATTACGACGCGGTATCTGACGCCCGAGATCGTGCCAAACTCGGAAGGCGGGCATCCGGGTCGCGCCCGAGCGAGCGTGCTGGACGATGAGGCGACCGTCAGCCTCCCTGAAGACGGCGTCTCACTCGACGAGGTGGAGACCACGCTGCTCAGGCAGGCCCTCGCGCGCAGCGGCGGCAACCAGACCCACGCCGCCGAACTCCTCGGCATGTCCCGCGACAAGTTCCGCTACCGCATGAAAAAGCTCAATAACTCACCTCCGCATCGACGCGGGCCGAGTGAGCGGGCGCATTAAACCAACCAACTACCCCGCGACTGCTCATACCGACTTGCGAGATGGAACAAGGCCCCTCCTCGCTGGGAGCGCGGGACACCCTACAGCCCGCCTGAGCGCGCAGCGCGAAAGCTGAGAGACTTCAATACTCAACGTCGAGTTAAGGCGTCAGACGGTCAGCGCGCTCACGCGCGCTTGCGGGCAGGGATGCCCGCGCTCCCAGCGAAGAGCCGGCCTTATTTTAATCTGCAAGTCGGTATCACCACGCTCTGACTGCGAGCCTTTACGCCTCCACGGCGGCACACATTTTGCCGTAAGCGAGAAGCCGAAGAGGAAGCTCACTGTCTTGGCGGAGGATTCACAGATGTTGAGCGTTGAGCGCATTCTCTGTCCCGCGGGCTTGCCGCCCGAGCGCGACGAGGCGCTCCGATACGCGGCGTCGCTCGCTCACGCCTACCACGCCAAGCTCTACGTGTGTCACTGCGCGAGCGCCTCCGCTCTGGTCACACTTCCCGGCGACGGGGCGTGGCGCGGACAGGTCAGGGAGCGGTTGGCCGACTCACTGGCCCATTACCTTGGCCGCCCCGGCCGGCGGGATTTCCACTGGAAGGTGGTTGCCGGCGAGGCCGGCGGCGTCGTCGGGGCGGAGATCGTCCGCGTGGCGCGCGAGCAGCGCGCCG
Source organism: Acidobacteriota bacterium (assembly GCA_019239425.1). Taxonomy (GTDB): domain Bacteria; phylum Acidobacteriota; class Blastocatellia; order Pyrinomonadales; family Pyrinomonadaceae; genus QHXN01. Next base: position 38,387 of record JAFAZX010000035.1, read on the forward strand.
ACCTGATCGTGATGCGCTCGCGGCGCGCGGACGCCGCCGCGCTGCTCGGCTCGACGGCCGAGCAGGTCTCGCGCACGGCGTCCTGCCCGGTGCTCGTCGTCCGCCCGCAGGAGCAGCCTCCGAACGGAGGGCGTGAGCGCGAGGTCGGGTTCCGGCGTGTGCTCGTCTCCCACGATTTCTCAAGCGGCTCGGAACTGGCCCTCTCTTACGCGCTCTCGATAGCACGAACGTACGGCGCAGAACTGCACCTGATACACGTCCTGCCCGAGTCGGACGCCGCCGGGCCGGAGATAGCCCGGATTGAGACGGGCCTCGACGGCCCTTACCACCGCACGATGCGACGGCTGCAAGCCTCTGTGCCCGGAGAGGTGTGTCTGGAATGTCGTGTGGTGTTTGCGGTGCGCCGCGGCAAGCCGTATCGAGAGGTGCTCGCATACGTCAGGGAGAAAGGGATAGACCTCGTGTGCGTGGGCGCGCTCGGGAGGGATTTCGGTCTTGAGACTCTCTTCGGCTCGAATGCCGACCGCATGCTGCGCCAGGCGCGCTGTCCCGTGCTCGTCGCGCGCCCGCTCATGCCTTCGACTTCAACGTCCCTCGATTCACGACTCGAAGCCGCGCGTTAGGTTATCTCACATGATCCTGTATGCCGTTCAAGCGCTGGGTGTTTTCACCACCCTGTTGGGTGATTTGCCGCTCTACGGCCTATAGGGTGGGAAGCTCGCGGGGGCGTGGGCCGCGCGGGAAGGCTTCGGCGAGACGCGCGAGTTCGGCTTCGGTCAGGTGGAGGTCGCCGGCGGCGGCGTTATCTTCGGCATGTTCGGGGCTGCCGGCCTTCGGGATCGTGAAAGTAAAAGGCCAACGCAGCAGGAACCGCAGCGCTACCTGTCGAGGGGTCGCGCCGTGTGCGTCGGCGATATCTTGCAGCACGCGACCGCCCTTCGTGCGCGGGCCGGGGAACTCCCCGTGACCGAACGGGCTGTAGGCGACGACGGCGACGCCGTGCTTCCCACACCAGGGGAGCACGGCGTGTTCTACGGCGCGCTCTTGCAGATGGTAGAGAACCTGATTGCAGGTTATGTGGCCCGCGCCGACAATCTCGAAAGCCTCTTCGAGATCGGGCACGTCGAAGTTGCTGACGCCCCACGAGAGAATCTTCCCGTCGCGTCGGAGTTGGCCGAATGCGTCGAACGTTTCTTCGAGCGGATACCGGCCGCGCCAGTGCAGGAGGTAGCAGTCGAGCCGGTCGGTCTTCAGGCGTGCGAGCGAGCGTTCGCACGCCGCCACCGTCCCTCTTCGCGAGGCGTTTTCGGGTAGCACTTTGGAGACGAGGAAGACCTCATCGCGCCGCCCCGCGATGGCCTCGGCGACCATCTCTTCGGCGTCGCCGTACATCTCGGCGGTGTCTATGTGGGTCATGCCGAGGTCGAGGCCGCGGCGCAAGGCGGCGACCGCCCGTACACGCTCGCCCTCATCAATCTTCCACGTCCCCTGACCGATGACCGCGACCATGCTTTCGGTGGGGCCAAACCGGCGTCGTTCCATACTTGTCCTCCGCCAACGGGTTCGTTCACATCTCACCCAGGTACTGATGCACTAACATGACGGCCATCGCCCCTTCGCCGACGGCCGAGGCGACGCGCTTGGCCGAGCCCGCACGCACGTCGCCGGCGGCGAACACGCCCGCGTGGGTCGTCTCCAAAAGGTACGGCTGCCGTCGCGCCGTCCAGCGGGAGGATTGCGCCGCGGCCGGCCCCGTCTGGACGTAACCCTTGTCGTCCCGCTCGATCTCTTCCGGGAGCCAGTCGGCGCGGGGCGTCGCCCCGATGAAGCAGAAGAGCGCGGGAGTTTTCAGCGTCCGCGTCTCGCCCGTCTTGTTGTTGACGACCTCGACTTCGCGGAGATGGCCGTCGCCGCGCATCTGCTTGACCTGTGTGTTGAGCAGCACCTCGATGTTGGGCGTCTGCTCAATCCGCCGCACCAGATAGGCCGACATGTCCTTGTGCAAATTATCGCCGCGTACGAGGAGGTAGACCTTGCGCGCGATACCCGAGAGGAAGACGGCCGCCTGCCCGGCGGAGTTGCCGCCGCCGACGACTATGACCTCCGCCCCGCGGCAGAGCGGCGCTTCGGTCGTGGTCGCGGCGTAGTAGACGCCTGAGCCCTCGAACTCCTCACACCCTTCGGCGACGAGACGGCGGTAGTCGCAACCTGTGGCAATCAAAAGGCACTTGGCCGTGACCGCCTCGCCGTCGTCCATCTTCAGCACCGGGTAATCGTTCTCGAAAGTGAGGCCGACGACGGGCGTGGGGACAGGCAGTTGCGCCCCGAACTTGCCGGCCTGCACGACGGCGCGCTCGGCCAACTCCCGGCCGGTGATGCCGGTGGGGAAGCCGAGATAGTTTTCGATCCTCATGCTCCGGCCCGCCTGCCCGCCCGGCCCGGCGCGCTCAAGGACTAAAGTTTTCAGACCTTCGGAGGCGCCGTAGACGGCCGCGGCCAGCCCGGCCGGGCCGGCCCCGACCACGACCAGGTCATAGACCTTATGCTCCAGCGGGCGGCGGATGCCGAGGGCCTCCGCCAGCTCGCGGTCGGACGGGTTACGCAGGAGCAGTTTGCGGCCCCACGCGACCACGGGGGTGTCGGCTTCGCTCACGCCGAACTGCTTGAGCAGTTGTTTCACCTGCGGGTCGGTCTCAAGGTCGAGCCACGTATACGGCACGCGGTTGCGCGTCAGGAAGTCGCGGACGCGGTGTGTGTCGCGCGAGTAGCGCGAGCCGATCACGCGCAGCCCCGTGAAGTGCCCCGGCTCGCGCAGGAGTTGCCGCCGCGCGATGAACGCCTGAAGGATAACGTCGCCCAGGTCGGGGAAGCGATTGATAATCTCCCGCACGCCCTCGGACGAAACCACGTAGGCTTCGCAGTCGCCCCGCGCGACGGCCGAGACGAGCGAAGGCCCGCCTGTCAGGTGCGACACGTCGCCGGTGAACTCCCCCGGCCCGTGGACTGTGATGACCTTCGGCTCGTCGCCCGACTCATCCACGACCTCAATCTCGCCGCTGCGGACGACGAAGAACTTGAAGTCGCGCTCGCCCGCCTCGATGAGCTTCTGCCCCGAAGCATAACGCTTGAGCGTCGCCCCGCCGCAACGCGCGAGCGCGTTCATCTGCGCCTCGTCGAGCTTCGGAAAGGCGACGGCGTCCAGGTCGTGCTCGGCCGGACTTCCATTCGACTCAGGCATAGTTTTCATCCACGTAGCACCAGCGCCAGTTCTCTCCCGGCTCGAAGGAGCGGACTATCGGGTGCCCGCTCGCGTGGGAGTGTCTCCGCGCGTGCCGGTTCGGAGAGGAGTCGCAGCAGCCGACGTGGCCGCACGTCAGGCACAGGCGCAGGTGCACCCACGGCGAGCCGATTTTCAAGCACTCCTCGCAGCCGTCGGCGCTCGGCGTGACGTGTCGGATATAAATCAGGTGCGGGTCGGCCATGTCGTCTACCTCACATACAGACCGGCGCGGCGTCGGCTGCTCTTCGAAACATCTTCATCGACATTCAGCCGGGCAGCTTGAACGCCAGAACGTCCGCCTGCTCGATGACGGGCGGCTCTACAAAAAGCTCCTCGGCCCTCGCCTTCAGCGCCTCGGCGACTTTACCCGCGAGGTGCGCCCGCCGGCCCTCCTCGTCCGGGAAGGCGTCGAAGATTGCGTAGGTCGCAGGGCCGAGGCGGATGGCAAACCAGCAGAGCGTATCAGGCTCCTCCTCGACCAGATGTAGTCCGCCGTGGAGGAAGGTCTCCACCGCCTCCTCCTTCGAGGGTTTCGCTTCCAACCGAACGAGCAGCGCGACCTTGACCATTTCAGACCTCCTTAGTTCGACAAAGCCTTCGACTCACCCACGGCCGGACGCCCGTCCGTCGGGTGGGCGAGAAGGCCCACTGGGTGAAATGACCCATCAGTGTTCACCCGAATCAGCCGTGTGCAACATCGCGGCAGGGCTCGTGCCCGCAACGGCAAGTGACTACGGCGACGCCCTCCGCGTCACGGCAGTACTCGCTGCAATAATCCTCGCCCGCCTGAACCTCACAATGGCAACTGAAGTGTGCACACTCATCTCGCTTCTGCTTTTCCATGATGCTTCCCCCCTCGCTCAACTCGCCAAAGCACTCAAGAAGCGTTCCGCTGCGACGCGGCGGCTCTCGAACCATTGGTGGAACGATGCTTGCCCCTCGGACGCAGCACAGACGAAACGAACACGCACATCCACGCTGCCTTCCCGTGCTGTCGAAGCGGGATGTGAGACGAAGGAGACGAAGCGACAATCATGGCAGAGACAGGATCGGCGGCGACCGCGCGGACGGAACCGTTACCCTTCGACGGATTCGACAAGATGTTTCTGAACGGCGAGTGGCGTCAGGGACGAAGCGAGAAGATTTCCGAAGACCTCGACCCCTACACGGGCGAGGTTCTGGTGCGCATCCCGCTGGCCGACGAGCGCGACCTCGACGAGGCGTTCGCCGCCGCCGCGTCGGCGCAGGAGAGTTGGGGGAACACTCCCCCGGCCGAACGCGCGGGCATAATCAGGGGCGCGGCCGCCATCATGGAGGAGCGGCGCGAGGAGCTGGTGGGCTGGCTCATACGCGAGTCGGGCAGCACGCGCATCAAGGCCGAAGTCGAGTGGCAGTTCGCACACGCCGTCACGCTCGAAGCCTCGACCTTCCCGGCGCGCGCCGACGGGATGATTCTGCCCGTAGACATCCCCGGCAAGGAGTCGCGCGTCTACCGGCGGCCGGTCGGCGTGGTCGGCATGATCAGCCCCTGGAACTTTCCGCTGCACCTCAGCAGCCGCTCGGTCGCCCCCGCGCTCGCGCTCGGCAACACGGTCGTCGTCAAGCCGGCCTCGGACACGCCCGTCACCGGCGGGCTGCTGCTTGCGAAAATCTACGAGGAGGCGGGATTGCCGGCCGGTGTGCTGAACGTCGTCGTCGGGTCGGGAAGCGTCATCGGCGACGCGTTCGTCAAGCACCCCGTTCCGCGCGTCATCTCATTCACCGGCTCGACGGAAGTCGGGAGGCGCATCGCCGAACTCGCCGCGCAAAGTCCAATCCTCAAGAGGGTTGTGCTCGAACTTGGCGGCAACTCCCCGTGCGTCGTCCTCGACGACGCGGACATCGACCTCGCCTCGCGCATCGCCCTGTTCGGTAAGTTCCTGCACCAGGGCCAAATCTGCATGGCGATTAACCGCCTCATCGTTGACGAGAAGGTCTTCGACGACTTCGTCGATGCCTTCGTGGCCGGCGTCAGCGCGATGAAGGTCGGCGACCCCTCCGACGGGCGCACCGTGGTCGGGCCTCTCATCAACCGGCAGCAGTTGGAGAAGCTGCAACGGCACATCGAGCAGGCGCGGAGTGAGGGCGCGCGAGAGTTGGCCGGCGGCGGCGCGGAGGGACTCGTCCTCCCGCCACACGTCTTCGACCACGTGACGAACAACATGACAATCGCGCGCGAAGAGATGTTCGGCCCCGTGGTCGGCCTCATCAAGGTGCGCGGCGACGAGGAGGCGCTGGCGGCGGCGAACGACACTTCCTACGGCCTTTCGGCGGCGGTCGTGACGCGCGACGCCGAGCGCGGGCTGAAGTTCGCGCGGCGCGTGCAGGCCGGGATGACGCACGTCAACGACTCGCCGGTCAACGACCTCCCGAACTGCCCCTTCGGCGGCGAGAAGAACAGCGGCCTCGGCCGCTACAACGGCCGCTGGTCAATCGAGGAGTTCACCACCGTCCAATGGGTCTCCGTCCAGCACGAGCCGCCGCGGTATCCGTTCTAAACTCGTCGCGTGAAGCCGGAAGGTGGAGGTTCAAACTCAAATGAGCAACAAGCGCCCTGACGAAGACAACGCGATTGACGAGGAAGTTGACACCGCCCTGGAGGAGACGTTCCCGGCCAGCGACCCGCCGTCGTGGACGCTCGGCACAGACCACCCGGTCGAGACTAAGGGCCGGCCGGATGGCTCCGAGAGTCAGGATGAAGACACAAGCGAATGAAACCCGATGGATAACCGTCCCCTTCACCTTCATCTGCGGTCGGACGGCGCTCGCGCTCCTCTTCAGAACTTATAATACCGCCTTGCAGATTGAGATAAGGCCCCTTCTCGCTGGGAGCGCGGGCATCCCTGCCCGCCTGAGCGCGTGAGCGCGAAGGCCGTGAGACTTAATGCCTCAACGGTGAGGTAAGACGCGAGACTGTCAGCGCGCTTGCGCGCGCTTGCGGGCAGGGATGCCCGCGCTCCCAGCTTTAAGCAGCCTTATTTCAATCTGCAAGTCGGTATAAGCTGCACGCTAGGGGAAGCGAGTCCGCAAGCACACCCGCGAATGTAAGACGAGACATTTAAGCGGCGCGCCCAACCTGAACGCGGGCCGGGCGCAGGAGTCGGTCGCCTAACTTGTAGCCTCTGCTGTACTCACGGGTCACGACCCCGTCCGTCTCGGCGCGCACCGGGACGGTATCAACCGCCTCGTGCACCTCCGGGTCGAACAACTCGCCGACAGACCTGACGGGTTCGACGCCGACCGCCGCGAGCGCACGCTCGAAGCCCTGAACCGTTCGCCCCAATCCGTCGATCAGGGACATCACCGAGCCGTTTGCGAGGGCGGCTTCGATGGAGCGCTGAAGGTTGTCGAGGACGGGCAGGAGGCCGCCGACGAACTGCGTCTGCGCTCCGAGCGCGCGCTCGTCGGCGGCGCGGTTGAGCCGCTGCCGCGTCTCGTCAGTCTGGCGCTGCAATCCGTCGCGCAATTCTTCGTAACGTGTCCGCAGAGCGCGCGCCTCCTGCTCGGCCGCTCGCGTGCGCGCTTCGAGTTCGGCGACGTAAGCGGGACTTATTTCCGGTTGTTCAGCCGCCCGGCTGTCCCCCTCACGCACATCTTCTGCTCTTGATTGCTCAGACATCCGCTCGCCCCTTCCCGACCGAAGATAAACGGCTCCGGCCAAAGGTCAGCGCAAGTTCTATTCCGGCGAGAACATCGGAGGCTCCCGTTAGAGTAACGGCGCAGACGTGCGCGGCGTCGCGGCTTCCTTAATTCAGACCGCCGGGTCATTTCACCCACTGGGCACTTTGGCGCACCGACACGCGACGCGCGGCCTGTGGGTCACCCGATTGTCGAGACCGTAACCGCGCCCCTCGCCAGCAAAAGTTCGGGAACGAACGCGCCGAGCGAGTGGCACGGCGTGTGCACCTATTGAGCAATAAATAGCTCAGGCAGAAGGTGAGTATCGAAGGAGGAGAGGCATGGCGAAAGCGATAGGCATTGACCTCGGGACGACGAACTCTGCCGTGGCGACGATGGAGGCCGACAAGCCGGCCGTGATCGTCAACAGCGAGGGCGGCCGCGTCACGCCCTCCGTCGTGGCCTTCACCAAGACGGGCGAGATTCTGGTCGGGCAGGTCGCCAAGCGGCAGGCAGCCCTCAACCCGGAGCGCACCGTCTACTCGATCAAACGCTTCATGGGTCGCAAGTTCTCCGAAGTGACGGAGGAGCTGAAGCAGGTGACCTACAAGGTCGTCGCCGGGCCGAACGACGCCGTGCGCGTGGACATCGACGGCAAGCTCTACTCGCCGGAGGAAATCTCCGCGATGATTCTGCGCAAGCTCGCCGCCGACGCCCAAAAGTATCTCGGCGAGAAGGTCAAGGACACGGTCATCACCGTCCCCGCCTACTTCAACGACGCGCAGCGGCAGGCGACCAAGGACGCCGGGCAGATCGCCGGACTCAACGTCACCCGCATCGTCAACGAGCCGACCGCGGCGGCGCTCGCCTACGGCCTCGACAAGAAGCGGAACGAGAAGATTCTCGTCTTCGACCTCGGCGGCGGCACCTTCGACGTGTCCGTCCTCGAAGTCGGCGACGGCGTCTTCGAGGTGAAGTCTACGGCGGGCGACACGCACCTCGGCGGCGACGACTTCGACAAGCGCGTCGTGGACTGGCTCGTCGAAGAGTTCAGGAAGGATCAGGGCATTGACCTCTCCAAAGACCGGCAGGCGCTCCAACGACTCACGGAGGCCGCCGAGAAGGCCAAGATCGAACTCTCTTCGGCGGTCGAGACAGAAATCAACCTGCCCTTCATCACGGCCGACGCCTCGGGGCCGAAGCACCTCCTGCTCAAGCTCACGCGCGCACGCTTCGAGGAGCTAACGCGCGACCTCGTCGAGCGCTGCATGCAGCCCGTCAAACAGGCGCTCGCCGACGCCAGGCTCAACGAGAAAGATTTGGATGAAGTGATTCTGGTCGGCGGCTCGACGCGCATCCCCGCGGTCAAGGAGTTGGTCAAGCGTCTGACGGCCGGCAAGGAGCCGAACCAGTCCGTGAACCCGGACGAGGTCGTCGCCGTCGGCGCGGCGATTCAGGCAGGCGTGCTCACGGGCGAAGTCAGGGACGTGCTCCTGCTCGACGTAACGCCCCTGAGCCTCGGCGTCGAGACGCTCGGCGGCGTGATGACCAAGCTCATCGAGCGCAACTCCACCATCCCCTCGCGCAAGGCGGAAACCTTCTCGACCGCCGAAGACAACCAGTCGGCCGTGGACATCCACGTCCTGCAAGGGGAGAGGGAACTCGCGCGCGACAACCGGACGCTCGGGCAATTCCGTCTGGAAGGCATCGCGCCCGCCCCGCGCGGGCTGTCGCAGGTCGAAGTCGCCTTCGACATCGACGCCAACGGCATCCTCAACGTCTCGGCCAAAGACATGGCGACGGGCAAGGAGCAGAAGATAACCATCTCGGGCTCGACCTCGCTCGACAAGGGCGACATCGACCGCATGATTAAAGACGCCGAAAGCCACGCGGCCGAAGACAGAAGCCGCCGCGAGCTGATCGAAGCGCGCAACGCGGCCGACTCGCTCGCCTATCAGGTCGAGCGCGCGCTCAATGACATGGGCGACCGCGTCCCCGTGAACGAGCGCGCACGCGCCGAGTCGCTCATCAACGAAATCCGCAGCGCCATCAAGGACGACTCCGTCGGCGTCGAACGCCTGCGTCAACTGACGAGCGACTTGCAGCAGTTGTCGCACTCGCTCGCGAGCGCCGCATACAGCCAGGAGAGCGGGGCCGCGGCGGCGGGCGCGGGTGCTAGCGGCGGCGGAACCAGCGGCGGCGCTGATGATGATGTCATCGACGCGGAGTACGTGCCGAAGTAAGGCGCCGGGGAAAGGGGAAAGGGTAAGAGGGTAAAGGGAGAAAAGCGCAGCTTTCATCAACCTTCCTTTTACCCATTTACCCTTTCCCCTTTGCCTTGAAACGAGATGGCAGCCAAGACGAGAGACTACTACGAGGTGTTGGGCGTCGGGCGCGGCGCGAGCGGTGACGACATCAAGACGGCGTATCGCAAGCTCGCGCGCAAGCATCACCCCGACCTCAACCCCGGCGACAAGACGGCGGAAGAGCGCTTCAAGGAGTTGCAGGAAGCCTACGACGTTCTCTCCGACGCCGAGAAGCGCAAGCTCTACGACCGGCACGGCGAGAACTGGCGCGTCGCCCAACAGGGAGGCGGGACGACGCCGCCCGGATGGGAGAGGGCGCGGGCCGGGGGAGGCGGTGGCCCGCAAGCCGGCGGGTTCGATTTCGGCGGCTTTGATTTCGGGGGCGGCGGCGCGGGTGGTTTCGACTTCGAGGACTTGTTCGGCCGCGTGGGGCGCGGGGGCGGGCGTCGCACGAGCCGCGGCTCAGATGTCGAGGCCGAACTGGAGTTGTCGCTTGAAGAGGCGCACAGGGGCGGGCGCCGCACGCTGCAAATGCAGGCGGCCGAAACCTGCCCGACGTGTCAGGGCACGGGCGTCACGAGTGACGACAAGACGTGCCCGACGTGCGGCGGCGCGGGTCAGGTGCTCCGGCCGAAGACGGTCGAAGTGAACATCCCCGCGGGCGTGCGCGACGGTCAGACCTTGCGCCTGGCCGGACAGGGCGGGGCCGGAGCGAACGGGGCGCCGGCCGGCGACCTCTACCTGCGCATCCGCCTGCGCCCGCACCCCGTCTTCAACGTGCGCGGCGACGACCTCGAAGTCGAGCTGCCCGTCGCGCCTTGGGAGGCCGTGCTCGGCGCGAAGGTCGAAGTCCCGACGATTGACGGCAAGGCGGAAGTGACCGTTCCGGCGGGCGCGCAGAGCGGGCAACGTCTGCGACTGCGCGGGCAGGGGCTCAACAAGCGCAAGGGCGGTCGCGGCGACGAGTACGTGCGTTTGAAGATCGTCGTGCCGAAAGAGCCGAGCGACGAAGAGCGCCGTCTGTACGAAGAGCTGAAGCGCGTCTCGCGTTTCAACCCGCGGGCGGGAAGGCACTGAAGGAGTATATGCGGCAGACAGACTTCGACCTCGACGAACCGCTGACGTTCGAGGTGGTGGCCGAGACCATCGGCGCGCGCACGACGCTCGTCGCGCGGCTCGCCCGGCAGGGATTGCTCGAAACCACGGGTGGCGCGCAGGGCGAGACGCTTTTGCCGCGGCGCGCCGTCGTGCGCCTGCGACGGATGCAGCGACTGCGCCGCGACCTCGGCGTCAACTTCGCGGGCGCGGCCGTCATCCTCGACCTGGTCGGGCGGCTCGAACAGTTCGAGCGCGAGTTGGCAGCGATGCGCCGCAGACCTGAAGAGTAATTTCCGAAGTCCGAAATCCGCAATCCACACTCCGCAATGGAGAATCATGGACATCAACCGTTTGACCGAGAAGGCACAGGAGGCTTTGCGCGCTGCGCAGGGTGAGGCGACCCGCCTGGGCCACCAGCAGGTGGATGTCGAGCACCTTCTGCTCGCGCTGCTCGCGCAGGAAGGCGGGCTGGCGAAGTCAATTCTGGACAAGGCGGGGGTTGACGCCGAGACGGTGCGCCAACGCGTCGAGGCCGAACTCGCGCGGCTGCCGAAGGTCTCTTCGACGAGCGGCGGCGTCGGCGACGTGTACATCACGAGCAGGCTCAACCGGCTGCTCACGCAGGCAGAGGACGAGGCGCGCAAGCTCAAGGACGAGTACGTCTCAGTCGAACACCTTCTGCTCGCGTTGGTGGATGACAAGTCGGGCGCGGCCGGCCGCATCCTGAACGAGTCGGGCCTGACGCGCGACCGTCTGATGCAGGCGCTCAAGGGGGTGCGAGGGAGCCAGCGCGTCACCTCGCAGAACCCGGAGGCAACCTACGAGGCGCTCGAACGCTACGGGCGCGACCTGACGAAGGCCGCCGCCACGGGCAAGCTCGACCCCGTCATCGGCCGCGACGACGAGATACGCCGCACCATACAGGTTCTCTCGCGGCGCACGAAGAACAACCCCGTCTTGATAGGCGAGCCCGGCGTCGGCAAGACCGCCATCGTCGAAGGCCTGGCACAACGCATCGTGCGCGGCGACGTGCCCGAGAGTCTCAAAGACCGGCGCGTCGTCGCGCTCGACATGGGCGCGCTCATCGCGGGCGCGAAATACCGCGGCGAGTTTGAGGAGCGTTTGAAGGCCGTCCTGAAGGAAGTGCAGGAGGCCGAGGGCCGGATCATCCTGTTCATCGACGAGCTGCACACGGTCGTCGGCGCGGGCAAGACCGAGGGCTCGATGGACGCTGGCAACCTTCTGAAGCCGATGCTCGCGCGCGGCGAGTTGCACTGCATCGGCGCGACCACGCTCGACGAGTACCGCAAGTACATCGAGAAGGACGCGGCCTTAGAACGCCGCTTCCAACCCGTCTTCGTCGAGGAGCCGTCGGTCGAAGACACGATCTCCATCCTGCGCGGCCTCAAGGAGCGCTACGAGATTCACCACGGCGTACGCATCAAGGACTCGGCGCTCGTCGCCGCGGCCGTGCTCTCGCACCGCTACATCGCCGACCGCTTCCTGCCCGACAAGGCGATTGACTTGGTTGACGAGGCGGCGGCGCGTCTGCGCACCGAAATCGAGAGCGTCCCCGTTGAGCTTGATGAAGTGCAGCGGCGAGTCATGCAGTTGGAGATCGAGCGCGAGGCTTTGAAGAAGGAGAAAGACCGCGCGTCGCAAGAGCGTCTGGGGAAGTTGGAGAAGGAGTTGGCCGACCTGAAGGCGCGCGCCGACGCCTTGCGCGCGCAGTGGCAGGTCGAGCGGCAGGCGGTCGAGCGTCTGCGCAAGCTCCGCGAAGAGATAGACCGCACGCGCGTCGAGATCGAGCAGGCCGAGCGTGCTTACGATTTAAATAAAGCGGCCGAGTTGCGCTACGGCAGACTGCAAGACCTTGAGCGCAGGCTCCAAGCCGAAGAGGAATTGCTGGCGAAGAAGCAGGGCGGCTCGCGTCTCATCAAGGAGGAGGTGGACGAGGAGGACATCGCCGCGGTCGTCTCGCGGTGGACGGGCATCCCCGTCTCGCGCCTGATGCAGGGCGAGGTCGAAAAACTCCTGCAACTCGGCGAGCACCTGCACAAGCGCGTCATCGGTCAGGACGAGGCCGTCGAGGCCGTGGCCGACGCCGTCATCCGCGCACGCTCCGGCCTCAAAGACCCGCAACGCCCCATCGGCTCGTTCATCTTCCTCGGCCCCACGGGCGTCGGCAAGACGGAACTGGCGCGCGCGCTCGCCGAGTTCATGTTCGACGACGAGCAGGCCATGATCCGCATCGACATGTCGGAGTACATGGAGAAGCACGCCGTCGCACGCCTCATCGGAGCGCCGCCGGGCTACGTCGGCTATGAGGAGGGCGGGCAGTTGACCGAGGCCGTGAGGCGCAGGCCGTACAGCGTCGTCCTCTTCGACGAGATCGAGAAGGCGCACCACGATGTCTTCAACGTCCTCTTGCAGATACTCGACGACGGGCGGTTGACCGACAGCCAGGGGCGCGTCGTCGATTTCAAGAACACGGTCATCATCATGACCTCGAACATCGGGTCGCAGCGCATCCTTGAGTTCAGCGGCAAGGAGGGGGCCGAGGGGTACGAGTTGATGAAGGATGCCGTGCTGGTCGAACTCAGACACCACTTCCGCCCGGAGTTCCTGAACCGCGTGGACGACATCGTGGTCTTCCACGCGCTCACGGAAGAAGACCTCAAGAAGATTCTGGACATTCAGCTCAACCGTCTGCGCGCGCGACTGGCCGAACGTCACATCCGTTTAGAGCTGACGCCGGAGGCCGCGACGCACCTCGCGCGCGAGGGCTACGACCCGGTCTACGGCGCGCGCCCGCTGAAGCGCGCCATCCAGAAGGAGTTGGAGACGCCCCTCGGACGGCTGCTCCTGGGCGGCGTGATAAGGGACGGGCAGAAGGTCATCGTCGACTTCGAGGGCGGAAAGTTCACATTCACGCCCAAGGGGGCGGAGCAGGCGGAGGCCGCGGGTGTCGGCGGGTAAATCCGTGAATCCACGGTAACTGACGGAAGGTGGAAGAGGGCTATGAGCGGCGACGGCGAGAGCAACGGAATTTACAACGTCCTGATTGCGACGGACGGCTCGGCCCACGCGGAGGCGGCCGTCGAGTACGGCGCGTGGCTCGCGGCGCGCACGGGCGCGGGCGCGACCGCCGTCTACGTGATTGACGCGCGGCGGCTCGCCGTCCACTTCATCAAACACTTCTCGGAGATCGTCGAAGGTCAGGCGGCGGGAGACCCGGCGCGCGTCCGAGAGGCCGGACTTCTGGAACGCGTGCGCGAGTACTACCACGCTCACGGGCTGCGTGTGCTCGAACGCGCCGCCGCCGTCTGCGAGCGCTACGGCGTGGCGTGCCGGACGGAACTTGAGACCGGCAGCGTCGTGAAGATTCTCGCCGGGCGCGCGCCGCACGCAGACCTCCTGGTGATGGGCAAGCACGGCGAGGACGTAGACCCGGAGACCGGCTTCCTAGGCTCGGTCGCCGAGAAGGTTGTGCGCAAAGTCGGGCGGCCGGTGCTGTTGGCGCAGCCGCCGTTCCGCGAGTTCAAAAGGGCGCTGCTGGCCTACGACGGGAGCGCGGCGGCGCGGCGTGCCATGCAGGCGCTCGCTCGCCTCGCCGTCGTGCTCGGGATGGATGTTGACGCGGTGGAGCTTGTCGAGTGGGACGAGCCGACGGAGGCGCTCACAGAGGTCTTGCGGTACTTCAAAGATTATCCGGTACACGTGAACACGCATTACCTGAAGGGCGACAGCCTCTCCGTGATTCTCGATCACGCGAGCGAAGCGAAGTGTGACCTGCTGGTGATGGGCGCCTACGCCGACCAGACCGCCGAGAGTCTCGGGCTCGGCTCGACGACGGAGTACCTGATGCGCAACAGCGCCGTGCCGGTGCTCGTGCATCACTGAAGCGAAAGGGGAGGCGGGCGTGTTCTGTCAGGTGAGTCTGCTTTCCCCGTTCGCGTAAGGAGGAAAGAGATGTTGCTCGTCTATTCGCGTAACTGGTGGACGCTGGCGCTGCGCGGCCTGCTGGCCGTTCTCTTCGGCATCCTGACCTTCGTCTGGCCCGGCATCACCCTGCTGTCGCTCGTCTTTCTCTTCGGCGCCTACGCCATCACCGACGGCGTCTTCGCCATCGCCGCCGGTGTAAGAGGACGAGAGCAGAGTCGCTGGTGGTTGCTGCTTATCCAGGGAATCTTCGGCGTCATCGCGGGCGTGCTCGCGTTCGTGTGGCCGGGCATCACGGCGCTGTTGCTGCTTGGACTCATCGCCGGATGGGCGCTCTTCACCGGCGTGTTGGAGATCGTCGCGGCGATACAGATGCGCAAGCACATCAAGGGCGAGTGGCTGCTCGCGTTGAGCGGAGCCCTGTCGGTGCTCTTCGGCGTGCTGCTGCTGCTGAACCCCGCGGCGGGCGCGCTCGCCGTCGTCTGGATCATCGGCGCCTACGCCATCTTCTTCGGCGTCTTGCTGCTCGCGCTCGGCTTCAAGCTGCGCGGCCTTGAGCGCACAGCACACCCGAAGATGTCGCCCAGACACGCATGAGTCCGCGGCCCGCGAATTGGAGAAGGGGAGAGGAGGCGTGATGAGCGCGAGAAGATTTGTGCGCGTTGGGGCGCGGCCGGCCGGGCGCTCGCGAGTGGCGTCGGCCCCGGTCGCATTACTCGCATTGGCTCTATTGCTCGGGGCGTGCGGTCGGACGGAATCATCGAGAGAGTCCTCGGCGTCCGGCGGCGCATCGGCGACGCCCCTCCCGGTGATTCACACCAGCCTCACGGACGGCGGCGGCGGCGGCGCAGGCGCAGGCGTCGCGGCGGCCCCGGCCGTCTCCTACGCCGACGTGGTGAGCCGGGTCGCGCCCGCGGTCGTCACGATTTACGTGCAGTCGCGCGCGCACGCCCCGCAACAGTACCCGTTCGCCGACGACCCTTCGTTTCGCGACTTCTTCGGCGAGCAAGGCCCGCCCCGCCCGCCCGCCGAGCGGCGCGAGAGGGGCCTCGGCTCGGGCGTCATCGTCAGCAACGACGGCTTCATCCTGACGAACCACCACGTCATAGACGGGGCCGAGCAGATCAGGGTGGCGCTCAACGACAACCGCCTCTTCGACGCGCGCGTCGTCGGCTCTGATCCGCCGAGCGATTTGGCCTTGCTAAAAATTGACGCGGGCAATTTGCCGCTGCTCACGCTCGGCGACTCCGACGGCGTGCGGGTCGGCGATGTGGTGCTCGCCGTCGGCAACCCGCTCGGCATCGGGCAGACCGTGACCGAAGGAATCATCAGCGCCAAGGGCCGGCAGACGGGGCTGAGCAACGGCAGCTTCGAGGACTTCCTCCAGACGGACGCCTCGATTAATCAGGGCAACTCCGGCGGCGCGCTCGTCAACATGAGAGCCGAGCTCGTCGGCATCAACTCGCAGATACTCTCTCCTTCGGGCGGCAGCATAGGCATAGGCTTCGCCATCCCCTCGAACATGGCCCGCAGCGTGATGGAGGATTTGAAGCGTACGGGCAAGGTGCGACGCGGGCAGCTCGGCGTCGTCGTGCAGGAGTTGAACTCGGAGACGGCCGCGAGCCTCGGCATCAGGGAGACGAAAGGCGTGGTCGTCAGTCAGGTGCAGCCCGGCAGCGCCGCCGACCGCGCGGGCATCAGGAAGGGCGACGTTATCACTGCTTTGAACGGCGTCGAAGTCGGCGACCCGAACACTTTCCGCAATCAGGTGGCGGGCACGCCGCCCGGGACGGAGGTGACGTTGACGATTCGGCGCGAGGGGCGGGAGCAGCAGGTGCGCGCCACGCTCGGCGAGTTCAGCCCGCAGGCCGAGCAGAGAAGGTGAGCGGGCCGCGAACGGGAGCGGCACATGATAACAATCGAAGAGCACGTCCAAAGGATTGTCGCCGCGAGTCGGGGCGACGAGCAGTCATTGATTCACATGATTGCGCGCGAGCTACAACTGCTCCACGCGGCCCTGCCCGCCCCCGCTTACCTCGAATCGGTCGCGGTTCACCTTGAAGTGAGTTGTGTTCAAGACTTTGATCTGCCCGACGGGACGACTTTCGACGGGCCGGTATTCCTGCGGCACGCTGCGCGACTCGTGCGCCTGACGCTCATTGATGAGACGGAGGACGGGGAGGAGAGAACTATGCAAGGTGAGATCGAACGAAATCGTTGGAAGACCTTTCTCGACGAGTTCAGCAAGCGCAACCAGCAGCGGCCCTCGCGCCTTGAAGTCATAGGGGCGGACATCGGCGCGCAGGAGGAGGAGAAGTTCCTGCCATTCGTCGGCGTCAGTTTCGAGCCGAAAGGTTCCGCGGCCGGGAGCGTCGAAATCATCCTCGGCGCCGAGACGAAGGCCGACCCGAGGCACGTGGCCCACACCGTCCCGAACGCCCGGCGCATCGTGCCGCTCGTCGGCATTAAGGGCGTCGAAGACGGTTTAGGGGTTGAAGACGGGGACGGCGGGAAGACGCTGCTCCACTTCGAGATTCTGCCGGAACTTCCGGACGAGACTTCGGAAGGGCGCAAGTAGGCGTCACCGGCAAAAACAGGTAAACGGCCGTCGGCAACAAAGTTCGACTCGCCGGGTCGCGCGGACGGCTGACCTGGGGCCTGCGGACGTATGATTGCTCTGATCTCTCTGCTGGTCGTAGTTTCGCTCTCGATGCTGGTGATACGCATCGGCACGCTGGCGCTCGGGATGACGGGAATGTCGAAGGAGGCCGCCGCCTTCCAGTCGCTCTCGGCCTTTTCCGGCACCGGCTTTACGACGGGCGAGGCGGAGATGGTGGTCAACTCGCCCGAGCGCCGGCGCATCACCTCCTACCTCATCCGCATCGGGAGCGGCGGCGCGATTTCCGCCATCGCCTCGCTCGTCCTTTCGTTCACGTCCGCGGGCGAGGCGGCCACGCCGCGGCTGCTCATCCTCGCGTGCGGGATCGCCGTGCTCGCGGTGCTCTCGCAGAGCGAGTGGTTCAACCGGATGCTGACGCCGGCGATCAAGTGGGGGCTGCGGCGTACGACCACGCTCGACGTGCGGGACTTCGCCTCACTGCTCCACCTGCGCGACCACTACGGCGTCGCCGAGCTCGAAGTGGATAAGGGCGACTGGCTGGCGAGGTCGCGCCTCAAAGACCTCAACCTTCCCGGCGAAGGCGTGGCGGTGCTCGGCATTCTACGCGGCGACGGCTCCTACGTCGGCGCGCCTTCGCAGGAGTCCCAACTGCGCCCCGGCGACACGCTCATCGCCTATGGCCGGAACGAACGTCTACGGGAGTTGGCCGGTCGCGGCGAGACCGACCAACACTCCCACGAACGCGCCATCGCAGATCAGAGCACCCGCGCGGCCATAGCAGATCGGGCCTGACGACGCTTCCTGGAGTGTCGGATCAAGACCTACCGAGTGAGCCCGGAGAAGATGTTTGCCGGGCGCCCGGCAGCACGGATGCTCATCGAGGCTTCAACTGAGAGCGAGTGAGTCGCACACTATCTGGAGGAGCTGGGTCATGAGGTCATCGTCGCTGATCCAAACTTCGCCCCGACCCACGGCACGAAACCCTCCTGCGCCGCGCCGGAGTTAATGAGTGATATGTGAGGTCACGGCCAACAGCGGCTTGCAATCGAGTGCGGGCGCAGATCAGGAGTAACCTAATTCTACACATGCGGCAGAAGTGAATGTGCCCGCTTCTCCACATCATTACCCGATGATTTAGGTTTCACGAAGGTGCCGGCCTCGAACCCTGCGTAAGAGCAGTTGCCGAGATTATGCCGAGATTCATAACGCAAGGTATTTCGCATGCAGCACATAAACGCATCCCTTTCGGCCGCGACCCCTGTGTTTATGCGGTTTATGTGAAGGAGAAAACTGGTGCGGGCGTTTCTCTGGGATTCATAACCCCAAGGTCGCGAGTTCAAGTCTCGCCCCCGCTACCAACATTCCCTTTGGCTGCGACGTTTACAGGTGCGGCGGCGGAGCGCGATTCCGCCGCCGTTTTCCGTTTTGCCGAGGCCGGAAGAGCCGCACCCCGTATAAGAGGCGACCGACCACACTGCTGAGCCCGCTCGTACGCTCGACTTCGACAAGCCGCTCTCGACCCGCGTGGTACAGAATATCTTGAAGCCTTGGGCTGTCCTCTCCCGCCCCAGACACCTCGCGCCGCACGACCTCAGAAGGACAGTCATCACGTGCGTTTGAATCCGGGCTCACCTTCTGGCAGGTGCAGATGATGTCGAAGCACAAAGACCCGAAGACCGTCATGCGCTACGGCCGCGGGCGGGAGAACCTGGAGCAGAACTCGGTCAACATCTTCGCCTACAATGAAGAGGCTTAGAAGCGAAGGGCGGTAACTGTTCAGGTCTTCCTCGACGTGCTGGGCTAATGGTGAGCGGGCCACCGACCTCGGGTGGCCCGCCCTGTCTCACATGCAAGACACCTGCCTCTGGGTTTTGATGACCCAGGTAACATGAATGACTGCCGGAACTGTGACGACGAGAATTTGTTGGTTCAGCCAAAACGCGGGCCTCTGAGATTACAGTTGTCCCGTCAAAACCGTTACGCTAGTCTTGGCCCATGCCAGCATCCACTGTGACCGAATACCTTGCCGCACTCTCCGCAGAGCGCCGTGACGCGTTGAACGAAGTCCGCCGGGGAATCAACCGGGTCCTGCCACCGGGATACCAGGAAGGAATCCAGTTCGGCATGATCAGCTGGTTCGTTCCGCTGTCAACGTACCCGGCCGGCTATGGCGGCAACCCCAGGCAGCCACTCCCGCTGATTAGCCTGGCGTCACAGAGCTCGTACATGGCGCTGCACATGATTTGTTTCTACGGTCAGCCGGCGCTGTTGGAGTGGTTCAAGGCGCAATACGGAAAGAGCGGCAAGAAGCTGGACATGGGCCGAGGCTGCCTCCGTTTCAAGACGCTCGCGGATCTCGCGCTGGATGTGGTTGAGGGCACCGTGGCCCGGCTCCCAGTCTCGGAATACGCCGCCGGCTATCAGGCCATGCGTGACGCGATGGGCAAAGGGAAAGCCAAAGCCAAACCCGCGGCCAAGACAGGCACACCGGCCAAGAAGACCCGGTCTAGAGGTCTGCCACCTGACTAGTTACGCGCCGCGAAATGAGTCCAGGAGCGGTCGTGTGCCCGTTAGCCAGCCAGATGTAGTCTCACACCACCCCCGACGCGTAGTGCCTTCTCGTAGACGACGGCGGCCGCGGCCACGTCCTGAAGCGCCGTGCCCGTCGAGTCGAAGATGACGATCTCTTCGTCCGACGTGCGCCCGGGCTTTCTGCCAGCGACGACTTCGCCCAGCTCGGCGTACACGTCGCTCTTGGTGACGGCACCCGCGTCGAGCGCGTGGTGGAGGTCGCCGATGGCCGCGCACTGCTCCAGGATGTCGACTACTATCTTGCCGGAGGTCATCAGCCGAGGGTCAATCTCCTGCTTCAACGGATTGTCGGCGCCCACGGCCGCGACGAAGGTGCCGGGCCGCACATCCTCGCGCATCAGCAGGGGCCGCCGCGATGGCGTGCAGGTGACGCAGACGTCGCTTTCGCCAAATGACCGACGCAGGTCCCGCGAGGCTTCCACATCCACACCCAATTCGTCGGACATCTCGCGGGCGAAGCTTTCGGCGCGGGCGCTGTCCGTATCGAAGGCATGAACCTTCTTGATCTGGAGCACCTCCGCTATAGCCCTCAGTTGGGCGCGCCCCTGGATGCCGCAGCCGCAGACGGTGACGACCTTCGAGCCGGGCCGCGCCAAATGCTTGGCCGCCACGCCCGTCGCCGCCGCCGTGCGTAGGGCTGTCAGCTCTATCGAATCCATCAGCGCGAGCGGGCGCCCGCGCTCCGCGTCGCAGAGCATGACGACGCCTTGAATGGTGGGCAGCCCGAACCGCTCCCGGTTGCGTGGGAAGTTACCGTTGACCTTAACCGCGAAGTAGCTACCGCCGGCGAGCCTCAGCCCGGCGGCCTTGATGTGGAAGCCGCCGTCACCGGTCAGCGCCTCCAGCACGCCGGGCGGAATGCTCAGCCCCTCAGCGTGTAGCCTGAACGCCTCCTCCACGGCATCAATACATTCAGCCAATCCCAGGAGTGACGCGACCTCACTCCCGGTTAGGAACAGCGTCGCTTCAGTGTTCATCATCACCTCACCTGCACGGCCGCTCGATAGAGGACAGTCCTTTGCAGACTGCACAGCCCATTCCTAAGCAGCCATCCTTTGCATTATATTGTAACACCTGTTACATTCAAGTTCCGTATCGCGAATTATGGCTAAATGGGATAGTAAACAAGAGTGGCTCCTGCTCATCCACCAGTTGCCGCCGAAGCCCACCTCGCTGCGCGTGCGCGTCTGGCGCAAGTTGCAGAAGCTGGGTGCAGTCTCGCTCAAGAACTCCGTCTACGTGCTGCCTTTCGGCGAGAAGACGCACGAGGACTTTCAGTGGGTCAAGCAGGAGGTTGAATCCGCGGGCGGGGAGGCCACAGTGCTGCGGGCCGGCTCGGTCGAGGGCGCGACCGACGACGAACTCGCCTCACTCTTCCGCGCTCAGCGCGCTGAGGAGTACGCGCGCGTCACGGCCGAGCTGGCCGGACTGGCCGGCGCCGTCCGCGGGCAGCGGAAGGGCGGGCACCTCTCGCCGGGGCGGCTCAACTCACACGAGGCCGATTTAAGCAGGCTTCACCAGGAGTTGGAGCGTGTCGTCGCGGTCGACTTCTTCCTCGCGGACGGGCGCGCGGCGGCGCTCGCCGCGCTGGGGCGCTGCCGCGAGGCCCTGCACCTGCCGCAGGACGGCGCGGGCCGTGGCGCGAAGGGGCGCGCGTCGAAAGGCGGCGGCTTAGACACAGCGCAGTACCAGGGGCGGCGCTGGGTCACGAGGAAGAATCCGCACATCGACCGGCTCGCGACCGCCTGGCTCATCCGGCGCTTCATAGACAAGCGGCCGAGATTTCTCTTCGTCGAGGACGGTACGCGTGTGGAGGGCGGCATCCACTACGACATGGCCGACGCAGAGTTCACACACCGCGGCGAGGACTGCACCTTCGAGACCGTGGTGAAGGAGTTCGGGCTCGCGGGCGACCCTGCGCTCGGGGAGATCGCAGAGATCGTTCACGACATCGACCTCAAGGACGGCAAGTTCAACCGGCTGGAGGCTTCGGGGATCAACCTCGCGGTGCGGGGGCTCGCGAGCGTCGTCACCGACGACCGGAAGCTCGTCAGGCAGGCGGCGACGGTCTTCGACGGACTCTACGAGTACCTGACGGATGAAAGGGCCAAGGGGGAGCGTGATGGAGGCGGTCGTAAAGGCGGCGGAGGAAAAAAGCGGGCGAGGAAGGCCGGGCGGAAGTGAAGCCGCGGCCCCAAGGCGTCACGTCAGCTTCGGTGAGGCGCTGCGCTTCTGGGTGAAGCTCGGCTTCATCTCCTTCGGCGGGCCGGCGGGCCAGATCGCGATCATGCACCGCGAGTTGGTCGAGCGCCGTCGCTGGATCGGCGAGGAGCGCTTCCTCCACGCCCTGAACTATTGCATGTTGCTGCCCGGCCCGGAGGCGCAGCAGCTCGCCATCTACATCGGCTGGCTGATGCATCGCACCATCGGCGGGATAGTGGCCGGGGCCTTCTTCGTCATCCCCTCCATCTTCGTACTGCTCGCGTTCTCTTACGTCTACGCCGCACACGGGAACGTCCCCGCCGTGGCGGGGGTGCTAACGGGCTTCAAGCCGGTGGTCGTCGCCATCGTCGTCGAAGCGGTTATAAAGATCGGAGGCCGCGCGCTCAAGCGGCGGGTTCATTACCTACTGGCCGCGACGGCCTTCGTCGCCATTTACTTCCTCCACGTCCCGTTCCCGTTGATCGTACTTGCCGCGGCCGTCGTGGGGCTTGCCGGCACGAGGTTCTGGCCCGCAGGCTTCGTTAGCGCGCCGAAGACCAAAGAGCCCGACGCGAAGGCCGGGGGCGAGGAAGGACACCCGGACTTGCTGCCGCTAGTGATCGAGGACGACGCGGTGCCCCCGCCGCACACGCTGCCGTCGCGCGCCCGCGTGCTGAAGGTACTCGCGGCCGGCGTCACCCTCTGGCTCATTCCCTTGCTACTACTCGGTGCCTGGCGCGGCTGGGGTAGTCTGCACGCGCAGGAGTACCACTTCTTCACCCGGGCCGCCCTCGTCACCTTCGGCGGCGCCTACGCCGTCTTGGCCTACGTCACGCAGGCCGCCGCCGGGTCTTACGGCTGGCTCACGCAGGCGCAGGCAGTTGACGGGCTCGCGCTGGCCGAGACGACGCCGGGGCCGCTCATCATGGTCTTACAGTTCGTCGGCTTCATGGCCGGCTGGAACTACCCGCAGGGCATGAGTCAGACGGCGAGTGCGGTGGTAGGGGCACTCGTCACCACCTACGCGACCTTCCTGCCGTGCTTCATCTTCATCTTCCTGGGCGCGCCCTACATCGAGGTGCTGCGCGGTAACAAGAGCCTGACGGGCGCGCTCACGGGAATCACGGCCGCGGTTGTGGGGGTGGTTCTGAACCTCGCGCTCGTGTTCGGGGCGGCCGTCATCTGGCCGCGGGGCCTGGCGGGCGGCACGGATTTCTTCGCGCTCTTAATAAGCGCGGCGGCCTTTGTCGCCCTATACAGGTTCAAGGCCGAAGTGCTGTGGGTAGTCCTCTTGGGAGGTGTAGTGGGTCTCGTCCGTGTCCTTCTCTAGTCACCTTAGAAGCGCAGCTTTGACTCTTTTGAAACATACATCTGACGGCAGTGTCGGGGGTAATCAACATGCAATTCTGGCTTTCCGAACATGCTCGGCTGTATGCGCTAATTGCTCTCTGTACCCTGCTGTGGACCCTCGAATCCGTCGTCCCCTTATACCGGTACGGTAAGCAGCGCCTACCCCACGCGCTACCGAATGTCGTACTGGCCCTATTTTTAGTTCTCACGAACCTGGCCCTCTCCGTCGGCACCGCCGGCCTCGCGGCCTTCGCCGAGCGTCACGGGATCGGCCTGTTCCGTCTGCTGGGATTCTCGCCACTCGTGACGTTGGTCTTCGGCGTCGCCGCGCTCGACTTCTTCGGCTACTGGGCGCACCGGATGCTGCACCAGTCGTGGCTGGGCTGGCAGTTCCACCGCGTCCACCACTCGGAGGCGGCCGTTGACGTGACGACGGCCTTCCGCCAGCACCCGGGCGAGACCGTGTGGCGGATGCTCTGGCAGTTGGGGGCGGTCGTCCTCTTCGGCCTTCCTCTATGGGTCGTCGCCGTCTATCTAACTCTCTCCGGCCTCAACGCGCAGCTCGAACACGCCAACATTAAGTTGGTTGACAGACTTGATGGCCTGCTGCGTTTAATCGTCGTCACCCCGAACATGCACAAGGCGCACCACTCACGCATCCAGAAGGAGACGGACACGAACTACTCCAACATCTTCTCCTTCTGGGACAGGCTCTGCGGCACGTACACCCCGCGAATTGATTTCGGGGAGTTGCGCTACGGGCTCGACGGCTTCGACGACCCGCACAGGCAGAGCCTGAGGGGGCTGCTGACAATGCCGTTCGTGAAGTTTTGAGTGACTGAAATTATTCGACCGTGGCGACGAGAGAAGAAGAACAGGCGACGTTCCCGGGCGCGGTGTCGCGCGGTCGGCGGGTCGCAAACTACCTCGGGCTGGAGCGTAACGTCGCGGTCTCCTCGGCGGCCGTCTTCCTCCTCGGGTTCGGCGAAGAGCTGTGGAGAAAGTTCCTGCCGAAATACCTTGAGGCGCTCGGCGCGGGCGCAGGGATAGTCGGACTGTACGGCACCGCCGAAGACTTCTTCGACGCCGTCTACCAGTACCCCGGCGGGTGGCTCGCGGACCGCGCGGGGCGACGGCGCGCGTTCCTCGTCTTCATCGCGGTGGCCTGCGTCGGGTACACAGCCTACCTCCTGAGTCCCTCGTGGCCGTGGGCCTTCGTCGGCCTAGCCTTCGCGATGGCCTGGCACAGCATGGCGAGCCCCGCCGTCTTCGCCGTCATCGGCGACGCGCTGCCGAAGAGGAAGCGCGCGATGGGCTTCACACTTCAGTCGATGCTCAAGCGCGTGCCGATGGTCGTCTCGCCGCTCGTCGGCGGCGCGCTCATCGCGTCGGTGGGCGTCACGCGCGGTGTCAGGGTCGGGCTAATCGTTACGCTCGTGCTGGCGGCGCTGACCGCGCTGCTCGTGCTGGCGATCAATATCCCGGTCAAGGCGGCCGACGCCGAGAACATCCGGGGCGTCTGGCGCTCGTTCCACCACGCGCTGAAGCGCCTGCTCGTCTCGGACATCTTCATCAGGACGTGCGAGGGGATGGCCGACATCTTCGTCATCCTCTACGCGACCAACGTCCTCGGCGTCAGCGTGGCGCGGTACGGCGTGCTGGTCGCGATTCAGATCACGACCTCCATCCTGGTCTACATCCCGGCGGGCCGGATCGCCGACCGCGTGGGCCGGAAGCCCTTCGTCATCGCGACGTTTCTCTGCTTCTCGCTCTACCCCGTGGCGGTCGTCATGTCTTCGGGCTTCGCCTCGCTCGTAGTTGCCTTCGTCATCGGGGGACTGAGGGAGATAGGCGAGCCGTCGCGCAAGGCAATGATAGTGGACTTCGCGCGTGAGGACTTGCGCGCGCGCACCGTCGGGCTCTACTACCTCGTGCGCAGCATCACGATCACGCCGTCGGCGGCAATCGGGGGCCTGCTCTGGAAGCTTTCGCCCGAGGTGCCGTTCGTCGTTGCCGGCGTCATCGGGCTCGTCGGCACAATCGTCTTCGCCGCGACGGTCGAGGAGCGTTACGCGAGTTAAGGGTGGAATAGAAGGGAGGCAGAATGAAGACCGGCGGCGAGACGAAGAGGGTTCTGCTCATCAGCAACTCGACGCTCTACGGGAGCGGCTACCTCGACCACGCCGAGGGCGAGATTCGAGACTTCCTCGGCGGCGTCGCCCGCGTGCTCTTCGTCCCTTACGCGCTCTACGACCGGGACGCCTACAGCGCGACGGCGCGGGAGCGTTTCAAGGCGATGGGCTACGGCTTGGACGCGATCCACACGGCCGCAGACGCGCGGCAGGCCGTTAACGACGCTGAAGCGATCTTCATAGGCGGGGGCAACACCTTCCGGCTGCTGAAGTCGCTCTACGACTTCGACCTCCTGGATGCGATACGCAGGAGGGTCGAAGAAGGGATGCCTTACGTCGGTTCGAGCGCGGGCTCCAACGTCGCCGGCCCGACCATCAAGACCACTAAAGACATGCCGATTGTCGAGCCGCCATCCTTCGACGCGCTCGGCCTCGTGCCCTTCCAGATAAGCCCGCACTACCTCGACCCCGACCCGGCCTCGACACACATGGGCGAGACGCAGGAGGAGAGGATTCTGCAATTCCTCGAAGAGAACGAGACGACCGTCTTCGGTCTGCGCGAAGGGGCGATGGTGCGCGTCGAGCGCGGGGCCGCGGTCTTGAAAGGTTCGTCGGGCGCGCGCATATTTCGTAAAGGGCGGGAGCCGGTCGAGACGCTGCCCGGTGAGACACTCGACCAGCTACTCGTTGGGGACACTTAGGAAAGGAATAATGAAAGGCAGGCTTGTGATGATGAGACACGGAGGGACGGTAAGTGAACGTCGGAACGGCGTGCGCTGTAGGAGGCGGCTGCCCTTGACTGCGGCTGCGTTCATGTTAGTCGCGGTGTTTGTTGTCGCGGCCTTCTCAGCGCCCGTAGGGTGGAGTGGGCAGACGACCACGGGGCAACAATCGAGCGCGGTGGAGTGGAAAGCGGTCGGGCAGGCGCTCGGTAAGGAAGGCTTGATGCAGCCGGGCGACGTGTACAAGGTGAGCCTGCCGCGCAGCGACTTGCAGGTCACGGCTGGGGGCGTGCGGGTCAAGCCGGCGCTGGCGCTCGGCTCATGGGTCGCCTTCAAACGCATGGGCGACGCGGCGATGGTGATGGGCGACCTCGTGCTCACCGAGGACGAGGTGACGCCCGTGATGACGAAGCTCCAGGAGGGCGGTGTCGAGCAGACCGCGCTCCACAACCACGTCCTGCACGAGTCGCCTCGCGTGATGTACATGCACATCGGCGCGCACGGCGACCCCGTCAAGATTGCCCGTGCCATCCACGACGCTTTGGCCCTGAGCAAGACGCCGATGACGGCGCCGGCCGCCGCGCCGGCCGCCGGGGCGCAAGACTTAGGGCTGGACACGAAGCAGCTCGACCAGCTCATGGGTCAGTCGGGCAAGGTCAACGGCGGCGTCTACCAGTTCAGCATCCCGCGGGCGGAGGCCGTCACGGACGGCGGGATGGAGATTCCTCCTTCGATGGGTCTGGCGACGGCCATCAACTTCCAGCCCACGGGCGGAGGGAGGGCCGCCATCACCGGAGACTTCGTGCTCGCGGCGTCGGAGGTCAACCCCGTCATCCGCGCCCTGCGCGAGAGCGGCATCGAGGTGACGGCGCTCCACAGCCACATGCTGACTGAAAGCCCGCGCCTCTTCTTCATGCATTTCTGGGCGAACGACGACGCACAGAAGCTGGCGCGCTGCCTGCGCGCTGCGCTCGACAAGATGAATGTCGTGAAGAGTCAACCGAAATAGGCCGCACGGCTGACGTGGGCCGAGAGGAGGGCGCGTATGAAGAGGAGACCGCTACTCGGACTCTTGCTGCTGGCTTTCTGCGTCGTGGCCTCCTGCTCGGCGGGGCGGCAGTCGGCAGTCGCTACCGTCAACGCGAACGTGTCCGACGCGACCGCGACTCCTACTCCGAGCGAACAGGGAAACAGTGGAGGGATGCTGCGCCTCGTCGGGAGCATCCCTCTGCCGCAGGTGCGCGGGCGCATAGATCACATGGCCGTTGACGTTAAAGGTCATCGGCTTTTCGTGGCGGCATTGGGGAATAACACGCTTGAGGTTGTCGATCTCAAGAAGGGTGAGCGCGCGGCGAGCGTCGGCGGCTTCGACGAGCCGCAGGGGCTGGTCTACATCTCTGAAGCCAACAGAGTCGTCGTCGCGAACGGCGGCGACGGCGTCGTCACCTTTCTCGACGGCGAATCTTTGAAGCCCTTGAAGACCATACGCACGGGCGGCGACGCCGACAACGTCCGTTACGACGCTGCACGTGGGCGCGTCTACGTCGGCTACGGGGACGGCGCGCTTGCAGTCATCAGTGTTGAAGGCGAGCACGTCGGCGACGTTCCGCTCGGAGGCCACCCCGAATCCTTTCAGTTGGACGGGGGCAGGATTTACGTTAACGTCCCTTCGCGCCGCGAGGTCGTAGTCGTCGATGCGGAGAAATTGAAGGTCGGGGAGACGTGGCCTGTAAGCGAGGCGTCCGCGAACTTCCCGATGGCGCTCGACGCGGCCCGTCACAGGCTGTTCGTCGCGACGCGCAGGCCGCCGCGCCTCCTCATCTACGACACGGCGACGGGCAAAGTAATCTCGACCGCCGAGGCGGGCGGCGACTCCGACGACATCTTCTACGACGGCGAACACAAGCGTATCTACGCCAGCTTCGGCGAAGGATCGGTGTTCATCTATGAGCAGGTGGATGCCGACCACTGCCGCCTCGCGGGCAAAGTGCCGACGGCCGCGGGCGCGCGCACCGCGCTCTTCTCGCCCGAACTCGGCCGCCTGTTCGTGGCCGCTCCGAGCCGTGGCGACCGCGCGGCAGAGATCATGATTTATCAGTTAGGCTCTTAACAGTCGGCGCGCAACGCGCCAGGAGACTTCGGATACTCCCCGCGAAGCCTTTGAACACGAGAAGCTACTTTCACAGCTTAGGGGCCGCGTTACTCACGGCCCTGTTCTTCCTTCCCGCACACGGGCAGACCCCGGCGGGCACTCCTCAGACGACGACCCGTCCAGCCGCCGGTGACACCCGGCGAATGCACGCGCAACGCATCAGCGAAGAGATAAAGGTGGATGGGCGGCTGGACGAGCCCGCCTGGTCGCGTGCCGACGCGGCGACCGACTTCCGTCAGGAGGAGCCGCACGAGGGCGAGCCCGCCTCGGAGCGCACGGAAGTGCGCGTGCTCTTCGACGACAAGAACCTCTACGTCGGCATACACGCCTTCGACTCCGAACCCGCGCGCATCAACTCGCGCGAGCTTGTGCGCGACGCCTCCTTCTCGAACGACGACAAGGTCGAGATACTCCTCGACACCTACTACGACCGGCGCAACGCCTTCCGCTTCGCCGTCAACCCGCTGGGGACGCAGCAGGACGCGCTCATCACAGACGAGGGGCGCGACGTGAACCTCTCCTGGGACGCGCCGTGGGTCTCCGCCGGGCACATCGACCAGACGGGCTGGACGGTCGAGGTCGCCATCCCGCTCACCACGCTCCGCTACAAGGAGGGGCAGGACACCTGGGGCTTCAACGTGGCGCGCATCATCCGCCGCAAGAATGAGGAGAACCTGTGGACGAGCTGGCAGCGCTCGTTCGGCCTTGAGCGCGTCTCGCAGGCGGGCGAGCTTTCGGGCGTCGGCGAGATCAGGCGCAGGCGGCTCCGCGAGGTTAAGCCTTACGCGTCGGGCGGGTGGCGCCGGGGCGTCCCGCAGGTCAGTGAGCAGGGATTCGACTCTGGCTTACAGGGTAAGGGTGGACTCGAAGTGGCGAAGCTCGGCCTGACGCCTTCGCTTACGGCGGAGTTCACAGCTAACACGGACTTCGGCCAGGCGGAAGTAGACCAGCAGGTCGTCAACCTCTCACGCTTCTCCGTCTTCTTCCCAGAGAAGCGCGACTTCTTCCTTGAGAACGCCGGCATCTTCCTCTTCGGTCGGGAGGAGGCCAACCAACTCTTCTTCACGCGCCGCATCGGCCTCACCGACGAGGGCCAGCCCGTGCCCATTAACTACGGCGCGAAAGTCACAGGGAAGGTCGGGCGCTACAACGTCGGCTTCCTACAGGTGCAGACGCGACGCCTCGGCGACCCGGCGGGCGGCTTCGGCGTCCCGCGCCAGCAGTACACCGTCGCGCGCGTCAAGCGCGACATACTCGAACGCTCCTTCGTCGGCGCGATGTTCGTCAACCGGCAGGGCGCGACCTCGGCGGGCGGCACGCGCTACAACCGCGGCGCTGGACTCGACGCCGAGTTCAACCTCACCGACCACTACCAGCTCAAAGCCTTCCTGATGGGTACGGCCACGCCGGGCGTGCGGTCAGGCTTCCTCTCGGGCCGCGTGGACTCGATCTTCGAGAACAACCTGTTCCGCTTCATCGCCGTCTACGAAGACGTTGGCAGAAACTTCAACCCGGAAGTCGGCTTCGCCGAGCGCACGGGCTTTCACCAATACTTCGGGCAGGCCGCCTATAAGCACCGTCCCAAGTTCATCCCCGGCGTCCGCCAGATGGAGTTTGAGACGCAGCTCGAATACTACACGGACAGGCGCGGGAAGCTTTCGACGCGGCAGGCGGAGCTTTCGTGGGACACGCAGTTCAAGAACTCAGCCGACTTCTTCTTCCGCCCCATCGAAGACGTGACGGACGTGCTGACCGAGCCGTTCGAGATCAGGCCCGGTGTCGTGATCCCGCCCGGCAGCTACCACTTCAACCGCCCGCGCGTCTCCTTCACGAGCGACGCCAGTCGCCGCCTCGTCCTGACGGGACGTTACAAGTGGGGCGGGTTCTATACGGGGAAGAGGGATGAGATTTCAGTGGGCTTAACCTTGCGGCCGAACGAGCACCTGCTCTTCGACTTCTCCGACAGCTTCAACAGCGTGCGTCTGCGCGAGGGCGACTTCACCACGAATCTAATCTTCGGCAGGGTCAACTACAACTTTTCGCGGAAGCTCCTGACCTCCGCGCTCGTGCAGTTGAACTCGGCGGCGCGCCTCTCGGCCGTCAACGTCCGTCTGCGCTACATCTACCGCCCGAACAGCGACTTCTTCGTCATCTACAACCAGGCGACCGGCCGGGGACTCGAACGCCCTTCCTACAGCTTTCAGATTAAGCTCACGCGCGATTTCACATTCTAGGAGCGTGAGTCGGTCGGCGCAGTTGAGTCTATCCGATAGTAGCCCCGTCTGCCTTGCCGACCTTGTAATCCTGCGCGAAGTTGTTATCCCAGAACGTCTCGGCCGTCGCCAGGTTTCGGTAGAAGACCGCGAAGCGAAATTCGGGCGAGGAGTTGTCGAGGTTCAGCGTCGGCGTCCTGAACTTCCAGACCTCGGCGCCCGTTCCGACGAAGACGCCGTCGCCTGTGTGATCCCCGGCGAAGGAGCCCTGCGTGTCGTTCCACGTCGCGCCGCCGTCGGCCGACATGCGGACGCCGACCTGCTTCGCGAAGGAAAGATTGTTGACGAGTATCTCGCCCTCCAGCCACGAGGTGACGAAGGTAAACCCGCCGCCCGCCTCCATCCCGCGCCTCGCCGTGGCCCTGTAGAGGACGACGTTCCCGCCGACGACCGCGAGGTTGGAGGTGAAGCGGTAGTTCAGCCCCGCGTTGTTGTCGTAGTAGGTGTTTCCGGCGACGGAGTATCGGACGACGAACTGCGAGACCTGCTCGTTCACCGTCCCGCCGAAGAGGTCGTAGTCGCCGAAGTGGGACGTGAACGCGAGCGGCTGGTCTTTCCACGTAAAGCCGTCTGGCGTGTAGTGAACCGCCACGTCCTTCGCGAAGGCGATGTTCTTGACCTTTGTCGTGACGGGGGCGAAGGTGCCGGACATCCCGCCCCCCGACCAGAACTCCCGCCTCGCGAGCTTTAGCCTGACCGCTCCGTTCATAAATCGGCCCTCCCGAAATTGCTGATTAATGCGAATACGGTGCCAGACGGTTGTTCGACTGCCGGGGTTAAGCGTCTACGGGAGTTGGGGGTTATAGCTCGCGTCGACGAGTCAACGATTGTGTACACAGGGGACTAAGGAGTGTTGCCGGCAGTGGACACGGGGGCGTCAGGCGGTGTGAATCTATGAGGCTTCCGGGTTCCATGCGGAGAGGAATAGTCTTTGCTTCATACGGAAGGCTTCGCAGTAGTGACTCTGGGCGGACGCGCGGCCCCTTCGATGTCGTCCCGCCCGCCTTCAGAGTAATTTCACATCCCAGTCCTTCGGTATCGCCGCCCCTCCCGTCGTGGCGGCCGGTGCCGGACGTGCCTCTCCAGCCCGCTTGATAATTGATCGCAAAGCCCCACCGGAAGGCCCTGATTCGGCGGAACAGAGCAGGAGACGACAATGGTCACCATCAAAATCCCGCAGGACACCACCTTCAGCTTCGACGTTCCGGGCCGCTACGCCTGCAACACCCTCGACGAGGCACTCGACAGCACCAACCCCAACCTGCCCGACCAGGCGGACGCCCGCCCCTTCGACTACATCGTCATCGGCGGCGGCAGCTTCGGCGCCGCGCTCACGGCCCGGCTCTTCAACCTCGACGTGACGCACTCGCACCGCATCCTCGTCATCGAGGCCGGGCCGCTGGCGCTGCAAGAGCACGTGCAGAATCTCCCGCCCGACTTCAGCCCGCCGGGTAAGGGCGCGCCCGGCACCGTCTGGGGTCAGCCATGGGTCTCGGACAGCCCGATGAGCTTCAACCAGGGCTTTCCGGGGCTCGCCTTCTGCGTCGGCGGCCGCTCCGTCTTCTGGGGCGGCTGGTCGCCTTACCTCATCGACTCGGAGGTCGCCGACCCCTCGTGGCCGGCCGGCGTCAAGAAGGATTTGATGACGCCCGTGCTCCCGCCGTCGAGCCCGAAGGAGTCTTACCTCGACACGGCGGCGCGGCAGATCGGCACCGACACGACCAACGACTTCGTCTTCGGCCCGCTCCACAACGCGATGCGCGACCGCCTCTTCAAGGGCTTGAAGGCGCGCGGCGCGGGCGACGTGCTCGCGGGCAACCGCGGCGTCCTCAACGCGAAGGAAGAGTTGGAGGCCCCGCTCGCGGTCTCTTCGTCCTCGCCGCGCCCCGGCATGTTCTCGCTCAACAAGTTCAGCGGCGTGCAGCTCCTCTTCCGCGCGCTGCGCGTGGCGCAGGGAGAGGCCGAGGCCGCCGCGCGCCCCGGCACGCCCGAGGTGCAGAACACGAAGAAGCGGCTGATGCTCGTGGACAACTGCTACGTCACCAAGCTTGAACGCACCGGCAACCGCATCACGGGCGTGCTGGTCAAGTATCAGGGCAACGACCGCCGCATAGACGTTCCCTCAGGCGGCAAGGTCTTCCTCGGGCTCGGCACCATCGAGAACACGCGGCAGGCCCTGCTCGCCGTCCCCGAGAAGAACCTCATCGGCCGCAACCTGATGGCGCACCTGCGCTCGAACCTCACCTTCCGCGTGCCGCACAACTCGTTCGACGCGCTCAACCCCGACCTCGAACCAGACCCCGTCAAGAAGCAGCTCCTGAAGGAGCTGCAAATCTCCGCCCTCTTCGTCAAGGGCATCCACACGCACCAGAAGGACGGCTCGAAGGGCCACTACCACATCCAGATCACAGCCTCGGGCGTCGGCGAGCTGGGCGTGAACTCCGAGGCGGAGCTGTTCAAGAAGATTCCGAACATTGATGACCTCGACCAGTTCAATGACCTCACGGACAAGTGGATCGTCGTCACCTTGCGCGGCATCGGCGAGATGGTCGGGGTGAAGACTCTGGCCGACCCGCAGAACCGCGTCGCGCTCGGCCCGGCGGACGGCAACGGCGTGCCCCGCGCGAAGGTGCGTCTGGAGACGAACTGGTCTGACCCCGCCGACCCGCGCGTCACCGACCCCGGCAAACAGCAGCGCACAAAAGACAACGACCTGTGGGCCGCGATGGACGCCGCCTGCGAAGAACTGGCCCTCATCTTCGCCGACGGCAAGCCAATCCAGTACCTCTCGCGCCCGAACGACGCCGGCAACGCGCACTGGCAGGCCACGCCTCCCGCCAACGACCTGCGCCGCGACAACCTCGCCTCGACGCACCACGAGTCGGGCACGCTCTGGATGGGCGACAATCAGGCTTCGTCGGTTACGGACGAGACCGGGCGCATCTGGGAGACGGAGAACCTCTACGCGGTCGGCCCGGCGCTTCTGCCGACGATGGGCTCGCCCAACCCGATGCTCTCGGGCGTGGCGCTCGCGCGCCGCACCGCGGACAAGGTGAACACGAACGCGACTTCGCCCGCCGTCGAAGCAGGGTTCTCGCCGCTCTTCGACGGGACGGAGAAGACCTTCCAGCGCTGGAAGCTGGCCGGGCCGGGCGCATTCGCGTTGCGCGACGGGCTGCTCATCGCGCAGCCCTCGGGCGACCACTCGGTCTTCTTCTACGCGGCCGAGACCTTCGCCGACTACGTCCTGCGCTTGCAGTTCCGCCTGCCCGGCCCCGTGGACATGTTCGGCAAGGCCATCGGCAACTCGGGCGTCTTCCTGCGCTTCCGCTACCCGCACACGAAGTGGGACGACGTGAACCAAGAGAAGAAGGAGGCCGCCGGCAACCCCGCCTGGGTCGCCGCCGTCACGGGCTTCGAGGTGCAGATAGACGAGCAGGGCATACCGCAGTATTTAGAGAAGAACCGTACCGGCGCGATCTATGACATCCCGACCGGACAGAACGGCGAGCCGAAGGAGCAGGACTACACCGCCGGCCCCGTCCTCCAGCCGGGTAAGTGGTACGAGTACGAGATAGAGGTCGTCGGCGACAAGTACACCGTGAGGCTCGGCGAGGCGAAGGACGGGCAGCCGACCGCCTTCCAGCAGATCACGACCTTCACCAAGCCGGCGGGCAAGTACCAGACCCGGGGACTAGCGCCCGCGCCCGACAACTCCTCGGGCTACATCGGCGTGCAGGCGCACACCGGGAAGGTCGCCTTCCGCCACATCCGCATCCAGAAGAAGTGACGTACCACCGCGGCGGCGCGCGGGCTGACGGACTGGCCCGCGCGCCGCTCTAAGGGGATCATGCCGACGCTCAAGATCAGGGTCATCTACCCGCTGCAAGGCGGCCGCATCGTCCTGCGCACGGACGTGGACTGGAACCGGGACGTGGAGGCCGTGGCGGTCAGCCCTGACCGCACCGTCTTCGAGTTCAGCTACGACTTCAACCGCCCATACTTCTATTTCAAGCCCTGCGTCATCGACCAGAACGGCTTCCACTGGGCGGTCGGCACCAACTACCTCGCCGTCATGGACACGCCGGGCGGCAAAGACATCTACCCGCACTTCTTCACCGGCACTTCGGGCACCATCTCCGACCCCATCGACTTCTACTCTCAGGCTGCGTCGGGCTCGTACCGGGTGCGCGTCTACTTTCCGCCCGGCTACGAGGAGAACACGCTCAAGCGCTACCCCGTCATCTACATGCACGACGGCAACAACCTCTTCTTCCCGGCCGAGGCGTTCATGGGGAGCGAGTGGCGCGTGGACGAGACGATGGACCGGCTCGACTCGATGAACATCATCGACGATGTCATCGCCGTCGGCATCTACCCGCGCGACCGCATGAATGAGTACACGAAGCCAGGCTACGAGACCTACGGCCGCTTCGTCGCCGACGAGCTGAAGAGGAAGGTAGACTCGAAGCTGCGCACGCTGCCCACGCCCGACCGCACAGCCGTGATGGGCTCGTCGCTGGGAGGCGTGGTCTCGCTCTACCTCGCGTGGCAGCGCCCCGACGCCTTCGGCAAGGCCGCGTGCCTTTCGAGCACCTTCGGTTACCGCGACGACCTGTTCGAGCGCGTCGCCTCGGAGCCGAAGCGCAACGTCGAACTCTACATCGACAGCGGCTGGCCGCAGGACAACTACGAGGTCGGCCGCAGCATGCGCGACCTGCTCGTCCGCCGCGGCTACGAGTTCGGCAAAGACCTCCTCTACTTCGCCTTCCCAGACGCGCTGCACAACGAGGCGTCGTGGGCCTCGCGCAGCCACATCCCCTTCCAGTTCTTCTTCGGCAAGACGCCGAGGCTCTGAGGAGCGCGCCACTCACAGGAGTAAGTCATGCCAGAACAAAAGACGCCGCCGGGACAGGCGAAGAAAGAAGACCCGCCGCAGGATAAAGAGAAGAAAGACGCCACTCCGCAAGGTGAGGCGAAGAAAAAGACTCCCCTGCCGCCCCGACCTGAGGAGCAGTCGCGCGCCACGATCCAATTCCTCGTCGGCTGGCAGCAGCGCCAGCAAGGGCAGATCAGGCCGGGCGGCAAACTCGTCATCGAGTTCGACCCCGCGCGACTACCGCAGTGCCGGCAGAGCTCGCACGGCGCGCAGGTCTGGGACATACAGGTCGGGATGATCTTCCACCCCGGCGGGCAGTGGTTCGTCGGGAGCGTGATGAAGAAAGTCCGCATGCCCGAAAGCGGCCCCATCGTCAGCCTTGAGCCACAGCCCTACGAGGTGACAGTCCCCGCGGACGCCACGCACGTCGAGATGTGGTTCAAAAACTACACCAACATCGGCGGCCACGGCTGCGAGGCGTGGGACAGCCGCTACTGCCAGAACTACTGGTTTGGCGTGGTGAAGTAAGCTCAACCTTTCTACCAACACACCCGTTGGCGGCGTCCTCAGTCTACGACCCCGAGGGTGCGCTGCGGGCACGTCGCCGCGGCCGGCGCGCAGCATCTCAGGTAGTTACGGTAGTTGTTCGCCGGGCCGGAGTAGTCCTGAAACGCTTGCTAAAAACTCCAGGCGAGTTCCAAACCGTATGTACGAGCGCCACGGTCGTACCGTGGTGCGATGAAGGGGAAGAGCTTCGACTGCTTGTGCGCCGTCTCCCCGCCCGAAGAGTCGAGGCCCGGGTCATGGTGCGTGCCGTAGACGTAGCGCCCGATGCCGTAGCCGATGGCACTCCCGACGACCACGTCCGACAGGAAATGCTTGCGGCCTGTGAAGCGCGAGACGCCCACCAGCCCGGCTATCCCGTAGGCTCCCCAGCGCACCAGCGGGCGGTCTTTGTACTCCTCGGCGACGACCGTGGCGAACGCGAAGGCGTTGGTCGCGTGCCCCGAGGGGAAGGAGTTTCCGCCGGTGAAGAAGCGCCCGCGGCCGCCGTCCTCGCGGGGGCGTGGACGTTGCGCGACCTCCTTGAGCGCGCTGTAGACGATGATGCTGTCGGCGAGCGCCTCGGCGCCGAGCAGCCCCGTCTCGCGCAGGCGAGGGTTGCTCGAACTGCGGCCGACGAAGTAGCTCGCGGCGGCCAGCGCGCTCGCCGTGTAGAGCGAGCCGGCGTAGCTCACGTCGCGGCTCGCCTCAAGCCTCGGCTCGTCGTTGTGGAGCGCGCCCGCCGTGCGCCGGTCGGTGGCGATGAGGGCGGCCGTCGTTAGCCCGAGCGGCACGAGCCAGCGCGCGTCCTCGCCTTCGAGCCGGAAGGGCGAAGTCCAGATCGCCCGCTGGTCGCGCAGGATGTTTTTGAAGAACTGCCGTTCGGGCAGAGGGGTGGGAGAAGGCGTAGGTGATGGCGATGCCTGCGGGGACTGCGCGGACGCGCCTAAGGTGAAGGCGAAAAAGACGAGAAGCAGCAGCGCGACGCGCCGGCCGGCGGCGCCCGTAGTTGCGAGGTTCGAGTTCATACTTCCACTCCTGTCCTTCATGCCGGCGGCCTGTGACTGCCGGTGAAATCATCCGGCGTGCACACACCCCGCCTTAAAACTCGAAATCGATTGAGAAGCGCACCTGCCGCGGCGCGGCGAACGCGGCCGGCGCGCCGAAGCTCGGAAGCGGCGCCGCGCCCGCGCCGAAAACCGGGTTGACGCCGACGACGTTCGGCCGATTGAAGAGGTTGAAGAACTCAACTACAAGGTCGAGCCGTCTTCGTTCGCCGACGGGGATGTACTTGAGCGCGCGCAGATCGACGTTGACGTAAGAACGCGTGCGCAGGCTGTTGCGCGCTAACCCGAGCGGGCGCGAGGCGAGAGGGAAGGCGAGGCCGCGCTCCTCGTCCGCGCCGGTCAGAGGGTTGACGGGACGCCCGCTGCTGAAAGTCACAATCGGCGCGATCTCGATGTGGCCCAATATCTCACCGAGCAGGTCACCGCCTTCCTCACCCTTGCCCGCGCCTTCCTCTTCCTCGCCGAACGGGAGGTCGAAGAGCGAACTCAGGACGAAGCGCTGCCGCACGTCCTGGCGCGAGAGTGCGCGCTCGGCCCTGAGGTCGTAAGGGTTGGCGGGCTGCTCGTCGAAGTCCGAGGCGTCGTCCGTCGCCTTCGAGAGCGTGTAGGAGGCGAGCAGCTCGAACTCGTCGCTCAAACGCTTGTTGAGCGCCAGCGTCAGGCCGTGGTAGGTCGAACCCGACGAGTCTTCGAGCTGGTAGACGGCGTCGAAGCGCGGGTCAACTCGGCCCGGCCCGAAGACCGGGCGGCCGAGCTGTTGCGGCGTCGGCGACGTGACGCCGAGCGCCGCGGCGTTGGATTGAGTCGGCACGACGGGCGGCAGGAGGTTGACGTTGCGCGTGCGCGGGAGATGCACCCCGCGCGTGAAGAGGTAGTCGGCGCGCACGGTCACGTCCTGTGTCAGAAGTCGCTCGACGCCGACGTTTGCCTGCCCGCTGTAGGGCGTGACGAAACTCGGGTCGGCGCGAAAGACCGAGGGCGCGATCCCGGCGAAGGGGGCGAGCGCGCGACCGCCTCCTGTAGCCGCGAAGACCGCGGCGGCCTGCCCTTCGAGTGCGACCTGCTCGAAGGCGCGCACGCCGTCCTTCTGAGTCGCGCGGTTGAGGAACGCGAGCGGGAGACGGTCGTAGTAGAGCCCCACTCCGGCGCGCACGACCCACTCGTTCGACGGAGACCACGCGAGACCCAGACGAGGGCTGAAGTTGTTCGTGTCGGTTCTGAAGGGTCTGGGCAGGCGCTCCACGTCGTAACGCGCGCCGAGGTTGAGCGTCAGCTCGGGCGCGGCGCGCCACTGGTTCTGTAGGAAGCCGCCGAAGCTCGTGACGCCGAAGCCAGTGCGCGACTCACCGAACGACTGACGCCAGAGGGCGGGGCGGCCCGCGGCAAAGTCGCCCACGCTGCGGAACACGTAGAGGCCACCGAAGCCGTCACGCGCGTCGTCGTCGAGCGAGACGTGGTTGACCGTCGCGCCGGCTTTCCACTCGCCGCGCGGGCGCGAGAGTGTGACGTTGTCTACGAACTGTTCGCGTGTCTCGCGGCGCACGCCCTCCGCGTCGTAAGGGCGGCCGAAGCGCGCTACACCCGCGATCTCAATGCCCGGCCCCGCGGTGTCGCCTGCGTGCGTCACCGCCCGGCGCGTGCTCGCCTGAAACCGCAGGTCGTTGACCGCACTCGGCGACAGGACGGAGACGGCGGAGCCGGTGAGCTGGTAGTCCTTCGTGTACGCGCTCCCGCGCGCCGACGGGTCGCTCAGCACGTCAGTGTTGAAGGCGTCGCCGCGGTCGCGCGCGTCGGTGAAGGCGAAGCGAAAATTGAGCGTGTGCTTCGAGCCGGCGACGTAGGTCAGCTTCAGCGCAGCCTCGGTCTCGTCTGCTCCGGTGCGAAAGCGGCCGCGTGTGAGCGAGCGAACGGAGACGGCCGGCGCGAAGCCCGAAGCGAGAAGCGAGTTGATGCGCGTGCGAACGGTTCTATTAATTTCGGACTCGTCCTCGGCCGACAGGTGCTCCTGCTCCGCGGCGGCGTAGAAGAAGAGTCGGTCGCGTTTGAGGGGGCCGCCGAGAGCGCCCCCCGGCTGGAATCGCCGGAAGCGCAGGCGGCTGGCGGGCGGAGGGTCGGCGAAAGGTTCGCGGGCGTTGAACCTTTCGTTCTGCACGAAGGAGAAGAGGTCGCCGTGCCACTCGTTCGAGCCGGTCTTGGTGACGACGTTGATTGCCCCGCCCGCCGCCCCGCCGAACTCGGCCGACAGCCCGTTGTTGACGACCTGAAACTCGCGCACTATCTCCGGCGACAGTGCGACACGCGCCGCTCCCGTCGTCTCGTCGGTGTTGTCCAGACCGTCAATTGAGATCGTGTTGCTCCGCGGCCTCAAGCCCCCGAAGGTGAAGCCGCTGTCCGCCAGAGGCCCGGCCTGCGTCGCGCCGACGCCCCCGGAGGAGGTCTGCCGGCTCGACGGCGCGACGCCCGGCGCGAGCAGAGTGAACTCAAGGTAGTTGCGGCTGTTGACCGGCAGTTCCTCGATGCGCTCCGGGTCAATCGAAGTCGTCGAAGAGACGGAGGTGGTGTCGAGCGCGGGCGGCTGATCTGTGACGGTCACTTCCGTGCTCACCCCGGCGGGGCGCAGCGTAACATCGAGCGTGGTCGTGCGGCCGAGGGCGAGGGTCATCGACGGGTTGACGTAAGGCGCGAAGCCTTCGGCCTCGACGTGGACTTCGTAGTCCCCGACGGGGAGCGCCGCGGCACGGTAACCGCCGTCCGTATCGGCGACGACGCGCCTCGTCTGGTTCGTCGTGAGGTCGCGCAGGGTAACAACCGCGGCAGGAACTGCGGCGCTTGCCGCGTCACGCACCGAGCCGGTCAGGGTCGCGGTCGTGGCCGAATCCTGTCCGCGAGCCGAGAAGGGCGCGCACGCGAAAGCAAGAAGCGCGGCGAGTGCCGCGACGGTGCTCCGAGTGATTAACCTGTGCATAGTTCGGGAGTCTTCTTCGGGGGAGACAGTCTTCACCGTGGCCGGTGAGTGGACAGCTATACCCGAAAAGCTTCGCCGGAACCTTTCCCGAACATTACATCTGTGAAAGGTTTGAAATGAGGAAGCAGGTCAGCGGCTTTGCGGGGGCGTGGCGGGAAGGTAGACGGTGAACAGCGAGCCGCCGCCGGGCGCGCTTGAGACTTCGACACGGCCCTGATGCGCGCGGACGACCGCCCTCACCAAACTCAGACCAAGTCCCAGCCCTCTCAGTGAGCGTCCGGGGTCGCCGCGGTACAGTCGCTCCCAAATCCTGGGGGCGTCCTCGGGTGCGACGCCGGCTCCACTATCACTGACAGTGATGACAGCCTGCCCGTCCTGCCGGAAGGCCCGGAGGTCTACGCGTCCCCCTTCCGGCGTGTACTTGATGGCGTTGTCGAGCAGGTTTGCTAAGACCTGCCGCATCCGGTTACGGTCGGCCGTCAAGGTGAGCTCTTCCGAAGGCGCGATGCTGAGCGAGACGTTTTTGTCCTCAGCGACGTGCGCGTAGAGTTCGACCGTGTCCTCCAACAGGCGCGGCACGCTGACCTCTTCGAGCGTGAGCTTCATCGCCCCGGTCTCGGCCTCCGAGATGTCCATCAGCGTGTTGAGCATGACCAGAAGCTCGTCGGCCTCCTCCACGCAGTCGGCCAGCGCTCCGCGGTACGCCTCCGGGTTCTGACCCGGCCGCAGCGCCACCTCGGCCGTGCCGCGGAGCCTCGTCAGAGGGGTGCGCAGGTCGTGCGCGACCGTATCGAGCGAGCCGCGCATCCCCTCGATGAGCTTTTCGATCTTCTCCAGCATGGCGTTGAAGAGGAGGGCCAACTCGTCCAGCTCGTCGCCCGTGTGCTTCACCGGCACGCGCGCGTCCATCCTGCCGGTCGAGACGGAGCGCACGGTCTGAACCAAACTCCTGACGGGGCGCAGGGTGCGGTAGGCAAGAAACGACCCTCCGGCGATGCCGAGGACGACGACCGGAACCATGATGCCGGTGAAGATTTCGCGGAAGCTCTCAAGGAGGTCTTCCGTCTCTTCGGTGCTCCGGCCCACTTGCAGCAGCAGCCCGTCCGCGAGTGGTGCCGCTTCGACCTCCAACGCCTTCTTGCCGTTCCGCGTTCGCAAGAGTACCGGCTGCCCGTCTATGCGTCCGCCCTCGAGTTGCGCGAGGTCGAACTCACGCCAGCGCTCGGGCGTGTTCAGAAAGAGCGTCGCATTCTGCGGCCCGGCGACGCGGACGAAGAGGGCCTCGCCCTTCGCTGACCTCTCTTCGAGCGTGACTTCCGTGCCGAGCGCCTCCAAACCGCCCGCGCGGTACTGCGCCGCGTACTCGCCGAGCTTCTCGTGAACCTCCTCCCTGTCCTTCTGCCGCACGGACGAGGAGAGCAGGACGTAGGCGATGACGAAAAGAACCGCGGTGCCGAGGATGAAGAAGGCGGAGTACCAGAGGATGAGCCTGAAGGTGATGGTGCGCCGGACGCGGCTAAGACTCTTTGAGGACATAACCGACCCCCCGGATGGTGTGGATCAGCTTCCCCGCGAAGTCCTTCTCCACCTTGTTCCGCAGCCGGCAGACCAGCACGTCCACGACGTTCGTCTGCGGGTCGAAGCTGTAGCCCCACACGTGCTCAAGGATCATCGTCTTCGAGACGACCCGCCCGGCGTTGCGCATCAGGTATTCCAGCAGTGCGAACTCGCGCGCCTGCAAATCTAACTTTTCGCCCGCCCGCACGACCTCCCTCGAAAGCAGATTCACAGACAGGTCGCCGACCGCCAGGCGCGTCGGCTCGGCCCCCACGGAGCCGGCCGCGCGACGGCGCAGCGCGTGCAGGCGCGCCAGCAGCTCCGTGAAGGCGAACGGCTTCACCATGTAGTCGTCGCCGCCGGCCTGCAGCCCTCGGACGCGGTCGTCGACCGAGCGCTTCGCGCTCAGGATGATGACCGGCGTGTCGATGCGCCGCCGCCGCAACTCTTCGATCAGGCTGAGGCCGTCCAGTTTGGGCAACATCAGATCGACGACGGCCGCGTCGAACCGTTCGGCGGAGGCGAGACGCAACGCGGCCTCGCCGTCGGCCGCGCGGCTCGCGGCCCAACCCGCCTGTCTCAGACCGCCCACTACGAAGGAAGCGATCTTCTCATCATCTTCGACAACCAGTACACGCACGACGTGCAGCCTCTTCAACTTCACCTCACCGACTAACAACCCGCAAACACGAGGGGGATCCCTCGCCTGCCGCCATAGTAAATGAAATGCCGGTGTGTGCAATCAGTGAGGGTGATACGGCTTCGTTATCGGTAGGTGTGTCCCTTCGGGTATATGGGTACACAACGGAGACGCTTGTGGACGCTTCTCTCATCAGAGCAATCCCATAATGGGTGATGTCATTTCTGTCTTTAATACCAGCCTCGAATCTTTGGGCCTTCCGGCTGAAACTCGCGCCGCGCTCGAAGCGCAGACGAGCCGTCTTGCCACTATCACCATTCCCGATGAGTTGAAGGACGGGACGAAACAGGCAGTCAGACGTGCCGTCGAAGAGTCGTTCGTCAACGGCTTCCGATTCGTCATGCTGGTGGCCGCCGCGCTTGCGCTCATGAGCGCATTTTTTGCATGGCTAATGATAAAGGGACGCCCGCGGCCTGTGGGCGAGATTGAGCGCGCGACCATTTACAGGCGGAATAAAGAGGCCACAGGCTAAAGGTAAAGAAGCAAGAATGAATGACGAACGAAGAATAAGATGGCTGATAGCTGCGCACATTTGAATCTGCTATCGTGGCAAGGCTGACGCGAGGGCGCGAAACTGAATGGTGGCTTCATAGACCCCGAGTCCGATGCCCTTGGCCAGTTGGTCCAACTCAATCGTGTTGTGCGCCAGGAAGATCAGCACCGACACGTCGTCGGGATCGGCCTGCCACCAGCCGCCGAAGCCGCCAGGCCAGCCCACCGCGCCCACGCCGCCGCCGCACAGCAGCGGCTCAGCCCTCTCGGAATTCAACACTACCGCGACTCCCATCCCGAACCCGTGACCCGCCGCGAAGACCGGCATCCCCAGCAGCTTGGACTCGGCGCGTTGTATATCGGACAAGTGGTTTGTCGTCATCAGCGCGAGCGTCTCCGGCCTGAGGAGCCTTACGCCGTCCACGGCTCCCGCGCCCAGGAACATCCGCGCGAAGGCGAGATAGTCGTCCAGCGTCGACCAGAGTCCCTGGCCGCCTGACTCATAGGCCATCCCCTCAGGCCGCTAAGGCATGAACGAGCCGCCGGGGCGGTTCTGATGTGATGAAGCAGGCACCTCCAGCTCGATGCTTCGAGCTGGAGGTGCCTGCTTCATCACATCAGAACCTATGAGGCGAGCGGGGTGCGAAGGAGAACGGTGAGAGGCGGTCGGTAAGAGGCTCATCCGCGCTGTATGGACGGCCCGACCGGAACCGGTGATGACGGGCGAACGAGAGGAGCCGATTTCACTGTGCCCGAACGAGGCGTGAGGCCTGGTCGATTTACGACAGACGGTTCACGGCTTTCTTGTCCGGGATGAGGTCTCCCGTGAACAACTCGACGACGGCCTTGGCCGTGCCGACGACGGGGATGAGGTCGAGGCCGACGTGGGCCGCGCCGCGCACCGCGCCCTTGCGCCGCAGCGCGTAGCCGGCCGTCCCGAGCACGACCGCCGTCCCGACCAACGGGATCGGCCGCAGCAGTCGCCGCGCCAGCTCCCACCCGCCGGCCC
>JAFAZX010000052.1 GCA_019239425.1 Acidobacteriota bacterium
GGGCCGGCGGGTGGGAGCTGGCGCGGCGACTGCTGCGGCCGATCCCGTTGGTCGGGACGGCGGTCGTGCTCGGGACGGCCGGCTACGCGCTGCGGCGCAAGGGCGCGGTGCGCGGCGCGGCCCACGTCGGCCTCGACCTCATCCCCGCCGTCGGCACGGCCAAGGCCCTCGTCGAGTTGTTCACGGGAGACCTCATCCCGGACAAGAAAGCCGTGAACCGTTAGCCTCTTACCGACCGCCTCTCACCGTTCTCCTTCGCACCCCGCTCGCCTCATAGAACGCGCGCGTCCTGTATGTTCAGGATGTCGTGAACCGCCCGGCGCTTGTCCTTCGCGTTGAATAGGCGCTTGGGGCTAGGCTCTCCTGGCGGTTCTGCTACAAGGATGCGGGGCCGAGCGTTAACCATCTTTTCTGACTTTCAATAATGCCCCGGCGAAGTTGTTAACCTGACGGCGGGATTCGCCGGCCCTATTTTATCTTCTTCGCGCGCGTCTCGTTGCCGCCGCCGCGCAGCAGGAGGTGCGTGACCTCGCCCGCCTCCGACCTGACGAAGACGACGAGCGTGTTCTGGCCCGTCGCGAAGAACTGCGTCTCAGACTCTGGCAGCAGCTCAACCTTTGGAGTGCCTGCGACCTGGCCGAACAGTCGCGCGCCCTCGCGCCACACCCTGAGCACGCCGAACGGGGCCTCGTACTCGCCCTCGTAGGCCGCCAGCACGTCCTCGCCCACTTTCGTTTCGAGCCGCTTCAGCATGGCGGAGGCGTTCGCGTTCTTCGGGTCAAGCTCGGAAGCCTTCCTGTAGTTGGCGGCGGCCAGTTCCCTCTCGCCCGCCTTCAGGTAGGCCTCGCCGAGGCTGTCGTAGACGTTCGCCGACGCGGGGAACCGCCCGACGTTCGTCTTGAATACTTCGACCGCCTCCTCGAACTTCTTACGCGCGAGCAGGCGGTAGCCGAGGCGATTGACCTCCGCTTCGGTGAGGGCCGCGCCCTTCGGGTCGCGGTAGTCGGCCAGCACCGCCGGGCCTTTCGCCAGCACCTGCCGGAGCAGCAGGCGCGAGGGCGAGTCGTATCGCTCGTAGTCGAGCAGGGCAAGCGCCGGCTGTTCGCCGCCGAAGACCTCGGCGACGATCTCGTGGACGACAGACAACCCGTTCGCGCCGTTGGCGAAGAAGACGAGCGCAGTGCGCCTCTTCTTCGAGGCGACGACGTAAGCCTTCGTGTTGCCGTTGTCGCCCCAGTGCCAGAAGGTTTCGCCGTCCGGCGTCAGTTGCAG
Organism: Acidobacteriota bacterium; assembly: GCA_019239425.1. Classification (GTDB taxonomy): domain Bacteria; phylum Acidobacteriota; class Blastocatellia; order Pyrinomonadales; family Pyrinomonadaceae; genus QHXN01. The sequence goes on from JAFAZX010000052.1 coordinate 1,273, forward strand.
CCCCCACCCGAGCCCCCACGCGACGGTCTTCGACGGCTTCGGCACGCCCTCCCGGTTGATGCAGTTGGCGCGGCAGCCCTCGTCCACCCACACCTGCGGGCGCAGCATCTCGCGCGCGGTCGCTGCCTTCAACCCCTCGCCGCTGATGACCGCCGCGACGAAGCGCGCGTAGTCTTCGGCCGTCGTGTTCAGGCTCGCGGCGGCGTTCGCCTGCTGCGGCTTGTTCCGGCCCGCCACCTGGCCCGCCTCGTCATGCGCGTACGCCTTCGCCGACTCGTACTCGTCGCGCCACACGTAGCTGCTGCGATGCATTCCGAGCGGCGCGAAGACCGTCCGCCGCACGAAGGCGTCCAGGGGTTCGCCCGTCACCCGCTCGACCACTTTCTGGAGGTAGACGAAGCCCTCGCCCGAGTAGCTGAAGCGTTCGCCCGGCGTGAAGTGAATCTTCAGCGGCTGGCCTTCCGGCCGCCAGTTCGGGAACCCCGTCCGGTGGCTCAGGACGATCCGCGCCGTGATGAGGTTCAGTCGCTCGTCGTTCTCGACGTAAGGCGTCGGCAGGTACTTGGAGAGCGGCGCGTCGAGGTCTAACTTCCCCTGGTCGACCAGCTTCAACACGGCGTAGGCGAAGACGGGCTTGCTCAGGGAGGCCGCCTCGAAGACGGTCGCGTCGTCGACCGGCTCCTTCGTCTCGGCGTTCTTCACGCCGAACCCCTTGTGCCACTCCACGCGCCCGCCCCTCACCACCGCCACGGCCGCGCCCGGCACCTCGCCCTCGCGCAGCAGCCGCGCCACCGTCTCTTCGAGCCGCGACCAACGGCCCCCCGGCCCGGCGGCCCCCTTCGACTTCTCCTGCGCGAGACAAACACGGCCGCCCGCGGCCACGCAGGCCAGCGCGGCCGCGAGCGCCGCCCTTAAGAGAAACCTCGTCGCGAAATTCATCCCGACGCTCCTTATTTACGGATTTATGGCGCGGTGTTGCGCCCCGACCGACTGTCAACCCATACGTCCCGAAAAGGCGGGCGGTTCTATATGACGAAAGCCGAGATAGCCTGTGTGGGATGTGGCGAAAGGTCGGGCCGAAGATCGGGCCGGCGGCGGCATTGAAGGCGAGGGGCTTGATGTCGGGTCAACGTGCCGATAGGCAGACGGGGCCGGCGCTTAGAAGTTGCGTCCCGCCTCCGGGAACTCCATGCGCGCGGCGGCCGCTCAATCCACCAACTCCTGATATTCAGGGTGGCGGCGCAGGTAGGCCGAGACGAACTGGCACGCGGGCACGATCTTCAGCCCCTCGCCCCGCACGATCTCCAACGCCCCTTTGACGAGCGCCCCGCCGATCCCCTTCCCCTCGAACTCCGCGGGCACCTCCGTGTGCGTTAGCGCCAGCACGCCTTCACCCGCCTCCTCGTACTGGACGTAGGCCGCCTGCCCGCCCTCGAGGGCCAGCTCGAAGCGCGCCTCCTGCTTGTTGTCCCTGACCTTGTTCTCCATTTTGTTCCCCCTTGCACGCACCCGTAGTCTTAGTAAGGCGCCGTCATATCGCTTTGTGACGAGAGAAGGTACGGTAAAAGGGCGCTCGGGCCCGGGCGGGTTGGATGGCTCGACGCGACGGCCCCGTAAGTCTGCGCGGGCCAGACGCCCGTTGGGGAGGGCCGGGTGGTGGGCGCGGCTGCGCTCCCTCGCCTGGGCCTGTTGGCCGTGGGCGCCGGGGGTTGTGGCCCCGGCGCCTTCTCTTTTACCCGCGGCCCGCGGTGTCCCTAATGAACCATTCCCGTGACGGCCCGCGTCAGGTCGGCCGGCGCGACCGGCTTGCTGAGGTGTGTGTCGAAGCCGGCCTCCAGCGCGCGGTCGCGGTCGTCGTACATGGCGAAGCCCGTCACGGCCACCATCCGCGCCGAGCCGTAATCGGGGCGCGCCCTCAGCGCCCGTGCCAGCTCATACCCGTTCATCCCCGGCATCCCGATGTCGGAGACGACCACGTCGAACCGCCTCTCGTGCGCCGCCTTCAGCGCCTCCGGGGCCGAGAGCGCCGTCGAGACGTCGTAGCCGGAGAGCCTGAGCACCGCGGCCAGCATCTCGGTGATGTCAGGGTTGTCGTCGACGACCAGCACGTGCCGCCGGGACGTATGCTCCTCGGAGTCCGGTTCCACCTGTGGCGCCCCGACGTGGGCCGGGGCGACTGCTGACTGAGAGCGCATGACTTTAACCTCCTCACGTTTTGTCTTTTCGATTACATAAAAAATCAATGGCGAGATGGTGGCCTGACTGTTGCCGTTATGTTGCATTAGGCGTGGCCGGCCACGGCCGGCACCGGAGGTGGGGGTTGTGAATGGAAGATAGGTTGTGTCGCGCCAGGGGTCTGAGGGTTCGTTCGGCCTGCCGGGTCGCCTCTCGCTTCGGCGCACGGATGGCGCTCGTCCGACGGAGGGGTTATATTCGGGCACATGTCTGCGTCTTACTCACCCGACCCCATAGAGTTCTTTCGTGAGGCCCTGGCTGAAGGGGGCGTCCGCGCCGCCCTGCGGTTCCTTAACGCGCGCTCGCCCCACCGGTTCACCAGCATCTACCGCTTCGACGGCTCCACGTTACATAATCTTTATCTTTATGACCGGGCGAACCCCGAGTTCGGCCTCTTCCCCGACGCCCCGCTCGGGGAGAGTTACTGCTCCATCATCAACGAGACGGCGTCCACCTTCGCCACGCACGATTCGCTGAACGACGAGAGGGTCGAAGGCCACCCGAAGCGCGAGCTGGTTCTGTCCTACTGCGGGATACCGCTCGTCCGTGAGGACGGGACGCTGTTCGGCACGCTCTGCCACTTTGACTTCGTCCCTCACGCGATTGCCGCCGAAGAGGTCGAGTTTCTGGAGGCGGTCGCGCCCTATATTCTGAGAGAACTCGTCCGGCCCGGATGCGACCAGGCACGGCGCGCGCCCGCCCCCAGCGGCGCATCGCTCATCTGACCGTCGCCTCCCTGTTTATGACCTCGCCGAAGACCCGGGTGAGACGCGGAACGTGGCGGCGAGACACCCGGAGAGGGTGGAGGCGATGAGGGCGCGGTGAACTTCACGGCCTTTCTTACCTCCCCCGATCTTTGCGACTCAATCCTCGTCTGAGACCTCTCAGGTCTCGCGACGAACGCTCCGTCCCGCCAGGTCCGCGACGGCAGCGTAGAGCGAGCCCGGCTCCGCGGGCTTCGCGAGGTGCTTCTGGAAGCCCGAGCGCAAAGCGTGCGCCTGCTCAGCCGCCGTCGCGTACGCCGTCAGCGCGAGGGCGGGCGTCTGCCCGCCATTGTCGGGACTGAGTGCGCGCACCCTCCGCATCAGCTCGTACCCGTCGACCTCCGGCATCCCCACGTCGGCGACGATGACATCCGGGGCGGCGCGCCCCAGCGAGTCGAGCGCCTCGGCCGCGGAACGCACGGCCGTCACCAATGCCCCGCCAGTGCGCAGGAGTAAGGAGACCATCTCCAGCGTATCCGCCTCATCATCCACCAGCAGCACGCGCACGCCGACGAGCGGCGGCAGCGACTCTTTGTCAGCCCGGGCCGTCGCGGAGGAAGGGGTCTCCGCCGGGGCTTCGCGTCGCCCCTCGCCCTCGCCCCGCGGGTCCGCACCTTCTTCCCGCGTGACGGCCGGCAGCGGCAGGTCGACGGTGAAGGTCGCGCCCTGCCCCTCGCCCGCGCTGTAGGCGTGGACAGACCCGCCGTGCGTCTCGACGAGGTGGCGGACGATGGAGAGCCCCAGCCCCAGCCCGCCGTGGCGGCGAGTGGTCGAGCCGTCGGCCTGGCGGAAGCGGTCGAAGACGTGCGGCAGGAACTCCGCCGCGATGCCCTGCCCCGTGTCGCTCACCTCGACGCGCGCGTGCGTGAGCAGCCGCCCGGCGCTGACGCTGACCCGCCCGCCCGGGGGCGTGAACTTGACGGCGTTCGTGAGCAGGTTCCACACGACCTGCTGGAGCCGGACGGGGTCGCCCCAGACCTCGACGCCGGGTTTGAGTTCGCTCCTCAGCAGGATGTTCCTCGCCTCAGCCGCCGGGCGCACGGTCTCAAGCGCGGCCAGCACAACCTCGGTCAAGTCTACCCTCTCGCGTTCGAGCTTGAGCTTGCCGGAGATGAAGCGCGACACGTCGAGCACGTCCTCGACGATCTGCCGCTGCTGCTCGCAGTTGCGTCTGATGACGGCGACGGCGTGGCGGGACATCTCCCGGTCCAGGTTGCCGGTCTCGAGCAGGTGCGCCCACCCCGCGATGGCCGTCAGCGGGGTGCGCAGCTCGTGCGAGACGGTCGCCAGGAACTCGTCCTTCAGCCGGTTCGCCTCCTCGGCCCGCAGCCTCGCCGAGGATTCCCACTCCAGAAGCCTCTCCCGCTCCCGCTCGGCGAAAGCACGTTCGAGGCGCGACCACACGCGCGCAGCGAGCTCCTCCATCAACTTCACCTCGTCCCCTCGCCAGTCGTAAGGCACGGCGTGGTAGACGCAGAGCGAGAACCGCCACTCGCCCTTCCTGACGAGCGGCACGTTGACGTGTGCCCCGATCTTCAGCGCCGACCACGAGGCCGGGTCCGGGATGCGCGCGTCGGTGCCGACGTCCCGGATGACCAGCGTCTCGCCCGCCATCGCGCCCCGCAGGAACTCCGGTGTGACGAACTCGGACAGCTCGTAAGCGCCGGTCAGGCTCGGCGCGCCCTCGCCGTGCCACTCGTAGTTAATCGTGGCGGTCTCCGCCGCCTCGTCGATCTCCACGAAGGCGCAGGTGGAGACGCCTAAGAAACCGTTCAGCCGTTCGCCGACCGCGCGGACGATCTCCTCCGGCGTCGTGGCCTGCGCGGAGTCGCCGACGACCTCGGCCAGGAACCCGGCGTTCAGCTCCGCCCGCTTGCGGTCGGTGATGTCGATGCCGATGCCGAAGACGTTCGCCGGCCCCCCTCCGGCGGAATTGACCGCCCGCCCGCGCCCCTCCATCCACCTCTCGCCCCCGTCGGCGTGGCGGTGGCGGAACTCGACGACGTAGCCCCTGCCCTCGGCGACGGCCCCGCCCACCTCGGCGGCCACCCGCCCCCTGTCTTCTTCGTGGACGTATTCGTAGAAGGCGTCGAGCGTCCCCCCGAAGGTTCCCGGCGCGAGCCCGAAGATGGCTTCGAGTTCCGGACTCCAGTAGACCGCGTCCGTCGCGAGGTCGAGCGACCACGCGCCCATGCGGCCCGCGCCCATCGCGAGGCTGAGCGTCTCCCGGCTCCGGAGCAGACTCTCCTCCGCCTCCTTAATCTCGGTCACGTCGCGGGTGGTCCCGGCTATGGCCTCCACCTCGCCGTCCGCCCCGATGATGGGGACGAAGATGTAGTCGTAGAGCCGGCGGCCGAACGTGCCCGAGAAAGGCACCACCCCGCGCACCGGCTGCTTCGTGGCCTTAACCTCTTCCAGCTCTCTGTCATGCATCGCGGCGTGCCAGTCCGGGTAGCCCAGCTCGAGACAGTTCTTCCCGATGGCCTCGTCCCAGCTCCTGCCCCACATCCGGAGGAGCACGTCGTTGGCGTAGGTGAAGCGGTGGCCGAGGTCGAAGACGTAGACGAGGTCGGGCGTGCTCGACAAGATGGTGTCGTAGAGGCGGCGCTGGCGGTCGGACTCGGCCTCGCCGCGGAGTTTTTCGGCGGCGAGCCAGGCGCGCTCCGCGACCGCCTCCATGAGGGAGACCTCCTGCGGCGTCCACCGCCGCGGCCGGTCGTCGCTGACCCAGAAGATGGCGCGCCACCTGCCGCCGGTGAAGAGCGGAATTGAGACGTAGCTCCGCTCGCCGTCGGGCTCGTAGGTGGTTGAGAAGATGGCGGCGGTGCGCGGGTCGTGCTCGGCGTCGTGGTTGACGACGACGTGGCCGCCCCTGATCTCTTCCAGGGTCTCCGGGCTGTAGTCTGAAATCCTGTACTCGCCCGGCACAGCGGGCAGCCCCGCCCTGCGGTATTCGTGTCTTATCACCCCCCGGTTCCCGGCCTCGTCGATCTCGATGAAGAGGCAGCGGGCGGCGCCGAGGTGTCCGCTCGTGGCCCTCGTCACCTCCTCGAGCAGCGCCCCGGCCCCCACCCCGCCGAGGCGAATCCTGTCGCCGAGTTCGAGCAGGAACTGCCGGTCGAGTTCCTCCCGCTTGCGCTCGGTGACGTCCACGTTGACGCCGAGCAGGCGGCGGCTGGCGCCGCCCTCGTCCGCCTCGACCCGGCCGATGGCCGCGAGCCAGCGGACGGCGCCGTCCGCGCCGCGCACGCGGAACTCGACCGAGAACTCACCGCCCCCGGCGATAATCTGCTGTATCTCCCGCCGGGTGGGTTCCACGTCCTCGGGCAGGACGAACTCCAGCCACCTGTCCAGGCTCGGGTCGACCGAGCCGGGCGCGAGCCCGAGCAGTTCGTACACGCCGTCCGACCAGACGACCTCGCCCGTCAACAGGTCCCAGTCCCAGGTGCCGAGGCGTGCGGCCCGCTGGGCGCGCAGGAGCCGCTCCTCGGCCACCCTCTGCTCCGTGACCTCGGTCACGACGACGCCGACGCCGACCGGCGCGCCTTCGGCGGGCCTGACGGGGTAGTAGTTGGTGAGCCAGTACCGCTTGACGCCCGGCGCGGCCGGCGTCTCGCCGCCGACCTCCACGTTCAGGATGGGCTCGCCCGTCTCCATGACGCGGCGGAAGAGCGGCTCGACCGTGGGGGCGAGTTCCGGGACCACCTCCGCCACGGTGCGGCCGACGTGGTCTTCCGGTGCGACGCCGTTCATGGCGGCGAGGTAGGCGTTGATGCGGACGTAGCGGAACTCAGCGTCTACGAAGGCGAGGCCGACCGGGGCACAGGAGAAGAGCGTGTCGAGGAGCGCGAGCGCCCCGCCCACTCCTTCGGGTGTCGTGTCGTCGGCGGCTGGCATAAGCAGGTGGGGATGATTGTAGCAGCAAGACAAAAATGCCGTGGTAATTTGTCAGCCCATGATTTCCCAGACAGACCTGCCGGTATCAGTCTAGCTCTAGATTCAATTACGTCTCGGTTGCAGACCTATAGCCGAGCGACTGGCGACACACAAAAGTAGGCATGTGTCGCAAATCCTTGAAGAGCGCCTGAACCCTATTTTCCGAGCTTCAGAATCTTGACCGCCCCCCTCATCACCACCCCGAAGACGATGGCCCCGACGATCAAATCCGGTCTGTTTGAATCGAACCAGCTCACCAGCACGCCGGCGGCGATCACGCCGAGGTTGATGACCACGTCGTTGGAGGTGAAGATCATGGTGGCCCGCATGTGGGCCTCTTCGCTTTTAGATTTTTGGAGGAGGTACAGACAAGCAGCGTTGGCGACGAGCGCCAGGACGGAGACGACGATCATCGCCCGGGAATCCGGCGTCGCCTCCCCGCCGAAGAATCTCCTCAGCACTTCGGCGAACCCGGCCACGGCCAGGGCGATCTGGAAGTAGCCGGCGAGCCGCGCGACGCCCCTCTTCCGGGCGGCCGTCCCGCCGACGGCGAAGAGGCTCAGGCCATAGACGAAGGCGTCGGCCAGCATGTCGAGGCTGTCGGCGACCAGCCCCATCGAGCGGGAGACGAGCCCCGTCGCCATCTCGACGATGAAGAAAGCGAAGTTAATGGCGAGCAGAATCAGGAGGAGACTGCGCTGTCCTTTAGCATCCTCTTCGACCGTGGGCGAGTCTGCCTCTTCAGTGCCCAGCCTCCGGCTGCCGAGATTCAGTGCGGCGATGGACTGCTCGATCTCGGTGAGTTGTCCGTCGTGGAAGACGACGAGCCGCCTGCCGGGGAGGTCGAAGTCGAGGCCGCGCACGCCCGCGAGCCCGTCGAGCTGTAGCCTGATCAGGCTCTCCTCGGACGGGCAGTCCATCTGCGGGACGACGAAGGTGGTCTTCTGCACTGGGGTCGCTACGGCTCGGGTATCCAGTGTGTGCGGGCGCAGGTATTGGGCGTTGACGCCTTCCTGAAGGCGCGAGTCGTGCTGCTGTATCTCGTCGCCGAAGACCCGTCCTCCTCGTGATTTAACAATTCGGTCGAACATGAAAGAGAAAGAAGAAAGCCACCGAGCGTCTACGGCGGCCGCGGCGTCGCGGCCGCCGCCATCGAACGCTCTCATACTTTGCATACTCGGCGTGGCCGCGCATCACTTCTTCGCCAATGCGGTGGAGGCCCACTCCTGTAGGGCGCGCAGGAACTCCTCGCTCACCTCGCCGGCGCGCTCTCCGCCCGAGGCGGGCGTGAACAGGTGCGTGAGGTCGCGGAAGACGCGCAGCGTGACGCGGCGGTTCCCGGCCGCGGCCATCTCGCCCGCCAGCGCGAGCGCGTGGTGCGGCAGGACGAGCGCGTCGCGCTCGCCGTTCGCCACGAAGGCGGGCACGCGCACCTTGCGCGCGTCCGCGACGGGGTCGTGCGCGGCGTGCTCGCGGAACCAGGCGAGTTGGTCGTCGGCACCCGCAGCGGGTCGCGGCGTGGTCTTCGCCTTCTCGAACATCTCCTTGATCTGCCGCGCGACGGCCGGCCACTTCGTCTCATCCATCGGGTCAACCGGCCCCTGCATCGCCGCCTGGTAGAGCGACTGCTCGACGACCACGCGGTCGACCGGCTCGGACGTTCCGGCCAGCAGCGCGACGGCCGCGACGCGCGTATCTTCGGCGGCGAGGATGAGCGCCGTCTCCGCCCCCTCGCTGTGGCCGATGAGCGCGACTCGACCCTTGTCGATCTCGCCGCGCGTCAGCAGATACTCGAAGGCCGCGCGCGTGTCGTTGACGAGGTCGCGGTAGGAGGTGCCCTTCGCGAGCGGCGTACTCTTGCCGACGCCGCGGTCGTCGGCGCGCAGCACCGCGACGCCGTTCGCCGAGAGGCGCTCGGCGATGCGGCGGTAGATGTTCGCCACGCCCGTGCCGTCCCTGTCCTGACTGCCCGAGCCCGTAATGAGGACGGCCGCCGGGTGCGGCCCCTGCGTGCCCTTCGGGATGGTGAGCGTGCCCGCGAGCGTCTGTTCGCCGTTGCGGAACGTGACCTCCTCGCTCGTGTACGGGCCGTTAGCCGAAGGGGCGGGAGGCGCGTCGCGAGCGAAGACGACCGCGGCCAAATCCTCCGAGCCTTGCCGCACGGCCTGGAGGCCCTGCGTGGGGACGGCGAAGATGAGCGGCGTGGCGCGCGCCTCGTCTGTCCAGACCTCGAACGCGAGGCCGAGTTCGGTCTGCGCGCGGAAGTGCTCGGTCGTGACCTTCTGCCCTTTCACGTCGAAGGTCTCGCGGCCGACGGGCGTGAGCGTCACCTTGAAGGCGAGTGCCTGCGTGGGCAGGAACGCGGCGAAGGTCTGCGCGCCGCCGCGCCGCGCGTCGTAGCGCGCGAGGAGGAAGATGAAGTGGTGCCAGAGACCGTTCTCCAGGAGGACTTCGGGACGCGCCTCGACGGTCTTCCCCGGCTGCCCCTCGGCCGTGACGCGGACGCCTGCCGGCGTGAACTGCTGCGTCAGCGCCTTCGCGCCGTTCACCTCCAGCTCGAAGCTCAACGGGCGGCCGTCCGCGTTGACTATCGTCACGGCCTTTAGCTTCGTCCCGCCGAACGAGGCGTCGGCCTCGGCGCGCCGCGAGCCGTCCGCGTTCTGAGTTACCCTGTAGGTCTCCGTCCCGAACGTCTGCCCGCCGACGCGCGTCGTGTAGCCGCCCGCGGACTCCTGCGCGAAGACGGAAGACGCGCCGCCCGCAGCCAGCGCCGCGATGCACACCGCTAGCGAGTAAAGTAGTCGTCTCATGTGTCTTAGTTTAGCGCAGACCCAGTTTCTCCTTGAGCGTCTTCACCTGATCCCGCGCCACCGTCAACTCGGTGCGGTCTTTGTCCTTCAGGCGTACGCGCATCCGCCCGCCGAACCAGCGGTACAGCTCGCCGACGAGCGAAAGATTAAGGAGCGTGGCCCGGTGGATGCGCAGGAAACCTTTCGACGTGAGTCTCTCCTCAAGCTCGGAGATGGTGTAATCGACGACGTACTTTTTCGCCCCCGTCGCGGCGAAGGTCAGCCTGTCTTTTGAGTAAAAGTGAGTGACTTCCTCAAGTTCGATGAAGACGATGCGGTCGCCCACGCGCGAGCAGATGCGCCCGGCACGCTCGCGCTGCGGCGGCGTGAACTCCCGCGCGAGCCTTGAGACGAGCGCCTGAAACTCCGCGCGTGCCGACAGCGACCCCGCCAGCTCGCGCAACTGCGCGAGTTTTCTCAGTGCGCGGTCGAGTTGCGGCGCCTCGACGGGTTTGAGCAGGTAGTCAATCGAACTCACCTCGAACGCACGGAGCGCGTAGCTGTCGTGCGCCGTCGTGAAGATGACCAGCGGCTGCGAGTCCAGCTTCGCCAGCAGTTCGAAGCCGTTCATGCCGGGCATCTGGATGTCGAGGAAAAGTACGTCCACGCGCTCCGCCGCCAGCGCGCGCAGGGCCTCGCCGGGGTCGGTCGCAGACCCGACCACCTCCACGCCGCCCGCGACTTTCAGAAGCCGGCTGAGCCGCTTCAGCGCGAGCGGCTCGTCGTCAACAAGATATGCGCGCAGAGTCATCGCAACACCGCCCCGTTTCACACGAGAAGACAGACTACTTCCAGACTCGTCGCGCCTCAAGAGCCGTGCTCGCCGTCTACGGGGACGCGGACGCAGACGGCGATTCCTCCGTCCCTCCGCCCGACAGACAGATGCGCCTCGCCGCCGAACAGGGCGGCGAGGCGCGCGCGCAGGTTGTCCAGCCCGCGGCCGCTCGGGATGCTCTCTTCGGCGAAGCCGGGGCCGTCGTCCCACGCCTCCAACTCAAGATACCCCGTGCTCAGTCGCGCCGCGATTCTGATGCGGCCGCCTTCCGGCCTCGGCGACACGGCGAACTTGACGCTGTTCTCGACGACGGGCTGCAACGTGAGGGGCGGCACGGGCAAGCGCCCGAGCGCCGGCTCCATCTCAACCGTGTAGGAGAGTCTTTCGCCGAAGCGCGCCTGCTCGATTTCGAGATAGTCCGTCACCAGTTTCAACTCGTCGGCGAGCGCGATCTGGCGTTGATGGCAGGCGTCGAGCGAAGCGCGCAGCAGCGCCGCGAGCCTTTGCACCGTCGTCTCGGCGAGCGGCGGGTCTTCGGCGATGAGCGCCGAGATGGTGTTCAGCGTGTTGAATAAGAAGTGCGGGTGCAGCCTCGATTCGAGGGAGGCGAGGCTCGCCTCGGTCGCGAGTTTGAGGGCGCGCTCTTTCTCCAACTCCTGCGTCCGCAGTTGGAGGTTCGTCGCCTGCAACCGGTCGCGAAAGTTTTCGTAGGCCCGGACGCAAAGACCTATGACGAGCGCGATGAAGAAGACGCTGACGCTCTTGAAGAGGTAGTCGGCCCAGAATGCGCCGGGCTGCAACAGCCCCGAGCCGAGCAGGCACAACTCTACGGCCAGGGAGGCCGCGCCCGCGATGAGCAGCAGCGCCGCCGTCATCGAAACCCAGTTCCAGGGCGCGCGCAACGCCGCGAGCCGTTCGCCCAGGTAGGGCATCAGCAGGCCGAAGGACGAGCCGTAGGCGAAGGCGTGTATCAGTGAGGAGGCAATCTCGTCTGCAAAACTGTGCGCCCCGCTGCCGCGCTGTGCGATCCAGAAGATGAGGGCCAGCGCTAAGCCCACCGCGACGTTCAGCCACGCCAGGCGCAGCAGTCGCGTGCGCCACGGCTCGGCCCCGACGGGCGTCTTCATCACTTCCATGCTTCTACCGCGAGGGGCGGACGTGACAGCCCCGGCAGTCGTGCTGCACGACCGCGTTCGGCTCGCCCTTCAACCACCTCCGCGCCTCGGCCTCGTAATCTGTGTCCCTGCACTCCTCCAACACCAGCCGCAGGTACGCGCGCGCCTTCCGGTGCTCGCCCAGTATGCTCCAGCCGCTGGCGAGCCCGAATAATAACTCGCCGCGGCTGTGCGCGCTCAAGGTCGAGAAGACGGGTCTGCGCCAGCGGTAGACGATCTCGTAGTCGGCGAGCGCGCTTTCGAGCAGCGCCCGGCCGCGCGCGTCCCGCGCGTCCCACCCCGACTGCGCGAGCCCGACGATGGTCGCCGAGCGCCCGATCTTGATTCCCATGTGCCCGGGCGCGAGAGTGACGGCCTCGTCCATCTCCTTCAGCCCGCGCTCCCAGAGCCCGTCGCCGAGCGCCGAGTCGCCTCGCGCGTAGGCGCGCGAGGCGCGCGTGAGCAGGCCGCCGCCGTGCCAGACGAGCGCCTCCGCGTGCCTCGGATTCTTAGACAGAATCTCTTCGCAGAACTTCATCCCCCGTTCGAGGCGCGCGTCGTCGCCCATCATGCCCGCGAAGAAGTCGCCGCGCACGATCTCGTCGAAGCGCTCTGCCCCCTCCTGCTTCGCCGACGGATACTGTGTGCCGTAAAGCGTCGCGTAGGAGCCGGCGAAGACGAGCGCCAGCAGACACTTTAACAGTCGAACGCGGCGGGCGTGTGCGGTGTTCATGACTCGACTCCTGAAACCGGTTCAACTCACTTCGCCTTCCCGGTCGCGGGCTTGCGCTTGCCTTTCTTCGTGGCCGACGTGACCTGGCTGTAAACAAAGTTCGTGAAGCTGCGGTCGGGATTCGCGCGGCGGGCCAAGTTAATCTCGCGCAGCGCGTCCCGCTTGCGCCCCGCCTGAAGGTGGAACATCGCCAGCCAGATGTGCGGCGAGTCCGCGTGCGGTTCAATCTCGGCGGCCTTCGTCAGCAGCTCGAACGCCTTCGGCCGGCTGCCGCCGAACGACTCGGGCGTGTAGTAGTAACTGATGGCGCGCGAGACGTAAGCCTCCGCGTTCCTCGGGTCGAGCTCGATGGCTTTGTCCAGTTCGTCCGTGGAGCGCTTGCCGTAGCGCATGCCGCCGCCGAAGACGTATGGGATGAGCTGGTTGAGCAGGTCGCCGAGCAACTGGTGCGCCTCCGACGATTTCGGGTTCAGCTCGACGGCCTTCTCCGCCGCCGCGACGCCCTCTTCGGCCGCCCGCTTGAACACCTCGTTGTTCTGATGAGCTTCGGCCGCCTCGCACAGCCAGACGTTAAAGAGCGCGAGCCGCAGGTAAGCCTCGAAACGTTTCGTCCCCTCGGCCTCGCGCCGGGCATCCCCGACCACTTGCTGCAACCGCGCGACCTCGGCGCGGTCTCTGCTCTGACGCGCGGCGACGACATCAGGGCTATCGTTTGGCAGGCCGGGCGTCTGGGCCTGAAGCGTTAAGGCGCAGGTGAGCAGCGCGACGACCGACAGCAGCGACCTCTTCATCTTTGTGACCTCGCGTGAAAGATTTGGCGCGACGCATGCTCGCCGCCTGTCTGACGCGAAGCCTACAAGACGTCGGAGGGTTCCCGTTGAATAAACGTACGGGGGGCCGGAAAAGAGGGACGAGCGGTATCTGAGCGGGGACGAGGCGGAGCCTCCTGCTGCTTCACAAAGTCAGGGACAGCCCCAAAGACCGCCTCAAAGAAATAACACAACCTTGATGAGAGGCAGGCTGGCGGGCAATCCGCCCGAATGACTTGTTCGGCGGCGTTGTGGCATTCAACTATCTTTATCTTCTCTTAGCAGTAGCTTCGACATTCGCCAGCATTCTTTGTAGTGCCTCCTTTGGTAAATACCTGCCGCTCAGCACTACGGCGTTAATGCGCTGAGTGTTACTTATGTTTTCGAGCGGGTCGGCTTCGAGCAGAACCAGGTTGGCGATTTTCCCGCGCTCAACCGTGCCCTGTGAATTTAGCTCGCCGAGAAACCTGGCCGGATTGCGTGTCGGCGGTCGGGTGCCTGCCGTCGTCAGGCCGATTTCCTGACTACGAGCGCCCCCGGGCGTAGCGACCCGAAGGTGATCAGCATTAACAGCACGGATACCATGAGCGAGCCGACGCGGCGGACATCGGCACAGCCATTTTCAGAGAAGACCGTTTCGTACTCCCGAAGATGCCGAATGTCCTCTATGAGGGCTCGCCCGCCGGGCTTAAGAACTCGTGCGATTTCACCGATGGCCTGAGCACGGGCAGCGGCATCGTATAAGTTGTGGACGGCCGCGCGCGACACGACGACGTCGAAAGTGTTATCCCCGAAGGGCATCCCCCGCATGTCTCCCGTCCGGACTTCGACACGGTCGGCCACGCCTTCGCGCCGCGCGTTCTCTAACGTGGCTTCGGGGCGATTACCGGAAAGGTCTTCGGCCTGCCAGAGGTCTATGCCTACGGCCCGCCCGGTGGTGAGGCGCTTCGCGGCGCCGATGAGCAGCAGGCCGCGGCCACAGCCGACATCGAGGACTTGTTCCTCGCCCGTCCACGTGACCCGCTGCAACAGGCGCTCTCGACTCCGCACCTTGCCGACCTTGCTGTCCCAGAGCATCCAGACTCCCATTAACGTAAACCCGACCCCGCACCCCAACCCCATCCCGGCAAGCGGGAATACGATCCTGAGTCCCGGGAACGGGATAACGAGTTGACCCGACCAGAGGCCGAGCACGACGGAGCCCCACACCAGCCAACCGACGGCGCCCACCACGAACAGGTTGCGAACAACACCCGGAGCATCAATCCCGTAGTCAGGAGGTTCCGCGACGCGAGCACCCATATCCATATCAACCCTCCACACCAGCACCTGGTCATCGGCCTAACGCCCGGCCTCACCCGCCGCCCCGCGCCTTTGAAGAAATTTGAGAACTATCGTGTCGCGGGTCGGGTGCATGCCGATGTTAGATGCGGCGTTCGCTCTCACCCGCGCGGACGCCTGTCAACGTCTATTTGACAGCCAAGACATACTCCGCAAGCGAACCGATGCGAGCGAGTGTGTCTGGACGCATACGTCCGGGCAAGTTTTCACCGGAGCGTGCTTCGCGCCGGATGTAAGCGCCCTGGATTGAACGGCGAGGCTCGTCGGATGAATTCGCCGCATGTCCATGCCAGACGGACCCGTTGAAAACGATGAGTGAACCCGCCGGGCCGCACGCCAACATTTGGTCTTCGTAGTCTGCCCGAGGGTCATCCTTCAACTCGTCCGGAACGGTTGGCCAGTTGTGTGAACCCGGAATAAATCGAGTGGCCCCGTTGTCGCTTCGAAACTCATCTACCATGAAGATGAAACCGACCATCGTCCATCCATCCGTGTCGCGCTCAAAGTCCACATGAAGCGCCTGTGCCTGCGCGCGGGGTCGGACAGTCCTCGCGTGCATCGTACTGAGTCTGAACGGCCGCCCGATGACGCGGCAACAAGCCTCCAGGACGGGTTGATATACATACAGCTCATCGAACTCTGAGCCTCGGTTGACGAAATCCCTGACCCGGTTTGTCGTACTCCCGACCCTCACGTCGTCGGGGCTCGCCGAAGCTACGGCAGAATCATACGCCGTCGCCAATTGCGCCAACCTATCGGGGGCCACCGGGCCGGGAATGACGACGAAGCCGACATCCCGCAGGTCTTGGATAGCACTCGCCGTAAGTTCGCAGCCCGTACCTATTATGCTGAACCAGCCTTTCATAAAAGAAGCATCTAACTTGTGATTATACAGACCGGGCCGGTACGTATAACATCCGGATGATTCCGTTGCAACGCAACCCTCCGATGAGCGCTGGCGCCGTTCAGAACGTGTAGGAGAGCCGCACGAGCGTCGTGCCCGCGACCCACGAGCGGGCGTACATCGCATCCTCGCCGAGCCGCACCGCGGCCGGGTCAGGGAGCCCGGGAGATTGGTCGATGACCGTGAGCCGCACCGGGCCGGCCGACGGGTCGACGGCGAGCTTCAGCTCGAAGCCCTCGTCGCCCGCGCCGATGTGACGGAACCCCCAGACGACGCCTCCGGCTGCCCCGGCGCCGCCGGCACCTTCATCGAACGCGCGGCCGTCTACCGCCGCGCCGATGACTTTGCCCGTTTCGACGAGCACATGGAGCCACGGCGCACCCCGGCGCGATTTCACACGGACGGTCAGGTAGCGACGCCCGTCCCCCGCCGCGTCGGCGATGAGTGCCACCTCCGGGCCTGGGACAGCCAGCGGAGCCGCCGCCGCGGCCCGCTTGAACACGCCATCCTCGCCGAGGAACCGCGGGAGCACCCCGACCGGCAGCGCGTCCGCGAAGAACGCGTCCTCCGGCCCGCCTGAACTCTCACGGTCAGAGACCCGGAACGCGCGGCCGGCGTCAGCGTCGAGCGCGTAAGCGACCGAGACCGGACGCGGCGTCCGGGGCGAGGCGCCGGCGCGCGCGGCTCCGACACCCGCCGCGACGGCCGCCAGCGCGACCAGCACCGCCGCGACGCGGCCGCCGACCGCGAGGCGCGCACGCTCAAACGCCGACGCACAGAGCAGCACGGCGAACGCCGCGACCGCGCCGGCAGACCACGCCGCGGAGAGCCGGAGTCCGCCGAGCAGGAAGTATGGGACTGGAGCCCAGACGAGTACGACCAGGAGCGACGCGGCCGCGGCGCCGACGGCCCGCACGACCGCCGCGCCGCGGCCGACGCCGGGCGCGACCCCGTGCAGCGCGACGATTGGCATCGGGACGGCGAGAAGGTATGCCGCTCCGGGGAGTTTGAGCGCGAGTCCCCATAGCACTGCGACGCCGACGGCCGGGAGGAGGGCGGTCGGCGCCTTCACGCCTATTCGCAGCGCGGCGTGTGCGACGCCGAGCGCCGTCCCGGCCGCGAGCAGGACGACGGCGAGCCTGTACGGGGCCGGGTCGTACGGGTCCGCCAGGCCGGGCGCGGGTCCCGCCCCGAGCGCGCGCACGAGCCACCAACCGGCGTGGCACGCGGCCGCCGCCAGAGTCAAGGCAGCGACCAGGGCGAGCCCCGAAGCCGCCAGCCCCGCCCACGAAGTGTGTCCGCGCCTGACCGACGCCACGACCGCGAACGCGACGAGCGCCGTCGCCAGCGCCGCGGCGATGAGGTCGAAGAATCGAGGGTAGACGACGAGGCCGGCCCACGGCGCCGTGAAGTAAGAGACGGGGCCGGTGCTGTCTTCGTCGCCGTCTCCGAGCGCGCGCACGAGTCGGACGGCCGCTTCGCCCTGTCGACGCACGCTCTCACGGTCGAGCGCCGCCGGTGCGTCGGCCGGCGTGTGGTAGCGCGCGACGCCGTCGACGATGGCGAAGTTCAACCCGCCCGCGCCCGCCTCGCGGAACGGGCGGAAGTCCGTCCCGACCCCGTGGAGCCGCGAGAGCGTAGGCATGAGCGACGACGCCGTGACCGGAGCGCCGGAGCGCGCGACGGCCCGCACGAGCCTGCCCTCGTCCCCCGCCGTCTCGATGAGCGCGGTCGGTCCTTCCATGCCGCGTGCGTCGAAATTGAGCACCGTCGTCCGCTTCGGGTCGAGGTTGCCGGACGCGAGGAACGCCTCGGCCCCGACGGCGCCGATCTCCTCGGCGTCGGTGAAGAGCAGCGTCACTTCGGGCGCGCCGCCGTACTCGACGGCGAGCGCGCGGCCCGCCTCGAGGAGCGTGGCGACGCCCGCCGCGTCGTCACCTGCGCCGGGGCTCGTGAGCACGGTGTCGTAATGGGCCACGAGGACGATCCGGCGCGATGGGTCGGTCCCCCTGATAGTAGCTACGACGTTGTGCACGCGCGCCGCGTCGTACGGCTGGCCGTAACGTGTGCTCGTCGCCGGGGCGGTGCGGACCTCAGCCTCCAGTCCGGCCCCCTCGCGCAGCGCCGTCACGATGTACTCCCGCGCGGCGCGGTGCGCCGCCGAGCCCGACGGTCTCGGCTCGGCCGCGAGCGCCTCGACATGCGCCATCGCGCGTTCGGCCGAGAAGCTCGAAGGGCCGCCGCCGGACGCCGTCGGGGGCCACAAGCTCTTGAGCGAGAAGGCCGCCATGACCGCGAGGGCGAGGAGCGCGACAATTGGTGCGGCGCGGTCTATCGCGCGGGGAGAGGGATGGTTCATGGTCTCCTTTTAAAAGCTCTTCCGGAAGAGGTATGACATTTTGACGAAGAAGGTGCGGCCGTTGCGGCGGAAGCCGGGCTCGTACAGCCCGCTCGTGGGGCTGTAGCCGTTGCGGTTCACGTCCTCATTGTACCCGGCGTAAAAGGCCGTCCCCGGGTTCGGCGTCCACGCGAAGAGGAACTGCGCCCTGGCGCGCGACTGTAGAGACGTGTAGTCGACGCGGGCGCGCGCCGCCACGAACCTCGTGAACTGGTAGGTGCTCCGCACCGAGTAGATGTTATCGTCGAAGGCGACGAGGCGCGTGTCGTCGCGCACCAGACGGCTCTTCAGGTAGTCGATGGTGACGCGCAGGGCGTCGGTCGGCTGGTAGTAGGCGTAGCCCCTGAGGTCGAGTAGGTTGCCGGCGCCCGGGTCGAGCGGGGCGTCGGTGTTAGCGGGGGCGGCGAGCGCCGCCGGGCTCACCCTCGGGAATCCCGGGCCGCCCCCGAAGTCCAAATCGAACGTGCCCATCCGGTAGGCCGCCTTGAGCTGGCCGCCGTACTTCTTCGTCGGCTTCATCGAGAAGAAGAGGACGAAGTCATTCCTGTTTGCGGAGCGCCCACCGGGGCCGAAGAATGCCCCGGCCCGGCCCGGCCCCCTGAGGGCACCGAACTCCTCCTCGTAGAGCTTCTCGCCCCCGCGCCTGTAGGCGAGCCAGAAGTTGGTGTTGCGCCTCAGGAACCAATAGGCGGTCGCGTCTGCCTGCCAGTACTGAAGGCGGCCGCGGAAGTCATAGTCGACGCTACTGGAAGAGGTGACCTTCCAGTTGACCAGCCACCCCTTCTGTTTCGGGTCGGTCGAGTAGCGGAAGGCGAACCAGTCGTAGTTGTTGTCGGTGCGCTCGGTGAAGCCGAGGTCGGCGCGGTAGTCGCGCGTGCGACCCTCCGCCCCGAGCACCCAGCCGGAGTTGCGACCCGTCACGTCGTACACGGCCGTGTAGGCGAAGCCCCGCCCTCCCTTGTAAATATCGCGCCCGGCCTCGGGGTCGAAGAAGCAACGGCGCGAGGTCGTCGCCGCCACCTGGAAGTCGAACGTGGTTATCTTGTCGACGCGGAAGTGGCCGTCGATTCCGCCCAGACGGTTGTGCCTCTCGAGCGACTTCTGCGCCCCGCAGGGGTTGTTCGTCTCGATGTCGAAATCGGTCGGGGGCTCCTCGCGCCCCTTGAAATCGTAGTCCGTGGCAATGAGCCCGACGTTCGAATCCCTGCCCACGTCGCGCTTGTACCTGAAGACGGCCGCCCGCGCGTTGCGGTCGAGGTAGTGGAAGTTCTTCGGGTTCAGCCTGTCGTCGCCTACGAAATTGCCCGGCCCGTTGTCGGAGGCGACGAGGAGGCCGAAGCTGTCACGCCCGACCTTGCCCGTGAGCTTGGCCGCGTAGTCGGGGTCCACGATAGTCCGTGTGTGCAGCGCCGTCAGCGGGGTCTGGAATATCTCCACGCCTTCGAGGAAGAAGGGGCGCTTCTCTTCGAAGAAGATGGGGAAGCGCTGGTTGGTCGTGACGACGAGCTGGTCGGCCTCGACCTGCGCGAAGTCTGGGTTGAAGGCTGCGTCGAGCGTGACCGTCGGCGTGATGCCGAATTTCACTGTCAGGCCCGGGTCGAGTTCCGCGGGGCCGTTGACGAAGCGCCCTTGGTCCACGAGGCCGGGCGTTGCGCGAAGCACGGCCGGCGGGATGGACTTCACGCGCCGCCCTGTCTCGGAGACTGTCAGGCTCGGGATGAGTTCGAGCGTGCGCTCGGTCGAGAGGTTTTCGAGCCCGGTGATGTGCCCGGCCTGCCCTAGTCTGCTCACGTCGCTGCGCGAGATCGGCATCCAGGAGTCCTGTTCGCCGTCGAGCCGCTGGATGGTGCGGAAGACGTGCACGCCCCACAGCCTGCCCTTCCCGGCCCTGTACCTGAGCGACTTGAGGGGCACGGCCACCTCGACCGTGTAGCCTTCGGCGGTGATCACGCCCTTCGACTCCATCACCACGTCGACGCTGAAGTCGTCGCCTATGCCCTCGGTGCGGACGCCGTCCTGCTGGACTCCCAACGGGTTGAAGACGAGGACGTAGGCGCGCCTTTTGTCGTTGAAGGTGTCGAGCAGGATGCGGACGCTGTCCTCCGTCCCGGGCACGGCGTCGCGCTTTGCCAGGGTGGCGCGCACCTTCGTCGGGTCGTCGGCACACCGGAAGCCGATGTAGAGCGTGCGGGAGTCGTAGCCGAGCAGGGTCTCGGTCGGGTAACTCGGGGCGGCGTTGTCGCCGGGGTTGATCTGGTAGAAGTCCTTCAGGACGGCCGCGGTCTTCCAGACCTCCTCGTCGAGTTTGCCGTCGACGACCGGTGCCTTTTCGAACCGCGTTATGGTGACCGGGCGGCTCTTCTCGGGGGGCACGGCGGGAGAAGATTTCGCCGCGGAGGTTTCGGCGTGAGCGGAAACCGCGGCCGTCACCGCCTGTCCCGCGGCCGCCGTCGGGAGGAGGAGGACGGCCGTCAGCGCCATGGCTATAGCCATCAAACGCACGACGCTGGCCGCCGTCACGTTCCGAGTGGCACCAACATTCGACACTCGCATGAACACACCTCGCCCTCCCCTAGCCGGCCGGCTCGGCGCCACGTCGCAAAGATATGCGTTAAAGGTTTAGCCTTGGCGGCACCGTCGGCCGCCCTGCCGCGTGGAAGTGGGGAGGGTTAGTGTTACCTGAAAGTCCTACGGTTCAATCCGCGAGCCGCCCGCGCAGGGCTTTGTAAATGGCCCCGGCGATCTTAGCCGCCGTCGCACCTTTCACCCCGTCCCCGCTCGTCAGCACGACGACGGTCAGGCGGGGAGAGTCGGCCGGGGCGTACGACGCGAAGAGCCCGACGTTGCCTTCTTTGCTTGCCAACGTCCCGGTCTTCCCGGCGATCTTCAACGTCGGGTCTCCGATGCCGCTGGCGGTGCCGCGCTCGACTGCCGCGATCATCCCGGGGATGATTTGATTCCGCACCGCCTCCGGGATTCCGACCTCGCGCCGCGGCGGGGCGGCTTCGCCGGTCGCGTCCTGCGGCAACCTCGGGACTCTGGGCACGACGAGCTTTCCGCCGTTCCCCAACGCCGAGACCAGCACCGCCAGTTGTATCGGGGTGACCTCTACGCCCTCGCCGATCCCCAGCCGCGCGACGCTCGCCACCGTCTCGACGGAGGGCAGACTGCCGGCCACCTCCCCCTCGTAGTTGATGCCGGTCGGCTCCCCGAGCCCGAGGCGGCGCGCGTAGTCCAGGATCGGCCCGGCCCCGATACGCCCGTTGACGGACTTGAAGTAGTTGTTGTCGGAGAGGGCGAGGGCGCCGGTCAGGTCGAGGCGCTCACCCCTGCCCTGCACGCGCAGCTTCTCGGCGGGGTCGAACAGCCCCTCGCCCACCCCCGCGAGACCCGTCACCAGTTTCATGGTGGATGCAGGGACCCAGCCGCGCCGCAGCGCCCACTCCTGATTAACGACCGCGTAGACACGCCCCGTGCGCGGGTCCATCACCACCACCGTGCCGTCTCGCTCGCCCAGCGCCTCGACGGCGACGCGCCGGACTTCGGGGTCTTCCCCTTCCGTTTCGTCACCGGACGCCGAAAGGGTCGATCCGCGACCCTGCGATGCTGCGCCGTCGCCCGCCCCCGTCTTCGCGTCGGCTGCCGGCGCCGGCGACCACGGCGGAGACTGTACAGCATGCTGTTTGGGCAGCACCGCGCGGGCGCAGACTACTGTCGTGAGCAGGGCGACGGCCAGGAAGAGTCCGACCAGGAGGGGCGAGAGGTGGCGCGGCCGCGGCGGCCCTTCCACGAGCCGCGAGACCCGGAACCGCAGGCTCCCGCCGTCGGCCGCCATCGCGAGGCGCGAGGCGGTGGTGCGCAGCCTTTCAATCCTCGTCAGGGCGCGGGCGTAGGTCATCACGTCGCCCGTCACCCGAACCGCCATGTCGTCGCACACGTGCTCGCGCTCGGCCCTGATCTGTCGCGACACCCACCAGACCGCCGGGTGATAGAAGAGCAGGGTTTCGACGCCGGTCTGGAGCACGTTCACAAGGTAGTCGTGCCTCCTGACGTGAGCCAACTCGTGCGCCAGAACGGCCTCCAACTGCTCAGGGGTGAGCCCTGTAAACGCGGACGCCGGTAGGAGGATGGCGGGACGCAGCCAGCCGACGGCCGTGGGCACGCTCACGAGCGACGACTCGAGCACCTTCACGGGGGTGCTCACGGAGAGCTTCCGCGCGATCTCGGCCGCCTTTTCTCGCCAGAGCCCGGACACCGGCCGCGCACCGTGTAGCTTCATCCTCCGCGCAAGCATCAGCCCCCCGAGCGTGCGCGCGGAGAGCAGCATGACGCCCGCGAGCCAGACCAGCGTCAGCCACGGAAGGAGGCGGGCCGCACGCTCCATAGGTGTTTCGCCCCGCACAGGTCGGGGGGAACCGGCTGACGCCGTCACGGGCTTTTCGTATAAGTGGCCCCCCGGCGCGGGCTCAACCACGAACTCGCCCGGCACGCCCGCAACCTCCGACGCATCCGCCATCTGCGCACCGGGTGTGGGGCTCAAGAACATCCACACGGTCGCCGACGGGAGCAGAAGCATCAGCGCCATGGCGCAGCACGCGGCCACGTACCGGGCGTTTGAACTGCTGCCGCGCAGTAGCGCCAGAGCTCCCGCCAGGAGGAGTGCGACCGCCGCGCACTGCCAGAGAGAGTGGAGCAAGCCCCGGGAGAGGCCGTACAGGATCTGAAATGGCTCCGCGTCTAGCACTCCGCTCACTTCTCTTCTCCCTCCAACCTGTCCAGAAGCCTCTCGACCTGCGCCAGTTCCGCCTCCGACGCGGCCTTCGCCGACAGCGCCTGCATGACCAACTGTTTCGCCGAGCCCTCGAAAGCCTTCTCCAACAGGTCACTCACGAGCTGGCGCTGTGTCTGGTCCTGGGACTGGGCGGCACTGTAGACCTGGGGACGCACGGTATCGTCTCGCTCCACCAGTCCCTTCTCCGTCATTATCTGCAGCATCTTAAGGATGGTCGTGTAGCCGGCCCCTTCGGCGCGCCCGCTGTTGTAGTCCTGGAGTATCTCGCGCACGCTCCCGCGCCCCCTCTTCCAGATCACCCTGAGAATGGATAGCTCCAGGTCGGTAGGCCGCGCCACGTTGCTCTCTCTTCTTTTTCGCATAGATGGCCTCACACCCATCGGACGAAACGGATTATTGACGAAAGATTTCGTCAAGTCAACGAAAATCTTCTTCAACCTTGAAAACGACTCGTGGTCACCGTTCTGTAGCTGAGTGAGGATTCTGAAGAACGGATTTGGCGAGCAAAATCGAATTGCCTGATGGCCGCCGCAGGCTCTTGGTGCCCTTCGCCCAGGGCGTCAGTCGTGATGGCCGCGGCGGGGGGGCTCGGGCATCGAGTCGGGGCTGCGCATCTCCTGCGGTTGCGCGCGCGACTCGTCCTTACTCCTCTGAGTAGATTTCGACGCGGAATTGCCGGAAAGTTTCTGTGCGCGGGTTTGAGCGCCGGAGGAGGAAGGGCCGTTGCCTGCCCCGAGCGAGTTGGGGTTCTGCTGCTGCTGCCGCGCGCCGGCCGCGGCCAGGCAGACGAGCGCCAGCACGAAGGCGGTCGCGACTGAAAGTTTGAGTGCTCGCATTTGTTTCTGTCTCCTCTCGGCGGCGGCTTCTCCCGCCGCCTTCGTCGATTACCAGTCGGGCTGGAAGTCGCTGCCTATGTTGTTCGTCGTGATCCGCGTCAGGCCCGTGCCGTCGGGTTTGATCGCCCATATCTGCCAGCCGTTTTCCCGCGTGCTGCTGAAGGCTATGCGCGAGCCGTCGCGCGACCAGGAGGCGTAGAAGCTGCTCACGTCGAGCGGCGTCACGCGCGTGACGCCCGTGCCGTCCGTGTTCACCAGCCAGACCCCGCCGTAGCCGCACGAGCGGATGCTGAAGAAAGCTACCTGGCGGCCGTCGGGCGAGACCTGCGCGCCGAAGTTGGTGCCCTCGTTGGGCGTCAGGTTGACGGCCCCGCTGCCGTCTATCTGCGCCTTGTAGATGCCCAGCTCCGAGTTGCCGTCCGGGAGGTCGCGCCTGGCCGTGTAGACTATCTGCCGGGCGCGACGCCGGCCGCCGTGCCGACCGAATCGACGACGGCGACAGACGCGTCGGCGGACTCGTAGCTCGTGGCCGCGTCCTCCGTGATGTTGACGGATGAGCCGTTGCTCAGGCGTGCGGTGACGACGAGTTGCGCCGGACGCGGCCCGAGCAGCGTGTTGATGACGAGGCCGAGCGAGCGCGGCCCGACCTCTATGGCGACGACGTTGGCGTTTGTGGGCGGCGTGCTCGTGCCGCTCTTGGGGTCGAAGCCGAGTCGCACCTCTTCGCCGTCGGAGACGCCGTCGCCGTCCGAGTCCGGGTTGTTGACGTTCAAGCCGCCCGCCACCTCGTCGCCGTTCGTAAGGCCGTCGCCGTCTTTGTCGCCGTCGGCGTCGGCGGGGTTGTTCGGGTCAGTGCCGTTACTCACCTCGTCCTCGTCGGGCATGCCGTCGTTGTCCGAGTCGGGCTTGACGATGTGATCCCCCGCGTTGCTCGTACTGTTAGGGGTGACGACGACGGAGCGGGTCTGGCCCTGAAGTTCCTTCTTCGCCGCCACGTCCTGCGAGTGAACGCCGAGCACGCCCCACGCGAGCGCTAGAAGAGGTATGGCGGCGAGGAGCGCGCGGCGGTATCTCATGAGCTTTTTGACCTGGGGGGGGCGAGCGTTTCATTACGCAATCCTCTCGGACTCTCTTGGTGGCACCGAAGAACGTGAGACTCTGCGGGCCGGCGCGCGGCCTCAGACTACATACGAGACAGGGTTAATGCTTTGGCATCCTCTGCGGGCCGTGGAAACGAACGTAGGTGGTCTGATCTTCTCCGCCGAGGTTGGTTCGCGACGACCAGATTACTTTTCGGTATCCCGTTAGAGGAACGAAGCTCGACAGGACTTCCCTCACCTTCAGACTCTCAGCTTTGACATGCCCCTTTGAATAAAGGTCTCTCAGCTTCAGTTCGTCGGTGAAGACGACCGTGGGCGACGAGATGGGAATGCCCTGCTGGTTGATGCGCGCGACCAGGCCGCCCACGTCTCCTTTGTAATCTATGCTCGTGACCACTCTCTCCATCGCGTAGCCGGACAGACGCTTGAGGCGCGCGTCCACGACGTGGACGATGCGCGGCTTGTCGCCGCTGATGGAGTAGGTGAAGTTGGGTACAGTGCGGCTCAACTCTTCTAGAGTCTGTTCCAAGCTCGCGCCAGGCGTTCGCCCGGCGACCATGTAGGCCGCGAGTTGATTCGCTGCCCCTCCCACCTCGCTCGCCTCTTCCAGAGTAAAGTAGCAGCCGCATGTGTCGCCGAGTTGAGACAGATACATCTCCAGAGGTATTGAGGCTTCGGCCGGCGCGCGTGTCACCGCGCGTGCGCCGTCGGCGTGCGGCAGATAAGACAGACCGGCGAAGCAGAGCAACGCCACGGCGGATAGAATCTTTAGTTTTCTCATCGTCATTTGTCCGGCCATGTGTTGGTCATCTGGTTCGGGGGCGTCAGATGTAAGTCTCGGTTGACAATCGCGATGCTCAGCGAGAAGCCGTCAACCTCAACCGGGATGAGCGCGTGCGGTAAGAGCGCCGGATACGTCGCGGGAATCGGCAGTTTCGGGTCGGTGGGCCAACTCAAAGCCCTCGGGTCGTTTGCCGCGATGACCACTGTGCTGCCGTTTCTGGGCGGGCTTGCCTCGACAAGGTTTCCCCCCGTCGTCTTGGAATGTGACCTTAACTTGGGTGGTTGTCTGCGTCTGCGAATATGCGCGCGTAGAGAAGGCCGTCGAGCCGGGCGGCATCGCGAATGTGCCGCGGAAGTTGAGCGAGGGCGAGGTGTCAATCGCCGCCGCGCTTTCGAGCATGACGCAACGTGTGCCTTGCACCCACACGTCCGCGCTCACATGCCCGGTGCCGAACTTCACGTAGCGGCCTGCGTCGTGGTCGAAGCTCATCAGGAGGACTTCGCTGCCGGCGGCGAGGCGGTCAAGATTCGGGAAGCTGACTTCGAGCGGCGGCTCGAAGATTGCGCCCGAGGGCTAGACTGAGATGTACAGGTTCGTCGCGCGCCCCTCTTCGAGAACCATCGGCACGCGGTCTGTCGCGATGCGCGTGACCGAAAGCCGCTTGTCCGTCACGTCGGGCGGGAAGGTGACGTGCGTGCCGGGCCATACGAGACACGTAATATTTGCTGATAATTCAGGCAGTCCGCGGCCGTTAGAGCACGGTTGGTACCATCAGGTCACACCGCGGACGACACCATCGGGCAAAGTTATAGGGGTCGATGAAGGAGGGTTTTGGCGCGGCGGTGAGGCCCTAAGCTATTAAAGGTAAAGTGATATGGCGGAGAGGGTGGGATTCGAACCCACGGTGGCCTTTCGACCACTCCGGTTTTCGAGTCCGGTCTACACCCCCACCCCTGAGAGTACGTGGTGATACCTGCCAGTATTTCAAGCGACCGGCAGCCGTCAAAGCACACCACGTCCTATCAGGTACGGGCACGTCTCTACGCCATCTTTACGCCAAGTGCGTGACGGCCTGTCCCGCAGGTATCCACAACCGTCTCCTTCGTGAACCCTTCGGCGTAAGCGTTTGTCGCAGCAGCATGGACGTCGACAAATGGCCGCCACGCTCCCATCTCCTCCCGCGGATAGGTGTCGCGGCGACCTTGCTGCGGGGCGGTGTTCACAGAAGCGCCGGTAGGCAGGGCGTAACGGATCGGATATTTTTTGATCAACAAGGCGGGCGCTGAAGGTGCCCGCCTTGTGTTTGCCGGGGTGAGGACAGTGAACACATTAGAACAGGCGCGAGGCCCCCAGAGCATTTCCTTATCTCGGATCGACATCGCTTAGAAGTGATACGCGGCCGGAAGCAAACCCCGTTGACAAAGGTCGGCTCGGGCGTTAAAGTCCCAACCATTCCGACACGCAACTTGCCCGAGTAGCAGAAGAGCCCCCGCTCCCTGCCTCTCCCAAGAACACGTAGTGACTTGGCCGCGCCCCTCCGGGAGTGCCGGCTAACGGGTCTCTGCCGCGCTTTCGAACCGTCGAAACACGCGACCGCCGTCCCTTGCGCTTGCCCCGCACGCCGACCCGCGGTCTCACAAAGGCACACGTATGAATCAACAGAGATTGCTGCGCGGGTCGTTCTTCTGTCTCGTCATGGCGCTCGTCATGGCGTCTACGCTGTTCGTCTCCTCGGCGAAGCGGAAAGTGGATCAGCGGGGGCTCCCGTCGGAACTGGACGTTCGGGTCCCAGGCGGCGTACTTAGCCGCGACGGCCGCGCCGTGCCGTCGCCGGCCGGGACGAAGGGCGTGAGTGCCGCCGCCTCTTCGCGCGCGCCCGACGCCGCGCAGGCCAAGGCGCTCGCCGCGCTCGGGCAGACCGCGGGCGGGCGCCTGAGCGTCAGCTACAACGCTTTGACCGGGACGCCACGCCACCTGTTCGCGTCCGCGGGGTATCTCACGCCGCCGAGCGCCGCCCCCCCCGAGCGCGTTGCGCAGGAGTTCATCAAGCGATGGCAGGGCCTCTTCCGCTTCAGCGAGGGCGACGTGGAAGGCTTGCGCCTCAAGAGTCGCGCGACGCTCGCGGACATGGGGACGACCGTGCTCCTCTACGAGCAGCAGGTCGGGGGCGTGCCCGTCTACAAGGGCGAGGTGATGGTGAACGTCAACCGCGCCGGGCAGGTCATCAACGTCGGCGGCGACAGCTACCCGCAACTGCGCGTGACGAACACGGTCGCGCTCACGCCGGCCGAGGCCGTCGCGTCGGCCGCCGCCTCGCTCGGCTTCGAAGGCTTCGCGCCGCAGCAGACGGGGACGAGGCGCGTGCCGCGCAGCTTCGGCAACCTCGACCCCGAGTTCGTCGAGGCGCCGGCTTACGGCGGCGGCAACGTCTTCTCAGGTGACATCGTCGTCACGCGCGTCATCTTCCCGCTCGGGGATGAGGGGCGCGAGGCTTACAACTTCGTGCTGACGACGCCGCAGTACCGCGGCATCATGTGGAACAACGTCGTGGACGCGCAGACCGGCGAGGTCTTGCGGCGCACGTCTTTGACAGCCTTCTTCGGCGAGCCGGGCGGCGGCCCCGTCAACAGCCGCCGCGCGACCTTCCGCCCCGACGTGCAAGACCTCGTCGAGTCGCACAACTCTGCGGGCAGCGCGTCGGGAAGGGTCTTCGACGGGATGCCGGTCACACTCTCCGGCCGCCGAACCTGCACGGGTAACCTGCCGGGCCGACCCTGCAACGGCGCGGCCGGCACGGGCGGCACGACCGGCACAGGCTACGGCCGCTCGCCCGCGCCGGGCACCCCGCCGACTTATCAGGCGAACGAGAACGAGCTTAACCGCAACAACGGCCGCGGCTTCAAGAAGAGCCTCGTGGCGGCCCGCGTCGAGGACGCATTCGCGGACACGGGTGGCGCGCTCTTCCCGTCGCTCTTCAGCACGCCCTTCGGCCAGGTGACGCGTGGTTTCCCCGACGCGCTGCACCCGACGTCCAACTCGCGCTTCGGCTGGTTCTACCTGCCGACGGGGACGGCCGGGACCGAGATCGCTGAGTCCGACAACAACCGCGCCGCGACACGCGCCTTCAAGTACGAGATGCCCGAAGAGGCGCGCAACCGCAACCTCGCGGCCAACTCGCCCGTGGCCGACAAGAGCCAGCCCTTCTCCGCCGACCTGACGCCGCTCGCGTCGAGCGTCACGCTGCGCGACGGGCGCGTGCTCTCATCCGTCTTCCAGTCGCGCTACACGGAAGGCAACAACGTGATGGTCGCGGACGACCGCGCCGACGACGACGAGACGACGAGCGGCGTCAAGGGCTATAGCGCCAACCGCCAGTTCACTGCGGGCTACTTCACCTTCGCCAACAACTACGAGTACGGCGGCGTGGACGCATTCTCGTACGTCCCCGGCACCATCACGCCGGCGACGCCGAAAGGTCAGGCGTGCCAGGTCGTCGGCCCCTGCGCGGTCTTCTACCCGACAAGCTCCGACGCGGACGTGTATCCGGACACGGTCTCGCTCTTCTACTACACGAACCTGATGCACGACTACCTCTACCAGATAGGGTTCACGGAGGCGACCTGGAACTTCCAGCAGGACAACTTCGGACTCGGCGGCGCGGGGCAGGACGCCCTGAGCGCCAACGTGCAGGACGGCTCCGGCACGGACAACGCCAACATGAGCACGCCGAACGACGGCTCGCCGCCGCGCATGCAGATGTACCTCTTCTCGGAGCCGGTCTTCCGCCGCGCCGACGGCGACCTCGATTTCGACGTGGTCGGGCACGAGTTCTATCACGGCGTCTCGAACCGCTCGGCGGGCAAGGGCACGGCCGACTGTCTGGGCACGCCGCTCGTCGGCGAGTCGGGCGGGCAGGGCGAGGGCTGGTCTGACTTCATCGCCACCTCAATGTCGGACGACGACTCCGAAGGCGAGTACGTGACGGGCGAGTTCGACATCGGCATCCGCCGCCTGCCCTACACCAACTACCGCTGGTCTTACGCCTCCATCAACGGCAACGGCCTCAACCGACGCGATCAGGTGCCGCCGCCCGACACGAACCCCGGCGCTACGCCATTCGAGGTTCACGCCGTGGGCGAGGTCTTCGCCGCGATGCTTTGGGACATGCGCGAGCTGATGATCGTGAAGGACACGAACGGCGTCTTCTTCGACGGCACACGCCGCCTCTGCACGGGCGGCCCGTGCCTGCTCACGGGCACGGAGTTCTACATCGGGCCGCGCAAGGTTCGCTCCATAGACGCGCAGCATCCGATCAACTACCGCGCCTCCTTTAACACGACCGTGACGGGCGAGAACTTCGCCGGCGTGCCCGTGCCGCCGCAACCCGGCATCGTCCCGCCGCCCGAAATCAACAACCAGGTTCCGAACATCAAGGCCGACGAGCACATCGTCCGCCCGCGCCTGCTCGAAACAGAGATACAGACGCGCGGCGACCGCACGGGGCCGCTCGCGACGGCCGTAGCCCGCGGCGCGCGCCTCGCGGACACGCTCGTGCTGCGCGGCCTACAGCTCGGGCCGTGCAACCCTTCGATTGTCGACACGCGCAACTCCATCCTCCTCGCCGACGAGGAGTTGACCGGCGGCGAGAACCGCTCGATCATCTGGCGCGCCTTCGCGAGCCACGGCGTGGGGCAGAATGCTCAGTCCGCCAACGGCGCGGGCTCGACCAATCCCGTCGTCGAAGACTTCACCGTGCCCGCGACCGTCACCGCCTGCGAGACGCTCGGGCCGCTCGCGGCGCCCTCGTTCGCGCTGGCGAACAACGCCGCGAACAAGGTGACCGTCACCATCAACGGCGGCGCTCCCGTAGCGGGCGCGGCGCAGTACGTCATCTCGCGCGCGACGAAGGCCGAAGGGCCTTACGCGAAGGCCGGCGAGATTCCGGCCACGCAGACGACGTTCGAAGACAGCAACCTCCTCGCCGGCCAGACCTACTTCTACCAGGTGCGCGCCAGCCGCGACACCTCGACCGACTGCGTCTCGCTCTCCGAGACGAAGAGCGTCCTCGTCTCGAACGGCGTCAACATCGTCCCGCCGATCTTCTTCGGCGCCGACCAGGTTGTAGACCCGAAGACCGGCAACAGCCTGACGGTCAAGTGGAACGCCGCGACCACGCCGAACCTCGCGGGCGACGCCTTCGTCGTCTGCACGGACTGCGTCTATGACGTGTACCGCGTCGAGCACGTCGATCCGGGCAACGGCACCCAGGAGCCGACCTTCACGCCCTCGGACGCGAACCGCGTCGCGCAGGGCCTGACCGTGCTGGAGTTCAACGACACGGGTCGCCAGCTCGGGCAGATTTACTACTACATCGTCCAAGCGCGGAACGCGGCCGGTAAGAAGGACACGAACGACGCCGGGAACCGGCAGGTGCGCTACCAGATCCCGACCATTAACACCTTCAAGACGTTCCAGCCTTTCCCGCTTGAGACTTATGAATCCTCTTCGGCCGACTCGCGGTTCCAGCCGCCGCTCCAGGAGTCGGGAAGCGACCCGCAGGAGGGGCAGCCCGTCTGGCAGCGCGTGACGAACGTGCCCGTCCCGGGCGGCGCCTTCTCCTCGACGATGTACGCGCCCGACTTCGACCCGGGCTCGGACGGCGCGAGCAGCGACATCACGACGGTCGTCGGCCCGCTGACCCTGAGCGCGACCTCGGTCATGGACTTCGACCACTTCTTCTCGACCGAGGCGCGCTTCGACGGCGGCGTGCTTGAGGTCGCGAAGGGCGGCCCGAACTTCAACTCGACGCCCTTCCCCGACAACACGACGACCTACGACCTCGGCAACTACATCGTCGAAGGGCTCTACAACGCCAAACTCGACGGCGACCTCGCGGGAACAGGGGTGCCCGGCACGGCGCTGCTCGGGCGGCGCGCCTACACGGGCATCAAGGGGCTGCACCACGTCCGCGTCGCGCTCGGCGAGTTCGCGCCCGGCGGCGACAACAACCCGGAGGGGCTGCCCATCTACCTGCGCTTCCGCATGTCCTCGGACGTGGGCACGTCGGTCGGCGCGGACTCCGGCTGGTACGTAGACAACCTCGTCATCCACGACCTCGGCGTCGCCGACGCCACGCCGACCCCGACTCCGACGCCGACGGCAACACCGACTCCGACAGCTACACCTACTCCCACGGCCACGCCGACCCCCACCACGACTCCGACTCCGACGGCGACCCCGACGCCGACGGCAACACCGACGGCGACCCCAACGCCGAGCGCTTCGCCGACGCCCGCGCCCAATTCCTTCGTGCAGTTCAGCTCCGCGGTCTACACCGTCCCGCAGGAGGACTGCACGCAGGTTCTGGCGCAGGTCATCAGGACGGGAACTAGCAGCGGGCGCGTAACCGTCGAGGTCACGAGCACCGACGGCACGGCGCGGCAAAAGGGCGACTACGAGTACGTCGTCGGCCGCCTCGTCTTCGAGCCGGGCGAGACGCAGAAGAGTCTGCCGCTGCTCATCAACGAGGACGGGTACGCGGAGGGGCCGGAGTCGTTCACGATCTCGCTCTCGAACCCGACCGGCGGCTCGACGCTGGGCGGAGTCTCGACGGCCACGGTTCAGATCGTGGACGACACGGGCGAAACTTCGGCCAACCCGATAGACGACTCGCGCACCTTCGTCTGCACGCACTACCACGACTTCCTCTACCGACAGAGTGACCAGACGGGCGAGGACTTCTGGACGCAGGGCATCGAGTCGTGCGGCAACGACGCCGGCTGCCGCGACGTGAAGCGGACGGACGTTTCGACCGCGTTCTTCCTGTCCATCGAGTTCCAACAGACCGGCTACTTCGTCATCCGCGCCCACAAGGCCGCGTTCGGGTCGGCGAAGAGCAACCCGCGCTACGCCGTCTTCCTGCGCGACCAGCGCCAGATCAGCAACGGCGTCATCGTCGGGCAGCCCGGCTTCCAGGCCATGCTCGACGCC
>JAFAZX010000088.1 GCA_019239425.1 Acidobacteriota bacterium
GTCGCCCTGGATGGCGCTGTAGTGAACGAAGATGTCGGAAGAGCCGGGCTGCTCGATGAAGCCGTAGCCCTTCGCGTTGTTGAACCACTTGACCTTACCGGTAATTCTAGGCATAGCTGACGAATCCTCCTAACGATTCGGTGAAAAGGGTCGGGCGGAACTTTCAAGGGCATCCGCCGTCCCCGCAAGTTGACCCACGAGCCGGGGCGCGCCCGCAACAAGACGCGTCCTAACACTCAAAAAAATACCCGCGTGCGACGGCCCACGGCTTCGAAGCCTTTCGGACTCATCGTACGCGGACAGGGCGGAACCACTGCGAACTTCATTGCTAACGCTTGCAAGTCTAACTTTTTGGGCGAGTTAAACCACCCGCGGCGGGTTGACGACGGCGCATACTAAGCGAAACCGTACGCTCTGTCAACACAAAATTTCACGCCGCCCAAAGCTTCAAGGCGCCCGCCGCCCCGAAACACTACCTCTCAGGCAGGTAGTGAAGCGGGCTGACCGGCAGGTCTCCGAGACGCACCTCGTAGTGGAGGTGGGGGCCGGTCGAGCGCCCCGTCGAGCCGACGAGGCCCAACTCCTCGCCGCGCTTAAGTTCCTGTCCCAAGCCGACCTCGACCTTCGAGAGATGGCCGTACCGGGTCGTCAAGCCGTTGCCGTGGTCGAGGACGACCGTCTGCCCGTAGCCGTTCTTCCAGCCGGCCTCGATGACCGTGCCGTCGGCGGGGGCGATGACGGGCGTGCCCGGCGGGGCGGCGATGTCCTGTCCGGGGTGGAACTCTGAGCCGCCGCCCCCGAACGGGTTGCCGCGGTAGCCGAAACTGTCGGTCGATTCGCCCTCGACCGGCCAGATGGAGGGGATGCGAGCCTTCTCCTTGAGCGCCGCCTCGTAGACCTGCAAGTCCATCTCAAGGCGCGCGGCGCGCATTTCCAGAAGCTCAACCGACGCGGCGTCGAGCGCGGGGCCGCCCGCGCCGTGCGGGCTGTTTCCTTCCTCCGCCTGCGGCTGTTGCTGCTCTTGCTGACCGTCGGCCGGGACGCCCGCCTGCTCGGAGAGTCGCCGCGAGGCGTCTTCGATGGCGTCCACGCGGTTTTCGAGTTTCTGGAGCTGCTGGCGCTGGCGCTCGTTCTCCTGGCGCAGGCGGCTGTTCTCTTCCTCTATGCGCAGGTGTAGGGCCTGCTGCGTCAGGCCGTAGACGCCGTAGGCGGCCGCGCAGCAGAGGAAGGTGACGACGAGGGCGGAGGCTTTAACCCAGCGCTTGTGGACGTAGAAGCGGCGGGCGTAGGAACGTGAACGCGAGGTAGTAGAAACGATGAAAGCGTAAAAACGCTCGTCTCTGTTCATCGGAGTGTGCTCCTTGGGCGCCCCGTCCGTGCTCCACACTTTTGGGGGAGCAGGCACACGGATGAGCGCGAAAGGCACTGTCTGCCGAAAGAAGGCGACGAGTGCGAAAACTATTTAATTTCCGGGTTGCTTGTTTGCGAGACCCTTCCTGAAGGTGCCGCCGAGGCCCGCCTTTTGAAGATACAGCCAAAGGCGGGAGCCTGATTTGGGGCTGCACAAGGAGCTAGAAACTACCACAGGGGTCTTTTGATTGCAAACCGTCAGAAGGTCTTGAGGGTAGAAAAACGCCCGCCGCCTGAATCCCCTGCGCGGAGTTCGGGCGGCGGGCGCCGCGTTTTGATGAGCCGTTTACCTCGACGTTCTAAAGCTCTTCGGCCTCGCGGCGGCGTCGTTTGCGCGCGCTCATGATGGTGATGATGATGAGCAGAAACAGTGCGATGAAGGCGACGACGATGCCGACCTTGAGGACGATCATCAGGAAGCTGACCAGCGCGATGAGCTTCTTGACGAGGATGATGAGCAGCGCGACGAGCGCGAAGATGCTGCCTAAGCGACCTGCCGCCATGAGAAAGCCTGACATCTCTTTGAAATCTCCTTCCGCCGAACGAACGCTCTAACGCGGCGCGCCTTGCGCCCGACCCATCTTAACAGAATTTCAGAACCGCGGCTCGTTGGGCCAGCCGCCGCCGACCGGCTCGCGCGAGCTGACCTGCGTCACAAGCTCGCCCGTCCCGAACCGCGTCACCTCCGAAGGGAGCGCCCCCGTCGTCCCGCCGACCACGGAGGGCGGCCGCGAGAACGTGTCGAAGTTCGGCACCTCGCGCCGGCCGCTGCGCGCACGCGCCCAGTCGAAGAGCATGTACGCGCCGAGCAGCACGAGCACCACCGGGAGAAACTCTCTGACGGGGAGGCGCACGTTGAAGATCGTGTGCAGTAGGAAGACCACGCCGAGCGAGATCATCGTCACGGCCCACGCGAGAGGGTTCCCGTAGAGCCTGCGCGCGATGGCGTCATGCTCGGCCTCGGGCGCGAGGCCCGAGCGGATGAGCTGCGCGGTGCGCACGGCGTCCACGGCCGCAAACAGCCACGTGCCGATGATGCCGAGGACGAAGAAGAGCGTGCCGTCCGTGACGGTCGCCATCTGGAAGAAGCTTGCGAAGATGGTGAAGTGGACGAGCGCCTTCGAGGTCTGCCCGTTGTAGGCCGCGCCCAGGCCCGGACAGATGAGCGAGAGCAGAAGGGCCACGAACGGCGAAGTCCTACGCCTGACGACCCCTGCCGCGCCCGGCCGCGCCTGCTGCTGCTGCAAGGTCTCGACGCCCGCGACGATGCAGTCCTGGCAGTACGGGAAGCCGCGTATGCGGTGGTCGCACGCGGGGCAGAGCGGGCGGCCGCAGCGGCTGCACTGCACGACCGCGCGGTTCGTCAGGTGATACGCACAACTCATCAGACCTGCTGCCAAGACTTTCGCCCCGCCTCCCGCTTGCCCAAGATTATTTCTGCTGTTGCTGCTGTTGCTGCCCGGAGTTGTTCGAGCCGTCCGGCGACGGCGAGGTGACGAGTTCGCTCGTCGCCCGCTTCAACTCGCCGGCCGTCACGGCGCCGTACTTGTATGTCTGCGACGCGAGCCGCAGGCTCTTCGTGTACATGCCCGCGATGGAGCCGTCGTCGGAGAGCGTGCTCGTGCCGACCAGCACCGCCAGCAGAACCATCGTCGCCACGGTCGCGAGCTGCGGCGTGACCATCACGTCGAGCCAGCCGCGCATCCACTCCGTAATCCTCGCCCCGAGCGGGGGGCGGACGGCCTCGGCCTCGGTCGTGCCGAGCGTGGCCTGAAGGATGCGGGCGTGCAGGCCGGCGGGCACAGGCAGCTCTTCGCCGATGTATGACGAGCAGGCGCCGATGGCGCGCACGACCTGCCCGGGCAGGTCGGAGCAGCGCGTGCAGAGCGCCGCGTGGCGCTCCCAGCGGTGGTAGAGCGCGGCGGGGATGAAGCCGTCGAGGTAGTCCGTCAGGTACTCCTCGAACTCGTCGCACGTCATCGCCGTCTCGGGCGCCGTCCGCAGAAGGATGCGCGCCTCGAGCCCGGGCGTGGGCTGCGGCGGCACGTCGGCGCGGCACTCGACGATGGCGTTCCTGACTTCGTTCAGAAGGTCGTGGCAGACGGGGCAGCGCAGGGCGTGCTCGCCGAACGCGCGGTTGGTCTCGCCTTCGAGCGCGCCGTCGAGGTAGTCCGTCAGACGATCCTCAAACTCTGTGCAAAGCATTCTAAATCCGCTCCATCCCTTCCACTCCCGGTCTCACAAAACCGCGCCCTCCGCGTTCGTTCACCCTTACGAACCGGGGACGCCCCGACCAAAGTAATCTCATCAAACGTCGCTCATCGCGACCACCCGCATGCGGCGCAGAATCTTGGCCAGCTCGATGCGCCCGCGGTTGATGCGCGACTTGACCGTGCCCTCGGGAATCTTCAAGTGGTCAACGATCTCCTGGTAGCTCAACTCCTCGATGTCGCGGAGGATGACGCACGTCCGGAGGTCTGGGGGTAGTTTGTCAATCGCGGCCTGCACCTGCTCGCCCAACTCCTGCCGCTCCATCTCTCGCTGCGGCGTGTTGCCGGCGGCGCGGAGGTGGTAGGTGTGGCCCTCGATGTCCTCGGCCTGCGTATCCTGCGGCGCGCGCTGGCGGCGCCGGTAGTCGTCGATGACCAAGTTACGTGCGAGGCGCATCAACCAGTTTTGCAGGTCTCCCTGTTTAGGGTCGTACTGGTCGAGCGAGCGGTAGACGCGGACGAAGACTTCCTGCGTCAAGTCCTCCGCCGCGTCCGAGCGGGACGTGAAGCGGTAGGCGAGGTTGTAGATGCGGCGGGAGTATGTGGAAACAATCTCCTCCCACGCCGCGCCGTCCCCGGCTCGACATCTCCTGACCAGTTCAGCACCTTCGCCGACACTCACCGCCGTGACTACTCCCACCTCGCGCCCCTTCAACTCCCTCCGCGGCATCAAGCCAAGCGCCCCGCGTGGGTGGTCAACCCATTGTCAAACGGGCATTACGACCGCCTCAAGGGGAAAGTTCCCGCCGCCCCCGGACGCCTCGGGGCGGGCATTTTCAGTCGCGACAACGGCGCCGGAGAATGGCTTCCGACCCCGGCGGCGTCTCGGCGCCCGCTGTGACTATTCTAGCCGAACGATGATACACTATATCTTGTGTCCAACGACGCGCGAAGTCAAATCGGTACACAAGTAAGGGGCGGCAAGGGACTTTTCACTTGCGGAAACACCTGAAATTTGTCCTCCTGTGCCTGGTTGCCGGCCTCGCCCTCTGGTGGTTCGGGAGGGGCATGGACTGGGACAGGGCCTGGGCGGCCATGAAGCAGGCCGACTGGCCTCTGGTGGCCGTGGCCGTGGCCGTCGTCTGCTCGACATGCATGATCAGGGCGCTGCGTTGGAAGACTCTGCTGCGCCCGCTCGCGCCGGACGCGTCGCTCCACGAGGCTTTCGCGGCGACGTGTGTCGGCTTCAGCGCGATCTTCCTGCTGGGGCGCGCGGGCGAGGTCGTCCGCCCGGCCTTTCTACCGCTAAGCGACCGGGCGGTGAAGCCGGGCGCCGCCTTCGTCACCATCGCCCTGGAGCGCATCTGCGACACGGCCTTCGTCTTCCTGCTCTTCGCCGCCAACCTGCTCTTCGTGCGGCTCCCCGGCGCGGACGAGGCGACGTTCGCGCGGATAAGACAGGCCGGCCTGGTGCTGTTCGTCGGCACGCTCGCCGGGCTGGTCGCGCTCCTCTGGTACGGACGCCACGCAGGGGCCGTCACGGCCTGGCTGGAGGCGAGGCTTGAGCGGCTGCCGCGTCTGCTGAGGAAGGTTGGGAAGCTCGCGGTCGGACTTTTAGGGCAACTCGGGCAGACGCTCCGTGTGCTCGCGGGCGGGCGCGCTCTGCTCGTCACAGCCGGTTGTACGGCGGCGCTGTGGGCGGCGATTACGCTGGCGAACATGCTCGTGCTGAGGGCCTTCGGCCTCGGCGTCGGCGCGGGCGAGACGGTCTTCGTGCTGGGCTGGTCTCTGGTCGGCTCGGTCGTGCCGACGCCGGGCGCGGGCGCGGGGACGTACCACGCGGCGACGGCGTTCGGGCTGACGCGCTACCTCGGCCACCCGGCCGAGCAGGTGCAGCCGGCGGTGATCATCCTGCACCTCGTCGTCTTCGGCTCGCCGCTGCTCTTCGGGCTCTACTACTTCGTGCGCAGCGGCTTCAGCGTCGCGCGCCTGCGCGAGCTGATCGCGGCCGAGAAGGCCGAGGCGCGAGACCCGGGGCGCGCGGGCACAGGCAAGGCGGCGGGCGCCGCGAGCGCGGCGAACGCTTGAGAGGGTGAGGGGAAAGGCTTTTCGGAAACCCCTTGTGAGCTTCACAACCAGAGGACGCTCTTATGAGATGCCCCTTCTGTGCACACCTCGAAGACAAGGTCGTGGATTCGCGCGAGTCGCGCGAGGGCGACTCGATCCGCCGCCGCCGCGAGTGCTTGCGCTGCGAGCGGCGCTTCACGTCCTACGAGCGCATCGACGAAATCCCCTACATGGTCGTCAAGAAGGACGGCCGGCGCGAGCCCTTCGACCGCAACAAGGTCATGGCCGGGTTGCTGCGCGCCTGCGAGAAGCGGCCCATCCCCGCGACGAAACTCGACAGCATCGTCAACGCCGTCGAGAAGTACGTCCAGGAGTCGCCCGAGCGCGAGCGGCCGACGACCAAGGTCGGCGAGATGATCATGCGCCGTCTCAAGGAACTCGACAAAGTCGCCTACGTCCGCTTCGCCTCCGTCTACCTCGAGTTCGAGGACGTGACCGAGTTCATGAAGGAGCTGAAGACGCTCGTCCGCAAGCGCGACGGCGCGACGGCGCGGAAATGAAGAAGACGGTTCACGCGGCGATTTTCGACAGGGGCGAGCTGGAGCGCCTGCGGGCGCGGGTCGGCCGCCTGTTCGTGGCCTTGCAGGAGGCTTCGGAGATGGCCGCGGGCGAGTCGGGCGCGGCGTGGCTGCCGGCGGCGGACGTGTGCGAGTCGGACGAGTGCGTGACGGTGACGGTGGAGCTCCCGGGCGTGCGCGCGGAGCAGTTGGAGGTGACGCTCACGAACGAGGAGCTGCGCGTGCGGGGCCGCAAGCGCAGGGGCGCACCGCGCGGCGTCATCTCGCATCTATGCTCCGAGCGCAGCTTCGGCCCGTTCGCGCGCGCCATCACGCTGCGCTGGCCCGTGCGCATGGATGCCGTCACGGCCGAGCTGAAGGACGGCCTGCTCACCGTCCGGCTCCCCAAGCTCGAAGACCGCCGCGGAGTCGAGCACAGGATTGAAGTGAAGGAGAGTGATGAATGATGAGTGATGAATGATGAATAGGAGGCAGCGGGCCATATTCATCATTCATCACTCGTCATTCATCATTGATTTTATGCCGCAGATTTCAAACATAGCCGATTCGATAGAGGCGGTGGACACGGCCGAGCAGCAGCTACAGATACCGGAGTTTCTGCCGGTGCTGCCCCTCCGCGACATCGTCATCTACCCGTTCATGATCGTGCCGCTCTTCGTCTCGCGCGAGAAGTCCATCCGCGCGGTGGATGAGGCGCTGGGCGAGAACCGCATGATCTTCCTCGTCTCGCAGCGCGACCTCGACAAGGAGGAGCCGGCGGGCGAAGACCTCTACACGACGGGCACGGTGGCCGTCATCATGCGCATGCTCAAGCTGCCCGACGGCCGCATACGCATTCTCGTCCAGGGCCTCGCCCGCGCGCGCGTCGAGGAGATTACGGACACGGGCGAGTACCTCAAGGGTCGCCTCACCGCGATGACCGAGTCGGGCGCGGGCGAGCGCTCGCTCGAAGTCGAGGCGCTGGTCAGGAACGTCCGCGCTTCGATGGAGCGCGCGACGAACTTGGGGAAGAACATCTCGCCCGAGGTCATGGCTATCGTCGCCGGACTCGACGACGCGGGGCGCTTGGCAGACCTCGCCGCGTCGAACCTTGAGCTGAAGGTCGAAGACGCGCAGTCGGTCCTGGACATCGCCGACACGACCGCGCGGCTCAGGCGCGTGAACGAGCTGCTCAACAAGGAGATCGAAGTCCTCACCGTCCAGCAGGAGATCAACACGCAGGCTCGCGCCGACATCGACCGCTCGCAGCGCGAGTTCTTCCTGCGGCAACAGCTGAAGGCCATCCAGACCGAGCTGGGCGAGGGGAACGAGCTGGCCGAGGAGATCGCGCAGTTCCGCGAGAAGATCGAAGCGTCCGACATGCCGAAGCACGCCGAGGAGGAGGCGCTCCGCCAGCTGAAGAAGCTGGAGCGCATGCACCCGGACGCGGCCGAGACGGCGACGCTCAGGAACTGGATGGAGATTATGACCGACCTGCCGTGGTCGAAGGCTTCGGTCGACAACCTCGATCTGATTAAGGCGCAGCAGATTCTCGACGAAGACCACTACGGGCTCGAGAAGGTCAAGGAGCGCATCGTCGAGGCGCTGGCCGTCAGAAAGTTGAAGGAGAAGCCGAAGGGCTCCATCCTCTGTCTCGTCGGCCCGCCGGGCGTCGGCAAGACTTCTTTGGGCCGCTCCATCGCGCGCGCCCTCGACCGCAAGTTCGTGCGACTGAGTTTGGGCGGCCTGCACGACGAGGCCGAGATTCGCGGCCACCGCCGCACGTACGTCGGCGCGATGCCCGGTCGCATCATCCAGGCCCTGCAGCAGGCGGGGACGAACAACCCGCTCATCATGCTCGACGAGATCGACAAGGTCGGCGCCGACTTCCGCGGCGACCCCTCGTCCGCGTTGCTCGAAGTCTTAGACCCGGAGCAGAACAACAGCTTCCGCGACAACTACCTCGGCGTCACCTTCGACCTGTCGAACGTGATGTTCATGACGACGGCCAACGTCCTCGACACCGTCCAGCCCGCGCTGCGCGACCGCATGGAGGTCATCCGGCTCGCGGGCTACACCGAGGAGGAGAAGCTGGAGATCGCGCGCCGCCACCTCCTGCCGAAGCAGATCGAGGAGAACGGCATCTCGGCGAAGAACGTGCAAATCTCGAAGAAGGCGCTCTCGGCCGTCGTCCAGCAGTACACGCAGGAGGCGGGTCTGCGCCAGCTCGAACGCGAGATCGGGCGCATCTGTCGCAAGGTCGCGCGCCGCATCGCGGAAGGGAAGTCGGAGGCCGTGCGCGTCACGCCGAAGAACGTCCACGAGTACCTCGGGCCGCCGAGGTCATTCCCCGAAGAGGTGCTACGCAAAGACCAGATCGGCGTCGCCACGGGCCTCGCGTGGACGGCCGTCGGCGGCGACGTGCTCTTCATCGAGGCCCTGCGGATGAAGGGGAAGGGGCAGCTCGTCCTCACGGGCCAGCTCGGCGAGGTGATGCGCGAGTCGGCGCAGGCCGCATACTCCTACGCCAAGTCGCGCGCGAAGGAACTCGAAATCCCCGAAGAGGATTTCGAGAAGTACGACATGCACATCCACATCCCAGAGGGCGCCATCCCGAAGGACGGCCCCTCGGCCGGCATCACCTTGGCGACGGCGATGGTCTCCTCGCTCTCGCAGCGCGCCGTGCGGAAGGACGTGGCGATGACGGGCGAGATAACCCTGCGCGGGAACGTCCTGCCCATAGGCGGCGTCAAGGAGAAGGTCTTGGCGGCAAGGCGCGCGCGCGTGACGACGGTCATCCTCCCGCACCTCAACCGCCGCGACATGGAGGAGATTCCGAAGGAACTCTTCGGCGAGATGCAGTTCGTCTTCGTCGAGAACGTCCGCGAGGTCTTCCGCGAGGCTCTCAAGGAGAAGGCGCCGGCCCCGGCCGCGCCCGTCCAGCGCCCGCCGCGTCTGCCGCAGGCCGCCGCGCCCAGGGTTTAAGGCTGATTTGGACGGATTTTACGTCCGGTTAATTTGACCGATTCCAAGCGGCCGGCTGCCCGGCCCCGTCTCGAGTTCCAGTAAAGCTTGAGGCGGGGCCGGGCAGACCATTTTTTAGCCGCCGTTTAGGAGGTTCGGGCGCGGGGCCGGGCGCAACCCGAGGGGCGCGTGGGGCATCTTAAAAGTCCATTCGGCGAAGCGAAAGAGTACAGGAATCTCGGTTCGTTTCGCCTTTTATTTGCATAGAGATGCGGGCATAAGGGTTGATTCTTCGGTGAGGGCTGTGATACCCTCCGGGCGGTTTCAAGGGGGTTCTGCTCTCCGACGCGGAGGCCCACAAAGCAGAGCCGGCTCCTTCATCGAAGGGTTTAATCATTTCAGGAACTTTAGTGGATGCCGCTCGTGCGACCCCTCGCTATGGTCGCCATCGTGGATTCGCTTTTATACTCGCAGAGGAGATCGACGATTGAATAACACGAGCCTCCCCCGCCGTCTTTTTAACGCCGCGGCCCTCGCGGCGCTGCTGCTCCCTTCCGTCTCGCTCCAGGCACAGGTTCCACAGCAATCATACCTCCGCAACACGCCGAGCGAGATCGAGCGCGAAGACCCGCGCGTCACCAAGATCGTCGAGGACGCCGAGAAGCACTTCCGCCTCGGCGAGTTGAACCTGAAAGACCAGAAGCGCCAGGCCGCCCGCGAGGAGTTCGACAAGGCCGTCGACACCGTGCTCGAATCGGGCATGGACGTGCGCTCGAACCCGCGCCTGAACCGCTACTACCTCGAGCTGGTCGAGCGCGTCTACCGCTACGAGGTGCCGCAGAACGTCCCAGGCGCGCGCCCCGCGAACGGCGCGGCGTTCCAGACCGTGGCGCAGACGGACGGCCAGCAGACGGCCGCGCCGGTCGAAATCGGCTTCGTCGATCAGAAGTTCGAGCCGTCGCCGCTCGATGACCTGCGCAACCTCAAGCTCGACGAGAGCGAGTCGAAAGTCTCCGACGAGGACGTGGCGAAGCTCGAGAGCGAGATTAAGAACACGCTCGACTTCAGCTTCACGCCGCACCCGCTCGTCCAGGGCTTCATCAACTACTACCAGGGCCGCGGCCGCGCGACGATGGAGACGGGCCTGCGCCGCTCCGGCCAGTACATGGCGATGGCGCGCAAGATCTTCCGCGAGGAGGGCGTGCCCGAGGACATCGTCTGGCTCGGACAGGTCGAGAGCGCCTGGCGCCCGACCGCGCGCTCCTGGGCCGCGGCCTCCGGCCTCTGGCAGTTCATCCCCGGCACCGGCTCCCGCTTCGGCCTGCGCCAGACGGCCTACATCGACGAGCGCAACAGCTTCGAGAAGGCGACGCGCGCCTCGGCCCGCTACCTGAAGTGGCTGCACGACCAGTTCGGCAACTGGGAGCTGGCGATGGGCGCCTACAACACGGGCGAGGGCAACATCCAGCGCGCCATCGGGCGCGCGGGCGTCCGCGACTTCTGGGCCATCTACCCGTACATCGCGCAGGAGACGCGCAACTACGTCCCGAACATCCTCGCGGTCATCCTCATCGCGAAGAACCCCGAGAAGTACGGCTTCCACAGCGTCCAGCGCATGACGCCGCTCGCCTACGACACCGTGAGCGTGCCCTCGGCGACGAGCCTCCAGCTGGTCGCGGCCCTGACCGACACGAGCGTCGACAACATCCGCGCGCTCAACCCCGAGCTTCGTCGCGACACGACGCCGCCGGGCGAGGGCTACCTTCTGCGCGTCCCGCCGAAGCGCGGGCACCAGATGGTCGCGCTCCTCAAGCGCATCCCCGCCGACCGCCGCACGCAGATGGCGCGCGTCGTCCAGGCCGCCCCGGGCGAGTCCTGGGACGCGGTCGCCACGCGCGCGGGCGTGAGCTCCGCCTCGCTCCAGCAGTGGAACTCGGGCGTTGACCTCGCGAAGGGCGGCACGCTCCTCGTCCCCGCGGGCGGGCGCGTGGTGCAGACCTTGAAGAGCTACGAGCGGCCGAACAGCGCCGCCGCGCCGGCCGGCGCCGGGCTGGTCAACTACACGGCCAAGGGCGGCGAGACCATCGCGCAGGTCGCGGCGCGCTACGGCGCGTCGGTGGCCGAGGTCGCCAAGCTCAACGGCGTGACGCCCGACGAGCCGCTCGCGCGCGGCCGCCAGATTCGCGTCCCGCAGGGCAACACGAACGCGACGGCCGCCCCCGCGCGCCGCCGCTAAAAGATAAGGATGAAGGATGAAGGCGGAAGGATGAAGAGGATGCAGTTAGCTATCCTCTTCATCCTTCCGCCTTCATCCTTTAACTCAAACCAAGGCGTCCGCCAGCGCCTCACACGCTCACGCTGGCACGCCTATGCTCTTCCGCACGCAGTCCGCCGCCGTCTACGGCATCGACGCAGACCTCGTCGACATTGAAGTCGATCTGACCCCGGTCAAGGGCGAGGCCGACTCGAACCCTTCGGTCACCATCGTCGGCCTGCCCGACCTCGCCGTGCGCGAGTCGCGCGAGCGCATCCGCGCCGCCGTCAACAACAGCGCCTTCTTCTTCCCCTTTCACAAGACGACCATCAACCTCGCGCCTGCGGACGTGCGCAAGGAGGGCGCGAGCTTCGACCTGCCCATCGCGC
Organism: Acidobacteriota bacterium; assembly: GCA_019239425.1. Classification (GTDB taxonomy): domain Bacteria; phylum Acidobacteriota; class Blastocatellia; order Pyrinomonadales; family Pyrinomonadaceae; genus QHXN01. The sequence goes on from JAFAZX010000088.1 coordinate 11,852, forward strand.
TCGGCGTCCTCGGGGCCAACGGTGACCTCGGCGGCGTGGAAGGTCTGACCGACGTGCTCTCGGTCGGAGAGCTGTCGCTCGACGGACGCCTCCGTCCAGTGCGCGGCGCGCTCCCCATCGCGCTCCGCGCGCGGGACGCGGGGATTAAAAGTCTTCTCCTGCCCGAAGAGAACGCGACCGAGGCCGCGTTCGTCAAGGGCGTGGACGTGTACGCCGCAAGCACACTGCGCGCGGCCGTCGAGCTGGTCGGCGCGCTGCGCGCGGGGAGTGGGCCGAAGCCCCTGCGCGCGGACGAGACGAAGCTCCTGACGAACGACAACTCCTATGAAGTCGACTTCCGGGAGGTGCGCGGTCAGCACGCCGTCAAGCGCGCGCTCGAAGTCGCGTCGGCCGGCTCTCACAACATCCTTCTCATCGGCCCGCCCGGCTCGGGCAAGACGATGCTCGCGAAGCGGCTGCCGACGATCCTCCCTCCGCTGGAGTTCGAGGCGGCGCTTGAGCTGACGAAGATTCACTCGGTCGCCGGGCTGACCAACCGCACGGGCCTCGTCACCGCGCGCCCGTTCCGCTCGCCGCACCACACCATCAGCGACGGCGGCCTCATCGGCGGCGGCGCCGTGCCGCGCCCCGGCGAAGTCTCACTCGCGCACCACGGCGTCCTCTTCCTCGACGAGCTGCCGGAGTTCGACCGCTCCGTCCTCGAAGTCTTAAGACAGCCCCTGGAAGACCGGCGCGTCACCATCAGCCGCGCCGCGATGACCCTGACCTTCCCGGCCTCCTTCATGCTCGCCGCCGCGATGAACCCCTGTCCCTGCGGCTTCTATAACGACCCCGTCCGCGAGTGCCGCTGCACGCCCCCGCAGATACAGCGCTACGTCGGCCGCGTCTCCGGCCCTCTGCTCGACCGCATCGACATCCACGTGGACGTGCCGGCCGTCCGCTTCAAAGAGCTTTCCGACAAGGGCGCGCCCGAGGGCGAGGGCTCCGCCAGTATCCGCGCGCGGGTGCTGGCGGCCCGCGCCCGGCAGGCCGAGCGCTTCCGCGGCCGGCCCGTCTTCTCCAACGCGCAGATGACGCCGCGCCTCATCCGGCTCAACTGCCGCCTCGACGCGCAGGGCGAACAACTGTTAGAGCAGGCCATGACCCGCCAGGGCCTCTCAGCCCGCGCCTACGACCGCATCCTCAAAGTCAGCCGCACCATCGCCGACCTCGAAGCCTCCGCAGACATCCTCCCCAAACACGTCTCCGAGGCCGTCGGCTACCGCTCCCTCGACCGCACCTACTGGGCCTGAGACACGTGGCCGTTACGGATTCCCCACCCGCCAATGTATATTGGCGCGGATGCGTCCGGAGATAAGGGAGCTGGCGGAGCGGCTCTGGGATTACCACCACGTCGGCCACGCGCTTGAGAGGTCGGAGGTCGTCCTCGTCCTCTGTAGCCACGACACGGCCGTCGCCGAGCGCGGCGCGCAGTTGTACCTGGAAGGCTGGGCGCCGCGGCTCGTCTTCTCGGGGGGCTTAGGCGTCATCACCAGGAACCTTTGGAGCGAGCCGGAGGCGGAGCTGTTCGCGGGCATCGCCCGTGAGATGGGCGTGCCCGGCAGTGCGATTCTCGTCGAGACGCGCTCGACCAACACGGGCGAGAACGTCCGGTTCACCCGCAAGCTTCTGGCCGGGCGCGGGCCCGAGCCGCGGAGCGTCATCCTCGTGCAGAAGCCCTACATGGAGCGCCGCGCGTACGCGACGTTCAAAAGGTACTGGCCCGAACCGCGCGTCCACGTCACCTCGCCGCAGGTCTCTTTCGAGGAGTACCTGGAGCGCTACTCCAACCGCGCGCTCACCGCGGACGACGTGGTCGGCATCATGGTCGGCGACCTCCAGCGCATCCGCCTCTACCCCGAGAAGGGTTTCCAGATTCCGCAGGAGATACCCGCTGACGTGTGGGCCGCCTACGAAGAGTTAGTCCGCCTGGGCTACGACAAGTACCTGGTCTGAAAACCAAAAGTAAAAGGCAGAAGGCGAAAGTGAAGAAAGGCAGAAGTCTTAAAAAGCCCCCCGCGCGCGCCGCGCTCACGCTTTTGACTTTCACCTTTTTACTTTTGCCTCTCCCCTCGTCGTACGGGCAGGGTTCGAGAAAGACCTGGCCGTTGCAGACGAAGGGGCAGGAGGGTTTGCGCGAGCCGCAGGAGCGCGGGACTCTGCCCGTCCCTACGACGGCTTTCTCGAAGCCTGTGGCGAAGCCGGAAGGTGTGCCGGGGCCAGCGCTCGCGGCGAGGGGGGATAGCGAGTGGGCGCTCGCGCGCGGTTGGCGGATGCTTGAAGCGCCGAAGGTTTCGGACGAAGGCGACGCGGTCTCGCGTCCGGGTTACCCGGTCGAGGGTTGGTTGCGGGCGACGGTGCCGGGCACGGTCTTGACGACGCTCGTCGACCGCGGCGTCTACCCAGACCCCGACTACGGCCTGAACAACCTCGCCATCCCCGAGACGCTCAACAAGCAGGACTATTGGTTCCGCGCGGAGTTCACGCCGCCCGCCTCGACGAGGGCCAGGCGTTTCCAACTCACGCTCAACGGCGTCAACTACTCGGCCGCGGTCTGGCTCAACGGCCGGCGTCTGGGCGAGGTGCGCGGTGCCTTCGTGCGCGGCGTGTTCGACGTGACGGACGTGCTCGTCAAGGGCCGCGCGAACGCGCTCGCCGTGCGCGTCTCGCCGCCGCCGCACCCGGGCATCCCGCACGAGGAGTCTGTGAAGGCAGGCCCCGGCCCGAACGGCGGCGTGATGTGTCTGGACGGCCCGACCTTCTTCTGCACCGAAGGCTGGGACTGGATTCCCGGCGTGCGCGACCGCGCGACCGGCTTGTGGCAGGAGGTGACGCTGAAGGCGACAGGCGCGGTGCGCGTCGGCGACGTGCAGGTCGTGACGCGCCTGCCTCTGCCGGACACGTCGAGCGCCGCAGTTAACATCCAGGTGCCTCTCGTCAACGAGACGAACGACGAAGTCGCGGGCACGCTTGAGGCTTCGTTCGAGGGCGTCACCGTTCGCAAACGTGCGACGGTCTTGCCGGGGCGGACGGTGTTCGCGCTCGCGCCTACGGACTTCCCGCAGTTGAGGTTGAAGAACCCTCGGCTCTGGTGGCCGAACGGCTACGGGCGGCCGGAGCTTTACCACCTGCGCGTGAGTTTTAAGACGGGCGCGGGCGCGTCCGACGAAAAGCGCCTGCGCTTCGGCGTGCGCGAGCTGAGTTATGAGCTGACGCTTCTGGACGGCGCGGGGCGTCTGCGCCGCGTCGAGTACGACCCGGCGCAGGCGCAGGGCGAGCACGTCGTCAACGTCGGCCACGCGGGGATGATTGAATCGGCCGAGGGTTGGGTCGCCTCGTTCGTCAACGGCAAAGAGTCTTCTTCTTCGATTCGCGCGCTCGAGGACGTGCGCGCCTCGCCGCATCTGGTCGTGCGCGTCAACGGCGTGCGCGTCAGTTGCCGCGGCGGGAACTGGGGCCTCGACGACACGCGCAAGCGCGTCTCGCGCGAGCGCATGGAGCCTTACTTTCGCCTGCACCGCGAGGCGGGGCTGACCATGATTCGCAACTGGTGCGGGCAGAACACGGAAGAGGTCTTCTACGACCTGGCCGACGAGTACGGCCTGCTCGTCTGGAACGACTTCTGGCTCTCGACGCAGGACTGGAACCTTGAGCCGCAAGACCCCGCGCTCTTCCTCGCGAACGCGCGCGACGTCGTCTCGCGCTTCCGCAGCCATCCGTCCATTGCCGTCTGGTGCGGGCGCAACGAGGGCGTCCCGCCGCCCTTTATCAACGAGGGGCTGGACGAGATCATCCGCACGCTCGACGGCACGCGCTACTACTCGCCCAACTCGCGCGACGTGAACTTGCAGGGGAGCGGGCCGTGGCACTACGGCGACGCCTTCAAGTTCTTCACGACGCGCGGCCGCGGCTTCTCGACCGAGCTGGGCCTGCCCTCGCCGCCCTCGGCCGACACCCTCCGCACGTTCCTGCCGGCGTCCGACCACTGGCCGCCCGACGACGCCTGGGCCTACCACGACTGGCACTTCGGAGGGGGCGGCGACAACAAGCACTTCATGGACGCGATGAGGGAAGAGCTGGGCGAGCCCACGAGCCTCGAAGACTTCGAGCGCAAGGCGCAGCTCCTCTCTTACGCGAGCCACCGCGCGATGTTCGAGGGCTTCAACGCACACCTCTGGAACCCGAACACGGGCCGCCTGATGTGGATGACGCACCCGGCTTGGCCGAGCACGGAGTGGCAGATGTACAGCTCCGACTACTCGACGCACGGCGCGTACTTCGGCGTGAAGAAGGCCAACGAGCCCCTGCACGTCCAGCTCGACCAGCCCGACCTCGGCCTCACCGTCGTCAACCACACGCAAAAGACGCTCCGAGACCTGCGGCTTCTCGTGCACCTCTACAACGTCAACGGCGAAGCCATCGCCACGCACGAGCAGACGCTCTCGGCGCCTTCGAACGCGGCCGTCCGCATCTCGCGCCTACAGGTGCCCGCGTGGGTGAAGGACGGCGTCGTCTTCGTCAGGCTCACGCTCATCGACGCCGCGTCGCAGGTGCTCGCCGAGAACTTCTACTGGCACGCGGCGCAGAAGTCCGGCTACCGCAAGCTCGACGACATGGGCGAGACGCCCCTGGTCTGCGAAGCGCTCTTGAGGAGGGAGCGCGGCGCGGCGCGCGTCGAGGTCGAGTTGTGGAACTACAACGAATACGGCGTGGCCCTCGCCGCGCGGGTCGTCGTGCGCGACGCGGAGACGAAGGCGCGCGTGCTCCCGGCCTACGCGAGCGACAACTACGTCTCGCTGGTTCCGGGCGAACGGCGGCGCATCACCATCGAAGTTCCGAAGCCGGCCCGCGGCATGGAGGTCGAGCTGAAGGGCTGGAATGTGCGCCGCTCCGTCACGCCCGTCGTCGTCGCGCGTTGACGCGGGGCGGCGTTTCGTTTAGAAGTTGTCCACACCGCTGTTATTCAGACGGCCCGCTCTAATTTTCAATTCAAAGTCACACTGACCCTGCGGAGGACGGACGGATGTACTCTGGACGTAAGCGGTTACTCGCGCTGGCGCTCTCGTGCCTGACCCTTTTGCCGTGCGCCTCGGCGCAGACGCGCCCCGATCTGTCGAAGGAGCCGACGCTCTACGTCGTCGGCTACGCGCACCTCGATACGCAGTGGCGCTGGGAGTACCCGCAGGTCATCAACGAGTATTTGCCGAACACGATGCGCGACAACTTCGCGCTCTTCGAGAAGTACCCGAACTACCTCTTCAACTTCACCGGCGCGAACCGCTACCGTCTGATGAAGGAGTACTGGCCCGAGGACTACGCGCGGCTCAAGTCTTACGTCGCGGCGGGGCGCTGGTTCCCCGCCGGCTCGTCGATGGAGGAGGGCGACCCCAACAACGCCTCGGCCGAATCAATCGTCCGCCAGATTCTCTACGGCTCGCACTACTTCCGCCGCGAGTTCGGCAAGACGAGCGCCGAGTACATGCTGCCCGACAGCTTCGGCTTCCCGGCGTCTCTGCCCTCCATCCTCGCGCACATGGGGCTCAAGGGCTTCTCGACGCAGAAGCTCTACTGGAAGTCGGCGGCGCGCGTCGGCGGCCCTGACTCGCCCGAGCGGACGCCGGACGGCGTGCCCTTCAACGTCGGCATGTGGGCGGGGCCGGACGGGCGCGGCGTCATCGCCGCCTTCAACCCGCGCGACTACACCTCGAACGTGCGCGAGGACTACAGCAGGAGTCCGCCGCCTTCGGCCTCGAACCCCGACCCGAAGGTGAACTACAAGCCCGTCGACTGGCCCGCGCGCATCCGGCGCAACGGCGAGGTGAGCGGCCTCTTCACGGACTACACCTACTTCGGCACGGGCGACGTGGGCGGCGCGCCGCGCGAGTTCTCGGTGAAGGTGGTGGACGCGCTCGCCGGGAGGAAGAAGATCGTGCTCCCGCCGCCGCCGCCCGTCATCCCCCCGGTCGACCTGGAAGGCACGCCCGTCCAGGTCGGCGACGGCCCCGTGCGCGTGCTCTCGGCCACGTCCGAGCAGATGTTCTTGGACATCAAGCCCGAGCAGACCGCGCGCCTGCCGCGCTACAGCGGCGACCTCCTCTTGAGCGACCACTCTTCGGGTTCGACCTCTTCGGAGACGACGCAGAAGCGTTGGAACCGGCACAACGAGCTGCTGGCCGACGCGGCCGAGCGCGCCTCGGTCGCCGCCGCCTGGATGGGCGGCCGTGAGTACCCGCAGCAGAGGTTGAACGACGCCTGGACGCTCGTGATGGGCGGGCAGTTCCACGACATCCTGCCGGGCACGGCGACGCCGAAGGCTTTCGAGTTCTCGTGGAACGACGACGTGATCGCGGGCAATCAGTTCTCGTCGGTGCTGACGAGCGCGACCGAAGCAATCGCCGGCGGGATGGACACGCGCGGGCAGGGCATACCGGTCGTCGTCTACAACCCCCTCAACGTCGAGCGCGAGGACGTGGTGGAGGCGGACATCTTTCCCATTGAGAGGGACAGGATCGAAGACTTCCGCGTCATAGACCCGCATGGGAGGGAGGTGCCCGCGCAGTTCATCGGGGGCGGGGTGCAGAAGATTGCCTTCCTGGCGCGCGTGCCTGCGGTCGGTTACGCCGTCTACCACGTGCGCACGGGGCAGTGGCCCCCGGCCGCCAACCCCGAGCTGAAGGTGAGCGAGTCGTCACTTGAGAACGCGCGCTACCGCGTCAGCCTGAACGGCGACGGCGACGTGTCGAGCATCTTCGACAAGAAGGTCGGGAAGGAGTTGTTGAAGGCGCCCGCGCGGCTCGCGTTCCAGACCGAGCGGCCGAAGGACTGGCCGGCGTGGAACATGGACTGGGCCGACCAGCAGAAGCCGCCGCGCGGCTACGTCTCGGGGGCCGCGAAGATTCGCGTCGTCGAGAGCGGCCCCGCCCGCGTCGCGGTCGAGGTAGAGCGCGAGAGCGAAGGCTCGAAGTTCGTGCAGACCGTCCGCCTCTCGGCGGGCGGCGCGGGCGAGCGCGTCGAGTTCGCGAACCGCGTCGACTGGCGCTCCGAAGCCGCCGCGCTCAAGGCGACGTTCCCGTTGACAGCGTCGAACCCCGAGGCGACCTACAACTGGGACGTGGGCACCATCAGGCGCGGCAACAACGACGAGCGGAAGTACGAGGTGCCCTCGCACCAGTGGTTCGACCTCACCGACAAGGGCGGCGCGTACGGCGTGACCGTCCTGTCCGATTGCAAGTACGGCTCGGACAAGCCGGACGATAATACTCTTCGCTTGACGCTCCTGTTCACGCCGGGCCTGGGGACGGGCAACGGCTGGGAGTTCCACGACCAGACGACGCAGGACTGGGGTCACCACGAGTTCACGTACGGCCTCGCCGGCCACGCGGGTGACTGGCGCGCGGCCGAGACCGACTGGCAGGCGCAACGTTTGAACCAGCCGCTCATCGCCTTCGGCTCCTACGGAGAACACGCGGGCGCGCTCGGCAAGAGCTTTTCGTTAATGGGCGTCAGCAACAGCCGCGTGCGCCTGCTCGCCTTGAAGAAGGCGGAGGAGTCTGACGAAGTGGTCGTCCGCCTCGTCGAGCTCGACGGGAAGAGCGCGCCCGGCGTGCGCCTGCGTTTCGCCGGCCCGGTCGCCGCGGCGCGCGAGGTCACGGGGCAGGAGCAGCCGCTCGGCCCCGCGCGCGTCGAGAAGGGCGAGCTGGTGTCGGACTTCGGCCCCTACCAACTACGCACCTTCGCCCTGAAACTCGCGCCCTCGCGCGTGAGGCTGAACGCGCCGAGGTCTGTCCCCGTCGAGCTGCCTTACGACCTCGCTTCGGCCAGCCCGCACGTGACGAAGGCGGGCGGCGTGAAGAATGAGGGCGGCTTCGACGGCGCGGGCGGAAGCCTCCCTTCGGAGATGCTGCCGGGTGAGGTCGCGTTCGACGGCGTGCGCTTCAAACTCTCGCAAGGCGCGTTGAACGCGCTCGCGGCGCGCGGGCAGACGCTCAGTCTCCCCGGCGGAAACTTCAGGCGGCTTTACATCCTCGCGGCCTCCGCGGACGGCGACCGGCGCGCGGTCTTCCGCGCCGGGGGCAGTGCCTTCGAGTTGAACGTGCAGGACTGGGGCGGCTTCGTCGGCCAGTGGGACGCGCGGCAGTGGCGCGCGGGCGAGCGGCAGGTGCCGCCCGGCGCCTCCGCGGAGACGGCCGCGCGCATCCGCTCGCCCTACTACCGCAACGACCCTTACGCGGAGATGACCGGCATCGAGCCGGGCTTCATCAAGCCCGCGCCCATCGCCTGGTTCGCCTCGCACCACCACCGCGCCGACGGCCTGAGCGAGGCGTACCGCTACTCGTACCTCTTCGCCTACGCCCTCGACATCCCCGCGGGCGCGAAGACGCTGACGCTCCCCGACGACGAGAAGATACGCGTCCTCGCCGTCACCGTCTCTGATGAAAGTCACGCGGTCAGACCCACGCAGCCCCTGTTCGACTGGCTTGAGCAGTCAGGTCAGAACCACCCGCGGTAGCGGGTGGCCCTTTGCTATGCGGCGCTGGCGAATCACCAAGGGCCACCCGCTACCGCGGGTGGTTCTGACCCGTATGTCGGAGATGAAGTGCTAATGCAGCGACGCTTTCTTTCAGCTCTTATCCTCACCTTAACCTTCGCCATCTGCGTCGCGGCGCAGGAGCGGCCCCTTTGGCAGATCGGGTCGTTCGACGGCTCTTCGGACGAGTTCGGCGCGCAGGCCGAGGGGCCGTTCGACGCCGCCAGTGGTCAGGCTAAGAACTGGGGCGCGACGCAGCAGGCCGTGGTCGAGTCGAAGGCCGACGCGGCGGCGGCGCGCCGGATTCGCTTCGAGTTGGCTGACGCGCCGAGCGGCACCTACACGCTGCGGCTCGGACTCATCATGACCTCGCCGCGTCTGCCCGTCGTGCAGTTGGAGGTGAACGGCCACAAGGGCTGGTTCTACCAGCGGCCCGAGAGCGAGTACAAGGAAGGCAACCTCGAAGCCTACATCTTCCCCCAGTACGCGTACGGCGTCCTGCCGGCGTTGATACCCGCGGAGTTTCTGAGGCAGGGCGCGAACGAGATCACGCTCACGGCCGTGGCCGACCCCGCCTCGACGGCGCTCCCCGGCGGCGAAGACACCTCGGACGCCGTCCTGCGCTACGACGCGCTCGCGCTCGTGCGTTGGGAGGGGTGGCGTCCGGTCGAGGCCGGCTGGAGTCGCTCGACGCTGCACGTGGCGCCGACGGCCCTGTACAGGCGCGAAGGCGGGCAGCTCTGCGAGGTCGTCCACGTCGTCCGCGGCTGGACGGGGAAGGCACGGCCCGGCACGCTCCGTCTCTCGGTCGGCGGTTGGAACGCCACGCGCGACCTGTCGACGGGGCGCGAGTTCGGCGAGCAGCGCTTCGAGTTCCTCGTCCCCGAGTTCGGCGCGGGGGCGGCCGCGAAAGTCTCCCTCTCCGACGACAGGAACGAATCGCCCGGGCGTGGCTTCACGTTCAAGCTCACGCCGAAGCGGAAGTGGACGGTCTACCTCGTCCCGCACGAGCACCTCGACATCGGCTACTCGGACTTCCAGACCAAGCTGGCCGAGCTGCACAGCCGCGTCATAGACGAGGCGCTCGAGATGTCGGCCGAGCGGCCCGAGTTCAAGTTCAGCCTCGACGGCTACTGGCAGGCGCAGCAGTTCCTCGAAGGGCGGAGCGAGGCGGAGAGGCAGAAGTTCTACGACGCCGTCCGCCGGCGGAAGATATTCGTGCCCGCGCAGCACTCCGTGATGTTGACGGGGACGGGGACGGCCGAGACTTTGCTCCGCTCCTTCTACGCCTCGCACAAGTTCAACCGGGAGCACGGCGGCCCCTGGGACTACGTCAACATCACGGACGTGCCCTCTTACACTTGGTCTTACGCCTCGATCCTCGCCGCCGCGGGCATCAAGTACTTCTCGGCGGCGGCGAACGCCGACCGCGGGCCGACGCTCATGCTCGGGAACCTGCACCGCCGTTCGCCCTTCTGGTGGGAGGGGCCGGACGGCTCCCGCGTGCTGCTCTGGTACGCGCGGCACTACCACCAGATCGGGAGCCAGTTCGGACTCCCGCCCAAACTCGCCAACGGCTACGAAGGCCTGCAGACCTTCCTCGAAACCTACGAGCGGCCCGACTACGCGCCCGGCGCCGTGCTGCTCCACGGCAGCCAGTGGGAGAACACCTCGCTCCACAAGACGCAGGCCGACATCGTGCGCGAGTGGAACGCGCAGTTCGAATACCCGCGGCTGGTCTTCTCCGGCTTCGGCGAGGCGCTCGGGCAGATTTCGAAGGGCGTCGAGGAGAAGCTGCCGGTCGTGCGCGGCGACGGCGGGCCTTACTGGGAGGACGGCGTCGCCTCGGACGCGGCCCACGCCGCCGCGGAGCGCCTGAACGAGCGCCGCGCCGTCTCGGCCGAGAAACTCTCGACCCTCGCCGCGCTCGTCGACCCGCGCTCGAGTCCGCCGCGGGACGCGCTCGCGTCAATGTGGGACAGCATCTTCGTCATGAACGAGCACACCTGGGGCTGGGGCCGCAGCGTGACCGAGCCGCACAGCGAAGACTCGGAGCGCGAGCTGGCCTACAAGCGCCTGCGCGCCTCGATGGCGCGCGACCAACTGGAGTACGTGCTCGAACGCGCGATGACGACAATCGCCGGGAGCGTCGAGACACCTCAGCGCGCGCTCGTCGTCTTCAACACGCTCAACTGGCGGCGCGACGGCTGGGTCGAGTTCGACCTGCAGAAGACGCGCGAGATAGTCGACCTCGAGACTCAGCGCGTCGTCCCCTTCGAGGTGCTCGAAGACCACCCGGCCTACCAGCGCATACGCTTCATGGCGCGCGGCGTCCCCTCGGTCGGCTACCGCACCTACCAGGTTCGCGACAAGGCGGCGTCGCAGGCGGACGCGGGCACGGCCCCTTCAACCTCGACCTCTCCGGAGGCGCAGGCCGACACTTTGGAGAACAGCTTCTACCGAGTCCGCTTCGACGCCGAGAGCGGTTCGATTAAGAGCGTCTTCGACAAGCAGCTCGGCCGCGAGCTGGTGGACGCTTCGAGTCCGTACCGCTTCGGCCAGTACGTCTACGTGAAGGGCGGCGACGAACCCGCGCGCAACCAGCTGCTCACCTACCGCAAGACCGCGCCCGTCGCGCGGCTGGAGATACACAAGGCGACGCGCGGCCGCCTCGCCTCCGTGGGGCGGACGCCGACGGGCGCGCGCGCAGTCCTCGAGAGCAGCGCGCCGAACACGCCGCGCGTCGAGACGGAAGTCCTGCTCTTCGACGACGCGAAGAAGATCGAGATCAACTACCGCGTCCGGAAGGAGACCGTCTACAAGAAGGAGGGCGTCTACTTCGCCTTCCCCGTGGCGGCGCGCGACCCGCGCTTTCACTTCGACGTGCAGAGCACGGTGGTCGACCCGGCGAAGGAGATGATGCCCGGCGCGGGCCTCGAATGGTTCTCTTCGCAGAACTGGGCGTCGGTCGGAGACGAACAGTTGACGGTCGCGGTCGTCAACCGCGATTCGTTCCTCTGGACGTTCGGTGATATCGTACGCGGCACGTGGCCGAAGGAGTTCAAGCCGGCCAGCCCCGTGCTCTTCTCATACGCGATGAACAACTACTGGAACACCAACTACGTCGCGGCGCAGGGCGGCGAGTTTCTGTTCCGTTACGTGTTGACGAGCGCGCGCGAGTTCGACCAGACTGCGCTCGCGCGCCTCGGCTGGGAGGAGACCACGCCGCTCGAACGCACGCTCGTCAAGGCGCAGGATCAGACCTACCCCGCGCGCAAGGCCCTGCCGGCGGCGCAGTCGAGCCTGCTCGACGTGGACAACCCTTCGGTCTTGCTGAGCGCGTGGAAGCCTGCGGAGGACGGCGCGGGCACGGTGATGCGCTTCATCGAGCTGGGCGGCGCGCGCGAGCAGGTGTCGGTCGGCGGCGCGCTCCTGGACGACGCCGCCGTCTCGGTCTGCAACGCCGTCGAGGAGTGCGGCCCGCCGGCGCCCGCCGCGAAGCGCTTCGGCTTCAGCCTCGGCCCGCGGCAAATCTACACCGTGAAGGTGAGTCCGACACGCTGAGTCGCAGAGGAGGTCAGCAGTCATGCAAGTCAGCGAGACACAGAGCCGCGCCGTCGCGTTCGACGAGGCGCGGGCCGCGGCGCGGCCGACGCACGCGCGCTACAAGGTGCTCGGGCTGCTCGTGGCGCTGGCGGCGCTCACCTATCTCGACCGCCTCTGCATCTCGATTGCCGGGCCGACGATCATGAGCGAGTTCCGGTTCAACGCGGAGACGATGGGCTACATCTACAGCGCCTTCACGCTCTCCTACGCGCTGCTGGAGATACCGAGCGGCTGGCTCGGCGACCGCTTCGGCACGCGCAAGGCGCTGACGCGGATCGTGCTCTGGTGGTCGGCCTTCACGATGCTGACGGCCGCGACCGTCGGCTTCTACTCGCTCTTCTTCGTGCGCCTGCTCTTCGGCGCGGGCGAGGCCGGGGCCATCCCGAACTCGGCCTCGACCGTCTCGCGCTGGTTCCCGGCGGCGCAGCGCGGGCGCGCGATGGGCGCCGTCTGCATCGGCCACGCGCTGGGCGCGACCGCCACGCCCTTCATCGTCTTCCGGCTCATCGAGTGGCAGGGCTGGCGGCTCCCCTTCGTCGAGTTCGGCGTCTTGGGCGCCGCCTGGTGCTTCGTCTGGTTCAAGTGGTTCCGCGACACGCCCGAGCAGCACCCCGCGGTCAACGAGGCCGAGGTCGAAGTCATCAGGGCGGGGCTGCCCGCCGCCCGCTCGCACTCGCACAAGATTCCGTGGCGCGTCTTCCTCAGGAGCCGGAACATCCTCTTCCTCTGCGCCATGTACTTCTGCTACGGCTACGGCCTCTACTTCTACATCACGTGGCTCCCGACCTACCTCGTCCGCGCGCGCGGCTTCAACACCGAGTGGGCGAGCATCTTCTCCTCGCTGCCGTGGCTGTGCGGCGCGGCGGCGTTTCTCGTCGGCGGCTGGGTCACCGACACGCTCGTCCGCCGCGGCGCGCACAGGCTCGCGCGCTGCGGCCTCGGCGCGTTCGGGCTGACGATGAGCGCGCTGATGCTCGTCTTCGTCGGGCTGGCGCAAGACCGCTTCGTCGCGGCGACGCTCATCTCGGTGGCGCTCTTCTTCCAGTTCCTGACGACGCCGGCCGTGTGGGCGACCTGCATGGACATCGGCCGCAGCCGCTCGGGCGTGGTGAGCGGGACGACGAACACGTTCGGCAACCTGGCCGGGACGCTCGCGCCCATCGTCTTCGGCTTCGTGGTGCAGCGTCTGGGGTCTTGGACGCTCCCGTTCTACATCGCGGCGGCGGTGATGGCCTGCGGCGTCGTGATGTGGCTCTTCATAGACCCGCGCCGGCCGCTGGAAGAGGCTGTTGAAGTTTAATGACAGACAAGGGAACCGGGATGGATCGCGAGTTCGATTTGTTGACGGTGGGGCGCAGTTCCATCGACCTCTACGCGAACGAGGTCGGCGCGCCCTTCATCGAGATCAAGAGCTTCGCCGCGTACGTCGGCGGCTGCCCGACGAACATCGCCGTCAGCGCGCGGCGGCTGGGCCTGCGCACGGCGCTCCTGAACGCCGTGGGCGAAGACCTCGTCGGCGACTTCGTCAAGAACTTCCTCGACCGCGAGGGCGTCGAGACGCGCTACGGCGTGCGCAAGCGCGGCCGGCGCACGAGCGCCTTCCTCCTCGGCATCGAGCCGCCCGACCGCTTTCCCATCGTGCCTTACCGCGAGGGCGGGCCGGACTTCGAGCTGAACATCAACGACGTGCTCGCCGCGCCCATCCCCGCGAGCCGCGCGCTGCTGCTGACGGGCTCGGGCCTTGCGCGGCAGCCGAGCCGCGACGCGACCCTCTTCGCCGCCGAGCACGCGCGCGCGAACCACACGGTCGTCATCCTCGACCTCGACTTCCGCGCCGAGCTCTGGCCGGACGTGCGCGCCTACGGCGTCGCCGTGCGCTCGCTGCTGCCGCTCGTCGACGTCGTGCTCGGCACGTCCGAGGAGGTGAGCGCGGCCTTCCTGTCGGGCACGACGGACGAGGCCGTCGGGCGCGTGCTGGCGGCGGGGCCGGAGGCGCTGGTGCTGAAGCGCGGCGCCGAGAGTACGCTCGTGCACGTGCGCGGCGGCGAAGTCTTGGAGGTGCCGACCTTCCATGTCGAGGTCTTGAACGTGCTCGGCGCGGGCGACGCGTTCGCGGGCGGGTTCCTGTACGGCTACCTGAAGGGCTGGGACTGGTACCGCGCGGCGCGGATGGGGAACGCGTGCGGCGCCGTCGTCGTCACGCGCCACGGCTGCGCCAACTTCATGCCTTACGAAGAAGAGGCTCTTAGCTTCGTCGAAGAAAAAGGAGGGTTCTGAGGTTTGAGTTTCGACGCGAAGGAATTCCTGCCGGCCGACGTGCTGGCGAAGGTCACGGACGTGAGGGTGACAGACCCCGAACGTAGCTTGCGCGCGGCCAAAGCGAGGAAGCGGCGCGGGAGCTTAACGAAGGACGGCCGGCTCAACATCCTCGCCGCGGATCACCCGGCGCGGCGCGTGACGCGCGTCGGCGACGACCCGCTCCGGATGGCCGACCGCCGCGAGTACATGGCGCGCATCCTGCGCGTGATGATGAGCGACGCCGTGGACGGCCTGCTCGCCACGATGGACATCCTCGAAGACCTGCTCATCATCGACGACCTGTTGAAGGAGTCGGGCGCGAGCAGTTTTCTCGACGAGAAGGTTCTGCTCGCGAGTTTCAACCGCGGCGGCCTCCTGGGGAGCGTGTGGGAGATCGACGACCCGAACTCCGGCCCGACCGCCGCGTCTTGCAAGGAGTGGGGCCTCGACGGCGCGAAGATTCTGCTGCGCATCTGCGACGACGAGGACGGCTCGCGGAAGACTCTGCTCGACACGGTCAAGGCCATCACGGAGCTGAACGCGGTCGGCCTGCCGATGTTCCTCGAGTCGCTGCCGGTGGTGAGGGTGGACGACGGGCGGCACGGCGTCTACCGCATCGTGAAGACGGCCGAGGAGCTGGCGCGGACGGCGGGCGCGGCGGCGGCCCTGGGCGACAGCGCACGCTACCTCTGGCTGAAGCTGCCCTACTGCGAGAACTACGAGATGGTCGCGAACGCGACGACGCTACCCATCCTCCTGCTCGGCGGCGAGCCGGTGGGCGACGCGACGCCGTTCCTGCGCGAGCTGCACGCGGGCCTGCGGGCCGGGCCGAACGTGCGCGGCGCGCTCGTCGGCCGCAACATACTCTTCCCCGGCGAGGACGATCCGCTCGCCGTCATCGAGGCCGTCGGCGGCATCATCCACCAGGACTGGACGGTCGAACAGGCGCTCGACCGGCAGGCCACGCACCGCGGCCGCGACTTGGACTGGCTCTCGCGCATCGCGTAAGAAGCCCCGAAGGGGCGGCATATGAAAGCCAGGGGCAACGCCCCTGGATATCGGGTGCGTTAATTGATTGAGCCCTGAAAGGGCGAAATACCGTTGTGGTTATTTCGCCCTTTCAGGGCTCAAATATTTTTCACGCACGTTCCCAGGGGCGTTGCCCCTGGCTATCTCATTTCGCCCCTTCGGGGCTTTCATTCATCTTCAAGCCTTACCCGAACGTCTTCTTCAACTCTTCGACCTGTTCAGGTGTGAGAAGGCGCGTGCGTTCGCCGCGGAGGAGGAAGTGCAGGCGCGCGGTCTGCTCGAGCTCTTCGGTGCGGTCGACGGCCTCGGAGAGCGTCGAGCCGGCGCAGACGACGCCGTGGTTGCGCAGCAGCATGCAGTTGTGTCGCGGCGCCGCCGCGCCGACCGCTTCGGCCAGGCCCGCGGAGCCGGGGCGGAAGTACGGAAGCACGGCCAGCGGCGCGACGCGCATGAAGTAGTAGGGCGTGAGCGGCGGCAGCGGGTTCTCCTCGTCGAACTCTTCGAGGCAGGAGAGCGCCACCGAGTGGAGCGTGTGCAGGTGCACGACCGCGCGCACGTCCGCGCGGCGCGTGTAGACGGCGAGGTGAAAGGGGAACTCCTTCGAGGGCCTGTTCTCGTTCAAGCTGTTGCCGTCCAGGTCGACGCACGCGAGCTGTCCGGGGTTGAGTCCCTGAAGCGACTTCCCCGTCGGCGTAATCCACACGCGGTCGCCCGCGCGCACCGAGATGTTGCCCGTCGAGCCGAAGGCGTAGCCCCTCTGGTAGAAGCTCTCGGCCGTCGCGCACAAGGTTTCCAACACGGCGTCTTCCATCGTTCAGCACAGCCTCTAAAAAAAATATTCGCCGGGACGCGCCGCGGCTTCGAGCGCGCGCCCGTAGAAATCTTCGCCGCCGAAGTTGCCGGACTTGAGCACGACGGGCAGGCGGTATCGCCCGAGCGAGAGGCAGAGCGGCACGCCCGGCTCGATGTTGCGGCCGACGCGGAGCGCGCCGAGTTGCAGACGCCGGCAGAGCGCGCCCGAGGTCTCGCCGCCCGCGAAGACGAGTCCCGAAGCTTCGACTCCCTCAAGAATCTCCGCGACGAGGTCGGCCAGGGCGTACGCGAGTCGCCCGCCGAGCGCGGGCACGTCCAGGCCCTGTCCCGCGGCCCACTCCTGCACGCGCGCGACCTCCGAGGGTTCGTCCGTGGTGTAGAGAAGGCAGTCGCGCTCCGAAGCGAGGTGTGCGCGCACGCTTTCGACGAGGGGCGCGCGTTCGAACTCTTCGCCGAGCAGGGCGCGCGGCTCGACGCGGAAGGCGGGCGCGCCCTTCGATTCGAGCCAGCGGTTCTGCGCGCGCGTGGCGACCGAGCAGCTCCCGGCGACGACGAGGCGGCCGCGGGATTCGTCGCGCGAGTTCGAGAGCGTCGCTGCCTGAGCGTCGAACTCTTCGACCCAGCCGCGCTCGCGCCAGACGGCGGGGAGGCCCTGGCCGAAGGCGGAGCCGCCGGTGACGAGCCGCAGGTCGGCCGCGGCGCGGCAGATGTTTGCGACGTGGGTGTCGTTGAGGCAGTCAACGATAGCGATAGAAATTCCGTCGGCGCGGAGTTGTTCGAAGCGTCTTCGAAGTTCGTCGGCACCCGCCTCGACCGAGTCGTAAGCGGCGAGGCCGACGCGGCGCGTGGTCTGACGCGCGAGGTGCCTGACGAGGTTCGCCTCGGTCATCGGCGTCAGCGGGTGGTCGCGCATGGGCGAGTCGCTGAGCAGGCGGTCGTGGACGAAGTGATAGCCCCGGTAAGTCGTCCGCCCGTTGACGGGGAGCGCGGGGAGCGCGACCGTGAACTCTTCGTCCAGCTCTTCGAGAGCGGCGTCGACGGTCGGGCCGATGTTGCCCTCGGGCGTCGAGTCGAACGTGCTGCAATACTTGAGCTGGAAGACGCGCGGGTCTTGCGACTTGAGGAGTCGGATCGCGTCGCGCGTGCGCGCGCGCGCTTCGTCTGCGCGGAGGTTGCGCGTGCCTTCGGCCATGACGACGGCGTGTTGGCCCGCGCTCCACTCTTCGAGCTGGGTCTGTTCGGGGAGGTCGATGACGAGCAGCGTGCGCAGGCCCTGTTCGGCCAGCATCCCCGCGAGGTCGCTGGCGCCCGTGTCGTCGTCGGCGACGGCGCCGAAGAGGAGTCTGCCGCTCATCTCAGGAGGGAAGGCCGAGCGCCTCGCGGATGGCTTCGAGGCTGGTGTGGAGGCTGGTCAGCACGGGCACGCGCGCCTTTGCGGAGATGAGAGGCAGCGTGCGCGCCATCGAGACCTGCGCGAGCACGACCGCGGCAACGTCCCTCTGCTGTAAATTCTCGACGGCGGCCGCGAGCAGCTCGTCGTGCGTCGCGGTGTCGTTGGCGAGCAGCGCCGTGTAAGCCTCGGGCACGACCTCTTCAACAATCTCGACGCGGACGCCGGCCTCTTCGGCCGCGTCGTTCAGAAGTTTCGAGGTCGGGACGAGCGTGGGCGGGAAGGTCGCGGCGACGCCGACGCGGCGGCCCGCGCGCACGGCCTTGCGCGCCATCGGGTAGTCGATTTTCAAGACGGGGAAGCTGAAGTCGCGCGCGAGGGATTCGGCCAACTCCTTCGAGACGGAAGAGCAGGTGACCATCGCCAGCTCGGGCTGATACGTCTCCGCGGCGGCGCGGAGCATCTCCGAGAGGCGGCGGCGCACGTCTTCGCGTCTGCCGGCCGCGAGCAGGCGGAGCAGCCCGTCGTCGAGCAGGTTCGTGATTTCCAGTTCCGGCGCGGCCCCCGCGTAGAACTGCATCAGGGGGCCGATGGCGGCCGGCGAGGTGTGGATGAAGGCGACGCTTCTCTTCGTCTCGGACATTGAAGTCGGCGGAGTTTCAAATTTCAGATCTGAAATTTCAAATCTTCACGGCTTGTCGGCCGGCGCGTCGAACTGTTAATGTTCGTCGCACATCCTGTAGGTCTTCGTCCCGTTCGCTCTCTGGATTCTGAATCATAGCATAGACCCCTGCGGGGCAGCGCTCTGCACAGCTTCAACCGAAAGGTCTGACTCCACCGATGAGATTAAACGTTTACGCACTCTGCCTGGCCCTCGCGTGCGGGGCCTTGTTGGTTTCGAGCGGCTGCAACAAGGGCGGCGGCAGCGGCGGCGCCGGGGGCGCGGGCGGCAAGCGCATCGGCGTGACGCTCCTGACGCGCGAGCACGTCTTCTACAAAGACCTCGAAGCGGGGCTCAAGGAGGCGGCCGACAAGGCGGGCTACCAGCTCATCGTCAACTCGGGCGACATGGACTTGGCCAAGCAGCAGTCGCAGATCGACAACTTCATCGTGCAGAAGGTGGACGCCATCATCCTCTGCCCGGCCGACTCGAAGGGCATCGCCCCGGCCATCGAGAAGGCCAACCAGGCCGGCATCCCCGTCTTCACCGCCGACATCGCCGCGCAGGGCGGGCAGGTCGTCTCGCACATCGCCTCCGACAACCTCGCGGGCGGGCGGCTCGCGGCCGAGTTCATCGCCAAGGCGATAGGCGGGCAGGGGGACGTCGGCATCATCGGCCAGCAGGAGGTGCAGTCGGGCCTCGACCGCGAGCTGGGCTTCAAGGAGGAGATGAAGAAGTACCCGGGCATCAAGGTGGCGGCCGTGCTGAACGGCGGCGGCGTGCGCGACAAGGCGCTCAAGGCGGCCGAGGACATGCTACAGGGCAACCCGAACCTGAAGGGCATCTTCGGCATCAACGACGACTCGGCGCTCGGCGCCCTGTCGGCGGCCGAGGGGGCCGGCAAGAAAGAGCTCGTCATCGTCGGCTACGACGCCATCCCCGAGGCCGTCAAGGCCATCCAGCGCGGCAGCGCCCTGAAGGCCGACGTGGCGCAGCAGCCGCACGACATCGGCACCAAGACCATCGAGGCCATCAGCAAACACTTCAGCGGCGCCCCCGTCGAGAAGAACATCGCCGTCCCCGTCAAGATCGTGGACGCCAACTCGAAGTAGCGGACGCGCCGCCCCGGCGGCGGACACTTATGAGCGAAACCATAGGCGAGCGAGAAGCGGCGGCGCGCCCGCGCTACCTGCAGTGGCAGACCATCGCCGAGTACGTCATCGTCGTGGCGATTGTGTTGGAGTCGGTCTTCTTCGCCTTCTACGCGCCGGCGTTCCTCTCGGTCCCGAACCTCATCAACATCGCGCTGAGCATCGCCATCACGGGCATCCTCGCCGTCGGGATGACGGCCGTAATCCTGACGGGCGGGATCGACCTCTCGGTCGGCTCGGTGGCGGCGCTCGCGGGCATCGTCGCGGCGATGGTCGCGGGTTCGAGCGCGCCGGCGGCGGTGGCGCTGGCGGCGGCGGCGGCGCTGGGCGTCGGGCTGGCGGTCGGCCTCTTCAACGGCGTGATGGTCGCTCGGTTCCGCGTGCCGCCGTTCGTGGTGACGCTGGCGATGCTGACCATCTGCCGCGGCCTGGCCTTCGTCATCACGGACGGGCGCTCGATCAGCGACCTGCCGCCGGGCTTCGGGCTGTTCGGGCGCGAACTCCTCCTGAGCATCCCGGTGCCCGTGTGGCTGATGGCTGTCGTCTTCGCGGCCGGCTGGTTCGTCCTGAAGCGGATGACGTTCGGGCGTTACGTCTACGCCGTGGGCGGCAACCGCGAGGCGGCTTTCCTCGCGGGCGTGAACATCAAGGGCGTGACGCTGCTCGTCTACGTCCTGAACGGGCTGCTGGTGGGACTCGCCGGGGTGGTGCTCGCGTCGCGCCTGGGCGCGGGCGTGCCGAACGCGGGGAACCAGTACGAGCTGGACGTGATCGCGGCGGTGGTCGTCGGCGGGACTTCTTTGAACGGCGGGCGCGGGAGCGTCATCGGGACTCTGTGGGGCGCGGTCTTCATCGGCGTGCTCAACAACGGCCTGAACCTCGCGGGCGTCGACCCGTACATGCAGCGCATCGCGCTCGGCGCTGTCATCCTGCTCGCCGTGCTCGCCGACCAGCTCAACAAGACGCGCGGGCAGGTGATTGCGTGAAGTAAGAAACTAACCACAGAGACACAGAGACACAGCTTAAAGACAATACCTCAACAAGCTGTGTCTCTGTGTCTCTGTGGTGAACTTTTTCGATGAGAAGTACCCTCGGCCCAAAGTACAAAGCCCCGACCGCGGCCCTGCTTCTGCTGCTGGCCGCCGTCGCGTCCGCGGCGCAGACGGCCGCGTTCAGGCCGCCGGCCGTGCCGCTCGTGACGCACGACCCTTACTTCAGCGTGTGGTCGATGAGCGACCGCCTGGCCGACGAGCGCACGAAGCACTGGACGGGCGCGCCGCACGGCATGGTCGCGTTGGCGCGCGTGGACGGCCGCGCGTACCGTTTGATGGGGCAGTCCAACAACCGCCTGCCCGAGCCGATGCAGCAGACGGCGCTCGAAGTCGCGCCGACGCGCACCGTCTACCGCTTCGAGGCCGGCGGCGTCACGCTCAATCTCACCTTCACGAGTCCTCTGCTGCCCGCAGACCTCGAAGTGTTGTCGCGCCCCGTCACCTACCTGACGTGGGAGGCGAGCGCCGACGACGGGCGCGAACATCAAGTCACCGTCTACTTCGACTGCACGGCGGAGCTGGCCGTCAACACCGCCGACCAGAGGGTCGTCTGGGGGCGCGCGCGCGTGGGCGACCTTGAGGTGTTGAGCGCGGGCACGCAGCAGCAGCCCGTGCTTGAGAAGTTCGGCGACGACCTGCGCATAGACTGGGGCCGGCTCTACCTCGCCGTCCCGCCCGCCACCGGCGGCACACAGGTCATCGCGTGGAACCAGGCGGCGCGGCGCACCTTCGCGGAGACGGGGACGCTCCCGGATACGGACGACCTCGACCAGCCGCGCGCCGCGAAGGATCGACTGCCCGCGCTGGCCGCGACGTTTGAAATGGGCAAGGTCGGACGGGCCGCCGTCTCGCGCCACCTCCTGCTCGCGTACGACGACCTCTTCTCGGTCGAATATCTTAACCGGCGGCTCAGGCCCTACTGGCGGCGCAACGGGGCCGGCGCGGCCGACCTCCTGAAAGCGGCCGAGCGCGACTACGAAAGCATCAAAGGGCGCTGCGAGAGGTTCGACGCGGAGCTGATGTCCGACCTGCGCGCGGCGGGCGGCGAGGAGTACGCGCGCCTGGCGGCGCTCGCGTTCCGGCAGACCGTGGCGGCGCACAAGCTCGCGGCCGACTGGGACGGCACGCCGCTCTTCTTCTCGAAGGAGAATTTCAGCAACGGCTCCATCGACACGGTGGACGTGACCTACCCTTCGGCCCCCTTCTTCCTGCTCTTCAACCCGCAGCTCCTGAAGGCGCAGCTCAGGCCGATGCTCGACTACGCTGCTTCGGCGCGCTGGAAGTTCCCGTTCGCGCCGCACGACCTCGGCACGTATCCCCTCGCGAACGGGCAGACCTACGGCGGCGGCGAGCTGACGGAAGAGAACCAGATGCCCGTCGAGGAGAGCGGGAACCTCATCCTGCTCACGGCGGCTCTGGCGAAGGCCGAGGGGGACGCGAAGTTCGCCGAGAGATATTGGGGGGTGCTCTCGAAGTGGGCCGCCTACCTGCGCGAGAAGGGGATGAACCCCGAGAACCAGCTCAGCACCGACGACTTCGCCGGCCACCTCGCGCACAACACGAACCTCTCCCTGAAGGCCATCCTCGCGCTCGGCGCCTACGCGCAGTTGGCCGACACTTTAGGCAGGAAGGCCGAGGCCGCCGACTTCCGCCGTGAAGCTAAAGGCATGGCCGAGCGCTGGGTGGGCGAAGCTTCCGACGGAGACCATTACCGCCTGGCTTTCGACAAGCCCGGCACCTGGAGCCAGAAGTACAACCTCGTCTGGGACAGGCTGCTCGGCCTCAACCTCTTCCCCGCGGAGGTCGCGCGCAAAGAGATCAGTTTCTATAAGACGAAGCAGAACAGGTACGGCCTCCCGCTCGACAATCGGGAGGCTTACACCAAGCTCGACTGGATAGTCTGGACGGCGACGCTCGCCGACTCGCAGGAGGATTTCAAGGCTCTCGTCGCGCCCGTCTACCGCTTCGCCAACGAGTCGCCGAGCCGCGTCCCGCTCACCGACTGGTACGGCACACTCGACGGCAAGCAGGTCGGCTTCCAGGCGCGCTCGGTCGTCGGCGGCGTCTACGTCAAGCTGCTCGCGGACGCCGCGCTCTGGAAGAAGTGGAGCGCGCGCGCCGCGCGCTGAGAGGGAATAACGAAGGGCGCCCGCGGCATTCACCGCCGACGGGCCGTGTGACCGGCACGCGAGCGATGAGACCTATTTCGGAGTTACAGCCATGAGACTTTACACCTCGCTCCTCGCCACCGCGCTGGCCTTCGGCCTGCTCGCGCCCGCCTTCGCGCAGCAGACCGCGCCGCCGCCGCCGCAGGCCGACGACGAAGACGAGGTCGTGCGCATCACGACCAACCTCGTCCAGATCGACGCCGTCGTCACGGACAGGGACGGCCGCCACGTCACAGACCTCCGCCCCGAGGACTTCGAGATTTCCGAGGACGGGAAGGCGCGCGAGATAAGCAACTTCTCCTACGTCGACCTCGAATCCCGCACGTCGGCGCGGGCGGACGTGGCCGACTCGCCGCGCGAGCGGAGCGTCGTCGCGCCCGCGCCCTCGGCGCGCGCAAAGGTCGGGCAGACGCGGCGCACCGTCGCGCTCATCGTGGATGACCTCTCGCTCTCTTACGAGAGCGCGCACCGCGTCCGCCGCGCCTTGAAGAAGTATCTCGACGAGCAGTTGCAGGCCGGCGACCTGAGCGCGGTCATCCGCACGGGCTCCGGCTCGGGCGTGCTCCAGCAGTTCACGACCGACCGCCGCCTGCTCGACGCGGCCGTCGAGCGTCTGCGCTGGCACCCGCGGAGCCGCGCCGGCTTCGGCGGCGGCGGGCCGTCGGCCGCCAGCGTGGACGACGTGAAGTCGGACACGTACGAGCAGAACTACGGGGAGAACTCCGTCAGGGACTCCATCGACGCGCTCACGTACATCGTCCGCGGCTTCCGCAATCTGCCCGGCCGCAAGGCGGTCGTGCTCTTCACCGACAGCCTGCCGCTCTTCAACCGCGACCGGTTCGGCCTGACCTCGAACGTCGAGCGCATGCGCAAACTCATCGACCTGGCGAACCGCTCCTCGGTCGTCTTCTACGTCATCGACACGCGCGGGGCGGACCCGCTCAGCCCGACGGCCGAAGAGCCGGGCGCGATGCCGCACCAGACGGGCGAGCGTCTGAAGTTCCGCATGACGGCCTTCACCGAGGCGCAGGACGGGATGGAGATGCTGGCGCGCGAGACGGGCGGCGTCTTCTACCAGAACGGCAACAACTTCAACAAGGGCCTGGGGCGCGTGCTCGAAGACCAGCGCGGCTACTACCTCATCGGCTACCGCCCCGACGACTCCACCTTCGACGCGCGGACGGGGGAGCGCCACTTCCGCGACCTCAAGGTGCGCGTGAAGCGGCCGGGTCTGAAAGTCCGCACGCGGGCCGGCTTCTACGGCGTCGCCGACACGAAGGAGAATAGGCCGCGCCCGCAGACGAAGCGCGAGCAGATGCTCGAAGCGCTCACCAACCCCTTCGGCGCGGCGGGCATCGACCTGAGCATGGCCGCGCTCTTCGTCGAAGACCCGCGGCGGGGCGCGGCCGTCCGCTCGGTCGTCCACCTCGACGCGCAGGACCTGGAGTTCAAAGAGGAGGCCGGCGGCAAGCGGCGCGCGACGCTCGACGTGGCCGTCATCGTCTTCGCGGGCGACGGCCACCCTTCGGTGCAGGGCACGGACAAGCGCGAGATAGTCCTGAACGAACGCGAGTACCGCGAGGCCCTCAAGAACGGCCTGACGTACAGGCTCAACGTCCCCGTCAGCCGGCCGGGCGGTTACCAGTTGAGCGTCGCCGTGCGCGACGCCTCGAACGAGCGGACGGGCTCCGCCCGCGAGTTCGTCTCGGTGCCCGATTTGCGCAAGGGGCCTCTGTCGCTCTCGGGCGTGGTGCTGGCGGGCGTCGAGCCTTCGCGCGAGGCCTCGGCGAGCGCCGCCGAGCAGTTGACGGGCGAAGAGGGCGTCGGGGCCGAAGCGGTCGACCCCGGCCTGAGTCCCGCGGTGCGGAAGCTCCGGCACGGCGTCTTCCTCGACTACGGCTACGCCATCTACAACGCGAAGGCCGACAAAGCGACGGGGCAGCCGCGGGTCACGACGCAGGTGCGGCTCTTCCGTGAAGGCAGGCTCGTCTTCACGGGCGCCGCCGCGCCGCTCGACCTGTCGGGGCAGGACGCTAAGCGGCTCGTCGCAGGCGGTCGTTTGCAGGTCGGGACGGAACTCGCGCCCGGCGACTACGTCCTGCAGGTCGTCGTCACCGACGAGGTCGCCAAGGGCAGGAAGAAGGACGGAACCGGGACGGCGACGCAGTGGGTAGACTTCGAGGTCGTCGGCAACCGCAGTTGATGAATCAGGGGAGAACCTATGACGGACGGTTTCATCGCGGCGCACTTCGAGGCGAACCGCGAGGTGGTCGCGCGCAGCGCCGAGAGTTTGCGCGGGCAGGCCGGGACGGTGGCGCGCGCGCTGGTCGAGGCCCTGGGCGCGGGGCATAAGGTCGTCGCGTTCGGCAACGGCGGGAGCGCGGCGCAGGCGAGTCACCTGGTGGGCGAACTGCTCGGCCGCTTCAAGATGACGCGCCAGCCGTTCCCGGCCGTCGCGCTCGCGAGCGACGCCGGCACCGTGACCTGCATCACGAACGACTTCAGCTACGAAGTCCTGTTCGAAAGGCAGGTCGAGGCGCTCGCACAGGCGGGCGACATCGCCTTCGGCTTCACGACGAGCGGGCGTTCCGAGAACGTGCGGCGCGGACTCGCAAAAGCGAAAGAGAAAGGCGCGGTGACGGTCGCCGTGACGGGCGCGGCCGGCCTCGTGGGCGGTGAGGCCGACCACGTCCTCGCCGTGCCGAGCGACGTGACGGCGCACGTGCAGGAGGTGCACCTGATGCTCCTGCACGTCTGGTGCATCTACGTTGACGAGCAGCTCGGCCGGGCGCAGGCCTGAAGGAACAGAGGCGGATGTCGGACGACTCTTTAAACCGGGAAGGCTTCGGGCGCAGGCGGTTCATCATCGCCGCGGGCGCGGCGGCGTTCGGCGGCCTGTCGGTGTCGGGGCTGCCCGCGTTCGGCGCGCGGGGCGCACAGAAGCGGCGCGTGCTCCACATCGTCGGCTACTCGCACATCGACGCGGCGTGGCTGTGGCCGTGGCGCGACGGGTCGAACCTCGCGCTCACGACCTTCCGCAGCGCGCTCGACCGCATGAAGGAGACGCAGGACTTCCGCTACACGCACTCCTCCTCGCACCACTACGCCTGGGTCGAGCGCGCCGACCCGAAGATGTTCGAGGAGGTGAAGGAGAGAATCAGGGAAGGCCGCTGGGAGGTCGTCGGCGGCTGGCCCGTCGAGCCGGACTGCAACATCCCTTCTTCAGAAAGCTTCGTCCGCCACAGCCTCTACGGCAAAGAGTACTTCCGCCGCGCGCTCGGCGTGGACGTGAACGTCGGCTTCAACCCCGACGCCTTCGGCCACGCGGCGGGCCTGCCCACCCTGCTCGCGCGCGCGGGATTCAAATACTACGTCTTCATGCGCCCCGAGGCGCACGAGATGAAGCTGCCCCTCCTCTTCTGGTGGGAGGGGCCGGACGGCTCGCGACTGCTGACGCTCCGCATACACCGCGGCTACAGCCGACCCGCCACGGGCATCGCGGAGGCCGCGCAGAACAGCTTCGCGCCCGGCTTCGAAGACGCCGCATACTTCCTCGGCGTCGGCGACCACGGCGGCGGCGCGACGAAGGAGCAGATTAAAAAGGTTATTGAGTTGCGCGCCGACGCGACGCTGCCCGAGCTGCGCTTCTCGACCGTCGCGGACTTCTTCAACGCCGTCGAGAAGTCTAACGCGCTCGCAGAACTCCCCGTCATCCGCGGCGAGTTGCAGCACCACGCGCGCGGCTGCTACTCGGCACACGGCGAGGGCAAGCAGCACAACCGGCGCGCCGAGCGCTGGCTCGTCGAGGCCGAGGCGCTCTCGGTCGCGGCCTCCATCCAGCACGGGCACGCGTACCCCGCCGCCGAGTACCGCGCGGCGTGGGAGAAGGTGCTCTTCAACCAGTTCCACGACCTCATGGCCGGGACGGCGCTCTACACCGCTTATCAGGAGTCGCGCGACCAGCTCGGCGCGGCCTGCGACACGGCGCACAGCAACCGCGTCGAGGCTCTCGAATCGATGGCGCGCCGCGTCGACCTGCGCGCCGTTAAAGAGGGCGCGGTCTTCGTCTTCAACCCCCTGCCGTGGCCGCGCAAGTGTCTGGTCGAATACCACACGGAGAAGATTCCGGGCGGGAACCCGTGGCGCGCGGTGCCCGAGGGCGTCGTCCCCATCACGCACATGGAGACGGCCGAAGGGCAGAAGGTCGCAATCCAGTGGCGACCTTCCGACAGCATGACGCAGGTCTACCCGCGCGTCTCGGCTCTGGTGGACGTGCCCGCCTGCGGCTACAAGGTCTTGGAACTCGTCCACGGCACGCCGCCCGACTCGCCGGAGCCTTACGCCGAGACCGTCACGCTCAACGAGGGCGGCTTCGGCATCTCTTCGCTGAAGGCGCAGGACGGGAGGGAACTGCTCGCCGCCCCGGTCGGCCTCGTCGTCATCTCTGACCCGAGCGACACCTGGGCGCACGGCGTCGCGAAGTTCCGGCAGGAGATGGGACGGCCGCAGCTCTCCTCAGCGCAGAGGATCGAGGACGGCCCCGTCACGCGTGTCACACGTCACAGGGCGCGCTGGCACGACTCGGAGATAATCATGGACGTGGCGCAGTTCAAGGGAATTGATTTAATCGAGTTGCGCTTCGTCATCGACTGGCGCGAGCGCGAGCAGATGCTCAAGCTCGAAGTGCCGACCGCTTTGGCTTCGCCGCGCGTCTTCGCGAAGGTGGCCGGGGCTGTGAGCGAGCGGCAGACGAACGGCGAGGAGGAGCCCTATCAGGACTGGGTCGCCGTGCAGGGGAGAATAGGTAATGAGGAGTACACGGTCGGGCTCTTGAACAACCAGACCTACTCGTACGACTGCCTTGCGGGGCTGCTCCGCACGGTGCTCATCCGCTCGGCGCCCTTCGCGCGGCACGACCCTTTCCAGGTGCCGCACAACGACGCGGGCGCTTGGCAGGATCAGGGCCGGCAGGAGCGGCGCTTCTGGCTCGTCCGCGGCCGCGGCCCCTTCAACGCGCTCGAACTCGACCGGCTGGCCGAAGAGGCGCAGACGCCCGCCGAGTACGTCATGGACTCCGCCCACGAAGGCGCGGAGCCGCGCGAGCGCTCCTTCTTCCGCCTCGCGCCGGGCACGGTGACTCTGTTGGCCCTGAAGCGCGCCGAGGGTGGTCAGGGCTTCGTCGTCCGCGTGCAGGAGAGAGCGGGGAAGAGTTCGGAGTTCACGCTTGAGAGCGCCGCGCTCGGGGTCAGCCACCGCGCGCAGATTAAGCCCTGGGAGATAAAGACCCTTCTGATAGAAACCGGCGTCTCCGGCCGTCGCGCGCAGGTGAGAGAGGTCAGCCTGCTCGAAGTCTGAGCGTCAAAGCTGGGAGCGCGGGCATCCCTGCCCGCATGAGCGCGCAGCGCGAAAGCCGAGAAACGTTATGTCTCAACGTTGAGAAGAAAAGTGAGACGGTCAGCGTGCTGGCGCACGCTGGCGGGCAGGGATGCCCGCGCTCCCAGCGAGAAGGCCCGGTGAATTAAAGGTGGGTGCGGTAAAGAGGTTGAAGTTGAGAACGTTCGTTTGGTTCGTGCTGGTGTGCATGATCGCGGTCGTCTCGAAGATGCCGTCGTCGGCGTCTTCGAAGCGCGAGGTCGTCGAGCTTCAGCCGCTCGCGGCGCAGGCGCGGCGCGTGGCGGAGGCTCTGGAGTTGTTGGGCGAGCCTCTGGGCGCGGGCGACATGCGCGCGCTGGAACTCGCGCTGGAAGACGGGGACGAGGCGCGCGCGGTCTCCGCGATTGAGAAGGTGCTCGACCGGAGGGTTCTCGTCAACGTCTCCATCAGCCCCGAGAGCCGCGTCAGCGTCACGCGCGGCGCGGCGCGCGCACAGCTCGTCGAGCAGGGCTGGCGCGTCTTCCTCGTCAAGGTGCGCAACGACGCGGGCGTCACGGCGCAGCTGCGCGCGACGAGTCCGCAGGCGCTCCCGGTCTACGCGCGCGGCATCTCGAACATCCCCGGCGGCTTCAGCCTCGACCCGCGCCCCACGCAGAAGATCACGCCCGCCGACGTCGCCGACCGCTGGCTCGAACTCTCCATGTTCGACAAGCCGCCGCTCGAAGCGAAGCTCTCCGGCCTCAACCTCGAATATCGCGTCGTCCAACTCCACAGCCGCGACCGCGGACGGCGCGAGGCGCGGCTCGGCTTCGACGTGGGCGCTGGCTCGCAGGACATAGGCTTCCGCAACGACGTGCCCGTCCTCTTCGAATGCCTGCCCTCGAAGGACGTGACCTTGCGCGTGCTCGACGAGCGCGGACGGCCGACCACGGCCTCCTTCGTCGTGCGCGACCCGCAGGGGCGCCAGTACCCCGCGAAGACGAAGCGGCTCGCGCCCGACTTCTCCTTCCACCCGCAGGTCTACCGCGCCGACGGCGAGAAGCTGAGACTTCCCGCCGGCCCCTACACCGTCGAGTTCACGCGCGGCCCCGAGTACGTCAGGCAGCGCGAGACCCTGACGGTCGGCGCGGGGCCGAAGGCCGAGCTTTGGAGTTTCAGACTCAGGCGCTGGATCGACCCGGCTGCGATGGGCTGGTACTCGGGCGACCACCACATACACGCGGCCGGCTGCTCGCACTACGAGGCGCCGACGCAAGGCGTGCTCCCGAAGGACATGATTCGCCACATCGTCGGCGAGGGCTTGAACGTCGGCGACGTTTTGACGTGGGGGCCTTGCTACTACTTCCAGAAGCAGTTCTTCGAGGCGAAGGTCAACCCGCTCTCGACGAAAGAGAACCTGATGCGCTACGACGTGGAGGTCTCGGGCTTCCCTTCGAGCTTCAACGGCCACCTCACGCTGCTCGGACTCCGCGACCAGGACTACCCCGGCGCCGAGACAATCGAGCAGTGGCCGACGTGGGACCTGCCCGTTCTCAAGTGGGCTAAGGCACAGGGCGCGGCGGTCGGCTTCGCGCACTCTGGCTGGGGGCTTGAGGTGAAGTCGAAGGAGCTGCCGAACTACGAGATGCCGAAGTTCGACGGCATCGGCGCCAACGAATATATCGTGGACGTGACGCACGACGCGGTGGATTACATCTCGGTCGCCGACACGCCCGCCGTCTGGGAGCTGAACATCTGGTATCACACGCTCAACAGCGGCTTCCACACGCGCATCGCCGGCGAGACGGACTTCCCCTGCATCTACTCCGACCGCGTCGGCATGGGCCGCTCCTACGTGCAGCTCGGCGGCACCCTCGACTACGACGCCTGGGTGAGGGGCCTGCGCGAAGGCCGCTCGTACGTCTCGGACGGCCGCAGCCACCTGCTCGACTTCAAGGTCGACGACGTGGCCGTCGGCACGAACGGGAGTGAGCTGCGCCTGGACTCGCCGCGGCGCGTGCGCGTCAAGGCGCGCGTGTCCGCCCTTTTAGGCGAGAGGCCGGACGAGGCGGTGCGCGGGCGCCGCCCAGACCAGACGCCCTACTGGGACTTGGAGAGGGCGCGGGTCGGCGACTCGCGCGAGGTGCCGCTCGAAGTCGTCGTCAACGGCCACGTGGTCGCGTCTAAGAACATCACGGCCGACGGCTCTCTGCGCGACGTGGCCTTCGACGTCGACGTCGAGCGAAGCTCCTGGGTCGCGCTCCGCATCCTGCCCTCTTCGCACACGAACCCCGTCTTCGTCGTCGTCGGCGGCAAGCCGATCCGCGCCTCGCGCCGCAGCGCAGAGTGGTGCCTCAAGGCCGTCGAACAATGCTGGAGCCAGAAGGCGCCGCAGATATCTGACCGCGAGCGCCCCGACGCCGAGCGCGCCTACGAGCACGCCCGCCGCGTCTACCGCAAGGTCGTCGAGGAGTGTGAGGTGGAGTGAAGGAAAGTGGACTGTGAACGGTGAGCGGCCGGCGGTAGAAATGTCCTCTACTGTCTACTCTTTACTGCCCACTGTCTACTAAAGTCTGTGCGGCCGGAGCGGGGGCCGGGCGCGAACGTAAATTTTCACTTTTCGCTTGCCATGCGCGCGCGCCGACTGTAGTATCGCGCTACTTTAACCGGTTGGCGAACAATCTGCCCCGGCGGCCGTTCTGTCCCAAGGAAATCGTCTACATCCGATGACGCCGAGCCTGACCTCGACTGAGGTCAATCAAACGGCCGTTCTATTTAAGGTAATCGTTTACGTCTGAGCATCGGCCACACCCTTTCAGTTCAGTTCTGTCTCAGGAGGATCTATGAAACGTAGTCTCCGCTGGCGTCTGCCGGCGATAATCGTGTGCGTGCTCGCCGCCGCCTCGGTCTGTTTCGGCCAGGAGTCGCGCGCGACGCTGACCGGCACCGTCACCGACCCCAACGGCGCCGCGGTTCAGAACGCCACCGTCACGGTCACCAACCAGCAGACGGGCCTTTCGACCACCGCCAACACCAACGGCGACGGCAACTACACGGTGACCCCGCTCATCCCCGGCCGCTACACCGTGGCGGTCGAGGCCCAGGGGTTCAAGAAGGTGCAGAGCGACGAGGTGCAGCTCTCCACCGCCACGACCA
This sequence comes from Acidobacteriota bacterium, assembly GCA_019239425.1. Lineage (GTDB taxonomy): Bacteria > Acidobacteriota > Blastocatellia > Pyrinomonadales > Pyrinomonadaceae > QHXN01. The sequence continues at coordinate 43,094 of JAFAZX010000088.1, forward strand.
CCACCTTCGACGCCGCGCTCGAAGTCGGCGCCGTCGGCGACACGGTCGTCGTCACCGCCACCGCCCCCGTGCTCGAAGCCGACACCGCCTCGCGCGGCCAGGTCGTCGAGCGCGAGCGCATCGCCGAGCTGCCGCTCGTGGGCCGCAACCCCATCAACCTCGCGACGCTCGCCCCGGGCGTCACCTTCAACGGCAACCCGCAGTTCAACCGCCCGTTCGACAACGGCGACAACGTCAACTTCTCGATCAACGGCGGGCTGAACCGCCACAACGACTTCACGCTCGACGGCGTCGCCAACAACGCCATCACCGACGCCAACGCGACCCGCACCGTCAGCAGCAATAACATCGCCTTCATCCCCTCGTCCGAGGCGACCGAGGAGTTCAAGGTTCAGACCAACTCCTACGACGCGCAGTACGGCCGCACCGGCGGCGGCACCGTCAACGTCAGCATCCGCGCCGGCGGCAACCACTTCCACGGCTCGCTCTACGAGTTCGCGCGCCGCTACCAGTTCAACGCCAACTCGTTCTCGAACAACGCGCGCGGCACGCAGCTCACCGGCCCCTGCGCCGGGCAGGAGGCGAGCCCCCGCTTCACGCGCGACCAGCTCACGTGCGAGAACCTCGGCGGCAACAAGATCGACCAGTACGGCTTCGTCCTCTCGGGGCCGCTGATGATCCCGCGCTTCGGCGAGGGCGGCAAGCACTTCTACAACGGCCGCGAGCGCACCTTCTTCCTCGTCAACGTCGAGCGCTACAAGGAGCTGTCGCCGGGCCAGGGCTTCTCGACCGTCCCGACGCTGCTCGAGCGCCAGGGCGACTTCTCGCAGTCGGGCGTCACCATCTTCGACCCCCTGACGACCGTCTGTAACGCGCAGGGCGTCTGCACGCGCTCGCCGTTCCCCGGCAACGTCATCCCGGCCGACCGCATCAGCCCCGTCGGGCGGGCCATCATCAACGGCTTCTCGCTGCCGAACACGGGGACGGCCACCCAGCGCTTCAACAACTTCTACCTGAGCGAGGGCCTCGGCACCGACGACTTCTACTCGAACGTCGCCCGCGTCGACCACCGGTTCAGCGACAAGCAGACGATGTTCGTCCGCTTCGTCAACAACCGGCGCGACCAGTTCGCCTTCGGCGGCAACAACCGCATCGGCCTCGGCATCGACCAGCAGGGGCCGCTCGTCCGCCAGAACTACGGCGTCGTCATCGACTCGACGACGACGCTCAACTCGACGACGATCTTCAACGCGCGGCTCGGCTTCACGCGCTTCCTCCAGGCGGCCTTCCGCCAGGCGTCCTCGCCCTTCGACGCCACCTCCATCGGCTTCTCGCCGGCCTTCTCCAACGCGCGGCCCATCTCCATCGTCCCGCGCATCACCTTCAACGACCCGAACGGCGGCATCCCGGAATTCGGCTCGCGCAACCCGAATTCGAACATCACGAACACGTGGAGCCTGCCGGCCTACCTGACGAAGATCGTGGGCGGCCACACCTTCCGCTTCGGCGGCGAGTGGCGCCGCTTCCAGGTCAACCAGTCGGGCGGCTCGTTCAACTTCGGCGGCGGCGCCTTCTGCTTCACCAACTTCTACACGTCGGGCACGGCCGGCAACCGCAACTCGGGCGGCGCGGCCTTCGCCGACCTGCTGCTCGGCGCCCCGACCTCGTTCGCCAACCAGAACTTCGCGACCTGCAACGGCAACGCCCCCGCCAGCCAGCTCGAGAACGTCTCGCCGACGACCTTCGAGTGGAGCTACTGGGCCGGCTACGTCCAGGACGACTGGAAGGTCACGCCGAAGCTCACGCTCAACCTCGGCTTCCGCTACGACTACGAGGCGCCGCCGGTCGAGCGCTTCAACCGCCAGAACCGCGGCTTCGCCTTCGACACGGCGAGCCCGCTCCGGGCGGCCGTCAGCGGCGCCAACACGACCAACTGCCCGGCCTGCGCCAACCTGTCCGGCGGGCTCGTCTTCGCGGGCGTCAACGGCCAGCCCGAGGGGGCCTTCGAACCCGACCGCAACAACTTCCAGCCGCGCATCGGCGTCGCCTACCAGTGGAACGAGAAGACGGTCATCCGCGGCGGCTACGGCCTCTTCTACTACCCCTCGGCCGAGTACGGCGGCGCCTCCGGCTTCAGCGTCATCACGCCCTACAACGGCAACGCCGGGACGACCGGCGCCGCGCAGTTCATCCCGCGCGCCGACGCCTTCAACAACCCGTTCCCCGCCGGCCTGACGCAGCCGACCGGTGCCTCGCTCGGCCTGCTGACGCAGCTCGGCTCGGCCGTCACCTTCGTCAACCCGAACCGCGAGATTCCCTACATCCACCAGTACAGCCTGGGCGTCCAGCGCGAGCTGCCGTGGAGCACGAAGCTCGACATCTCTTACGTCGGCAGCGCCTCGCGCAGGATTCTGACGGGCGACCAGCAGGGCGCGGGCGCGCGCAACATCAACGTCAACACGCCGGCACAACTGGCGCGCTTCCGCACCGACTCGACCTTCCGGGCCAACGACCCCGTGCCTAACCCGTTCGCGGGGCTCATCCCGAGCAACGCCGCGCTGAACGGTGCGACGATCCGGCGCGACCTGCTGCTGCTCCCGTTCCCGCAGTTCGGCGCCGTCAACTTCATCGGCGAGAACGTCGGCACGCTCGACTACAACTCGCTCCAGGCCTCCTTGGAGAAGCGCCTCAGCCGCGGGCTGGTCGGCGTCGTCTCCTACACCTTCTCGAAGAACATCGGCGCGCTCGGCTTCCTGAACCCGCAGGACGCGACCGTCGACAACGCGCGCGCGGTCGTGGACTTCGACAGCCCGCACGTCGTGGCGGTGAGCGCCGTCTACCAACTGCCGTTCGGCAAGGGGCGCCACTTCCTCAAGGACGCGGGGCGCGCGACGGAGTTGCTCATCGGCGGCTTCGAGTACAGCGTCATCGCCAACTATCGCTCGGGCCGCCCGATTCCGCTGCCCGGCGACGCCGACCTGATCGGCGACCCGCACGGCGACCGCTCCTTCAGCAACCCGAACGTGCCCGGCACGACGGCCTCGTTCATCAACAACTGCGTCATGTCGGCCGACGGCACCAGCACCACGCGCCCGGCGACCAACGCCGCGGGCACGCGCAACGCCGGCACGCGCGTCCCCTGCACCAACCCGGCGTGGCGGCTGCGCGACACGGCGCTGACGCTGCGCACCACCCCGCTCCGCCTCGGCAACCTGCGCGAACCCTCGGCGACGACGTTCGACATGGCCCTGAACAAGTCGTTCAACTTCACCGAGGACGTCCGCTTCCAGTTCCGCGTGGAACTCTTCAACGCCTTCAACACGCCGCTCTTCGGCAGCCCGGACACGGGCAGCGCCACGAGCCAGACCTTCGGCGTGCTGAACCCCAACAACGGACAGCGCAACATCCCGCGCCAGATTCAGCTCGGCTTCAAGCTCAACTTCTAAGTCGAGCCTGAGCCGAAATGCGAAAGGCCCTCCCCTTGATGGGGAGGGCCTTTCGCATTTCAGTCAGAACGGCCCGCTATCGCGCGAGGGCTATCTTTACTTCGCGCTCGCCCGCGCCCGCGCCGAAGCTCGCGCGCGGGACTCGCAACAACCCACCCGTGTACGTGTAGGACGAAGCAGGCAGGGGCCGGCCGTCCACTTCGACCCTCAAGGGCCTGCGCGCGAGCCACGCGCCGAAGTCGCCCGACTCCGCGAGCCGCACGTTCAGAGCCTTGTCCGCGTCGCGCGTCACGGAGCGGACGGCCGCCGCGCCCACGTACTTGTCGAGCAGGCCGAAGACTGCGGCCCCACGCTCGACGGGCACGACCGTGAAGAGGTCGTGCCCGAGCTCGCCGAGCGTGAAGGGCAGCGCCGTCTCGTAGTCTCGCAGCAGCGACGCGCGCGCGCGGCCGCGCTGGTAGACGGCGAACTCCTGTTCGCTGGACAGAACCTCCGGCATGTCCGCGGCGCGCAACGCGCCCGCCACCGACGCCGCGGTCTTGTTCACGTTGAAGGCCGCGACGACGCCGGCCGCGAACCCCTGGCGCGAGACCGCGCCCGAGATTTTGAGCGGCACCGGCTCGACCGAAGGGTCTGAGAGCAGGAGGTCACGCGTCACCTGCGCCGGCTCGTCGGCCGAGAGCAGCCGGCCGTCGGAGAGCGCGAGCCGCTTGAGAATTTCGGGCCGCTCCTTGCCCGCCTCGTCCGTGAAGTAGACGGGGCCGCCGCTCACGGCGCGCGCCGCGGCGTGGTACTCGGCCGCCTCGTCGTGCGACTGGAACATGTCCCAGTCGGGGTAGGCGAAGTTCGCGAGCCAGTAGGCGTTGTAAGCGTTCTGGAAGACGTGGTCTTTCGGGTTGTGCTTCAGCTCGGGCTGGTAGTCGTCGCTCGAACGCGCGACGTTCGACGTGCGCCAGTTGTACGCGTTCTCCAAAGTCATCTCCATGCAGTTGATGAGGCCGAGCCCCTTCCCGCCTTCGAAGAATTTTTCCGCCGCGCCCTGCAGGTTGCGGTGGGAGCCTTCGCCCGAGTCGAAGAGTGGCATCAGGCCGTCGGTGAACTTGACGGTGTTGCCCTGCCCGTCCACCTTCACGAAGTCGTAGCCCCAGCCCTTCAGATTCCGATACCAGTCCTCGTAAAAACTCTGGCCGCGCCCCTCGCGCGGGTCGGGCAGGAGTTTCCCTTCGAGCCCCTTGAACATCCTGTGCCCGCGCGCGACCTCCGTGTCCGGCGCGACGCCGTTCCAGTAGCCCTGGAACGTGTGCCACACGCCGACGTGCGGCACCTTGTACTCTTCGCGCAGGCGGCGCGCGAGCGCGGCCATGCCGCCGGGGAACTTCGCGGCGTCGGCGTCGAAGGCCGTCAGCTTCTGGTCTCTGACCGAGAGCCAGCCGTCGTCGACCAGCACGAAGCCGAGCGGAATCTGCTTCTCGCGCATCGAGCGCACGCTCTCGACGACCTTGTCGGCCGTCACGTTCTGCCCGTACGCGTTCCACGAGCACCAGCCGAGCCGCGTGAAGATTTCCGGGTAGGCCTTCTGCCAGCGCAGGCGGCCGTACTGCCCCGTGGCGGCGAAGGCCGTCTCGTAGAGTTCGCGCGGGAGTTTGTAAGGGTCTGGGCCGGCGGCGTAGGCGAAGAGCGGCACGCGGCGCGGGGCGAGTTCCGGGTCGTAGCTCGAAGCGGTGACGCGGAACTCTGGGCGCCACTCGATCTCCGAGACGCCGACCTCGCCGACCATCCCGCCGCCCGCGAGCGGGACGAGCAGGTGGTAGTCAGGCCCTTCGGTCTGCCGCCAGAGCACGAGCTGGTTGGCTGGGCCGAGGAAGCGGTAGTCGGAGAAGAAGACCGGCGCCGTCCAATAGATCTTGAAGCGCTTGGTCGCCATCCCGCGCGCGAAGCGGTCGAGGCTGGAGACGAGCTGCACGCCCTCGCGCGGCGCGAGCGGCGGCCCCTCGTATTCGAGCCACGCGACGAGCACGCCCGCGTTCCGGTAACGGCGCACTTCGAGCGTCGAGGACTTCACGCCGCGCGCGTCCCCGTTCGGCTTAATCCTAAACCGCTGACGGTCGAAGGCGCCGGCCTCGTCGGAGCCCGAGTCCTGCGCGGCCGCCTCCAACTCGCCCGACACGGCCGCGCCGTCGGCGAGCCGCAGCCGCACGCGCATCACGGTCAACACGAGCCCCTCGCCGCGCCTGAGCTGCAACTGCCCCCGGTTGAGCGTGACGTTGGACTGCGCACAGACCGCGACGCACGCAGCCGTCAGGAAGAGTGCAAGCAGAGCGATTCGTCTTTTCATGTGTGCAGCCCTTTTCACACAACGCGCCGGGCTTGTCAAATAACAAGCCCCGAAGGGGCGTAATGAGATAGCCAGGGGCAACGCCCCTGGAATAAGTGGGAGATAGAGTCTGAGCCCTGAAAGGGCGAAATAGCGTCGAACGTATTTCGCCCTTTCAGGGCTCAGCAATTTAATGCGACCGGTTACCAGGGGCGGCGCTCAGGCTAAAGCCTTCGCTCTGCCCCTGGCTATTACATCGCGCCCCTTCGGGGCTTGCCGGATGTTCTCAATGCGAGGCTCCCGCTTCTTTCTCCATGCCGTCGTTAAACGACGGCGGGGCGGCGTCGGGCGAGGCGGCCCAGCGCGTGTTCGGCTCGGGGCCGAGGGTGAAGTCGAGCGCGCCGCCGCGGGCGAACGCCTCGTAAGGTATCCAGGTCTTCTCGTACGGCCGGCCGTTCAGGAGGAGCGCCTGCACGTACGGACTCTTCGCCGTAGCGCCGCGCGACTTAAGCGATAGCACCGCCCCCCCCTTCTGGCGAATCTCGATCTCGGGGAAGACCGGGCTGTTGATCGAGAACCCGCCGACGCCCGGGATGGTCGGGTACAGGCCGAGCGAAGCGAAGACGACCCACGAGGAGGTCGCGCCGAGGTCGTCGTTGCCGGGGATGCCGCCCGGGTCGGGCGTGAACAGCTCGGTCAGCACGCGCCGCGCCGTCGCTTGCGTCTTCCAGGGCTGGCCCACGTAGTTGTAGACCCACGGCACGGGGAAGACCGGCTCGTTGCCGATGAAGAAGTAAGGTCGGTCGGGGCCAGCGTTCAGCTCCTTGAAGAAGTCGTCGAGCCGTTTGACCACCTCTTCATTCCCGCCGATGCGCTCGACGACCGCGCGCAGGTTGTGCGGGATCATCCAGGTGTACTGCGTCGCGTTCCCCTCGACGTAAGACTTGTGGCTCTCGGGCCGCCAGGGCAGCTCCGGCTTGTAGAGCATCGCCTTGAAGTCGAAGCCCGGCAGCCAGGAGCCGTCGGCCCAGCGGCCGCGGATGTAGCGCGTCTGCGGGTCGAAGAGGCGCGTCCAGAACTGCGCGCGGCGCATCATCGCGGCGTGGGTCTTCAGGTCGCCCTGCGCCCGCGCGAACTGCGCGAGCGCGAAGTCCGCGGTCTCGTATTCGAGCGCGACGGACGGCGAGCCGCGCAGGCCCTTCTGCTCCATCGGGACGTAGCCGTACCTGAGGAAGTCCGCGAGTCCGGGCCTGACGAGGTAAGTCTTCGACCTCGCCTCCGGGTCGTTCGCGCCTTTCAGCATCGCGCGCAGCGCGGCGCGCGTGTCGAAGTCGCGCGCGCCGAAGGCGTAGGTGCTCGCGATGATGGGCACCGCGGGGTCGCCGTACATCGCGCCGCTCTCGTCGTTGGCGACCGGCCATTTCGGGAGACCTCCGCCGCCCTGCTCCGCGTCGTTGACGAGCGACTGCGCCATGTCGCTCGCTTCATCCGAAAACAGCCACGCGACGAGCGGCGAGTGCGAGCGGTAGATGTCCCACCCGGAGAAGTTCGTGTACTGCGTGTGCCCCGGCGTCCTATGTACGCGGTCGTCGAAACCCATGTACTCGCCGTCGGCGTCGCCGAAGGTGGTCGGGTGCAGAAGCGTGTGATAGAGCGCCGTGTAAAAGACCTTCGTCTCAGCTTCCGTCCCACCTCCGACGCGGACGCGCCCGAGCGCTTCGTTCCAGCGGTCGCGTGCGCGCGCGCGCACCGCTTCGAAGTCCCAAGTCTCGTTCTCCGCGCGCAGGTTCGCTCGCGCCTTCTCGACGCTGACGTAAGAGACGCCGACCTTCATGCGGACGGTGTTGGCGGGAGAGCCGTCGAACGTGACGAAGCCGCCGGTCTGCTTTCCCCCTTTCGCAGGACTCACGCCGGGCAGCACGCGTTCGCCGTCCCAAGAGCCGAACGAGTTGAACGGGCGGTCGAACTCCGCCGCGAAGTAGAGGACGTAGCGGTTGCGCGTGCCGCAGAAGGCCCCGCTCGCCACCATCCCCGTCATGCGGCGGTCGCCCTCCGCGTACCACTCGGCCTCCTGCACGCCCGAGGCGTTGCGGCCGACGTTGACGAGCAGCGTCGCATCCTTACTCTTCGGAAAGTCGAAGACGGCGAAGCCCGTGCGCGTCGTCGCGGTCAGCCTCACCTTCACGCCCGACTCCAAAGCGACTTCGTAGAAGCCGGGCGAGGCGCTCTCCTTCTCGTGCGAGAACTTCGCCGCGTAGTCGGCGGGCGCGGAGGCCGGCGACTTCTCGACGCGACCCGCAATCGGCATGAAGGGCACGTCGCCGAAGACGGGGCAGCCCGGCCCGCTCAGGTGCGTGAGGCTGAAGCCGCGGATGGCAGTGTCTTTATAGACGTAGCTGCCGCGGTCTTCGGGGCCGAAGCCGTTCGAGGTGTCGGGGCTGAACTGCACCATGCCGAACGGCAGCGTCGCGCCCGGAAAGGTGTTGCCGGAGGCGTTCCCACCGAGGTAGTCGGGCAGGGGCGAGTTGGCCGTCCCCGTGAACGTGTCGACGTACCGCGCCGCGTCGAACACGCGCGGCTGCGCGCCGGCCGTGGGCGCGAGGGGCAGGAGCAGTGTTAGGAAGACGGCAAGGCTTATCTTTGTCATCAACATCTCTGGTAATCAACGAGGGGTTAACCACAGAGACACAGAGACACAGCTCAGGAACACAGCTTGATGCCTTTAGCTGTGTCCAAGCTGTGTCTCTGTGTCTCTGTGGTTGACCATCTTCTCACCCTACCGGCCGCGCAGTGGGCGGAGCGCGGCGGCGCGCCACGGGTCGGTCGCGCCTTTCGTCAGCCACTCGCGTGCGAGGCGGCGGACGGACTCAAAGTCCTTCCCCGCGACTCCCATCAAGGAGTAGAAGTCGCGCCGCTCGGTCTCCTCGTTCGACATGCTCCACAGGTCGAGGCCGAAGGGCGCGAAGTGGCTCGGGTATTTTTTGTAGGACTCTTCGTCCACGTCGTGCGCCTGGCTGTTGAGCCAGCCCACGGGCCAGTGATCCCACGAAAGGCTCCGCCAGCCCCAGCCGCCCGTCGCCTTGTCCGAATGTTCCTTCATCCGCACGGTCTCGTGCGGGTAGCCCGAAGCGTCGCCGACGACGAAGAATGGCGAGCCTTCACGGAAGGGGATGATGCCGGCAAACCCGCGCGCATCGTCCAACTCCTTCCAAGGCGAGCCCGTGCGCCGCGCGGTACTCGTGAAGGGCTTGCCGGGTTTGGGCGCGGGCTTCCAGTAGACGTCCGCGCGCGCGCTCGTGAAGGCGTCGAGTCCGGCGAAGGCGTGGCTCTCGCCCGTCTGCGCGTCCCGTTCGAGCACGTCGAACCAGAGCTTGCCGACGGGCGTCATCGCAATCAGCTCGACGGGCTCGCGCGCGTAGCCGCGCTTATCATTGGGCATCAGGGACTCGTAGCTCTGCCGGCGGAGGATGAGGCCGTTCGGGAAGGCCCAGAAGTCTTCGGTGCCGCGGAAGGCGGCGGCGCCCGACTGCATGTTGACGCCGAGGTACGTCCAGCGCACCCACACGCGGCGCGGGCCGGCCTCGATGACGTCCACGAAGCTGTTGCGCTCTCTGCGCCCGGGGTCGTTGAACAGCTCGGCCCAGCCCTCGTTGCCCTCGAAGAACTGGTAGGAGAGCGCGACGCCGCTCGGGAGTTCGAACCAGGGGCAGTAGCTCGCCTCGTGCGAGAAGACGAAGCGCTGTGGGAAGTCGCGCCAGTAGATGACGAAGGCTTTCTTCGGGTTGACGTCGGCGTGCGGCGGCGACTCGAACCCGCCCTGATAATTTCCGAAGACGTAGTCCGAGACCTCTGCGACCGAGACGCCCGAAGTCTTCATGTTCTTCAACTGCGCCATCGTGACGGGCGCGGGATGTTTGAAGGGAACATCCTGCGCGACGACGCCGGCCGAGGCGCAGAGAAGAAGGACGACTGCCTTTAAGTAAGAGCGCATACGCAAATCAGGTCAGTGCGGCCCGCTACCGCGGGTGGTACCGCCTTTATTTAAGCTCGACGGTCTTGCCCGTCACCGTAAAACTGCCGCTGACGACGCCGGTCGTGGGCGCATCGGCCGCGCCGGTAAAGCCGGGTTGTTTGCCGCCGATTGAGACACGGAACTCGCCCGGCTCAAGCAGTCGACGGCCTTGCGCGTCCACGAGTGAAAGGTCGCGCGGGGTGAGTGTGAAGTTGACGCGCCTCCTCTCTCCCGGCTTGAGGCGGACGCGGCGCACGCCCTTGAGCGCGCGCGACGGGGCGGGCGTTGAGCTTTCAGGGCCGGTCACGTAGAGCTGCACGACCTCGTCGCCCGCGCGCGCGCCCGTGTTCCGCACCTCGACGCTCAGCTCGACGTTCTGGCCCGCCGCGTAACTCTTCGCACCGAGCTTCAGGCCGTCGTACCTGAAGGTCGTGTAGGAGAGGCCGTACCCGAACGGGTAGAGCGGCTCGCCTTTGAAGTAGCGATACGTCTTCCCGTCCATGCGGTAGTCTTCGAAGGGGGGGAGTTGCTCGACCGACTTGTAGAAGGTGACGGGCAAACGGCCCGCGGGGTTGTAGTCTCCGAAGAGCACGTCGGCCAGAGCCGTCCCGCCCTCCTCGCCCGGGTACCAGGCCTCGACAATGGCGGGCACGTTCCCTTGCGCCCAGTTGACCGCGAGCGCGCCGCCGTTGAGGAGGAGGAGGACGACGGGCTTGCCCGTGGCGGCGACGGCCTTGAGTAGATCCTCCTGCGCGTCGGGCAGGTCGAGGCTCGTGCGGTCGCCGCCTTGAAAACCCTTGACGGCTACGTCCATCTCCTCGCCTTCGAGCGAGGGCGCGAGGCCCAAAGCCAACACGACCACGTCCGACTCGCGCGCGGCCTTGAGCGCCTCCGCGCGCAGAGTCTCGTTGAGGCCGGGCGGCCCCCAGACGAGCTTGGCCGTCGCGGAAGCGTAGCGCTCGTAGTACTCGACGCGGAGCTTGTAAGCGCGTCCGGCTTCGAGCGTGACCTCCTTCGTCAAAGTCTTCGCGCTGCCGTCGCGCCAGTTCTCGACGAGCGGCTGCTCGTCGAGGAAGACGCGCACGGCGTCGTCGGCGCGCGCGCCGAGGCGGTACGTGCCCGAGGCGGGCGGGACGAAGTAGCCCGTCCAGCGCGCGGAGAAGTTGTCCGTGTTGATGCCGGGGACGGGCGCGTCCGTGAACCATTCGAAGTTGAGCTGCGCGTCCACGCGCGTCGCGACCGGAGTGCCCTGCAAGTCCTTGTTGTCGAAATACTCTGCCTTGAGTCCGGGCTCAGTCTTGGCCGCGTCCCGAAAGAGCGCCGACGCGGGGACGGGAAGTATGGCCTCGCCCGTGAGCGTCGTCCCGAGCGCGTAAGTAACGCGCGCCTGCGGCGAGACCTTGCGGCGGATGCCTTCGAGCGGCGTGACCCACTTCGAAGGGATGCCGTGGTAGTTGCCGAGAAGCACTTCGAGCGAGTCCGCGTTCGGGCCGATGACGGCGATTGATTTCAAGTCCTTCTTCAGAGGCAGCGCGTTCCCGCTGTTCTTCAGCAGCACGACGGACTCGCGCGCCGCGCGCGCCGCGAGTTCGCGATGGGCGGCCGAGTCGTTCACCTCGAGCGGGATGCGCGCGTAAGGGTTCGCGTCCGGCGGGTCGAACATGCCGAGGCGGAAGCGCGCCTCGAAGAGACGCTTCACGGCCGTGTCGATTTCGGACTCCGCGATGAGGCCGGCTTTGACCGCCGCGGGCAGCGCGCGGTACTCGTAGCCGCAGGTCAGGTCAGTCCCAGTCCTGACCGCGACGGCGACGCCCTCCTCTTCGGTCTTCCTGAAGCCGTGCTTCTTGTAGATGTCCGCGACGGCGTCGCAGTCCGAGACGACGTAGCCCGAAAAGCCCCAGCGGTCGCGCAGGATTTCCTGAAGCATCCGCGGGCTCGCGCAGAGCGGCTCGCCGTTGAGGCGGTTGTAGGCGCACATCACCGAGCCGGCCTTCCCTTCGGTGACGGCGGCGCGGAAGGCCGGCAGGTACGTGTCTTCGAGGTCGCGCTCGGGCGGGTGCGCGTCGAAGGTGTGGCGCTGCGACTCCGGGCCGGAATGCACGGCGTAGTGCTTGGGCGTCGCAATGGTCTTTAAGTATTTCGGGTCGTCGCCCTGCATGCCTCTGACGAACGCGACGCCGAGGCGCGAGGTGAGGTAAGGGTCTTCGCCGTAGGTCTCCTGCCCTCTTCCCCAGCGCGGGTCGCGGAAGATGTTGATGTTCGGCGACCAGAAGGTGAGTCCGTAGAAGCGTTTTCGGAAGTCGCGCCGGACGGCGTCGTTGTACTTGGCGCGCGCCTCCGTCGAGATGGCCGTCGCGACCGACTTGATTAAGTCCTCGTTCCACGAAGCGCCCAGGCCGATGGCCTGCGGGAAGACGGTGGCGTGGCCCGCGTAGGCGACGCCGTGCAGCGCCTCGTTCCACCAGTCGTAGGCGGGGACGTTAAGGCGCTCAATCGCCGGCGCCTTGTTCATCATCTGGGCGACCTTCTCTTCGAGCGTCATGCGCGAGACGAGGTCGTCCACACGCCGTCTGATGGGAAGGCGCGGGTTGAGATAGTCCGGCGTCGCCACGTTCGTCTGTGCGCCGACGGGCAGGGCCGGGAGCAGAAGGGAAGAGAGACAGAGCGAGAGAATCAATCGACGCATCATCTGTTTTATGAAAGGAGTCTCTTACCGGTTGCGCGTTTCAAGGACGACGGCCTCGAAGGGCGCGAGGCTCAATTCGCCGGCGACGAAGGGGCGCATCCTCACGTCCTGAGTGGCGAGCGCGATGGCGTACGCCTGCGGGCCGCTCGCGGGCCGTGGCGGCATAAACGCGCGACGCTCGGCCGACATGTTGAGCACGACAATGACGGTCTGTCCCCGCGCGCGACGCCTGTAGGCATAGACGTGAGGGTCAGTGCCGATGCTGGCGTAGTCGCCGTCGAGGAGCGCGGGGCTGCGGCGGCGGAGCGCGATGAGTTGTCGGTAGAAGTTGAGTACCGAATTCGGGTCGCGCGCTTCGGCCGCGACGTTGCGCTCTCTGGCGCTCGGCGGGACGGGGAGCCAGGGCGTGCCCCGGGTGAAGCCCGCGTTGGCGGTCGCGTCCCACTGCATCGGCGTGCGCTCGCCGTCGCGCCCCTTGTTGGCCGGCCAGTAGCGTCGGCCGACGGGGTCTCGGACTTCGTCAATCGTCTTCGGCTCGGTCGTCACCATGCCGATCTCTTCGCCGTAGTAGAGGAACGGCGAGCCGCGCAAAGTCAGGAGCATCGTCGCGGTCAGCTTGGCGATAGCATCGTTATTCCGGCCGTCGCCGTAGCGGTCGTAGTGGCGCGGGTTGTCGTGGTTAGAGAGGACGTAGGTCGTCCAGCGCCCCTTCAAGGCGTTCTCCGAAGCCGCGATGACCGAGCGGAAGACGTTGGCGTCTAACTTCGAGCGCGCCGGCTCCATGATGAGGAAGAAGTTGAAGGGCAGGTGCACGCCGTTGTCCGAGGGGCCGTAGTAGCGCATCAGCTCCTCCCACTTCGGCACGTACGCCTCGCCGATGAGCACGCTCTCGGGGTTGACCGAGTCGTTAAAGGCGCGCAGGCGCACCATCACGTCCTGCACTTCGGGCAGGTCGCGGTTGTACTTCTTCTCCTGCAGGTGCTCGCCGGTCGTGGTGCCGGGCCGCAGCTCGGGCAGCACGGGGTTGTCGCGTAAGGAGGGGTCTTCGAAAAGATAATTCACGGCGTCGAGGCGGAAGCCGTCGGCGCCGCGCCTGAGCCAGAACCGCACGGTCTCGAACATGCGCCTCTCGACCGCGGGGTTGCGCCAGTTCAGCTCGGGCTGCTGCGGGTAGAAGTAGTGGTAGTAGAACTGCCCGGTCTTCTCGTCCAAGGTCCAGGCGACGGGGCCGAAGGAGGAAGACCAGTTGTTCGGGCGCGCGCCGTCGGGCTTGGGGTCGCGCCAGACGTACCAGTCGCGTTTGGGGTTCGTCTTCGAGGCGCGCGACTCTTTGAAGAAGGGGTGCTGGTCGGAGGTGTGGTTGAGGACGAAGTCGATGACGACGCGGATGTGGCGCGTGTGCGCCTCTTTGACGAGGCGGTCGAAGTCCGCGAGCGTGCCGAACTGCGGGTCGACGTTCTCGTAGTCGCTCACGTCGTAGCCGAAGTCCACCTGCGGCGAAGGGTAGAAGGGCGTGATCCAGACGGCGTCCACGCCGAGCTTCGCCAGATAGTCCAGCTCCGACGTGATGCCGTTCAAGTCGCCGACGCCGTCGCCGTTCGAGTCCTTAAAACTCCTCGGGTAAATCTCGTAAAAGACCGCGTGCTTCCACCACTGCGGTTTGTTTGCCCGCGCCTGCGCGCTTGCGTCAGGTTGTGCGGAGAAGAGGAGTGCGGTCACGATTGTCGTCGTCGCTAGAGCTTTGAGCGAAAGTGATTTCACCACAGAGACACAGAGGCACAGCTCGTCGAGGACTGAAGACGAAGCTGTGCCTCTGTGTCTCTGTGGTGAACTGCCTTCTGCTCCACTCTCAAGTGACGATTGATATGAAGTCATCCCGGTTGTCCTCTCAACTTGTCGGTTCGGCGCGCCGGGCGCGCGCGGCCTGGGCGAGGATGACGGCGCCGTGGAGGGCGCTGTCGCCGCCGAGCGAGGCTTGCAGGATGTTGATCTTCTCGGGCGGCAGCATCCGCGCGCGCTCCCGCACGCGCTCGCGCAAAGGGGCGAAGAGCTGCTCGCCCGCCTCCGAGACGCCGCCGCCGATGACGATGGCCTCCGGCGCGAGGGCGTTGAAGAGGTTGCCGACCCCGACCGCGAGGTAGTGAATCATCTCGTCCCAGACCTCAGAGGCTAACGTGTCGCCCGCGCGCGCGGCCTCTGCCACCGCCCGCGCCGTCACCTCTTCCGAGCTTAAAGACGAGAGGGCACTCGACGCGCCCGCGGCCAGCCTTTCGCGCGCGCGCCGCGCGATGCCCGTCCCCGAGCAGAGCGCTTCGAGGCACCCGCGCCCGCCGCACCCGCACACGGGGCCGTCCGGCAGCACGGTCATGTGCCCCACCTCGCCCGCGCCGTCGCAGACGCCGTGCACGAGCTCGCCGCGCACGATGACGCCGCCGCCGATGCCTGTGGACTGCGTGATGTAGACGAGGTGCCTGTAGCCACGGCCCGCGCCGTGCCGGTGCTCGCCGAGCGCGGCGGCGTTGGCGTCGTTGTCGAGCAGCGCGGGCACGCCCAGGCGCTCCTCGACTATTTGGACGACGGGGAACTCGTCCCAGCCGGGCAGGTTCGGCGGCGAGAGGATGAGGCCGCGCGCGCGGTCGAGCGGGCCGCCGCAGCCGATGCCGACCGCGTCCAGGCGCGAGCCGGCGCTGCCGAGCATGCGCTCTATCTCCGAGAGCGCCTCTTCAATAATAGCGTGCGGCCCGCGCTCGCTGGTGCGCGCGGGGAAGCGCTTCTGCTCGATGATTCGGCCTTCGAGGTCGGCGACGGCGAGGGCGATTTTAGTCCCGCCGATGTCGATACCGGCGACGCATGGGTCTGGCAATGTCGGCTTACCCTTCCGGATTGGTGACGAAACCGTTTACGTCGGCTAGTATTCCACGTCCGCTGAGTTTGTCAACAGACCTCTTCCGGCCGCCTCTTTTATGAAATGGGTGAGGGAAGGGGAGCGGTGAGGACGCTCTTCCGGGTCGGGCGCGGGGCGGGGGATTTCTTAACGCTTCTGCGGCTTGAGCGAGGCGAGCCGGGGCTCGACCTCTCCGCGAAGGCTGGGGTCGAGTTCGAGCGCGCGGCGGAGGTCGCCTTCGGCCTCCGCGCTCCTGCCCTGCGCGATGAGCGCGACGCCGCGGTTGGCGTAGGCCAGCGCGTGGCCGGGACTCAGGCCGAGCGCCTTCGTGAAGTCCGCGACCGCGCCGGCCGAGTCGCCCGCGGCGAGCCGCAACAGGCCGCGCCCGTAGTACGCGTCGGCGTAGCGCGCGTCGAGCCGCAGAGCCTCTTCGAAGTCCGCGAGCGCGCCCGCCGCGTCGCCCGTCAGGCGGCGCGCGTCGCCGCGGTTGTAGTAGACGCGCGCGTCGCGCGGCGCGAGCCTGAGGGCCTCTTCGAAGTCCGCGAAGGCGCCGGCCCGGTCGCCCTTCTCGATCCGCGCGTTACCCCGCCCCACGTAGCCGACGGCGAAACGCGGGTCGAGCCGCAGGGCCTTCTCGTAGTCCTCCAGCGCGCGCGCGGTCTCGCCCTTCAGGAACCAAGCCGTCGCGCGGTCGTAGTAGCCCCACTTCAGGCTCGGGCTGATGAAGAGCGCCTGGTCGAAGTCCTTGATGGCGCCGTCGTGGTCGCCCTGCGCCAGGCGCGCGACGCCCCGGTTGAGGTAGGCGGAGGCCGCGCGCGGGTCGAGCACGCGCGCGGCGGCGAAAGCCTCTTCGGCCTTCGCGTCGCCGCGCCTGGCCCCGTTCTTCCGCAGGCTCGAACTCAGGTCGATGACGGACGTGAAGTCGGAGATGGCCCCTTCGAAGTCGCCGCGCTCGTAGCGCTCGGTGCCGCGCTCGTGAAAAGACTTGACGGAGTCGGGCGACTGCGCGCGCGCGCCTAAGGTCGCAAGGAAGACGAAGAGGACGGCCGAGAGTTTGGTTTTCATCTTACTTCCTCCCCTCTGAAGACAGACGTCCCCGGCCGCGCCCCTGGGGAGGGCGGCGCGCGCGGACGATGGATTTGTTTGTGCGGGAGGACGCACCCCCGCTCGGCTGCTTTAACCGCGTCGTTGTCGGAGCGGCCGGGGTGCGCTAAGATGCGTGTTGTCCAGACGACACATCTTCGGCGCGCTCCGGCGTCCTCCGAAATGTTAGTCGGAGGGGGCTGTCGCTACTGCAAGTGGCGACAGCCCCTTTTCTTACTTCCCACGTTCAGGCCGGAAAGTTCCGAATCAAAAACGGATCGCCCCGTGAACTATGAACAGCGCGGGCGGTCGGTTCAGGGCGCCCAACTCAACCGCCGGATGAAAGAGCTGCTGATGAAAGTGTAAGACGAAGGGGCGGGGTAAAAGTTCCGCGTCTTGCCGCCCCACGCCTTACGCAGAGTCAGTGACGCGGCGCGCGAAAAGGTTTCAGCGAAGGGCGCGTCCGAGAGTTCGTATCAATCGAGCCCGAAGCGTACGGAGCGCGTGTCCCGCTCCTTACCCGTGGGCTTCGTGAGCGGCTCGTACAACTCGGGCCGGCGCGCGGTGAGCCAGCGGCGACCCGAAGAGGTCGGGATGACTTCCGAATCGAGTTCGGCCACGACCATGTCGTCGTCGGCCTTCCCCGTCTCGACCAGCACCTCGCCGTAAGGGTCGAGGATCATCGCGTTGCCCGTCCGCACCTCGTCGTCGTCGGCGCCGACGCCGTTGCTGAAGACGAGGTACATGCCGTTGTCGTGCGCGCGCGAGGGGAGCCAGCGCATGAGCCAGCCGCGCCCTTTCGGCCCGCGGAACTCGGCCTCGACCGCCGCCGGGTCTTCGAGCCTGCGCTCCCACAACAGAGGGTCGATGGCGCCCATCGCGCGCGGGCTGCGCGAGCGGCAGCCGCCGGTCTGGTGCGGCGCGAGCAGAACCTCCGCGCCCATCAATGCCGTGATGCGCGCGTTCTCGACGATGTTGTTGTCGTAGCAGACGAGCACGCCGACGCGCCAGCCGTGCGGCGTGTCGAAGACCGTGTAGGAGTCGCCCGAGCGCATGTGCGGCCCCTCGAAGGCGTGGAGCTTGCGGTGTCGCTCGACGCGCCCGTCCGCCATCGCGACGACGTAGGCGTTGTAGAGCGAGCCGTCGCCCGCGCGCTCGATGAGGCCCGCGCCTATCGTCATCCCATACTCCTTCGAGAGCGAGAGGAGCTCGGCGGTCGCGGGGCCTTCGGGGACGGGTTCGGCCAGCGCGTCCACCTCCTCGCGCGCGAGGTTGCGGACGTGCCAGTAGCCCGTGACGCACATCTCAGGGAAGGCGAGCAGCTCGACGTTCTGCTCGGCGGCCTTGCGGACGAAGCCGCGCACCTTTTCGAGGTTGGCGCGCTTGTCGCCCGGCGCGTGGTGGAATTGGACGGAGGCGGCGCGAATCTTCCTGGACATGATGGCGCGAGTATAAGAGTCAGTTCCTCGTCCGGTCGAACGACGGCGTGGATTTTGTTGACTATCCGTGGTCGCCGGGCATACCATTCCGAATCCTTTGCGGTTCCGCCCTCGCGAGCATTTCCGCCCCCGACCTTTTCGTCAAACGCCCTCGGGAGGGGATATGTCAGACCACACACGCCGCTCCCCGTTAGTGACCTTCGCGGTCTTGTCCCTCTTTTCTCTCATCGCTCTCGTGCCCGCCGCCCGCGCGCAGTCTGCGCGTGAGCGTGACGCAAGGAGGGCCGACCTGCTGATGCGCCAGCGGATGCTCGAAGACCTTGAGAAGCGTGCGACGAGGCAGCCTGTCAAGCGGCCCGACGTGCGACCGGCCTACGCGGAGGTGGCCGAGGACTTCAAGCAGTTGCAGCTCGTCAACTACTCGCTCGCGGGCGTGGCCGACCCGAAGGCCGAGCTCGACTACGCGCGCGTCCGCAGGGAGTCGGCCGAGGTCAGGAAGCGCGCCGCGCGTCTGAAAGGATACCTCTCGCTCCCCGAAGTGGAGAAGACGGAGAAGGCCGCGGAGATAGAGTCGCCGGAGGCGCTACGCTCGGCCGTCAAGAGGCTGGACGGGCTGGTCAACAGCTTCGCATGGAACCCCGTCTTCCAGCGGCCCGGCGTCGTTGACCTTGAGCAATCGACCAAGGCCAGCCGCGACCTCTCAGGCATCATCGCCCTCAGCGAGCAGATACACCGAAGCGCCGAGGAACTAGGCAAGAAATAACATAGTCGCGCGGCATCGTGTACACTCATGCCAAATGAGTGAGAGACAACCGAAGGTTCTGTCGGTCGCGGGGCTGCGGAAGGTCTACGGGGCGACCGTGGCGGTGGACGGCGTGTCGTTCGAGGTGGGGCGCGGCGAGATCGTGGGGCTGCTCGGGCCGAACGGGGCGGGGAAGACCACGACCATCAACATGATCCTCGGCGTGCTGGAGCCGACGGCCGGCACCATCGAGGTCGAGGGAGTGGACGTGCGGCGCGAGCGCTCGCGCGCCCTCTCGTGCACGAACTTCGCGGCCGTCTACGCGCCTCTGCCCGGCAACCTCACGGTCACGCAGAACCTGCGCGTCTTCGGGATGCTCTACGGCGTCACCAACCTCTCGCAAAGAATCAGGGAGCTGCTCGAAGAGTTCGACCTCCGACACTTGCGCGACGCGAAGTGCGGCGTGCTCTCCTCGGGCGAGCAGACGCGCGTGGCCCTGGCGAAGGCGATGCTCAACCGGCCGCACCTGCTTCTGCTCGACGAGCCGACGGCCTCGCTCGACCCCGCCTCGGCGCGCGAGACGCGCGAGCGCATGCGGCGGTTCGCCGCGGGCGGAGGGTGCGGCGTGCTCTGGACTTCGCACAACATGTACGAGGTCGAGGAGGTCTGCGACCGCGTGCTCTTCGTCTCGAAGGGGCGCGTGCTGCTCGAAGGCGACCCGCGAAAGTTACCGAGTGAGCACGGGCGCGACTCGCTCGAAGACCTCTTCATCGCGGTGGCGCGCGAGCCCCTGACGCTCGTGCCGGGTGTGGCCGCGTGAGGGCGTCGCGCGCGGCGGCGATCTTTCTAAGGCAGTTCTACCTGCTGCGCGGGAGCGTCGCGCGCGTGCTGCCGCTCTTCGCGTGGATCACGGTCGACATCATCCTCTGGGGATTCATCACGCGCTACCTCAACACGGTCGCGGCGCCCGGCTACAACTTCGTGCCGGCGCTGCTCGGCGCGGTGTTGCTCTGGGACTTCTTCGCGCGCGTGATGCACGGGGTGACGACCGCGTTTCTGGAGGACGTCTGGTCGCGCAACTTTCTCAACTTCTTCGCCTCGCCTCTGAAGATTTCCGAGTACCTCGCGGGCCTCGTCCTTTCGAGTATCGCGACGAGCGCCGTCGGGCTGCTCGTCATGCTCGTGCTGGCGTCGGCGGTGTTCGGCCTCTCGTTCGCGTCGTACGGGATTCTGCTGGTGCCGTTCCTCTTGGTGCTCTTCCTGTTCGGCATCGCCCTGGGCGTGGTGGGCGCGGCGGTCGTGTTGAGGTTCGGGCCGGCTTCGGAGTGGTTCGTGTGGCCCCTGCCCGCTCTGGTCTCGCCGTTCGCGGGCGTCTTCTACCCGCTCTCGACGCTGCCCCTCTGGATGCGCGGCGCGGCAAGGGCGCTCCCGCCCTCTTACGTCTTCGAGGGGATGCGCTCGGTCGTCGCGGGCGGCGCGGTCTCCTGGGCCGCGCTCGTGTGGGGCGTACTGCTCGCGTTCGCCTACGTGCTGCTCGCCTGCTGGCTCTTCGTGCGCGTGCACAGGCACGTCGTGCGCACGGGCTTGCTCGCGCGCTACAGCGCCGAGACCGTCTAGCGCGCGGGGCGTGTGCTAGAATTCGGGGCGGCGGAAGACGTTGATTTCAGGCGGGGTAGGGCAACGACGCGCGGCGCGCCCCGCATCACAGTCCCGAATAGACCCGGCAACAGGCCGAAATCCCTCCGAGGACTGGCCGCAGACCCCTGCCGGGCTAGACAGCTCTAAGACCTCGACAAAAGGCGGGCGCGTCGGCGTGACTTTCAAACTGGAGAGTTGTGAGTTGAGGACGGGCGACCTTCTACTGGGCCGGACGTTCGAAGACGTGACGAGACCCGAGTTCGAGATCGAAAGCGCCGAAGACTACGAGCTGACGCAGGCGGCGTCGGCGGGAGACATGGCGGCGTTCGAGGAGCTGTACTCGCGCCACTCGCGCCGGGTCTACAGCTTGTGCCTGCGGATGACGGCGAACACGGCCGAGGCCGAAGACCTCGCCCAGGAGGTCTTCATCCAGCTCTACCGCAAGGCCGGCTCCTTCCGCGGCGAGTCGGCGTTTACGACGTGGCTGCACCGGCTGACGGTCAACCAGGTGTTGATGCACTTCCGGCGGCGGGGCGTGAAGGTCGAGCAGGTGACGGAGGACGGCGAGTCGCCGCAGCAGGTGGTGGCGGGGACGGAGAACCCGGCGAGCATGCCGGTGGTCGACCGCATCGCGCTGGACAAGGCG
>JAFAZX010000099.1 GCA_019239425.1 Acidobacteriota bacterium
CGCCTCCCCCGACAGCGGGTCGGGGATGAACCGCTCGGCCGTCAGGTCGGGCCGCCCCAGGTAGCCGCGCGCCACCCCCGCGCCGCCGAGGTAGAGCTCGCCCGCCACCCCCACCGGCACCGGCCGCAGCCGCTCGTCCAGGACGTAGACGCGCGCGTTGGCGGCCGGCCGCCCGATGGGCACGTGGACGCGGTCGTCCGCCCCCGCCCCGAACCGGTGGATCATGCACCCGACCGTCGCCTCCGTCGGCCCGTACTCGTTGTAGATCTCCACCTCCCGGCCGAAGCTGCGCTGGACGGCCCGCGCCAGCTCGGTCGTCAGCGCCTCCCCGCCCACGACGAGCCGCCGCAGCCGGCTCCCGCGGTTGTCGCGCGCCGCCAGCAGCGCCAGGTGGCTCGGCGTCAGCTTCAGCGCCTCCGCCCGGTCGCCTTCCAGCGCCGCCTCCAGCGCCGAGTGCCCGCCCGCCTTGCGGTAGACGTGCACGCACGCGCCCGACACCAGCGGCACGTAGACGGAGGTAACCGTCAGGTCGAAGGCAATCGACGAGTAGAGCGCGAAGTCCAGCCGCTCGCCCCGCAGGTAGGCCCCACGCGCCCACCACACGTAGTTCACCAGCGCCGCGTGCTCGATCTGCACGCCCTTCGGCCGCCCCGTCGAGCCGGAGGTGTAGATGACGTAGGCCAGCGATGACGGCGCGACGGGCGGCAACGGGGCGAGTTCCCCGCCCTCTTCACCTGCGTCGGCATCGAGGCAGAGTTGGAGCGCGCCGGACTCAGGGAGTCCGGCGGCGAGCGAAGACTCGGTGAGCACGACCGGCGCTTCGGAGTCTTTGAGCATGAAGGCGAGGCGCTCGCGCGGATACTCGGGGTCTAAGGGCACGTAGGCGCCGCCCGCTTTGAGCACACCCAGAATCGCCTCGACCAGTCGGGGCGTATGTCCGAGGCAGAGGCCGACGCGCACCTCCGGGCCGACACCCAGGGCGCGCAGTCTGTGTGCGAGGCGGGTGGCGCGCCGGTCGAGTTCGGCGTAGCTCAGTTGCTCGTCGTCGGCGACGACCGCGAGGGCCGAAGGAGTCTCGGCCGCCTGCGCCTCGAAGAGTGAATGGATGGTGGCCGTGCGGGGCCAGTCCGTCTCTTCTCCCTTCGACTCCGCGAGCAGAACCCGCTCCTCCTCTTCTTCCACGAGCGGCAGGTCGGAGACTTTCTGGCCGGGGTCGGCGGCCGCGCTCGCCAGCAGCTTCAGCAGGTGGCCCGCCATGCGCGCGCCCGTGACGCTATCGAACAGGTCGGCATTGAACTCCAACTCGCCTTCGAGCCCGCGCGCCGTCTCCTTGACGAAGAACGCGAGGTCGAACTTCGCCGTCCCGGTGCTGCTCTGCTGGCGGCTCAGTTTCAATCCGCCGAACGACGCCGCCTCGGCCGGCTCGTTCTCCAACGTCAGCATCACCTGAAAGAGCGGCGCGTGGCCCAGACTGCGCTCGGGCTGTAACTCTGCGACCAGTTGTTCGAAGGGCACGTCCTGATGCGCGTAGGCGGTGAGTGCCGCCGAGCGCACGCCCGCCAGCAGTTCGCGGAACGAGAGGCCGCCGTCAACGTCCACGCGCAGCGGCAGCGTATTGACGAAGAAGCCGATCAGGTTTTCGAACTCGACCCGGCTGCGATTCGCCACGGGCGTCCCGACGACCACCGCCTCCTCTCCCGTGTAACGATGCAGGAAGGCCGCGAAGCCGGCCAGCAGGGTCATGAACAACGTCGCGCCCTCGTCCCTGCCCAACTGCCTGAGCCTCGCGCTCAACTCTTCGGGCACCTCGACGGCGTGACGGCCGCCGCGGAAAGTCTGCACGGCGGGGCGCGGCCTGTCGGTGGGGAGTTCGAGGACGGGCGGCGCCCCGGCCAGCCGCCCACGCCAGTACTCGACTTGCTCGCGCAGCCGCTCGCCTCGCAGCCACCCGCGCTGCCAGACCGCGTAGTCCGCGTACTGCACCGGCAGCTCCGCGAGCGGCGACGGCCCGCCAACACTGAAAGCCTCGTAGAGCGCGGCCAGTTCCCTGACGAAGATGGCGGTCGACCAGCCGTCCCAGACGATGTGGTGCGTGGTCAGCAGCAGGACGTGCGTGCGCGCGCCCAGACGGAGCAGGCGGACTTTCAACAGCGGGGCCTTCGTCAGATCGAACCGGTGTCGCGCCTCCTCGCCCGCGATGCGCTGCACGGCCTCCTGTCGCTCCTGCTCGTCGCGCCCGAGCACGTGCTCCACGTTCAGCCTGAGCGTCAATTCGCTCTCGCAGATTTGTTGCGGCCTGTCGTCGTTCGAGACGAAGCTCGTGCGCAGGACCTCGTGCCGCCGGACGATCTCGTTCAGACTTCGTTCCAGCGCTCCGACGTCGAGCGGGCCTTCGAGCCGCGCCGCGGCCGACATGTTGTAGGCCAGACTGTCCGGCTCAAGTTGTTCGAGGAACCAGAGACGCTCCTGCCCGAACGAGAGCGGCAAAGGCCCCACGCGCTCGACCCGCTCGACCGGCGGCGCCTGCACGCCGCTTTCGGAACGGAGCAGCCCGGCCAACGCATCGGCCAACTGTGCCGGCGTCGGCGTCTCGAAGATGCTGCGCAACGGCAGGTCTACCGCGCAGGCGCGCCGCAGGCGCGCGACGACCTGCGCGGCGAGCAGCGAGTGGCCGCCGAGGTCGAAGAAGTTGTCGCCCACGCCGACCCGCTCGACGCCGAGCACTTCGGCCCAGACGCCCACCACCAACTCTTCGAGCGCGGTGCGCGGGGCGACGTACTCTTCGCCCGAGGCCGCCGAGGTCGGCTCGGGCAGCGCGCGCCGGTCGATCTTCCCGTTCGGCGTCAGCGGCAGCGCTTCCAGCACCACCCACGCCGTCGGTATCATGAAGGCCGGCAGCTTCTCGCGCAGGTAGTTCTGCAACGCCGTCAGGCTGAAGTCGCCTGCGTTCGCGGGGACGACGTACCCCACCAGACGTTTGTCTTCGCCACCGCCATCGCGGGCGACGACGGTGGCCTCGCGCACCGATTCGTGCCTGAGCAGCGCCGCCTCGACCTCCCCCAGCTCGACGCGGAAGCCCCGCACCTTCACCTGCCCGTCGCCCCGCCCCAAAAAGTCCAACTCCCCGCCAGCCAGCCGCCGCGCCACGTCCCCCGTCCGGTAGAGCCGCCCGCCCGCCTCCCCCGACAGCGGGTCGGGGATGAACCGCTCGGCCGTCAGGTCGGGCCGCCCCAGGTAGCCGCGCGCCACCCCCGCGCCGCCGAGG
>JAFAZX010000060.1 GCA_019239425.1 Acidobacteriota bacterium
TGCTCGCGCCCGCGCAGTTCGGGCGCAACGTCGGCGCGCAGGTCAACGCCATCTCGCGCTCGGGCGGGAGCGAGCACCACGGCACGCTCTACGGCCTCTTCAATTCGAGCCAGCTCAACGCGCGCAACTTCTTCGACACGGCCAACGGCGACGCCGTCACGCCGCTCACGGCCGGCGGCCGTCCGGTCGTCGCGGCATCTAACTTCAACTTCAACCAGCAGACGCTCCGCTTCGACCCCATCAACGGTCACGCTCTGACGACGCGCAACGGGAGCGGCGGCGAAGACTCGTTCACGCTCGGGCAGGGCGGCTTCGTCTTGGGCGGCCCCGCGGGCGCGCGCCAGCTCTTCTACTTCGTGAGCGCCGAGGGGCAGGTCTTGAACGCCTCGAAGGAGCAGAGCTTCGCCGTGCCCACCGTTGAGGAGCGCGGTGCCTTCGGCTCCGGCGCGAGCGGCCTCTTCTTCAACCGCTTCCGCAACCTGCCCGAGTTCGCCTTCCCGACGACCTCCGGCGGCGACGCGGTCTTCAGCCTCTTCCCGTTCCCGAACAACCCCGCGGGCGTCTACGGCGCGAACACCTACACCGAAGGGCTGCCCGCGAGCGCGCGCGGCCTCATCCTTTCGGCCAAGCTCGACCGGGACTTCCGCCTCGGCGAGCGCGCGCAGAGCCTGACGGGCCGCTACAACTTCACGGACGACTGGCGCGAGCTTCCCGTGACGGGCGGCGCGCTCTTCTCGACTCTGAAGCCGCGCGTCCGCACGCAGAACTTCTCCTTCTTCTTCAACAGCGAGCTTTCCGCTCCCGAGGCGCGCACGCTCCTCTTCAACCAGCTCCGCCTCTCCTACGGCCGCACGCGCCTTCGTTTCGACGAGGTGCGCGACCGCGCGCACACGTTGGAGAGCGGCTCGTTCCCCGGAGTGCCTTTCCTGCTCAACGCGCGCGTGCTCGAGAACCTGACGCTGCCGACCTTCAACCAGACGACGAACAGCATCGTCCCCAACAACGGCCCCGTCCTCTACCGCGAATCGGGTGGAACGGTCGAGCAACGCCTCGGCCCCGTCGGCCAGGTCGTCGTCGCGGGCTACAGCCCCGTCGGCGTGGACGTCTTCAACTTCCCGCAGAAGCGCGTCAACAACACGTACCAGGTCGCCGACCAGTTGACCCTGAAGCGCGGGAATCACACCCTCATCTTCGGCACCGACGACCGGCGCACGGAGCTGAACAGCGTGCTGCCGCGAAACTTCCGCCCGCTGCTCAGCTTCCAAGGCGCGCCGATACTGACGACGAACGCGGGCGGCCTCGTCATCACGAACGAGTTCGTCGCGCCCTCGACGCTCGCCGCCGCCTCGGCCGCCAGCGGCTTCTTCCAGACCCTGACGCGCGGCAGCGACTCCGGCATCAACCTGCGCTTCTACCAGCTCGGCTTCTACGCTCAGGACGACTGGCGCGTGCGCCCGAACCTCTCCCTCTCGCTCGGCCTGCGCTACGAGACCAACACCCCCGCGCGCGAGGTTAACGGCCGCATCGAGCAGACGTTTCCCGCCTCGATGAGCGCGCCCGTGCCCGGCCTCGCGACCTTCATCAACAACCGCTCGCGCGTCTATGAACCCGACCGCAACAACTTCCAGCCGCGCGTCGGCGTCGCCTACGCGCCGCACTGGTTCGGCGAGCCGGGCGCGACGCGCATCCGCGTCGGCTACGGCCGCTTCAACGACCAGATTCTCGGCGCGGTCGTCAGCCAGTCGCGCAACGTCTTCCCGAACTTCGTCACGGTGAACACGGCGGGCGGCTTCGGCAACCTTCTGTTCCCGCTCGTGCCGCTCGGGCTTCTGAACCCTTCGAACCCGAACCTCGGGCTCGTCCTGCCGGGCACGCTCAACACGCTCGACCCGCGCGTCCCGCTCACGGATCACCTCGCGCGCATCAACCTGCTCGCGAGCGCGGGCGGCGTCCTGCCCGGCGCGAGCGGCGTCGAGAGTACGCTGCCCGCGCGCAGGCTCGACGCGCCCGAGGCGCACCATTACGCCCTCTCCTTCGAGCAGCGCTTCGGGCGCGACACGTTCCTCTCGGCCGCGTACGTCGGCACGCAGGCGCGCAACCTGCCGCGCTTCACGACGCCGAACCTCGGCACGAACGCCGTCTCCCTTTTGCGCTCCTTCGACATCAACATCCAGGGCGAGGGCCGCTTCCAGCCGCAGTTCTTCGGCGTCGCCATCCAGCCGGGCACGACCATCGGACAACGGGCCAACGGGCAGGGGCAGGCGTTCGTCGGCGGGCGCCCCGTGCCGCAGGTCGGCGGCGTCGAGTTCTTCGAGAACACGGCCACGTCGCGCTACGACGCGCTGCAACTTGAGCTGCGCGGGCGTCTGCGCTCGCGCCTGCTGTACCGCGCCGGCTACACGCTCTCGAAGGTTTTGGACGACGTGTCGGACGTGTTCGAGCTGGCGGGCGCGCCCGCCCTGCCGCAGAACAGCCGAACCCTCGCGGGCGAGCGCGGCCCCGCCAACTTCGACGCGCGCCAACGCTTCGCCGCGCACGCCGTCTACGACTTCCCCGTGTTCGAGAGTCACGCGGCGCGCCTCGTCTTCAACAACATGCAGGTCGCCGGCACGGCGCAGTTCCAGACGGGGCAGCCCTTCACCGTCAACTCCATCTTCGACGTGAACCTCGACGGCAACCTCACCGACCGCCTCGACAACCTGAGCGGCCTCGAAGTGACGGGCGACCGCAGACAGCCTTTGCGGTTGACGACCGACGACCTCTCGACCTTGCGCGCGCCGCTGGGTCAGGACGGCCGCGTCGGGCGCAACACCTTCCGCGCCGGGAG
The DNA here is from genome assembly GCA_019239425.1 of Acidobacteriota bacterium. Lineage (GTDB taxonomy): Bacteria > Acidobacteriota > Blastocatellia > Pyrinomonadales > Pyrinomonadaceae > QHXN01. Next base: position 2,828 of record JAFAZX010000060.1, read on the forward strand.
CTACCTCGACACGAACGTCGCCGTCATCAGGACGTTCCGCCTCGACGAGTCGCGCAGCTTCGTCTTCCGCGCCGAGGTCTTTAACCTGACGAACCGCGCCAACTTCGGCGTCCCCGTCCGCTACCTCGAAGCCCCCGGCTTCGGACGGGCGACCTCGACCCTCACGCCCGGGCGCCGTTTGCAGTTTCATTTGAAGTTCTCTTTTTAAGGATTCGAGTGAAGGTAAAAAAGATTCACCACAGAGACACAGAGGCACAGCTTGAAGCAGGTTGACTTCAAAGCTGTGCCTCTGTGTCTCTGTGGTAAATTCCTTCTCTGGATAAACGTCAGGGTCGAGGCGATAAAGCCATGCAGACTTACGACCTCTTAGTCATCGGTTCCGGCCCCGCGGGGCAGCGCGCCGCCATCCAGGGGGCGAAGCTGGGGAAGCGCGTCGCGCTCGTGGAGAAGCGCGAGGTGGTGGGCGGCGCCTGCATCAACACCGGCACCATCCCGAGCAAGTCGATGCGCGAGGCCGTGATGCACCTGTCGGGCTACCAGTACCAGGGCATCTACGGGATGAGCTACCGCGTCAAGGAGAAGATCACGGTCGCAGACCTCTCCTTCCGCGTGCAGCAGGTCATCAAGACCGAGGTGGACGTGACGACCGCGCAGCTCTCGCGCAACGGCATCGAAGTCCTGCCCGGCTCGGCCAGCTTCATCGACGCCAACCACCTCCGCGTCCAGAACTCGCGCGGGCAGTCCGACTACGAGGCCGGCACCATCGTCATCGCGACGGGCACGAGGCCCGCCGAGTCGCCGCTCGTCCCCATCAACGGCCGGACGATCATCAACAGCGACCAGATATTCTCGCTCGAAAGCATCCCGAAGACGCTCATCGTCGTCGGGGGCGGCGTCATCGGGGTCGAGTACGCCTCGATGTTCGCCGCGCTCGGCGTCCGCGTCATCCTAATCGAGAAGCAGCCGCGCCTGCTCGGCTTCGTGGACTCGGAGATGGTCGAGGCGCTCTGCTACCACCTGCGCGACAACCGCGTCACGCTCCGCCTCAACGAAGAGGTCGCGAGCGTCGAGGCGTCCGCGGACGGGACGGTCGTCGCCAACCTGAAAAGTAACAAGCGAATCTCTGGCGACGCCCTGCTCTACTCAATCGGCCGGCAGGGGAACGTGGACGACCTGAACCTGGCCGCCGCCGGGCTGGAGGCCGACCCGCGCGGCCGCATCAGCGTCGACGAGCAGTACCGCACCAAACAGCCGCACATCCTCGCCGTCGGCGACGTGATCGGCTTCCCGAGCCTCGCGTCCGTCTCGATGGAGCAGGGGCGCATCGCGGCCGGGCTCGCCCTCGGCGCGAGGGTGCAGACCGACCCGGCCAGCTACCCTTACGGCATCTACACCATCCCCGAAATCTCCTTCGTCGGGAAGACCGAAGAGCAGTTGACGGACGAGGACGTGCCTTATGAAGTCGGCGTCGCCTACTACCGCGAGATCGCGCGCGGGCAGATTCGCGGCGACACGACCGGCCGCCTGAAGCTCATCTTCAACCGCGACACGAAAGAGGTCTTGGGCGTCCACATCATCGGCGAGGGCGCTTCGGAGATTCTGCACATCGGGCAGGCGGTGATGACCTTGAAGGGGACGGTGGACTACTTCGTCAACACCGTCTTCAACTACCCGACGCTGGCCGAGTGCTACAAGGCGGCGGCGTTCAACGGGCTGAACAAGCTGACGAGATTCGGCTAAAGACGGTTCAAGTTGAGTGGATGTGAGAACAGACACCACAGAGACACAGAGACACAGCTTGGAGAGGACTAAAGACGAAGCTGTGTTTTAGCTGTGTCTCTGTGTCTCTGTGGTGAACTCTTTCTCACTTTAAGAGGCTTCTATGGGACACACAATCGGGGCGCTGGTCACTGAGCACATCGCCGTCGGCCTGTTGGAGAATGACGAGCTGGCCGGCGCCATCCGGCGCTTCCCCGACGCGGGCGACTTCCGCGACGTGCTCGAAGGGATGCCGGCCGAAGAGATCGTCCGGCGCGTCGCGGACGAGGTCGAGGCCGCCGGCCGCGGGCACGAAATCGGCGCGGTCGGCGTCGGCTTCCCCGGCATCAACCGCGGCGGGCTGGTCGAAGACTCGCCGAACTTGAAACAGACGAAGGGGCTGAACGTGGCGGAGTCTCTGAGCGCGCTCCTCGTCGAGAAGGGAATCGGCGCGCGCGTCCACGTCCTCAACGACGCGGCCGCACTGGCGGCGGGCGTGGCCGCCACGCGCGGGCAGTTGGACAAGCTCGTCCGCGTCTGGTTCCTCGGCGTCGGGGTGGGCCTCGGGCGCTACCCGCAGGCCGGCGGCTTCTCGGAGGGCGGGCACACCGTCGTCACGCTCGACCCGAAGGAGAACTTCTGCGGGTGCGGCGGCGTCGGCCACCTTGAGGGCATCGTTGGCCACCGCGCGATGCGCCTGCGATTCCTCGACCTCGAACCCGAGGAGGTCTTCGAGCAGGCGGCGGCCGGCGACGCGCGCTGCACGGAGTTCTTAAAGCTGTGGCACCGCGCCATCGCGGCCGGGACGGCGACGAGCGTGCACCTCGACGGCCCCGGCAAGTTCTACGTCTCCGGCCCCAACGCCGGCCACGTGCAGCCGAACCTCCTCGACCAGTACCTGCACGAGATGGTCAAGATGAGCCCCTTGCAGGGCAGCTCCTTCGAGGTCATCCCGACCAGCGACGTCACCGCCCTCATCGGCGCCGCCGTCAGCGCCGACCGCGCCGCCGAAGCTTAGGATATGCGGAGGGATTTCACCACAGAGACACAGAGGCACAGCTTTGAGTCCATTACTCAACCAGCCGTGCCCCTGTGTCTCTGTGGTTAATCCTTTGTGGTTAATCCTTCTCAATCAACTGCTAAAGGAGCGTATACGATGTCCCGTCGCATAAAGCTCTTGGTGCTCGCCTGCCTCCTCGGCGGCTGCTCGATTCTCTCGGCCCTGCCCCAGATGCTCGGCGGCGCGCGCGCACAGCAGCCGGTCGCGAAGGCCGCCGAGGACGACTGCCGGAACGTCCCCGCCTTGCCCCTGCCGAGCACGTTCCTGCCCGCGCGCATGCCGCAGTATCAGGAACAGCTCGCGCGCTTCCTACAGTGCCGCCAGTACACGAAGCTCGGCTGGGCGGAGGACAAGGGCGTCCGCGACACGGGGCCTTACGTCAAAGGGAGTTACTACGGCGTCCACCCCGCGGTCAAAATCTACTACTCGCCGGAGGTCTTCCGCTGGCTCAAAGGCGGGCGCAAGGGCTCCATCCCCGACGGCGCCGTCATCGTCAAGGAGCAGTACCCCGCGCCCGCGAGCCGCTACCGCTTCGACGCGCCGCCGACGGTCGCCGACTGGACGGTCATGATTAAGGACAAACAGGGCTCGGCCGACGGCTGGTACTGGGCGGAGATTTGGGACAAGCAGTGCGCCGACAACAACGACCCGCCCTTCGCCATGCGCAACGCCGGCTTCGGCCTCTACTGCGTGCGCTGCCACTCGACGGCCGAGAGGGAGCTGACCTTCAGCGCACTTTCGAACATCAAAGACCAGCCGGGCGAGCCTCTGACTTATTACGACGACAACTCCTGGTTCTACGCCCCCGCGCCGCCGCCGGCCCCGACGCCCACGCCGCCCCCGCCGTGCAGGGTGACCGGCGGCCACACGGCCTACACGCCGGCCGTGCACCACGACCCCGCCAAGAGCGACACTGAGGAGCGGCACGTTCAGGTCAGGATCGCGCCGCCGCCCGTCCCCGCGTCGACGCCCGACCCGAAGTTCGTCTCCTTCTACGACTCGATTAAGCCCGTGCACGACCCGAAGAGGCTGCCGGGCGAATCCTTCGACCACGTCTGGGCGCGCGCGGGCGCGGACGGCAAGCCGACGCAGCCGTTCCTCACCTCCGACTCGTGCGTCGGCTGCCACAGCGGCATCGTCTACAGCGGCAACGTGATGCTCTACGAGGGCCTGACGCAGACGGACGGCACGACCCCTTCGATGAACGTCTCGCCGTTCGCGGAGTGGCGCTGGTCGCCGATGGGACTCGCCGGGCGCGACCCGGTCTTCTACGCGCAGCTCGACAGCGAGATCGCCTTTCTGAAGACGCGGCCGAACGCCGAAGCGCAGATACGGATGTTGGAGAACACCTGCTTCAAGTGCCACGGCGTGATGGGCAAGCGCACCATCGACGCGGACAACGGCGGCGTGGGCAAGGGGAACTTCCAGCGCGACTTCGTCTACATCACCGACGAATCGGACCCCAACTTCAAGTACGGGGCGCTGGCGCGCGACGGCATCAGCTGCATGGCCTGCCACCGCATCGTGCAGGACGAGCCGCGGACGCTCACGCACTTTCTGGAGAAGGCCATCACCGGCGAGTTCACGGTCGGCGAGCCGGGCGAGCTGTACGGGCCTTTCAAGGACGACGAGATCGTCACAGACCCCATGAACAACTCGCTCGCCGTCAAGCCGAAGCACGACCCATACATCAGGAGCGCGCGGATGTGCGGGAGCTGCCACACCATCAACCTGCCGGTCGTGGACTGGAAGCAGCCCGCGCCGCGCAACGCCGCGAATCAGCCGCAGCCCCTGACGCACAGCAGCCTCGAACAGTTGACCTACCTTGAGTGGCTGAACAGCGGCTACCAGAACGAATACGGCGGCGGCCCGCGCGCGCAGACCTGCCAGGAGTGCCACATGCGTTCGAGCTACCGGAACGCCGCGGGCACGCTCGCAGTGCCGCTCATCCAGCAGCCCATCGCGGCCGTCGAGGACGACCGGTATCCCGCGACCGAGGGGCGGCTCCCGCCCGAGAAGACGCACGTCCGCATCCGCGAGAGCGGCTACGCGCGCCACCAGCTACAGGGCTTGAATGTCCCACTGCTCGAGATGTTCCGGCAGTACATGGAGCGCGGCTACGCCAACGGCGCGAACCTTCTCTCGAACCCGATTCTCGGCCTGCGGCAGAACGACTACATGCAGCCGGTCGCGGACAACCTGCCGAACGCCATCGACGCCTTCGTCGAGCAGGCGGCGAACTCCACCGCCGACGTGAGCCTCTCGCCCTTCCAGGTCAGCGGGCGGAAGTTGACGGCCGAGGTGCTCGTCACGAACAAGGCGGGCCACCGCTTCCCGAGCGGCGTCGGCTTCCGCCGCGGCTTCCTCGAAGTGCGCGTCGTGGACACGGGCGGCGGGAAGGAGCGCACGGTCTGGTGCTCGGGCTGCACGGACTCGCTCGGCGTCATCACGGACGGCGAAGGCGGAAAGCCCCTGCCCTCGGAACTCTTCGAACCGTACGGGCCGGGGCGGAAGCCGGAGCGCTCGGACTACCCCGCGCAGTGCAGGGACGTGACGCCGCAGCAGTACCAGCCGCACTTCTGGGGGACGCGCTTCCCAATCACGCGGCAGGATCAGGCGCAAGTTTACGAGGAGATAGACCTGAACGCCGACTGCCTTATCACGAGCAGCTTCATCCGGCGCGACTTCGTGATCAAGGACAACCGCCTGCTCCCGTTCGGCTGGACGGAGCAGGGGCCTTCGGGGCCGGACGGGCGTGGCGTCATCCCGAAAGAGTTCCTGGAGCCGACGCACGCGGAGAAGGTCTGGGGCGACCCGCGCTACGAGGACGGCAGCGGGACGAGCCTCGTGCGTTACGAGATAGTTTTGCCGCCGGGCGTCGACCCGAGGAACGTGAGGGTGAGCGCGACGCTCTACTACCAGAGCATCCCGCCCCACTACCTCCACGACCGCTTCACGCAGGCGCCCGACTCCGCGGCCACGCGCAGGCTCTACTACCTGACCTCCAACCTCCGCACGCAGGGCACGCCGCTGGAGAACTGGAAGGTCAAGGTCGTCTCGTCCACACGCACGGCGGAATAGTTACGTGTGGGCTGTGCGTCCTTCGCCGCTGACGCGACGAAGGACGCACACGTACCACTTCATCCAGGCCGTCTCGGGCGCGGGCCTCGGCGGCGACCCCTACCGCGACGGCAGCTACGACTACTACGTCTCCGAACCGAAACGCGACATAGCGGGCGGGCTAAAAACGGCACGCACCCGACCCGCTGAAGCGAGGCTCGCATCATCGTCGGGTGTGCGGGCGGGTGGTGCCGGGCGTTAGACGGCTTCGCTGACCATGAGCGGGGAGGCTGCGGATGCCGGACATGCTGGCTAAAATCTACTCGTATCTCCTGATCGGCTCCGGCGTGCTCGGCTTATGCTTCCACGCCGTCCGGGCGTGGAGGCGCACACCCGAGAGCGAGTATTCGCGCAAGCGCGGGCTCAGGCGGAAACGTCTGTTCCGTGATTGCCTGCACCTCGTAGTCGGCGGCGCGACTCTGGCCCTGTTCGACTTCGGCATCCTCGGCGGGTGGGGAGTGCTAATCCTGGGCGGCACCCTGCTCTTTGTTGCCGAATACGCCCTGGCGCTCTTGATTAAACCTCATGACGTGCGGGGCGGCGGGTGAGGCAGGGCGTTAGCCGGACGGATTGGAGACCATGATGCGGCCTGTGGGATGGGAGGCACTCGGGCAGTGGGGCGCCGACGCCGCCCGCGTCGAGCCGCTCGCCGGCGGGGTCGCCAACGACGTGTGGAGCGTGCGCGTCTACGGGCGTCTCGCGGTCGGCCGCCTCGGTGCCAGGGGCGACGCCGACCTCGCGTGGGAGACCGAACTCCTCCGGCACCTCGACCGCGAAGGCATGGCCGTGCCGGTGCCGATCCCGACGGAGGACGGCCGTTCGTTCGCAGGCGGCCTGGTGGTGATGACCTACGTGGAGGGCGGGCCGCCCGAGACGGAGGCCGACTGGCGCCGCGTGGCCGACACGCTCCGCCGACTCCACCGGCTGACGCGCGGCTGGCCGCAACGCCCGGGGTGGCGTTCGTCGATTGACCTCCTGCACGCAGAGACAGGGACGAAGGTCGACCTCGGCGCGATGCCGCGGGAGGGCGTTGCCCGGTGCCGCGCGGCGTGGGCGCGGCTCAGTGGGCGCGAGACGTGCGTCGTCCACGGCGACCCCAACCCGCGCAACGTCCGCGTGACCGCGAACCGGGTCGCGCTCATCGACTGGGACGAGGCGCACGTCGACGTCCCCGACCTCGACCTGGCGCTGCCCCACAACGCCGCCGGGCTCGACGAAGGCGCTTACGACATCGCCGCGCAGGCGTCGGCCGCGTGGGAGGCGGCCGTCTGCTGGGACGACGAGCACGCGGTCGGGCGGCTCGCCGAAGTTCGGGCGGTCTGAGCGTCGGCATGTGATGACAGCGCCGGGCGCTTCCTACGAGGAGCTTGTGGCATACGGCTTCGAGGCGACTCTGGAAGGCGAGTAGGATAGAGGGATGCAGCAGGAGATCACGATGGTTGAGGTCGACTGGACAGAGGCAGTCGGCCCACGAACGGGCGTCGGTTCGCCGTACCTCTTCGGCTGGCTGCGCGCGTGCTACATGGAGCCGGGATTTATCGCCGACGGCCGGGCGGTCGTCCTCGCCCGCGAGTCTCAGTCGGCGGGCTGGGCTCAGTACCAGGGGCCTGTGACCCGACCCGACGCGGACTCGCTCGTGAGCGCGTTCGCCCTCCTCGGCGTCCCGGAGCGAGCGCCCCGGGTCGAGGGCGTTCCCGATTCGTCCGACACCTGGGTTATGAGCACCATGCGTGTGGCCGTCAACGGCCGGACACAGACCTTCACCATCCAAGCCCAGTGCAGCGGGTTCCGGGGGCAAGAGGCGGACGGCCTGCGCGCGGCCTTTCAGCGAATCCTTGCCCTATCCGGCTACGGACATCAGCACACGATATTTCGCGACACAGGGGAATCGAACTGGTAGCCGCCGCCGAACGACGGCCTGCGCCCGACCGCCGACACGAAGGCTCTCATGTACAATCAGACATGCGGTGCCGGGCTTGAGACCCCTACTCTACAGAGGGCGGTATGGGCATCAAACAGTCACTGGCCGAATTCCCCGCGTTGAACTACGTAGGTCTCGCCTTCGGCCTGCTGCTCGCCTCCGGCGGGGCCTTCCTGTTCTGGCTCGCCCGGCCTTCCCCGCACGGGTACATCGAGCTGTTCTTCGCGATACCCGCGATTTGCGCCGGGCTGTTCTTCATCTCGGTGTCGCTGCTTTTCGCCTACCACCGACTTCACTGGGGCCTGAAGTTGCTGGCCGCCGTCCTCCTGGCCGCGGCGGTGTTTCCGTTGGTAGAGATTGCGCTGCTGCTGTGGCGGTGATGAAGATCAATGACGCCTTCGGCCAATGACACCCTTGAGATCAGGCCGCTCGCCGGCGCGTCGGAGACTGAGGACTGCGCCCGCATGATGGCCGACACCGACCCGTGGCTGACGCTCGGGCGCAATTACGAGGCCTGCTTACAGACCGTCGGCGATCAATCGAAAGAGGTCTACGTCGCCCGGCTCGGCGGGGCGGTCGCGGGCTTCCTGATCATCAACATGGCGGGGCCGTTCGCGGGCTACATCCAGACGGTGTGCGTGCACCCGCGGCGCCGCGGGCAGGGGATCGGCAGCAGGCTCATCCGTTGGGCCGAAGAGCGCATCTTCCGCGAGAGCCCGAATGTATTCATGTGCGTCTCGTCATTCAACGGCGGGGCGGCGAAGCTCTACCGGCGACTGGGGTACGAGGTCGTCGGGGAGTTGAAGGACTACGTGGTGCGGGGGCACTCGGAGTTCCTGCTGCGGAAGAGCGCGGGGCCGTGGGCAGAGTTCCGGCAGGGGTAAGCCGGGACGCGTGGAGCCGAGGCAGGCGTCAGATTTCCACATAAGTGAAAGGGTAGTGAGGCGTATGACGAAGAATAAGAAAAAGGGCTTGCCGGAAATCACGAAGAAAGATTTATGGATGGTCTTTTTTGCTTTCTTCTCTGTTTTTATGTTTGTCGGCTATATGAGGGGGCGGTCTGTTAGGTATTCGCCGGAACGGTTGCGCGCGGACTTACTTAAGTCACATAAAAATGATTTCAAATTAGTCCGGGATAGAGAATGGAGAATGCAGATCGTTTATGCTTGCCCGAGTAATGAGTACCGTTATGAGATCGACGGTAATGTAGTTCACGCTATGGATTTCAAAGACAGTCTGCCTGAAGGTACGTCGCCAATCGAACCCGCCATATTATCCGACAAGGAAATTATCAATTCATTCCTGGTGGGTGCCGGCGGCGCCGGCGGCGCGGCATCTATCTGGACTGTAAGAGAAGTGTTCGCTTACGTCGGCGAATCATCGGGGCGTGGGCTGACATCAAGCTCGAAGGTCAAACTTGTGATATACGCTGTGCTCGGGTCGCTCGTCGGATATGAGATCGGAAAATCGTTCGCTCTCAGTAGGGAGCTGACGTGTGATTACGTCGGGTACTCGAACCTGTTAAATAGCCGAGACGAATGGAAACCGATAGAGAGGGCCATGTGGTGGGGAGAGTATGAGAGAGTTAAGAAACTGCCCTCATTAGGTGAATGCGGTTCAACCGATGAAGCCGTTAATCAAGTACAGAAGACGAAGCTCAACGACGCGTTAACAAAACTCGGACAATATGAAGAGGGGGACGTGTCCGTAGTAGGGCATGATTATTCCTCGTCAGATTTTAAAGCGCTCTACGATTTTGAGGCGGTGAAAAATGAATATGTTAAAGCTTGCGGTAAGACCAAAGACTGAAGCCGTGCGGGCCTACTGGTCATGTCTCGAAAGAACATAATTAAAATACTGTGCGTGGTCGGGGCGGCATTCTTATGTGCTTTGCTCTACGACGGGTGGATTAATCGTGGAACGGGATACGGCGTCAGATTCGTCGGTGAGGATTCAGAAACACCGAAGCGCAATTTGCCGGCCGACGAGACGGTAACAGTTGCGGATTTGTTGGAGGCTTTCAAAACGAATAGAGATGGGGCAAGCAAACAGTATATAGGTAAAGTAGTCATGATCCGCGGCCTGGTCGGCGAGGTGGTGAAAGATGGACTTAGGCAGACGGAAAGGAACGCGCAACGTTGGTATCACCCGGAGAGTCAGCTTGATAAATACGTCTTACTAGTATCAGAAACGCATCTTCAGGGCTGGCATAAGGAGACGCTGCCTTTCGATAGGAGTAGAGACGTTTTCGGGGATGCGGTCGTCCAATTCGAAGGTGTCTATTGTGAATTTGAACGCGGGTTTGCACCTTATCGAGTAGGCGAGAACATGAATAAAATTGAAAAGAAAGAGTTGTTAGTCAGGTGTCAAATTAAGGGCTACGAAAGAGGAGTGATAACGAAGTCTGACGGCTATCGCTCGACAGATTATCCAGCAGAGTATCGGGGACATGAAAAAGATAAGGTGTTGGCGGTTAATTGTACTGAAAGAGATGCCGTGGTCGAAAAAGACCCGTTCGAGTAACATCCTGCGTCGGTGTGTTGCCCATAATATTTACTCAAGCGGCAACCTGCCAACGGCCTGCACCCGACCCGCGACGCAACGGCTTTCATGTAATTCAAATGTGTAGTGCGGTGGGTGAGGCCGGGCGTCGGGCGGCTGTGAGGTTCGAAAATTCGTGCGGATGGAGGCGATGAATGGCAAGAGTGACAGGGATCGGCGGCGTCTTCTTTAAGAGCAGGACAGACCGTGCCGCGCTCGCGGCGTGGTATCAGAAGCACCTGGGCATGCCGCTGGAGAGCTTCGGCGGCGCCGTCCTGAGGTGGCCGGATGACAAGGCCGAGGACAAGGGACTCACCGTGTGGCACGTCGCGGAACCGGAGAGCCAGTGGTTCAGCCCCAGCGACTCCCCGTTCATGATCAACTACCGCGTCGACAACCTCGACGAGCTGATCGCGCAGCTCCGCGCGGACGGGGTCGAAGTCGTCGGAGGCCCCGAGTCGCATGAGAACGGGAAGTTCGCTTGGGTCATGGACCCGGAGGGGAACAAGATGGAGTTGTGGGAGCCGATGATCTGGGACGAGAAGAACAAGGGCGCCTGACGCACGGGCAGCCGGCGCGAAGTCTGCCGCAGAGGAGGTGGGAGGGCGACGGCCAGCTGATGCGGTTCACGCGGAGGCGTTACGTGTGGCTCGCCAGGCGGTTCAGGCAGAACGGGCGAAAGGAAGTCATTCCTCTGCCGGCGCAATCCTCTAACGAATGACACCGGATGCGTACCTTAGAGAAAGCGGAAAGGGAGTTGGCCGCGGGTAACCTCTGGCGTGCGAAAGAGATTCTGCAAGGCACGCTCCCGCAGGCCGGCTATCACGTCGAGCTGTTCGAAATGCTGGGGGCCGTGTTGCTGCGGATGGGCGACCTGCCCGAAGCCGGCAAGTTCCTCTTCCTGTCGGGGGTCAGGAGGCCCGAGTATGAGCAGGCGGTCGGCACCTTCCTTCGTAAGTATGGAAAGACCGGGCCGTACGATTTCTACCGGCTACTCCCGCGCGGCGCGAGGCTGGCCGCCCTGTCGGAGTACCCTGTCGAGGTGGCGCAGGAGCTGAGGAGGCGGGGCCTCCCAGAGTCCCTGAGGGACGCGGGCGGGAGGGTTTTGACTCAGCCCGAGACGGGCGGCGGCGTCATAGCCTGGGGCTCCTGCCTGATACTCGCCGCGGCGATAGGCGCTTTAATCATCTTAGGAATCATCAAGCTTAAGGAGATCGTCCCCTGGTTACACCGCACCTGACAACGGCGTGCTGCGGGGCGATGCCTGCGGCAGGTATGGCCGGCTCGGCGGTTGCCCCCGCTTTCATGAATTGATCGAACGCGCCCCCCGCTATTGACATCCACACGGCCCCGGCATATCTTTCCGCCCGCCCACCGACACGCACGGCTCATCGACGGTGCCATTCGCCACCGGTAGCAGTCCGACCACACGCCTCTCCGTGGCCGGCAAGTTCAAACGGCTAACTTCAAAAGGTTGGAGCATGACAATGAGGATAAAAGTCGCTTGGTCGCTGTTAACGCTCGTCTTCGTGGTCGGGGCGGCTCTGACGTACACGCGAAGCGCATCTTCGAGTTCCCCTGACCGACACGCGGCAACTCCGCGCGTTGTCCCCAGGAATTTCAACCTGCTGCTGCCGTTCGCGACGACGCTCGACGTAGACCGTTCGGACGACACGGCCTCCGCCACGGCCTGCACGAACGCGCCCAACGATTGCAGCCTGCGCGGCGCCGTCATCAACGCGAACGCCGCCCCCGGCGCGTTGCCCGTGACCATCAACCTGCAGCCTTCCACCACCTACAACCTGACGCTGACCAACGCGGCGCAGGAGAACGCGGCGTCGACGGGCGACCTCGACATCAACACGACGCTCCACCCGGTCACGATTGTCGGCGGCGGCTCGGCGGGGCCGGGCGCGTCAATCATCGACGCCTCCGGGCTGAACGTCGGCACCGCGCACGACCGCGCGTTTCAAATCACGGGGCCGGGCGTCGCCGTCACCTTCCAAGACCTCGTCATACAGAACGGCCAGGCCGCCGACGACGGCGGCAGCGGAGCCAGCACTAACCCCGCGGCACAGAACTCGACGCGCGCGGGCGGGTGCATCCTCAACGGGGCGGGCATCGACGTCAACGGGGTCGCGATTAACGGCGGCGGCACCGTGAGCCTGACGAACGTCACGCTCCAGTCGTGCCAGGTGCTCGGCAAGGGCGACTCGCAGGTCAACCAACCCAACGCACTGGAGGCCCTGGGCGGCGGACTCGCCAGCATCGGGGCGACCGGCAACGTAAACATCGCCGGCAGCACGTTGACTTCAAACTCCGCGCTGGGCGGAGACGGCGGCAACTTCAACAACGGGAACGCGGGGGCCGCCAAGGGCGGGTCGATCTACTTCACGGGCGTCGCGCTCAACATCAGCGGCTCCAAAATCACTTCGAGCCACGCGACGGGAGGCGAAGGCGGCGACGGCCCCGGCAACCAGCAGAACGGGGGCGGCGGCGGCCGTGCGCACGGCGGCGGCGCGTACGCCGGCACCGGCACGGTGACGATCAACAACTCGACTTTCGAGAGCTGCGCCGCGACCGGGGGGAACGCCGGGACGGGACAGAACGGGGGCAACTTCGGCGGCGAGGCCGGCGGCGGCGGCCTCTACAGTTTCGCTAACACCACGGTGACCAACTCGACCTTTGATTCGAACACCGCCACCGGCGGGCGCGGCGGCGACGCGTTCGGGCCGGACTGTTTCGGCGGCCACATCGCGCTCGACGGCGGGGCCGCCCGCGGCGGCGCGATCCTGGCCGACAACGGCAGCCTGACCGTCAACACCGCGACCTTCGCGAACAACTCCGTCAAGGGAGGTGACGGCGGCGACGGCGGAAAGACTAACGGTGGAACCTGCAGCGGCAGCCAGCACGGAGCCGGCGGCGTCGCGCAGGGCGGCGCGATTACCAACCAGAATATGGGCACCACCGTTAACATCAAGCACGGGACGATCAGCGGTAACAGCGCCCAGGCCGGCAACAGCGGCGTGAACCAACCGGGAGTGAGCCTGCCCGCGCGCCCGGTCGCGGAAGGCACGGGCGGCGGCATCCGCGTCGGCCCCGGCGCGGCGACTCTGGAGAACACGATCATCGCCAACAACACGGCCGCCAACGGCACGGGCGACGCCACGGGCGCACCCGTCCCAGGCCCAGACGTGGACGGCAACGTCACCAGCAACGGCCACAACCTCGTCGGCAACGCGACCGAGGCGACGGGCTTTACGGGGACGGGCGACCTGACCGGCGTCAACCCGTCGTTAATGGCCCTGGCGGACAACGGCGGGCCGACTCAGACGATGGCGCTCTCGCCCGGCAGCCCGGCCATCGACGCGGGCGTGGCGGCCGGCGCCTCGTTCGACCAGCGCGGACGGCCGCGCACCTACAACGACCCGGGCGTCGCCGACGCCGCGACCAGCGACGGCACGGACATCGGCGCCTTCGAACTCCAGCCTCTTTGCAGCCTGGCGTGTCCGGGTGACGTGGAAGTTTCGAACGACCCGAACGAGTGCGGCGCGGTCGTCGAGTACACGGAGCCTGCGGGCGCGGGCTGCGGCACGGTCACTTGCGACCACCCCTCCGGCTCCTTCTTCGGCGTGGGCGAGACGACGGTCACCTGCACGAGCACGGCCGGGCCGTCCTGTAGCTTCACCGTCACCGTCAACGACACGCAGGCGCCGAAGATTACGACCGGCGGTTCCGTCACGCTGTGGCCCCCGAATCACAAGTACCAGACCTTCAGCGTCAACGACCTGGTCGCGGGCGCGGTCGATAACTGTGACGCGGGCGTGGGCGTCGGCGGCGTGCGGATTAAGAAGGTGACGAGCGACGAGCTCGAGAACAGCGGCGGGGACGGCAGCACTCTGAACGACATCGTGGTTGCGGCCGACTGCAAGTCATTGAAGCTGCGCGCGGAGCGCGTGGGCGGCGGCAACGGGCGGGTCTACACGATTACGCTCAAGGTGGCCGACGCCTCGGGCAACGTCGGCACCGCCACGGCGACGGTCACCGTACCCAACTCACAGAACGGCGCCGCCGCGGTGGACGACGGGCCGCATTACACTGTTCTGAGCAACTGTCCGTAAGCTGGAGGTAACCACAGAGACATAGCTTGATGCGGTATCTGCTCCAAGCTGTGTCTCTGTGTCCCTGTGGTGAACTGTTTTAACCCTTCATGTCCGAGGCCATTTTCTGGGCCTTCGTCCGGACGAAGGCGTAGTTGAGTTGGGGGAGGGAGTTGAAGGCGGCGGCCTTCGAGGCGAACTCCCTGGCCTTGGCGCCGTCGCCCTTGCCCCGGTACGCCTGCGAGAGGCGGTAGAGGTTCTGCGGGTTCTGCTGGTTGGCCTGCTGGAGTTCGGCGAGGGCCTTGTCGTAGTCCTTCTCGGCCAGCGCGATCATGCCGGCCAGCTCGTGCGCCAGCTTCAACTGGTTCGGGTTCTTCGACTCCTCGGCCCCCTTGCGGTACTCCTCCGCCTCCGCCTTCGCCCCGGCGAAGTCCTTCTTCCCAAGAGCGACCGTGACGAGGTTGTAGTGGTGGAAGCGCCGCGTGTTGTTCTTGATCTCCGGCGAGAGCGCGGACTCTTCGGTCATCTTGAGGAGTTTGTCGAACTGCGCCTTCGCCTCGTCGTACTTGCCCATCTCGACGAGGATGTTCCCCTTGAGCTGCAGGTCGCCCGTCATCGCCGCCACGTCGCCTATCTTCTCGCCGAGCGCGTACTGCTGCTCCGCCTCCGCGAGCGCCTTGTCGAGCTTCCCGCCGTCGGCGTCCACGACCGTCATGCCGAAGAGCGCCGTGCGGCGGTCGCCGTCGCTGCGCGCGCCGTCGCTGATGGCCTTCAGCTCGGCCGCGGCCTCCTCGGGCTTGCCCGAGTAGAGCAGCGCGGCGGCGATGCCGTTGTGCGAGTTGACGAAGTTGCGGTCGATGGAGAGCGCCTTGCGGTACTGCGCGATTGCCTCTTCGTACCGGCCCATCTTGAGGAGCAGCTCGGCGTACGAGTCGTAAGGGTTCGGGTCGTTCGGGATCAGCTCGATGTACTTCTTGAACGCCTGCTCGGCATTCGCGTAGTCGCCCTGCTGGCGGTAGGCGTAGCCGAGGATGTTATAGGCGGGCGAGTAGTTCGGCGCCAGCTCGGTCGCCTTCCTGTAGTGCTGGACGGCCTGCGCGAAGTCCTGCTGGCCGAAGTAGTAGCCGCCCAACTGGAAGTGCGCGCGCTCGTCGTTGGGGTTGGCGGCGACGAGTTTGTCGAGCTGCTCCTTCTGCTTCAGGGCCTCGCCGTTGGCGCCCGCCTGCGTGGCGAGGATGAGCAGCCGCTCGCCTTCGGAAGATTTGCCCGACAGGTCGACGGCCTTCTGCAAATGCTCGAAGAACTCCTTCGCGGTCTGGGAGGCGTTGGCGCGGCCCAGCTCGGCCAGCGCGAAGTTCGGGTCGAGCGCGAGGGCCTTGTCGAAATGCTGAATCGAGTCCTGCGCCAGCAGTCTCTCCTGCATGTCGCGGCCCTGCAGGAACTCCTTCCTCGCCTCCTCCGAAGAGGTCGTGACGGGTATCTTCCCTTCGGCCGGCGCGGCGGACGACCCGGCGGGGGCGAGGGACTTCGAGACCTCGGCGGCCGGCGGCGCGGCGCAGCCGCTCAGAGCCGCGGCGCAGAGCGCGCAGGCGGCGGCCAACAGGAACAGCACGGAACCTTGACGGCGCATCGGATGCCTCCTTCGAATGTGTGTCTCTGGGCGGACGACTGACGGCAGGGGAGCTGACCGAGCTGCGACTCTTAGCGCGCGAGGTGAACCTTTAAGAAGCGGAATGAACGACCAAGGGTTATGAACGGTGTGTGAGACTAAACGAGAGCCCGGGCCGCGTCAAGCACTTCATTCGAAATTCATAACTTTTGAGAAGGCGGCGGGATTAAGTCCAATCCTTTGGTCGGGGAAGAGGCCCTCGATGGATTCCCTCCACGCGGGTGCCTTATACTCCGCCGCACACCGAACGCCGGGGCGGCCGAACGAACGAGTGGAGTTGACGTCGACGCGGAGGGCTTGCGGATGAACTCGGGCCAATACTACAACCAGCCGGTCGCCGACTGGGCGAGGCAGAACATCAGGGGGCGCGTGGAGGTGAGGCGTCTCTTCGGCTCGCGGCTGGGGATGATCTTCACCTACGTACTTCTTTTCAGCATCCCCGGCGCCTTCCTCCTCCTCGGCCTCGTCATGCTCGCGCTGGGCGCGAAGGCCGGGGACGGCGTCGGCGCATTGTTCTTCTTCGGGTTCCTGCTGCTCTTCCCCTGCGGCCTCATCGCGCTGCTCGGCGCGTACGTGCGCCGAGGGCTAGCGAAGTCGCTCGACGCCGAAGGCGTCAGTGCCGCGCTGGGGAAGAGATTCCCCTGGGGCAAGCTCTACTACGTCGACCACGTCACGAAGCACCTCAGGGCGGGCCGCGTGAGCCGGCAGGTCAAAGACAACCAGCTCGAACTGGTCTTCGAGGGCGGCAAGGTCATCATTCCGCCCCTGATTCACGAACGCGCGGCGGTCTGGGAGTTGGTGAACAGCATGCCGGCCGAGGTGAGGGACGACGGCGTCCCGCGGGCGAGCCGCGCGAACAGGGCCGAGGAGGAGCTGATCGCGTTCCTCAACTCGCTGGACAAGCCGCGCGCGCAAGGGGAGTGAAGATAGCCCCGCGCCGGGGTGTCACATGGAGTAGTTGTCGGCCAGCTCGACGGCGCGGTGCGCTTCGGTGTCGGCGGCGAACGTCTCGGATGGCTGGCGGTCGTTCGAGAGATACTCGAAGATTTTGTCGGGCGGGAGCGGCCGGGCGAAGTAGAAGCCCTGGCTGTACTCGCAGGAGAGGGCTTCGAGCTGCGCGCGCTGGCCGCGCGTCTCCACGCCCTCGGCGACGACCTCCAGGCCGAGCGTGTGCGCGAGCGAGACGATGGTGCGGACGATCTCGCGGTACTCGTTCGCCTCGTCCATCCGGCCGACGAAGCTGCGGTCGACCTTCAGCGTGTTGACGGGGAAGCGGTGCAGGTAGCTCAGGGAGGAGTAGCCCGTCCCGAAGTCGTCGATGCCGAGCTGCACGCCCAGCTCGCGCAGGCGCTTGAGCATCGCCGCCGCCCCCTCGGCGTTCTCCATCACGGCCGTCTCCGTGATCTCGAGCTTCAGGCAGCGCGCCTCAAGTCCCGAATCCCTCAGCGCGCGCTCGACCACCGCGACCAGGTCGCGCTGCGTGAACTGCTTGCCCGAGAGGTTGACGCTCACGAAGAGCGGCTCGTCCGAAGGGAACTGCCGCTGCCACTCGCGAATCTGGAAGCATGACTCCCTGAGCACCCACTCGCCCATCGGCACGATCAGGTCGGTCTCCTCGGCCGCGGGGATGAACTCGCCCGGCGGGACGAGGCCGCGCTCCGGGTGTTGCCAGCGCACCAGCGCCTCGAAGCCCGCGGCGTGGCCCGTGGCCGTCTTCACGATGGGCTGGTAGTGGAGCCGGAACTCGCTGTTCTCGACCGCGCGCCGCAGCTCGTTCTCTAGGCGCAGCGTCGTGACGGCGCGCGCGTGCATCACCTTGTCGAAGAGCTCGTAGCGCCCCTTGCCCTGCGACTTGGCGCGGTACATCGCCGTGTCGGCGTCGCGCAGCATCTCGTCCGGCTCGCCGTAGCCGAGCGACGAGAGCGTGATGCCGACGCTCGAGGAGGTGAAGACCTCGTGGTGGCCGAGCGGGAAGGGGAGCGCGATCTCCTCGTGGATGCGCTCGGCCGCGCGGACGGCGTCGGTCGAGTTGCGGATGCCGTTGAGGAGGATGGCGAACTCGTCGCCGCCGAAGCGCGCCACCGTATCCTCGGGCCGCACGCAGCGCTTCAGGCGCTCCGAGACCGCCAGCAGCAGCAGGTCGCCGTGCGCGTGACCGAGCGAGTCGTTGACGTTCTTGAAGCGGTCTAAGTCCATGAAGAGGACTGCGAAGAGGTGGTCGTCGTGGCGCCGCGCGCGCTCCATCGCGAGCCGCAGGTGGTCGGCGAAGAGCGCGCGGTTGGCGAGCCCCGTCAAAGAGTCGTGGTAGGCGGCGTGCTGCAGGCGCTGCTCGGCCACGCGGCGCTCGGTCACGTCCTGCACCTGGTAGACGAGGCGGAGCGGGCGCCCCTTCACGTCGCGCACGAGCGAGGCGCTCAACTGCGCCCAGAGCGTGCGGCCGTCGCGGTGCAGGAGCCGCGCCTCCATCATGTAGTTGGACTCGGCCCCGTGCGTCAGCCGGTAGACCTGCGAGAGGTGGCCGCCCAGGTCTTCGGGGTGGACGACCGACTGCATGTCTCGCGCGGCCAGCTCCTCCTCCGCGTAGCCGAGCATCTCGCAGAGCGAGTGGTTGACCTCGACCCAGCGCCCGTCCGGCGCCACCAGAGCCATGCCGACCGCGGCGTTGTCGAAAGAGCTGCGGAACTGCTCCTCGCTCTCGCGCAACTGCTGGCTGATGGCCCTCTGCTCCGCGGCGTGGCGCTCGGCCTGCTCGGCCTGCGCGAGCGTGGCCTGCAACTGCTTCTGGTAGGTCTGGTAGGTGAAGTAGATGACGGCGACGAGGGGCGCCAGCACCGAGAGCGCGTAGATGCCGTGCCCGCCGACGAGCCGCGCCGTCAGCGCGGCGGCCGAGGCCCCCGCGAAGTACGTGATCGAAGTCCAGAGGTAGTGCTCGCGCCAGACCTGCCGGAAGGGCAGGTCGAGCTTCATCGACTGCCGGAACGCGGGGATGCTTGAGTTGACCACGAACTGCACGAAGCCCATCAGCGCGACGGCCGTGACGAAACGGCCCGAGAGGGCCTCGCGCCCCAGGGCCTCGGGCGCGCCGAAGACGTGGCCGATGACGCTCGCCGTGACGAAGGTCGAGATGGCGAGCAGCCCGAGGTTGAAGAACCTCGTCACCCAGAGCCTGGCGAAGCGGAAGGAGGAGCAGAAGGCCTCCGCCGCCGCGAGCAGCACGGCGGCCTCCGTGCCGTAGAGCAGCAGCGTCAGGAAGACGAGGCTGTCCGAGACCGTGATCTGAACCTTGTGCCTTGAGAACTCGATGCCGAGGCGGGAGCCGAAGCCGATGGTGACGAGGGCGAGAACCAGGAAGCGGAAGTCGAGCTGCGCTAAGGACAGCCGCCAGGCGCAGAACAGGCAGATGGCCGCGCCCGCGGCGATGACCAGTTTCAGGTAGGGCTGATGAAGGCGTTGTCTGTTCAAGGGTCGGCTCGCGAGGTGAAGTACTTTTAGCGCCGACGCCCCCTTCGGGGTGGGGGGCGAACGGACGGCCGGGGCAGTCGGCCGACATCCTCTTAGCGAGCGGCGTGCCAGCGTCCGCGCTCAGACTTGCCTGGGGAATTGCCTTAAAATTGCGCGGGCTGGAACTGGTGACAGGCGCACGACGGTCAGGCTGACAGGGAGTGTCAGTCACAAAGACCGCCTCCGGTCAGCCTGGCGAGAGCGTTGACGACCGATTCAGACTTAAGGAATGGCTTACAGGTAGACCTTGTCGTAGGCTCCGAACGCGATGCCGCCGACGCCCTCGTAGAAGTTTAAGGCCGCGGCGTTCTTCGCGTTCACGAACCCGCAGAAGGTCGGCGCCCGTTCCAGAAGGGCTCGGCTCAGGGCGGCCCAGCAGCGCCGCCCGTGCCCCTTGAAGCGGTGGGCCGGGCTGACCCACACGCCCTCGACGTAGGTCGCCGCGGGCGTCTCCGTGAGGACTTCGGCTTTGAAGATCAGCTCGCCGCGCTCGATTAAAGTCCAGACCTTGCCCCGCTCGACGCGCGAGGCGCAGCGGCGGCGGAACCCTTCGGGGTCTTCGGCCAGGGGGTCGACGCCGGTCTCCTCAAGGCACATGCGCGCGTGGGCCGCGACGATCTGCTCAAGGTCTGCCGGCGCGGCCTGCCGCAGGTCGGCCGCGGCCTCGTCGCCGGAGGGGCGCGAGAAGCCGTAGAAGAACTGGCGGCAGGAGAGCCTCGGCGGCTGCACGCCCGCGGCGTAACGTTCGAGGAAGTGATGGAGTCCGTCCGCCTCGCCCATAATCATCCGGACGGAAGCGCAGCGTCGCGCACGTTCGGCGAGCGCCGCGACGGCCCGCGCGTGGCGCGCCTCGAACATCGTGGCGCGCCCCACGAGCGCCAGCCCTTCGAGACGCCCTTCGGCATCGCGGCAGGCGTAGAAGTCGCCCGCGGGCGCGGGCACCGCGGGGCCGTGCTGGCGCAACAGCCCCGCCATGATGACCGTGTGCAGGGGGCGCTCGGCGAGGAAGGCGAGCGCCTCGCCCCTGTGTGCGTCGGCGAGGGGTTCGACGCGTGACGTTTGAACCAAAGCTGGTGAAGCGCTGACAGGCATCCGAGTCCTCCGTCATTTTTGCATGCAGGCCGTGTCGTCACCGTAGAGAAGTGCGTTGGTCGACTGCGTGGTCGAATCAGAGATCATGATGCCGTCGGAGATCATGATGCCGTCCGAGATCATTATCCCGTCGGAGATCATAATGCCGTCGGAGATCATGATGCCGTCGCCCAGGAGCATGGTGTCGGGCATGAAGAGCGCGCCGTTCCCCAGCATCATCCCGTCCGAAATCATAATGCCGTCGCTGATCATAATGCCGCTCGACATCAGAGAGGTGTTGAGCTGGACAGAGTCGAACCCGTCCGTGAAACCGTCGGCGAGCATCGTGCCGAGCGCGTAGACTTTCTGGTACTTGGTGATGAAGTCAGTGCCGCGCGCGGTCGTGTGGTTGAGGACGACGCCCTGCGACCAGCTGAAGGTCGTGCCGCCGCTCGCGGGGACGGTGGAGGAGGGGACGGGGGCGTTCGCGCTCGTCAGCAAAGGGGCGCCGACGGCCGTCGCCGATGTCAAATCCTGGCGGACGAGCTTGGCGAGGCGCACCGCCCCCTCGACGTTCAAAAGGCCCGCGCCCTGCTCGAAGGCGTTGAAGCCGGCGAGCGGCTGGGCCGTGTACGTGAGAATCATCTTCACCATGTTCGGCGTGAGCTTCGGGTTCGCCTGGAGCAGCAGCGCCGCGGCCCCCGCCACGATGGGCGTCGAGACGGACGTGCCGTTCATGTACATCTGCCGCAGGTTGTCGGCCGGGAAGAGGCTCGCCTCGAGCGCCGGGTTCTGGTTGAGCACGACGTTCTTCGAGGGGGTCGGGTTGGCGGCGGTCGATTCGGCGTTGATGAGCCTGTTGCCGACGGCGACGAGGTCTGGCTTGACGAGGTTGTCGTAGTGCTTCACGCCGACCAGGTCAGTCCAGTAGGAGCGCGTCGGCCCGCGCGAGCTGTAGGTCGTGACCTTGTCGTCGGCGCGCGCGTCGGTGCCGAAGCCGTTGGCGGCGCCGACCGTGAGGGCCGAAGGCTCGTTGCCCGGCGCGTGGATGCGGCCGTAGACCTTGCGGCCGTACTGGTCTTTGCCGTCGTTGCCGGCCGCGGCCACGACCACGATGCCGGCGTCGACGAGCTTGCGCACCGCGAGGCAGAGCGGGTCGGTCTTGTAGGAGGTGACGGCCGGCGTGCCGAGGCTCATGCTGACGACCTTGATGTTGTAGGTCGCGTTGGCGCGATTCTGGTAGACCCAGTCGAGCGCGGCCAGCACCTGCGAGACGGTGCCCTTGCCCTGCGCGTTCAGCACGCGCAGGTTCGTGAGCTTCACGTTGGGGGCGACGCCCGTGTACTTGTTCGACCAGGCGTCACCGTTGCCGAAGCCCGCGGCCGCGACGAAGGTGCCGTGGCCGTAAGGGTCGTCGGTGCGCCCCTCGCCGGTGAAGTCCTTGCTGAAGACGACGCGGGATTTCAGTTTGTAGTCGACGAAAGCCTTGTGGGCGGCGTACAGCCCCGAGTCGAGGACGGCGACGCCGACGCCGGTGCCGTCGAGGTAAGAGGTCGTGCCCCTCGTGCCGCGCACCTGCTCGGCGCCGGTCGTGTTGGTGACGTGGCCGAGCACCTGCGTCTCCGCGTCGTCGCCGACGAAAGAGACCTCTTCGAAGGAGGCCAGCTCGTCCACGACCGCGGCCGGGAGTTCGACCGCCATCGAGCTGAAGCTCCCGAAGTCTCCTTTGACGTGGACGCCGTTGCGGTTGAGCAGTGCGTTCAGGCGGCCCGTGGGCCTCTGGCTCAACTGGAGGACGACCGAGGCGGTGCCGCCGCGGCGCGTGCGTGCGCGCAGCTCGGGCGAGACCTTATCGCCCAGCTCCGCCCAGGGGTTGCCGGACTGACCGCGGGGCTGCTGCGCGCTGCCCGCCGGGGCGAAGAACGCGCCCGACGCGAGCGTCAGAAGCAGGAACAGCGTGAGCGCCCGCTTCGCTAAGGGTGGATGTTTTGACGAGATCTTCATGGTAGTAGTCTTTCGGGAACTCCCACTGCCGTGTCCCGCGCCGGGATTTAGGCTGGTAAGTGCGTGCCCGCCCCCGCTTTCGCAGAGGGAAGGCTCTTGTCGTTGACTATGTTTTGACAGGACAAAGAGCGCGCCCGACGGGACTCGGGCTGCAACCTGTTGGCGAACGGCGTGCCGGAAGGCACGGACGTTGTCATGAAGAGAAATTCGGGGGTTTTTGTCCTCAACCGCACCCGGCGAAGACGCGCGCGCGGGCAAGTTGACCGACCATGTCAGTCACAATGAAAGGTTGACCGATGAGCGTAGTCGAAACGGAGAGGCTCATCCTCAGGCGCTTCACGCCCGAGGACGCCGAAGAGAATTACCGCATCTACACCGACCCCGAGAACATGAGGTTCATGGGCCGGCGGCCGGACTCGGTCGAGTTCGAGCGCTACCACCTCCGGCGGCACATCGCCGACTACTATGACGTGCACGACTTCGGCCTGTGGGCGGTAGTGCTCAAGGAGGACGGACGGCTCGTCGGTCGCTGCGGGCTTATCTACCAGCCGGTCGAGGGCACGCGCGAGGTCGAAGTCTCGTACCTCATCGACAGGCACTACTGGGGAAGGGGCCTCGCGACCGAGGCCGCCCGCGAGACCGTCAGGCTCGGGTTTGAGAGGTACGGCCTCCGGCGCATCGTCGCGATGATCAACCCGCTGAACGTGGCGTCGGTGCGCGTGGCCGAGAAGGTCGGGCTGAGGTACGAGCGGGACGCGGACTTCCGTGACTACGGCAAAGTCGCGATGTACGTCGTCGAGTCGTCCGCGGCCGCGGTTCTCTAACAATTCGACAAACGTCCGGCAGAAAGCCGTGAGGCGGCGGGTATAAGGTTTCGTGTCGGGGGTTTAAGTCGGATGGGTGAAGAGAAGACCGCCGCGGATTTGATGCTCGACCTGCTCGTCGAGCGCTGGGGCGTGCGCCACGTCTTCGGGCTGGCGGGCGACGGCATCAACGGCCTCATGGAGGCGCTGCGCAAGCGGAGCGGTGACGTGCAGTTCGTCGGCGTGCGCCACGAGGAGGCCGCGGCCTTCGCCGCGGTCGGCTACGCGAAGTTCAGCGGGCGCCTCGGCGTCTGCCTCGCCACCTCGGGGCCGGGCGCGATTCACCTCCTGAACGGACTCTACGACGCGAAGTTCGACCAGGTGCCCGTGCTCGCCATCACAGGGATGCAGTACCACGACCTCGTCGGCACCTTCTACCAGCAGGACGTGGACACCGACCGCCTGATGCAGGACGTTGCGGTCTACACCGAGCGCGTGATGGGGCCGGCGCACGTCGAGGGCGTGACCAACACCGCCGTCCGCATGGCGCTGGGCCGAAGCGGCGTCGCGCACATAGCCTTCCCGACCGACCTCCAGGAGCAGCCCGCGAGTGAGGCGAAGTACAGCCAGATGAACGTGCCCGGCCACACGTCTGCGGACTGGCGCGTGCCGCGCGTCGTGCCCATGGGTGAAGACCTGCGGCGCGCGGCCGAAGTGCTGAACGAAGGGAAGCGCGTCGCCGTCGTCGTCGGCGCGGGCGCTCTGGGGGCGCGTGAGGAGGTAGAACAACTCGCGGAAACTTTGGGCGCGCCGGTCGCGAAGGCGTACCTCGGCAAAGGCGTACTGCCCGACGACAGCCCTTACACGACGGGCGGCATGGGCGTCTTCGGAACGAAGGCGACCGAGGAGGTGTTCGAGGCGTGCGACACGCTCCTGATGGTCGGCAGCTCCTTCCCGTACATCCCCTACCTGCCGAAGCCCCGTGGCGTGCGCGGCGTGCAGATAGACGTGCGGCCCGAGCGCGTCGGCCTGCGCTTCCCCGTGGAGGTCGGCCTCGTCGGCGACGCGCGCGAGACGCTGCGCGCGCTCCTGCCTCTGTTAGAGAGGAAGGAAGACCGTGCGTTCCTCGAATCCGCACAAGCCTCCATGCGCGAGTGGAGAGACTTACTCGCCGAGAAGGTCGCGAGCGAGGACGTGCCGATGAGCGGGCAGGTCTTCGCCGCGCGCCTCTCGGAGCGTTTGAGCGACGACGCCATCATCTGCGGCGACTCGGGCCAGAACACCTTCTGGCTCTCGCGCCACGTCAACGTCAAAGGTACTCAACAGATTTCGGGCAGCGGGACGCTCGCCACGATGGCCTCGGCGCTCCCGTATGCCATCGGCGCGCAGGTCGCTTTCCCCGAACGTCAGGTCGTCGCCTTCTGCGGCGACGGCGGGATGGCGATGTTGATGGCCGAGCTCTCGACCTGCGTCAAGTACAATCTCCCGGTCAAGGTCTTCGTCGCCAAGAACAACCTGCTCGGCATGATCCGCTGGGAGCAGATGATGTACCTCGGCCACCCCGAATACGGCGTCCAGCTCGGCGACATAGACTTCGCCGGAGTGGCCGAGGCGTGCGGCGCGAAGGGCTTCCGCGTCGAGCGCCCCGGGGAGGTCGGCGGCGCGATTGAAGAGGCTCTGGGCGCGGACGGCCCTGCGCTGGTCGAGGCCGTCGTCGACCCGTTCGAGCCTTTGCAGCCGGCGAAGATGAAGCCGGAGCAGGCCGAACATTATGCCGAGGCTTTGCGCAAGGGGCAGCCCAACGCCGGGCGCATCGCGCTCACGCTCTTCCGCGAAGCGGCGGAGGAGTTCCCGCAGAACGAACGGCCTCTGGAGGAGGCGTTCGCAGAGTCTACAGAGAAGCAGAAGTAAAGGAGGTTCGAGGTGGTCGCAACCATCGAGAGGGACGAGCTGAAGAGAAAGATCGACGGGGGCGGAGAGTTCGTGCTCGTCGAGACCCTGGCGCCGGTGGCGTACGCGCACGCGCACCTGCCGGGGGCCGTCAACCTGCCGCCGGATCGCGTGCGCGAGCTGGCGCCGAGCGTCCTGCCCGACAAGGGCGCGGAGATCATCGTCTACTGTTCGAGCCCGACCTGACACGCCTCCGAGAACGTCGCCCGTGAACTGGCGGCGCTGGGCTACACCAACGTCGTGGACTACGCCGGAGGCAAGTCCGACTGGATCGAGGCGGGGCTTCCCACAGAGAGCGACCACCAACACTGAGACCTGCCCGGACGGGTGCGGCGCTGCCCGGGCAGCGCCGCACCCGAACAATCCTCACGGCCTTTATAAAATCCCTATGAACCTTTTACCCCGTCCTTATGCGCGCGGGCGTAGTCTCTGTCTGTAGAAGGAGGAGACTTATGGGAGCCGGTGTGATTTACGACAAGCGGGAGCGCGCGGGGGAGAGGTTCGAGCATCGCTCGCGGGAGTGCTCCTGGGACGGCTGTTCGTGGGGGGCGATTCTCGGCCTGGTCGGCGGCCTCGCCGCCATCGTCGTCGGCTCCGCGCTCACGGCCGCCGCGTGGTTCCTGAAGGCGGACTCTTACGCCGGCACGGCCGGGACGATTCTCTTATTCGCGGCCATCCCGCTGCTCCTCGCCGGCGCGCAGGGCCTCGACGTGGAAGAGGCGAGAAAGAAGAGGGCGCGGGCGGCCCGTTGCGACGAGGACGAGTAAACCCCCTTATCCGGATAGAGGATGCCTCAGTGCCCGACCTCGGTGCCCGACCTCGTCTTCATCGCCTTTGAGCGTCGCCTTCCTCCCGCTCGCGAAAAATTGGTGTTGGCAACCCCGCGGGTCGCGGTCTATAGTGTTGCCGCCCAGGCGTCCCCGCCCGAGAGTTAACGTCGGGGGAGAGTCTCTTTTCCGGCGCCGCCGCTTCCTTTCCGACGGCCGCTCCCTTTTCCTTGTCTCAGCTCCCACGGGAAAATATGCGGCGACTTCTCACGCTCACGCTCGCGCTCATCGCCTCTGTGGCGGCGACCGCCTCCGGCGTCTCGGCGCAGACGGGGGGGGCGTCCATCGAGGGCACCGTGTCCGACCAGAACGGCGCCGTGATTCGGGGCGCGCGCGTTGACGCGCGCGCCCTCGCGAGCGGGCTGCTCACGACCACGAAGACCGACTCCGCCGGCCGTTACGAGTTCCGACGGCTGCCGCCCGGAGACTACCGCGTCTCGGTCAGCAGCGAGGGCTTCGGCCCCGCGGCGAGGCTCTTCCGCCTGCAGACCTCTGTGCCGTCGGACGCGGACTTCGTGCTCCTGCCGGGGGCCGTCGAGGAGACCGTGACGCTCACGGCCGGGAAGGGGAGCGCGCGACCGGCCGTCGAGACGCCGCAGTCGGTCACCGTCGCCGACGCGCGCGAGATCGAGGCGCGCCGCCCGCGCTCGACCTTCGAGGCCGTCGAGAAGACTCCGAACCTCATCTCGATAGGCTCGAACCCCGCGGCGTCAAGGCCGCGCCTGCGCGGGCTGGCCTCCAACCGCCTGCTCATCATCCTGGACGGCGAGCGGCTCAACAACATGCGGAGCGACCCGCTGTCGGGCGTCTCGCTCAGCGTGGTCGACGTCACGCAGTTGGAGTCGGCGGAAGTCCTGGGCGGCGCCGGCTCCAGCCTCTACGGCTCGGACGCGATGGCCGGCACCATCAACCTCATCACGCAGAGCCCGACGCGCCCGGACGCGGGGACTTACCTCGGCCTGCGCTTCGACGGGAGCGCGCACAGCAACGGAGCCTTCCGCCGCGGCGCCCTGACGATGAACCTGAGCAGCCAGCGCGCGGCCTTCCGTTTCAGCGGCTCGCTCTTTCGTTTGAGCAACTACCACTCGGGCGCGGGCGCGGTCTCGCTCGAAGAGGTCGTGCGGGCGGGGAGGTTCGCCGACGATTTAGGAAACGCCACGGGCAACAACGTCGCGCGCACCTTCGCCGTCTGGCAGCTCCCCGCGGGCGCGGAGATTTTGAACGGGCAGGGCCACGGCTTCAACGACCAGGTAGACCTCTGGCTCTTCGCCAGCGAACGGCAGAGCGTTCGTTACCGGCAGCTCAACAGCCAGCACAAAGGTCTCGGCTTCGCCTTCATCACGCCGCCCTTCGACGTGCGGAGTCAGTCGAACGGGTTCCGCCGTCTGGACAAGTACGGACTGCGCTACGAGGGGCAGGGTTTGAAGAGGTGGATGCCGAGGCTCGTCGGCGGGTTCTACCGCCAGAAGTATTCCTTCCCCGACGACACGCTGACTTACGCCATCAACCCGGGGAGCAGTTGGACGTTCGGCCCGCCCCCTTCATCAACCCCGCTCCTGACCGGCAGCGCCTCGGTCTTCACGCCGGCCTCGTTCACGGGCGGCAAGAGTTCCGTCACCTCTTACGGCCTTGAGGCGCAGACGACGCTTACGCCTTTCGAGCGCGTGTGGGTCACGACCGGCCTCGGCTACCTGCGCGACTCGTCGAAGGATCAGTTCACGCGCTACGACATCGCGCCCGCCACGCTCGCGCCGCTCAACGTCGTGACCGAGAGGGCGACGACGCCCGACTCCGCCTACAGAAACCTGAGCTGGTCGAACCTCGTCGAGTACGAGCCGCGCCGCTGGCTCCGTTTGAGCGGCGGCCTGCGCGTGGACAACTGGCGCACGGAGGCGAAGGTCACCGAAGGCTTCCCGCTCGGCACAGAGTCGGCCATCCTCGACGCCTCCTTCGACGCGCTGCGCGCCGCGCCCGGCTCGCTCGACGTGGAAGGGGCCGCGGGCATCCTCGGACTCGTCAACCGCCGGGGCGGCATCAGGACTGAACGCACGAGCGTCACCGGCAACCTCGGTGCGGTGCTGAGCCTGCGCGGGGGCGTCCACCCGTACTTCCGCTGGGGTTCGAGCTTCCGCGAGCCGGGCGTGACCGAGCGCTACATCCTGCGCAACTTCGGCGACCCGTCATTCAGCGTCGTCCTTATCCCCAACACGAACCTGAAGCCGGAGCGCGGCGACAACTACGAGGCGGGCGTCAAGGTCGCGCGCGCGCGCCTGCTCGCGTCGCTCGGCTACTTCCGCAACGACTACGACGACTTCATCCGCAACGAGTTCGCGGGCGCGCTCTTCGTCCCGGCCAACCCGGCGCGCGGCCTTCAGCCGCTCTCGCCCTTCTTCCCCTTCCACGGCGTGCTCTACGTCCAGCGCGCCAACACCGCCCGCGCGCGCGTACAGGGCTTCGAGGCCGCGTACGAAGTCGGGCTGCCTCTGAAGAGGTTCGGCGCGCTGACGCCTTACGGCACGATGGGCTGGATGAAGGGTTCAGACCTGACGCCCGTGCCCAACGCGCTCGCTCTGATTCGGAGGTTCTACAACCAGCCGGGCACGCCCGTCCCGCTCGAAGGCTCGGCCGACGACGCGCCGCTCTCGGCCGTCGCGCCCTTCGGCGGCACGTGGGGCGCGCGCTACGGCGACGGCGAAGGGGCGTGGTCTGCCGAGTACGAGGTTCACTACCAGGCGCGCACCACGCGCGTCGACCCCGTAGACCTCGCGACGGCCATCGCGACGCAGTACGGAACCTTCGCCAGCCTCAGCCCCTTCACGAAGCAGGCGGTGCGCGGCGTCTACAACTACCGGCGGCCGCGCTACAGGCTCGCGCTCAGCCTCGGAGTCGACAACCTGACGAACCGTTTCTACTTCGAGCCGTTCCAGACCGCGCCCGCGCCCGGCCGCTCCTTCGTCTTCGGCCTCACGCTCGACACGCTCGACCTCATCCGCCGCTAGGGCGGATTCCCTCCCATTCACTTCTCACTCAGGCCGGGGTTATAAAGGAAGCATGAAACGCTACCTCGTCATCTCGGGCATCATGGCCGCCTTCTTCCTCGCCGTCTTCTTCGTCGTCGAGGCGCTCGGCGTCCCGCTCCTCGCAGACCCGACTCCGTGGATGGCGCGCGGCGGGGCGTTGGCGGCGTTCGTGGGCGTGGGGCTGCTCGTCGCGGACGTGCTCCTGCCGATCCCTTCGAGCCTCGTCATGGTCGCACACGGCGCTCTGTTCGGCGTCGCGGGCGGGACGGCGCTCTCTCTCGTCGGGAGCGTCGGGGCGTCCCTCTTCGGCTTCGCCATCGGCCGGCGCGGCGGGCCGCTGCTGCGGCGCGTCACGACGCCCGGGGAGCGCGCGCGCGCGGACGCTTTCCTGCGGCGCTGGGGCGCGCTGGCGGTGTGCCTTTCGCGCCCGCTGCCTCTGCTGGCGGAGACGGTCGCCATCATGGCCGGCACCTCCCGACTCGGCTGGGGGCGCATGGCCCTGGCCTCGCTCGCGGGCTCGCTCCCGCCTGCGTTGCTCTACGCGCTGACGGGGGCGGCGGTGGCAGACTTCACGAGCGCCGCGCTGATGTTCCTGGTGGTGATGCTCGTGACCGGCCTCTTCTGGCTGGCGAGCCGTCTGCTGGAGTCACGCCTCCTCAGAGGGAGGGTTGAAGAGAAGATGAAAGTTTGAGAGCCGCGGGCGGAGACTCAGACGCTCTCTAGCCCGAGCGCGTCGAGGCTGAAGCGCCGGTTGCGCACGACCTGCTCGACGGCGTGCGCGGGCAGCAGCCCCGAGCGCAGCAGTTGGTTGTTGGTCTCGACGGCCTGCGCGTGCGCGCCGACGTAGAAGCACGAGACGGCGTACTCGATGGGGAGCTGGTAGTCGTAGAGCGTCTGCTCGACGAAGAGGCGGTCAGGGCCGGGGCAGGGGACGGCCATCGCGCGGGTGAAGAAGAGGTGCGCGGCGTGGTGCTCGCCCCTCTGCTGGTAGTGCATGCCGACGCGGTAGAGCGGGCCGGCGCGGTCGGGCATGTACTGCCACGCGGAGAGGTAGCCGTCGAGCACCTCGGGCCACGGCGCGCCCATGCGCTCCCGGAGCTGCGTGATCTGGTAGAGCGAGTACCAGACCTCCTCGGGCCACCCGCCCATCTCGACGCGCCGCCGGTAGTTGCGCAGCGCAGACTCCAGTTCGCCCGCGTCGCGGTAGCTCTGCGCGAGGTAGAAGACGTAGCGCGTGTTCCGCGGGTCGTCGGCGAGCGCGCGTTCGAGCACGAGCGCGTCGCGGCGGTACGTGTCGGCGTCGCGCGCGCGCGCGCCGTCGTGGAAGGGGACGGTCTGGAGACCTTGCAGCAGCTCCTCGGTGCGCGCCTGCTCGCAGGTGATGTACTCGTGGAGCACGCCCTCGTAGCGCCACGGCAGGGAGTTTCTCACGAGCTGGCGGCGCACGTAGGAGCAGCCGTTGTAGAGCACGGCGACGTTGTAGGAGTCGCAGGTGAGCGCGGGCAGCTCGAAGCCGGGCGCGAGCCGGAGGATTTCGTCGGCGTCGATGACGAAGACGTAGTCGCCGCGCCCGCGCGCGAGCGCAAGCGCCTCCGAACGGTTGCTCGCGAAGTCGCGCCACGGCCGCTCGTGCAGCTCGCCGGGCACGTCCTTCAGGTGCTCGCGGATGATCCCTTGCGTGCCGTCGGTCGAGCCGGTGTCGACGATGACCCAGTAGTCGATGAGCGGCCGGACGGAGTCGAGGCAGCGGCGGATGACCGGCGCCTCGTCCTTGACGATCATGTTGAGGCAGATTGTCTGTCCCTGTGAGTTCACGATTCTTTTGAGCGACTTCACGCCGGCCGAGGTGCGCGGCAAACGATTTTGAGGGGCGCGGCAAAAGATATTATCGAAGGCGCAGGGTGTCAATGGTGTCGATGTCTTCCGGGGAAGGGGGTTGGGGGTGAGCGAAACGCCGGACGGCGCGCCGCCGAGGTGAAGCGGCCCGGCGCTTCGTTTGTGTATCGCGATGAGAGGCGTAACGGTCGGATTTAATGCCGACCCGTGTAGGGCTCAGGTCGGGCCGGCACGCAGAGCAACAAAGTCAACTCAACAAGTTCGATTCGACTTTGCGAACATTTTCTACGGGCGGCACGCAGCCGCCGGCAGAAGCCGTGAAAGTCGGCTTGACCTCCTCCCCGAAAAGAGGGGCAGACGTGATGAGAGTTTTCCATCGAATAACCCCGTTAAGAGATGCAAAATTGGTGATTGTCGGCGATTATTCTAATTGACTTTCGATATGCTCAAGAATACTATCCCTGAGTTTTGCAGGAAGCTTTTGCGTTATTGCTGATCGGCTGCCTGGGCTCCTTTACCCGGTTACTCTCACCACTCTGTTAGTGACAGCTCCTCTTTAATTTCTTGTACGATAGGTTTTAAATTCGTCCGCCCCGAGCCGATTGCAGTCAACACGCCCGCGCCGTCCGGGGCACGATTAAGTGACCTGTCGAGCCTCATTTTCTACCGAATTAGGGGCTAGCTCGCTTCTTCGATAAGGTAGCTTACCTCATGGCTGGTCCGTTCAAAATTCTCCTCTGGCGATGCGCCGGCGCGACCGTCTCGATCCTCAAGCGGCCCGAGTGCGAGACCGACCACAACAAGGTGGCCGCCATCGGCGCGACGGTGCTGCTGACGGGCATCCTCGCCGGGCTGACCGGCGGCTACGCCTTCTATAAGACCTTCAAGACGTACGAGGCCGCCGTCGCCCTCGGGTGTTTCTGGGGGCTGCTCATCTTCAACATCGACCGCTTCATGGTGATGACCATCCGGAAGAAGGACGTCTCGTCCCTCGGCCGGGCCGGCCGCGTCAGGGCCAAGGCGATGGAGGTCTTCGGCTCGTCGCCGCGCCTCCTGCTCGCGGTGCTGCTCTCCCTCTTCATCACGAAGCCGCTCGAACTGCAACTGTTTGCGCCGGAGATAGACATCGAGGTGGAGGAGATCAAGGGCGAGATGGAGAAGGCGGCGCGCAAGCTCGCCGAGCCGCCCAAGCCCGCGCCCGGCGCCGAGGGCCAGCAGGCCCCGACCGACAAGGCCGAGGCCCTGAAGGCCGAGAACGCCAACCTCATCGGGGAGGAGAACGCGGCCTACGACGAGTGGCAGAAGCTCAATGAGCTGGCGCGGAAGGAGAAGGCCGGCGAGAAGGGCTCGGCGGCCGACGACCTCACGGGCAAGCCCGGCCCCGGGCGCAACTACAACAACAGGATGGATGCGGTCAGGATGGCCCGGGAGCGCTACGACAAGATGGTCGAGCGCAACAAGAAGACCATCGAGCGCAACCAGGGGGAGATCGACCGGCTGAGCCAGACCACGACCGCCATCGAGACGACGGCCAGCAACCTGCGCGTGGCCGCGGACGGGCTCGCCATCAGGCTGGCCGCGCTGAGCAACCTCACCTCGAAGGACGTGCGCGAGCCCTACAGCCAGTTCGACGTCTACCGCCTACAGGGCTCGGTCTACCGGTACGCCAACTGGGGGCTGATCGCCATCATCCTCCTGCTGGAGCTGTCCCCGATTCTCTCGAAGATCTTCAGCCAGTACGGCTCCTATGAGCGCGCGGTCGAAGCCGAGGAGGCGATGACGAAGATGGCGAAGGAGCAGGAGCTCTCGCGGCTGCAGACGGCGTCCGAGGTGGTGACGGACTCGAAGGAGAAGCGGAAGCAGGCGATCCTCGCCTTCCAGGGCACGCTGCTCGACGACCTCGCGTCGGAGATTCCGACCGTCTGCGCCGACTCGAAGCTCACGCAGGCGGAGTTGGAAGAGCTGAGGCGCTCGGTCGTCAGGATGGCCATCTCGATGACAAGGCGGTCGCTCGCCGACATGAGCCCGCCGCACGCCAACGGGCGGGGCTGAACGGCGGCCGCGACCACTCTGGCAATGCACGCAGGGGCCGGCCGCTCGCACCGCGGCTGACTGCGCTGGTAGATGAACCCACATGAGTAATCAGACTTCTCCCCGCCCCTACACCTTCCGCTGCCCGCTGTGCCTTCAACGGCTGGGCGCGAACGCGGAGCTGATCCTCTTCAAGGCCGCCCCCCCCGACAGCGACAGCGAACTGCCCGAGGCCCCCGTCATCCCGTGCGTGGGGGACTTCATGGCGCAGGTCAGGCAGTTCGTCGGCAAGCTGGAGAACAACATCCAGGGCGGCGTCTTCGTCTCGCACGTCGGCTGCGAGGTGAAGAACCCGTTCCTCGTCAACGGCAGGATCGACATCTCCGTCGGCGACGGCGAGTCGTGCACGCTGACGTATGCCGACGAGTCAAGCGGTAATGATATTCAAAAGACCGTGGCGCACTGGATCATCAGGATGCTGCGCCAGACCAGGGACTACGCGGACTCGTATGACCCGATGTGGTACCCGTACCTGCTGCTGGCCGCGACGGCCAGTAAGGACAGCGCGGACACGCAACGCCCCTACGGCAACCTGATCGAGCTGGCGGGCTCGCGCAGCGTCGGCAAGACGATCATCGCCGTGCAACTGATGCAGGAGGAACTGCTCGCCCGCGCCCTCGTCGGCGCGCGGGTCAGCTCGCGGGAGTACTTCTCCCCGCGCGGCGACTCCGCCAGCGAGGCGTTCAAGAAGGAGCTCTACACCTTCAGCAACTGGAAACACCTGCCGACGATGCGCCCGGCCTCGACGATCCCGACCCCCGGCGACCTCCGCGCCGTCTTCATCGAGCGCGTCGAGAAGCAGGAGGCGGCGCCCGCGCCGAAGGCTTCCAAGCCCTCGGAGCGGCAGAAGAGCATCAGCAAGTTCTTGCAGAAGCTGCGGGCGCTCATCTCCGGCGTGGAGCCGGACGGCAACGGGGCGGCCGGCGAGGCCCCCCGGTTCGAGACCACGCGGAAGCGCATCCCCATCCTCTTCTACGACACGGCGGGGGAGTCGCAGGAGAAGATGAGCGAGACGACGAAGAGGGTGCGCGAGCTGACGAACAAGCTCGTCGTCTGCATCGACGGCGAAGAGTTGTGCGACAGGAAGAAGAGGAAGGACAGCATCCGCCTCGCCTGCAAGCGGCTCGACGACCTGGTCGAGGAGCAGGACACGCGCCGCCGCAAGACCTGCGTCGTCGTGACGAAGTCCGACCTCATCGAGGAGCGCCTGAGCCAGGAGGAGGCCGAGCGCCTGAAGGCCGTGCTCGGGCTGAACGGCGCGCGGCGCGAGTCCGCGCGCCTGTTCCTCGTCCACCTGCTGAAAAAGTCCGACACCTTCGACACGAACAAGCTCGTGGAGTTCCTGCTCAGGCGCGACAAGGAGACGCTGATCCACAACGTCTTCTTCATCGGCACGCGGAACCTGCCGCTGACCGTGGGCATCCGGACTAGCCCCATCAAGAGCTTCAGCCCGCAGCAGGCCGGGGCGGGCGAGAAGGTGACGATAACGGCGAACACCGGCTACAAGTTCAAGGAGGACGTGGGCGCGGTCACCCCGGACGAAGAGGTCGTGGGCCAGCG
Source organism: Acidobacteriota bacterium (assembly GCA_019239425.1). Classification (GTDB taxonomy): domain Bacteria; phylum Acidobacteriota; class Blastocatellia; order Pyrinomonadales; family Pyrinomonadaceae; genus QHXN01. The sequence continues at coordinate 37,660 of JAFAZX010000060.1, forward strand.
CGTGCTGAGGCTGAGGGAGATCCGCATCGGCGGGAAGCGGGCCGACTTCAAAGTCATCAACGAGGAGACGGTCGAGGTGACCGTGCCCTCGGACGACGCGCGCGGCTTCATCGAAATCTACAGCAGGTACTGGTTCAAACTCCTGGCTGAGTTCCGGCCGGACGAGGCCAACAGCGAAGACCCCATCAACGCCGAAGACGAGGAGGAGCAGTATAAGTTGAAGCCGCAGTCCACAGGTTTGATAAGATTCCTCGCGTGGTGCGGTGACATCCCGGAAGAGATCATCACCAGGAAATTCGACGCGTTGCCCGGCGCCAACGAACAGCAGGTGGACACAGTCGCGGGTTAGCGGTTAAGGGTACACATCGTGCGTTTGCTCGTTTACGGCGGCACTCTTTACGCGGAGCGCAGGCGGATCGGGGAGTGGCCCCCTTCCGTCTCGCCCCAGTTCCTACAGAGCACGGCGGGGCTGTCCGAACTCCGCTCGGCCTACGGCGTCGGCATCCTCGACGACAGCCCGTTCGTCATCTTCCGCATGATGCTCATGCACGAGCGGCGCAACTACCCCTTCACGGTGCTGCTCGACCCGGGCGAGCGCTGGGCCGACTTCGGCTGGAACGGGGCGCGCCTGCTGTGGCTGCTCTTCGACCGGGCCGCGGAGAAGGGGAGCGCCCTTATTAAAGAACCGGAGAGCTTTCAGTCGGCGGCGGACTTGAAGGGCCTGCTGAACGAGGTCTTAAAGGAGGACGCGCCGCCGCCCGAGCCGGAGGACGAGGCGGCCGAGCGGGGCGGCGAGCGTTTCCTGCACCTCTGGACGGGCGCGCTGACGCACGAAGGGCCTTTGGTGCTGGGCTTCGGCGACGCCGAACTCGGCCTGGCCGAGCGCCCCCGCGATGCGGAGATGGCGCGCCGCCTCGAACAGCTCCCGCTCTCGCTGCGCGGCGGCCTCGGGTGGGTGATGGGCGGGAACGAGGAGTACGCCGCGACCCTCGGCACCAAGCTCATCCTCGACAACAGCCGGACGGCCGAGGCGAACGCCAGCGAGCATATCGGCCGCCTCATCGAGAGCGGCCGGGGCTGGCTCTCTGACTGGAAGGAGGTCGAGGGCAGGGTCAGGGTGCGTTCCGGCGAAGAGGAAGAGGCCGAGGTGAGTGTGGAGGGTTCCGTCGAAGACGAGAAGCTCAAAGACCTCTTCTCGAAGCCGCTGGTGACGTGGCAGCGCGAGCAGCGGGATCAGTTCCCGGCGTACACGACCGGAGACCTTCTGGAGGATGTGAGCTGCATCCGCCGGCTGCTGCCGCCCGTCGCGGGGGCGGGCGTGGCCGCGCCGCCCGCACCGTCCGAGCACCTCAAGGACGTTCTGGAGGGGCGACACCGCGGCCCTTTCAACCAGACGATAGAGGGTCTCTACGAATTCCTCAGCTCATTCTCAGTCAGGCCGCTCGACCCGGACAGCACGCGCCATTACCTCCGCAAGCTCTACGACAGGGGCGGAGAGCTTGAGGTCGAAGAGGGGCGGCTCGACCGGGAGGCAGCCATCGCGTTCACGGTCGAACGCGGCCTCTACCCCTCGGACGGCCCGGTGCCTCAGTCCATCTGGTTCGAGGTGCTCAAGCGGCTGTTACAAGGCGAAGGGAGTTCGGAGGAGATACGGCAGAGGCTGCTCGCCGGGTGGGGGCAGTTGGCTGACGAAGAGAAAGGCGAGCTGCTGCAAGTCGCTCTGGGGCGTTCGGCGGAGCTGCCGGAAGGGATGGGCTGCTGGGCAGAGAACCTGTCCAAGCCGGAGAGCCTTGAGGCCGCAAGCCAGGTGGTCTGGCTTCACGCCGGAGAGGGCCGCCCCGCATGGAACAGGGACTACCTTCTGTTCGGCAACGACCCGGGCGGCGCGCGGCTGCTCGAACTTCACCCCGACCTCGTCGAGGGCGTCGTCGCCGAAGCGCTCAGGGCTCTGAAGTCCGACGCCGCCGGCCCCGCGGAACGTCTGTACCTGCGCGCGCACGAATGGCTCGTCGCCGCCGGGAGGACTGAGCTGCGGCGCGCCATGCCGCTTGAGACCAGGGAGTCTCTGACGGACAAGGGCTTGGATAACTGGCGGGGGCTGCGCGACCTGAAGCGCGCCTTCAACGGGCCGACCGGCGTCGCGGGCGCCGCCGATCCGGAGGAGCAGAAGTATCTCGCCGGCGAGCTGTGGGAGCTGAGCAACCGTTTGGCCGACGGAGTCCGCGCGCCGTTCCTGCGTGACATCGTCGGGCTGTTCGACCTCGCGGAGGCTATCAAGTCGAACGCGGGGATGCGGGATGCACTCGACCGCCTGGCCTCGCTCAAACCCAACCTGGCCGGCGAGGCCGGCGAGAATTGGGTGCTCGGCTGGCGCGAGGTCGCCTCGCAGGAGGTGTTCGCCAACACGCACGGCCAGCGGTACTGGCATAAGTTCCGCGAGGAGGCCGCGGGCTACTTCGCGCAGTCCGACCAGGCCGAGACTTTCGTCAAGCTGAGGGAGCTTTCGGAGGAGGGCGCCGACGACCCGCTCAAGGAGCTCTTGACCCACCTCCTGTTCGAGGGGGAGGACGAGCGGGAGAAGGCGTACGGGAGGAAGCTCAACGCCGCGCGCTCCGAGATCGAGAAGGACGAGAAGGTGCGGGAGGCGTTGCAGGCCGTGCTCAAGCAGGCCGTGGCAGACGGGCACAGCCTGGACGGCATGTTCCGCCGCCTCGCCCCTTACGAGAAGACGCTCGAGACTATCAGGCAGGCGCTGAACGAAGAGCAGCGTGCGAGGCTCAAAGGGGCCGAGCAGCAGTTCCGCGACGCGAAGTTGGAAGACTACCAGAAGCAGGTCTCCAGGCTGCTGTCGGGCAGGGACGGCAAGCCCCCGGATTCCGACGCGTTCCTGAATCTCAAGAAGATTCTGTCGGCGGGGGGGAAGGCCGAGGCCGAGCTTTTCAACGAAGCCATGACGAAGGCCGTCGCGGAGTTGTTGACCTCGCCATACAAGAAGGTGTTCATGGAACGCTTCGGCGAGAACACGCGGACGATCAAGGCGATCAAGGACGGCTTGCTTAACGTCGGGGTCGACAGTGTGCTCGATGAGGCCATCGCGGACTACAGGTTCGAGAAGCTGCGCGACAACCTCGAATGGTACCTGTGCGGCGGCGGCGACGGCGACAAGCTGGGGGACAAGCTTGAGAGGGAGAAGAACCAGGAGGTGCTGACGGCCGCCGCCGACGCCGTGATGGCGAGCTGTCTGAAGGACAGCTCGAAGTGGCAGGCGCTCTACCGCGAGACGATGGTGACGACGACGAAGGACGGCGAGCGGAGGCTGAGGCTGAGCCGGAAGGAGCCGTTCGTCAAATTCTTCGGCTACCTGTCGCGGGACATGCAGCAGCGTGTGCTCCGCGCCGCGTTCAACCAACATAGAGACCTGTTCCACGAGATGACGCTGCGCGCCTACGAGCAGAGACAGAAGTACGACAAGGCGATCAGGGAGAACAGGCGTGGCGAGGAGAACCCCCTGCGCGACGCGGTGCTGACGTTCCTGACGGAGCCGGAGGGGTCGGAGGGGTACGTTGCCAGAATCAAGCTGATTACCGGCGCGCGGCTGAACCGGGACAAGCTCGACAAATATCTCAGGAAGTTTAAGAAGCCCGTACCGGCCGAGGATGCGGCCGACGGCCGGCCCGCGCCGGAGCCCGAACAGTCGGAGGCACCCGTGCCCGCTACGCCCGAGCAGGAGGCGACACCCAGGCAGGGTTGGCGGGGCTGGCTCCCTTGGCCGAAAAAGACGGGCGGGTAGAGTTTAGTCGCGCCGGCGGGCTCACCTTTACGCGGCGCGGTGGATAGAGTTCCTGACCTTACTCTGAGTATCGGCGGAGGAGGCGCGTGCTGATGAGCTTGAGTTGGCTCGGTCTACTGTTGAGCTTTGTGCTCCCCCCGTGCCTATTCGCGGCGGCCTACTTCTTCCGCGTCAGGGGCGAGCGGCTGGACGGGTGGCGTCTGGCCGCGCTGACCGCCTTCTGCGCGCTGCTCTCGGCGCTGGCCGCCGTCGTCCTGGCCTTCTACGTCTCGCCGCAGTGGCGCGAGGGCGCGCGGATAGTCTGGACGCAGGTGCGGGCCGACGGCGCGCCGCTGACCGTCGGCGGCGGCGCAGACGAGACGGTCGTCGGCTGGCCGCGCAGCGAGAGCGGCGAGAGCAAGGTCGGCCCTTCGCTCACGGTCACGCCGGCCGCGGGCGGCGGCGCGACGCTCGTCATCAGCGGCGGCGACGGCTTCATCACCGACAGGGAGTCGGGCGAAGTGCTCAACGGCGAGCCCGTCGCCGTCGGCGAGTCGAAGCAGCTGGGCGACTACAAGCTCCGCGTGAACCACCTGGGCTGGAAGGTGTTCCACCCCCTCACGCGGCAGATCGAAGTGCTCACGGCCTCGAACGAGGTGATCGGCGGGTTCGACCTGCGTGAAGACCGCACGCGCCCGCTCCAGTACCTGCTGGCCCCGCACGTGAGCCCGAGCCTCTTCGAGAAGCAGAGGGTCGCCGAGCGCGAGAAGCTGGAGGCGTGGGCGGCGGGCCTCTGGCTGCTGCGGACTGACTCGCGGCGCGTCTACGTCCTCGACCGCGCGAACAGGAAGGAGCGGGCGCTGCCGCCCTCGGCGCGCCTCTCGCTGGTCGCGCGCTGGGCGAGCCTGAACCTGCCCTTCACGCTGACCGCGGAGGGACAGGGCGCGGCCCTCTCCTTTCGCCCCCCCTGGCGCTTCGCGGTGGCGCTGCCGCGGCCGGGAATGAAAGTCTGCCCCGACTCGCCGGACGCGGCGGGCGGCGAGGTGAAGCTGGCGCTGACCTCGCACCCGATTCCCTGCGAGGTCGCGATGTCGCTCCCGTTCGGCCCCAGGGCGGGCGAGGTGCGTCAGGTGCTGACGCTCGACCCGCAGGCGCGAAGGTTCACGGGGCCTGGGAGCGCCGCCGCGGCGTCGGAGAATTGCCAGCCGGGGATGAGGTGCCCCGAGGCGGAGGCCGGCCGCGAGGGCCTGGCCGTGCGGCAAGGCCCCTACACCTTCAACCTCGCCATCGCGGAGGACATGCCGCGGTTCTGGCCGTGCGTGTTGATGCTGGCCTGCGCCTTCGCCTTCCTCGTGTGGGGGCTTTGGCTGGCGCACGAGCGGATGCCGCTGACGAACGCCTGGGTGGTGTTCGGCGTGGTGCTGGTGCTCTGGGACCTGCTCTGCTTCAGGCTCCTGCTGGCCTTCCGCTACGCGCTCGACCCGGCGGCGCTGGACGCGCTCGCCGTCAGCGGGGTCACGCGCGCGTTCTTCGCGCTGCTGGTCGTGCCCGGGTTCCTCCTGCTGCTGGCGCGCCTCCGCTCCGACCACAACGAGAAGCCGCCCGAGCCGGCCGACGCGGCGCGCGCGTTCCGCCGCGCGTTCGCATACCTGCTGGCGCTGTGGCTCGTCGGCTTCTCGCTGAGTCTGTTCGGGACTTCGCGCCTCGTCTGGCACGAGCTGCCGGACAGCTACCACACGCTGTCGCTCTCGCTCCCGTGGTCTTCGCTCGGCGGTGCGCTCGTCTACGCGGGCGTCTTCTGGCTGGCCCCGCTCCTGCTCCTCACCGTGTACATGGTCTACCTCTATTCGCCCGGCGACGCCGAGGAGAGCGTCTTCCTTAAGCCCTGGAAGCGGTGGGGGGCCGAGAAGGCCGAGGCGTCGCCGGAGGAGGACGAGGAGGCGGCCGATTGGGACGGGGGCGGCTGGGACGAGGAGGCGGAGTTGCGCCCCCCCGCGCCGAGCCAGCCGGCCGAGGCCGCGCCGGGCCTGTGGAAAGGCCCGATCAGGGAGTTCTTCATTCTGGTGCGCCGCCTGGGCGCGGTGGCGCTGCTGCTCTTCTCGCCGTGGCGCTGGGCCGAGGAGGCGTACCTCCCCACGGTCAAGCGCCCGGACAACTGGGGCCGAGTGCTGAGGAGCTGGGGCGGGCTCTTCTGGTACCTCGTGTTGTTCTCCTGCCGCTTCGCCATCTTCGCCTTGGGCTGCTTCCTGCTGCGTTTCGTCGTGCCCGGCGACAACAAGTTCGTCCAGGAGATCGCGGTGCCCATCTTCTTCTTCTGGGTCGCGCTCGACTGGATCGGGCTCGCGCTCGCCCTCAAGAAGCTCAACCGCGAGCCGCGCGCGCGCTGGGAGTGGCTGCGACTCGCCGCCCTCGCCGTGTGGACGATCTCGCTGCCGGCCATCGTCCTGCCCATCTCGCTGGCAGACTTCGGCAGCCTGCTGCCCGTCCTCGCCATCCTCTTCCCGCTGGCGGCCGTGCTGCTGCTGTCGGGCTCCACCAGGTTCGGCCTGCGGGGCGGGGGACTGTTCCGCAAGCTGGCCGACCGCCGCGCGGGGCTCGCCGCCGTCTTCGCCATCCTCGTCCTCTTCGGCGGCGGGTATTACTTCTACGAGAACGTGATGGGCTTCATCGACGTGCCCATCATCAGGAGCCAGGGGAAGCGCCTCTTCCCGCGCCTGCTCAACTTCAAGTACGGGACGGGGGCGCAGCGCTGGGCGCTGGTCGCCAACAGCTTCGTCGGCGGCGAGGGGATGCCCTACCAGGAGCTGCTCAACGGCAACCAGCACACGTGGGAGGACAAGGCCATCGCGCACTTCGGCGGGTGGACGGGCGAGGGCTACGGGAAGGCGCCGACGCGCCTCTCGCAGGTGCGGCAGGACACGCTCCAGTACGACAGCGCGTTCAGCTTCTTCGTCGTCAGCGAGTACGGCTTCGTCGGCGGCGCGCTCCTCCTCATGCTCTACGCCCTGCCGCTGGTGATCGTCCTCGTCGCCGCGCGCGAGCACTTCGACGCGGGCTACGCGCTGGCCGTCGTCGTCGCCAGCGCGTTCTTCATCGAGGCGCTCTACCACGCGGGGATGAACTGGGGCGCCTTCCCGATGACGGGGCGCAACCTGCCGCTGCTGAGCGTCAACTCGCCTTCCGACCTGTTCCGCTGGACGATCCTCTTCGGGTTCGCCCTCCAGAACATCTTCTGGCGCTACAAGGGGAGCGGGCGCTTCTGGGAGCAGGCGTCGTCACTCCTGCCGGAGGAAGAGGACGAAGCGCCGGCGCCGGAGGACGAGGCCGACTCCTTCGAGGGCGCGCCCGTGACGGGCTGGCGGCTCGCGGCCTGCGGGCTGGTCGTGCTGCTCTTCCCGCTCCTGACCTTCGGCATGGTGCTCTGGAGCGGCGCCGGCGTCGCGCGCGACAAGGAGAAGGAGCTGGAGGTCTTCAGCTACGAGCCCCTGCTGAAGGGCGTGAAGGCCTGGCTCGACAGCGGCTACATCGTCTACGCCGAGGAGCCGCCGGAGAAGGGGAAGAGGTTGATCCCGCGCCTCGAAAAGCTCGACGACCCGGACGCGCGCGAGTTCATCCTGCAGGAGATTTACCGCTTCAACGCGCGGAACCCGCAGGGCCGCCTCGAAGACGTGAGCAACGAGCAGGCGCAAATCTTCCACGACTACCTCGCCCCCGCGAGGGACTTGCGGGCCTACGACCGTTTCCTCGAAAAGCTGCGCGGGACGGCGTCCGAGAAGCCGCGCCCGAGTATCTTCCGGCTGGACGGCGTGCGCGACCGTAGCGGCAAGGTCGTCGATTACAAGGTCGTGCCGAACGAAGAGTTCAACGTCAGGTTCATGTTCCGCCAGCAGGACGACGACGTGAGGCTGCCGCAGGTCTCGTACGGCGGCGCGCCGCTGATCGCGCCGGTCTGGCTCAACGGCCACTACACGAGCGCCGTCGCCCCCTCCGCCTCGCCGCTGGCCGAGCTGCCCTGGATCGAGCACCTCACGCGCGCGATGGAGTCGGAGTGGCGGCGGGTCGGCCGGGACGAGGGCGCGCAGCTCTACGGCAAGCTGACCCTCGACCGGCCGCTGCAGGAGGCCGCGCAGAGGTTCGCCGCCTCGAAGGGGCTCGGGCTGCACGAGAAGAATCTGGCCGGCCCGGCGAGCGACTACGAGGCCAAGTACCCGCCGCGCGTCGCCATCTCCGTCATCGGCCTGCCGGACGGCAAGGTCTACGCGCTCGGCGGCTGGCCGCGCATGACTTCGTCGGGCGGCTCCTGGGCGCGGGTCGAGGTGCCCGGTGGAAACGGCACGCGCGCCGCGTGGATACCGAGCGCGGCGTGGCTGGAGGAGAAGGCCCCGGTGGAGTTGAGGCGGCGCTACGAGGGCGACCGCAACTTTGACCGCGCGATGGTGATGGGGTCTTCGACGAAGCCCCTCTGGGCGTCGGCCGTGCTGAAAATACACCCGCGGCTCGACTCCCTACTGCGCGTGCTGCCCGACACCGGCGAGGAGAACGAGGCCTTCGGCCTGGCCGTCCCGGGTGAGGGCTGGGACATCCACACGAGGGTGAAACAGTGGATCAACTTCGACCAGTTCCTGACGTATTCGGACAACCGTTACCAGGTGCGGATGGGCCTGCTGGGGCTCGCGGCGAAGGACGGCGACCGCGTGAAGCTGAGCCAGTACAAGGGCTCGCCGGTGGAGTCGGTTAGCGGGCAGAACAAGCCGGAAGGGAAGGAGCCGGAGTTCACGCCCGCCGTGCAGATTCGGCGCGACGGCCCGAAGGGCACGCTCGTCGGACTCGACCTGGCGGACACCGAACTCAGCAGGTACATGCACAACATGTACTCCATCGGCGTCAAGGGCGTCGGCAACCCCGACGGTAATCTTACGAGGGAGTTCCTCTACCGCCGCTCGTTCTGGACGCTGAACGAGCGCGACGACAGCGAGAGGTTCCGCTCCGACGCGAGCGTGCTGCTCAACTTCATCTCGCCGCAGGTGCCGGACTTCTACCTCGACAAGCTGACCGACCCGCGGCAGTTCGTCAACATGCTGCTCGGCGGGCTGGACAACCGCTGGGCGAACGTCGACCTGGCCGCCGCCTTCGGCTCGTGCGTGACGGGCCACCCCGTGCTCGCGCACATCGTCGAGGGGCGCGAGCCCGTGAGGTTCCTGCCCGAGCGGCAGCAGGACCTCGACCCGAAGATCGCCGCCGTCGTGCGCCGCGGGCTCAACGGGGCCGTCGAGCGGGACGGCGGGACGGCGCGCTCGCTCGGGTCTGATCCCGAACTCGCCTTTCTCAAGCAGAAGGTCAAGTTCTACGCGAAGACGGGGACGCTGGAGCCGCGCGAGAACGCCAACGACATCTCGCGCATCGTCTTCGCGGCGGTGAGGTGGAAGGACGAGGGCAAAGGCGAGGTCGCGGCCGGGCTCGTCTTCGCAGTCGTCGCCGAGAACTCCGACCGGGGCGTCGCGACCGGTTGGCTGCGCGACTTCATAGTCGAGAACAAGAGCGAGATTTCGAAGCTGTTGGGCCTCTGACGGCGCCCGCGCGGCGGAAGACCCCGGCGCCTTCGAGTCCCTCACGGAGGATGGATGATGAGCAGTCTACTCTACAACCGATACAAGATCGTGAGGCCGCTGGGCAGCGGGGGCGCGGGGCAGACCTACCTGGCCGAGGACACGCACATCCCCGAAAACCCACGCCGCGTCGTCAAACAGCTCAAGCCCAAGACCAGCGACCCGTTCGTCTACCAGATCATCAAGGATCGCTTCGAGCGGGAGGCCGCCGTCCTCGAACGGCTCGGCAAGGACAACGGCCAGATCCCGACCCTCTACGACTACTTCCCGGAGGGCCAGAACTTCTACCTCGTGCAGGACTGGGTGGACGGCAAGACCCTCGGGGACGAGGTTCGTGACCACGGGCTCTTCGGCGCCAACATGGTCTGCCAGTTCCTCATCAGCCTCCTGTCGGTGCTCGAAGACGTTCACGCGCAGGGCATCATCCACCGCGACATCAAGCCCGCGAACGTGATGGTGCGCGCGCGCGACCGGAAGCCCGTCCTGATCGACTTCGGCGCGGTCAAGGAGATCGTCAGCACCATCGTGGACGCGCGGGGTAACCCGGTCAGCACGGTCATCATCGGGACGCCCGGCTACATGCCGCTGGAGCAGGCGCAGGGCGACCCGGTCTTCGCCAGCGACCTCTATAGCCTCGGGCGGACGGCGATCTTCCTCCTGACGGGGATGCACCCGCAGCAGATGCAGTCCTCGACCACCGGCCCGCTCTCGTGGCGCCAGCACGCGCGGGGCGTGAACCCGCGCCTGTGCGACGTGCTCGACAAGGCCACGCAGCGGCTGGCCGAGCACAGGTACCAGTCGGCCACGGAGATGAGGGCCGCCGTCGCGGCCGCGGCCCAGGTGGGGCGGATACAGATCGACGTGCCCACGCCCACGCCGCCCCCTCCTCAGCCGCCCGCACCAGGCCCACGCCGGAAGCTCGTCTACGGCGCGGCCGCCCTGCTGACGTTGGCGGTGCTCGGCGGCGTCTCGCTCGCGGGCTGGAGTTGGTTCAAAGCGGCGATGAAGATGAACGCCGACGAGCTGGCCCGGCCGCTCAGGGCGAGCTGCGTTCTGTACAACGACGACGCGGGGCAGCCCACCGTCAACGTCCGCGCGGACTGTGACAAAAAGTCCTGTGACGGCGATTCTTCGACCATCATCAAGGAGTACCCGAACAACACGGAGGTGCGGGTCAACCGGGATGTGAAGGTGAAGTCTAAGAAGGACTACTACTGGATGCAGTTGGTCATCGTGGGGAGCGGCGAGACCGCCTGGGTCTCCTCCGCGAAGATTCGCTGTAACGGGGAGCAGCTCAAACTCCCGTAAACCCCCACTCCGCTCGCTGAGCCCCCATGCATTGAAAGTGCATGGGGGCTCAGCGTGACACCACCTACTTGAAGTGGACGCGAGCCAGCGGATGAGTTGAGGACGCAGAAGAATGTTTGATTGGTCATACACGTTAAGGCTGCGAACTATTTATCCAAAGCTCATAAATGAGGCTATGAGTTTGGTAGACCATCGGCAGGCTACTACGGACAGCCGGCCCGCGTTGAGCGACGAGCGGGGGGCGCTCCGCAAAGAGTTCAGCGACGACGGCGTCCGCCTGAACGCCCGCGGCTACGCCGCCATGAGAGAGGTCTTCACACGGTTCGATAGAGAGGCGAGGGGAGGGAAAGAGTAGGGCGTGCGAGGCTGGCGCTCGGGGTGGAGGGGCGCGACGCGGTATCACGAGCGTCGCGCCCCACTCTTTTCCGGCGAATCTTCTGGCCGGCTACCTGTTGGCGTTGCCGTTCCCCCCGCCGCGGTTGGCGTTGCCGCCGCGGTTCGCGTTTCCAGCGCCCGTGTTGGCGTTGCCGGTGCGGCCGCCGTTAGTGTTGCCGCCGCCGCCCATGTTGCCATTCATGTTGCCGCCGGTGCCGCCATTCATGTTGCCCGTGGCGTTGCCGTTCATGTTCCCCGTCGTGCCGGAATTCATGTTGCCGGTCGTGCCGGAGTTCATGTTGCCGTTCGTCGTGCCCCCGGTCGTGCCGCCGGCGTTCGTGTTCGTGTTCACGTTCGAGTTGTTCGCGTTCGAGTTGTTCGCGTTCTCGCCGCCGCCGCACGCGGCCGCCGCGCCCAGCAGGGCGCAGAGGGAGAGAATCGAGAGAGTCCTACGCATCGGAAGTGCCTCCTGTCTATCTGTCGTGGTTCGTAACCTGTATGTGGAGTGTAGGTGCATGTTCTGCCGTGGTCTGTCCCGTGCGGGACAGATTCGCGCGGGGCGAGGGCGTATTCTGAGCGTCGTCGGCGGGGGTTTTACGCATCGTCCCGCCGGCCTCCTGTGTTAAAGCCTCAAGCAAGCTCCCACGGACGACACAAGAAGGAAAGGGCTGTCGACTTCAAGGCAGCCCTTTCCTTCTTTGGAAGAAGTTAGCGGACGAACTACGGGGCTGCGTAGCCGGCGAAAGTCCTCGTCGCCTTCGCCGCCACGCGGCGGTACTCGGAGGTGACTTCGACCGGGCGGTTGAGCGCGCCGTCGGCGACCGCCCGCTTGTAGAGGAGTGTGTTAGTGTCGGCCGAGACCTCGTAGCTCATCACCAGGCGCTCGCCGCCCGACCAGGTGAGTTCGACCGTGAGCGTTCGCCCCTAAACGAGTTCGAGGTCGTGGCTCTCGACCTCGCGGTAAGTCCCCGTCAGGAAGTTCGCCTCTTCGGGCCGCACGACGGCCTCTTCCGCCTGAACCGTCGCGGCTCCCCCGGCCCGCCCGTCTCTCACGCCGCCCGCCGAGGTGACGGACGCCAGCGCGAGCAGCGTTAACGAGGCCAGCCTCCGCCCCTTCCTTCTGGTCGACCCGCGCCGCGCGCTTTTACATGGAGAGCGGCGCGCACTTCGGCAAGATCGTCATCGGCTACTAGCCGCGCGCCGCTACAGCATCGAGCGGACGACTCCCCCTTCCGCCCGCAGCGCCGCGCCGTTCGTCGCCGACGACAGCGGGCTGCACACGTAGGCGACCAGGTGCGCCACCTCCTCCGGGTCGATGAACCGCTTGAGGAGTGAGGACGGGCGCGCCGTCTCGAAGAACCGCATCTCCATCTCCTTCGCGGTCACGCCCTGCTCCACGGCCAGTTGGCGCACGAACGTGCCCACGCCCTCCGAGAGGGTCGGGCCGGGCAGCACCGAGTTGACCGTGACGCCCGTCCCCGTGGTCGTCTCGGCCAGCCCGCGCGCGAGCGAGATCTGCGCCGACTTCGTGACGCCGTAGTGGATCATCTCGGCCGGGATGTTGATGCCGGACTCGCTGGAGATGAAGACGACGCGGCCCCAGTCGCGCCCCCTCATGCCGGCGAGGTAGTGGCGGCTGAGGCGGACGCCGCTCATGACGTTCGTCTCGAAGAAACGGAGCCAGTCGGCGTCCGCGATCTGCTCGAAGGGGCGCGGCTCGAAGATGCCCACGTTGTTGACGAGGATGTCCGCGTCGGGGCAGGCGTCGATGAGCCTCTCCGCCCCTTCGGCCGTCGAGAGGTCGGCCGCCGCGCCCGTGACCTGAGCGCCGGGGTGCTGCTCCTCTATTCTCCTCCGCGCCTCGTCCACACGCTCGCCGGTGCGGCCGTTGACCACCACGCGCGCGCCCTCGCGCGCCAGTTCCGCGGCGATGGCGAAGCCGATGCCGGCGGTCGAGCCCGTGACGAGCGCCCTCTTGCCCTGTAACTGAAGGTCCATCGTCTCTCCCTTTCACTGGCCGTCGAGCATCCTCATCTGGTGCTCGTCGTAGCCGAGCCGGCCGCCGACGGGCGAGCGCATCGCGCCGAGCTGACGCGCCCCGTCCGTGTTCGTCGCTTATCACCTCGCCCCCTCCGGCCCGAAAAGATTTTCGCGGAAACATATATCAGCATGTTGACCCGAAAGTGACGCGAAGTTGGTGCTTAAGAGTATGCCCGCCGCCGCGGCACGGGGCCGCACGCGGGCACGGGCACCTTCTCGTGAAGGCTCTGTTGCAGCAATCGCTGTGAGCTATAATCCGCCCTCCAGTTCGGCCATTACTCTTCCGGAATCATCCAGGAGCAGTATGTCACCGCAGATAGAACGCATTGCGTCACGCGAGGCCCAGCAGCCTGAGCGCACAGAGCAACATCACGCCGACGGAAGTCGTCGCCAGGGTGACGGGCACCCCGGCGCGCAGGAAGTCCCAGAAGCCGAGTGGCGACTCATCCCGCGCGTACTGCGCCACGATGACGTTGGCCACGCTACCGAACAGCGTCAGGTTGCCGGCGAAGGTGCTCGTCAGCGCCAGCAGCAGCCAGACGAACCGCGGCTCACTCATCTGCCCGACCCAGTGTCCCGCGATGAGCACGAAGGGGACGTTCGAGAAGAGATTACTCCCGACGACCGAGGCGGCGCTGAACTGCGCTACGCTCGCCGTCCCGACCTGTGTGCCGATTGCCGACATGGCCCTTTCGAGCAGGTGCCGGTCAGCCTTCACGAACCCCTCCACGACGACGAAGAGTCCCGCGAAGAAGAGGAGCAGCGACCAGTCCACGGCCTCGAGCGCCTCGCGCGGCGGGCGGTTGGCTAAGACAAGGAGCGCGATGGCGGCCGTCACCGCGGCGAAGTCCATCGGCGCCCCCGCCAGAAAGGCGACGAGCAGCCCGGCGAAGACCAGCACGCTCTTGAGGGCGAGCCCCCTGTGGACGGGCGGGTAGGGCTCGGCGTGGGTCTCGCGGCTGATCTCGGCCGAGGAGAGTAGTCGCCGGAAGAGCAGACGCAGCAGCAGCCAGTCGATGACGAGGCAGGCCAGGCCGATGGGCACCATGCGGGCGGCGAATCCCGCCCAGCCCCAGCCGGAGGCGTTCCCGATGATCATGTTCTGCGGGTTGCCGGTGAGCGTCATCACGCTCCCGATGTTGGCGGCGGTCGCCAGCGCCAGCAGGTAGGGCGTGGCGGGGAGGCGGGCTCGCGCGGTGACGTGCAGCAGGAGCGGCGTGCCCAGCAGGCAGACCGTGTCGTTGAGGACGAGCGCCGAACTGACGCCGGAGCTGAAGACGACGAGCGCCAAAAGCCCCTGCGGGGTGTCGCAGCGGTGGAGGGCTCTGACGGCCAGCCACGTCGGCAGCCCCGACCGCGTCATGACGGCGAGGAGCACCATCATCCCGAAGAGGAGCGCCAGGGTGCTCAGGTCGATGGCCGCGGCCGCCTCCCCGCGCGTGAGCGAGCCTGACATGACCGTCAGCACCGCGCCCAGCATGGCGGCCGTCGGCCGGTCTAGTTTGCGCGGGCTGTTCTCGCCCAGCGAGATGAGCAGGTAGGTGAGCGCGAAGATGACGGTCGCCAGGTGCAACGAATCCTCCCACGGTTCGGGCTTAGACGTGTCGGGGACGCGACAAGCCAGACGGGCCGCCGGGTATTCGTCACCCTGACGCGCCAAACTCAGTTATCGTTTTTCCTTAGATATAATACGCGAGGTAAAGCGCGAGCGCAGCCGCAGGCGGGTGTAAGTGCAGCCGAGCTTACACTGATTGAATTACTTGAGCTTGAGGTTTAATTGCGATAGGGGTTCGGGGCGGGGGCTCTCTAAAACCCCCAAGACAAGTGATCTCTGTTGACCGCGGTCGCGGTCAACCTATCGGTAGGCCGGTGCGAGACGATGGCTGGTAACAACGGCAGTAACTTGATGCTCGTCGGGCTCGGCGCCTCCGCGGGGGGCGTCGAGGCGCTGGGGCAGTTCTTCGAGCGCATGCCCGCCGACACGGGGATGGCCTACGTCGTCATCCTCCACCTCGCGCCCGACCACGAGAGCCGTTTGGCCGAGGTGTTACAGGCGAAGACCGAGATGCCGGTGCTTCAGGTGCGGGAGCCGGTGCGTGTCGAGCCGAACCGCGTCTACGTCGTCTCGCCCGACCGCGACCTCTACATGGCCGACGGGCACATCCGCCTCGCCGAGCGCGGAGAGGTCGGCGGCCGCCCGGCGCCGGTAGACCTCTTCCTGCGCACGCTGGCCGACAACTACAGGGAGCGCGCCATCGCGGTCGTGCTCTCGGGCGCGGGCACGGACGGCTCGGTCGGCGTCCGCCGCGTCAAGGAACTCGGGGGCGTCGTCATCGCGCAGGAGCCTTCGGAGGCCGAGCACGCGGCGATGCCGCGCGGGGCCGTCGAGACCGGCGCCGTAGACTTCGTCCTGCCCGTCGCGGCGATGCCGGAGAAGCTCGTCAGCCTGCTCCGCAACGCCGACCGCATCCAGCTCCCGGAACCCGAAGAGACGCCGCCCGCCGACGCCGAGGCGGCGCTCCGGGAGGTGCTCGCATTGCTTCGGGCGCGCACGCGCCACGACTTCTCGGGCTACAAGCGCTCGACGCTGCTGCGTCGGATAGAGCGCCGGATGCAGGTGACCGAGACCGAAGACCTCACCGCCTATCTCGCACACGTCCGCGAGCACCAAGGGGAGCTGCCGGCGCTGCTCTCCGACCTGCTCATCAGCGTCACCAACTTCTTCCGCGACCGCGAGACCTTCGTGCAGCTCGAAAGCGGGGTCATGCCGCTGCTGTTCGCGGGCAAGGGTGCGGACGAGCAGGTGCGCGTCTGGGTGCCGGGTTGCGCCACGGGCGAGGAGGCGTACTCGATGGCGATACTTCTGGTGGAGAGGGCCGAGCGGCTCCCGCGGCCGCCCGCCGTCCAGGTCTTCGCCTCGGACATCGACGAGGAGGCGCTCGCGCGCGCACGCGAGGGCGTCTACCCCGAGGCGATAGCGGCCGACCTCTCGCCCGAGCGGCTCAGGCGTTTCTTCGTCAGGGACGGGCAGCACTACCGTGTGAAGCGCGAGCTGCGCGAGCTGGTGCTCTTCACGCCGCACAACGTCCTGCGCGACCCGCCCTTCTCGAAGCTCGACCTCGTGAGCTGCCGCAACCTCCTCATCTACATCAACCGGCAGACGCAGGAGCGCGTCTTCGAAATCTTCCACTTCGCCCTGAGGCCCGGCGGCCACCTCTTCCTCGGCTCGTCCGAGACGGCCGAGGGGATGCCCAACCTCTTCGTCCCCGTGGACAAGAAGCACCGCATCTTCCGCCGGCTCGACGGTCACGTGGCCTTCCGCAGCGCGCCCTCTCTGCCGATGCCGGGGCCCTGGGAGGCGCGCCCGGCGGCGCCCGCGCCGCAGACGAACGCGCCGGGCGCGGGGGCCGAGCCGTCATCCTTCGGCGAGCTGCACTACCTGACGCTGGAGGCGCTCGCGCCGCCGAGCGTGATGGTCAACGCCGACTATGACATTGTCCATTCGAGCGAGACGGCCGGACGCTTCCTCCGCTTCGCGGGCGGCGAGCCGTCGCGCAACCTCCTGAAGGTGGCGCACCCCGACCTCCATCTGGAGCTGCGCTCGCTCCTGCTGCGGGCCGAGCAGTCGGACGGGGCGACCCGCGACGTGACCGTCCAGATGGACGGCGGGCGGCGCGTGGTCAGGCTCAGCGTGCGCCCCGTCGCCTCCACGCGCACGGCCCCGGGCTTCCGGCTGGTGGTCTTCGAGGAGTTGCCGGCGTCCGCCCCGCCGCAACGGCCCGAAGGCGACGGCGTCTCGTCGGCGCCCGGCGTAGGGGCCGGCGAGACACCGGAGCCCGTGGTGCGGCAACTGGAGGATGACTTGCAGCGGACGCGCGAACAACTCCGCGCGACGGTCGAGATGTACGAGACGCAGGCCGAGGAGTTCAGGGCCGCTAACGAGGAGTTGCAGGCGACGAATGAGGAACTGCGCTCGGCCTCGGAAGAGCTTGAGACGGGCAAGGAGGAGTTGCAGGCGGTCAACGAGGAGCTTTCGACCGTCAACGCCGAGCTGCGTGAGAACGTCGAGGAGGTCGGCCGCGCCAACTCCGACCTCCAGAACCTGATGCACGCGACGCAGATCGCCACGCTCTTCCTCGACCGCTCCTTGCGCATCAAACGCTACACGTCGAAGGTGCAGGAACTCTTCAACCTCATCCCGACGGACATGGGCCGCCCACTCTCGCACCTCACGCACCGGCTCGACTACGCGGGGCTGGCCGGGGACGCCGGGGAGGTGCTGCGGACGCTGCACTCGGTCGAGCGTGAGGCGGCGACCCGCGAGGGGCGCTTCTTCCTCGTGCGGCTGATGCCGTATCGGACGACCGACGACCGCATCGAGGGCGTCGTCGCCACCTTCGTCGACATCACCGAGCGCAGGCAGGCCGAAGAGGCCGTGCGCGAGAGCAACGAGAAACTCGCGCGCGAGCTTGAAGACACCAAACAACTGCAAAGAATCAGCAGCCTGCTCATCGAGGAAGGGGACAGCGGGGCTCTTTACGCGCAGATACTCGACGCGGCAATCGCAATCATGGACGCGGATTTCGGCAGCATTCAAATGCTCGACGCGGAGCGCGGCGAGCTGAAGCTGCTGGCCTGGAGAAATTTTCATCCTGACGCCGCCGAGTTCTGGCAAACAGTCTCGGTTGAAACCGGCTCGTCTTGCGGCTCGGCTCTCCAACACGGCGAACGCATCATCGTGCCTGATGTTAATGCCGACGACTCGGTAATAACTTCCGAAAACCTGCAATACCAACATCTGAGCGGCATCGCCGCCGTCCAGTCAACTCCGCTCACGACGCGCGAAGGGCGGGTTGTCGGAATGATTTCTACGCACTGGCGCGAAGTTCATACGCCCGCTGAGCGCGAGCTGCGGCTGCTCGACATTCTCGCTCGTCAGGCTGCCGACTTTTTCGAGCGCCGCCGCGCCGAAGAAGCCCTGCGCGAATCGGAGGAGAGGCTGCGCCGCCTGAACGAGGAGTTGGAGGAGCGGGTGCGCGAGCGCACGCTGGAGCTGGGGGAGGCGAACGCCTCGCTCCGGGCGGAGGTCGGCGAGCACGCCGCGGCCGAGTCACGGGTCAAGCAGCTCCTCGGCCAGCTCATCACCGTGCAGGAGGAGGAGCGGCGCAGGAGCGCGAGGGAGCTGCACGACACCCTGGGGCAGCAGCTGGCCGCGCTGCACATGGCCATCGAGTTGATTCGGGCGGAGTCGGAGGGCCGGGAGCGGCTGCGCGGGCACGTCGAGCGGACGCGCTCCATCTTCGAGCGGCTCAACTCCGACGTAGACTTCCTCGCGTGGGAGCTGCGCCCCGCGGCGCTCGACCAGCTCGGCCTCGACGCCGCGCTCCAGACCTTCGTCCAGGAGTGGAGCCGGCAGTTCGGCGTCGAGGCGGACTACCGGGGCCTCGGCGACGGGGCGCCGCGCCTCGCGCCGGAGGTGGAGACGAACCTCTACCGGATACTGCAGGAGGCCCTGCAGAACGTCCACAAGCACGCCGGGGCCACGCACGTCAGCGTGCTGCTGGAGCGGGACGACGGCCGCGTCTCACTCATCGTCGAGGACGACGGACGGGGTTATGACCCCGACGCGGAGGAGTCGGCGGGCACGAAGAAGGGGATGGGCGTGACGAACATGCGCGAGCGCGCCTCGCTCGTCGGCGGCGAGGTGGAGATAGAGAGCACGCCGGGCGCGGGCACCACCATCTACGTCCGTGTGCCGGCCGGCGGGGCCGGCGAAAAAGGCGGCGGACGATGAGCGCGGCGAAGGTGCGGGTGCTCATCGCCGAAGACCACGGCACGATGCGCGAGGGGATGCGGCTCGTCGTCGAACGCGAGCCCGACATGGAGGTCGTCGGCGAGGCCGCCGACGGGCGCGAGGCGCTGCGGCTCGCCCGCGACCTGCTGCCCGACGTGGTGCTGATGGACATCTCGATGCCGGGGATGGACGGCCTCCAGGCGGCGCGCGGGCTCCGGGAGTCCTGCCCGGAGGTGAAGGTGCTGGCGCTGACACGCCACGCCGACTACGGCTACCTGACCGAGATGCTGCGGGCCGGGGCCAAGGGCTACGTGCTCAAGCAGAGCGCGGCCGCGGAGCTGATAAGGGCTGTGCGTGCGGTCGCCGCGGGGCAGTGCTACCTCGACCCGGCCGTCACGGGCAAGCTGATGTCGGGGAGGCGCGCGGCGGAGGGGGTAGAGCCGAAGGAGGAGTTGAGCGAGCGCGAGGAGGAGGTGCTGCGCCTCATCGCCCGCGGCCACAGCAACAAGGAGATCGCCGCGCGCCTCTCGGTGAGCGTCAAGACGGTCGAGGCGCACAAGGCCAACGCGATGCACAAACTCGGGCTCGCCGACCGGGTCGCCATCGTGGACTACGCCATCTTCCGCGGCTGGATGAAGAACGACTAACCCGAACGAGATTAGATACGTATCCGCCTTCCGCTACCGCACATCGCCCGCTTCACGCCACTCGAAAACATCGTCAGTTCAAGCCCGAGGAATTGATGCATCATAAACGCCGTTAGGGCTCGTCAACTCCTGCTCATATCCGCGTCACTGTAACTTCACATACAACCGATTGAGGCTGGAGCTTTGCTCTTTCGGCGCTCAGGGGAGGGGTTCGCAAATGAGACGGTAGTGAACCCTTGTCGAGTCTTGTAATGTTCATTATGGTCTTCAGTAGACCTCTTGCGAAAGTGATTAGCCGAGACTGAGTTCATAGTTGTACAGCCCGGCGACCAAGTTGAACCGTAACGAGAACCGCTGCCGCCGATTGCGGTAACGCTCCGCGAGGATGCGGAAGATTTTCAAGCAACGGATGACGTGCTCGACCACGACCCGACGCCGCGCTAGCTCGCGGTTGCTTTGCTTCTGCTCTTCGGTCAACTCCGACTTACGGGGCTTCTTCCGCGGCGTCCTGCTCTTTTCATGCAGCTTCTGCAAGCCTTGGTAGCCGCTGTCGGCGAGGACTTCGAGGCCCTCATGCGGCTCGATCTTGCTCCGCTGATAGAGGGCGAAGTCATGCACGGGGCCGCGCCCGTGATGAGTGCAGATAACTTGTCGAGTCCGGCCGTTGATGACCACCTGGCTCTTCAGCGTGTGGCGCTTCTTTTTGCCGCTGTAGTAAGCCTTTTGCTTTTTTTCGGGCGCTCAATAGGTGTTTCAGCAACATCCACGACCACGAACTCGATCTGGTGGTCGGCGGGCTGTAACGCTTTCTTGCCCGGCAGCTTGAAGGCCCGGCTCTTGGTCAGGATGTCTTCCACGCGGCGGATGATGCGGCAGACGTTCGACTCGTGCAGCCCCCAACTCGTGGCGAGGTGGAAGAGTGTGCGGTACTCGCGCCAATACTCCAGGGTCAGCAAGACTTGGTCTTCGACTGACAACTTCGGCGGGCGGCCGGCTTTACGCCGCTCCTTAGTCAGCCGCTTGGACACGAGTTCGACCATTCGCTGAAATGTTTCTGGTTCCACTCCGCAGTAGCGCTTGAAGTCCGCGGGGCGTAAATCTTTGATTTGCTCGTAGCTCATAGGATGTGAGCTACTTGTCGCATCATTTACCTGACTTTCGCAAGAGGTCTAGTAGTTAATTGGCCGAAGCAGTCCTATGGTATAAATCTGCCTGCAAGAAGCCGAAAGCCATCAGAGACGGATTTCTATCAGGCGAGCGTCGCGTATAACCCAATGCGCTTCTCGGCGAGCGCCGACTACTTCCTGATCGACCACTCCAACGAGCAGGTCTACATCCCCGACGACGGCACCTTCGACTTCAAGGGCCGAGCCGTGTCACCGGCTACGAGGCGAATGCTTCGGCGCAGTTGACGCGCCACGTCTCTCTGAACGGCGGGCTGACGCAGGTGACGAACGCCTTCTTCCGCGGCACGCGGCCGCGGGTCTACGTGGACAGTTCGCCGCATCTGGTGGTGAACGGCGGCCTGACGGTCTCGGACTACCGCGGCTTCTTCGGCTACCTCGGCTACCGGCACACGAGCAACTACAGGCTCGACGGCGCAGACCCTTCGACCCGCGCGGCGGGGCTCGACGTGTTGGACTTCCATATGAAGCGGAGGATACGCCGGTGGGTCGAGTTCAACTTCTCGGTGGACAACCTGCTGGACAAGCGCTACTTCGAGACGCAGAACTTCTTCGAGTCGCGCGTGCGCCCCGAAGACTCTGTGGTCGCGCGCGTCCACGGCACGCCGGGCTACTCGCGCGGCTTCACGGCCGGCCTTACCTTCCACCTCCTCGGCAAGAAGTAGAAAGGCGAGCGGGAGTCTCCATATGAAAGAGGTACTCGTCTCGTGGAGCGGCGGCAAAGATAGCTGCCTCGCGCTGTACGAGCTAGAGCAGGCCGGGGGCCACCGCGCGGCCGCGCTGCTGACGACCGTCACGAGGGACTACGACCGCGTCAGTATGCACGGCGTCCGCCGCGTGCTGCTCGAACGTCAGGCCGAGAGTCTGGGGCTGCCGTTGCGCCAGGTTCTGATCTCGAAGGGTGCGACGAACGACGAGTACGAGCGCGCGACCGCCGAGGTCTTCTCGGAATACCGCGGGCGGGGCGTCGAGGAGGTCGTCTTCGGCGACCTCTTCCTCGAAGACGTGAGGGCCTACCGCGAGCAGTTCCTCGCGCGCCACGGGATGCGCGGGCTCTACCCCGTGTGGATGAGGGACACGGGCGAGTTCGTCAGAAAGTTCATCGCGCTCGGCTTTAAGGCGGTCGTCACCTGCGTCAACGGCGAAGTGCTCGACGGCTCTTTCGCCGGCAGGCTGATCGACGAGGAGTTCCTGGCGTCGCTCCCGCCGGGCGTTGACCCATGCGGCGAGCGAGGCGAGTTTCACTCCTTCGTCTTCGCCGGGCCGTCATTCAAAGACGAGGTCAGATTCACCGTCGGGGAGCGGGTCTTCAGAGACTCCTTCTGGTTCTGCGACTTAGTCCCCGAGGGCTAAAGCTACGGTAACTGTTCAGTTAGTCCCCGCTGATGTGTAGTTGACAGGTAGCTTCTGCCCCGGCAGAAGCTACCTCTTCAATTCGACGCAGCTATCTGAGCAAATGCCGGCGCTGTTTATGCCTTCGCCGAGGCGACTCCGCCGCCGACCTTTTCCGCGAGCACATTGAGCATCTCCATATCCGGCACGCTCCCCAGCAGTGAGAGCGCGCTCTTCGCCAACTCCCTCGGCACGTGCCCGATCAAGTGCTCGAGGCGTCCTCCGTTATCCGGAAACACATCGAAGATGCCGTACTTGCCGTCGTCCGTGCGGATGGCGAACCAGGCAATCGTTTCCGGCTCTTCCTCCACCAGCGGCCGCGCATCGCGCAGGAATTGCTCGACCTCCTGCACGTGCCCCTCCTTGGCCTCGAAGACAAGGAGCAACCCTTTCGTGTCAGGTTCATTGGGTATGGTAGCTGGAAGTTTGTCCGCCAGCACGTCGAGCTTCTGAATGCGGGGCGGCTCCGCGAAGAGCGCGTCCGCCTGCTCCATCAGTGCGTTGGCGACCGGCCCCGAGAGATGCGCCTCGCGGCCGGCATCGTCCGGGAAGGCGTCGAAGATGCCATACTCAGAGCGCCCGAAGCGGATGGCGAACCACGCGGTTGTGGCCGCTTCCTCCCGCACCATTGGCAGAGCTGAGAGAAGAAATTCCTCTACCTCCGTGTCCTTACCTGATTTAGCTTCCAACCTGACGAGTAATCCTTTGCTGACCATGAAATCTCCTTCCGACACACCGTGAGCTCGACATAAGCGGACTTAGAACCGGCTCAAGGACGGCGCGCCGGTGCGGCATCATCTTGTCGAAGAACGGCGGCGGCGACCAGCGCCACGGCACCGAGGCCGAGCGCGGTGCGAATCGACGGCCTCGGAAGCCACTTCATGGCGCTGATGACGAGACGCGGAGGCTCGTTACGCTGCGGGGAGGACGCGGCGCTCCGGGGTATCGTTTCGGGGACGCCCTTTCCCGAGAACAGGTCGATGATGGCGGGGACGAAGGTGGCAAGGTCTTGCGGGCCGCGGCTCGTCACGAGCCTTCCGTCGGCGACGACATCCTGGTCGAGCCAGGTCGCGCCCGCGTTGACCAAGTCGTCGCGAATGCCGGGCCAGGAGGTGAGCACCCTTCCATCCAGAAGCCCTGCCGAGGCGAGAACCCAAGGCCCATGGCATAGCGTCGCAATCGGCTTGTCGGCCGCGGCGAACTGCCTGACGAACTGCCGGACTTCGGCCGACTGGCGCAGCAGGTCAGGGTTGATGAAACCGCCCGGTATCAGCAGTCCGTCGTAGTCGGCCGGGTTGGCCTCCTCCACCGTCTTCGAGACGCTGACCCGGCTCGCCG
>JAFAZX010000070.1 GCA_019239425.1 Acidobacteriota bacterium
GGAGCCGATGGTGACGCCGAGGAAGCCGATCATGACCGGCTCGATGAGCGTCAGCAGGGAGGCGATGGCCGAGTCCACCTCCTGCTCGTAGAAGTCGGCGATCTTGCCGAGCATCGCGTCGAGCGCGCCCGTCTGCTCGCCGATGGCTATCATCTGCGAGACCATGTTGGGGAAGACCTCGGTCGCCTTCAGCGGCTCGACGATCGACTCGCCGCGCTCCACGCCCGTGCGCACCTTGTTGATGGCCTCCTCCAGAATCATGTTGCCGGCCGTGCGCGCCGTGATCTCCAGCGACTGGAGGATCGGCACGCCCGAGGAGAGCAGCGTCGAGAGCGTGCGCGAGAAACGCGCCACGGCGATCTTGCGCAGGATGCCGCCGATGATGGGCACCTTCAACAGCAGCGCGTCGATGGCGCGGTGCCCGCCCGGCGTCCGGTAGTAGAAGCGCAGCGCCACCACCGCCGCGACGATGACGCCGAGGATGAGCAGGCCGCCGATGCCGGCGAGGAAGTCGCTGATGCCGACGACGATGCGCGTCGGGAGCGGGAGCGCCTCGCCCGGCCCGAGCAGCCCGACGAAGATGCTCTGGAACGAGGGGATGACGAAGACCATGATGACCGCGATCACCGCGATGGCGATGACGACGACGGCCGAAGGGTAGATCATCGCCGAGATGACGTCGCGCCGCAGCTTGACGATCTTCTCGATGTAGGTCGACAGGCGCTGGAGGATGAGGTCGAGGATGCCGCCCGCCTCGCCCGCCTCAATCATGTTGACGAAGAGCGAGTCGAAGGTCTTGGGGTGGCGCGCCATCGCGGCCGCGAGCGTCGAGCCCTCCTCGACGTCCTGGCGCGTCTGCGTCAGGACCATCTGGAAGTTCTTGTTCTCCTGCTGCTGCGCGAGGATTTCGAGGCACTGCACGAGCGGCAGGCCGGCGTCGATCATCACCGAGAACTGGCGCGTGAAGATGGCGAGGTCTTTGGCCTTGACCTTCTTGCTCCGGCCGATCTTCGGGACGGCGATCTCGCGCCCCTTCTCCTTGACCGAGGTGAGCATGACCTGCTCGCGCCGCAGGAGCTGGCGCAGCATGTCGCGGCTGTCGGCCAGGCGCTCGCCGACGATGACCTCGCCCATCCGGTTCCGACCTTTGAAGACGTAAGTGGGCATGTATAACTCCTGGTGAATGGTGAATGGTGAATAGTAAATGGACTAGGCCGGCGGCTGAGGGCACAATTCACTATTTACCATTTACTATTCACTACCTTTCTTACCTCGCCGGGCGGACGCCGACGGGGCGGGCCTGGGCGTAGGGGGAGGGGTGCGGGCGCTGCCCCTGCGGGCCGGGGGCGCCGTTGCCGGTGTTGACGCCCGCGCCGTGCTCGATCAGCTCGCGCAGCTCGTCGGCGTTGGAAGAGCGCTGCATCGCCGTCTCGATGGCGATGAGGCGCTTGTGGTAGAGCGTGGCGAGCGCCTGGTTGAAGGTCTGCATGCCGTGCTTGCCCTGGCCCGTCTGCATCATCGAGTAGATCTGGTGCACCTTGTCCTCGCGGATGAGGTTGCGGATGGCGGGGTTCGGGACGAGGATCTCGAGCGCCATCGCTCGGCCGCGCCCGTCCGCCCGCGGGATGAGCGACTGGCAGAGGATGCCTTCGAGCACGAGCGAGAGCTGCGCGCGGATCTGCGCCTGCTGCGCCGAGGGGAAGACGTCGATGATGCGGTTGATGGTCGAGGCCGCGGAGTTGGTGTGCAGCGTGGCGAAGGTCAGGTGGCCCGTCTCCGCGATGCGCAGGGCCGACTCGATGGTTTCGAGGTCGCGCATTTCGCCGACGAGTACCACGTCCGGGTCTTGACGCAGGGCCGTGCGCAGAGCCTCGGCGAAGCCGCGCGTGTCGGCGCCGACCTCGCGCTGGTTGACGATGCAGGACTTGTGCGCGTGCAGGAACTCAATCGGGTCTTCGATAGTGACGATGTGCTCGTGCCGCTCGCGGTTGACCTTGTCGAGCATGGCGGCGAGCGTCGTCGACTTGCCGGAGCCGGTGGGGCCGGTGACGAGGATGAGGCCGCGCGGCTTGTCGCACAGGTTCGAGACGACGGGCGGCAGGCCGAGGTCGTCGAACGACTTGATCTCGTAAGGGATGGCGCGGAAGACCGCGCCGACCGCGCCGCGCTGGTTGAAGAGGTTGGCGCGGAAGCGCGACAGCCCCCGCACGCCGAACGAGAAGTCCAGCTCAAGGTTCTCCTCGAACCTGTGCTTCTGCGCGTCGGTCAGCACGGAGTAGGCGAGCGACTTGGTGTCGGCCGAGGTCAGCGTGCGGACGCCTTCGACGGGTCGCAGGTGACCGTCCACGCGCACCTGCGGCGGCGTGTTCGTCGTCAGGTGCAGGTCGGACCCGCCCATCTCGATCAGCTTCTTCAGAAGGTCTGAGAGCGAGAGCGGCTCCTGTGGCTGTTCTTGTCCGGTCATAAAGTTTCCCTGTGTTCTGTGTCTGCCAGCGGGTGGGAGAGAGGGGGGGGCGGGCCGAACCCGGCCCCCCTCGTCCTTACTTCTGCGAGGCCGTGTTGCGGCTCGCGGCGGGTTGGAGCGAGGACATGAACTGCTGCGAGCCGGCCGCGACGGGCTCGGCCAGCTCCAGCGGGGCCGTCGTCGCGAGGCTGTAGAGGCGGCCGTCGATCTCCGTGAAGTAGAAGGTCAGAGTCTGCGTCGGCGCGCCGGGCGCGCCCGTCTGCGCCTGCACGACGAAGACCTTGCGCCCGCGCAGCTCCTGCACGAAGTCGTTCGTCACCCAGCCGCCCTCGGCCACCATCTTGTCGATGACCGTCCGGCGCAGGGCCGCGACGGGCGTCCCGCCGACCGTCTTCGTCTTCGGGCCGACGGGCACGCCGGCCAGCTCGCTCGCAGAGAGCGCGACCGGCGCGACGACGGCCGTGCCGGCCGCGCGCCCGTCCGCGGACGCCACGGTGAAGACGGCCGCGCCCGAGCGGGTCTTGCGCCCGGCCGTCCAGTTGTGCGGCGTCGCGAAGTCGAAGGGGAGGAGCGAGCTGCGCGCGGGCGCGACCGCGCGCGCGGGCGCCGAGGCCAGGGCCGAGGCGAGCGCCGCGGGCGTCGAAGGGGGCGCCGTGGACGTGGCGGAGTTGGACGCGGCCGGGAGCGCCGGAGGGGCCGTCCCGTCCGAAGGTACGTACGGCCCCGAGGCGTTCGCGTTGAAGGTGAGCAGGGAGGTGTCGACCCCGGGCGCGCCGCCCGCGCGGGCCAGCTCGGCGAGGCGCCGGCGTTCGAGCGCGCGGGCGCGGCGCGCGCGCATCAGGGCGTGGTGGCGGCGCCACCACGCGCGCGAGTGCCTGCGGTGCTTCTTGCGGTAGCTCACCGCCGCGCGGCGGCTCCACTTGGCGAGCGTCTCGGTGATGGGCAGAGCCCCGGCCACCGTGACGAGGACGAGGAGCGAAAGTGTGATGACCCTCAGCCTGTTCATGTTCTATGCCACCGTTTCGCGCACCACCTCTTCGAGCGTGGTGATGCCGTTGCGTATCTTGTACAGGCCCGAGTCGCGCAGCGTGATCATGCCGTCCTCGATGGCGCGCTTGCGCAGCTCCAGGGCGGACGCGCCGATCAGGATCAGCTCGCGTATCTCGTCGGTCACCTCCATCACTTCGTAGAGGCCGACCCGGCCCTTGTAGCCCGTGTTGTTGCACTTCGGGCAGCCCGTGCCCTTGTAGGTCTTGAGCTGCCCGGCCTCCTCTTTGGAGAAGCCGACCTCGATCAGAGCCTCGGGCGGCACGTGGTGCTCGGCCTTGCAGTCCTTGCAGATGCGCCGGATGAGGCGCTGCGCCTGGATGAGGTTCACGGAGGTCGCGACGAGGAAGGGCTCGATGCCCATGTTCATCAGGCGGGAGATGGTGGAGGGCGCGTCGTTGGTGTGGAGGGTGGAGAGGACGAGGTGGCCTGTGAGCGCGGCCTTGATGGCGATCTCCGCGGTCTCGAAGTCGGCGATCTCGCCGACGAGGATGATGTTCGGGTCTTGCCGCAGGAAGGAGCGGAGCGCCGCGGCGAAGTTGAGCCCGATCTGCTCCTTCGTCTGCACCTGGTTGATGCCCGGCAGGTTGAACTCGACCGGGTCTTCCGCCGTCATGATGTTCGTCTCGGGCGTGTTCAGGGACTGCAGGGCCGAGTAGAGCGTGTTCGTCTTACCCGACCCCGTGGGGCCCGTGACGAGCACCATGCCGTAGGGCTTCGTGATGTTGCGCTGGAACTTGACGAGAGATTCGGGCTCGAACCCGAGCTTCGTCATGTCGAGCATCAGCTTCTCCTTGTCGAGGAGGCGGAGCACCACCTTCTCGCCGAAGAGCGTCGGCAGCGTCGAGACGCGGAAGTCCAGCTCGCGCGAGCGGCCGTGGACTTTGAGCTTGATCTTGATGCGGCCGTCCTGCGGCAGGCGCTTCTCGGCGATGTCGAGCTTGGAGAGAATCTTGAGGCGCGAGATGAGCGCGTCGCGCAGGCGCAGGGGCGGGTGCATCACGTCGTAGAGCACGCCGTCGATGCGGAAGCGGATGCGCATCTCCTTCTCGTAAGGCTCGATGTGGATGTCGGAGGCGCCGCGCTGGAGCGAGTCGGCCAGGAGCACGTTGACGAGCCGGACGACGGGAGCGTCCTCGCTCATCCGCGTCAGGTTCGAGAGGTCGATCTCGTCGTTCTCTTCGATGACTTCGAGCGCGTCGGCGCCGTCGGCCTCGAAGTCCAACTCGTCGAGCGTCATCGAGGACTGCGGCAGCGCGTCGAGGTGGCCGTCGTGGTGGCCCTCGCCCTCCTCGAAGTTCTTCGCCAGCTCGATCTCGCGCGAGCCGGAGTAGTAGCGCGCGATGGCCTCCTGCACGCTCGCCTCGGAGACGACCACCGGCTCGATGTTGAGCCCCGTCATGAACTTGATGTCGTCCATGGCGAAGACGTTCGTGGGGTCGACCATCGCGAGCGTGAGCGTCGCCCCCACGCGCGAGAGCGGCAGCACCGAATACTTGTCGGCCACCTCGCGCGGGATGAGCCGGATGACCGACTCGTCCACGTCGAACAGCTCCAGGTTGACGGAAGGGACGCCGTACTGTCTGGAGAGCACGGCCGTAATCATGTCGTCCGAAACGAGCCCCATCTTGACCAGGTTGAAGCCGAGCCGGCCCCCGTGCTCCCTCTGGAATTCGAGGGCTTCGCGGAGCTGGTGCGGGGTCAGGAGATTTTCGCGGACGAGGATTTCG
>JAFAZX010000082.1 GCA_019239425.1 Acidobacteriota bacterium
GTCGAGGCCGGCCATCAGCATCGCCGAGAAGGCGAGGTACGGGTTGCAGGACGGGTCGGGCGGACGGAACTCCAGGCGCTTCAGCTTCGGGTTGGTCGAGAACATCGGGATGCGGATGGCCGCCGAGCGGTTCCGCGCCGAGTAGGCGAGGTTCACGGGGGCCTCGAAGCCCGGCACCAGGCGCTTGTAGCTGTTCGTCGTCGGCGCGGCGAACGCCACGATGGCCGCGGCGTGTTTCAAAAGGCCGCCGATGTACCACCGCGCCGTGTCCGACAATCCCGCGTAGCCGTCGCCCGCGAAGAGCGGCTTCTCGTTCTTCCAGAGCGACTGATGACAGTGCATCCCCGAGCCGTTGTCGCCGTAGAGCGGCTTGGGCATGAAGGTCGCGCCCTTGCCGTGGCGGCGCGCGACGTTGCGGACGGTGTACTTGAAGATCTGCAGGTTGTCGGCCGTCCCCAACATCGTCGAGAAGCGGAAGTCGATCTCGCACTGGCCGGCGGTAGCGACCTCGTGGTGGTGGCACTCGACCTGTATGCCGACCTTCTTCAGCTCGTTCGCCACCTCGGCGCGGAAGTCCTGCAACGTGTCGAGCGGCGGCAGCGGCACGTAGCCCTCCTTGTTGCGGATGTGGTAGCCGAGGCTCGGCGCGCCCTCCCTGCCCTTGCTGTTCCAGGTCGCCTCGGGGTTGTCGAGCGCGAAGCCGGCCGTGTGCGGGTCGTTGTGGAAGCGCACGTCGTCGAAGACGAAGAACTCGGCCTCGGGGCCGAAGTTGGCGGTGTCGGCGACGCCTGTGAACTTCAGGTAACTCTCGGCGCGCCGGGCCACGCCGCGCGGGTCGAGCCAGTAGCCCTCCTTCGAGATGGGGTCGACCACGTCGGCGATGAGGCACAGCGTCTTGTCCGCCATGAAGGGGTCGAGCCAGTAGCGGTACGCGTCGGGCACGAGCAGCATGTCCGACTCGTGGATCGAGGCCCAGCCGCGAAGGCTTGAGCCGTCGAAGCCGAAGCCCTCCTCGAACGAACGCTCGGAAAGCTCCTCGATGGGGAAGGTCAGGTGGTGCCACGCGCCGACGAGGTCTGTGAAGCGGACGTTGACGTACGCCACGCCCTCGTCCTCGGCGAACTTAAGAATGCTCTTGACGCTCATATCAATCTTCCTCGATTACAGGTTGGTGATGGTTTCAAGCGCTCGGCTTCGGCCGCGCTTACTAAAGCAGTTTCACTTGGGTTGATGTGAAGAAGATTAACCACAGAGACACAGAGACACAGCTTGGACACAGCTA
Source organism: Acidobacteriota bacterium (assembly GCA_019239425.1). Taxonomy (GTDB): domain Bacteria; phylum Acidobacteriota; class Blastocatellia; order Pyrinomonadales; family Pyrinomonadaceae; genus QHXN01. The sequence continues at coordinate 1,283 of JAFAZX010000082.1, forward strand.
AAGGCAAAGCTGTGTCTCTGTGTCTCTGTGGTGAAAATTTTCTAACTCCTTTCCGCATCAACGTCAGAACGTGATGCCGTAGTAGACGAAGAGCGCGTTGTTCTTACGCCCGAAGTTGCCGATGCTGTAGCCGGCGTAGAGCGCGCTCGCGCGCGGGAGCGCGAGGGAGAGGCCCGGCGTCACGTAGCCGAAACGGTTCTTGCCGCTCAGCCAGTCGGCCACGAAGCTCAGCCGCCTGTGCACGGGCTGCTCGTAGCCGACGATGGCGCCGCCCAAAGTCCCGCTGCCGTCGGCGCGACCTAGCAGGCCGTAGCCGCCGCCCGTCAGGCGCGGGCCGTGGTCGCCCCTCACCTTCTTGCTGACGACGGTGTAGACGAGGCCGAAGGTGTCCGTCCCCGCGCGGTGCGAGACGGGCGCGTAGAGGATGCCGCCGGCCGCGGCCGAGACACCGCTCTCCTCGTTCGAGTAGAACTGGTACTTGACGTTCGGCTGCAGCTCGACGGGCTGGTCGGGCGACTCGGCGTCTAGGAAGGCGACGTTGGTGCCGACCTCCCAGTGCTTGCCCACGCCGAAGACCGCGCGCGGGACGTAAGCCCGGAAGCCGCCGTCACTGTGCGGTTCGAGGTGGCTGACGAAGTCGAACTCAAGGTACGTGTGCTTCTTCGCCACCACGTCGGTCGAGGGGATGTTGAAGAGGGTCGACTGCGCCCGCGCCTTGCCCGCGAAGAACGTGACCGCGCCGAGGGCGCAGAGCGCCGGGGCGATTGCTTTCAATCTGAGCATGTTGTAACTTTTGCTCCGCATCGTCTCCGAGAGGGACGATCTCAAGTGGCCCATTCGTCGCGCGCCTGCCAAAGCTGAGCGACGGGTGGGCCATTCCTTCTTATCCCTTTAGTAGGCAGATGGCAGTAAGAAGGTTTTAGGTGCTGGGTGCTGGGTGCTGGGTGTTGGGTCAGAGCAGTCTGTCCTACCCAGAACCCAAAACCCAATACCCAGCACCTTCTTACTGCCCACTGCCTACTTCACCAGTTATGAGGCCGTCTCGCCCGCGATGACGCGCGCCAACGGCTCCGTGCTGAGCGCGCCGGACGCCGCGCCGTGGGGCGAGGCCGCGCCGCCCATCCCGCCCGGCCTCGCCAACGCAGAGATGACGTACTCCGGGTAAGCGGGGATGCCGTGCTCGTGCAGGTCGAGTCCGTAAGCCTCGCCCTCGGCCGAGACGCGCAAAAGCCCCGCGGCCTTGATCGCGTACATCACGGCCAGCGCCGCCGCGAACGTCGCCGTCGTGACGATGAGGCTCCCGACGGCCTGCGCGGCTAGCACCTTGAAGCCGCCGCCGTAGAAGAGTCCCGTCAAAGGCGTCGTGTTGTCGGGCGCGAGAGCGCCGGTCGCGCCGTACTGCCCCGAGGCGAAGAGGCCGAGCGAGAGCGTGCCCCAGACGCCGCAGAAGCCGTGGACTGGGACGGCCCCGATGGGGTCGTCGATGCGCAAGTGTTCGAGCAGCTCGACGCCGAGCACGACGACTACACCGGCGACCGCGCCGATGGCGATGGAGCCGGCCGGGCTCACCCAGTAGCAGGGGCACGTGATGGCGACGAGGCCCGCGAGGAAGCCGTTGACCGTGAAGCTCACGTCCCACTTCCGGCTCTGGACGTAGGCGTAGACCATCGAGGTCAAACCGGCGGCGCACGCGGCGAGCGTCGTGTTGGCGGCGACGCGGCCCACGCCCTCGAAGTCCATCGCCGAGAGCGTGCTGCCGGGGTTGAAGCCGTACCAGCCGAACCAGAGGAGCAGGCCGCCCGACGCCGCGATGACGAGGTCGTGCGGCAGCATCGGCCCGCCGCCGTCGCGCTTGAACCTGCGGCCGATGCGCGGGCCGAGCGCGATGGCCCCGGCCAAAGCGATGAAGCCGCCGATGGTGTGGACGACGGTCGAGCCGGCGAAGTCGTGGAAGTTCATGCCGAGGGAGGCGAGGAAGTTTCCTTCACTCCCCATCGTCGCGAGGAAGCCGTCCGGCCCCCAGGCCCAGTGGCCGACGATGGGGTAGATGAAGCCGGAGACGGCGAAGCTGTAGAGCAGGTCTCCGAGGAAGCCCGTGCGGCCGATCATCGCGCCCGAGGTGATGGTCGAGCAGGTGTCGGCGAAGGCGAACTGGAAGAGCCAGAAGGCGAGGAAGGCCACGCCCGTCCCCTCGTAGGTCGCCGGCACGTCCTGCAGGAAGAACCAGTGGTAGCCGATGAGGCCGTTGCCGTGGCTGAACATGAAGGCGAAGCCGACGGCGTAGAAGAGGAGGCCGCAGAGGCAAGTGTCCACGATGCACTCCATCAAGACGTTGACGGTCTCGCGCGAGCGGCAGAAGCCGGCCTCAAGCATCGTGAAGCCGACCTGCATCCCGAAGACGAGGAAGGCGGCGACGAGCACCCAGACGGTGTTCAGAGGGTTGACGATGTCGTTGCCCTTCAGCTCGGGGTCTGCGGCGGCGGCCGTCCAGCCGAGCAGCTCCGGGGTGAGCAGGAGGAGGCCGACGAGCAGGCCGACGCCCAGCAGTTTCCCCGCCAGCAAAAGCCTCCCGTAGCGACGCCACTCCGGGTCCTGCATCCGCGCGCGCAGGCGCACGAGCTTCTGCTGAAGAGAGAGCCTCTTCGAATCCATACGCTAAGTTCCTCCGGGTAAGATAGGTGGACAGGGTTGACGTAACGTCTCGGGCCGAACGCGACGGGTGCTGTCTCGCCGAGGGGTTTGACAACTTCCGTGCCACCAACAACGCAGCGGCTTACAACAAGGGGTAAGTGAGAGAGGGAGACGTACTTGTTACTAATTAGGCTTGCGCGGGGTCACATATGAGGACTCGCCTCAACGACAGTTTCGTCAGCGATGGCGAGAGGTGCGGACAAAAACGTCGGCGACTCGTCGGCGAGTAGCACGCCGCGTCAGCGGCGGCTGAATGTAGCCCGGCCTTTCAAGGCCGGGCTACATTCAGCCGCCGCTGACGCGGCGATATTCACGTGTGACCTTCGGGACTTCGGTTACATTCTTGCACCGCCTTCGGAGCGAGGCGACAAAATTGTCGACGCGGGTTCTTCACTTGCTGATGTAATATCTGCGAACCGCACGCGGAACGTGGGTTGCTACTTCCGAGAGCGCCCAAGACTCGACCACCCGACCGACGTTGATGTTCAGCGAGGCACAGATTCCACAGGCGCGCGCGGCCCGCGTGCACCGCGGCAAAGTCCTGGCGCACGCCGCGTCGAGGCTCGCCGCGTGCTCGCGCGTCTCGGACGCCGCGGAGACGGCCGCGCTCTTCCGCACCTTCCTCAAAGTCGAAGAGCGACGCCTGCGCATCGGACTCCGCCTCGGCGCCTCCGGCACGCACACGGCCGCGGCGCGCAGCTTCGTCCGAGACCTCCTGGCCGACGCGGCCTTCCGCGCCGTGACGCAGTGGGAGGGCGGCGTCGAGTCGCCGGGCGCGGCCGTCGGCGGCTACGCGATGGTGGCGGTCGGCGGCTACGGCCGCGGAGAGCTCGCGCCCTTCTCAGACCTCGACCTCCTCTTCCTCCATTCGGGCCGCCGCGCCGCGCACGCGCGACAGCTCGCGGAGGGCGTGCTGCGCCTGCTCTGGGACACCGGCCTGACCGTCGGCCACAGCTTCCGCACCGTGGCCGAGTGCGTCTCGGCCGCGCACACAGACCCGCACTCGATGACCTCGCTGCTCACGACGCGCCTGCTCGCGGGCAACCGCGCGCTGCTCGACTCGCTCCGCGCCGGGATGGAGCGCGAGCGGCGCAAGTACGCGGACGAGTACCTCGCGGCTCTCAAGTACGGCCGCGAGGAGAGGCACGCGAAGTTCGGGACGTCGGTCTGCTTGCAGGAGCCGAACGTCAAGGAGAGCGCGGGGGGCCTGCGCGACCTGCAGACGGCTTTGTGGGCCGCGCAGATTAAGACCGGCTGCGGCACGCTCGAAGAGCTGCGCCGGGGCGACGTCATCAACGAGGCCGAGTATGCGACCGTTGCGCGCGCCTACGACCTCCTCTGGCGCGTGCGCCACGCGGCGCACGCCCTGACCGGGCGCAAGACCGACCGCCTCGCGCTCGACCTGCAACCGGCGCTCGCCGAAGAGTTCGGCTACGAGTCCGGCCCAGACCTGCTCGCGTCCGAGCGCTTCATGCGCGACTACTACCGGCGTTCGCGCGAGCTGCACCTCTTCAGCGAATCGCTCTTCGCGCGCGCGCAGGAGCCCACAGGCCCCGCGCGCCGCTGGTTCACGCGCGCCCGACCGGGTCGGGCCGGCGAGACTTTTCACGTCGCCGACGGACGGCTCTGGTTCCAGGAAGAGTGGCAGGCGCTCAGGGACAACCCCCTGCTCATCATGGACGCCTTCACCCTGGCGCAGGCGGCCGACGTGCCCCTCAGTCAGCCGTTGCGCGACGCGCTCGGCCGGAGCCTCGCCGCCGTAGACCGCGACTTCCGCGAGTCGGCCGAGATCGCGAACTCGTTCCTCAGAATCCTGCGACGCCGCGGGCGCGCGGGCCGCGCTTTGCGCTTGATGAACGAGGTCGGGTTCCTGCGTCGCTACCTGCCGGAGTTCGGCCGCATCAGCCTGCTCATACAGCACGACCAGTATCACCACTACACGATTGACGAGCACACCTTGAAGGCCGTCGAGGCGCTCGACGAACTGCACGGTTCGGAAGACCTCACGCGCGCGCCACTCCGCGCGGTCTTCGATTCCCTGGAAGACCCGGCGCTGCTCTACCTCTCGGTTCTTTTACACGACATCGGCAAGGGCAGTGGCCGCGGACACATCCCGCGCGGCGTTCGCATCGCCGAACGCATCTGCAAGAGGATTCGACTGCCCGCGGAGTCGGCCGCGAAAGTAGTGCGGCTCGTGCGCCTGCACGTCGCGATGGCGCAGACGGCCTTCCGGCGCGACCTGACCGAGCCGCGCGCGGCGCGCGAGTTCGCAAACGAGGTCGCCTCGCTCGATGCCCTGAACATGCTGCTCCTTCTGACCTACGCCGACCTGAACGCCGTCGGGCCGGGCGTCTGGAGCGAGTGGAAGGGCGCGCTCTTGCGCGAGCTGTACCAACGCGCGCGCGCGCACCTGACGCCGGGCGCAGGGCCGGCCGACGAGTTGCAGGAACTCGCGCACTACAAGGAGCAGGTCGTGGGCGCGCTCGCGGGCGAGCTTCCGCCGAGCGAGGTCGAGCGCCACATCGCCCTCCTGCCCGAGCGCTACCGGCGCACGACGCGGCCCGAAGAGGCGGCCGCGCACCTCCGCCTCATCAGCCGGCTCGGCGAGGACGCGTTCGGCTGGCGCTGGCGCCACCACGACGGCGCGAGCACGCAGCTCACCATCTGCGCGCGCGACCGGCACGGCCTCTTCGCCGACATCGCCGGGACGCTCGCCGCGCAGGGCATCGAAATCCTCGCCGCCGAGGTCAACACGCGCGAAGACCGTGTCGCCATCGACGTCTTCGCGCTGCGCGCGGCGGCCACGGGCCAGGGCGTCGAAGAGTACCGCCACGCGGCCATCGAGCGCGCCTTGCGCTCGGCCGTCCGCGGCGAGTCGGACGTGAGTGCCGCGGTCGAGCGCTGGCGCACGCACAACGCGCCGCGCCGCCGGACGGCGCCCGCGCAGGCGCGGCGCCGTAGACTTCCGCACGTCGTCTGCGACAACGAGGCGTCGCCCGCGACGACCATGATCGAAGTCCGCGCGGCCGACGAGCCGGGACTCGCTTACAGGATAGCGAGCGCGCTGGCGGGGCTCGGACTCGACATCGTGTGCGCCAAGGTGGCGACCGAGAAGAGCGACGCGCTCGACGTCTTCTACGTGACCGACGCCGCGGGCGCGAAGCTCGCCGAGCCGGCCATGCGCGCCGCCGAGGCCGCCATCGCGGAGAAGCTCTCACCCCCGGGCGAGGGGCGCGCCGCCCCCGCCACTCAAACACACCCCTTGAGGAGACACGGATGAAAAAAGTCGAAGCCATCATCAGGCCGCACCTGCTCGACGCGGTGAAGAACGCGCTCCAGGAGGCGGGCGTCGTGGGGATGACCGTCAGCGAGGTGCAGGGCTACGGGCGCCAGCGCGGCCACACGGAGACCTACCGCGGCGCGGAGTACCAGATCGAGTTCGTCCCCAAGGCGAAGATCGAAGTCATCATCCCCGACGACATCGAGGACGCGGTCGTCCAGGCCATCACGCGCGCGGCGCACACGGGCAAATTCGGCGACGGCAAGATCTTCGTCACCTCACTCAACGACGTCGTCCGCATCCGCACCGGCGAGCGCGGCGAGGCCGCCCTCTAAACGTTCCACGCTTCTCTGATTCGAGACTCTGGGTTAGCATGTGGGCCGCCTGACTCAACATTCGGCAGGAGGCGAGGAGCGTCGATGGAAGAGAGAGCGAGCGTGCGCACGTTCCGCTGGGAAGAGATGGAGCGCGAGCACGTCACCGAAGGCATCGAGCGGCGCATCATCAACGGCGACCGGATGATGTTGACGCACGTCTACCTCAAGCGCGGGGCCGTCGTCCCGCTCCACTCACACCACAACGAGCAGTTCACCTACATCCTCGAAGGCGCCCTGCGCTTCTGGATCGGCGGCGAGGAGGCGGAGCCCATCGACGTCCGCGCCGGCGAGGTGCTGCACATCCCCTCGAACGTCCCGCACAAGGCCGAGGCGCTCGAAGACACGCTCGACGTGGACGTCTTCGACCCGCCGCGGCAGGACTGGCTCGACAAGACGGACGACTACTTCCGTCGGAAGTGAGGCGATGGACTTAGGACTTCGGGGCAAGGTCGCGCTGGTCGCCGCCGCCAGCCGCGGGCTGGGCCGCGCCGTCGCGGAGGAGCTGGCCGCGGAGGGCGCGTCTCTTGTGCTGTGCGCGCGCGGCGCCGAGTCCCTGTCGAAGACTTGCGAAGAGATCGGGCGGGCCTCGGGCGTCGAGGTGCTCGGCGTCGCGGGCGACGTTTCCTTAGCCGAAGACGTGTCGCGCGTCGTGGGCGCGGCGCTCGAACGCTTCGGGCGCGTGGACATCCTCGTGACCAACGCGGGCGGCCCGCCCGCGGGCACGTTCGACACTTTGAGCCCGCAGGACTGGGAGGCCGCGACGCGCCTGACCTTGACGAGCGTGCTCAACCTGACGCGCGCGGTGCTGCCCGGTATGCGCGAGCGGCGCTGGGGCCGCATCCTCAACGTCACCTCCATCGCGGTCAAGCAGCCGGTCGAGAACCTCATGCTTTCGAACAGCCTGCGCGCGGCGGTCACGGGCTTCGCGCGCACGCTCGCCGGCGAGGTCGCGGCCGACGGCGTCACGGTCAACAACCTCCTGCCCGGCTACACGCGCACCGAGCGCGTGGACGAGCTGGCGCGCTCGGCCGCCGCGCGCGAGGGCGTCGGCGAGGCGGAGGCGCGCTCGCGCTGGGAGTCGCAGATACCGATGCGCCGCCTCGGCGAGCCGCGCGAGTTCGCGGCCCTCGCCGCCTTCCTCGCCTCCGAACGCGCGAGCTACATCACCGGCACCTCCGTCACCGTGGACGGCGGCTGGGTGCGCTCCCTCTTCTAACACAGGAGGACTTGAATGAGAGCAGTCGTGCTGTGCCTGTTACTGTCGTGCTCGGCGCCGGCGGCGGCGGCGCGTCAGGACGAGTTGAAGGTGCCGGCGGAAGTCCTGCCGTTCGTCGAGGCGGGGACGAAGGCCATCGCGGTCGAGGCGGCCGATCTGAACGGCGACGGGCGCGGCGACTTCGTCCTCGTGCTCGAACGCGAGAACCCCGCGAAGGACGAGAACGACTTCCCCGTCAACCAGCGCCCGCTCCTGCTCCTCGTGCGCGGCGCGGACGGGAGGCTCTCGGCCGTCAAGCGCAACGAGCGCCTCGTCATGTGCTCGCGGTGCGGCGGCGTCTTCGGCGACCCGTTCGAGGGCGTCACGGCCAAGCGCAACACCTTCACCGTGGACTTCTACGGCGGGAGCAACTGGCGCTGGAAGTACGAGTACACGTTCAACTACTCGCGCGTGGATAAGAGCTGGCAGCTCGTCCGCACGGAGGAGATCAGCTACCACACCTCCGACCCCGACAAGATGAAGACGCGCGTTTACACGCCGCCGAGGGACTACGGCAAGATCGACATCGCCGACTTCGACCCCGAGAATTACAAGCGCCCGGCCAGACGGAAGGGCAGGAGGTAGGTCAGGTGCGGTGCTGCGGCGTGCTCACCGACAGGCGCGTGCGCATGCGCTGCTGCCACTGGCTGCGGACGGGCTCGACCGTCTCGAACTGCGTGACCGTCTCGGCGAAGCTCTCGCCGCCCATCTGCCGCAGCTTGAGGTAGAGCAGCGCCATCGTGATCGAGGTGAGCGGGACGACGACGATGTTGGCGAGCGGCGCGATGAGGCCCGCGAGGCTGCGCACGCTGAAGACCACCGCGCCGTGCGTGTTGGCGGCCTGCTTTTCGCCCGCGAGCGCGCCCGTTATCCCGCCGATGACCATCGGGATGCAGAGCTGTAACGCCGTGAGCGCGATCACCGTCCGCCACGAACGCCCCGCCAGTGCCCGCGCCCTCAGGCGCGCGGCCTTCCCCTCCAAGCCCTCCAGCAGAATCACCGGCGCGTAGACCGCGTAGCGCACCGTCATCACCAGGCCGGGGACGACGAGCAGCACGTACCCGAGCATGATGCGCAGCGTCACGGCGAGGCTCGTCTTCAGGTAAGGCCGCAGACGCCAGCGCAGGACGGCGAGGGCCGTGCGCAGGCGCAGCGGCCTCATCGGCGCGACGTGCAACTGCGTCACCATCAGCGCCGTCATGCCGACGATGAAGGCCGCCGAGAGGAAGTTGGTCGCCATCTGCACGAGCCCGACCAAAAGCCCCCCCATCAACTTCAGCCAGAACGGCATCGTCTGCTCATACGCGGCGAAGGCGAGCAGGACGGGCAGCAGCAGCAGGACGGGCACGTGCGCGACGAGCGAGAGGCGCATGAACTTCGGGAAGTGTTCGCTGTAGAGCGCGAAGGCGCGGCGCAGGAGCGTGCCGACGCCCTCGGCGTTCGCGCGCAGCTCGTTGGCGAAGGCGGCGGCCGTCGGCGGCCGCCTGTCCGGCTCCTTCTCCAGGGCCGACATCACGACGCGCGCGACGCGCTTCGGCACCTTCGCGTTGCGCTCGCGCAGGTGCGGCGGGAGGCTGCCCGTGTGCTGTTCGATGACCTGCATCGTGTCGCCCGCGAAGGGCGGCGCGCCCGCGAGCATCTGGTAGGCGATGACGCCCAGGCTGTAGATGTCGGAGCGCGCGTCGAGCCCCTGCCCGCGGCACTGCTCGGGCGACATGTAGAGCGGCGTCCCCATGACCGCGCCGACGCGCGTCAGGCCCGCGAGCACGTCCGTCCCAGCCGTCGTGCGCCCCGCGGAACCCGTGCCCGCCAGGCCGCGCAGCGTCCCGCGGTCTCCCATCAACTGCGTCCGCACCGCGTCCGCGTCGGGCGAGTGTTCGCCGTCATCCTGTATGAGCGTGTCGGCCGTGAGGTCGGCCGCGTCCGTGTGCGGCACGTAGAGGGAGACCTGGCGTTCGCCGCCGTCACCGGTCAGGAGCGTCGGCGTCAGTACGGAGGCCGCGGGCGCGCCCTCGGACTTCGCGGCTTCGGGCGCGCCGACCTCGGCCAGCTTGGCGATGCCGAAGTCGAGCACCTTGACGCGGTAGCCGCCGAGGCGGTTCGGCTCCAGCCAGATGTTGTCGGGCTTGAGGTCGCGGTGGACGATGCCCTGCTGGTGCGCCTCGTGCACGGCCGAGCAGACCTGTTCGA
>JAFAZX010000092.1 GCA_019239425.1 Acidobacteriota bacterium
GTCGAGGCCGGCCATCAGCATCGCCGAGAAGGCGAGGTACGGGTTGCAGGACGGGTCGGGCGGACGGAACTCCAGGCGCTTCAGCTTCGGGTTGGTCGAGAACATCGGGATGCGGATGGCCGCCGAGCGGTTCCGCGCCGAGTAGGCCAGGTTCACGGGGGCCTCGAAGCCCGGCACCAGCCGCTTGTAGCTGTTCGTCGTCGGCGCGGCGAAGGCCACGACCGCCGCCGCGTGCTTGAGCAGGCCGCCGATGTACCAGCGCGCCGTGTCGGAGAGGCCGGCGTAGCCGTCGCCCGCGAACAGAGGCTTCTCGTCCTTCCAGAGCGACTGGTGGCAGTGCATGCCGGAGCCGTTGTCGCCGTACATCGGCTTCGGCATGAACGTCGCGGCCTTGCCGTACTGGTGCGCGACGTTGCGGACGACGTACTTGAAGATCTGCAGGTTGTCGGCCGTCCCCAGCATCGTCGAGAAGCGGAAGTCTATCTCGCACTGGCCGGCGGTGGCGACCTCGTGGTGGTGGCACTCGACCGTGATGCCGCAGTCCTCGAGCGTCAGCGAAATCTCGGAGCGCAAATCACTCAGAGAGTCGGCCGGCGGGACGGGGACGTAGCCCTCCTTGTTGCGGATGCGGTAGCCGAGGTTCGGGCCGCGGAAGTCGTCCTCGCCGCGCCCCGAAGACCAGATGCCCTCGTCGGAATGAATGCGGTAGCCAGAGTGGTGCGGCTCGTTGTTGACCTCGACGCCGTCGAAGACGAAGAACTCGGCCTCGGGGCCGAAGTTGACCGTGTCGGCGATCCCCGTGAACTTGAGGTAGCTCTCGGCGCGCTGCGCGACCGAGCGCGGGTCGAGGCCGTAGCCCTCCTTCGTGATCGGGTCGACCGCGTTGGCGATGAGGACGAGCGTCGGCTCCTCGGCGAACGGGTCCAGGAAGACGCGGTTCGGGTCGGGGATGAGCAGCATGTCCGACTCGTGGATCGAGGCCCAGCCGCGCAGTGAGGAGGCGTCGAAGCCGAAGCCGTCCTCGAAAGAGCCTTCGTCCAGCTCGTGCAAGGGGAAGGTCAGGTGGTGCCAGGCCCCGACGAGGTCTGTGAAACGTACCGAGACGAACTTCGCCTCGTGGTCTTCGGAATACTTCAAGACCGCTTTTGCGTCCATAATCTCTCCTGAAAGTGCGTTTTAAGGGGGTGGAAGGTGCCGGCCGCCTCTGCTCGGCGGCCTCCGTGCGGCGGAAAAGAGAGCTGGCGGTCGTTCATCAAAGCAGGTCAAGCCGCCCTGAAAGGCTGGCATTATAGCCGCGCCCCCGCGGCCGCCGTCAAGCGCCTGCGGGCCGCAGGCCGCACGGCGCGGCCGGTGCGTTTTTCGGCCGCGCCGCCTAAACCTTTCGCGTACGTCGTTTAGCCCAGGAGCGTACGCACCCGGCCCGAAAAAAATAGTTTTTGACCGCCCCACTCCTTTTCTGTTAAATTGCGCCATTAAGCAAGTCCAATCCAGTTGCTTCAGACCCACGAGAGCCCTACGAGGAGGCCGAGACCCCCGCTTACTTTGTCTAAAGCATGCGAACCCGCAGGGAGGCAGGAGAGCTAGAAGTTGACCACGGCCATCGAACAGACGCTTGAGACCTACGGCATAGAGAACTGGGGGGCCGGCTACTTCGGCATCAATCGTAAAGGCAACCTCGTCGTCCACCCTTCCGACTCCGACCAGAACCGCGCGGCCGACGTGCGCGAGATCATCGACGACCTCCGCCGCCGCGGCATCTCGACGCCCGTCCTGCTGCGCTTCCCGCAGCTCATCGCGGGCCAGGTCAGAAAACTCCAACGCGCCTTCCGCAACTCCATCCGCGAGTACGAGTATCAGGGCTCGCACATGTGCGTCTACCCGATGAAGGTCAACCAGAACCGGGCGGTCGTCGAGGAGTACCTGCGCGAAGGCGTGCGCTACGACTTCGGACTCGAGGCCGGCTCGAAGGCGGAGCTGTACGGCGCGCTCGCGATGGAGCAGTCGGCCGAGAGCCTGCTCGTCCTGAACGGCTTCAAGGACGAGGAGTTCATCGAGCTGGCCTTCCTGGGCGCGCGCTCGGGCAAGCGCGTCGTCATCGTCATCGAGAAGCTGAACGAGCTCGACCACGTCCTGCGCATGGCCGACCGCTTCGACGACGGCGACCTGCCGATGGTCGGCCTGCGGGTGAAGCTCTACTCGAAAGGCTCGGGGCGCTGGGAGAAGTCCGGCGGCGAGGCCGCGAAGTTCGGGCTCACCACGACCGAGATGCTGGAGACCATCCGGCGGATGCAGGAGGCGGGGCGCATAGACATGCTCAAGCTCCTGCACTTCCACATCGGCTCGCAGCTCACCGACATCAAGCGCATCAAGAACGCGATGAAGGAGGCCGCGCGCGTCTACGCCAAGATCGTCCAGATGAAGGTGCCCGTCGACCTCCTGGACGTGGGCGGCGGGATGGCGGTCGACTACGACGGCTCGAAGACGGCGTTCGACTCCTCGGCCAACTACACGGCGCAGGAGTTCGCCAACGACGTCGTCTACACGATCATGCAGGTCTGCGACGACGAGAACGTCCCGCACCCGACCATCATCCAGGAGTCGGGCCGCTACCTCTCGGCCTACCACGCCATCCTCGTCACGAACGTGCTGGCGGAGATCGAGACGGTCGTCGAGGACATCACGCCCATCGAGGTCGACGACGACGACCCGCAGGTCGTCACCGAGCTGGCCGATTTGCGCGAGAACATCACGGTCAAGAACTACCGCGAGTTCTACCACGACGCGTTGGAGCACCGCGACGAGCTGTTCACGCTCTTCAACCTCGGGCTCATCAGCCTGGAAGACCGCGCGAAGGGCGAGGTGCTCTTCTGGGACGTGTGCGAGCGCGCGGACAAGCACGCGCAGCTCGCCAAGTACGTCTCCGAAGAGTTCACAGAGCTGCGGCGACTCCTGCGCGCGAAGTACCTGACGAACTTCTCGGTCTTCCGCTCGGTGCCCGACCACTGGGCCTTAGACCAGCTCTTCCCCATCATCCCCATCCACCGTCTGAACAAGGCCCCCACGGAGTACGCCACGCTCTGCGACATCACCTGCGACTCGGACGGCGTCGTGGACAAGTTCGTCGACCTGCACGACGTGAAGCAGGTGTTGGAGCTGCACCAGGTCAGCGAGGACGAGCCGTACTACATCGCCCTGATGCTGGTCGGCGCCTACCAGGAGGTGATGGGCAACAACCACAACCTCTTCGGCGCGCCGAACGAGGCGCACATCCACATCGACGACGACGGCTACCTGATCAAGAAGGTCGTCAAGGGCACGACCGTCGGCGAGGCGCTCTACCGCGCGCGCTACGAGCGCGGCCAGCTCCACGAGGGCTTCCGCCGCATCGTCGCCCAGCGCGTCAAGCGCGGCGAACTCTCCGAGGCCGCCGCCGCCGAGATGATCGAACTCTACGAGTCGCGCTTCAACGCCTACACCTACCTCGCCGTCAACGGCGAGCCCGAAGAGAAGCGGCGCAAGCGGTGAATAGTGAATAGTAAATGGTAAATGGTGAATAGGCGCTGCCGCGTTCCCTCCACCATTCACTATTCACCATTTACCATTTACCCAAAGGATCAAAAATGGTTACCCAACGTAAACCGCGAGCCACGAAGTATCTCACCGCCCCGATCCGCCCCGTGCAGGTAGACCGCGACCGCTCCGTGGCGGGGCTGCTGGAGAAGATGGAGGGGGCGGGCCTCGGCGGCCGCCAGCTCGCGGAGGCGCACCGCATCTGGCTCGACATGCTCGGCGACAACACGACCGTGGTCGTCGCCGCCAACGGCGCGCTCATCCCGGCGGGGATGCGTCGGCTCCTCGCCTACGTCATCAAGAACCGCTTCGTGGACGTGATGGTCTGCTCGGGCGCGATGCTCTTCCAGGACTTGCACGAGACGCTCGGCCGCCAGCACTTCCAGGCGCACCCCTCGATGACCGACGCCGAGCTGGAGGCGTCGCAGATCACGCGCATGTGGGACGTGCTGGCGAGTGAGGAGGAGTACAGCGAGGCGAACGAGTGGGTCGGCGGCTTTACGAACCAGCTCGACCAGGCGCGCGCCTACTCGACGCGCGAGTTCCTGCACCTGCTCGGGCGCGAGCTGGCCGAGATCGCCACCGACGACGGCATCCTGACCTCGGCCTACAAGGCGCGCATCCCCGTCTTCTGCCCGACCATCTCCGACAGCTCGATCACGGTCGGCATCGCCGGCGCGCGCTTCGAGAAGAAGAACTCCTTCTGCTTCGACCTCGCGCAGGACACGCTCGACCTGATGCAGATCGGGGCGCGCTCCCGCGTGACCGGCGTCATCAACCTCGGCGGGGGGACTTCGCGCAGCTACGTGCAGCAGATGGAGTCCGCCTCCGAAATTATCAAGACCCCGGCGCGCGGTCACAAGTACGCGATTCAAATCTCGACCGAGTGCGGCGCGCACGGCGGCCGCACGAGCCCCAACACCGACGACGAGTCGCTCGTCTTCGGCAAGCTCGCCCGCGGAGCCGCCACGGCCTACGTCTCCTGCGACCCGACCATCGCGCTCCCCATCCTCGTCACCGCCCTCTCCCAGACGGCCGCCAAATACATGAAGGGCCGCAAGCGCCCCAACTTCACCTTCATGGGCAAAGACCTGACGGTCGAAGTGCCTTAGGAAGATTAGTAGGCAGTAGGCAGATGGCAGTAGGTAGTTAAGACCAAAGCTGGTCTGAAAGAATCTGAGGCGACGGGTTGCGAATCCCGCCGCCTCAGATTGTTTCGAACACGTTCTCTTCCGGCGAACTGCCTACTGCCTACAAACTTGTCTCGCACACCCTCTGCTTCTAAACTGTCGGCATGTCTGAATCAGCGAACCTTCCGATGAACTTCGGCGGCATCGACGACGAGGAGTTGTCGAGTTTTGAGAACGCGCGCGTGGTCGTGTGGCCGGTCTCCTACGAGGGGACGGTCTCGTATGGCGGGGGCACGGGCGAGGGGGCGATGGCGGTCGTGGACGCATCGCGCAACATGGAGTTGTACGACGAGGAGACCGACGCCGAGGTCTACCGGCTGGGGCTACACACGACCGACGTGACGCCGCCGGCCGAGACGCCCGAGGCGATGATGAAGACGCTCTTGACGCGGGCGCGCGAGCTCGTCGGCGCGGGCAAGTTCGTCTGCATGATCGGCGGCGAGCACTCCGTCAGCGGCCCCGTCATCCAGGCGCACGCCGAACGTTATGAGAACCTCTCGGTCTTGCAGATCGACGCGCACGCAGACCTGCGCGACACGTACGACGGCACGCCGCACTCGCACGCCTCCATCATGGCGCGCGTCGTCCGCGACCTGAAGCTCCCGGCGGTGCAGGTCGGCATCCGCTCCATCTCCGCCGAGGAAGCGCGCTCGCTCGACCAGTTCCCGACGCACATCTACTGGGCGAAGGACATCGCCGGCCGGACGGACTGGTGGGAGGAGGCCGTCAGCCACCTCACCGAAAACGTCTACCTGACGATAGACATCGACGGCCTCGACCCCTCGCTCGTCGCGCAGACGGGGACGCCGGAGCCGGGCGGTCTCGGCTGGTACGAGGTGCTCGGCCTCATCCGCACGCTCGCGCGCTCGCGCCGCGTGGTCGGGATGGACTTGACCGAGTACTCCTACGTCGAGGGCTTCAGCGCCTCGGCCTTCCTCTGCGCGAAGCTCATCTACAAGTCGCTCTCCTACATCTTCGAGTCCGAGACCGAGCGCGTCCGCGGCGGCCGCGCCTCCGGTGCCGGCGCGTAGATGTATCGGAAGAGAATTTTCACCACAGAGACACAGAGGCACAGCTTGTTGCTTTAGCTCTCAACAAGCTGTGCCTCTGTGTCTCTGTGGTGAAAAACTTCTTGACTTCCCCTCAAGCTGCGTGTGAAATCGCCCCATGCTTAAAGGCAAGGGCACACGCTTCCCTCCCTGGTAAGTCCTCCCCGCAGAGGCTAACCCGACCGCGGCCGAGAGGCGCGGCGCACCTGGTGGTGCGCGCGTTTCGACAAAGCTGCGGCGCTCGCTCGCCCGCTCGGTGATTCCTCCGCCGCAGCCTCGACGTTTTCAGCCGCTCACGCAAGAGAACGTCAAGGCTTCCGCGGAAAAAGGAGAATCACCGTTCATGTCTTCGTGGTCGAAAACGTTCGCGCCCGCGCGGCGCGGCCTGCCCCTCTTCGTCCTCACGCTGCTCGCCGTGGAGTTTCTGGACGAGGTCGTCTTCGGTCTGCGCGAGGCCGCCTGGCCGCTGATGCGCGACGACCTGCGTCTGACGTACACGCAGGTCGGGGTCGTCCTGAGCGTGCCGCCCGTCGTCGGCCACGTCGTCGAGCCCGTGCTCGGCATCCTCGGCGACGTTTGGCGCAGGCGCGCGCTCGTCGTCGCGGGCGGCTTGGGCTTCGCCGCGGGGACGCTGCTCGTCGGCCTGAGCACTGGCTTCGCGCTCCTGCTCGCGGCGTCTATCCTCTCGAACCCGACGTCGGGCGCCTTCATCGGTCTGTCGCAGGCGACGCTGATGGACGCCGCGCCCGAGCGGCGCGAGCAGAACATGGCGCGCTGGGCGCTGGCCGGCTCGGTCGGCAACTCGGTCGGGCCGGCGGCAATCGCCGCGTGCGTGTGGGCCGGTCTGAGCTGGCGCTGGGGCTTCATCGCGGCGGGCGTCCTGATGCTTCTCTCGGTCGCGGCGGCGTGGCGCCAGCCGTTCGAGACGCCCGCGGCCTCTGACGGCGAGCGGACGCGCGCGGCGCTCGTGAAGGGGTTGCGCGAGGCGCTGCGCGCGCTCCGCAGGCGGGCGGTGCTGCGCTGGCTCGTGCTCCTGCAGTTGGGCGACTTCACGTACGACATACTGCGAGGCTTCCTCGCGCTCTACTTCGTGGACGTGGTGGGCGCGGGGCGCGTCGGAGCGGCGCTCGCCGTCGCGGTCTGGACGTGGGTGGGGCTGGCGGGCGACTTCGCGTTGGTGCCGCTGCTCGAACGCGTGCGGGGCCTGAGGTACCTGCGCGTGAGCACGGCGGTCGTGATGTTGCTCTTCCCCTCGATGCTTCTGGCCGAAGGGTTCTCGACGAAGCTGTTGCTGCTCGGGCTGCTCGGGTTCGCGAACGCGGGCTGGTACGCGATCCTGAAGTCGAAGCTCTACGACGAACTGCCCGGGCAGAGCGGGACGGTGGCGATGGGCCTGGGGAACGTCTTCGGGCTGGCGGGCAGCCTCTTCCCGCTCGCGCTCGGCGCTTTCGCCGAGCGCTACGGCCTCGGCCCGATGATGTGGCTGCTCGCGCTCGGGCCGGCGGCGCTGCTGACGGGGCTGTTGACGGTGAAGGAGAAGTAGTAGGCAGATGGCAGTAGGCAGTTAAGAGCCTCGCCGTCGAGACTTCGATCTCATCTTTCGACCCCCTTCACGCGGAGCGTACTGCCTACTGCCATCTGCCTACTGCCTACTGCCTTCGTCGAGCATGTCGCGGATTTCGTCGTCGGAGGGGCGTTCGAGGTTCGAGTACCAGAGGCCGACGTGGCCGAAGGGTAGGGGCGTGTGGAGGCAGACGAACTCTTCGACGGCGTTTGAGACTTCCCTCAGCGCGTCCGCGTCCGCCACGGGCGCGGCGGCGACGACGCGCGCGGGCCTGCGCGGGCGGAGAGCGCGCAGCGCCGCGAGCATCGTCGAGCCTGTGCGGACGCCGTTGTCGACGAGGACGACCGTGCGGCCCGAGAGTTCCGCGGGCGGGCGTCCGCGGCGGCAGTAGTGCGCGCGCGACTCCAACTCCGCGACCGCTTCGGCCACGAACGACGCGAGCACCGGCTCTGCTTCGAGACGCGGCGCGAGTTCGGCGTCGAGGAAACTCGCGCCGGCGACGTTCGCGGCGCAGACCGGCTCAAGCGGCCCGCGCGGAAGCAACAGACGGCGCAGCAGCAGCAGGTCGAGCGGCAGGGCCAGATGCTTCGAGACCTCAAGCGCCGCGGCCACGCCGCCGCGCGCGACGGCGACGACCAGGGCGTCCCCCCCGCGCGGCCCAACTCTTTCGGCGAGCGCGCGCCCCGCGTCGCGGCCGTCTTTGAAACGCATGTGAAGTCGGAACTGCGGCGTGGCCGGCGCGCGCTTGCGCGGCCGCGGGCCGGGCGTTATCTTGCTCCGGCAATCTTTCAGCGTGCGGGGCGCCCGAGGCCCCGCCCGACGCCAAACCCGGAGAGCATGCTAAATGTCCGCGAGACTGACCGAAGAGGATTTCAAGCGCCACGTCGGCACGAAGTTCGTCGTGCGCGTCGAGACGCCGACGCCGCTCGAGCTTGAGCTGAGCGAGGTCAAAAGCTACAACCCGGAGGCCAGCGAGCAGCTCGGGATGGAGCGCTTCTCTCTCTACTTTCAAAGCCCCGGCGACATCATGCTCAACCAGGGCACCTTCACCTTCGACCACCCGGAGATGGGCGAACTCCTCCTCTTCGTCGTCCCCATCGGCCGCGACGAACGCGGCTTCCAATACGAGGTCGTCTTCAACTACTACAAGAACAAGTGAGAAGGGCGTGAACCGTAAACCGTGACAAGATAAACCCCGTTCTTCCTCTTGTCACGATTTACGGTTCACGGTTCACGCCCTTCCCCGCGCCACTCCATGTGGAAGTAGGCGCCGTTCACCTCCTCGAAGACGACGAAGCCGAGCCGCTCGTAGAGGCGGCGCGCACCCTCGTTCATCATGAAGACCATGTGGCGGAGGCGCTTGCCCGAGGCGCGCGCCTCCTCGATGAGCTGCCGGATGAGCGCCGTGCCGACGCCCTGCCCCTGCGCCCAGGGGAGGATGGCGATGTCGAGCATGTGGATCAGCTCTTCGTCGCGCCCGACCCAGAGGCGGCCGGCCGTCCGCCCTTCGAGCAGAATCAGGTCGTACTGCGGGTTAGGGTAGCGCCGGTCGTAGTCGGCCTTCTGCGCGTCGTACTGGCTCCGGCAGAAGTGCATCTTCTGCTCGTCCGTCCAGGGCACCTGCGCCAGCTCCGGCGCGCGCGTGCTGGCGTAGATGGCCACCAGCTCCTCGTAGTCGTCGGGCGTCGCGGGGCGCAGTTCGACCTCGCGCCCGTCTTCCAGCCCGACCCTCTTCGCAACGCCGCTCGGCATCGGAAACACTCCTTACGCTCCTTCGCGCCCGCGAGCGCTTACACACACCACGGCCGGCCCGCGGCGCGCGAAGGCGCGTTTACGGACACAGACCCCGAATTCGGTGAGGTGGATTTGGGTTTAGAGGGCGTGGTTGAAGACCGCCTCGTAGACGTAGCCGCCCTGCGGGTTGTCGCGGCGTGTCAGGAAGAGGGCGAACCGGCCGAGCGCGGCGTGCTCGACGTTGTAGATGGTCGTCAGGTCGGACAATTCGCTGGCGGAGCTGAAGACGAGGGCGAAGCTGTCGGTCTCGCGCAGCTTCTTCGTTAGCTTCTTGCCGCTGGCGCTCACCACGTGGCCGCGCACCTCGACCAGCGTCATCTCCACGGCGCGCGACCCGGCGCTGACGATGAAGATACCGCCGACGTACGGCGTGAAGGTCTCACGCTTGAAGGAGAAGAGGGTGCTCTGCTGGGCCGCGAACGGGGTTTTGAAGTCCTGCTTGGGGTCGGGCTTGGCTCCGACCTGCGCGAAAGTTTTGGGGGCAACGTGGAGGGCGGCGGCCGTCGCCAGGACGGCAGTCGTCCCCGTCCTCAGAAAACTGCGGCGGGAAAGGGGCATGTTGGTGGCTCCTGTTAGTTGTAGGGGTGGTGCGGCGGGGTTAACCCTTCTTACCCCCGCCTCCGGGCAGTGCAGTGTATGTCAGGCGGGGCGCGCCTGACAACCTTTATGTTGGGGAAACATGATTGAACCCGGATGGCCGCGCACATCTTTCTTGCAAAATCGCTTGTGCGAGGTTAAAATTCCGCCGCTTCGCTTACCGGACAACCGCGCCACTAGGTCTTCGCAAGCAAGCATTCCCGGGATACAGACACTGCCAGACCTAAGGGTGACCCAAAGCTGACTGCCGGCTCTTCAGACATCGTAACTGCCCGGCCGACAGAGCCGGCCGCCAGAACCCCTTCAAACCTTTGGACAAAGATCTCGCAGCCCAACGCTAAGGAGTGAACCATGTCCCAACCCTTTCTGGGTGAGATAAAAATCGTCCCCTACAACTTTGCCCCCAAGACCTGGGCTATGTGCAACGGCCAGCAGTTGCCCATCAACCAGAACCAGGCCCTCTTCTCCCTGCTCGGCACGACCTACGGCGGCAACGGGCAGACCACCTTCGCGCTCCCGGACTTCCGCGGCAAGGTGCCCATCAGCTTCGGCGCCGGGTTCACCCTGGGCCAGACGGGCGGCCAGAACGCCCACACGGTGACCGAGTCCGAGATGCCGTCGCACATCCACTTCTTCCAGGTGAAGAACTCGGGTGCGTCGCTGACCGCCCCCGACGCCACGGCCGTCATCTGCAACTCCCCGAGTAATTCTTACGGGGCGTTCACGAACGGGGTCGCGATGGCCGCGAATCTGGTCAGCAGCGTCGGCGGCTCGCAGCCCCACGAGAACCGGCAGCCCTTCCTGGTGCTCACGTTCATCATCGCCCTTGTGGGCATCTTCCCGTCGCAGAACTGAGATCGAAGGAGGATCCAACGTGCCTGAACCATTTATCGGAGAGATCAGAATGTTCGGGGGCAACTTCGCCCCGGCCGGCTGGGCCTTTTGCGACGGCCAACTCGTGCCCATCTCAGAGAACGACGCGCTCTTCATCCTCCTCGGCACCACCTTCGGCGGTGACGGGCAAGAGACGTTCGCGCTGCCCAACCTCCAGAGCCGCGTCCCGATGCACCAGGGCAACGGCAACACCCTGGGCGAGACGGGGGGCGTCGAGACGGTCACGCTAACCACTCAGCAGATCCCCTCCCACACGCACCCGGCGCTCGGCTCGAACTCCGGGGCGTCGCAGGTGCAGCCTGGAGGCGCGGCGTTCGCGCAGTCGGTTAACCAGATTTACAGCTTCCTTTCCCCGGTGCAGATCTTCCCGCAGGCGATCACACCGGTGGGCGGGAGCCAGCCGCACGAGAACCTCCAGCCGTACCTCTGCATCAACTTTATCATTTCCCTCTTCGGGGTCTTCCCCCAACAGAACTAGGAGGACTGAAAAAAATGGCAGACCCCTTCGTCGCGGAAATCCGCATGTTCCCCTTCAACTTCGCCCCTAGGGGCTGGGCCTTCTGCGCCGGGCAGTTGTTGCCCATCTCGCAGAACACGGCCCTCTTCTCGCTGCTCGGCACGACCTACGGCGGCGACGGCAAGTCCACCTTCGCGCTGCCCAACATGCAGGGCAACGTCCCCGTCCACCCCGGGCAGGGGCCGGGGCTTTCGCTCTACGACCTCGGGCAGGAGGGCGGCAGCGAGTTCGTCACGCTGATTGAGAGCGAGATGCCCAACCACACGCACACCTTTACCGCCTCGGAAGAGCAGGCCAACGAGAACAACCCGGGCGGCAACGTCCCGGCCGGCGGCGTCGGCATCTGGACAGCCGGCAACGCCGGCGGCCTGACGCCGATGGCCTTCCAGACGCTCTCGCTGACCGGCGGCAGCCTCCCGCACAACAACATGATGCCCTACCTGACCGTCAACTTCTGCATCGCCCTGCAGGGCGTCTTCCCGGCCCGGAACTAAGGCCGGCCTTCGGGACGCGCGGGCGGCGGCGCCGTGTGGCGGCCGCCCGCGCTCCTTCAAACTTTCAAAGTCGCGTCCTCGCGCAAACGCGTCTCCCATCCCTTCAAGTTTCACGAGCCAGGTCACCGCGCCCACGTCGCGGTTCAGCGAGCCAGCCAAGGAGATTTATGAATCACCGGACTTCGATTCTCAGTCGCCATAACCTCAGAGCGTACGTCGCAGCCTTCGTCACCTACGTCATGCTCGCCGCGCAGTTCGCGCCGCTGGCCGCGGCCGCGGCCCCCAGGCCCGCCGCGCCCGCGCAGGCGACCCCGGCCGCGCCGGCCGCGCCGCTGCGCGCCGCGCCGGCCCCCGCGCCCGCGCCCCTCTTCGCGCCCGTCATCTCGGCGACCAAGGTGGACTCGTTCCCCGACCCGAACGGGAACGGCAAGGCGGAGCCCGGCGACACCATCACCTACACGGTGACGATCACCAACTCCAGCCCGACCGACCCGGCGACCGGGGTGACCTTCTCCGACACGGTGGACGCCAACACGACGCTCGTCCCCAACTCCGTCCAGACGCAGCCCATCGCGCAGAACGACACCGTCACCGCCTTCGGCAACGTCCGCATCTCGACGGCCAACGGCGCGATCAACCTCCTCGCGAACGACTGCGACCCGGACGACACGACCGGCCCGTGCAACGACCAACTGACGGCCTCCGGCCCGACCGCGGCCCCCGCGCACGGCCAGGCCACCGTCAGCTCCGACGGCTCGTTCACCTACAACCCCGACCCGGGCTACACCGGCAGCGACAGCTTCACCTACACCATCCGCGACAAGGGGCCGAACGGGACGCCCGGCGACGCCGACGACAAGACCGACGTGGGCACGGTCAACATCACCGTCGGGCCGACGCTCGTCTGGTTCATCAACAACCAGGCCGCGGGCGGCGGCGACGGCCGCATCAGCTCGCCCTTCAACTCCATCTCGGCTTATAACTCTTCGCCCTTCTCGAAGGACGCGGGCGACATCGTCTTCATCTACTTCGGCTCGGGCAGCAACTACACCGGCGCCGGCCTCACGCTCGTCAACAACATGAAGGTCATCGGCCAGGGCTTCTCGCTCGCGACCGAGACGGGCGCGCCCCCCGCCGGGAGCGACACGTTCCCCGCGGCCGGCTCCAGCCCGACGATTGACAACGCGGGCGGGACGATCATCGCGCTCGCCTCGGGCAACACGCTGCGCGGCTTCAACACCGGCAACTCCGGCGCGGCCGGCACCGACATCTCCGGCACGGGCTTCGGCACGCTGACCGTCAGCAACCTCGCCGTCGGCGGCGACGGCCGCGCGCTGAACCTGACGAACGGCACGCTCGCCGCCACCGTCGCCAGCATCGACGCGTCGAACACGGGCGCGAACACCGGCCTCTCGCTGAACAACGTCGGCGGCTCGCTCACCGTCTCGGGCAACACGACCATCACGAACCCCGGCGGCACCGGCATCGACATCACCAACGCGCCCAACGCCGCGACCTACAGCTTCGGCGGCACGACGAACGTCAACAAGGCTACGTCCTCCGGCATCGGCATCAACCTCTCGACGAACAACGCCGGCGCCTCGACCAGCTTCTCGACGCTCACCGTCTCGACCCAGAACGGCTTCGCGCTCAACACCAACAACGGCGGCTCGGTCAGCAACACGACCGGCACGCTCACGCAGAACGGCGCGGGCGGCGGCGCGGCCTCCCTGACGGGCACGGCGCTCAACCTGACCTTCACCTCCGTCTCCTCGAACACCGGCGCCAACGGCCTGCTCTTCAGCGGCGGCACTGGGTCGTTCACCTCAGGCACGACAAATCTTCAGAACAACGCCGGCATCGGCCTCTCGATGTCCTCGTCGGCCGTCGCGGCCAGCTTCGGCAACACGACCGTCAACTCTTCGGCCGGCGACGCCATCGACCTCTCTTCGAACTCCGGCAACATCACCTTCGCCGACTGCGACCTGACGCCCGACGCGAACCTGCGCGGACTCGACGCGCAGAACAACACGGGCACCATCACGGTCACCTCGGGCGACGTGACGACCTCAGGCGGCAACACCGCCAACGGCGTCTTCATCGACGGCCCCGCGGGGCGCACGCCCATCAACATCGTCTTCACCTCCATCTCGACGACCAGCACGTCCGAGGCCGTCCGGCTCGTGGACGTGTCGGGGACGAAGTTCCAGGTGACGGGCGCGACGGCGATGACCACGCGCGTCGCCGGCCCGAGCGCCTTCGGCACCGCCCCGTGGGCCGGCATCTTCGTGGACAACGCGACTTCGACCAACATCCAATTCAACACCGTCAACATCCCGAACACGGGCAACGTGGGCGGCCACGGCATCCGCGTCTCCAACTCTTCGTCGGCCGTCACCGTCACCTCGGCCACCATCAACAACGCCACGACGACCGTCAGCCAGGCCGACGCTAACACCGACTTCATCCCCGACAACGACGGCGACGGCGACGCCATCTTCCTCAAGAGCAACACCGGCTCGTTCACCCTCAACGGCGGCACGCTCTCGAACAGCGGCAACGACGGCATCGACACGCGCGACTGTCAGGACATCACCATCTCCGGCGTGACCATCAGCAGCCCCGGCTCCGACGTGCCGGGCGGCAACAGCTCCTCGGGTCAGGGCGGCCACGGCATTCAGGCCATCAACCTGAAGGGCACGAACGCCATCACCAACTCGACCATCACCGCCTTCAACGCGCTGGCGCGCGAGGGCGTGCGCTACATCAACCACACCTCGACGGCCTCGACGCTGACCATCCACGGCACGACCTTCTCGAACTCGCCCACCGGCGGGAACGGCATCTTCGTCTCGGGGCGCGACGCCGCCAACATGACGCTCAACGTCGGCGGCACGAACGCGGGCGACCCCTGCACCTTCACCAACCTCTTCGGCGCGGCCATCACGCACAACGCGGGCGACAACACCAACTCGACCGCCACGGTCAACCTCAACGTTAAGAACAACTCCTTCACGACCGCGCCCGACACCGGCCAGAACACCGTCTCGGCGCGCAACCTCGAAGGCGGCAAGGCGGCCGTCGTCATCACCGGCAACACCTTCGACAACGTCGGCCGCACGGTGGCCGACACCGCCGGCGTCATCGACATCGGCGGCGACGCGCTGCTCGCCGGCAACTCCATCTCTTTCGACATCAGCAACAACATCATCAAGAACATCGGCACCAACGTCGGCGACTGTGACGGCGCCGGCTCCGGGACTCTGCCCTGCCAGGGCAAGCGCGGCATCGACGTCTTCATCGACGACAACGCCAACATCAGCGGCCCCATCAACATCAACAACAACGTCATCACGAACGTCAACCGGATGGGCATCATCTTCGACGTGGGCCAGGTCTTCAACGGCGCCAACTTCCAGGCCAAGATCACGAACAACCGCGTCGGCATCCGCGCCGACAACACCGTCGACCGCGTCGGCGTCGGCACCGCCCTCGCGGCGGGCGGCGAGAACGGCATCCGCGTCGAGAACCGCAACAACAACGCCAAGAACCTCAACATCCTCATCTCGGGCAACCTCGTCTACAACGGCAACGGCGGGGCCGGGAGCCCCACGAACAATTCCGCCCTGCTCATCCGCACGCAGGGCACGGCGACGATGTCGGGGACGGTGTCGAGCAATACCTTCAACGTCAACACCTCGTCCAGCTCGGACGGCATTAACGCCCAGACGACCGGCCCCACGGGCAGCAACTCCACCTTCTGCCTCGACGCCTCGGGCAACACCATCACCGCGCCCGGCTCGGGCATCGCGCTGAGCGAAGTGCTCGGCACGCTCAACGTCGAGCAGGCCAGCTCGGCCGCGCTCTCGTCGGCCAACGGCGGCGCGAGCGTCACCATCCTGACCGGCTCGCCGTCCTTCGGCGTCACCTGCGCCACCCCGCCGGCCGCGCCCACGGGCTTCGACAGCGAGCTGGTGCAGGGCACCCCGGGCGGCGTCCCCGTCGCGCTCGGCGCGCCTTCGGCCCCGCCCGCCTCCGAGGCCAACTTCGGCGGCGGCGTGACCGCGCAGCCGCCCGCCGCGCCGCGCGCCACCGCGGCCCCGAGGGTCGCCGCGCCGAAGGCCGTCAAGGCCGAGGCCAAGCGCGAGGGCGGCACGACCTACCGCTTCGCGAAGGAGGCCACCTCCGCCCCGCTCAACCCCGCGGTCGCGCCCGAGCCCCTGTCGCAGCAGCGCCGTAAGCTCGCGGCGCCCGTCATCTCCGACGGGCCGCCCGCGCCGAACGGCCCGAGCACTCCCATCAACATCAACATCGGCACGCTGCCCGCGAACCACTCGGTGACCATCACCTTCCAGGTGACGGTCGACAGCCCGTACGGCGGCGGCCCGAACGTCTCGAACCAGGGCACGGTCGCTTACGGCCCCGGCACCAACAGCGTGCTGACGGACGACCCGGACATCGCCGGCTCGAACAACCCGACGCTGACGCCCGTCAACGCGACCGACATCCGCATCAACGACGCCTCGGCCTCGGAGCCCGCGGCGGGCAATACGCAGATGCTCTTCGCGCTGACGCTGTCGCAGCCGGCGCCGGGCGGCGGCATCTCGGTCAACTACGCCACGACGAACGGCACCGCCACGGGCGGAGCCTCCTGCGACGGCACGGCCGACTACGTGACGGCCAACGGCACGGCCACCGTGACGGCCGGCTCGCAGGTCGCGATGATTCCGGTCACCGTCTGCGCCGACAACGTCGGGGGCGAAAGTTCCGAGACGCTGACGCTGACCATCTCTTCGGCCAGCTCCGGCACCATCCAGGACAACACGGCCACCGGCACCATCACACAAGGGTCGCCGGCCGGCACGTTCGTCATCTCGGAGTTGAGAACGTCCGGGCCGGGCGGCGCAGGCGACGACTTCGTCGAGGTCTACAACAACTCGAACTCGCCTTTGACGGTCACGGCCTCGGACGGCTCGGCCGGCTACGGCGTCTACAAGATGGGCGCCTCGTGCAACGACACGCCGGTGCTCATCGGCACCATCCCGAACGGGACGAACATCCCGGCCAGGGGCCACTACCTCCTGGTAGGGTCGCAGTACTCGCTCGCCAACTACGGCGGGACGGGCGCGGCGG
Organism: Acidobacteriota bacterium; assembly: GCA_019239425.1. Classification (GTDB taxonomy): domain Bacteria; phylum Acidobacteriota; class Blastocatellia; order Pyrinomonadales; family Pyrinomonadaceae; genus QHXN01. Next base: position 16,803 of record JAFAZX010000092.1, read on the forward strand.
CCGGGAACCTGACGATGACCTCGGACATCGAGAACGACCGCGACGTGGCCGTCTTCTCGACGGCGAACGTGGCGAACATCTCGTCGGTCAACCGGCTCGACGCGGTCGGCTTCGGCACCAACACCGGCGCGGTCTGTGACCTCATGCGCGAGGGCACGACGCTCCCGGCGGCGGCCGCGGTCGCCGGCCCGACCGTGGAGTACACGTTCTTCCGCACGATGACCACGGCCTCGTCCGGCTACCCGAAGGACACGAACGACAACTCGGCGGACTTCCAGTTCGCCGACACGACGGCGACGAACCTCTCGGGCATCCCGCGCAAGCTCGGCGCGCCGGGGCCGGAGAACCTGGCGAGTCCCATCCGGCGCGACACGTCGGGCGTCGGCCTGCTGCTCCTGGACGGCAGCAAGTCCTCGGCAGCCTACCCGAACAGGGATCGAGACCCGAACACGGGGAACCCGAACTTCTCCAGCTTCGGGACGCTGACGATCCGGCGCCGTGTCGTCAACAACACGGGAGCGCCGGTCACGCGCCTGCGCTTCCGCATCGTCGAGATGACGACGATCCAGCAGGCGCCGGGTCAAGCCGACCTCCGGGCGCTGACGGGGACGGACGAGACGGGCGTCGGCCCCATAGGCGACGCGGTGACCTGCTCGCCGGCCTCGACGCCGTGCAACGTCAACGTGACGCACACGACCCTGGAGACGCCGCCCGCGCAGCCCGTGGGAGGCGGCATCAACTCGACGCTGGCCGCCGGGACGATCACGACGGGGACGCCTTTGGCGAACGGCGCGAGCCTGAACATCAACTTCAAGCTCGGCGTCCAGACGACGGGGAACTTCCGCTTCCTGATCATCATCGAAGCGCTGCCCTAGCCCGTAAGGGTTAGGCGTAAAAGCGAAGGGGGAGGGGAGTGTTACTCGCACTCCCCTCCCCCTTCACCTTTTGGCTTTATTTATCCCAGCCAGCCGAGCGCGTCGGCGCCCGCGTCGCGCGTGCCGCCGACGACGCTGATGAAGTAGTCTTCGAGCGAGAGCGCCTCCGACTCCCGCCCGCCCTCGACGCTGATGCCGCGCCGCAGCTCTTCGAGCGGCCCCGCGGCGACGAGCCGTCCGCCGCTGATGATGGCGATGTCCGTGCAGAGCCTCTCCACGATCTCAAGCACGTGCGACGTGAGGAAGACGGTCAGGCCGCGCGCGGTGAGGCGCGAGAGCAGGTCTTTGAGCGTGCGCGAGGCGACGGCGTCCACGCCCTCGAACGGCTCGTCGAGGAAGAGCAGCTCGGGGCGGTGGATGAGCGCGCACGCGAGCGCCAGCTTCTTCTTCATCCCGTGCGAATACTCGACGACGAGGCGGCGCGGCTCCGCGTCCAGCTCCATCAGCTCCAAAAGCTCGCGCCCGCGCGCGGCCGTCTCTTCGCGGCCCAGCCCGTACATGCGCCCGGTGAACGAGAGCATCTCGGCCCCCGTCAGGCGCTCGAAGAGGTTGAGGTCTTCGGGCACGACGCCGATGCGGCGCTTCACCTCGAGGGGCCGCTTCGCGATGTCCAGGCCGAGCACGCGCGCCGTCCCCGAGGAGGGCGCGAGCAGCCCCGTCAGCATCTTGATGGTCGTCGACTTCCCCGCCCCGTTCGGCCCGAGGAAGCCGAAGAAAGAGCCGCGCGCGACGCGCAGGTCTATCCGGTCGACGGCCGTGAAGTCGCCGAACCTTCGCACCAGCCCCTTAGTCTCGACCGCCGCCTCCGACCCTCCGGCCCCGACCTCTTCAACCATGTGCCCCCCGTCCTTTGTAGAAAGCCAAGACCTCTTCGGCCATCCGTATCACCTTCACCCTCAGTTCCGCCGGCTCGACCAACTCGACCTTCGCGCCGAAGCCGAGCGCGAAGGCGCAGGCGTCCTCCTCGAACTGGAAGCGCAACGCCACGTTCGCCCAGCCCTCGGCGTCCGTCTCGCCGATTGACTCGACGCGCGAGAAGCGGCCGGCGTAGGGCACGAGGTGGAGGACAGACTTGTGCGCGCGGAAGGTGGCGTAAAAGCGCGGCCCGCCAGACTTGAAACGCGTGACCGAGCCGGCCCAGAACGCCGCGAGGTCGAACCCCTCGGGCCGCTCGCAAGTCTCCTCCGACACGCGCGCACGCGTCACGCGCGCGACCCTGTAGCTGCGCACCTCGCCGTCCGCTGCGCGCGCCACCAGATACCACACGCCGCCCTTCGCCACCAACCCCAGCGGGTCGACCGCGCGTTCCGCCGCTTCGGTGCAGTCGCCCCCGTACGCGAAGAAGAGTTTGCGCCCGCGCCAGACCGCCTCCTGAATCGTGTGCAGGTGCGGCACTTGCTCGTCGGCGCCGTTCCACCCGGCCACGTCCACGTGCACACGCCTGCGCGCGTACTCCGCGTCGGCGCGCGACGCGGCCGGGAGCGCCGCGAGCAGCTTGACCTGCGCCGCGCCCGCCTCGCGCCCGAGTCCGAGGTCTGTGAGCAGGCGCGGGGGCAGGCCCGAGAAGAGCGTCTGCACCTCCGCCGCGTTCAGGCCGGTCAGGTTCGTGCGGTAGCCGTCCACGAGCGCCCAGCCGCCGCCCGTGCCGCGCAGGGCCGTGACGGGCACGCCCGCCGTCGAGAGCGCCTCCATGTCGCGGTGGATCGTCCGCTCCGACACCTCCAGACGCCGCGCCAGCTCCGCGGCCGTGAGCCGCCGGTATATCTGCAGGAGCAGCATGATCGAGACCAGACGGTCGGCACGCATCTTCCGACCTCCTTTCGAATATGACAGAGGGTGTCAGGAACCGACGCCTATCTTAGCAAGTGATAAGTGATGAGTGATAAGTGATGAGTGAGGAACGGCAGAGCTTTTTCTTATCACCCATCACTTATCACTTATCACTCCTGAGGAGGTGAAAGATGAAAAGTCTTGAAGGCAAGGTGGCCGTGGTCGCGGGGGCGACGCGCGGGGCGGGGCGCGGCATCGCGTGCATGCTGGGCGAGGCGGGGGCCGTCGTCTACTGCTCGGGGCGCAGCTCGCGCGAGCGGCCGAACACCGAGCCGCCCTTCGTGGGGCGGCCCGAGACGATTGAGGAGACGGCCGAGATGGTCTCGGCGCGCGGCGGCGTCGGTATACCGGCGCGCACAGACCACCTCGACGAGCGGCAGGTCGAGGCGCTCTTCAAACGCGTGGAGAAGGAGCACGGCCGCCTCGACGTTCTCGTCAACGACATCTCCGAGGGCGAGATGTGCGAGTGGAAGCCCTTCTGGAAGCTCTCGCTCGAACGCGGGCTGAACGCGCTCCGGCGCGGCGTCCACACGCACGTCATCACGGCGCGCCACGCCGCGCCGCTCATGGTCAGGCGGAAGTCCGGCCTCGTCGTCGAGGTCGGGGACGGCGACGCGCTCTTCTACCGCGGGAGCCTCTTCTACGACCTCGTCAAGGTCAGCACGAGCCGGCTCGCCTACGCCTTCGCCGAGGAGCTGCGGCCGCACAAGGTGGCGGCGCTCGCCGTCACGCCCGGCTTCATGCGCACCGAGGTCGTGCTCGAACACTTCGGCGCGACCGAGGAGAACTGGCGCGAGGTGGCGGAGCAGAGTTCGAAGGCGCGCGGCATGGGCTTCGCCGGCTCCGAGTCGCCCTACTTCGTCGGCCGCGCCGTCGCCGCGCTCGCCGCGGACGCGAAGGTGCTCGAGAAGTCCGGCGGCCTCTACAGCTCCTGGGGCCTCGCCGAAGAGTACGGCTTCGCAGACCTCGACGGCACGCGCCCGCACTGGTGGCGACACTTCTCCGAACACTTCCCCCGGATGGCGAACGCGAAGCCGAAGACGGGGCTCAGTTGGAAGATAGAGCAAGGATGAAGGCGGAAGGATGAAGGATGAAGGGAAGAGGGTCTGACCTTCATCCTTCATCCTTCCGCCTTCATCCTTTCGGAGCGACGTAGCTGCGGCGGGTCTTGACGGCGAGCTTGCCGCGGGACTTCTCGGCGACGGGCGTGAGCTTGAGTCTGAGCTTGCGGACGGTGCCGTCGTGCTTGCGGTTGGTGGGGACGAAGGCGAGCTGGTAGCGCGTCCGCAGGTGCTCGAAGAGCGTGTCGAAGGTGCGGTCGAGTTGCTCGGGCTTGTCGTCGAGCACCTCGCCGCCGGTCTCGTCCGCGAGGTCGTTGACGCGGATGGTCGGGACGCCGACGGCGCCGGCGATGCCCGTCATCCCGCGCATCACGCTGCTCTCCATCCGCTGCCCCGCCGTGCGCGGGATGATGCCGCAGACGACGCTGCCCGACTCGTAGACCTCGCGCTTCGCCTCGCCCACCGAGGGGGCGCCCACGCAGTCGAAGTTGCTCGTCACGCCCGTAATGACGACGATGACGCGGCGGCCGACGGGGTTCCCCGCGCGCACCATGTAGCGCGCCGCCTCGTAGAACGCCTTTTCGAGACAGTGGTTCGCCTGCTCGTCGTGGCCGGGCACGCGGTCGAGCGCGTCCGCGACCTCCCGCCGGTCGCGCGTGAACCCCTGCACCAACTCGGCCGAGTCGTGGTAGGCCATCACGGCCACCTCGTCCGACGGCTTGAGCCGGGCGACGGCGTCGCCCGCGGCGCGGCGCACGTTCTCGCCGAACGGGTCGAGGCAGCCGCCGCGGTCGATGAGGAGCATGACGGAGAGCGGCAGGCTGTTCTGGCTGAAGTTGGTGATCTGCTGCGCGACGCCGTCCTCCGTGAGCTGGAAGTCCTCGCGCCTGAGGTCGCCGACGACCCGCCCCGTCTTCTTCTGAACGATGAGCGCGTCGAGGACGACGAGGTCGATGTCGGTCTTCACCACCTCCTCTTCGCCGACGGGGATCGCGGTCGTCTCCTCCCTCGGGCGGACGGTGCGCGGGCGGCCTTGCGGCTCGGGCGGCTTCGAAAGGGCGAAGACGAGGGGCAGGATGGAGAGAGCGAGCGCGAGTGCGAGTCTCTTCATGGAGGGTTCTCCTTCCGTCTCTCAAGGCAAGAGAGTTTCCGACGCGGCGCGCGCTGCCTTGTAGAGCGAGGCGGCGGCGCGCGGGGCCGCGGGGCGAGTTACCTTAGGACTACGCGGCGGCAGGAGCAAGGCCCGTGCCCTTTGAAGGGGATGAGGTTTTCTTTCTTAACTTACTTGAGACAGGATTCGAAACGGTGCAGCGCCGACACCATTTCGTCGCCCCCTTCTTCGTCAACCTTGCGCGCCGAGGGAAGGACTGTTCACCACAGAGACACAGAGGCACAGCTTGTCGAGATATTGCCTCAAGCTGTGCCTCTGTGTCTCTGTGGTGAAAATCAGTTCACGCTACCCGCGGAGGACGGGGCGCGCTTCGGTCGAGCGGACGTGTGTGGGGAAGGTGCGGTGCGTGCTCATGAGGAAGGCGTGCGAGCTTGAGCGCAGGGCGTTGCCGTGCGTGGCGAGCAGGCGCACCATGCGGCTGAAGGAGGTCGCCCCGTAGTAGTAGCCGTCGCGCAGGGAGACGAGCACGTCCGCCGTGTGGCGCACGCGCGGCGCGAAGACCGACCCGTAGACGTTCGCCAAGGCGTCCGGGTAAGTGTGCCCCCACGTCCGCGCCAGCCAGTCGGCGTCGCGCGCGAACCCCTCGGCGTCCAGACGCCCCTCCGCGCCGAGCGTGTGGACGGCCGGCGCGAGCCGCAAGGGGTCTCCGCCCAACTGCTCGTAGCGGTAGAAGGTCTCGCCCCCGCGCTCGGCGCGGTGGATGCGCGCGCGCCCCGAGGCCCCCTTCACGACCGCCGTCTGGTCGTCCTCGTCGCGGTAGACGCTGAAGTCCACGCCCTCCAGTTGGCGCAAGCCTTCCGCCAGCTCGCCGCGGTCTGTCTCCTCGCCGCAGTAGAGCGCCGCGTAGCCGCACAGGCCGAAGGCCGGCGCCGAGACGCGCATCTTCCCGCGCGGCCTGCGCATGTTGCCGACGACCTCGTAGCCGTTGCGCGCGAGGTAAGACTGCAAGTGCAGACGCCGGTTCTCGACGAGGTTCATGCCGTGGTCGGAGAAGAGCACGACCTCGGTCTCTGACCCGGCCGCGCGCTGTATCTCGCGCAGGAGCTTGTCGAGGGATTCGAGCGCGACGGCGAGCCGCGCGGGGCCGCCGATGTGGAGCAGGCCGTCGGTCGCCTTGAGGAAGCCGAAGAAGTCGCGCGCGGGCGGGGCCGAGAGGAAGCGCTCGCGGAAGCGGCGCATGTCCGCGCGCCAGACGGCCTCGGTCGCGACGTAGATGAGGAACTCGAAGGCGAGCGGCTCCTGGTAGTCGAGCTCGTCCATGTATGACGAGGGCACCTTGTCGGGCGTGCGCCGGCCGATGTACTTGCGCACCCCGCCGCGCAGCTCTTTCGCCTCGCGGTCGAAGTAGAGGCTCTCGTAGCCGTTCGGCGGCGTCGCCCCGAGCATCTCCGCGAGCGCGACGTTCGTCAGCGTCGGGAACGGCGAGAGCAGGCGCGCGGGCTCTTTGAAGTTGTCGAACATCCCGCGCGACTTCGCCTCGCTGACGACCTCAAAGGGCACGCCGTCGAGACAGAGCAGCAGGCGGCGCGGGCGCTCCTGCGGCCTGACGACGTGCAGCGCCGGCTTCGTCTGCGACTCGCGCGCCGTCAGAAGGGGCGTCGGGTCGTGCGACGGACACACTTCGCTCATCAGAAAACCCTCCCCACTCGCTCGTCTCAGTTAGCCTGCTGCGCCTTCGCGTCCGAGGTCTCGCCGTCGGGGTCGTTCTCGCTGACCTTCGCGTGCGTGAGCTTGTACGGCTCTTTGAGGCCGCGCCGGGCGTCCTCGTGCGAGTCGTAGACGTTAGGGCGCGCGAGCACGGCCTGGTACTGCTTGACCGCCTCCTCGCGCCGGCCGGCGAGGTCGAGCGCCTGCGCGTGGCGCAGGCGCGCGCGCGTCACCATCGAGGCTTCCGCGCCCGGCACCGCCGCCGCGGCCGCAAGCTCCTTCGCCGCGCGCTCCGACTGGCCCGCGACGAGCAGCGCGTCGCCGTAGTTGTAGTGGACGAGGTCGAGCGGAACCTTCGGCCCGTTCGGCCCGTGCGCGGGCGCGAGCAGAGAGTCGAAGACGGCGAACGCCTCGGCCTCCGTCTTCTTCGCGGCCTCGGGGTTCGTCGCGCGCTCCTCCTCGGCCTGCGAGACGAGCGCGTCGGCCGCCTCCATCTTGAGCAGGTAGTTGCGCGGGTACTTCGCGGCGAGCTCGGCGGCGTAGTTGTATGCGTCGCGGTAGCGGCGCTCGCGCTTGAGGAGCGCGATGAGCAGGGTCTTCGCGTCGTCGCGCGTCCAGCGCCCCTCGCGCGCCACCTGTTCGAGCGTGGCGATGCCCCGCTTCTTCGAGCCGCGGTAGCCGAACATGGTCGCGCCGAGCTTGACGACGGGCGGCAGCGACCCGACCACGTAGTCGTACATGCCGATGGTGACCTTGGCGTCGACGTAGGTGGGGTCGAGCTTGACGAGGTCGCGGTGGTGGCCGACGGAGTCCTTGCCGTTCGTCAGCGCCGACATGAAGCTGCGCTCGACCATGCTGCCCCAGGCGGCCTTCAAGCCCTCGACCGCGCCGAGGTAGTAGAGCGCGTCGGTGTCCTTCGGGTTGGCCTTCAGCCGCGCCTCGCACAGCTCCTTCGTCCTGCGCGTGAGGTCGCGGAACTCGGCCTGCACCTTCGGATCGATCTGGTCGTCCTTCTCCTTGTAGAAGCCCTCGTTGTTGTAGAGCGAGGCCTGAAGCCTGCGCGACTCGTTGAGCGTCTTCAGCCAGAGGCTCGCGGCGAGCAGCTCGTAGCCGGCGGGGTGGTCGGGGTAGACCGTCGCGATTTCGCGGAAGCGCCGGCGCGCGCCCTCGTAGTCGAGGTTGTAGAGCGCGTCGAACCCTTCGGTGCGCATCGCCTCGAAGCGCTTCTGGTCGAAGGGGGCGGCGGCGGGCGCCGCCTTCTCCACCGGGGCGCCCGCCGCCGCGCTCTTCACCTGGGCCGGCGCGGCCGTCGCCAGCACCGCCGTCGTCAACGTCGTCGCAAACAGTCTCTTCAAGTTCATAAAAACCCTTCCCCGAAACTCTCAAGGTACTTGACGCCCGCGCCCGTGTTGAAGAGCACGACGCGTTCGCCCTCTTTCACCTCACCGCGTTCGATCAACTTCCGCAGCGCGGGCAGGCAGGCCGCGCCCTCGGGCGCGACGAACAGCCCCTCGGCCGCGCCTATCTCTCCGACCGCGGCCAGCAACTCCGCGTCGCTCACCGAGACGGCCGCGCCTTTAGACGCGCGCAGCGCGTCGAGGATGAGAAAATCGCCGACCGCCTTCGGCACCCTCAAGCCCGAGGCGACCGTCGCCGCATTTTCAAACTCGTCCGCGAAGCGCTTCCCCTCTTCGAAGGCGCGGATGATGGGGGCGCACCCCTCGGACTGGACGGAGACCATGCGCGGCCGCTTGCTGCCGATCCAGCCCATCGCCTCCATCTCTTCGAACGCCTTCCACATCCCGACGAGCCCCGTGCCGCCGCCCGTCGGGTAGACGCACACGTCGGGCAGCTCCCACCCCGACTGCTCGGCCAGCTCGTAGCCGAGCGTCTTCTTGCCCTCGACCCGGTAAGGCTCTTTCAAAGTCGAGACGTCGAACCACCCTTCGGCCTCTTTGCGCCGGCCGACCTCGGCGCCGCAGTCGGTTATCAAACCATCCATCAGCGTGACGTGCGCGCCCGTCTGCTCGCACTCGACGACGTTAGCGCGCGGCGTGTCCTTCGGCATGAAGATGTGCGCTTCGAGCCCTGCGCGCGCGGCGTAGGCGGCGAGCGCTCCGGCGGCGTTCCCGGCCGAGGGGACGGCGAGCTTCTCGACGCCAAGCTCCTTCGCCATCGAGACCGCGGCCGTCATCCCGCGCGCCTTGAAGCTCTGCGTCGGGTTCTGCGACTCGTCCTTGATGAAGAGGTTTTGCAGTCCGAGGGCCGCGCCCAAGCGCTCCGCTTTGAGCAGCGGCGTCCAGCCTTCTCCGAGCGAGACGATGTTTTCTTCGCGCTCGACGGGCAGCACTTCCGCGTAACGCCAAAGGTCGGCCCTCCTCCCCTTCAAACTCTCCCTGGTCAGAGTGCGCGCCGCCCGCTCAAGGTCATACCGCACGAGCAGCGGCCGGCCGCACTCGGTGCAGAGGTTGTGCAACCGCCGTGCCTCGTAGCGCGCGCCGCACAGCGCGCATTCCAGGTGCGTGACGTTCATCCGTCCCGGCCCCTCCGATCCGACTGTTTTTCCGAAGAATTAGATGCACTCGGGGGTTCCGGCCCGCGCGGCGTCCGGCGGAATTTTCCCGCGAATCCGCCCCGCGCCGGCCCCCTCCTGTGACACTTTCAAGTCTCTCACAACGCCGCTCGACCTGTCAGGTGGAGCATCGCTGCTGCGCACCCATTCGGCGTGCAAAGCGGGAGGGCCGCCCGCCCGGTCGAAAGTCCCGGCAGGCGGCCCTCATTTGAAAGTTTAGGGACGACGTTTCGCCCCGAACCTCTGACGCGTTCGGAATCTCCGCCGACAGTTAAGGCGCGAAAGGTGCGCCCGAACTATCACCCGGCGGAGATTTTTTTGCGGGGACGTTCTTTAATACGCGAGGGCGGCCGGCTGCGTACGCGCCGCCTCGGCCTGCGCCGACTTCATCACCCCGGCGAGCGCCGCGTAGGTCTCGGCCCAGGCCGCCTCGACCTCCGGCGTGAACCCTTCGCCCAGGCCCTTCTTCAAAGCCCAGATGAGCGCGCGCCCGACCGTGTCGTAGTCCTTCTCGCGCACGCCGTAGCCCGCGTGGCGCGCGCCGAGGGCGCAGACGGCCGGCAGAACCTGTTCGAGCCGGTCGAGGCTTTTGACGGCCACGCCGATCATCTGCATCAGCTTGCGCCCCTGCTCGACCATGTCGCCCTTGAAGAGCGCTTCCAAAGACGGTTCGAGGTCGAACAAACGTCCGTAGAAGAGCGCCGCCGCCGCGTCCGCGATGGGCACGACCTGCCTGAAGCTCTCCTGCACCAGCCTGATCTGCTCTGAGTTCATCGTCTCCTCCGGCCCCGACTGAGGTGCCCGCCCGCGCGCGCTTCGAATCCTGACACCTAACGCGTAAAGAGCGCGCGGGCGGGATCACGAGCTCAAGACAATTTGCGCGCGCCCGAGACCGGGTGCTAGAGTCTTGCCACCCAAAGATGGCAATCCGCTTAATCGCCCTCGACCTTGACGGCACGCTGCTCGACTCGCGCGGGCGTGTGCCGGAGCGCAACCGCGCGGCGATTGACGAGGCGCGGGCGCGCGGCGTCCGACTGGCGCTCGTCACCGGCCGCCGCTTCCGCGATGCGCGGCCGCTGGCTCTGGAGCTGGGGCTCGACGTGCCCGTCATCGCGCACAACGGCGCGCTCACGAAGCACGCGCACTCGCTGGAGACGGTCGCGGCCGTGCTGATGCCGGTCGAGGCCGCGCGCGCCGTCGTGCGCGTCGGGCGCGAGCACGGCGCCGACGCGCTCGTCAGCGACGACCACGTCGGGGCGGGCCTGCTCGTCTACGACCACGTCAGCCCCGACAACAGGGCGCTCGCCAAGTACATCGATTGGTCGCGCCGCGTCGTCGGCGAAGACGCGGCCGCCGCCATCCGGCAGGTCGAGTCGCTCGACGAGTACCTCGACCACGACCCTCTGCACGTCGCCTTCTCGGGCGGCTGCGCTTCGATGGAGCGCCTGTCGGACGTGATGCGGGAGGAGTTGGGCGGCGGCGTGAGGCTGCTGCTCACGCTCTACCCGAAGATGGACTTCGCGCTCCTCGACGTGCTGCACCCGGAGGCTTCGAAGGGCGCGGGGCTGGCGGCGGTCGCGGCCGAACAGGGGCTGACGCGCGAAGAGGTCTTGGCCGTCGGCGACAACTTTAATGACCTGGAGATGCTTGAGTGGGCGGGCACGGGCGTCCTGATGGGCAACGCCGACTCCAGCTTACACGCCGCGGGCCGCTTCCACGCCACCTCGACCAACGACGAGGGCGGCGTCGCCGACGCGATTGAGAGATACGTTCTACGAGATGATGAGTGCGGAGTGATGAATGATGAATATGACGCTGCTTGAAGTCCTTAATTCATCATTCATCACTCCGCACTCATCATTCCCTTCAAAGGAGCATCATGGCTAACCGCATCGCACGCATCGAGACGAACATGGGGACGATCCGCTTCGAGCTGTTGGAGGGGGACGCGCCGAAGACGACGGAGAACTTCCGGCTGCTGGCCGAGAAGGGCTTTTACGACGGCGTCATCTTCCACCGCGTCATCAACGGCTTCATGATTCAGGGCGGAGACCCGACGGGGACGGGGCGCGGCGGGGCCTCGGCCTGGGGCGGGCGCTTCGACGACGAGATCAATCGCGCGTCCGAACTCTACCGCGGCAAGTACACCAAGGGCACCGTCGCGATGGCGAACGCCGGGCCGAACACCAACGGCTCGCAGTTCTTCATCATGCACACGGACTACGCGCTGCCCCCCTCCTACACCAAGTTCGGCCGCGTCATCGAGGGCCAGGACGTGGTGGACAATATCGCCACCACGCCCACGCACCCCGGCGACCGCCCCAAGGCCGACGTGGTGATGAAGAAGGTCACGATTGAGGAAGGTGAATAGTGAACGGTGAATAGTGAACGGTAAATAGTAAATGGTGATAAGAGGAAAGCCGCTCGCCTCTTATCACCATTTACTATTCACCATTCACCACTTACTGTCTTGTTCCCGGCTTGCCGCCGGCCGCCTTCAGGATTTCGACGACGGCCGTCTGGCCGTTCTGCTCGGCGAAGTCGAGGGCGGTGCGGCCGTCCTCGTATTTGGCGTTCACGTCGGCGCCGGCCGCGATGAGGAGTTTGACGCTCTCCTTCAGCCCTTTGGTCGAGGCGGCGATGAGCGCCGTCCAGCCCTTCGGCGTGTGCGCGTTGGGGTCGGCCTTGCTGTTCAGGAGCAGGTCGAGCGTGGGCACGCGCCCGTTGGCGGCGGCGCTGATGACGGGCGTGATGCCCGCGTCGTTGCGCGCGTTGATGTCCGCGCCCTTCGCCATCAGCGCCTCGATGATGTCGTAGCCGCCGGCACGCGGCGCCGCGAAGAGCAGGGCCGTCCCGCCGCCGTTGCCGCGCGCGTCGGCCTCCGCCCCCTTCGCCAGAAACAGCTTCACCAGGGCCAGGTGCCCCTGCGTCGCCGCCTTCATCAAGGCCGTGTCCTTGTCGTTGTCGCGCGCGCGCAGGTCTGCGCCGCGCGCCAGCAGCAGGTTGACCACGTCCGCCTGCCCGAACCACGAGGCCCACAGCAGAGGCGTCCAGCCGTCCTCCGCGCGCGCGTTCACCTCCGCCCCCTTCGCAATCAGTTCCTGCGCCACTTCGGTGTAGCCGTTGGCCGCCGCGAAGGTGAGCGCCGTCCTGCCGTCCTTGTAACGCGCGTTCGGGTTCGCGCCCGCCGCCAGGAGCGCGCGCACCACCGGCAGTTGGCCGCTCGACGCGGCGAACATGAGGGCCGTGCGCCCGTCGTCCGTCTGCGCGTTCGCGTTCGCGCCGCGCCCGACGAGGGCCTGCACCGCCTCGGCGTTGCCCGCCTCGGCCGCGACCATCAAAGCCGTCACGCCGTCGGCGCAGCGCGCGTTCGCGTCCGCGCCCTTCGAGAGCAGCTCCTGCGCCGCCGCCGCCGTCTCGGCCGCCGCGGCGTAGACGAGCGCCGCGCAGTTCTCCTTCGACCTCGTGTTCACGTCGGCGCCCGCCTTGACCGACCCGGCGACGCCGGTCGCGTCGCCGCGCGAAGCCGCGTCGAGCAGCTTGTCGGTCTTCGTCGCGCGCGGCCCCCTCGTGACCGTCGGCGGCTTCGGCCTCGCCGTCATGACCACCTTCGGCTTCTTGGGCTGGATGGCGAACTGCCCGACGCCGCCCGTCAGGTCTCCCTGCGCCCCGGCGCTCAGCGCGAGCAGCGGCGAGAGGCACGCGGCGATGGCAACACAAAGAGTCTGTCTGCTTCTATCTCTCATGACTTGGTGTGACTCTCAGAGCGGAGACGTTACAGCGTGGTTGACGGGGCCGTGCCCGCGGCCGAGACCCGGCGCGCGGCGGATGGCCTCCGTGACGAACTGCTTGGCCGCGGCGACTGATTCTTGAAGGTTAAGTCCGCGGGCGAGACACGCGGCGACGGCCGCGGCGAGCGTGCAGCCCGTCCCGTGCGTCGAGATGGTGTCGACGCGCGCGGCGGTGAACGTCCTGACCCGGCCCTCTTCGTCGAGCAGCAGGTCGGTCGCCTCGCCTTCGAGGTGGCCGCCCTTGACGAGCACCGCGCGCGCGCCGAGTTCGCGCATCGCGCGCGCCGCCTCAAGCATCCCCTCGCGGTCGCGTATCAAGAGCCCCGTGATGCGCTCGGCCTCCGGGACGTTCGGCGTGGCGACGCGCGCGAGCGGGAGCAGTTCCCTCTTTAAAGCGTCGAGCGCCTCGTCGTCTATCAAATCGAAGCCGGAGGTCGAGCGCACGACCGGGTCTACGACCGGAGCGGGCAAGGAGGTTTCGCGGAAGAGCCGCGCGACCTCTCTGATGATCTCGCGCGTCGGGAGCATGCCGGTCTTCGCGCCGGCGACTTCGAAGTCTTCGGCGACGGCCGAGACCTGCGCGCGCACCGTCTCGGCCGTCTGGTGCGCGGCGCCGAAGACGCCGGTCGTGTTCTGGAAGGTGAGCGACGTAACGGCCGCCGCCGCGAAGCAGCCGAAGGCGGTGAACGTCTTCACGTCGGCGACCACCCCTGCGCCGCCCGACGGGTCGAAACCCGCGACGGTCAAAGCTACTGGCATCGTCAAGACCATAATGCTTAAGGCGGAAGCCCGACCGTCAGGGAGGGCGTTAGTGTTTCTCAGTTCGCACCTTTAAGGGAGACTGACGCCCTCCCTCACGGTCGGGCTTCCGCCTGACCTTCAGCGTACCCGGCCGATGTGATGCACGATTCGCGCGAGGTTTTGTCCGTTCGCGAAAAGCCTGATGCCTGCCACGCCCGCCGCGCCTGCCTGCAAGACCTTCTCAACCTCATCCTCCCCGACGCCGCCGAGCGCGACCAGAGGGAACGGGGAGAGGTCGAGCGCGGCTTTCGTCAAAGCTTCGAGCCCGACCGGCGGGCCGTACGCGCGCTTCGAGGGCGTGTCGAAGACGGGGCCGAAGACCGCGAAGTCGGCGCCCCCCGCGCGCGCCGCGCGCGCCTCGTCAATCGTGTGCGCCGAGACGCCTATCAAAAAATCTTCGCCGAAGGCGCGGCGCACTTCGGACGCTTCGAGCGAGTTTGTCGTCAGGTGAACGCCGTCGCAACGGGCGGCGCGCGCGACGTCGGCGCGGTCGTTGACGAGGACGCGCGTCCCGCTCCCTCGCGCGGCGTGTGCGGCGGCGGAGGCCAACTCGAAGAGGACTCGGCCGGTCAGACTCTTCTCGCGCAGTTGGACGAGCGTGACGCGCGCGGCGGCGGCGGCGCGGACGAGCGCGAGCAGGCGTCCGAACTCTTCGGACTCCGGACGGGTCGCGCTACTCGTTTCGCCCGCTGTGATGAGGTACGTGATCGGTCGCGCGAGCGCTCTGGACATCCTGTGCTGGCGGCGGCGTCGGGAGAGTGTCGGCGGTCGGGAGCGGCTGGGCCGCCACGCGGGTCTCAACCTGCGGCTTGTAAGGTTGCGCGTCGGCGCCCTGAAGCTTCCGCACGGTCTCGTTGAAGTGGAACATCTCCCAGAAGGCCATCGCGAGGTTGAGCAGGCCGACGCCGGTGACCGCGCCGCGCACCCACCCCGAGGCGACCGCGTGCTGGAGCCCGATGAAGCCCGTCTTCTGCGCGACCATGACCAGGAAGAAGTTGTCGCCCCAGTCGCCCATCCCCCACGGCTGCCACCACGGCAGCAGCGTCAGGAAGAGGCCCGCCTCCAGACAGAGGAGGATGTAGAAGATGACCGTGAGCCTCGAAGCCATAAGTGGTGAATGGTAAATCGTAAATCGTGAATAGTAAATGGCGCACGGCCAAGACACGCGCCGGCCCTCCGCCATTTACTATTCACGATTTACGATTTACTAGCCTTCTGCAGTTCCCGCAGACGGTCGGCGACGCCGCGGTAGGAGACGTCGATGGCGTAGACTTCGGAGAGGACTTCGATGGCGCGGCCGTGGTCGCCCATCCGCTCGTAGGCCGTGCCGAGGTCGTAGCGCATGGCCTGGTACTCGTCCTCGCTGTGGCCGGGGGCCTGCAAGCCCTTCTTGAACCAGAGCGCGGCGGGGCGCGGCATGCCCTTCTCCATGAAGCAGTGGCCGAGCATGTTGCAGCACTGGAGGAAGCGCGGCGTGCCGTCGCCCGGCGCGGCCTGCGCCGCCGCCGTCTGGAACTCCTCGACCGCCTGATCCAGGAGTCCCATCTCGCGGTAGGCCAGGCCCATCTGGTAGTGCGTGTCGAAGTCGCCGCCCGTCTCCTCCTCGCCGTCGTCGTCCTCGACCGCCTCGCGGAACTCGTCGAAGATGGCCGCGAGGCCGGGGTCTATCCCCGCGCCCGCGGGCTTCGGCTGCGAGTTACCCGACGCCGTCTGGCTCGGGGCTTGCGGCGCGGGCGCCTCGAAGGCCGCCGGCGTCTCCGGCTCGTTGAAGGCCGCGGGCGTCTCGAAGGCGGCGGGGTCGAAGGCGTGCGCGTCCGTGGCGGCGGGCGCGGGGGCCGGCTCGAAGGCCGCGCCCATGTCGAAGCCGGCGGCCGGGTCTTCGGTCTGAGTCGCGGCCTCATTCTCGGCCGCGGCGAGGCGCGCGCGCAGCTCGTCGATCTCCGCGTGCCGGCCGTACTGGCGTTCGAGCATGTCGAGCGTGTCGCGCGCGATGTCGGCGTAGCCCTGCTCGATGTAGAACTCGACGCTCTCAAGCTCCTGCTTGAGCATGCGCTCGACGCTCGGCCCCGAAGTCGGGGCGGGCGCGGGTGTCTCCGCGGCCGGGGCCGTGAAGTCGAACTCCTGGAAGCCGGTCTGCGGGGTGGGCGGCGCGGGCGACTCGTAGCTTGCGCCGTCGGTCAGGTCGTTGAGGTCTGCGAAGGAGGCGCTGGCGTCGGCGGCGGGCGGCGCGGGCGGCGGCTCGGAGACGGAGTTCCATTCGAACTCGGCGGGCGGCGCCGCGCTCGGCGGGGGCGCCGAAGCCGAGCCGGCCGCGGAGTCGTCGCTCAACATGAACCGCTCGAAGCTCGGCGGCTCCTCCCTGGCCTGCTCCGCCGGCCCCGCTTCGTCGAAGAGCGGGCCGCCCAGCTCTTCGAGGCGCGCGAGGTTGCCCTGGTCGTCCGGCGCGAGCCGCGCGAGGCGCGTGAGCGCGCGCCGCTCGTCCTCGATGGCGCCCGTCGCCTCGGCCGCCTCGGCCAGCCGTTCGAGCGACGAGCGCAGCTTCACCTCGTCGTGCATCGAGGAGTAGCAGCGCACGAGCAGGCGGTGCGCGTCCATCTGCTCGGGGTTGCGCGCGAGGACTTCCTGAAGCAGCTCCGCCAGCGCCGCCTCCTGCCGCGCGGCCAGCGCGGGCTCGGCCACGTAGTCAAGCAGGCGCGCCGCGTCGTCCGGGCCGCCGTGCCGCAGGTAGAGCCGCGCCACGTCGAAGAGGAGCATGAAGCTCGAAGGGTCGCGGCTGACAAGCTCGTGCGTCGCGGCCTCCGCGCGCTGCGCGTCCTCTGCGTCCACGTAGGCGCGCGCGAGCATGGCGCGGACTTCGAGGTCGCCGGGCCTCTCCTTCACCGCGCGCTCTAAGACTTCGGCCGCGTCGTCGGCCGTCCCCAGGGCCGCGTGCGCCGAGAGCATCCCGTGCAGCGCGGCGTGCGAGGCGGGCCGGAGGCCGAGGGCCTTGTTGAAGGCTTCGAGCGCCGGCTCGAACTCGCGGCGGGCGGCGAGGCGCGCGCCGGCTTCGGTGTAAGCCTCGGCGGCGAGGTCGGGCAGGTTCTCGCTGGCGAAGCTCTCGGCGAGGCGGAGGCGGACTTCGGTGTTCGAGGGGTCGAGGTCGGCGATGCGGCGCAGCACGTCGAGCGCCTCGCGCGATTGGCCCGCGCGCCCGAGCGCCTCGGCCGCGATGAGGTAGTGCTGGCGCGCGTCCACCATCAGGCCCTGCTGCTCGTAGAGCGCGGCGAGGGCGAGCGCCGTGTGCTGGTCTTCCCCGGCGAAGCGCGTCAGCTTCTTGTACATCGCGACGGCTTTGAGCGTGAAGCCCTGTTCGCGATAATGCTCGGCGACGCGGCGGTAGCACGTGGCGGCCTCGGCGCGCTTGTCGACGCGGGCGTAGAGGTCGCCGAGCGTGTTGCGCGCGTTGAAGTCTTCCGCGTCGTGCTCGACGATGCGGGCGTACTCCTGTATGGCCGAGGGAATCTTGCCCGAGGCAAGGTACTTCTCAGCCGCACGGATGGCTTTGGCCTTGTCGAAACCCATCAGGGATATTGTAAACGGTCAGCGGAAGTGAACCGAAGCGGCGCTAGGGCAGAGACAAGCAGCGGCAGAGTGCTTTCCGGGCCCGGCGGTTAACTTACTTGTCCACGGCTCTCATACGCCCCTGCCTCCGAGGACGGGCAGTTTTGTACGTTAGCACCCGGCTTGAGCGGGTGTCAACAACTCCTTCCCGAAGGGTTTATGCCCAAAAATATGGACGAAAACGCGGGGACGGCGGTCGCGGCCGGGGCCGAGTCCGGCGGGCCGCGGGCTACTCCGGGCCGGGTCGCGCGCGCGTCGGAAAAGCTGGGGCTGGCCGGCTTCGCGCTCTACGCGCTGGCCGCGCCGCACTCCATCGCGGTCTCCTGGGTAGGGCTCTCGTTCGCCGTCCTCGGCTGGCTCGGCCGCACCTTCGCGACGCGGAGTCCGGGCTTGCGGCGGACGCCGCTCGACCTGCCGCTCTGGCTCTTCTTCGGTTGGACGGCGCTGTCGTGCTTCCTTTCGGAAGAGCCGCGCGTGAGCGTGCCGAAGCTGGTTAACGTCAGCACGCTCCTCCTGTTCTACCTCACGCAGGCGCTCGTCACGCGGAGGGCGGCGGTGCTGCTCGCGGCGCTGCTGATTCTTTCGGGCACGGCGGGCGCGCTGTGGGGCGCGGGCGAGCTGGCCCTCGGGCGCGGCGTCGTCGTGCGGCGTCTGAGCGTTGACAGTGTGCTCAGGCGCTCGACGCCTCTGCGCGAGGGCGATGCCGTGTGGCGCGTGAACGAGCGCCGCGTCGCGTCGGTCGAAGAGATAGACGAGGCCATCCGCCGGACGCCCCCGGGCGAGAGGCTCAAGTTGAGTGTCATCTCGCGGGGCGAGCACGTCGAGTGGCCGGGCGCGGTCGTCAACGAAGAGCTGCGCGCCGCGGCCTCGCCGTCCGGCATCGTCGAGGGCGGCGGGCGCACGCACAGCTTCCGCGCCTCCGGCTTCACCAGACACTACGAGACCTTCGCGGAGGTCTTGCAGGTCGTCGCGCAGCTCGCCCTCGGCTTCGCGCTCGCGGGCTGGCTGCGGCGCGAACGCGGAGGGGAGAGCCTTGAGCGGCGGTGGGTCTGGCTCGCGGGCCTGGCCTTCGTGCTGCTCGCGGCGGGGATCGCGCTGACGGCGATGCGGACGACGCTCGTCGCCTTCGCGTTCGGCGCGTGCGTGCTGGCGTGGCGCGCGGCGGCGCGGGGCCGACAGCGCGCGCTGGTGGCGGCGGTCGTCGGCGCGGCGCTCCTGCTCGGCGCGGCGGCCGTGTGGCGGACGCGCGCGAGCGGCGCGCTGCAGTTGAACGACCCGAGCGCGTCCCTGCGGTTCCGCGTCGCGCGCGTGGCCGCCGAACGCGTCACCGCGCACCCGCTCTTCGGCCACGGCATGGACGCCGTGCACAACCACTGGGCCGAGTGGGGTTTTCCGGGCAGCGACATGCTGCACGCGCACTCCACCCCCATCCAGCTCGCCTTCGACCGCGGCGTCCCGGCGCTCCTCTTCTGGCTCTGGCTGATGTTCGTCTTCTGGCGGCTGTCTGCGCGCGCCGAGCGACTCCGGCGCGCAACGCCCGACGCCGCCGCACACGGACTCGCCCTCGGCGTCACGGGCGCGCTCGCGGGCTTCCTCGCCAGCTCGCTCGTCAACTACAACTTCGGCGACGCGGAGGTCGCCCTGCTCGTCTGGTGGATGATGGGGGTCGTCGGAAGGATGAAGGCGGAAGGATGAAGGATGAAAGTGATGCGGTTAGCAATCTCTTCATCCTTCATCCTTCCGCCTTCATCCTTCCTCAACTGTGAACTGCTTCGGCGGGCTCGGGCGTTTCGGCGAGGCCGACTTCGTACTTGCCTTCGTGGCGGGCGAAGAAGTTTTTGATGAAGGCGACGGAGTCGGCGGGCGTTAGGGCGTGGAGCGCCTCCATGTCATGGTTGCGCGGGAAGCGCTCGCGGCGGTCGGAGCGTTCGAGGTAGCCGCGGCGGTAGGCCGTCTCCGCGTCGAGCACGGGCAAGTCCCCCACGAGCTCGCGCGGCGCGATGAAGGCGTTGTTGTATTCGAGCGCGAGCAGCGCGTAGTCGTGGCGCGCGCACAGCTCTTCGAGGCTCGCGATGCTGTAGCCGAAGAAGTGGTGCTGCAAGCGGAACTCGGGGTCGAACCGGACGCGGAAGAGGACGGGCGGCGGTATCTTCTCGTTAAGCTCCGTGACGACGACGCGCGGCCGGTACTTCTTCAAGACGGCGTCGAGCACCCAGTAGTCGTAGCTGTCTATGTCGAGACTCAGCACGCCGAAGTCACGGGGGACGCCTTCGGCGCGCAGCAGCGAGACGACGTTGTCGGGGTTGACGAGCGCGTGGCGCGCCCCGACCCCTTCCAGACTTTTATAGGCGCGCGCGAGCCGGCGGGCGCGCTTCTCGTCGCCCTCGAAGCCGACGCCGCGCCAGCCCTGCAGGAAGAGCGCGTAGGTGTTCGAGCCGCGGATGCCGTCGCCCGCGCCCACGTCCACGGCGACGCGCGCCGCCTCCTCGCGGACGAGCCGCGCGACGAACCCGGCCAGCATCCGCTCCTCGTCGAAGTTCGAGAACCCGCTCCGCCGCAAGCGCTGCCGCGCGCGCTCCAGGTGGAGCCCGAGCCGGTTGAGGTATCGCTGCGCTTTCTTCGACATCTCTGTAGGTTCGGCGGCGCGTGCCGGGCGAGCCGGCCGGGGTCAGGTTCGAGGCGTGCGCGTCGGACGCCTTTTTATGCCAAAGCGGCGGGGGCAAGTCAAATAAAGGATGAAGGCGGAAGGATGAAGGATGAAGTTGATAAGGTCTGAACTTCATCCTTCATCCTTCCGCCTTCATCCTTTCTCATATCACGTCCGCGAAGTTCTTGCGGGTGCGCGCGAACCACCAGTAGCCGAGGAGGAAGACGGCCAGCCCGAGGGCGGTCGTGTAGGCGAGGCCCGCCCAGTCGGGCGGCAGGCCTTCGAGCAGGGCCTGGCGGTAAGAGCGCACGAGCGGCGTGAAGGGGTTGAGTTCGAGCGCGCCGCGGAAGCGCGCGGGGACGACGTGCTCCGGGTAGAGGATGGGCGTCAGGTACATCCAGACCATCAGGAGGAGGCCGAGCACCTGCGACGTGTCGCGCACGAAGACGCCGAGCGAGGCGACGAGCCACGCGCCGCCGAGCGTGAACAGTAGCTGCGGGACGAGCAGCACGAAGAGCCACAAGGCCGTCGCGTGCAGCTCGTGGCGGACGACGACGGTGGCGACGAGGAGCGCCACGGTGCCGAACCCTTGCGTGACGAGCGCCGCGAGCGCCTGCGCCACGGGGAGCGTCTCGAGCGGGAAGACGACGCGCTTGACGAGGTTGGCGTGCGCGACGACGATCCCGGCCGACTGGAGTAGAGTCTCCGAGAAGGCCGTCCACGGCAGCAGCCCGCAGAAGAGGTAGAGCGCGTACTCCCAAGTGCTGCCGTTCTCGGTGAACCGCGCGCCGAAGACGCCCGCGAAGATGAAGGTGAAGACGGCGATCATCACGGCCGGCGTGAGCAAAGCCCACAGGAGCCCGAGGGCCGACCCGCGGTAGCGCGCCAGGGTCATCCGGCGCGCCAGGGGCCAGATGAGGTCGAACCGTCGCGGCAGCTCCCACAGCGGCCTCCACACCGCACGCCGCGCCGTCTGTGCCGAGATCATGGGGCGCATTGTAACAGGAAGAACCTCGAGGGGGAGTAGACATGGAACCGACCTTCAGAACCGCCGGTGCTTCAGACGCCGACGCGCTCGTCGAGATGATGCGCGACTTCAACGCGCACGAGCGCATCGCCTTCGACGAACGGGAGGTGCGCGCCGTGCTCGCGCGGCTCTTCGCGGACGACGCGCTCGGACTCGCCTGCCTCATCCTGCTGGGCGGAGAGGTCGCGGGCTACGTCGTCATCGCCTTCGGCTTCAGCATCGAGTTCCGCGGGCGCGACGCCTTCATCGACGAGCTGTTCCTGAAAGACGAATACCGCGGCCTCGGCCTGGGCGCGGCGGCCATCCGTCTAGCCGAAGGCGTCTGCCGCCGGCGAGGCGTCCGCGCCCTCCACCTCGAAGTCGAACGCGAGAACACGCGCGCACAGTCCCTCTACCGCCGCGCGGGCTTCTTAGACCACGACCGCTACCTGCTGACCAAGTGGCTCTCTTAGGGTGCTGGGTGTTGGGTGCTGGGTGCTGGGTGGGAAATAGTTCTTAACCAGCACCCAGCACCCAACACCCAGCACCCTACAGATGTATGACGTGTGACTTGCGCCAGAGGTCGGCGGGGATGGTGCCGCGGGGGGCGGTGGTGACGAGGATGACGTAGCCGGCCTCGGCCGTCGGCGGCTCGACGCGCTGCCAGAAGTCCCTGCGGTCGAGCGAGTCCGGCGCGGCGCTGCGCGGGGCGATGAGCGCGAGGCGGCGCAGGCAGTCGTAGAGGTGCGCGCGCCCGACGCCGTAGCGCGACTCGCCTTCGCCGTCGCTCAGGCGCACCTCGGCGCGCTCCTCGACGAAGTGCGTGACGAGCGAGGCGGCCTGCGTCACGGCCCGCTCGAAGCGCCGCAGAGGCTCCGGCCCCTCCTCGACGAAGGGGTCGAGGACGACGTGGACGCGGCGCTCATCCTCGGCCGTGAACTCGCGCACGACGAGGCGGCCCTGGCGCGCGGTCGCCTTCCAGTGGATGTGGCGCACGTCGTCCTGCGGCTGGTACTCGCGCAGGGAGTGGAGGTCGTGCCCCGCCCCGCGCCTCTGCGCTTCGAGCTGCCCGGCGTCGATGGGCAGCAGGTGCAGCTCGTCGCCCAGGCCCTCGGGCTTCGGGTAGACGACGATCTCCACGTCGCGCGCGCGCAGGCGTCGGCGCAGGCGGAAGAAGCCGAACGGGAAGCGCGTCGAAATCTCGAAGCCCGTGACCAGCACGCGGCCGCGCGCGGCGAAGGTCTGCTCGACGCGCTGCTCGACCTTGGCGCGGTGCGGCAGGTACATGAAGTAGGCGAGGGCGCGCTTGCGCTCCCGCGGCCGCCGGAAGAGGCCGCGCCCCTTGGCGGCTTCGGCCCGCTCGCGCGCCTCGACGACGACGGAGAGCGAGGGCAGCAGCCGCTTCGTGTTGTTGACGGTGACGATGACGGGGGCCGGGTCGCCCGCGAAGATGTGGTCGGGGAAGCGCGCGGTGACGACGAGGTCGCGCAGGGCGACGCGGCCGGCCGCGAGCGCGACGAAGAGCGTGGAGGAGAGCACGGAGAAGACGAGGAAGAGGAGGTTGTTGCCCGTGTTCCAGGCGGCGAAGGCGACGACCGTGTAGATGCAGACGAAGACGACGCCGCCCCCCGTCACCTGGAACGAGAGGTCGAGCCGCACCGCCTCCGCGCGCGCGCTCTTAGCCAGGGGCGGCACGACGAAGATGACGATGAGGACGGCGAAGACTATCGAGGCGACGGCCCCGACCCGCGTCAGCTCCCAGTCGCCGCCGCGGCGCGCCACGACCGTCAGCACCGCCGCCCCCACGCCGCCCAGCACCCCTTCAGAGGGGGACGCTGACGGTCTTCATGATCTCGCGGAGGACTTCTTCGGCCTCGTCGCTGCGGCGGTGGAGCGAGGAGGAGAAGCGCGAGTTGACGACGAGGCGGTGCGCGAAGACGGGGAGGAGCAGCCCTTT
>JAFAZX010000042.1 GCA_019239425.1 Acidobacteriota bacterium
CTGATCCATGAACTGCGAGAGCTGCGAGGAGCCGAAGAACTCACGCACCGCGGCCGTCACCGGCTTCGCGTTGATGAGGTCGCGCGGCATCGTCGTCTGCATCTCCTGCTGGATCGACATCTTCTCCTTGATGGCGCGCTCCATGCGGACGAGGCCGATGCGGAACTGGTTCTCAAGCAGCTCGCCCACGGCGCGGACGCGGCGGTTGCCGAGGTGGTCGATGTCGTCGGCCAGGTACTCGGCCGGGTTGCGCCGCATCTTCAGGAGGTACGAGATGACCTGCACGAAGTCGTGCGACGAAAGGAGCGGGTCTTCGATGCGCTCGCGCTCGGGCCGCCCCATCTTGATGTTGAACTTGAGTCTTCCGACGCGCGAGAGGTCGAACTTGCGCTCGTCGAAGAACATGCCTTCGAAGAGGCGGTACGCCGTCTGCACCGTCGGCGGGTCGCCGGGGCGCATCTTGCGGTAGATTTCCAGGAGCGCGTCCACCGGCTTGGTGATGACGTCCTTCTTCAAAGTCTGCGAGAGCACGTTGCCGAGGTCGTCGCGCTCGGGGAAGAAGACCGTGAAGGTCTGGACGCCCGACTCGATGACCTCTTGCAGCTTCGCGGGCGTGATCTCGGTGTTCGCCTCGACGATGACCTCGCCGGTCTCGGTGTTGACCACGTCGGAGAGGGCGTAGGCGCCGTCGAACTGCTGCGAGTCGACCTCGACCTCCGTGACGTGCCCCTTGCGGATGTCCTTGAGCGTGGCGTTCGTGACCTTCTTGCCGGCCTTCACCACCGGCTCGGCCGCGCCGCGGGGCTTGATGTCCTGCTCGGCCTTCATGCCGACGAGGTTGGTCGGCCCCTCGGGGCGCACCTGCACGAAGATGCGGCCCTCCTGGAGGCGCACGTCGTCGCCGATGTAGAAGGCGCGCAGGATGTCCTCGTCACCGAAGCCCGCGTTCTTGACCGCCTCTTCGAGCTGCGAATCGCTGCCGAAGCCCTTCGGGTTGAACTGCGGGTTGAGCCAGATGCCGAGGGCGCGCAGGAAGATCGAGGCCAGGAACTTGCGCTTCCGGTCGATGCGGACGTAGAGCAGGTTCTTCTGGTCGTACTCGAACTCGACCCACGAGCCGCGGTACGGGATGACCTTCGCCAGGTAGACCGGCGCGCGCTCGAAGAAGACGCCCGGGCTGCGGTGGAGCTGCGAGACGATGACGCGCTCCGTGCCGTTGATGATGAAGGTGCCGTTGTCGGTCATCAACGGAATCTCGCCGAAGAAGACCTCCTCCTCCTTGATGTCGCGGATGGACTTGGTCTCGGTCTCCGGGTCTTTGTCGAAGACGGTCAGGCGAATCTTGACCTTGAGCGGCACGCTGTAGGTCATGCCGCGCTCCTGGCACTCCTGCTGGTCGTGCTTGTGCTTGAGGCCGACCGGCTCGCCGCAGTTGTCGCAGAGCGTGGGCCGCACGGCGTTGAACGTGCCGCAGTTGTGGCAGAGCGTCTCGCCGGGCGTTAAGGGGTCGACCTTGACGAGCGAGCCGCAGGACTTGCAGTTCGCGCGCAGGTAGCGCAGGCCTTCGAGCCGTCCGCACTTACACTGCCAGTTGCCGATGTGGTACTCGACGAAGTCGAGCTCGGCCGTCTGGCGGAAGTCGGAGATGGGGAAGACCGAGCGGAAGACGGCCTGGAGGCCGGCGGGCTCGCGCTCCTCGGGCAGCAGATCCATCTGGAGGAAGCGGTTGTAGGAGTCGCGCTGAATCTCGATCAGGTTCGGGATGCGCACCGCCGTCTTGATCTTCGAGAAGTCGTGGCGCGTGGGCGGCTGGCTCACGCGGCGGCCCGAGCCGACGGCGCTCTTCTGGAGCGGGTTCTGAACCGGATTTGCAGACATCATTTAATCCTTAGTGAATCGTGAATGGTAAATAGTGAATGGTAAGGGCGCTCTTTCTATTCACTATTTACCATTAACCATTTACGAGTATTTTAGAGACGCCAAAGCGCGGCCAGAGCGCACGAGTCTCCGGCCGCTTCTTTTTCAAGAGCGGTACGCTTCGTCAATGTTTTCGGGAGTACCGACAGCCCCTCACTACTCCCACACCTTAGCCGCCGGGCCGGCCAATGTCAAGAAAGGGTGATGGGTGCTGGGTTCCAGGTGCTGGGTTTTGGTTTTAACCAGCACCCAGCACCCAGCACCCAAAACCCTACTTCACTTCGACGGTCGCGCCGGCGTCGGCGAGCTTGCCGCGGATGGTCTCGGCCTCGTCCTTCGAGACGCCTTCCTTGACGGCCTTGGGGGCGGCTTCGACGAGGTCCTTGGCCTCCTTCAGGCCGAGCGCGGTAATCTCGCGGACGACCTTGATGACGTTGATCTTGTTGGCGCCGGCCGCCTGGAGGATCACGTCGAACTCGGTCTTCTCCTCGGCCGCGGGCGCGGCCTCGGCCGTCGCGCTGCTGGAGGGCGCAGCCGCCACGGCGGCCGCGGCCGCCGAGACGCCGAACGCCTCCTCGATCATCTTGACCAGCTCGGCCGCTTCCAGCAGGCTCTTCTCTTTCAGAGCGTCAACGATTTCCTGATTGCTGATTGCCATGATTACTCCAACTCCTCCTCAAAAGGGTTCTAGTGTTGCTGTTCGGTTGACTGTTCGCAGCAGGAGAACCCACGGGACGCGCTCGGCCGTCTGTTGCATCCAGACCCTTCGCGCGTCCGAGCCGTCAAAGGCGACCTGACAAATCGCCCCGCTCGTTTTCCGCGTCCGGCTGACTCCCAAGAGATTTCAAATCTGAAATCTCAAATTTCAAACTCTTTAAGCGGCTTCGCCGCCGCCCTTCGTTTCAGACGCCTGCCTGACGACGACGGCGAGGTTGCGCGGGACGGCCGAGATGACCGTCGCGAGGCGCTGCGCCTGCGCGTTGATGAGGAACATGATCTTCGAAATCATGACCTCCTTCGACGGCAGCGTGGCCAGGGCCTCCACGTCGCCGAGCGCGATGACGCGCCCCTCGACGACGCCCGCCTTGAAGGTGAAGACTTCCGGGTTGTCCTTGACGAACTTCGAGATCGCCTTCGACAAATTGACCGGGTCGCCCTCGGCGAGCGCCAGGGCGGTCACGCCCTTGAAGTGCTCCGCGGCGCCCTCGAAGGGGGTGCCCTCGGCGGCCTTGCGCGCCAAAGTGTTCTTGACGACGGAGTAGCTCGCGCCCGCTTCAGCGAGGCGGCGGCGCAACTCCTGATCCTTCGCGACGGTCAACTTCTTGAAGCCGACCAGCATCCCTGCGGACGCCGCCTGGAACCGCTCGGCGAGGGCTTCGAGGTCTTTCTGCTTCTGCTCTCTGGTCTTCATAACTTTACTTTCGCCTCCCCTTTACCGAGCGTAGACCGCCTCGTCCAGCAGAACGCCCGGACTCATGGTCGAGGCGAGGTTCACCTTCTTCACGTACTTGCCCTTCGCGGTCGAGGGCTTGGCCTTCACCACGGCGTCGAGCAGCGTCTGCGCGTTCTCGCGCAAGGAGGCATCCTCGAAAGAGACCTTGCCGATGCCGACGTGGATGACGCCCGTCTTGTCGACGCGGTACTCGACCTTGCCGGCCTTCGTCTCGCGGACGGCGTTCGCCACGTCGAAGGTGACGGTGCCGGTCTTCGGGTTGGGCATCAGGCCGCGGGGGCCGAGCACCTTCCCCAGCTGACCGACGAGGCGCATCATGTCGGGCGTGGCGATGACGGCGTCGAAGTCGAGCCAGCCGCCCTTGATGCGGTTGACCGCGTCCTCGCCGCCGACGATGTCGGCGCCGGCCTCCTCGGCCTCGCGCACCTTCTCGCCCTGCGCGATGACGAGCACGCGCACGGTCTTGCCAACGCCGTGCGGCAGCACGACGGTGCCGCGCACCAGTTGGTCGGCCTTGCGCGGGTCGACGCCCAGCCACATGGTCAGCTCGACCGTCTCGTCGAACTTGCGGGCCGTGACCCCGGAAATCTCCTTGACCTTCGCCAGCCCCTCTTCGAGGCTGTACTTGCGCCCCTCCTCGATCCTTTCGAGCGCGGCGCGGTACTTCTTACCGAACTTTGCCATGCGAAATCCTCTGAGGTGCGAACGAAGCTTTTTGAAGGCTTCTCCCTCTCAAGGGGTGTTGTGTGTTAGGTTTTGGGTAAACCCAAAACCCAGCACCCAAAAACCCAGAACCCTACTCGATGTTCAGACCCATGTTGCGAGCCGTGCCTTCGATGGTCTTGATGGCCGACTCCAGGTTGGTCGTGTTCAAGTCCTGGAGCTTGAGCTTGGCGATCTCCTCGATCTTGTCGCGGGAAATCGACCCGACCTTCTCCTTGTTCGGCTTGCCCGAACCCTTGGGGATGCCGGCGGCCTTCTTGAGGAGGTCGGCGGCGGGCGGCGTCTTCGTCTCGAACGTGAACGAGCGGTCGGCGTAGACCGTGATGACGACCGGCACCTTGAGGTCGGGGTCCATCTGCGCGGTCTTCGCGTTGAAGGCCTTGCAGAACTCCATGATGTTGACGCCGTGCTGGCCGAGCGCCGGCCCGATGGGCGGCGCGGGGTTCGCCTTCCCCGCCGGCACCTGCAACTTGATGTAACCCGTGATTTTCTTAGCCATGACTTAGTAAATGGTGAATGGTAAATGGTAAATGGTCAATGGTGAATAGAAAGTCACCCCGACCATTTGCCATTTACTGCCTTTCATTCGTCTTCAGTAAACGTCACCTTCTCGACGTCGAGGAAGTTGAGTTCGACCGGCGTCGAGCGCCCGAAGATGGTGACGACCACCTTGAGCGTGGACTTGTCGGAGTTGACCTCCTCGACCTTGCCGGTGAACGACGCGAACGGCCCCGACTTGATGCGGACGGTCTCGCCCGACGCGTACGTGAACTTCGGCTTCGGCTTCTCGGCCGCCTCGGTCACGTTGTGGACGATCTGGTTCACCTCGTCCGGGGTGAGCGGCGTGGGCTGCTGCCCGCCGACGAAGCCCGTCACCTTCGGCGTCGACTTGATGAGGTGGAAGACGTTGTCGGGGATGTGCCCCCGGTCGTCGCACTCGATCTGGACGAGGACGTAGCCGGGGTAGAACATCCGCGACGACTCGACGCGCTTGTTGCCGCGCATCTCGACCACCGTCTCGGTCGGGACGAGCACCTCGGTAATCTCCGCCTGCAAGTCGGTGTCGCGGACGCGCGCCTTCAGGCTGTCGCGCACCTTCTTCTCGTGCCCCGAGTACGTGTGTAGGATGAACCACTGCTGCATGGCTTTACAACTTCCTTAGGCGGCGCCGAAGAGTTTCCCCACCTGGTCGAGCAGGAGCGTGAAGAGCCGGTCGATGACGAAGAGGTATGTGGCGAAGAAGGCGACCGCGGCGATGGTGATGATGGTCGTGTTCCGAACCTGGACGGCCGTCGGCCAGGTCGTCCGGCCCAACTCCGAGCGCACGTCGCGCACGAACTTGCCCGAGCGCTCGACGACACCTTCGCGCGGGTGCTCGGCCTCTGCGCGCTCGCGCCGCGCGGGCCGCCCTTCCGGCCCCTCGCCGTACCTCGCCATGCGCGGGGCCGCCCCCGACCCCGACGCCGTCGCCGTCTCCGGCAAGTCCTCCGGCTCGTCATGGCTCGCAGTCATCTGTTCGTCCCCTCTCTTCGACACCTGGCCTCTACTTCCCTTCCGGGCTCCTCTCAAAGCTAACAGGGGTACCAGGACTTGAACCCGGCCTTTCGGTTTTGGAGACCGACGTGCTAACCACTGACACTATACCCCTTTGTGAAAGGATGAAGGCGGAAGGATGAAGGATGAAAGCGTCGCTGCTTTTCCTTCATCCTTCATCCTTCATCCTTTCTACTTAGTTTCCCTGTGCGCCCTGTGCAGGCGGCAGCGACGGCAGAACTTCCTGAACTCAAGGCGCTCGGGCGTCGTCTTCTTGTTCTTGGTCGTGACGTAGTTGCGGCTCTTGCACTCGGTGCACTGCAACACAATGTTGTCGCGCGGCATAAGTTAAACCTCTACCTCTTACTTATTCGGCCCCGTTCGGGCGGCTACTCGATGATGTCGGAGACGGTGCCGGCCCCCACCGTGCGGCCCCCCTCCCGGATCGCGAACCGCAAGCCCTTCTCCAGGGCGATGGGCGTGATCAGCTCGATCTCCATCGCCACGTTGTCCCCCGGCATCACCATCTCCACGCCCTCGGGGAGATGGGCCACCCCCGTCACGTCCGTCGTCCGGAAGTAG
>JAFAZX010000044.1 GCA_019239425.1 Acidobacteriota bacterium
CGAGCTTGTGGCCGACCATGTTCTCCGTCACGTAGACGGGGATGTGGCGCTTGCCGTTGTGGACGCCGAAGGTCAGGCCGACGAAGTCGGGCGTGATGGTCGAGCGGCGCGACCAGGTCTTGATCGCGGGCGGGCGGGACGCGCCCGTGCGCACCTCCTCGACCTTCTTCTCCAGGTGCCTGTCGATGAACGGCCCTTTTTTGACTGAACGTGCCATGATTTTTCGCTTCGCTCAAAAATTGATTCATTCGCTCATTGGTTCATTGAATCAATGAAGAAATGAATCAATGAATCAATTATTTAACTCTTCTGTCGCGCACGATCATGTGCGAGGTGCGCTTGTTCTTGCGCGTCTTGTAGCCGCGCGTCGGCTGGCCCCACGGCGTCACCGGGTGACGGCCGCCCGAGGTCTTGCCCTCGCCGCCGCCGTGCGGGTGGTCGACCGGGTTCATCGCGACGCCGCGCACGCTGGGCCGGATGCCCTTCCAGCGCGAGCGGCCCGCCTTGCCGTACGAGACGTTCTCGTGCTCGACGTTCCCGACCTGCCCCACGGTCGCGTAGCAGACCACGGGGACGCGCCTGACTTCGCCCGAGGGCATGCGCACCTGCGCGTGGTCGCCTTCCTTCGCGACGAGCTGCGCGAAGCCGCCGGCCGAGCGCACGAGCTGGCCGCCCTTGCCGGGGCGCAGCTCGATGTTGTGAATCTGCGTGCCCAGCGGGATGTTGCGGATCGGCAGCGCGTTTCCGGGCAGGATGTCGGCCTCGGGGCCGCTCATCACGGTCTTGCCCACTTCGAGGCCGGCGGGCGACAGGATGTATCGCTTCTCGCCGTCGAGGTAGGTGATGAGCGCGATGTGCGCCGAGCGGTTCGGGTCGTACTCGATCTGCGTGACGCGGCCAGGGACGCCCGCCTTGTCGCGCTTGAAGTCGACGATCCGGTAGAAACGCTTGTGGCCGCCGCCGCGCCGGCGCACCGTGATGTGGCCGTTGTTGTTGCGGCCCGAGATGCGCTTCTTCGGCTCGAGCAGGCTCTTCTCGGGCTCGGCGCCCGGCGTCAGCTCGTCGCGCGTCAGGTACGTCTGGTACCGGCGCGACGGCGATGTCGGTGTCAGTTTCTTGATGCCCATAATCTTATTTACCCATTGATTGATCTGTTCATTGAATCAATGACCAAATGAACCAATGAATCAATCCTAGATGTTCTCGCCGTAGTCGAACGGCGCCTGGCCCGACTTGAGCGTGACGTAGGCCTTCTTCCAGGAGGGCTTGCGCCCCTCGAAGCGGCCGCGCCGCGCCTTCTTGCCCATGTAGTTGATGGTGCGCACCGAGTCCACCTGGACGTTGAAGATGCGCTCGACGGCCGACTTGATCTCCGGCTTCGTCGCCTTCACGTCCACGCGGAAGGTCAGGAGCTGGCGGGCGTCCTGCGACTCCTCCTTGGCGACGAGCGCCTTCTCGGTGATGACCGGCGCCTTGATGACGTCCCAGATCGTTCGCATTGCTTTACGCCGCCTCCTCTTCCTGCGTGTGCTCCTCGGCCTCGCCCCCGGCGGCGGCCGCGGCCTTCTTGTCGGGGCCGAGCTGCGTCTGGAGGGCCTCGGCGGCCGAGCGCGTCATCACGAGCTTCTCGTGGTAGAGCACGTCGTAGATGTTGACGCCGTAGGGGCCGACGACCTTCGCCGCCTTGACGTTGCGCGCCGCGAGCACGAGGTTGTCGTTGTCGATGCTGTCGACGATGAGCGTCTTCCCCTCGAGCCCGAGCGTCGCGAGCGCGCCGACGAACTCCTTCGTCTTCGGCTGGCCGAAGACCAGCTCCTCGACGATGACGAGGTTCCCCTCGCGCAGGCGCTCCGACAGGGCCGAGCGCAGCGCGCCGCGGCGCATCTTCTTCGGCAGCGGCTGCGACCAGTCGCGCGCCTGCGGGCCGTGGACGTTGCCGCCGCCCTTCCACAGGGGCGAGCGGATGCTGGCGATGCGCGCGCGCCCCGTGCCCTTCTGCTTCCAGAGCTTCTTGCCCGAGCCGGACACGTCGCCGCGGGTCTTCGTCCCGACGGTGCCCTGGCGGGCGCCGGCGAGGTGTGCCTTCACGGCCGTGTGGATCAGCGCCTCGTTCAGCTCAGCGCCGAAGACGGCGTCCGACAGTTCGAGGTCGCCGACCTCTTCGTTCTTCAGGTTGCGCACCTTAACGGTAGGCATTTCGACTCACTCCGTTCGTGTAAATCGTCAACAGTAAATAGTGAATGGTTAAGACCTGTTCCCTCTATTCACTATTTACCATTTACCATTTACTTCTTAACCGTCTTCTTGACGACGACGACGCTGCCGTTGGCGCCGGGCACCGCGCCGCGCACCATGAGCAGGTTGTTCTCCACGTCCACGCGCGCGACCGTCAGGCCCTTGACCGTGACGCGGTCGTCGCCCATGTGGCCCGACGAGCGCGTGCCCTTGATGACGCGCGAAGGATACGCCGACTGGCCGATGGAGCCGGGCCGGCGCACGTTCATCGAGCCGTGCGACTCGGGGCCGCGGTTGAAGTTGTGGCGCTTGATGGTGCCCTGGAAGCCGCGCCCCTTCGAGCGGCCGACCAGCTCGATCCGGTCGCCCTCGGCGAACTGGTCAACCAAAATCTTGTCGCCGACGTTGACTTCCGTGCCGTTCGCGCCGTCGAGACGAATCTCCTTCAGCACGCGCGTCGGGGGCACGCCGCCGCCCGTCTTCTCGAAGTGGCCCTGCATCGGCTTGGTCACGTTCTTGAGCTTGACGGGGCGGTCTTCCACGAGGCCGATCTGGACGGCGTCGTAGCCGTCGCGGCCCGCCGCGGACTTCTTCTGCACGACGACGCAGGGCCCCGCCTTAATCACCGTCACGGGCGTCACCGTCCCGTCCGCGGCGAAGAGCTGCGTCATCCCGACCTTCTTACCGATGATT
Organism: Acidobacteriota bacterium; assembly: GCA_019239425.1. Lineage (GTDB taxonomy): Bacteria > Acidobacteriota > Blastocatellia > Pyrinomonadales > Pyrinomonadaceae > QHXN01. The sequence goes on from JAFAZX010000044.1 coordinate 2,929, forward strand.
CCGTTAATCATCTCAAACCTCAGTGATAAGTGATAAGTGATGAGTGATGAGACTAAGTGCTTTTTCTTATCACTTACCGCCCATCACTTATCACGCTCGCGTTAGCTCCGGCCGAAAGCCTTGATCTCGACGTCGACGCCCGCGGGGAGGTCGAGCTTCATGAGCGCGTCCACGGTCTGCGGCGTCGGGTCGAGGATGTCCATCAGACGCTTGTGCGTGCGAATCTCGAACTGCTCGCGCGACTTCTTGTCGACGTGGGGCGAGCGCAGCACCGTCCACTTGTTCTTGGAAGTGGGGAGCGGGATCGGCCCCGCGACGCGCGCGCCCGTGCGTTTGGCCGTCTCGACGATCTCCGACGTGGACTGGTCGAGCACGCGGTGGTCGTACGCCTTGAGTCTGATTCTGATCTTCTCGTTCAGCATGTCTTTCTCTTAGCTTTCAGCGGTCGGCTTTCAGCATTCAAACTACGGCCCCCGGCTGTTTCTCACGGCCGGGGGCCGTTTTGACTTCGACTACTCGATGATGTCGGAGACGGTGCCGGCCCCCACCGTCCGGCCGCCCTCCCGGATCGCGAACCGCAAGCCCTTCTCCAGGGCGATGGGCGTGATCAGCTCGATCTCCATCGCCACGTTGTCCCCCGGCATCACCATCTCCACGCCCTCGGGGAGATGGGCCACCCCCGTCACGTCCGTCGTCCGGAAGTAG
>JAFAZX010000064.1 GCA_019239425.1 Acidobacteriota bacterium
CGCCTCCCCCGACAGCGGGTCGGGGATGAACCGCTCGGCCGTCAGGTCGGGCCGCCCCAGGTAGCCGCGCGCCACCCCCGCGCCGCCGAGGTAGAGCTCGCCCGCCACCCCCACCGGCACCGGCCGCAGCCGCTCGTCCAGGACGTATGCCTGACTGTTCGAGACGGGACGCCCGATGACAGGCTCGCGCGCCGCGCCGCGCCGCACCAGTGCCCACGTCGAGTAGGTCGTGTCCTCCGACGGCCCGTAGAGGTTATAGAGTTCGTCCACGCTCTCGTGCGCGTAGACGGCGCGGGCCAGCGCTCCCTTCAAAGGCTCGCCCGCCAGATTCACCGTCCGCGCCGAGCGCGGCAGCGCGCCCAGCCGCGCCAACTCCGCCATCGCCGACGGCACCGTGTTGATGAGCGTCACTTCGCCGGCCGCCTCCAGCGAGGGCAACTCCAGCGCCGAGTCGGCGAGGACGACCGCGCCGCCGCAGCTCAAGGGTGAGAAGATTTCGAAGACCGAGAGGTCGAAGCAGACCGAGGTCGAGGCCAGCACGCGCGAGAGACGCTCCACGCCGAAGAGGCGCAACGCCCAGTCGAGCATCGCGACGGCGTTGCGATGCTCGATGGCCACGCCCTTCGGCCGCCCCGTCGAGCCCGACGTGTAGATCAGGTAGGCCAGCGAGGTTGACGACAGCGGGAGGGAAACGGGGAGCACCTCCGACTTCTGCGCGTTGTCGGCGTCGGCATCCGCGTCGAGGCACAGACGCCGCGCGCCGGTCTCGGGCAGTCGATTCAGCAAAGAGGAGTGCGTGAGCACGACCCGCGCCCCGGAGTCTTCGAGCATGAAGGCGAGCCGCTCGGCCGGGTAGTTCGGGTCTAAGGGCACGTAAGCGCCGCCGGCCTTGAGCACCGCCAGCAGGGCGACAACCAACTCGGCGTTGCGTTCGAGGCAGAGGCCGACGCGCGCCTCCGGGCCGACGCCCAGAGCGCGCAGCCGGGCGGCGAGGTGCGAGGCACGCGCGTCAAGCTCGGCATAGGTCAGTCGCCGCGAGCCGGCGACGACCGCCAGAGCAGACGGCGTCCTGGCCACCTGCGCCTCGAAGAGTGAATGGATGGTGGCCGTGCGCGGCCAGTCCGTCTTCTCCCCGTTCCATTCGGTGAGCAGGCGCCTGTGCTCCGCCGGCGTCAGCATCTCGTAGTGCGAGACGGGGAGGTTCGGGGCGGCGGTCACCTCTTCGAGCAGACGCCTTAGGTGGCCCGCCATCCGCTCGACGGTTTCGGCGTCGAAGAGTTCCGTGTTGTACTCGAAGGCTCCGGCCAACTCGTCATCCACTTCGGCCAGCGAGAGCGTCAGGTCGAACTGCGCCACCTGCTGTTCGAGCGGCAGCGCCTCGAACGTCAGGCCGCCGTGCGTGACGCGCACCCCCGGCCGGCCCAGCGCCAGCGCGGACAGACGTGTGTCGCCGCCCTGCATGTTGTGCAGGACGAACATCGCCTGAAAGAGCGGCGAGCGGCTCGGGTCGCGCGCCGGCTGGAGACGTTCGACGAGCAGCGGGAACGGGTAGTCCTGATGCTCGAAAGCTTCGAGCGCGGCACGGCGCACGCGCGCGAGCAGAGCCACGAAGGTCGGCTGCCCGGAGAGATCGCCGCGCATGACCAGCGGGTTGACGAAGTAGCCGACGAGCGGCGCGAACTTCGCGCTTGTGCGTCCGGCCGAAGGCGAGCCGACCCAGATGTCGTCCTGTCCCGTGTGGCGGTGGAGCAGCACCTGAAAGCCCGCGAGCAGGGTCATGTAGAGCGTCGCTCCGTTTTCGCGCGAGAGCGCGCGGAGTTGCCGCGTCAGTTCCGCGCCGAGGCGGAAGTTGTGCGCCCGACCCTTGTAGCTCTGCCGCGGCGGCCGCGGCCGGTCGGCGGGTAGATTCAACACAGGCGGCTCGCCGCCGAGTCTCCCCTGCCAGTACGCCCAGAGCCGCTCGCCCTCGGCGCCCGACAGCCTCCGCCGCTGCCAGCGCGTGAAATCTGCGTAGCGCGTCTGAAGCGGGGGGAGGCCCGCCGACGTGCCCTCCCGCTCGGCTTCATAGAGGAGACCGAGTTCGCGCAGCATCACGCTGAGCGACCAGAAGTCGGCGACGATGTGGTGCACCACCAGTAGCAGCACACGCTCGCGCTCACCGCGCGTGAACAGGCGCGCGCGCAGCAGCGGGCCACGCGACAGGTCGAAAGGCGCGTGCGCCTCTTCGCAGAGCCGCGAGGCCAACTCCGGCTCGCCCCAGCTCGTCGCGTCCGCGGTCTCGAAGCTGACCTCAGCCGCTTCGTGGACGCGCATGAAGGGATCGCCCTCGGTGCCGTGGAAGGTGGCGCGCAGAACTTCGTGCCGCTCCAGCAGACGTTGGAAGGCGCGACCGAGCGCGGGCGCGTCCACGTCGGCGTTAAGACGCAGGGCGCGCGCGATGTTGTAGGCCGCGCCGTCCGGCTCAAGCTGTTGCAGGAACCAGATCGCCTGCTGCCCGGGCGAGAGCGGCTGCGCGGAACCCTCGGCGCCTCCCTCTTCGATGACATCGCCTTCCGCCGAACTCTCCGCCAGAAGTCTTTCGACTTCGGCCGCGAGTTCGGCGACGCTCGCGTCCTGCAGGAAGTTGACCATCGGGAGCCGCACGCCCGTGGCCGCTTCGAGACGGTGCGCAAGTTCGACCGCGCCGAGCGAGTCGAGTCCGTAACGCGCGAGCGGCACGTCCACATCGATCTGCTCGACGCCCAGGCCGCGCCGCGCCGCAATCTCCTCGGCGAGCCACACGGCCACGCGACCCGCCTCTACGCGCGCGGGCTCGTCAGAGGTGCGCGCGTTCGGGGGCTGCGCGCCGAGACGCCACTCGTAGACGGCGTCCAACTCGCCGGCGCAGAAGCGTGACCGGCAGAGGCTCCGCTGCACCTTGCCGCTGGAAGTCTTCAGGACGTTGCCCGGCTTGACGAGGACGACGGCGTGCGCCTGCAACTCGAACTCCTGCGCCACGGTTTCGCGGATGGCCTCGGCCATCGCCGGCCAGTCGCGCGAAGGGCGCAGTTCGACCTCCTGCACGACGACGAGTTGCTCCTCGTCCCCGAACGTCGCGGAGAAGGCTGCGTTCGCGCCCGCGCGGAACTGCCCGTGCGCTCGCTCGGCCGCGGCCTCGATGTCGTGCGGGTAGTAGTTCAGCCCGCGGACGATGATTAAATCCTTGAGGCGACCCGTCACGAACAGCTCGCCGCCCGCGACGAAGCCGAGGTCGCCGGTGCGCAGGAACGGGCCGTCGCCCGCGTCGGCGCGGCGCGCGCGGAAGACGCGCTCGGTCTCCTCCTCGCGCCCCCAATACCCCTGCGCGACGTTCGGCCCCGACACCCAGATTTCGCCCACCTCGCCCGGCGAGCAGGTGTCGTGCGTCTCCGGGTCTACGACAGCCACGCGCTGCCCCGTCGCAGCTCCGCCGCAACTGACCAGAGAGCGCGCGCCCGCGTCAGACGGGACGACGGCAGCCACGCGATGCTGTTCAAGCTCTTTGGCGGAGACGTGTTTGACGACCGGGTCGCCGCCCGCGCGGCTGCCCGAGACGAGCAGCGTCGCCTCGGCGAGACCGTAGCAGGGCTGGAAGGCCGCGCGCCGGAAGCCGTTCGCGGCGAAGGCCGCGGCGAAGCGTTCGAGCGTCGCCGCGCGCACCGGCTCGGCCCCGTTAAAGGCCACGCGCCAGGTGCTCAGGTCGAGACCTTCGCGCTCCTCGGGCCTGACCTTCGCGATGCAAAGCTCGTAAGCGAAGTTGGGGCCGCCGCTGGTCGTGGCCCTGTAGTGCGCGATGGCCCGCAGCCAGCGCACGGGGCGCTGAAGAAAGGCGAGGGGCGACATGAGCGCACAGGACACGCCGAGGTAGAGCGGCTGCAGCACGTTCCCGATCAGCCCCATGTCGTGATAGAGCGGCAGCCAGCCCACGACGAAGGATTGCTCGGTCTGCCGGAAGACCTGCCGGATCATGCTTTCGTTGGCGAGCAGGTTCTTGTGGCTGACCATCACGCCCTTCGGCGTCGCCGTCGAGCCGGAGGTGTATTGGAGAAAGGCCAGCGTGTTGCCGCCGAGGGCAGGCTCGCGCCAATCATCGGCGAGGGCGTCGGCCCACTCGTCCGTGGCGAGCCAGTGCAGCCGCTGCAACTCCGGCGTCCGGCGGATGAGGCTGTCGGCGCGCGCGCGGATGTCGGCGGTCGTCAGCGCGGCGAAGGCGCGCGCGTCGCTGGCGACGGCCCGCAAACGCTCGGCGCCGCGGTTGGCGCGCGGCGGGTAGGCCGGCACCGCCACCGCCCCCGCGTAGAGGCAGCCGAGGAAGGCCGCGACGTACTCCAGGCCCGGCTGGTAGAGGAGCAGCACGCGCTCGCCAGCCGCGCCGACCGACTGTAACCCGGCCGCGACGGCCCGCGCCCGCCGGTCGAGTTCGGCGTACGTCAGCGAGGCGGCCTCGCGCTCGCCGTCGCTGAGGAAGATGTGCGAGCGTTGGTGCGGCTGCCGCAGCGCGCGCAGGCGCAGCAACTGCACCAGCGTCTTGCACTCGTCGGCGTGCGCCGCGGCCGTGTCGCGGTAGATGTCGGGTCGATGGAGTCGGAGCTTTTCTAACGACATAGGCGTTACGAAAGCGGCGGCGGGCTGCGCCGGCCCCTGCGGGGCGAGCCGGTCGGCCTGAAAACGGGTCAGGTGTCGTCCTGCGACTCGTGAGGTGCGAGCGTCAGCCGAGGTTGGCTGCGAGTTGTTGTAGGTCTCTGGCGAGCACGCGCAGCAGGAGCGGCTCGGCCGACTGAAGGAAGAAGTGGTCTCCGGCGAACATGCGCACAGTGCAGGCGGCGCTCGTCTGCTCGCGCCAGGCCTCGAGGTGCTCGCGCGGCACGTCCTCATCCTGCAAGCCACCGAGCGCCGTGATGGGACAGCCGAGCGGCGGCTCCGCGGTGTACCGGAAGGAGCTGACGACGGCGAAGTCCGCGCGGATGACCGGCAGCATCAACTGCATCAACTCGGCGTTGGCGAGCACCTCGCGGGGTGTGCCGTTCAGACGGCGCAACTCCTCGATCAACTCCGGCGCGGGTAGCTGATGGATCGGCGGCCGCGTTCGCGGAAGCTGCGGGGCGCGGCGGCCCGAGACGAACAGGTGCCGCGGCTCGACGCCGCGCGCGCGGCGCAGGCTGCGCGCCAGCTCGAAGCTGATGACCGCGCCCATGCTATGCCCGAAGAAGGCGAACGGCTTGTCGAGGAACGGCCCGACGGCGTCGCTCAGGTAGGCGACCACCTCCGCCATCGTGGTGAACGGCGGCTCCAGCAGGCGGTTGCCGCGCCCCGGCAGTTGCACCGGGCAGACCTCGACTGCCGCGGGCAGCGACGCCGGCCACTGTCGATAAATCTGTGCGCTGCCACCCGCGTAAGGGAAGCAGAACAGGCGGAGCGCCGCCTGCGGGTTCGCGGTCGCGCGCCGGTCGGGCAGAAAGAGTTGGCCGGATGTGGGGACGCTTTCGAGCATCTCTTTTGACGCGGCGCGGGCGCGCCGCCGACTCAGAAGGTGAACTGCTTCGAGACCATGGTCGAGTTACTAAAGAGGTAAGGCGCGGGAATCATATCGACCGGGGGCTCCCCCGGAGCGAGGCCCGGCCCCTGCGGCAGCCCGTTGCTGACCGTCACGGCGCGCAGGTTCACCGGCGACTGCCCTTCCAGCTCCAGACGCAACTCCACACCGCCGGGCTGCGGCGCGTAGTAACGCAGGTGCAGCCCCTTCGCATAGAGCTTCTGCGCCATCGCGTCGCTCGACGCGATCTCCTTCCCGCTCAGCTTCACGCTGAGGATGCGCGACGCGGGCGCGTTCGCATAGATGATGACGGCCGTGGCCTGCGCGTCTACACGCAGGCGCAGCACGCGCCGCTCCCCCTCGCGGCTCTCTTCGAGCAGCGTCGCCGCGGGCGGCGCCAGCGCCGCCGCCGGCGCACTGCTGACGAGGAACGGGCGCTGAAGGTGCTGGTAGAAGGCGTCGAGCGGCCGCCACTGTGCGCTCGCGTTGAAGAACTGCGAGGCCCATCCTTCCGGCCGGTCGTCGGCGGTGGCCCAAACCGCTTCGTTCTTGTCCGCGTCGAGACCGTAGATGAGGTGGAACGGCTTCGGCCGTTCGAGGCCGAAGTCCGCCGTCCTGCCCGCCGCCGCGATGAAGCCCGCGCTGACGAGGAGGGCGGCGAACGGCAGCAGCCAGCGGCGGCGCGAGGTCGCAAGGCCCAGATGCGAGATGAGCAGCAGCAGCAGCAGGGCCAGCAGGACTGCTGCCACCCAGGCCAGATTGACCGTCAGCGCGAGCGACAACTGGTAGACGAGAGGCGTCAACAGCAGCAAGCCGGGCGCCGCGCAGAGCACGAGCACGAACGCCGTCTGTCCCGGCAGCGTCCCCCCCTCCGGCTCCGCCGCGAAGCGCACACCCACACCCAGCAGTGTGAACAGCACCGGCCAGGTGAAGAGGTAGCTTCCGCCGGGCACGTAGAGGATGCTCAGCACGAGCAGGAGTATCCACCAGAAGAGCCCCCCCACCAGCAGGTTCTCCGCACCGACGCGGCCCCGGAACAGCGCGACGAACGCCGTCACGACGGCGAAGGTCAGAGCGGCAAAGGCGTAGACGTACAGCCCGCTGTTGTAAGGCTCCCCGAAAGTCATGCGCCGGTAGGCCGGATGCAGCATCCGCACCAGCGTCCAGGCACCCCACACCGCCGCCGCCGAGGTCACGACGCTCAGCAGTCCGAGCGCCGCGCCGGCCAGAATGCCCTTAACGGTCAGGCGCCGCCGCCTCAATCCGAAGACGATCACCGCCACGAACGCGATGACGACCACGACCGCCAGCGGCACGATCCACGAGACGGGATAGTGAATCAGCGCCGCGCCGAGCGTGTCGAAGTAGACGGCGTTGCCCGCGCGCGCGGCTCCGCCCGCGCCGTTCCCGAAACGACGCGCCAGCGTCAGGGCCTGCGTGCCGTGGTGCTGTAGGCTCTGCGCGTTAACGTGGGCGACGCTATCGAGCTGCGTGTGGTAGTCGGGGAGACCTTCGAAGTAGGCGAAGTTCAGACCGGGCAGCCCCGCCTCTTTGAAGATGCTCATGTCGGTGTCGTTGGGCAGTATCCTGTAGATGTCTGCCGAGAGCGAGTTGGCGCTGGGGTAAGGCGTAGCCCGCGCGAACTCGCCGATCAACGCGCCGTTACCGTTTGACGTTTCGAACATCATCGACGGCCCGCCGTCGCCCCGCGCGTCGAAGTTGAAGACGACCCCGACCTCCTTCGCCCACGGGTGCTGCGTGACGAACGCCTGCGCGCCGAGCAGGCCCGTCTCTTCGCCGTCGGTGAAGAGCAGGATCACGTCGTTCTTGAGCGGCGGCCCGGCCTTCAACGCCCGCAGCGTCTCGAGCAGCGCCGCGACACCGACGCCGTTATCGTTCGCCCCCGGCCCGGTCGGCACCGAGTCGTAGTGGGCCGCGAGCAGCACGGCCTTCTGGTTCTGCGTGCCGGGCAGGCGCGCCAGCACGTTCTCGACCGTGCCCGCGTACGCGCCGGTCGAGCGGACGGTCGCAGCCTCGGCCTTCTGCACCTCCGGGGTCACACCGAGCTTCGTCAGTTCTCCGACCAGATAGTCGCGCACCCGTTCATGTTCGGGCGAGCCCATCTCGTGGGGGCGCTGCGCGATAGCGTAGAGGTGGCCCATGGCGCGGGCGGCCGAGAACTCCGCGGCCGGCGCGTCGCTGCTTTTGGAGGCGGGCGGCGCCAGCCGCGACAGGGCCAGGAGCGCGAACAAGGCCGCTCCCAGAAGCATCAGCAGGCCGGTGCGGAACTCGTCTTTGACCATCGTTTTGCAGTCACTCTCTCGGTGCGCCCGGCGGCACCGTGCGGTCGTTTACCCTGCGGCCTGTTCCATCTGTTCGCGCAAGCTCTTGGGGCGCATGTCCGTCCAGACCTCTTTGATGTAGTCCAGACACTCCTGCTTGGTGCCTGTCTTCCCCGCGTCGTTCCAGCCCAACGCGTTCTCGCGGTCGGCGGGCCAGATCGAATACTGCTCCTCGTGGTTGACGACCACCTTGTAGATCGTCGTGTCCTCGCGTTCGTCTCGGCTCATGTTGACTCTCTCCTGTGTAGTTCGGGTGTGGTCGGGTGGTTAGCCTACCATCCGGAGTGGCGGCCGTCGCGCGGCGCGGCAAGTGGCCGCGCACGGTCTTCGTGACAAGTGTTTGGCGGGCGGCGCCGCGCCCCGGGCAGAGCTACCGCACATAACGCCAGCGACTTTTTTGCGATTGACAGAGCTACCGCATATCGCGCCAGCGATTGGCGTTGTGCCGAACTGTCCGGGGCTTGTTTTTAGTGCCCAGTCCGGCACCACTTGAGGGGTGGCTTTGTCGCCGGGCTGCTCTCCGACCCCTGCGAGGCAGGAGCCGGGGCACGCATGGAACTTGTTAACTAACCTTTTCGATCAGCCGCCGCTCGACTTCGACCTGGCCCTGATAGCGAAGTGTCTCGAAAAGGATAACGACGCGTTCGGTGTCTTTGACCTCGCGTTTGAAGATGCCGACCAGGCTGTTGAAGGCCCCACCGTGAATCTTGACCTTGTCACCCTGCCTGAAGCCTTCACCGATCCTGATCAGGCCGTCTTCACCTACATTGAGTTGCAATAGATTGATGACATCATCGTCCACCGGGGTTGGCCGCTCACCGAAACTGACGACGGTTTGCACGCCGCGCGTGTAACAGACCTTCCCCAGCAGCTCCTCGGCGTTGAAGCGCGCGAAGATGTAACCGGGGAACAGGGGCTTGGTGACGTAGAACGGCTCTTCCGTAAAGGGATGCAGCCGCTGCTCCTTCGCCTTCGGGTTGAAGGTCTCAAGCCCCCAGGCCAGCAGGTTCGCATTGGCCCGCTCCTCCTGCTTCGGGCAGACGCGGATCACGTACCAACGCAACTCTTTATCAAGTTGTGAAGCGCTCACGATTCTAACCCCCATACGAACTGGGGCGGCCCTGAGGCAGCATCCAGCCGTGCGGGCTGACAGTCGGGGCCATTGGCCCTCCAGCGACGGTCTGGCAACAGCAGACTGGCTCTTAGTTGTTGAACTTCGCCGCACCGGGCGGGAGATGTTAGCGCGTACGCCGTACACCTCTTCATACCAACGTGCGACTAGAGATACATCATAAGTGTTCTGTTTTCACAGCAGCCTTGGTGGAAGGGCAAGGGCTCTTAGGACATGGGAGTTGAGGCAGCTAAAGGTTAATCCGGCCCCCCTCGTCTATGCACCCGCGCCGCGCGCCGCGCCGCCGGCTCTCAAACCCGTTTGAGTGATGACAAGAGTAGGGCAAATATGACATATGCCAATTTCCCGCTTGATGGTTGGGTATTCCTCTCTCACACGCACCGTGCTTGCGAGAGGTGACCGCCGTCTCCGAATATGGAGAGAAAGAGGTACGGCGAGTGCGGCGTCTCCTAACAGGGGTCTTATATAATTGATTGAGGGCGTCCGTGTCTGTCTAAACGTAGACACAATGCAATTTTTTTTCCTACAGCGGGGCGTGCGCGACACGGGCTGCGCGCCGGAAGTGATTGTTTTCCTCAGTGATTACGTCGTAGCACTCACATGCAGCCTTGCTCAACCTTTTTCTGTCGAGGATTGTAACTTTGCCGCGGCTGTAACTGATGAGGTTGAGTTGTTGCAGCCGACCCGCGATCATCGTTACGCTCGTGCGCGGCACGCCGAGCGTTTGGGCAATGCTCTCCTGCGTGAGGGGAAAACTGTTCTCATCGGAACAGTCGCGCGCCGTCAATAACCAGCGACAGAAGCGCTCTTCCGTGGTGTGAAAGCGGTGACAGATTGCGACCTGCGTGGTCTGCCTGAGCATCGTGTAGAGGTAGAGGTGGAGCAGTTCGTGCAGACGCGGTGAGCGACGCAACACCTCCAGAAGCGCCGTCGCGCTGAGCCGCAGCACGTCGGCCGTGAGTTGCGACGTGACGCGGTAAAGCATCTGGTTGACGCCGAGAATCAGCGGGATACCGGCCATTCCTTCGGTGCCGACGACGCCGACTTCGACCGACGTGCCGGCCTCGGTCGAGGAGAGCAGCGACAGCGCGCCGCAGGTCGGGAAATAGACGTAGCGGATCGGATCGCCCACCTCATAGATCACGCGTTGCGGGCGGAAACGCACCGGTTCAAGCTGGGAGCGCAGATGTTCGGCCTCCGCGTTGGGAAGGGCCACAAGGATGCTGTTTTCGTGAGAATGTTCAAGAACATGAGGCATAAGGTAAGCCTTGTATATGGCGCCCCTGTCGGTGAGATGACTGGCGCTGGGTGAGTGGGGCCGGTTACCTGATGTCAATGCCGCTCGAGCTCGCTTTAAGTTTGCGAGCCGGCACCTGCTTGCTATTGTTTACATGCGCGCGTACTCGTCAGCCGTTCGGGAGACATTATACACATATACAACGGGCTGTCGAAGTCAAACTTCTTCTCACCCTTCAAGCCGCTGCGGTGCTGGTCGTAAAACTTCGAAGCAGTGGCACCGGCGCGGCACGTTCGATAGAATCCTTGCCGGTGAATCCTGTAAATAACGAAGGGTCGGTACGGCGGTCGCAGGCGCCAGCCAATTATGAGCCGTGGGCGGCGACGGCCCGGCCTCCGGCCCTGACCGGCAATGAGGTTCACGTCTGGCGTGCGACCCTGGCGCGGCCGGCGGCGCGCGTGGCTGAACTTTACGCGCTGCTGAGTAGCGAGGAGCGAAACCGGGCCGCGCGCTTCCGCTTCCGCAGAGATCAGGAACAGTTCATCGTCGCGCGGGGAGTTCTGCGCCAGTTGCTCGGCACCTACCTGGACAGGCCGCCGGCCGATTTGACCTTCGCTTACAGCGCGTACGGCAAGCCGGCTCTCGGCGGCGAGGCCGGGCCGCATCCTCTGCGGTTCAACCTGGCGCACTCACATGCGCTTGCGCTCTACGCCTTCGCCCTTGGTTTTGAAGTCGGCGTTGATCTCGAATACATCCGCGCAGACTTTGGAGGTGAGCGGATAGCCGAGCGCTTCTTTTCGGCCCGAGAGGTGACGACGCTGCTCACCATCGACGCCTCGTCGCAGACGGAGGCGTTCTTTAACTGTTGGACGCGCAAAGAGGCGTACATCAAGGCGCTGGGGGAAGGACTCTCACACCCACTAGACTCCTTCACAGTCTCCATGCGGCCCGGCGAACCGGCGGCGCTGCTCAGCGTCGAAGGCGGCGAAGGAGAGTTGACCCGCTGGTTGCTGAGGGAGTTGGACGCCGCCCCTGGCTACGCTGCGGCTCTCGTCGTGGAGCGTCGGGATTGGGAGCTGACCTGTTTCGAGTGGGCCTGACAGACCGCCCGCCGTCACCTCTAACTCTGAGTTAACGAAGGCTCTGACATCGAAGGCACGAGTTCCCGAGCGGGCTGTGTTGCAGGTATTGCATCCCCAGCTATAATCCGACCTTTAGCTCAGTTCTCCCACCCCGGGAATCATACTCTTGAAGCAAAATAAATACGGTGTTTGGCTCTTATTCAATGAACATCCTTTGAAGTGTAAGGTCTTCGTTCCGCATTCTATGCAAGGCCGCCGAGGCGGCGCCGGTAATCCTCGCCGTCAAGCAGGACTGTGCCGCACATCTCGTAGAGGCGACTTCTGAGGCGGACGCCGATGCGGTCTTCCAGGGTCTCGCCGGCCGGCACGAGGCGCTCGTCCGTGTAGTTGGTCGTAAAGATCGTCAACTTCCTCTCGTTGTAGCGCCGGCCGATGATGTGTGTCATCGTGTCGAGCACCCATTCGGTGGGCTTTGACACACCTAGTTCGTCGAGCACAAGCACCTCCGCGTCGAAGACGGGCGCGAGCACGCTCATCTCGGATGCGCGTGAGATGGGGTTGTAGCTGTCTTGAATCTCCTTCAAGAGCGAGCCGTATTCGTAGAATAGGCCAGCCACGCCCTTCTCCGAAAGCCCTCGGAGGATTGCGACCGCGAGGTGCGTCTTGCCGACGCCGACCGGCCCCGCGAAGAGTAGCCCACGTTCGACACCGGGGTATTCGCGCACGAGGCGGTACGCCTGTTTGAAGGCGAGCGCCTGCGAGACGTTATCCGCCGCGGGCCGATAGTTCGAGAGGGAGCATTGCTCGTGACGCCTCGGGATACGTGCTCCTTCAAAGAGCCGCCCGCGCAGATCGCTCAGGCGGCACTCACACCTGCGCGCCCCCTTCCCCGGAACTACCTGCATCCCGATTCCGAAACACAGGTCGCAGACAGGCTCTTCCTGTTTCAGTAGACTCCGCCCCTCTGATTCAATTCTGCCGAGGACGGGCTGGAGTTTGCCGGAAGCTACTCTCATATTCGTCGCCCCTTTAAGCTTCTCCAAGACAGCCGACGAGTAGCGTCTCGACCTTCGACAGCACGCGCGGGGCGTCCTCCGGAAGAAGCGTGCCTCCGGCCGAGACGCACATCCCGCCGAGCGTGACTTCGACCGGCTGCCCCTTTACCTCGAAGAGCGCGACGCATGCCTCCGCCAACTCGTTCACCTCTAACTCCGAGAGCGGCCGCGGTTCCGTTCGCATGTAAAAGCTGCCCACCTTCCCCGCTGTTTGCAGAGAGGCGTCCTTAACCACGCCGTTCCTGCGTAGCACGTCGTACGTCTCGCGCTGTGCAACCCGCGCTGCTTTCGGCAGGCCGCTTCGTTCCAGCCACTCGCGCGTGCGTTCGTGCTCGACCGCGGCCGCCCGTCTGGTCATCTGCTTCAGTAAGGGTTCCAGTTCGCCCCGCAGTCTTTCGAAAATTTTCTCCGACTGCGTGCCGTCCGCGCCGTTTTTTGGCGCGAGCGGATTTAGGTCTGTATCTAAACCTTCTGAAACAGCGAAGCTGTCCTTAAAGGGCGTGTCGCTCGGCGAAGTACGAGGGCGGCGTTCCGAAGTACGGGCGAAGGGTAAAATTTTTTCCGCCGGCCCTTCCCTCTTCGACGTGACCGAACTCGCCGCGCGGTTGAGGAAGATGCGTATGCCGACCCCGTTCTTGCCTGAGGCGTAGCCGATAATCCCCTGCGAGTGCATCCAACGCAGGGCCTTCCGCGCCGTCTCGCTCGAAACGCGCAGGTGGCCGCGGAGCTGCTCCCAGGCCGTGACCCACCTCCCTTCCCTCTCCTCACCGGCGAAGCGCAGGACGCGCGCCTCCTCGCGCAAAGCGGAGGGCGTCAGCAGGAGTCGCGTGTAGACTTTGCTCATCAGCGGCGTGACCGCGTCGGCCTCCGCCGAAGTGACCGCCTCGGCGACGTCGTCGTCGAGCATCTTAAAGTTTGTGTTGGCCTCCGTCCCTCGGAGCGTCGTCTTCCGCAGAAACCTCGGGGACGTGGCCGCCTGCGCGGCTGTCATCGTACTTCCCTTTCAAAAGCTAGGGCTTGACAGTTTCGAGGCGCGGTGTAAACTGTGAACCGAAATCGGGGTACACAAATCCCACCTCGCTGACAAGCGAGTTATCAACCAGCCCGGAGCGTTTCGGTCGCCAAACAGTCGCGCTCTAGGCAATGTCTCGGGGGCGCTTTCGGGCGCCCCCTGATTTTTTCGACGCTCACATACCTACAACATTTTCCCCGGCCTGTAAATTCCCCTGTAATATCGGTTGCAGGGGCTGCAATGATTCTTACAGGGGCTGCAATCTACGTTACAGGGGTGTCAAAAAATTACCCCTGCAATCTAGATTACAGGGGACTGTTGCGACACCCCTGCAATCCACATTGCAGGGGCTGCAACGCCAATTGCAGGGGTGTATACGTGACACCCCTGCAATGATTCTTACAGGGGCTGCAATCTGCGTTGCAGGGGTGTCGCGCTCTTTTTGGCCGAGATGAAAATTGTGCGTGACGTATAGACGCGCCGTATAGTAAGATGCTGCGCCCAGATCGGAAAGGGTGGTTCGACATGACCGGCGCACAGATCAAAGAGTTACGTAAAAGCCTAGGCTACACGCAGGCCAAGCTGGCCGAAGAGGTCGGCTTGACCCCGAACACCATCGCACGCTACGAGCGCGACGAGTTGAGGCCTTCGCCCCCAGTTTTGAAGCTTCTGAGGCTCCTTGAGCTGAGTAAAAACGGGAGGAAGGCCGCGTAAAGATGATTACGATCTCCATCGCCAACCAGAAGGGCGGGGTCGGCAAGAGCACGACCGCCGCCTCGGTCGCCGCGGAGTTCGCCCTACGCGGGTACGAGACGCTCCTCGTCGACGGCGACCCGCAGGCCAACGTCACTTCGCATTTTCTCGCGCCCGACCAGATCGGCACGTCCATCGCCGACGTACTGATCGAGTCCGAGCAGCGCGAGAAGCTGCCGCTGGAAGCGGCGATTGTGACGACGGAGATGGAGCACCTCGACATCGTCCCTTCGAAGCTGCGCTTCGCGAGGTTCGAGAAGGAGCCCGCGATTGCCATCAACCGCCTGCGTTCGAAACTCGCGCCCCTCTCCTCGACCTACGACTTCGTCATCATCGACACGCCGCCGACGCTCGGCCAAATCCTGACGACCCCTCTGCTCGCCTCTACGCACATGGTCGTGCCCGTGGCCGCCTCGCCGCTGGCACAGGACGGCCTGGACGACCTCATGAGCACCTTCGAGGAGGTCAGGAGCACCAACCCGGAGCTGATTCTTCTGGGGATGGTCTGCACCATGTTCGACGGCCGCACGGCCGTCTCGGCCGAGTCTTACAGGAGCCTCAAGGAGCGCTACGGCGCGCGCGTCTTCGAGACGATCATCCACCGCAACGTGAAGTTGGAGGAGTCGCCCGCGTTTCACCAGCCAGTGCAACTCTACGCGCCGAACTCGCGCGGGGCGCTGCTGTACTCCGAGCTGACCGACGAAATCCTCAAACGACTCGGCGCGCGGAAGACCAAGGGCAAGCTGAAACTGGCCGGTGAGGAGACACGCGTCTGATGGCGGAGCCCAAGGTCAAACCGGCGAAACGCGAGGCGGGGAAGAGTAAGTTCCGCCTGCCGGAGCGCGCCCCGCGCCCCGTTGAGGAGAACCCTCTGCGGGAGCTTCTGAAGGAGGCGAAGGCGCAAGAGGAAGCGGCGCTTGAGCCGAAGCGGGCGCCGCGCGACACCCCTGTAAAGAAGATTGCAGGGGTGCGTGTAAGCCTGAAAAAAGAGACGACTGCTACCCCTGCACAGGAGATTGCAGGGGTGTCGATCCGCGAAGAGTTGAAAGCCGTGGATC
This sequence comes from Acidobacteriota bacterium, assembly GCA_019239425.1. Lineage (GTDB taxonomy): Bacteria > Acidobacteriota > Blastocatellia > Pyrinomonadales > Pyrinomonadaceae > QHXN01. The sequence goes on from JAFAZX010000064.1 coordinate 15,223, forward strand.
AGGAGCAGCCGATTACTTTCGCCGAATTCTCCCGGCGCTGGGCTCCGATTTTGCGCTCGGGGCAGATGGGTGTTTGCCGCGCGCTCTTCGAGATGACTTATGAGGCGGGGCTGGAGGAGTGCTTTACCTCTATGCCCCGCCTGGCGGAGGCCGCTGGGTTGAAGGAGCGTCAGTGCTACAACGTGGTCGGCCAGCTTGAACTCCTCGGCTTTATCGAGCGCCCCGAAATTTTCAACACCCCCACGCAGAAGGGCACCGTCTTCAAACTCAACCTCGAGCCGCGCCCCCCCTCCGACAGAGCCGAGCGCCGCTACCACATCGGCGGGGAAGGGAAGTCCTGACAGAGCCATCTGAACTGAAGAATTGCACTGGCAACAATGTGCGAAAGCTTGACACCCCTGCAATCCTTATTGCAGGGGTGTCAAGCTTTCGCACACCCCTGTAATAAGGATTGCAGGGGTGTGCCGTGACTTAGACTGGCATGACGCTTCGGGCAGGTTCCTCGCGGCGAGTCTTTAGAACTTCACTTTAATCACCTTCGACTGTTCTTTGCGCCGCTGGATTCTAGTCAGGATCGCTAAAATCGGCTCGCTCGCCTTGAGGAGTTCCTCTATCTCCTCGTCTCGTTAACGCGCCGCCGTAGCCGCTCGCGAGAGGCCCTTGTTTGCAGGTGTGGGGAGATAAGGTCAACGCGCGTCCGCTTCGCTGCATCGTCTGTAACGCCGAGCCGCACGGCTGTGACACGCGCGAGCTGCTCGGCCTCGAAGAGGTTTATATCGCCGGCTTCGAGCGCGCCGATCACGTCAGAAGGGAAATCCGGCAGGCGCAGATAGTGGTCGACGAAGCTTGCGAAGGAGATGCGCGAGAGTGTTTGTAACTCTTCAGAAATCTTACTCAATAGGGGAGAAAAGGAAGGGAAAGGAACGAAAGCAGGAAACGGCTATAGAATCATTAGATTACAAAGCAACAACGGGCTCTTCTGAATCTTCGCATATTTTGCTAAACGGGAACCGTTAGAAGGCCGCTCTTCAGATATTTTGCTGAACTGCGGCCGTCATAATGCCCCGTCTGATAAATTACCTCTCTGCATCAAGCCTATTAAATCCTAATCTTTCTCGGCACTTCCTGTCGTCGCAGCCTTCTTCTCTCGATCTGCATCAGGGCGACGCTCACTTGGTCAACTGCCGGCATGAGCTCGTTAACATCCTCGTCAGTTAACTCCTCCGGCTTCATCTCTCGTAAAGCGCGACCGATCCTGCGCAGCTCCTCGAAGAACAGATGACTTGAGTCAAGTGGGTCTGCCTCGAGCAGTTCGTCGGCTTTGTCTACAGCCACTACTTCCGTCTCTACCGGGTCAGGCTCGCGTAGCTCACCAAGTGCTTCCTTAACCCTCTGGCGCAGCCGTGTGCTCGGCTCTTGCTTTAGCAGATGGGCGTTTAGCAGCTTCCGAAGGTAGGCGCGAGCCTCGCCGTTGGTGCATCCGAGGCGCTTTGGGGTAAGGCGGGCGAGTTGGTGAGCCTCGAAGAGGTTAATCTCGCCCCTCTCGAGCGGCTCGCGCACGTCGCGCGGGAAGTCGAGGATAGGCAGGTATTGCCCCACGAAACTGCGGACGCCGATTGATGTTTCACGGGCGAGTACCGCCCGTAGGGTGGAGTCTACTCGGAGTAAGTGCTCGCGGGCGAAACGTGCAGGGCGCCCGCGTTTGGTCTCCGTTGGCTGGCGCATGTACAGCCCCCTGACGGCTTGGAGCATGCGGAGTAAATTCTTCTGTGACTGAGGAATAATCTCCGGCAGGGAAGAGCGCAGGGAATCGAGCACGTTATTGACAGCGGCGGCTGAGGCAAGGGAGTCTACGCGGCGGGTGCGACGTTTGGAGAGAGTCAAAGCTTAGAGCCTTCTTAATCGGAGCTGTTTGCAAGACACGCCGACGTGAAACATCAGGTGTGGAGCTTATTTACCATAAAATGGAAATAAATGTCCTTTCAATCTTCTTGGATTCACAAACGCGTCAGTTGTGAACCCTTCGTGTTAGAGTAGATATATGAATGAGAAAGCTCGGGAAGTGGCCCTTGTGCCCGCTCAGTCTAATTTGGAGGTAGCCCTGCGCAGTGCTGTGTCGCTCTGGGCCTCAGCCACGACTTCTGAGAGTGGGCGCCGCGCTGACCTGCTACGGGACAAGCAGAGGATCATCCGCTCCTTCTTCAAGTACACGGGTAAGCTTCCGTCAGAGATCGAGTCCGCTGACGTGCAAAGCTGGCTCAAAGCTTTAGAAGAGCAGGGAATCAGCGCCGGCACCTGCTACCAGCACGCCTGCCTTCTCTCCTCCTTCTACTCTTGGGCGATGCGTGACCCGGAGATCGGTCAGCACGTCCGCAGAAACCCGGCTCGGCTAGCGCGGCCGAAGGCGCCGAAACCTTATCAAACCGAGAGCGTTAAGGCGCTGTCGGACGAAGAGGTCGCCGCGCTAGTGGCGGCGGTCAAGGGGCGGGCGCAGGGGGGCGACGTTGTCGGGAAGCGCGACTACGCGCTGCTGCTCCTATACCTGGCGACGGGACTTAGGAGACAGGAGGCCATCGGGCTGCGGGGCAAGGACGTGCATTTGGGCGGGACGCTCGTGCTGGAGTACCGTGCGAAGGGCGGCGACTACCGAGGCAGGGAGGTGCGTGAGCCGCAGGTGAAGGAGGCTCTGCTCGACTACCTGACGGCTTCGGGCAGACTCTACGCCCTCAAGACCGACGCGCCGCTGTGGACGAGGCACGACCGCGCGGGCAGGCCCGGCGAGGCGCTCACGTCGCACTGCTTCGTCAAGAACCTGAAGAAGTACGCGCGCGAGGCGGGCGTCGAGGGCTTTCACCTCCACCGCACGCGCCACACCTTCGCGCGCATCGTGTCGGAGGTGACGGGAGACATTACCGCCACGCAGAACGCGCTCGACCACCAGAACAGATCGACCACCCGCGTCTACGTGCAGCGCATTGCTGTCAAGAAGGACTTGTATAGTAACGAAGTCTCTAAACGGTGGGGTGACTGACGGGCAAGTACCACATCGCCCTGTGCTAGCCCCTCTGCCCAAAGCTATACCCCAAGAAACCCGTCGCAACTCGCACCTCAGAGCCTCACCTGCGGGCTCTCTAGTATAAAGCCATTTTACAAGCCTCCCGCGGAGCGCGTACCATGTAGATAAGGTTGGCCGCCGCCTCAGCCGCGCCGCGGGCACGTCCGAACCTCAACCACGGTTATGAACATTAAAATCCTCTTTGTTGAAGACGACGACCGTCTGCGGGAAGTACTCCTGGAGGCGGCGGCGATAGAGGATTATGACGCGCAGGGCGTGGCTACCGCCGAGGCCGCCGTCGAGCGGCTGCGTGACGAGCCCTTCGACATCCTGGTCACCGACGTGGCCCTGCCTGGGATGTCCGGGCTCGACCTCCTGCGCCACTGCCCGCGCCTGCGGCCGGGCATCCTTCTCATCGTCATCACCGCCCACGGTACGGTCGATACGGCCGTCGAGGCGATGAAGAGGGGCGCGGCGGACTTCATCACGAAGCCTTTCGCGCTGGACGGGCTGCTCGGGACGATTCGCGTCGCCGCCGAGCGCGCGGCGCGGACTCGCGCCGTCATGCAAGGCGGCGAAGGCTTAGGCCCCGCCGGTAATCTTATCGCCGCCGCGCCCGCCATGCGGAAGCTGCTCGAAAACGTTCGCGCCGTCGCGCCGTTCCAGACGACCGTGCTGGTGACCGGCGAGACCGGGACGGGCAAAGAGATGGTCGCGCGCGCCCTACACCAGCTCAGCCCGCGCAGGGAGAAAGCGCTGGTGGCGCTCAACTGCGCGGCGGTGCCCGAGCAGTTGCTTGAGGACGAGCTTTTCGGCCACGTGAAGGGCGCCTTCACGGGCGCGCAGAGCGCGCGCGAGGGGCGCTTCGAGCAGGCCGACGGCGGCACGCTCTTCCTCGACGAGATCGGAGACATGGGACTGCCCCTCCAGTCCAAGCTGCTACGCGTCTTGCAGGAGCGTGAGTTCGAGAAGCTCGGGTCGTCGCGTACCGTCAAGGTTGACGTGCGCGTGGTGGCCGCGACGAGCGCCGACCTCCAGAGGCGGATTGACGAGGGGGCCTTCCGCCCTGACCTCTATTACCGACTCAACGTCGTGAACCTGCGCCTTCCGCCGCTGCGCGAGCGGCGCGAGGACATCCGTCCCCTCGCGGAGCACCTGCTGGCGAAGTTCTGCGCTTCGACTGGTCTGCCCTCCAAGACCATATCTGATGACGCTTGGGGGGCGCTCGTCAGCTACCGCTGGCCGGGCAACGTGCGCCAACTTCAAAACGCCGTCGAGCGCGCCGCGACGCTGACCGGGGCCGTCACCGAAATCCGCCTGCAAGACCTCCCGGAGGAGGTGCGCGAGGCGGTACCCGCGCCCGCCCCGCCGGCCCCCGCCCCGAAAGCAGGACAGCCGCCGGGCAGCCCCGACGACCGTGTAAACTTCGACGCCGTCGTCACGAAGGTTGAGCGCGACCTGCTGTTGCAGGCCCTGTCCAGGACGGGCGGCAACAAGATGCGCGCCGCGCAACTGCTCGGCATGAAGCGCACGACCTTCGTCGAGAAGTTGAAGCGCCTCGGAATCGAGTGGGAGAAGGAGTCAACCGGTACCGAAAGCGAGTGACGGGCCGCGCCCGCGGCGTCAAAACTTTGACACCGTGTAAAAAAGGGGCGTCGAATTTCCGATGACGACCCGCCCGGCGGCCGCCACGGAGGAGTAAGCCTGACGCCCGGCCAAGTCCGAAAAACCATGTAAACGGAAGCTTCTGCTTCAATCCGCCGCCCTCTGCACGCCGCCGCCCTCACGCTCTCCAGACATTGCACGGGATTTGCACATACGTTCACGGCCTCACGCTCACGTAGGCCCAGGCACTCCCAATCGTGCATAAGAGGACAACCGATGAAACCCGGATATTCCCCCTTGCTGATTAGTCTGCTCTGTCTCGTGCTCTCAGTCCCGTGCGTGGTGATTTCACGCCCGGCGCGGGCCAAAGACCTCGCTCCCGTCTCCGACTTCGAGCGCGACGACGCCCCGGCCTTAAAAATATCTCCCGACCTGCGCCCGGCCCCGGCCGCGGGCTTGCGGGCGGTAACAGAGCCCGCTGCCGAATCCGTGCGCGCCATCATCCAGACCGAGGGCCGGCTCGACGCTCAGTTCGAAGGGCTCATAGCCGCGCGGGGCGGGCGTGTGCTAAGCCGCTTCAGCAATTTCAAGGCTGTGGCCGTCGAACTGCCCGCCGGCGCGTTGACCGCGTTGGCCGAACTGCCCGAGGTCAGGTATATATCGAAGGACAGGCCGACACGCATGCTCGGCCACGTGTCTCTGACGACGGGCGCGGACGCGGTGCGCACGCAAACCGCCTCCGGCGGCAGTTACACGCTCGACGGCACGGGCGTTGGCATCGCCGTCCTCGACTCCGGCGTCTCACACGCGCACGACTCCTTTGACGACCAGAGCGGTAACACCCGCGTCGTCGCCGACGTTGACTTCACGGGCTCAAGCGCCTCGCCGGGCGATCCCTTCGGGCACGGCACGCACGTCGCGGCGCTCGCCGCCGGGAACGGCTCGGTCGCGGGCGGCGCTTACACCGGCGTCGCCCCGAACGCGAACGTCATCAACCTGCGCGTGCTCGACGCCGACGGCGTGGGCACGACCGCCGACCTCCTCGACGCGCTCGAATGGGTGATGGACAACCGCGCGACCTATAACGTGCGCGTCGTCAACATCAGCCTCGGGGCTGCCGCGGTGGACTCCTACCGTAACGACCCGCTCTGCCTCGCCGTGCGCTCGCTCGTGGACGCAGGCGTCGTCGTCGTCGCCGCCGCGGGCAATGCGGGGAAGGACGCCGACGGGCAGAAGGTCTACGGCCTCATCCACTCGCCCGGCATCGAGCCCTCGGCGATCACGGTCGGGGCGTCGAACACCTTCGACACCGACTCGCGCTCGGACGACTCCGTCACGACCTACAGCTCGCGCGGCCCGACGCGCTCCTACTGGACGGACTCTTCGGGCGGCGTCCACCACGACAACATCGTCAAGCCCGACCTCGTCGCGCCCGGCAACAAGCTCGTCTCCGCCGAAGCTGCGGGCAACGCCCTCGTCACCGCCCACCCCGAACTGGAGGCCTACGCCGACGGCAACGCCGACCACGCGATGATGAGGCTGAGCGGTACCTCGATGGCGACGCCGCTCGTCAGCGGCGCGGCAGCCCTGCTCCTCCAGGCCAACCCGTCCCTGACGCCGAACATGGTGAAGACGCTTCTCATGTACACGGCGCAGCCGCTCGCCGGATACAACATGTTCGAGCAGGGCGCCGGCGAGCTGAACATCGAAGGGGCCGTGCGCATCGCCGCGCTCACGCGCACAGACTGTTCGAGCGGTCTCGCGCTCGGCGACCCGCTGCTGACGGGCGCGACGCCGACGCACTCGACGACCATCGCGGGCTTCCAGTTCCCCTGGGCGGGCGGGGCCGTCGCGGGGCACACGTACGTGAGCGGCGCGGAGCTGATCACGAAGTATCAGAAGGTCTACGACCTCGGCACGATGCTCGGCGACGGCATCCTCGCTTCCGACGCGATACTCGCCAGCGACGCGACCATGTACACCGACGCCATACTGGCCTCCGACTCGATATGGACGAGCGACGGCGAGCCGCTCGGCGGCGGCGACTTCTTCCTCGGCACCGCGATCCTCGCTAGCGACGCGATACTCGCTTCGGACGGCATACTCGGCGGCGACGGGATACTCGCCAGCGACGCGATACTTGCCAGCGACGCGACGATGACGACCGACGCGCTCGCGGGGGGCGACTGAGGTCTGGTCGGCAACTGGGACTGTTTGAAAAGGAGTGTGCGGAGGCGGTGGGTAGCTTAATGGGCGAACTGGGCGGTGTGAAGGCGGGCGCTAGGATGTCGCGCGCACGGACAGGGTTCATGGCACTGACCGGAGTCGTGGGCACGTTCGCGTGTCTCTTCTCCGTGTGGGGACTGCGCTGGCACCAGCTCGACTTGAGCTTCGCCGCCATCGCCCTCGTCACGCTCGGCGTGGGCGCGCGTGCCATCGTCAAGATTCCGCGCGTCAAGGGCGAGGTGACCGCGACGGACACCTTCGTCTTCCTGACGATGCTGCTCTACGACGGCGAGGCGGCCATCCTCCTCGCCGTCGTGGAGGCGCTCTTCTCCTCGATGCGGATCACGAAGACGCGGCTCACGGTCTTCTTCAACGTGGGGCTGATAGGCTGTTCCAACTTCGCCGCCGTGTGGGCCGGGCGCGCGCTCTTCGGCCAGATCACGGACGCCGCCGCGGGCGAGTTCAAGGCCCGTAGCATCGGCCTTCTCTGCGCGCTGGCGCTGACGCATTACGCGACGAACTCCGTGCTGGCGGCCACGCGCGAGGCGCTCAGGGACTCGAAGTCCGTCTGGCGCACGTGGCGCGAGTCGTACATGTGGATTTCGACTACGACCGTCGCGTCGGCCGCGGCCGCGACGATTGCCGCGAGGCTCATCAGCGCGACGGGCATCTACTCCGTCGTCCTTATCCTGCCCATCGTCGCCGTCGTCGTCTTCGCCTACAAGACCTACCTCAAGAACGTCGAAGCGGCCGAGGCGCAGGCCGAGCAGGCGCGCACCTACGTCAAGGAGCTTTCGCGCTACGTCGAGGAGCAGGAGCGCATCCGGGTGCAGTTCTCGCAGGTCGAGAAGCTCTCGGCCGTCGGCTCGTTGGCGTCGGGAGTCGCGCACGACTTCAACAACTGTCTCGCCGTCATCCGCGGGCGCGCGGAGCTGTTGCTCAAGTACACGGCCGACCCGAAGCTGCGGCGCGGGCTTGAGTTGATAGTGCAGTCGGCGTACGACGGCGCGAAGACGGTCAAGCGCATACAGGACTTCGCCCGCCAGAGGCAGGATCGCGACTTCGAGACCGTCTCGGTGGATCAGCTCCTTTTCGACGTGAGCGAGATCACGCGGCCGCGCTGGAAGGACGAGGCCGAGGCTGCGGGCTCGCAAATCGACTTCGCCGTCTCGAACCGCTCGGGCGCGCACGTGCTCGGCGACGCCTCGGAACTGCGCGACATCCTTGTCAACATGATCTTCAACGCGGTGGACGCGATGGCCGGCGGCGGGCGGCTCACGCTCTCGGCCGAGCAACGCGACGAGAAAGTATTCATCACGGTCGAAGACACGGGCTGCGGCATGAGCCCGGAGGTGCGCGCGCGCGTTTTTGACCCGTTCTTCACGACGAAGGGCGTGGAAGGCATGGGCCTGGGCCTCTCGGTCAGTTACGGCGTCATACGCCGCCACGGCGGGACGATCAAGGTCGAGTCCGAGGTCGGCCGCGGCTCGACCTTCCGCGTCGTCCTCCCGCTCGTGGGCTGCGCGGTGCTCTCGCCCGACGGGGAGGCGCAGGCGGGCGCGCAAGACGTCCCGACTCAGAAGTGCAGAACGACAAAGATGCTCGTGGTGGACGACGAAGAGCCTGTGCGCGAGCTTCTGTGCGACATCCTCGAAGACGAGGGCGTCGAGGTCGCGCTGGCCGCGAGCGGCGCGGAGGCGCTGGCCCGGTTCGAGCAGGGCAAGTTCGACGCGGTGCTGACCGACATCGGGATGCCCGGGATGAACGGCTGGGAGCTGTTGCGTCGCGTGAGCGAGCGCGACCAGCAGGTGGCGCTCGCGGTCATCACCGGCTGGGGTGAACTCGTCAGCACGCACGAAGAGAAGGCCGCGCGCGTCGAGTGGGTACTGACGAAGCCGTTCTCTATGTCGCAAATCTGTGAGATCGCCCAGGAGGTCACGCGCCGCAAGCGGAGCCGCGAGGGCGACCTGCGGGCGACGCTCGTCGCCTAGCGCGAGCCTTTCCTGCAAGCACGCTCAATATAGAAGCGCCGTCACCCCACGTCGGGTGGCGGCGCTTCTTCTTATACCGCCTTGCAAAAAAGAATAAGGCGACTACTCGCTGGGAGCGCGGGCATCCCTGCCCGCAAGCGGGCAAAAGCGCGCTGACCGTCATCCTCTTTCTCTCAACGTCGAGGCATAAAGTCTCACGGCTTTCGCGCTGGCGCGCTCAGGCGGGCAGGGATGCCCGCGCTCCCGGCGAAGAGCCGGCCTTATTCTATCTCGCAAGGCGGTATTATCTGCGCTGTCGGAAAACTGACGCGGGGGCATCGGAAAAGTGACGCGGTGGCCGCGGCCGTCAACTTCCCGACACGCGGAGCGCGCGCAGACCTCAACAAAGCGGTGCTAAATGTGCGCGCGTTCCTCGCCGCGGCGAGGAACGGTTTTCGCAATACCGTGCATCGGGTTTGCTAAAGGAGTGACTCCCGATGCCCCTCAAGACTATGACTGCGGCGAGCGCCGCCTTCCTTTTCCTGCTCACATTCGCCGGGCGCAGCACACGCGCGGCGGACTGCGATCCGGCGCGAGCGATTCGTGCGGGGGACGCGCAGAGGGCCGAGAAGGTTCTGGCGGGCCTCCGACTCTTGCACGAGGCGGCTGGCGCGGGCGACGCCGACGCATACCGCAAACTCACCTCGAAGTTGTACCCAGACCTTTTCGTCAAGGTCGCCGAGGTGCGCGACTGCGAGTTGAGCACTGATCTCTCCACGGCGGTCTTCTTAGCCGAAAAGCTCGGACGCACCTGGGCCGCCGCGGGGGCGGCGACGGCCGACTGCGCCGGCGAAAGGCCGGACATCTACCGGCCACTCTGCTTCGACCTACGGGGCGGCACCGTGCGTCAACTGCTGCTAGCGAAGTCGCGCCTGCACGCGCGTTGGGCCGAGGCGCTGTTAAGAAACAGCAGGGGCGAGGCCGACGCCGACACGGCGCGCGCACTCGCCGAGGCGGAGGCAGCGCGCGCGAACGACCTCCTGATTGCGGAGCGCGTGGTGAAGATGCTGAAGGCCGTCGAAGGGCGCTTCCCACTTTCGCCGGCGGATGCAGACCGCGGGCGACGGCTCGAAGATTTAACGGCCGTCGTTGACCACTCAAGCGTCGAGGTCGCCGACGCACTGAGCGCGGCGGAAGCCCTTCTGGCCTGGATGCCGCGCAGCCCGACCTTCTACCAACTCTCCAACGCGCTCCTCGGATATGCCGACGGGCTCTCGTGGTACGGGAAGGTGCGGCAGTCGAAGAAGCTTGTGGTCTCCGCGAACGGCTTCGCGCCCGACCCGCTCAAGGAGTTGAGGCTCGACACCGATCAGGCCAGCGCCGTCGTCGAGGCCAACTGGCGGTCGGCAGCCAAGTACACGCGCCTCGCAGAACAATCCCTGACGAAGACGGCACCTTGAGGTCATATGACAGCCGGTTCACACGCGCTTCTTCAACAATCGGTCAGCATCACACCAGTCGCCGAGCATGACTTCGGCGACTGTGCCGCTGGCCGTATTCTCGTCGTGGACGACGTCGCGGAGCTGCGCGACCTGTATGCCGAGTACCTCGGCGAACGCTACTCGTGCGTGACGGCGGCCGACGCGCACGAGGCCCTGCGCCGCCTCGCGGCCGAGCCCTTCGCAATCGTCATCTCCGACGTGAGCATGCCGGGGCTGAGCGGCGTCGAGCTGCTGCGTAAAATCAGGGAGCACTTTCAGGATGTCGCGGTCATCATCGTCTCCGGGATCGACCGCACGCAGCGCGTCCTCGACACCATGCGCCTGGGCGCCTCCGACTACCTGCTGAAGCCCTGCGACCTCGGCGTGCTCGAACTCTCGGTCGAGCGCGCCCTGGAGCGGCGGGCGCTGTTGAGGGACGCCCGACGCTACAAGCACGACCTGGAGCGGCGCAACGCGGAACTGGCGCACCAGCAGGCGGAGTTGAAGAGGCTACAGGCGCAGATAGTGCATAACGAGAAGATGGTGAGCCTGGGCCAACTCGCCGCGGGCGTGGCGCACGAACTCAACAACCCCGCCGGATTCATCTACGGGAACATGGAGGTGCTGCGGGAGTGCGCCGCGGGGCTCGAACGTCTGCTCGGCTTCTATGACGGGGCGGCGCTGCCGGCGGCGGTCGCCGACGGGGCCGCGCTCCTCAAACGGGAGATCGATTACGAGAACACGCTCGCCGACCTGCACACGGTTATCGAAGACTGTACGAGCGGGGCGGAGCGCATCCGCGACGTGGTGCAGAACCTGCGCACCTTCTCGCGCCTCGACGAGGCCGAGTTCAAGAAGGTGGACATCCACGAGGGGATCGACTCCACCATCCGCCTGCTCTCGCGCTTCTACGCCTCCGGCCACATCACGCTCCGGCGCAACTATGACGCGTTGCCGCCCGTAGACTGTTTCGCCGGCCAGCTCAACCAGATGTGGATGAATCTGCTCGCTAACGCGGCGCAGGCCGTCGCGGGCGGGGGCGAGGTGTGCGTCTCCACGCGGCTCTGCGGGGACGCGGTACTCGTCTCCGTGAGCGACACCGGCCCCGGCATCGCCGCCGAACACCGCGACCGAATCTTCGAACCCTTCTTTACCACCAAGCCGGTCGGGGAGGGCACGGGGCTCGGGCTCTCCATCACTTACGGGATCGTCGAGCGGCACGGCGGTGAGATCAGCGTCGAGAGCTGCCCCGGCGTCGGCACCACATTCACGGTGGTGCTCCCGGTCAACGCGGGGGCGCGGCGCGGGCACTCAGGCGGTCGTGACGACCTTTAACATTCCGAGAACGGCACAAGGGGATTCTTCCGTCGCATGTCACACAAGATCATGATCGTGGACGACGAGCCGGCAAACCTGCGCCTGCTCGAACGCCTCTTCCGGCGCGACTATCACGTCATCAGCGCCGGTTCCGGCGAGGAGGCGCTCCGCCTCCTCGAACAGCACGACGTTTCGCTCCTCATTACAGACCAGCGGATGCCCGGCATGTCCGGCATCGAGCTTTTGAAGCACACGGCGCCGCTCCGGCCGCACACCGTGCGCATCATCCTCACCGGCTACACGGACGTGACCTCTTTGGTCGAGGCGATCAACTGCGGCCAAGTCTACAAGTACGTCACCAAGCCCTGGAGCAACGACGACCTGCGCCTGACCGTCGGCCGCGCGCTCGAACATTACGAGACCGGCCGCGCACGTCACGAGTTGGCGCAGGCCAACCAGCGGCTCGTCAACCGCATGAAGGAGATGACGCGGGGCTTCCTGCGCGCCATCTCCGACGCGCTGGAGGCCAAGGATGACCACATCCACGGCCATGCGCGGCGCGTGCGCGGCTACGCGGTCACCGTCGGGCGTCGGTTGGGGCTCGACGAAGAGGCGCTCGAACGGCTCTCGGTCGCCGCCTTCCTCCACGACATCGGCAAGATCGGCACGCCCGACAGCATTCTCCTCAAGCCGGGCCCGCTCTCGACCGAGGAGTCCGCCGAGATGCGCCGGCACGCGCGGCGGGGCGCGCGTATGCTGACCGGCATCGCCGGGCTCGAAGACGCGGCCGAAGCCGTGCTCCATCACCACGAGCACTTCGACGGCACGGGCTACCCCGACGGCCTCCGCGGCGAGCAGATACCGCTCACCTCCCGCATTATCCTCGTCGCCGACGCCTACGACGCCATGACCAGCCCGCGCCCGTTCCGCGAGGCTCTCTCGCACGAGGAGGCGGTCGCGCGGCTGGAGGAGAGCGCGGGCACGAGGTTCGACCCGGAGGTCGTGCGCGCCTTCGTCGAGTTCGAGCCTCTGGCGCGCATCCGCCGCGCCGTCGCGGCGACCCCCTCGGCCGACGCGCGCGTGTGCTTCGACGCCTCTAGTTTGAGCTTCGACGAGTTGCGCGAAAGGGTTTCAGTAGACCCGCTGTCCGCCGTGCGAGCCCTGCGCGCGGCCAACGCGGCGGCGGGCGGACTCCGCACGGCCAACCTCGCGGCTGCCTGCACCGCGCTCGGCCCCGTTGGCCTGTGCGAAGCCGTCTCGGGCGGGAACGCCTGGGGGGAGTGCGAGCCCCTTTCGGAGGAGTTGTGGGAGCACTCACTGCGCGCGGCCGAGGCCGCACGGCTCATCGCCGAGCAGACTGGCATCCTCGACCCGGAGGACGCATACGCGCTCGGCCTGCTGCACGACGTGGGTCAGGTACTCCTCGCCTCGCTCTTCCCCGCGACCGCCGCCGTGCTATCGGGGCTCGACGCGGAAGAGCGTGCCGCATACGAGTCGGCCTCCTACGGCGCAGACCACGCGCAGGTCGGGCAGTGGGTGCTGGAAGCCTGCGGCGTGCCGCGCGCGCTTGCCGCGGCCGTGCAGACGCACCACGACGTTGACTGCGCGAACGACCCGGCGGCGCTGCTCCTGCACATAGCCGACTTGGTCGCGCACGCCGACGACCCCTACAAGGTCGCCGCGCTCGACTCCATCTCCACCGAGCGCCTCTACATGCTCCGCCTCAGCCGCCACGACCTCTTCCGCGTCCACGCCCTGACCGGCGACACACTGGAGCGCAGGCTGAACCCGGTCATCTGAGCGCCGGCCGCCCGCCGCGCACGTTCCTTCTGGGAGAGCCGTACCATGCGTCTCGTCAGCCGCGCGTGCCGAATCACCATTCTCGTCGTACTCGCTTCGCTGCCTGCCCGCGCGCAGCACGGCGGTGTATCGGTGACTATGACCGGACAGGTCAGCGCCGTCGCGATGGTTTCCGCCGGCTCGCCCGCGCGGGTGGTGAAGGGCGACGCCCGAGTCTCCTCCGGGCCGGACGGGGCGCAGAAGCTTGTCCTCTCGCTGTCAGGCCGGCGCGGCGGCGAGACTCAGATAGAAATCCCGATACAGCTCCGTTCGAATACAGACTTCACCCTGTCAGCTTCGTGCGTGACGAGGGGGGCGGCGCTCTCCACTTTGTCCGTCGTTGACGTGGGCGGGGCGGGGGCGTTCGTCTACCCGGGTGCGGCCGAGCGCGTGGAAGTACCCGCGCCATTCGACGGCCGGCAGGGCACGCCCTTCTCACGTAACGGTAAAGTGGAAATGCCACCCTCCGCCACGCTCTTAACTGGCCCGCCCATCTCTATGGCCGGCACCCCGAATTCGCCGAGCAACATGGTCGAGGTCGTGATACGTGTCGTGCTTACCGCCCCAGACCTCGAAGAGGGTTGGGAGGCCGAACTGGAGCTATCGACAGCCCCCACACGCCCGACGGACTGAAAACACACGAGCCGTCTCTGTGTCAGGACGCCAGCATCTTCATGATCTCGCTGTTAGGCAGAAGGCGTGCGATAGCTCCATCCAGGTAGCGCTTGGTCATCTCGTGGTGCGCCTCGTCAAACGAAGCGATGCCCTCCGTCGCCACCACCACTTCGTAATCGCGTTGGTAGGCGTCGATGACCGTCGTGCGGACGCAGGCGTGTGTGTTGATACCGGCGACGACCAGTGCTTCGAGATTCATACGTTCGAGCGTCGCCTCCAGCTCAGTCCCGAAGAAGGCGCTGTATCGCTTCTTGACGATGGTCGTGTCCGCGGGGCGTCGGTCGAGTTCCGGTAGAAGCTCGCAACCGTCGGTGCCGGCAATCGTCACACGCAGCCCGTGTTTCCGCATCTCCAGAAACGCGTCGTGCAAGTCGGGGGCGAACTCCTGCCGAACCCAGAAGACGGGCTGGCCGTGTTCACGAAACGCCTCGGCGAGCGCGTTGATGGACGCGACGAGGCGCGTGCGCTGCGCGGCCAGGTGCGCGTGCTGCCGGAAGAAATCGTTGAGCATGTCGATGATGAGAAGCGCCGTTCGGGACATAATCGCTCCAACAGCTGCGGTGCGGGCTGACGAAATTCTTCGGCGTCAGTCGTTCGTTGAGGGCGAAAAAGGACGAAGGACGAACCGGCGAGCGGAGTATAAATGAAACTCGATGCCCGAGACAGAATCAATTGATTTACAGGCTTCCGGTTTGATATATAATCTGCGCTCTTCGAAGGGTTGGCCTCATACACGTTCTTACATTACTTCGTTTCGTGACGGGCGCGCCGGACTACCCTGGTCGGGCGGAAGGGAACGACATGACGAGTAGAAGGTATTTCAGAATCGGCGACCAGCCGAAGGGCCGCGGCGATCAGAGCCCTCCCGAGGGTCTCGACATAGCGCCGCTCGTCGGGACGTGGGTGAACACGAAGAAGGACACCGGCGGCTTCGTCAGGCTCGCCATCGCCGAGCGCGAGGGCCGGCTGTTCCTGCGGGCCTTCGCGGCCGATACCCCGGAGTTGTGCGACTGGGGCGAGGTCGAGGCGTTCGCTTACGCGAATAACGTCGCCTCACACAAGGCCGTGGCCTTGAGCGCCTTCCTCGACGCGGGTTTCGCCGAGGTGGCCTTCCAGGGGAACTTAAACCTCGGCCTGCTGGTGCTGGTGACCTTCAACCGTTTCAAGCATGACGGCGAGCGCGCCAACTACATCAACCGAGAGTTCTTCTACCGTTTGAAGTCGAGCCCGGCCGGGGCCTGAGGGGGCTGTCTATGAGATACACGAGCGCAACCGACGTCCCGGAGGCGGACGGTGTGGGGGAAGGAGCGGGCCGCGTTGACGCCTCGCCGTTCGTCGGGACGTGGGTCAACACCAACGAGGGGCAGCGTAAGAGAATCGCCGCCGTCACGATGAGGCTGCGGGACGGCGCGCTCGTCGTCGACGCCCGTGGCGGCTGCGAACCCGAGCTGTGCGAATGGGGCGAGGTCGTGGCGGAGGTCTTCGCGTCGGACGTCGGCTCACACACCGCGATGTCGTTCCAGGCGGTCTACGACTTCGGGTTCCTCGAATCTTACCTGCAGGCGAACGTCAAACACGGCACCCTCGTCATCGCCACCTGCAACAAGTTCAAGGACGGGAGCGGGCGTTCGAACTACTACACGAGGGAATTCTTCTACCAGAGCGAAGAATGAGAGACCGCGCCGGTCGCCAAACCTCACGCCGCCTCCCTCAAAAGCGATTTTCCTCCGGGCGGCCAGGAAGTTATACCGACTTGCGAGATAAAATAAGGCCCTCCCTCGCTGGGAGCGCGGGCATCCCTGCCCGCCAGCGTGCTTGAGCACGCTGACCGTCTAACTCTTCACCTCAACCTTGAGACATAACGTTTCTTAACTTTCGCGCTGGCGCGCTCATGCGGGCAGGGATGCCCGCGCTCCCAGCGAAGAGCCTGCCTTATTTCAATTTGCTAGTCGGTATTAGATAGCCTTCACCTACTGGCCGAACCGCCTGCGGTATTCGAGCGAGGTGATGAAAGCCTTGACCATCTCGGCCTGCACGAAGTCGCCGTGGAACTGGTTCAGCTTGTCGAGCCAGAACTGGTGGCCGGCGTAGTCCGTGTCCGGCGGGTCGTTCGGGTCTCTCCGCAGGTAGCCGAAATACTGCATCAGCACGAAGGCTGTGTTCGACTGTCGGCGGCGGAACTCCGCGTTCTCGGCCACGGCGCGCAAGACCTCCGCGCGGGCCTGGAGGGTGTTGCCCGCGGCCGCGAGCTGTGCGGCGAGCCCGCCGCGTTCGGCCTGCGTCAGCGCGCCGCTGGCCGAGGGGTT
The DNA here is from genome assembly GCA_019239425.1 of Acidobacteriota bacterium. GTDB lineage: Bacteria > Acidobacteriota > Blastocatellia > Pyrinomonadales > Pyrinomonadaceae > QHXN01. Next base: position 31,697 of record JAFAZX010000064.1, read on the forward strand.
CAGCGGGTCGCGCGTGTTCGCGTTCAGCGCCTCGACGAACTGCGCCGGCGTCAGCGAAGCGGGGTAGGCGGCGGCGAAGGCCGGGCGCGCGACGAACTCCTGCGCGAAAGCCTGCTTGTTCGAAAGGAGTAGCTGCTCCCAGCCCGGGACGCCGACGACCAGGTTGCGCCCAACCTCCCGCGTGTCGGGCAGGAAGGAGCGGAGCCGCAGCGACGCGCCCGTGTTGAAGGCGGCCTGGTTGAGCAGGTAGACGTAGAAGCCCGTGTCCTGAAATTCAATCGAGAGGAAGAAGGCCGCGCTCACGTGGACGCGCTTGACCTCTCTACATTGAACGTCGGCGCCGCACTTCTCGATGTCGCCCGTCCAGAAGGCGAGGCCGTCGGCGTCCGGCTCGCGGTTGAGGAAGTCACGGTAATGCTGACGGACGAAAAAGGCCGTGTCGTCGGCGGGGTTGGGACTCGCGGGCACGGTGGCGTCGTTGGTGATCGTGACGTTCGCAGTCGTGGGACTCGTCAAAGACGCGCCCGAGGGGCTGCCGAGGCTGACCGTGAACGTCTCGTTGCCCTCGGCCAGCGCGTCGGCGGTGATGAAGACCGAGAAGGTCTTGCTCGCCTCGCCCGGGGCGAAGCGCAGCGTGCCGAGGGCCGCGGTGTAGTCGCCGCGGTCGGTCGCTGTCCCGTTGCTCGTCGAGTAGTTGACCGAGGCCGCGCCCGAGAGGTCGCCCGTGCGCGTCACGGTGAGGTTCACGGCCCCGTCCTTCTCGGAGACGCTGAGGAACTGCGTCGCGAACTTGAAGACGGGCGAGGCGGCGACGTTGACCATCACGCTCAGGTTGCGCGGCGCGGGAGACCCCTGGACGACGTTGGAGCGGGCCATGACGAGGTCTGGGCGGCCGTCGCCGTTGAACTCGCCGACGGCGACGGTGCGCAGGCCGTAGCCCGTGAACCCCGTGTAGCCCGCGGTGAAGGTGCCGTCGCCGTTGCCGAGATAGACGCCCAGCCCGTCCTGTGAGATGAGCGCGGGCGAGATGACGAAGTCGAGTTTGCCGTCGCCGTTGAAGTCCCCGAAGGCGAGGGGGTCGATGAAGCCCCCGCCGCTGCCGAGGCGTTCGCCGAAGCTCGAAGCCTTGCGGAAGGTGAGGTCGCCGTTGCCGAGGTAGGCGTGCATGTTGGAGGAGCTGAAGGCCCCGTCCACGACGAGGAGGTCGAGCTTGTTGTCGCCGTCGAGGTTCGCGGGCGCGGCGTAGCGCGGCCCGACGGGGCGGCCGAGGTTGAAGCTGACGGCCGCGCCGAACGTGCCGTCGCCGTTGCCCGGCAGGACGCTCACGCCCGCGGTCTCGTACGCGAGCACGAGGTCGGCCTTGCCGTCGCCGTTGAAGTCGCCCGCGCGCACCGAACGCGGCGCGGCGCCGAGCATGCTGAAGCCCTGCGCGGTGAAAGTCCCGTCGCCCCTGTTGAGCAGAACCCTGAACCCCGGCCCCTGCGTCAGAAGGTCTGGGTTGAGCGTGCCGATGATGACGAGGTCTGCACGGCCGTCCCCGTTGAAGTCGGCGGAGGCCATCGAGACGGGGCCGCCGTTCACCTCGTAGGAGGTCGGCGCTTTGAAAGTGCCGTCGCCTTTGCCTGGCAGCACGCTCAAGGTCAGGTCGCGGCCGTTAGCCGTTACGAGGTCTATACGGCCGTCCCCGTTCAGGTCGCGCGCCAGCACGGCCTGCGGCCCGAAGCCGCACGTGTAGTCCGTGGAGGAGTAGAAGAGGAAGGTGCCCGTGGGGTCGCCGAGCAGCACGGTCACGCGGCCGTCGGTGGCCGTGCCGACCTTCTCGCCGGAGACGGCGACGTCCATCTGGCCGTCGCCGTTGAAGTCGCCGGTCGCGAAGGAGGTGGAGGAGCCGCCGGCGCCCCACGTGCGCCTGTTCTGGAACGTGCCGTCGCCGTTACCGAACAGGACGTTGACCACATCCGTGGTCAGCGCGACGAGGTCGGCCTTGCCGTCGTGGTTGTAGTCCGCGACGCGTATATCAATGATCGAGCTGCCCGCGAGGATGTACTCCGCCGCCATCGGCTGGAACGTGCCGTCGCCTTTGCCGAGCAGGACGCCCGCCGTGCCGGACGAGAAGTTCTCCGCCGCGAGGTCTACACGGCCGTCCCCGTTAAAGTCCGCGGCGTCGAACAAGACTGTGTTGAGGATGGCCGGGTTCGGGACTCTCGGCTGGAACGAGCCGTCGCCCTTGCCGAAGTAGACTCCGACCGCGCCGCCCGTGACGCCCACGCCGGACGCCGCCACGTCCGGTAGGCCGTCGCCGTTGAAATCTCCGACGACCGGGCTGCCGCTCGAATCGGTCAGCCGCAGGACGGGCGCGAACGCCTGCGCGAAGACGTCGGCGGTCGCGAGAGAGAGCAGGGCCAGGACGGAGAGGCTGAAGGTTACGAACCGTGGAATTACTTTGCCCCGTCGCGGATGGATGACGGCGAGAGGGGCGTGCGAGGGAAAAGGACTTAAAGGCATCTATTTGGCTCCGGGCAAGAGTAGTTGACGGCTGGCTGAGAGGCGTCACCGGCGCGCAGGGGAGGAGACTCTGGCTAACAGGCCGTGAGCGCCTCTGACTGAAACAGTCGGGGATTATACTTGCGAGCAGTTAGGAGTGGAAGTTGGCTCAAGCGAAAAAGGAACGAAGGCGAACATCCGTTCACGGAAGACTTTTCATTCACGTCGGGTTGAAGAGACCCGCGTACCGGACTTGCGGTAAAAGGCCGCGGGGTTAAGAATAAGGCTGCTCGGCAATCAACTTCATCCGAAACGTCAGGGCGTCCGTCAACCGCGCCGCCGAATGGCTAAAGTCAGTCTCATCATTCCCACCTTCAACCGCCCGCATCTCCTGCCGCGCGCCGTCGAGAGCGCACACGGGGCCGGCGAAGGTGTCGAGGTCATCGTGGTGGACGACGGCTCGGTGGACGAGACGGCGCGGGTGTGCAGGACTTTGCCAGGCATCAGGTACGTGCGGCTCGACCGGAATCAGGGCGTGGCCGGCGCGCGCAACGTCGGGCTGCTTGAGAGCACGGGCGACTACGTCGCCTTCCTCGACGACGACGACCTGCGGCTGCCCGACTCGCTCGCACGTCAAGTCGCCTTGTTGGAGTCCGCGCCCGAGGCGGGCCTCGTGGCGAGTGCGGTGTTGCTGGCCGACGAAAACTGCGTCCCGAACGGCGAGGTCGCGGCCCCGCGCGCAAAGAGCGGCGACGTGTTCTGGCAGGTCTTGGAGTTGAACCTGTTCCTTCTGCCCGACTCGGTTCTGGTGCGCAAGTCCTGCTTCTTCGAGGTCGGGCTTTTCAACCGGCGGCTCGCGGGCATCGACGACTGGGACATGTGGGCGCGCATCGCGGAGCTGCGCCCGTTCGTGATCGACGAACGGCCCGTGAGTATCTACCGTTCGCCGAGTCCCACCTCGGGGCAGGGGTCTTCGCACCTCGCGCGGCACCTGCACGCCGCGTTCAAACATCAGGCGCGTCTCCTGAAACTCCCGCGCGCCCAGGCGGCCCCGGAACAGAGACGGAGGGCGGTGCGCGCCGGGTTGAGGAGGCGCGTCTCGGACACTTTGAGCTGGCGCGCCGCCGAGCAGCTCCCGCGGGGCCACGTTCACTTCGCCACGTCGAACTTCCTGACGGCCCTGCGCATCAGCCCGCTGTGGGCGGCGCGGCCGACGCACCTCCGGGTGTTTTGGAAAAACTCCGCGGCGCAACTGAGGCGATGGCGCGGCCGCCCCGAAGCTCCTGACGCGGGCTGAAGCTCCGAAGTGGAATGGCCCGGGTCAGCGTCATCATCGCCACGCGGAACCGCTGCGCGCTCCTCCCGCGCGCGGTCGAAAGCGCGCGGCACGCGGGCGCTGAAGTCGAGATCGTCGTCGTGGATGACGCCTCCGACGACGGGACTCGGGAAGTCTGCGAGGCTTGGCTGGACGTGCGTTACATCCGCGCGCGCCGCCGCCTCGGCCCCGGCGGGGCGCGCAACGTCGGCATCGTCGCCGGCACGTCCGAGTACGTCAGCTTCCTCGACGACGACGACGTGCGGCTCCCGGGTTCACTCGACGCGCAGGTCGGCTTACTCGAAGCGCGGCCCGACTCGGGGATGGTCTACGGCAGGGTCTTGTACGGAGACGAGGAGTGCCGCCCCGGGGATGGCTTCTACCCCGAGCGATGCCCGCAGGGAGACATCTTCCGCGAGCTGTTGAGCTGGAATTTCATCCCGTGCCCGAGCGTCGTCTTCCGCCGCTCGTGCCTGAGGCGCGTGGGCCTGCTCGACGAAGAGGCCTTCGGCCTCGAAGACTGGGACTTGTGGGTGCGCATCGCGGAGCTGTACCCGGTGCTCGCGGTCGAAGAGGCCGTGGCGGTCTGGCGGCGTCCGTCGCCGGAGTCGGGTCAGTTCACCTCGCGCCCCGAAAGGATGCACCGCGTCGCGCGCCGCCTGCACGCGGAGAAGTGGCTGCGCCTGCCGCGTCCGGCCGCGCTCGGCGGAGGGGAAAGGCGCCGGCTCAACGCAGCTTTCGCCGAACGCGCCGCCGGGCAGCTCGTCGCCGAGATCGCGGAAAGGTTTAAAGCAGGTCGCCCGCGCGACTCCGTGCGAGTCGCGCGGGCGCTCTTTGGCATGTATCCTGTAAGGGCAAGCAGAAAGGTCGCGGCGGTGGCCGTACGTTGGTGGTTGAAGACCGCGCGGCAGGTGTCTCGAACGAACGAGCCCGGTGGAGGGAAGGCTGTGCCGTAAGTCGAGGCCGGCCGTGCGTTGATGAAGATTCTCTTTTGTAAGAACAGCTTTGCGGGGCCGATCAGCGGGGCCGACGAGATCGTGGTCAGTTACGCCCTGGAGTTGAAGGCCGCCGGCCATTCGCCGTCGGTGCTGCTGGTGCACCCGCCGGTGAAGGACGACCCGATGGTCACGCGCCTGCGCGCCGCGGGCGTCCCGCTGTCGGCGCTCGCCTCGACGACCTTCAGCGCCTCACTCGCCGCGGGGCGTAAGCTCGCCATCCGCGCGATGCGCCTCTTCAAGCCGGGCAGCCTGCTCATCCGCTCCAACTCGCGCAAGCTCGTCTTCAATTTGTTGGAGCGTTACCACGACGCGTGCTGCGAATACCTGAAGCGCCACCGGCCCGACGTGGTGCACGTCATGACGCCCGACCCGGGCGCGGTGATGCTCATCCGCGCCGCGCACGCCGTCGGCGTCCCGGTCGTCTACCAGGAGGCGGGGACGCCCTTCCACCCGCCCGGCTTCGAAGAGGTCTACGAGCGCTTCGTCGCCGTGCTGCCGCTCTGCACGGAGGTGGCCGTCCTCTCGCCGAGCCTCGCGCGGGAGATGACGCGCGCGGTGCCGCACGTCACGAAGCCCTACGTGCTCCCGCTCATCTGCTCGAACCTGGCGCCGCCGGGCGCGGCGCCTCCTTCGAAGTCTTCGAACGGCAACGGGTCAGTCCGCTTCGGCTTCGCCGCCCGGCTCGAACACTTGAAGGGGCCGCTCCAGTTCGTCGAGGGGTTTCGGATAACGCACCGCGCGCACCCTTCGGTCGAGATGAAGGTGGCCGGTGAAGGGTCGCAGCGCGACGACATCGTCCGCGCCATCCGGCGGCTCGGTCTCGAAGGGAAGTCGCGCCTCGTCGGGACGTACACGACCCCCGCGGGGCGCAGCCGCTTCATGCAGGAGACGGACGTCTTCGTCCTGCCCTCCCTGACGGAAGGCACGCCGAACGCCATCATCGAGGCGATGGCGCACGCGAGGCCCGTCATCGCCGCCGAGGTCGGCGGCATCCCCGACCTCGTCACGGAGGACGTGGGGATTCTCTTTCCGCCCGGCGACACCGACGCGCTCGGCGCGGCCATGACGCGGCTGGCGACCGACCCGGAGCTGCGCCTGAAGATGGGACAGGCCGCGCGCAAAAGGTACGAGCAGCTCTTCACGCCGCACGCCGTCCTGCCGCTGCTCGTCAACTTCTATCACCACGTGATCAGCGGCCACAACGGCGGCCACAACGGGAACTCAGCCCTGCCGGAAGTCACACACCCCTGGGCGGAGGGAGATTAACCACAGAGACACAGAGACACAGCTAAGACACAGCTAATAGCATCAAGCTGTGTTCTAAGCTGTGTCTCTGTGTCTCTGTGGTTAAATCCTTTAGCCGCGAATCTTCTCGCCCGCGAGCCTGAGCGCGCCGCCCCAACCGCGCTCGGCGCAGAGATGCAGGAAGTTGCTCGCGCGTATGAGCAAGGGGTGCTCGCGCCGCAAACGCTCGCTGTACGCAGCGGCCGCGGCCGCGCCTAACTCCTGCGCGTGCTTGTAGGACTGAAGCTCGTGAGCAGTTTCCCTCAGCTCGCGCACAGTCTCCAGGTTGCGGCCGAGCTGTCGAAAGTAGCCGCGTATCCGCTCAAGCTCCTCGGGCGGCGAATCGAAGAGTGCGCGCAGGGCTTCGGGATATTCGTCGCCGACCGCGACCAGCCCGAGTCCGCAGCCGAAAGAGACCTCGTAGTGGCGGCCGCTATAGCCGGCCTTGACCTCATCCCATAACTTCCAGACGCCGAAGTCTTGCTCGCGGACGTGCGTGTCGTGGAAGAGGACGACGCCGCGGCGGCTCATCTTCGGCAGCCACGTCTCGAAGTCTTTACGGACGGCCTCATAGGTGTGAAAGCCGTCGATGTGCAGAAGGTCAACCGAGCCGTCCGCGAAGCGGCCGGACGCCGAATCGAAGTCGCTCTGGACGAGGCGCGAGAAGTCGCAGTAGAGAGGGTCGTGATGGCGGCGCAGTTCTTCGAGCAACTCGTCGCCGAAGAAGCCGTTCTGCGGGTCGCCCCGCCACGTGTCCACCCCGTAACACTCCGTCCCCGTCCCCAACTCCGCGACCGCCTGACAGAAGGCGCAGTAGGAGACGCCGTGGTAGACGCCCAGCTCGACGAAGACGCGCGGCCGCAGCGCGTCCACGAGGTACATCGCGAACGGCACGTGTTCGATCCACGTCGAAGGGGCGAGCCGCACAGGGTGTTGCAGGCAGGCCGGGTGGTTGAGCGGGTTGAATTCCGGCATGGGTTCCGAGACCGTCCGAAAGTTCTTCGGCTGACTCTTATACGCTGCGCGATTGTAGCGCCGGGGTTGCCCCTCTCAAACTTAGACGGACGAGCGGAGACGCCGCAGGCCGCGCCGCATCAGCCGCCCGAGCGCCGACGGCTCGCCGCGGTAGTCGTGGAGCGGCGTGTGGTCGCCGGGGGGCCACATCGTGCTGACGGAGCCGGGGCTGTAGAAGGTGACCGTCATGCTGCGCCGCGAGGTGCGACTGTCGCCGCGCACGCGCGAGACGGCGTGCCAGGAGTTCTTTGAGCGCACCAGCACGCACGAGTTGCCGACGAGCGGCGGGATGACCTTCTCGACCTCTTTCATGTCCCCCGCGCGCAGGATGTTCAGACAGCCCCCGTCGGCCACGTCCCACGCGTCGTTGAAGTAGAGGACGTGTGTGACGAGCTTCTCCTCCAGGTCGACGTGCGGCCCGAGCCAGGCGCTCTGCCCGTAGTGGAAGACGTTCACCTCCATCCACAGCTCCGCGAGGTTCAACCCCGTGAGCCGCGACATCGCCTCGCGGTAAGCGTCCGAGAGCAGGTCTGCGGCCAGTTGTCGCCAGCCCGGGCTCAGAGCCTCGGCGCGCGAGGCGGCCGTCCCGTTCATAGGAATCAGGGCGCGGGCCTCGTACTCGTAACCCTTCTCGCCGTCGTAGCCCTTGACCGTCTTGAAGCCGTCGCGCGGGAAGGTGGCGGCCAGCTCTTCGCCGTCCCGCGGCGAGAAGAGGTTTTCGATGAAGGCCCAGCGGTACGGCCGTGTCTCAAGCGCGTCCGGAGTTATGCGTGTCAGGTCAATCACGGTGTTCAGTTCGGCACGACTGCCAGCAGCTCATCAACCGCCCGGTAGACTTTCTCCTTGGCGGCGCGCGCACGCCCGGCGAAAAAGTCCGGCCCCAGCTCAAAGGCGAAATCTATCCTGTCGTTCAGCTCCGACCACGAGCGCAGCTTGAGCGCGTCGGGTAAGTCCGCGCCGCTCAGGAAGCCTTCCGCCTTGTCCACGGCCAGCGGCCCGTACAGGTGCGGGAGGCCGTAGGAGAGCGCCGTGATGTTACCGTGCATGCTGGTTCCGACGAAAATGCTGCCGGCGGCGATGACGGCCAACATGTCGTAGACCGAGCCGACTCCGACGAGCTTGAAAGCGCCCTCCGCCTTCTTCGCCACTTCCGACAGGAAGAGTTGGTCGCCGTGGCAGTAGCCGAGCGGGAGCAGCGCGACTTCGGCCCCGGTTCTCTCACGGTAGAGCGCCAACTGCCCGACCACCTCCTCCGGCGAGAACCCCGTGTGCGGCTTACACTGGAAGCAGAGCACGGGGCGGGTGACGTCGACACCGCAACGCGAGAGGATGTCTCGCCCTCTTCGTGCTTCCGTCTCGCGCGGGAAGAAGTCTTCGAGCGTCACGATCAGGTCGGGCGCGACCCGAATCGGAGCATGCACGCCGGCACGTAGCAGCTTGGCTCGCGACTGTTCGTCGCGCAGGTAGATGAAGTCGGCCTTGTCGAAGGTGTCGGCGACACGTTCTCGTTCGGCCGTCGAGAATTCGTGCGGGACGCCGCACGAGAGGTAGCAGACGGGAGGCGCGCCGGGTAAGTCTTCGCGGTCGATCAGGAAAGGCCCCGGCCCCGGTTGGCTCATCCACCTGTCGTTGAAACGCGCCGCATAAAAATTACTCGCGCGCGGGGGCGGGAGCCGTCTGCGGACGAGGTACTGCAAGAGACCCGTCGTGCCGAGCGTGCGCAGGAGTTCGCCGGGGCGGCCGTCCTGCGCCACACGGTAATGTTCCGCGACCAGCTCCTTGTCGGTTCGAAGGATGTCGCCGCCGCCCACCAGGACGGCGCGGGGCTGCGGCCGGTTGGCGTCGAACAGTTCGCGCAGGGCGCGTGTTTTGAAACCGGCGGCCAGAGGTGCGTCGCCGTCGAGGTTGGAGTAGGGAAGGAGGCGCACGCGCGCGCCGCGCCTCTCAAGGATGCGTCGGAGGACGACGGGGTAGAGCAGGTCGCCGTAGTTCTCTACGTCGAATGTCCCCACCTGTCCGAGCGTGAACGCGGGTGAGGGGATGTGCGGCGCCTTTTCGTCGTCTGACTCCACCTGCCGGCATGATAGCATCAGCCCGGCGGCGGAGGTTAAAGAGCCCTCCATGCGTCGCGTTCGTTGTCACGCCCGCGCGTGACTCCGTATAATCGCCGCGCTTCAGAGGCGTCGCTCTCGCCGGGGCGACCCGAAGCCGACTCACTTCTCGTCCTTTATGTCTGAGACGCATCTTCCGCGCGCGCGCCGGGCCTCGACCTGAATGGATAAGATCGACCGCCTGGGCTGGGCGGACGGAATCTCGTTCAGGTCTTACGGCGTCTCCGTCGGAGTCCGCGTCAGCGACCATTCGGTGATGGACATCGTGCGCGAACTGCTCCCTCCCGGGTGGAAGCCTTCGACGCGGCCCTTGGTGGACAGACTCTACTCGCTGTTCGTGGGCGGGGAGGCGCGCCGCGGCGTCCGGCGTTTCAACCTGCTCTACAGGGACGCGTCGCTCCTGGGCAGGTCGCTCTCTCTGGAAGAACTCTGCGACGTTTTTCAGTCAGACCTGAAGCTGCACGTCGCGGAGAAGGCCAGGCGGAGGGTCTTCGTCCACGCAGGCGTCGTCGGCTGGCGCGGCGTCGCGCTGCTGATACCGGGGCGGAGCTTCAGCGGGAAGACGACGCTCGTGGCGGAGCTGGTGCGGGCCGGCGCCGACTACTACTCCGACGAATACGCAGTGCTCGACGCGGAGGGGCGCGTCCACCCCTTCCCGCAGCCGCTCGGGATTCGCGCGGAGGGCGCCGCGCGGCAGGAGCGTGTCGCGGCGGAAGACCTGGGGGGCAGGCCGGGCAAGAGGCCGCTGAAGGTGGGCCTCATCCTGGCGACGAAGTACAGGCCGAACGCGCACTGGCGCCCGCGCGAGCTGACTCACGGGCAGGGAGTTCTGGAATTGCTGGCTAACGCCGTTGCCGCGCGCGAAGACCCGGGTGGCGTCCTCTCATTCCTGAGCCGCGCGACCGAAGGGGCGCGTGTCCTCGGCGGGCCGAGGGGCGACGCACGCGTGACGGCCGCACAGATTTTGGGGAAGGTCATTTAGTCCGCCGGCCTTCTTCCTATCCGGCCCCGCGTACTTCTTCATTATTTCTGGTCTGCCCCCGCGGCGGGTTGTGCCTCGCCCTTGTCGTCGGCGACGCTCCGGACGATTTGAATCAGGTCGGCGGGCTTGGCCACGCCGAGCGCCTTCTTCCACAATCCCGTCCGCTCGTTGCCGACGGCGATGACGGTCGTGTGGTCGTCCTTCGACTCCACGTACTGCCCCACCCGGTAGAGCGCCCACTCCACGTTCTCCTTCTTCCCCGTCAGGAAGAGCCAGCCGGGCCGGGCGTGGAAGCGCTGCGCGTACTCCTTGAGGCGCGGCGGCGTGTCCGTCTCCGGGTCGACCGAGATGGAGACGATGAAGACGTCTTTACCCAGGCGGTCGCCGAGCGCCTCCTGTACCTTCTCAAGGTTACGGTTCATCGGCGGGCAGACCGAAGTGCAGGTCGTGAAGAAGGCGTTGATGACGACGGTCTTGCCCTTGAGCACGTCGGTGTAGAAGCGCACCCGGTTCCCGTCCTGGTCTACAAGCTCCACGTCGGAGAAGTACTTCCGCGCGGCCGTCTGCTGCTGCGTCTGCTGCGCCTGCGGCTCGGGCATGTGGTGGTCGGCGTGCTGCGCGGCGGCGTTGGCGGCGCAGGCGAGTCCGATGACGATGGCGTTGAGCGCTCTCTTCATGGCCGTGGCCTCTCCTTGCCGTCCGGGTCGAGTCTTCCCTCGGACGCGTCGCCGATGAGTTGGACGAGGGCCGACGGGCGCGCCAGCCCGTACGTGCGCGTCCATTGGCCCGTCGCGTCGTTGCCGACGAGCACTGAAGGCGAGTGGTCGGCCGGACTCGCCACGCCCGCGCCGAGCGCGCGCAGCAGCTCGAACACCTGCGGCTTCGGGCCGGTGACCAGAGTCCAGCCCGGCCCGGCCTTGAAGTTCGCGCCCCACGCCTTCAACCTCTCCGGCGTGTCGGTCAGAGGGTCGACGCTGACGGAGATGAGTCGCACGTCGCGCCCGACGCGCTCGCCCAAATCTTTCTGCACGCGGGCGAAGGTGGCGCCGAGCGGCGGGCAGATGGTCGTGCAGGTCGTGAAGATGAACTGGATCGCGACCGTCCTGCCTTTGACGAGGTCGCTATAAAAATGAATCTTGCGCCCGTCCTGGTCGAGCAGCTCCACGTCCGGGAACGTCAGGCCCGACGCCTCGCCCGCGGAGTTCATCGCCGCGTGGTCGGCCTGACTTTCGGCGCGCGCGGGGCGCAAGTCCATCTTGCATTTCGGGCACGCCCCCTTCTTCTCCGACTTCACCTCCGGGTGCATCGGGCAGGTGTAGACCACCGACTGCGCGCGTGCGTCCGGCGCGCCGGCGCAGAGTAGCAGCGAGAAGAGGAGGGCCGCCAACGTTCTGACGCGTCTGTTCTTCATGTGTGTAAACCCCCAACGTGCGCCCTACAGCGGCTGCCAGGACGGGTACAAATCTTCCGCCTCCGAGGCGTCCGTGACGTTGACGGTTCCCGTCCCGTCAACGTTGATGACGAAGATGTCATAGTCCTCCAACCCGAAACTTGAGAAGGTTATCCGCTCGCCGTCGGGCGACCAGTCCGGGCGCTCGTTCTCGCCGTCGTTGTCCGTGATTCTGGTCGGGCTGCCGCCGTCGGCGTTCATCAAGTATATTTCCGGGGCGCCGACGCGCACCGTGGAGAAGGCGAGCTTCGAACCGTCGGGCGACCACGCCGGCTCGTAGCCGCCGGCCGTGCCCGTCAGGTTCGTGATGCCGCTCCCGTCGGCGTTCATCACGTAGATTTGGGCGAAGGGTTGGTGGCGGACGAAGGCGATCTTTGTCCCGTCGGGCGACCAGTCCGGGTCGGAGTCGCTGACCGTGTTGTTCGTCAAACGGGTCGCGTCGGTGCCGTCGGCGTCCATCACGTAGATTTCGTTGTTGCCGTCGCGGTCGCTGTTGAAAAGAATCCTGGTGCCGTCGGGCGACCACGAAGGGTTGTTGTCGTTGACCGCGTTGTTCGTCAGCCTCGTCAGGTTATTCCCCACGGAGTCGGCCACGTAGATTTCCCAGTTGTCGTCGATGAATCTTTCGAAGGTAATCTTCGTCCCGTCGGGCGACCACGCGCTCGCCGAACTAGGGTTCGACCCCGCCAGTTGAGTGACGTTGCCGCCGTCGAGACTCGTCGTGGTGATGTAGCCCTCGCTGCCGGAGAAGGCGAGTTTGCTGTTCGGGCGGAAGAGGAGGAGGTCGGGCGAGTCCGTCCCTTCGCCCGAGACGCGGCCGGCGGTGGCGTTGCCGGTGAGGGCCGCGCTCACCTGCTCGGGCGAGTCGGACGGGTTGCCGCTCAGGTAGCGCGCGGCGACGCCGGCCACGAACCCCGCGGCGAAGGAGGTGCCGGACTCTTCGGTGGTCGCGGTGTCGCTGTACCATTCGGCGGTCGTGATGTTCACGCCGGGCGCGAAGAGGTCGAGGCTGCTGCCGTAGTTCGAGAAGCTGGCCCGCGCGTCCGTGTCGTCGGTCGCACCGACCGTGATGGCTTCGCCGACGCGCGCGGGCGAGCGCGTGCCCGCGTCCACGTTGATGTTGCCGGCCGCCACCACGTAGGTCACGCCGGCCGCGATGGAGTTGCCGACCGCCGTGTCGAACGAAGTGCTCCCGCCGGTCGAGACGCTGAGCACGGCCACCGCCGGGTGCTGTGCCTCTTCGGTCACGTAATCGACGCCGCCGATCACCTTCGACAGGGTGCTCAGGTTGTTACAGTCGAAGACGCGCACGGCGTGCAGCGCGGCGCCCTTCGCCGCGCCGAAGGTCGCCCCGCCGACGACCGCCGCCACCTGCGTCCCGTGGCCGAGACAGTCTTCACCGTTCTGTTCGTCGCCGACGTTGTCGAAGGCGACCGAGGCGCGCCCGCCGAACTCCTGGTGCGTGGTGCGGATGCCCGAGTCTATAACGTAGACGTGCGCGCCAGCGCCGTTGTTGGCGTAGGCGTACGTGTCCGAGAGCGGGAGGTCGCGCTGGTCTATGCGGTCGAGGCCCCAAGGGGCGTCGGTCTGCGTCGAGGCCAGCTCGACGAAGGCGTCGTCCTCGACGTAGGCGACCAGGGGGTTGCGGCTCAGGGCGTCGGCGGCCCGCGCACTCATGCGCGCCGAGAAGCCGCGCAGCGCGTGGCCGTAAGGCGCGACGAGCCGTCCGCCGTGAAGCCGCGTCAGACGCTCGGCCGTCGTCTTCAACTCCGCGGCGGCCACCTCATTCTTTAGCACGACGATGTAACTGCCTTCGGCGGCCCGCTCGTGACGCACGCGGCGCGGCGAGCTGTTGTTGGATTGCCGGGCGTGTGTGTGCGGTGCGGCGAAAGTCAGGAGGGAGAGGGTGAGTAACAGCCCCGGTACGTTCTTCATAAACAGAAACCTTTCCCCTTGTTCTTACCCTTGTGTTCTGGCCCCTGGAAGGTGCGGGGCCGCGCTCTACGGACGGGCGCGGCCCCGCGTCGGCGTAGCCCTTAGTTCCCGTTGCGCGGGTCGGCCGTGGATGGCCGCCAGTTGGCGAAGTAGTCGGCGGCGGACGGGTTCTGGGTGATGTTCTTCAGCCCGCTCCCGTTCGGCCTCACCACGAAGACCTCGTTGTCGCCGTTCGGGCTGGTGGTGAACGTCAGCCTTGAGCCGTCGGGCGCCCACTCGGGCCGGTAGTCGTAGGCCCCCGTGTTCGAGACGTTCGTCTGACTGCTCCCGTCGGCGTTCATCAGGAAGATCTCGTCGTTGCCGGTGCGCCTGCTGACGAAGGCGATCTTCGACCCGTCGGGCGACCAGATGGGCGAGAAGTCGTAGCCCGAGGCCGTGGTCAGTTGCGTCAGGCCCGACCCGTCCGGGCTGACCCGGTAGATGTTGTAGTCGCCGAGGTGGTAGCTGTAGAAGACGAGCGTCGTCCCGTCGGGCGACCAGTCGGGGCCGAAGTCGTAGTCGGGGCCGCTGGTGATGGCGAACTGGTCGGTGCCGTCGGCGTTGACGACGCAGAGGTCTAGGTCGCCGGTCAGGTTGCAGCTGAAGGCGGCCTTCGTCCCGTCGGGCGACCAGTCCCACTCGAAGATGTCGTCGAGGCCCGAGTTCGTCAGGCGGTACTCGCCGGTGCCGTCGAGGTTGACGACGAAGATGTCTTCGATGCCGTCGCGGTTGTCCTCGAAGGCGATCCGGTTGCCGTCCGGCGTCCAGCGCAGGAAGTCGGTGTAGTTCTGCGTCTGCGTCACCAGCGTCTCGCCCGTGCCGTCGGCGTTCGCCACGTAGACCCCGTACGAGCTGCCGCGGTAGCTGGCGTAGGCGAGCCTGGTGCCGTTGGGCGACCAGACCTGCGCGTACGAGTAGTCGCCGATGGCGGGGCTGTGCGTGAGCCGCGTCTGCTGCCCGCCCTGCGCGTCGGACGTAAAGATTTCGACGTTGCCGGTGCGCGTGCTGAGGAAGGCGAGCTGCGACGGCAGCGGCTGCCAGTCCGGGTTGAAGGCGCCCGCGGAGCTGTGCGTGATCTGCGTCTCGTTCGAGCCGTCCGCGGCCATCACGAAGATGTTCGAGACGGCCACGTAGACGCCGATGACGCCCGAGGGGTCGGCGCGCTCGCTGTCGAAGGCGATGCGGTCGCCGCCGGCCGACCAGGAGGCGTTGTTGCCGTTCGTGTCGGTCAGCATCGAGACGCCGCTGCCGTCGGGGAGCATCGAGTAGATGTTGGCGTTGCCGCTGCGGTCGCTGGTGAAGGCGATGCGGCCGCCGTCGGGCGACCAGTACGGATTGGTGTCGGCGGCCGAGTTATTCGTCAGGCGCGTCTGGCCCGTCCCGTCTGAGTTCATCACGTAGATTTCAAAGTTGCCGTCGCGCGCGCTCTGGAAGGCGACCTTCGTCCCGTCAGGCGACCAGGCCGGCGCCGTGCCGCTGTTGGTCAGGAGGGTCGCGACGCCCGTCCCGTCCACGTTCCTCACGCTGATGTTGGAGTAGCTGGCCCAGGCGAGCTTCGAGCCGTCGGGCGACCAGGCCGGGCCGCTCAGGGCGTCGCCGCCGCCGAAGGGGAAGCTGGCGATGTCGCCCGTCTCCACGTTCACGTAGTTGAGCCGCATCCCGTCCTCGTCGTAGCGCGTGACGAAGGCAATCTTCGTCCCGTCGGGCGACCAGGCCGGCTCGGTGTTCCCGCCGTAGCGGTAATGCGGGTCTTCCCTCTGGAAGCTGTTGGTCAGGTTCGTCTCGTTGCCGCCGTCGGCGTCCGCCAGGTAGATGTCGCCGTCCTGCTCGTAGGCGATCTTGCCGCCCACCTTGTTGAAGACGAAGGGCGCGCGGTAGAGCAGGCGGTTGGGCGACTCGGGGCCGGGGTTTATGACCCGGTCGTAAGTCGCGTTGCCGACGACCGACTGCGCGACGGCCGCGGGCGAAGCAAGTGGGTGCGTCTCAAGGAATCGGGCCGCGACGCCGGCCGCGTGCGCCGCGGCCATCGAGGTGCCGTCGCGCAGGGTGGTGTCGTCGTCGGCGTTCCAGTTGGCGCCGGGGATGTTCACGCCGGGCGCGAAGAGGTCGAGGCTGCTGCCGTAGTTGGAGAAGACGGCCTTCGTGTCCGTCTCGTCGGTCGCGCCGACCGTGATGGCCTCCTGCACGCGCGAGGGCGAGCGGTTGCCGGCGTCGATGTTGAGGTTGCCGGCGGCGACGACGTAGGTGATGCCCCCGGCGATGGAGTTGCGCACGGCCGCGTCGAGGGTCGAGCTGCCGACCGTGTTGACGCTGAGGAGCGCGACGGCCGGGCTCTGGTGTTCGCCGGTGATGAAGTCGATGGCCGCGACGAGCTTCGTGATGCTGCTGCCGCCGTTCGAGCAGTTGAAGATGCGGACGGCGTGGAGCGAGGCGCCCTTCGCGACGCCGAAGGTCTCGCCGCCGACGACGCTGGCGACGTGCGTCCCGTGGCCGAAGCAGTCCTCGCCGTTCCCGCCGTCGCCGACGTTGTCGAAGGCGACCGAGGCGCGCCCGCCGAACTCCTGGTGCGTCGTGCGAATCCCTGAGTCGATGACGTAGACGTGCGCGCCCGCGCCCGTCTCGCCGTAGGTGTAGGTCGTGCTGAGGGGCAGGTCGCGCTGGTCGATGCGGTCGAGGCCCCAGGGCGCGTCCGTCTGCGTCGTCGAGGCCAGCTCGACGGGCGCGTCCTCTTCGACGTACGCGACGCGCGGGTCGCGTGCGAGCGCTTCGGCCGCCTGCGCGCTCAGGTTGGCCGCGAAGCCGCGCAGCGCGTGGCGGAAGGTGGCGACGGCGCTGCCGCCGTTCGCACGCGCGAGACCGCGCGCGACCCCTTCGACCTGGCGGGCCGGCGTGTCCGCGCGCAGCACGACGAGGTAGCTGCCGCGGATGGAGTTGGCGTGTCGCTCGACGGAGTGCGCGGCCGGCTGCGGCCGCGGCCGCTGTGCCGCAGGGCGGGGCGCGGCGCCGCGTGCGGGAAGAGGCGTTAGAGTCAAAAGGGAGACGAGGAGCGAGAGCAGGGCGGACGAAGCCTTCTTCATGATGTGTTCCTCCGACGGGTTGGGGCGGCGGGGCGCGCCGCCTGTCGAGCTAGAGCCGTGTGTGCCGGGAGCGGCGGCGGGTGCTCACTTCACGCGCGCACTGCCAACGCCCTCGCCGCCGTCCACGGGGACGTTCGTGTATGGCAAGTCGGCGAACGTCACGCCGCGCGAGGCGGAGCGCAGCAGGACGCGGAAGATGCCGGAGTGCGGGAACTCCATCTTCACCTCGTACTCGCCCGGCGCGGCCTCCGCGGCCCAGTAGCGTTGCTGCCAGACGCCCGCCTCGAAGACCAGAACCTGCACGTCCTTCAGGCCGCCGAGCGGGCGCTTCGTGTTCGCGTCGGTGAGCTTGAAGCGGAGCGCCGCCGCCTCGCCGGCGCGGAAGCGTCGGCCGGAGAAGAGCGCCTCGACGGAGAGAGACGCGGCCGGACTCTTCGCCGCCTCGGGCGACTCGGCGACGCTCAGACGGAAGCAGTGCGTGAAACGCGGGCGGTCGACGAGGACGGGCACGTCGAAGGCGCCGGCCTTGTTGAGCTTGACGGGCGAGGTGTAGACGCCGGGGCTGACTTCGCTCAGGCTCCGGTCGAGGAGCAGCAGGGCGAGGGCGCGGCGCTTGTAATTACTCAGGGTGCCGAGCGGCGCCATCATGCCTTCGGTGTAGTAGTAGATGGTCTGGTCGGGCGCGTTGGCGAGCATGACGGAGTTGCCGTCGGGCGTCGGGGCGATCATGTCGGCGACGCCGATCTCGCCGGGCAGCCTGCTCGGCGGGCGCTCGCCCGCGGTGATGTGGACGGGCGAGACCTTGCCCTTCTCGGCGGTGCCCAGCTCGATGAGCGAGAACTTCTCCGACTCCTGCCCGCGGACGTACGCGTAGCGGTCGGTGAAGACGATCTGGTCGGGACTCTTGACGACCTCGGCGGAGCCGACGAAGGTGTTGGTCGAGGCGTCGAGCACGCCGACCGTGCTCTCCAACTGGTTGGCGGCGAGGGCGAAGCGACCGCCGGGCGCGAACCGCAGCGCGACGACGCCGCGCCTGGTCGGCGTGGTCGCGACGACGCGGCCGGCGCGCGGGTCGATGGCCGAGACGGTCTCGCCGTTGAGCGCGGCGGCGTAGGCGAGGCGGCTCGCCTCACTGTAGGCGACGGCCACAGGCGTCTTGCCGACCGCGACGTCCGCCTTCTTCGAGAGCGCGGCGACGTCGACGACCGAGACCGTGTCGGACGTGCTGTTGGTGACGAAGGCGTACTTGCTGTCGGAGGAGAAGGCGAAGGTGTGCAGCCCCTCGCCGACGTTGACGCGGCCGACGACGCCGCGCTTCGCCGCGTCGATGACGACGACGAAGGGCGAGCCGTCGAGTCCGACCCACACGTACTGCCCGTCGGGCTGGAGCGCGACGCGCATGGGGCGCGTCTTCTCGCCCGTCGGGAGAGTTGCCGTCAGCTTCTTCGTGACGGTGTCGACGACGGCGACGGCCGACTGGTCGGGCATCGAAACGTAGAGCGTCTCCTTGTCTTTCGCGAGCGCCCAGTCGGCGCCGACGCCCGGCAGCTCGACGATGCCTTCGAGCTTCGTGACGGAGAAGGAGATTTGCGGGTTGATGAAGGTGATGGTGCGGTCGTGGTTGAGCGTCAGCAGCAGGTAGCTGTTGAGGTCGATGTCGGCGCGCGCGCTCAGGAGTCCGCCCATGAAGGTGCGAATCTTGTCGGTGCAGGCCCCTTCGCCCGAGACGGTCAGGTCGCGGCGCGCGTCGATCCATGCGTTCGGGCGCAGGCCCGAGACGGGCTCGCCCGTCTTCGCGTAGGTGAGCCGGAAGGTCGCGACGGCGTCGGTGCCCGCCATCAGACGCGCGGCGGCGCCCGCCGCGCTCGGCAGCGCCCTGACCTCGAAGTCCAGGACGATGCCTTCGTGCTCGAAGCGCTCGGAGTAGGAGGCCGGGACGGCCTGCGTGCCGGGCGTCTGCGTCTCGGCGGTCTGTCGTGCGGACGCGGCCGGGAAGAGAAGTAGGAGAAGGATGACGGCGGTGAAGCTCTTCGACTGGTTCATGTGCGTAATGCCCCGGAAGGATGGTCGGAGGTGTTGTGTGTCGGCGTGGCGACTCAAGGGTTGAGTCGCCACGCCGACACGCGCCGCACGTCTCTACTGAGCCGTGACGCGGAAGATGCCCCACAGCCCGTTGGTGAGCTGGTAGCTCTCCTGCGTCCGGTACAGGTAGTCGCCGGGCTTGGCGAAGCCGCCGCCCGCGCCGCGCAGGATGATGTTCCAGTTGCGGCGGGCGGTGTGGCCGCCCTGCGTCCCGATGGTCATGGACTTCAGCTCGGGGTCAGTCCCCGGCCGCCAGAGCACGGTCGAGTTCTGCACGAAGGGCTCGTGGAACCAGTTGTGCCCGTGGAGGGTGAAGCCGTGCTGGCGCGAGTGGCCTATCGGCTCGTTGACGCGGAAGCGGACGCGCGTGCCGGCCGCCACCGAGAAGATCGGCGTCTCGGGGTCGCCGCACAGGCCGTTGCCGTTGGGGCCGCAGGCGATGTTCGGGTCGACCGAGCTGAAGAGGTTCTGCTGATCCTTGTCGCCCACCAGCTTCGGCACGTCCTGGAAGTTGTTGTTGGCGGGGTTGCGCTTCGTCATCTCCTGCAGGAGGCCGAGGCGCGCCCACAGGGGTTCGGTCTTGTAGTTGAACGCCTTCATCCCCGAGTCCTCGGGGTCTGAGTCGCCGACGTAGTTGCGCACCGGGTTGACGTTCGTCAGCCCGAGGATGGTGGTGCCCTCGCTGTCGTTCGGCCCGACCATGTTGAGGTCGTCCTGGTAGTTGACGACGAACTCCTTGAAGAGCAGCACGTTCGAGGCGTTCTTCACGTCGGCCTCGGCGTAGGTGTTCGCGGGCGTCGTCCAGTTCGAGCCGGCCGGCTCGATGACGAGCGAGCCGATGGCGCCGTGCGACCCGTGCTTCATGATGTCGCCGTAGTCGGTCAGGTTGGTGACGCCGTACTCGATGGGCTGCGCGGTGCGCGCGCCGTTCGGCGACACGTCCACGCGGCCCGCGTACCAGCGGTAGAAGACCGTCTGGCCGGGCGCGACCGTCTGCGCGTCGTTGATGCCGATGTTGGCGCCGTCGCTGGTGCGCACGTCGTACTCGACGAGCTGCGGGTGCAGGCTCACCTGGTTCGACGGGCGGAGCTGGTTCAGGTTGAAGCCCGGGATCAGCATCGGCATGAAGTTCCAGGCGTCGTAGTCGGGCATCGTCTCGGGCAGGAAGTTCTGGAGCCGGACGTTGAGGCAGTCGCCCGCGTTGGCGCGCAGGACGAGCGGCTCGAGTTTCTTCGCGCCCGTGCGCACGGCGTTCACGTCCTCGCTGCGGACGAAGACGATGCCGGCCGGGTCGCGGAGCTGAAAGCGCTCGTTGTACCTGATGCCGTTCGACCCGACGAGGTCGCGCGCGAGCCACGCCTCGATGTGTTCATGCTTCTGCGGCGCGCCGGACGGGCAGAAGTCCGTGCGCAGGCCGGGGTCGCTGCTCGAAGCGTTGCCGTTCAGGTTGTTGGGCAGCGGCTGGAGGCCGGGGCGCACGCCGCGGTACTCGCGCATGATGCCCCACATGCCGTTCCAGAGGTTGTCGGTCGCGCCGCTGCCGTAGAGGAAGTCGGCCACGTCCGGGTTGCCGCCGCGGACGTTCCCGACGGGCGGGATGGGCGGCAGGACGAACTCGAAGTGCTCTGAGATGCCGATGGCCTGGCCGTTGTAGTAGCCGGAGTCGGGCACGAAGTTCTCGTGCAGCCACTTCGTCCCGTGGACGGTGAAGACGTGCTGCTCCTCCTGCGCGCCCTGGATGAGCCGAATCTTGACCTTGTCGTTCTCGTAGGCTTGCAGGAGCGGCGTGAACGGGTCGCCGTGCGTCGCGGTGCTGAAGACGTTAGCCATGTCGCCGGCCGCGCCCGGCTTCTGGACGAACTGGCCCGAGCTGTTGCTCTGGCCGACGCGGAGCGGGATCGGCTCCTGCCGGTAGTTAATCAGCTCGCTGCCCGGGTCGTCGGCCGAGATGGACTCGGGCTTCGGGATGGCGGGCGGCATGACGATGTTCGGCAGCCCGACCTCGTCGCGGCCCGGCGGGTTGATGGGCTTCAGCTCCGGCGCGGGCGTGTAGAGCAGCGCGAAGTCGGCGAAGGCCAGGTTGAACTCGCGGTAGCTCGCCGACAGGTCGCCGCTCAGCGAGTCGGGGTCGTCGAAGAGGATGTTGGCGGCGTAGGAAGTCGGGCCGCCGTCGGTGGTGCGCGTACCCAACTGCGTGCCGTCGAGCCCCTGCCAGACGGAGTCGGTCGGCTCGACGACCAGCGCGCCGTACATGCCGTGGTGCTGGTGAGAGCTCGGGCTGAAGTGGTCGTGCGTGAAGACGGTCTGGATGGTGCGGTCGACGCCCGCGGTGTTGACGAGCGGGTCGGCCCACCAGCGCTGGATGGTGGTCTGCGCGCCGACCCACGCGCCCCCGGGGCCTTCGCCGAACACGTCCTGTGTCTTGGTCGACAGGATTTGGGTGCCGCCGTGCTCCTGCTGGTAGAGGTTGTTGGCCTTGATGCGCTCGCGCACCTCGTCGGGCGAGAAGGTGCCGTCCTCGTAGTTCCAGCCGTTGCCCGCGCCGTCCGAAGAGGTCACGTCGAACTTCACGAGGTGGATGTGCTGGCCGATGGTGTCGGTCGGCGTGAAGATCTGGAAGTCGTCGAGGTTGAGCACGCTCGGGACGAGGTTGGTCGCGTAGTAGGTGATGCAGTCGTTCGAGTTGGCGCGGATGAAGAAAGGCTCGGGCGGGCGCGCGCCGCTGCGCGTGGCCGCCACGTCGCCTTCGAGCACGGTGATGCGCGCCTGCCGGTCGTGCCAGCCGACGCGGTTGACCACCATGTCGATCTGGACGTAGGCCGCGCGGTACTTGCGCTGGGGCAGGTTCGCCTTGCAAGGCTCTGCGAAGGGCGCGCCCGCGATGCGGGGCCGCCCGTTGACGAGGAACTGACCGGCCGTGCCGTCGGGCTTGTAGGACGCGTAGCCGCGCGCCGGCCAGCCGTACGGCGTCGTGACGAGCGCTCCCGTAGGGTTGTGGTGGAAGTTCATCGCCGCCTGCTCCGGCGCCTCGCCGTTCGGGTCGAGCAGCTTGATGTTGGCCCTGTCCAGCCTGCGCGCGAAGGCGACGAGGTTGGGGTCGTTGTTGAGCGAGCGGACGCGCTGGTTGACGGGGTCGTCGAGCATGGCCTGCTCGATGGCCGCGATGCCGTCGGTGACCTGGCCGCTCAGGATTTTGTGGCGCTGCAGCCCGCCGTCGAGGTTGCCGCCGTGCACCGTGTCGGGCGCCATGTCGAGCGGCGGCTGCGGCGGCCGGTGGCCCGCGTCGGCCGCGAGGAAGAAGGGGTAACCCCTGAAGGCGGCCGTGGGCATCGGGGGCATCGCCTTGGTCGGGAGCGGCACGATGGCCGGGTTGGGCGTGCCGGCGGCGATCTCGCCGTCGGGCAGGTTGCGCCCGTTCTGGTTCGGGTTGGTGCAGGGCACCTGCGGCGGCTGCTGTTCGCACGCGCGCTCGTTCATGCCGGGCGTGCCGTCCTCGAACACGTCGTGGACGCGCCAGAGCTCCCACATCCCCTGCGCGAAGTGCGGGTAGAGGTGGCAGTGGAAGATGGCGTCGCCGGGCGTGAAGTTGCGGTTGCCCGAGCCGCCGTAGTTGATCTCGTAGGTGAAGGTCGAGCCGGGGCTGATGGTCTGCGAGTCGAGGTAGGTCGAGCCGTCCTCGCGCGACTCGTGGAGCCACTGGTGCGCGTGGAGGTGGAAGACGTGCGTCTCCTTCGGCCCGGCGTGGAGGTTGCGGAAGCGGACGGGGTCGCCGAGGTAAGAGTGGTGGACGTTCGAGGGGTCGTCGGGGAAGAGCACCTCGACGGGGGCGTTGTTGGCGTCGCGCTTGATGACCATCGCCGGGTCGCCGTTCGACCAGGAGGTCAGGAAGAACTCCTCGAACTTGCACTCGACGCAGTTCTTCGACGGCCCGACCAGGCGGCGGTTGGCGAGGACGATGGCGCCCATGCCGCCCGAGCCGTAGTTGATGGCGAAGCCGTCGCGGACGCCGTGGAAGAGGTCTTGCTCGAGTTCGGGGAAGGCCTGCACGGTCTTGATCTCGTCGTGGAAGACGACGACGAACTCGCGGAAGGGCTGGCCGCACGTGCCCGAGGGCGGCGCGCCGGCGCAGTTCTCGGTGAAGCCGGTGATGAGGGCGTTTACGTCCGAGTAGATGATCTCGTTCGACGAGTTGAGCATCTTGAGGATGGGCTTGCCCGAAGGGTCTGTCGCCTCGTAGTTGATCTTCGGCGTGCCGTTCGGGTTCACCCCCGTCTTGACGGAGTTGAGCACCGCGTTCGTCACCTGCGAGCGGTACCACTTCGCGCCCGGCGGCTCGACGACGATGGCGCCGAACAGGCCGAGGTCGATCTGCCCGCCGTCGCCCTCGCCCCCGGCGACCGCGCCCATCGAGTGGATGAGGTACTGCCCCTGCTTGCGCGCGTACCAGCGGTAGACCTTCGTATCGCCCGGGGCGGCCAGCCCGTTGCCGCTGAAGTTGACGCTGTTGTTCCCCACGTTCGAGCCGTCCGAGATGATGCCGTCCACGTACTCGAGGCCGTTGACGTGCATCGAGGCGTAGCGCGTCTTGGTGGAGTCCTCGGGGCGCAGCTTGACGGGGACGTCCCGGTAGGGCTGCTTGCTCGGCTGGTTGGTGAAGTTGATGTCGTCGATGTTTTCGCGATCCGGCGTCAGAAGGTTCTTGAAGGTGACGGTCAAACAGTCACCCTCGTTCATGCGCAGGACGAGCGGGCGCGGGCGCTTGTCGGGGCGCAGCTGGACGTGGCCGGCGGCGAGCTCGGCCGAAGAGTCGGTGGAGACCACGTCGCGCTTGAGCGCGTACATCATCCCGGCCGGGTTGAAGGCCCCGAAGCGGTTGTAGGTGATGACCTGGTCGAACGCCACCACCTCGGCCGTGATGTTGCGCGAGCAGGTGGGCGCTTGCACGACCGGCGCCGCGGCGGGGGCCGCGGCGGCCGTCGTCGCCGGCGTGACGACGGCGGCGGCCGGTTTGGACTCGGGGGGTGCCTCTTTGCCGGCGTCGCCTTCGACGGGCTCCGCCAGCGGGGCGTTCAGGTAATCGCCCGTCTCCCAGAGGGTGTGGTTGTCGGCCATCACCTCCGCGCTGTCGACGTTGTGCGCCGGCGTCACCCGTCCGCCGGACTCGGCGAGCGCCAGGCGGTGAGCTACAGTTGCGGTCTGCGCAAGGGCCGCGCGGGGTGAGGCGGCCAGCAGACCCAGGCAAAACAGTGTGGACAGAATCGCGGCTGGAAGAAATTCCAGCCTCCTCCCATGCTCACTCATACCCACGACCTCCTTGACAGTTGAGCAGGCGGCCTGCTCGCACGAATGAAAGGGGTTGGCGGGAGAACCCGCCGGTCACGTCGCGCGTGACGCGGGCACACGAAGCCGACCCTCGGCGTCGGGCCGAAGCCGGTCTGGAAGTTGGCGGTTAAGAAGCCGGTGCGTAAGGAAAGCAGGCAGCTTGTCCCGGTGGCGGCTCGTTAACGTGCGGGTTGAACCGCGCCGGAGGCTGCGCTAAGATGAGGACTTCCAGGGCACTTCACCTTTGCGCAAGCAACGGCGCATGTAGCTCAGAACAGGCCCCGCGGACACTGGCCGGTGACCGCGGGGCTCGTCTCATTTTATCCGGGCATGACTCATCGCCTCTTTCAATCCCGAGAAGATGACAGGCGTCGGGACGGCACCTAGTGGCAATAGGCGACTGCGAGGTTAGGGCTGCTGTTTAAGGGAGAGTGAAACCACGGGCGCGCGTGGCGCTCACGCGGATGGCAACTACGACGCTGAGGGGATGTCAGTGATGACTTATGAGTTCAAGGGGATGCGCAAGACTAGGCCAGACGCCCTAACCTGTCAAGTGAAATTTCTTTGAAGAAGGTCTGATGTCGCACACAAAAACTGATAAGTCGAAGCGTGCGACAGACTTCACCCCGCAATAAAAAAATTAGGGAGAAGCAATCGGATGAGAACCCTCTGCCGCCGCGGGCGCTGCCCTCGTCAAGGCTTGAAGCCGACGCTCAGCCAGAGCTGCGCGCAGTCGTAGAGCTTGCCCTCCGTGACGACGAATTTCGTGTTGCGGAGGTTGCCGATGCGTTCGAGCGGGTTGCCCTCGACGATGATAATGTCAGCGACCTTACCCACTTCGACCGTCCCCAAATCCTTGTCCATCCCCATCACGCGCGCCGGGACGATGGTCGCGGCCTGTATGGCCTCCAGGGGCGTGAAGCCGGCCTGCACGTAGAGTTCTATCTCGCGGCGGACGCTGTGGCCGGGCACGACCTGGTCTGTGCCGGCGACGACCCGCAGCCCGTTGCGGTGCAGCTCGCCCGTGATCTTCAGGAACAGGTCGTTTAGCTCGCGCGCGTAAGGGGCGCGCGCGGGCGGGACGCCCGTGTTGTTGATGGGCGCGTAAAGCTCGCGCGGGAGTTTCGCCGCGCCCGGCTCGAACTGCGAGAAGGGCACGTCCGAAGGGTGCAGGAGCCACTCGAAGACGACGAGCGTCGGGTCGAAGACGGTGTCGTGTGCTTTGAAGAACCGCAGAGCCTCCTTCGCCTCGGGCGAATCGAAGTCGACTTTGGGCACGACGCCCGACTGCGGCTTGTAGTCTTTCGGGAGCAGGACGGGGGTCAGGTATTGAATGTGGTTAATCTGATCCATGCCGGCCTCGACCGCCTGAATCGCGTTCATGCCGTTGGGCACGTGCCCCGTCACGGTCATTCCCAAACGGTGCGCCTCGGCCGCAATCTCTTTGAGGATGTCGGGCTTGATGGAGCTGTAGATTTTAATCTGCTGGAAGCCCGCGTCGTGGTAGCGCCGGACGACGGCGCGCGCTTCTTCGGGCGTGTTGGCGCGGATGACGCCGAGCGCCGAAGGGCTGTCGCCGTCCACGATGCCCGCGAGCAGAATGCGCGGCCCGAGCCCGCGCCCCGCCTTGATCGCGTCGCGCACGGCGGTCATGAACTCGAACTCGTTGCCCACGTCGCGCACCGTCGTCACGCCGGCCGCGAGGTAGACCGGCCCCCACTCGACCTGCTCGAAGTGCGCGTGCATCTCCCAGAGGCCGGGCAGCACGTACCGCCCCTGCGCGTCGAAGAGGCGCGCGCCCTTCGGAATCTTGACCGACGCGCGCGGGCCGACGGCCGTGATGCGCCCGTTCTCGATGACGACGACGGCGTCTCGAAGAGGCGCGCGGCCGGTGCCGTCGATGAGGTTCGCGTTCGTGATGACGAGCGCGCCCTTCCGCTGCGGGCTGGTGCGCCTGGAGATTTCGGCGAGCGCGGCCATGCCGTCGTCCGCGGCCTTGCCGACGAAGACCGGCAGCGCGGACTCGTAACCCTCGCGCAGGGCCTCGAAGTGGTCGAACTCCGCGTCCACGCAGACGAGGGCGACGAGGTTGCGGTCTTTGTCGAGCCACAGGGACTCGCGCCCCCAGATGAGGCCGCTCACGATGTAGCGTTCAAGCTCGACGGTCTTCCCACCAACGCCGATGCGGTCGGTGCCGCGCCGCTCGACCGTCACCGTCCCGCCGGGGAGGGTCGGCAGCCGACCCTTGACGTCGTTGGCCGCGAGGTAACGCATCATGAACATCTGCACGGTCGCGGGGGCGTAACCGGCGACGGTGAAGAAGTTCGCCGGCAAGGCCGCCTGCTTCGTCTCTGTGCCTTCGCGGATAGTGGCGGTGGCGCCGTCGATGACGACGGACGTGTCGATGGTCGAGCCGCGGGCCGTCTTGCCTTTGATCTCGAAAGACTCGGGCGTCAGGTTCTGCTTCGTGCGGAGTGTCGTTTCGAGCGGGACGGGTGACCCGCGGTCTGTGAACTTGAAGTGCGATTTGATGAGGAGCGAGTCGCCGTCGCGCGTGACCTCGTAGGTCTCTTCGCCGATGGGCTGCTCGAACTTGTGGAGGCGGAACTTTCCGCTCTCGACGACCGCCGGCCCCGCCGCGTTCTGCGCCGGCGCCGGTGCGGCGAACGCCAGCGCGAACGCCAACGACAAAAGTGCGCAACCCGCCAGCTTCCTGCCCGGCCGCCGTCTCAGCATATACTCTCCCCCGCCGCTTTAATGTTGAAGCGGGCACAAGAGTACATCCTCACCCGGCGGCGCGTGAAGTGTTGAGAGGGAGTCTGTTTTCAGGCGCGGCTGAAGAGATGACGCTTGATGAGGACGAAGATGAGCAGGAAGGTCGCGACGACGACGTAGTAGCCGGCGACGCTGTCGTTGGTCTCGTAGCTGAGTTTGAGGACGTGAGTGCCGATCCATTCGACGACGGTGCGGCCGACGCCGATGACCAGGAAGGCGACGAGCGCCCAGGCTAACTTAACGAACATGTTCGATTACCTCCGGGGGGTGGAGCGCGGTGGGATGTGCTTGGGAGTGTCGGGACAAAGACGCGCCGGGCGGCGCGGCCCGTCAACTAGAGATAGCACATCGGCGAGTGAGCGAACAAGAGATATCTACACGCGCCGGGAGCCTTACGGTTGAACGCCGCGGGTGTTACATTCTCCGAGTCTTCTTAAACCCGGACGATTCGACGTGTGGAGAAGATGACCGGCGGCAGACCGCACAGCGAGAGGATCGGCGAAGCGAGGCAGGACACGGGCGGGCGGGCCGCGCTCTACCGCGCGCTGCGGGAACTGTCCTGCTCGCGCTGCGCGCGCGCGATCCGCGAGGGCGAGCTGTTCACGAGGGAAGAGGAACCCGCCTCCGGCCTCCCGCTCGTCCGCCTCTGCCGCAATTGCGCGCCCTTCGACCAGGCCAAAGGTCTCCTCGAAGCCCTCCTCGCCCCGCGTCAAGACGAAGAAGCCCAACCGCCGCCGTCCCCAAACGACGCCCGCGAGAAGGCGCTGTCTCGGCTCGGCCCCGCTTTGGCTTCGGGCAGACGAAAGCGTTGAAGCATGGCACCACTGGACGGCTGGGAGAACTTCTACGTCATCGTCGGCTCTTCGGCCGGCGCGCTGATCGGGTTGCAGTTCGTCGTCATCACTCTCATCGCCGGCCGCCCGGCCCGCGAGGGTGAGGCGCAGGCGGGCGAGGCCTTCGCGACGCCGAGCGTCGTCCACTTCGGCGTCGTGCTGCTGCTGTCGGCCGTCAACAGCGCGCCGTGGGGCGAGGCCGGCGGCGCCTCGTTCCTGTGGGGCCTGGTCGGCTTCTGCGGGATCGCGTACGTGGTCGTCGTGGCCCGCCGCATGAAGACGCAGGACGCATACAGGCCGGTCTACGAAGACTGGCTGTTCCACACCCTGCTCCCGTTCGCGGCCTACGCCGTGCTGGCCGCGGCGGCGTTCATGGCTCCGCCTTACACCGGCCCGGCCCTCTTCCTCGTCGCCGCCGCGGCCTTGCTGCTCCTCTTCGTCGGCATCCACAACGCCTGGGACAGCGCGACCCACCTCATCTTCGTCGAGAAGCAGAGACGGCTGGAGGCCGAAGGGGAGTCGGCGGGCGAGGCAGAGTCCCGCGAGACAAAATGAATGCTCAGGACACAAAAATGTGGAAGCGCGTCGGCTATGCTACGCGCGCGAAATTGAGCGGACTGGGCCGGCGCGGTGGGACAAAAGAAGAAGAATAAGAAGAGAAGCGGGAAGGGACGGCAGAGCGCGGCGCGGCGTCTGCTTCGTCGATTTCTCAGTCAGGCGCGTTCGCGCGCGCGCGGCGAGAAGAGCCGCTGGAAGCGTTTCAAGCTCTGGGTCTGGCGCGGCTGGCTGCACGCGCTCGCGTGGGCGGCCGAAGCGACCTGGGAGAAGCTGCTCGGCGTCTTCGCGCTCGCGCTCTTCGCGCTCTTCGTCGCCTTCCTACTTCCGCAGGAGAAGAGCCCGCGCTCCGGCCTCGAACACACGGTCGACATCGAGTCGCCGGACTTTCTGCCCTCTATCACCGGCGCGACCGGAGCGGCCACGACCGCCGGCAACAGACTCGAAATCTTCCCCAACGGCGCGCGCTTCTACCCGGCGATGCTCGACGCCATCAACGGCGCGCAGCGCTCCGTCACGCTCGAAGCTTTCATCTTCTGGGACGGCGAGGTGGGCGAGCGCTTCGCCGACGCTTTGACGGCGAGGGCGAAGGCCGGCGTGCAGGTGAAGCTCCTGCTCGACTCGGTCGGCTCGGCGCGCTACAAGAACTACAAGGTCATCAAGCGGCTGGAGGACGGCGGCTGCCGCATCGGCTGGTACCACCCGATCAAGCTCCTGCTCCTCAACCGCTTCGACAACCGCACGCACCGCGAGCTTTTGGTCGTCGACGGCCGCCTCGGCTTCACCGGCGGCGCGGGCGTCGCGGATCACTGGGCGGGCGACGCGGAGAACCCCGACCACTGGCGCGACACGCAGGTCAGGGTCGAGGGGCCGGCGGTGGCGACGCTCCAGACGGCCTTCTCCCTGAAGTGGCTCGAGACGACGGGCGAGCTGATTTCGGGGCCGGACTACTTCGCCGCCAGCGCGCCGGCCGGCCCCCTCAACGTCCACACGGTCTTGAGCGAGCCGGAGACGCGCTCGTCGCCCGCGCGCATCCTCTACTTCCTCTCCATCATGTCGGCGCGCAAGTCGATACTCATCGCCAACCCCTACTTCATCCCGGACGAGAAGGCGCGGGAGCTTCTGGTGGCGGCGCGGCGGCGCGGCGTGGACGTGAAGATCATGGTCGCGGGCGAGAACAACGACCACACGGTCGCGCGCCGGAACAGTTCGAGGATTTACGGCGAGCTGTTGGAGGGAGGCGTCGAGGTCTACGAGTACAACCCGACGATGATGCACCACAAGTACATGGTCTGCGACGGCGTGTGGTCGACCATCGGCACCATCAACTTCGACAACCTCTCCTTCGCCCTCAACGACGAGGACAACATCTGCGTCTACGACCAGGGCTTCGCCGCGCAGCTCACGCAGATGTACGAGCAAGACCTGGCCGCCTGCCACAGGATTACCCTCGAGGAGTGGCGCAACCGCGGCCTCACGACGCGCGCCGTCGAGTGGTTCTCGTTCCTCTTCAAGCGCGTCTCGTAACAGCCACGTTCTGTTTAATTCGCCGACCTCGAAGCCGGCGGGTCAGAGCTTGCTCAGGACTTGAGACTCTTCGGCGGCGTCCAGCTTGCCGACCCACACGTCCGTCACGGTGCCGCGGCTGACCATGATGAGCGTGGGCGTGCCGCCCACGTCGAGCGCGCCCGGCTTCGCCTGGCGCACTTCCAGAGCGGGCACGCCCAGCTCGTCCAGATAGCCGCGCCCCTCCTCGACGGCCTGCGGGAGCACGGCCACGAGCTTCACCCTGTCGGCGGCCGCGCGCGCGAGCCTCTGGTAGAACGGCGCGCTCTCCGAGCAGTAGTGGCAGCCCTTCTGCAAGACGAGCAGGAGCGTCTTGTCCTGCGCGGAGAGGTCTACGCCGGGCAGGTCTATCTTCGCGCCGACGGCGGGCCGCGCCGCCTGCGTGGCCGCGCCGGCAAAGAGGTACTGGTTGACCAACAACGCGCAGAGCGCGACGGCGACGACGATGATCGCCACGTTGGCGAGAAATTCGACGTGCTGTTTCAGCTTACTCATGTTCGTTCACCCGTCGGGTTAGAACGCCACTCCGGCCCGGGAGCGCGGACAGGCCGCCCGCGCTCCCGGGTCGCGCGGCGTATCTGTTAGAAGCCACAACACGCCTTGGCGCATTGAATCGACTCCTGATTACACCCCCTGATGCACGCGAAGTTGCCGTTGCAGGAGGCGCGGCACTCCTGCGCCATGATGCCGCAGCCGCAGTCGTCGCCCGAGCAGGCGCGCGCCGAGACGGCGGGCTTCGCCAGGGCCGCCAGAACCAACAGCATCATGAGCAGGAAACCGAGTTTCTTAGCCAGCATCGTGAATCTCCTTTCAACACCGGGTTGGCTTCATTTGTTTGAAGGCTGCGCGCGGGCACACCACTCCCCGCCCGCGCACAGCCCTCCGTGATGCGAGGAACTCTGCCGCGAAGCTAGCGGCCCGGCGTGCCCTCTGTGTACAGGTTTGTGATGAAGTGGCCGACGTTTAGAACGAGGTGGCCTGTGGGGACGGTGAGGCATCCCTGCGGGCGTCGTGCGTCCGTCAGAGCGCCCAGCCCAGCGCTTCCTTCAGGTTCTCGCGGTAGCTGCGCGAGAGGAGCACCTCCTCGCCGCCGCGCATGATGATGTGGTATTCGCCGTGGAACCACGGGCGGAACTCTTTAATCCGGCCGAGCTGGACGATGGCCGAGCGGTTGACGCGCCGGAACTGACGCGGGTCGAGCCGCGCCTCAAGGCTGCCGATGCTCTCGCGCAGCAGGTACGTCTTCTCGCCGCTGTGCACGGAGACGTAGTTGCCCTCGGCCTTGATCCAGTCGACCTCGCCCGTCTCGAGAAAGAAGACGCGCCCGCCGGACTTGATGACGACGCGCTCCAGGTACTTCGGCCCCGTCTTAATCTCTTCGAGGAGGGCGAGGATGCGCTCGTCGAGGCCCGCGACGCGCTCCTGCCGTATGTGCTCTTTGGCGCGGCGCCAGGAGGTCTCGAAGCGCTCGCGGTCGAAGGGTTTTAAGAGGTAGTCGAGCGCGTGCACTTCGAAGGCGCGGACGGCGTACTGGTCGTAGGCCGTGACGAAGATGACGTGGGGCGCGCGGTTCTGCTGCAAGGTCTCCAGCAGCTCGAAGCCGCCCGCCTCCGGCATCTGCACGTCGAGGAACAGGAGGTGCGGCGCGTGGCTTTCGACGGCCGCCGCGGCCACCTTCCCGTTCTCGCATTCGCCGACGACCTCCGCGTCCGGGTCGTCCTCCAACATCTCCCGAATCATCCCGCGCGCCAGAGGCTCGTCGTCAACGATCAGCACGCGTATCTGCGACGCTGAGGTCATCACGCTTTCGTCCTCTCGTTTCGGTCAGAGTCCGCCGGCCGTCCGTATGAGGTGGGGGGCGTCGTCGTCGTCCGTCGCTAAAGGTATCTCCAGGGTCACGGCCGAGCCGCCGTCCGGGTCGTTGGCGATCTCGAAGCGTTGCCTGGCCCCGTAGAGGTGTTCGAGGCGCGTCCGCGTGTTCGAGAGTCCCACGCCGTTCCGGAGCAGCCCTTGCGGGTTTCGATTCGGGGGGAGTCCGGGGCCGTTGTCCCGCACCCTGATAAAAAGGGTTTCGCCCTTCAGCGCGGCGCGAATCTCTATCTGGCCGGGGCCGGAGCGCGGGGCGATGCCGTGGCGGATGGCGTTCTCGACGATGGGCTGGAGGATGAGGTTCGGGACGAGCACGTCGAGCGCCTCGCGCTGCACATCCACGCGCGTGGTGAGCCTGTCCTGGAAGCGTATCCGCTCGATCTCAAGGTAGCAGTTGAGGAACTCCATCTCGCGCCGGAGCGTGACCTCCTGCGTGCCGGAGTTCTCGAGCGTGAGGCGGAGGAAGTCGCCGAGGCGCGCGATCATCGTCCGCGCCGCTTCGGTGTCTTTGCTGAGCAGGGCCGAGATGGAGTGGAGCGTGTTGAAGAGGAAGTGCGGGTGGAGCTGCATCTTCAGCGCCTCGAGCTGCGCCCGCGAGAGCTGCGCTTCGAGCCTTGAGGCGCGCAGCTCGCCCTCCCTGTATTTCTGGTAGTAGCCGTAGGCGGAGGAGAGGAACGCGATGATGAGGTAGATGCTCAGGCCCTCGGTGTAGTTACTGATGGTGAAGCTCAGGCCGTTTCGGAGCGCGTAAGGGTAGCCGGCCGCGCGCCTGAAGGTGAGGTAGAGGACGGCGTGTTCGAGGAGTCCGACGACGAGGAGGCAGAGCGCGCTGAAGAGGACGTGCGCCGTCGCGTTGCGCAGCCAGCGCTTGCGGTCGAAGGGGAAGCGGCGCACGAGCCGCAGGACGAAGGGCGTGGCGAGCGCCCACATGTAGGCCCACGTCATCTGCGTGTAGAGGACGCGCTGCCAGGGGACGGGCGGCTCCATGTGCGAGCCGTCGTAGTAACCCTGCCCGCTGAAGGTCAGGCCGACGACCGTCCACGCGGCGAAGATGAGGGAGCCGCGCGCGAGGCGGCCGCGCCCCGACCGAAGGCCGTTCACGAAGTGACTCATCGCTTGCTGAGACGACGACTTTTTCGGTTTTGTTGCATCGCGTGTGAGGTTTTCATAACTGCCAAAAGCTTTGGGGCAGGGCACAGGGAGATGAGAGCGGCTTCAGAAACAGCGTACGGCAGGCTGCCGGCCTTGCCGCCTCCACGGTGCGAGGGGCGGGCCTCACAGGCTGCCGCACGGTTGAACCTCATCCGCCCTAATCCGATGTGCAGACGATCTCTTCGCCCGGTTCAGCTTTCATGCGGTACAAGACCGTCTCGCCGTCCACGACCGTCGCGAAGTATATGAAGTGTGTCGCCAGCGGGTACTTCCTGACGTTCCTCTGCATCGTGTTACACAATTCCCGCTTGATGACATCGTCCGGCACTTCTTCCCCGAACCCTCCGCAACCGGCTCCGTGGGCCGACCACCCCATCAACTTTACCTTCTTGTTGATGTAACAATAGTCCGGCGTGATTCTCTGACACTCCATCTTCGGCGTTCCTCCCGCGTCCGCGTGTATCCAATAATCTTCACGCGAAGTCAGCCCGGCGTCTTCCTTAAAAGCCCGTTGGATACATTTGTGGAATCGCCTGTCGGCGCATAACTGAAGAAAGCCCCGGGCCGGACAGTCCTCCGTATAGGGCAGTCTTTCGACCAGCCAGTTTTCGTTGTTGAGCGCGTCTTGGTCGTTCATGCTATCTCCTTATCGCCGGTCTTAGGCGGAGGACGCCGGCTCGGGCTGAACTACTGTGCCGAGAGGTTCAGGGCAGACCGTGTAGCTGTAGAGAACCGCCGCCCGGGATCGTAGGGTCAGGAAGGAAAAGCAACCTTTGAGTGCGGGAACGATATTCCTGCGGGATGGATAAGTCAACGAAAAAGGGATGTCCGACACTTCGCCCGGCCTCTCACAGCCGCGGCATGCTTTTGTGACACGCGCGTCCCGCCGGGCGGACGAAAACGCGAAACAAAACGGGTAAGAGTAAGGTCAAACAAACAGCTTACAAGGGGGACATCGGGATGAGCAGTTCTACGAACAGACCTCTGGCGGTGGTGACGGGGGCTTCGAGCGGCATCGGCTACGAGCTGGCGAAGCTCTGCGCGGAGAACGGCTTCGACCTTGTCGTCGCGGCCGACACGCCGCTCGAAGAGGCGGCGCAGACTTTCCGGGTGCTCGGCGCGCAGGTGGACGCGCTGGAGACAGACCTCGCCACCACGGAGGGCGTGGACGAACTCTACGCGACGATTGCGGGGCGGACGGTGGACGCCCTGCTCGCCAACGCCGGGCACGGGCTGGGCCGCGCCTTTCTCGACCAGGACTTCGAAGAGGTGCGCCACGTCATCGACACGAACATCACGGGCACGGTCTACCTCATCCAGAAGGTCGGGCGCGACATGCGCGCGCGCGGGCGCGGACGCATCCTCATCACCGGCTCCATCGCGGGCTTCATGCCCGGCTCGTTCCAGGCGGTCTACAACGGGACGAAGGCTTTCATCGACTCCTTCTCGTTCGCGCTCCGCAACGAGCTGAAGGAGACGGAGATTACGGTCACCTGCCTGATGCCGGGCGCGACCGACACCGAGTTCTTCGAGCGCGCCGACATGCTCGACACGAAGGTCGGGACGCAGGAGAAGGACGACCCGGCGAAGGTCGCGAAGGACGGCTTCGAGGCGATGATGAAAGGCGAGAGCGACGTGGTCAGCGGCTGGACGAACAAGATTCAGACGACGCTCGCCGGCGTCACGCCCAACGAGATGCTCGCCGAGCAGCACCGCAAGATGGCCGAGCCGGGCACGGCCGAAGAGGGGCAGGGCGGCCAGCAGAAGTCTGCCCGCGCGGGCAAGTCCGAAAGCTAAAGTGGAGGCGCGTGCCGCCGCCCTCCGTCGAAGAGGAAGGGAAGAAGCATGAAGGCGACCATTCTGCTCGGGACGCTGAAGAGGACGGGGCTGTCGAACACCGAGACGCTCTGCGAATTCCTTTCCGGCAGGATGGAGGGCGGCGGCATCCGCACGGAGGTCGTCAAGCTGGTTGACCACAGAGTATTGCCCGGAACTTATTCGGACATGGGCGAGGGCGACGAGTGGCCCAACATCCTCCGGCGCGTGCAGGACTCCGAGATCGTCATCCTCGCGACGCCGGTCTGGTGGGGGAACCACTCGTCGGAGATTCAGAAGGTGATCGAGCGGCTCGACGAGCTGCACGACGAAGTGCTCGCGGGCAAGCCCTCGCGGCTCGAAGGCAAGGCGGGCGGCGTCGTCATCACGGGCGACTCGGACGGCGCGGAGCACATCATCGGTAACCTCTGCAACTTCTTCAACGCCGTCGGCCTGCTCGTCCCGCCCTACGCCACGCTCTCCGTGCTCTGGGAGCAACAGGCGAAGGATAAGAACCCGACGAAGGAAGAGCTGCTCGCCAAGTACGAATCCGACTACGCCGAGACGGCCGACAAGATGATCCGGCAGCTCCGCAAATACGCCGCCGCTTGACGACACCCGAGCCGGGACGTGCGCCCGTGCCGCGGAGTTTCAAACGCCTTCGGTCTTCACTTCGTCCAGCGTGCGGATTTTGGCGTGAGCGTGTGTGTCGGGCTGCGGGTGATTGCCGGGGCGCACGCAGAGGCGTGTCTGAAAGCCCGCCCCCGCCGCCGCGTCGAGTTCCGCGACCACGTCCGAGACGAACAGAACCTCAGCGGGGCGACGCGGCAATAGTTCGGCAATCTTCAGGTAGCTCAACGGGTCGGTCTTGTGTCCGACCTTAGTGTCGAAGAAGTCTTCGATTAACTCGGTGAGGTCGCCGGCCTCCGTGTTGGCGAAGAGGAGCTTCTGCGCGAGCACGCTGCCCGAGGAGTAGATACAGGTCGTCCGGCCCTCTTCACGCCAGCGGCGAAGGTTACGCTCAACGTCTGGGAAGACTTGACCCTTCAACTCGCCGCGACGGTATCCCTCTTCCCAAATCCTGCCCTGAATCGTCTTCAGCGGCGTGAGCTTCCGATCCTCGTCGATGAGTCTTCGGGCGTAGGTCGCGACTGTCTCCAGCCGCGATTCGTCCAGGCGGCCCGGCGCGGATGAAGGGCTTTGGGGCTGGCCTTCGTCTTTCGCCCGCTCGGCGAGCAGTTCGAAGGCGGCGGCGCGCACCTCTTCGTCGTCGGCGTGCCGCGCGAGGAAGTCTCCTACATGCGCGCGCGCGTAAGGGAAGAGGACTTTGTAGACGAAGTCTATCGGGGTCGTCGTCCCTTCGATGTCGAGGAGGATGGTGCTGGCGGTCATCAAACCTGTTCGTGCGACGTGTGGGGGAAGTAGGACGCGCCGAGGCAGACGGGCTCGTACTGCGAAGCGACGTCGCTCTCCGTGTAGTGCGGCGCCCAACCGGCCGGCTGTTGGAAAAGTCTGATGGCCTTAATCTCCATGCTCGGGCAGAGATTGAACCAGTGCCAGGTTCCGGCCGGCACGCAGACGAGGTCGCCCGCCTCGACTTCGATGGAGACGACGGGGCCGGAACGCGGCCTGACGTGAAACAGCCCCCGGCCCTGGACGACGAAGCGCACCTCGTCCTCGTCGTGCCAGTGCTCACGTCTGAACTTGGCGAGCATCTCCGGGAGCCCTTGAGTCCGCGCGTTGACGTTGATGACGTCCGCGGCCACGTAGCCGCCGCGGAGCTTCAACCCTTCGACCTCCGTCGCGTAAGCGGCCAGAATCTCCTCCGCGGACGCGTCCGCCGCCAGTGGCGCCGAAGCCTCCCAACGTTCGTACGTGATGCCGATGCCGGACAGGTACTCCGCGACCTCGCGCGCGCCCGTGAGGGTTCGGTTCTCGTCGGGTATTTGAAGTGTCGCCATCTCCTTGTGCGTCCTTCTCAGCGGCGGCCCGAACGCCAGAGCACTTCGAGCAGGAACTCGAAAATCTCCACGTGGCGTCTGGCCTCGGCCACGCTCGCGCCCCACGTGTAGAGGCCGTGCCGCAGAACGAGGAAGCCGTGCACGTCGGGGCGCGTACGCAGAGTCTCCTCAAGCCGCGGGATGACTTCGGGCCAGTGCTGCGTGTTCCGGATGATGGGCAGCCACTCGCGGTGTTCGTGCGTCCTGACCCCCGACAGCCCTTTGAGCATCTCGTAGTTCTCGATGTGGACGCCGCCCTCCGCAGCGTAGGCGTCGGAGACGAGCGTGCCCCAGACCGAATGCGTGTGGAGCACGGCGCGCGCCCCACGCGTGCGCACGACCAGAAGGTGCAGCTCGGTCTCGGCCGAAGGATTTCCCCGTCCGCCGACGACCTTCCCGTCCTCGTCGACCTGCGTGAAATGCTCGGGCGCGAGCGCGCCTTTGTCCGCGCCGCTGGAGGTGATGACCAGGCGGAGCGGGTCTTCGCACGACACGGCGCTGAAGTTCCCGCTCGTCCCGACCGCCCACTGCCGGCCGTAGAAATAATGCCCCGCCTGCGCCAGCGACGCGACCAGTTCGGAGAGCGTTCTTTCTTCCGAGTCCGAATCCTGCATCCTTCGCCGCAAAGCTATCTTCAACCGCAAGCGATGTCAACAAGTTCGAAGATTTCCTCGACGCCCGCGGGGGCGCTACAAGATTGCTGTAAAGGCGGCGAACTTCTGCTATTTCTATAATTGAGATTGACAGACGTGAAATATGATGTATAGTGCAGGGCCTGAACGCAGGCAATTCGTCGCAGACGCAAAAGAGGCCAACGGCGTTACCTGCAAGTAGCGCCGTTGGCCCCAACTCGAAACAGCTTCCGACGCACGAGGTGCGCCGAAGATGCTCCGGTTTGGCGACCGCATCTTAGCGCAGCGGGGGGCGTCGGCACAATAGAGGGTTTTCGGCCCCGTGCGCCCCTTTTCGCGCAGACCATCTCCGCGCCCCGCGGCGCCGCGACTCGACCGTCGAGCGCGGCCTCCTCTTGCGGACGAGAACCCGCACCTCCCCGACCCGGTTCACAACCTCAATCCGACACACGCGCGCGCGCGTGCCCTGCGAGTTCACACCAAAAGAGAAAGCGAGGAGACGAATCATGCAGAGTGAGACGAACGGAAAACTCTACCTGCGGAACTGGCTGCTGCTGGCGGCGCTCATGCTGTTACTGTCGCTGACGGCGGCCGCGCAGGAGGCACAACCGACCTGTCAGCCTGACGACCCCGACTGCGGGCCTTTCTTCGTGTTCATCAGTGGCACGGTCAGAAACTGCGCCGGTCAGGTTCTGCCCGGTGTCACGGTCACGATCCAGGGCAGCGGCACCCCCGCGACCACCACGACCGACAGTATGGGCCGGTATTCGCTTAGAAGGCGGCGGGGCACTTACACCGTCACGCCGACGCCCTCGGGCCGTTACTTCTTCAGTCCACGGAGCCAGCAGTCCAATGGCGACGAGGATGCGGACTTCACGCGCTACCCGCGCGACAACCGCGCGAACTTCGACGGCGACTGCAAGACCGACGTTTCGGACTTCAAC
Source organism: Acidobacteriota bacterium (assembly GCA_019239425.1). Taxonomy (GTDB): domain Bacteria; phylum Acidobacteriota; class Blastocatellia; order Pyrinomonadales; family Pyrinomonadaceae; genus QHXN01. The sequence continues at coordinate 69,931 of JAFAZX010000064.1, forward strand.
CGCGGGAGCGGGCAGTGGCGTTCACTCAACAGCACGGACGGGCAGGTAGTCTCCTTCTACTTCGGCCAGAGCGCGGACGTCCTGACGCCCGGCGACTATAACGGCGACGGCCGCACCGACCGCGCGGTCTTCCGCCCCGGCAACGCGACCTGGTACGTGGCGACCGACACGAGCGGCTCTTTCTACGGCGTGCAGTTCGGCGACACGGCCGACCTGCCCGTGGCCGGCGACTACGACGGCGACGGGCAGACGGACATCGCCGTCTTCCGCCCCGGCAACGGCGACTGGTACATCCGCCGGCCGGACGGCTCCTTCTACGGCGTGCACTTCGGCCAGACCGCGGACATCCCCGCGCCCGCCGACTACGACGGCGACGGCCGCACGGACATCGCGGTCTTCCGACCCGCCGGCGGCGACTGGTACATCCTGAACAGCTCTGACGGGCAGGTGCAGTCCATACATTGGGGGCAGACCGGCGACAGCCCCGTGCAGGCCGACTACGACGGCGACGGGCGCGCCGACCTCGCGGTCTTCCGCCCGGAGCAGCAGGCCAAGTGGTACATCCTGAACAGCTCCGACGGGCAAATGCAGGCCGTCCAATGGGGCTCGCCCGGCGACCGTCCCGTGCCCGGCGACTACGACGGCGACGGGCGCGCCGACATCGCCGTGCAGCGTCCCGACTCGACGGGCGCGTGGTGGATTCGCCCGTCCGCGACGGGCAGCCACTACGTCGTGTCGAACTTCGGCGAGTTCCCCGTGCCGCTCGGCTACCTCTCGCCGCGCACCTACTTCTAAAGCGGCGTGCGTTTGAGTGCCGTTGACGAAGGCGTTCGCCGCAGGGGCACGGCCTCGAGAGTTTGAAATTTCAGATTTGAAATTAAAGGCCGTGTCTCTGTGGCGGACTCCACTCGGCTACCTCGAAGGGTGGTTGATGAGTGTGTAGAACTGTTCCCGGTAAGTCTCGGAGACGGGGATGACCCTGTCTTTGATTCTGATGCGCCCGCGCTCGACCGAGTCGATCTTGTCGAGCGCGACCATGTAGGACTTGTGCACGCGGCAGACGATGTGCGGGGGTATCTGCCGCTCGAACTCGGCGAAGGTCTGCGGCGTCAGCAGGCGCCGGCCGGCGGCGTGAAGCTTGCGGTAGTCGCGCATGCCTTCGATGAAGACTATCTCGCGCAGGACGACCCTCTCCAGGCGGCTCTCGACTTTGACGAAGATGGAACTGCCCGGCGTGACCGCCCGCCTGACGGGCTGCACACGTTCGACGGCCTGGACGAACCTCTCGAACGTGAAGGGTTTGAGGAGGTAGTCCGCGACCTTCAGGTCGAACCCTTTGAGGGCGTACTCCTGGTAGGCCGTCGTGAGAATCACGGGGCAGTCGACGGCCGTCGTTTCGAGCATCTGAATCCCCGAGACTTCGCCGAGGTTGATGTCTAAGAAGATGAGGTCGACGCGGCCGGTCTTGAGGAAGGCGAGGGCGTCGGGGGCGTTGTCGAAGGTCGCGAGCACGTTCAGGTACGGCAGCCGCAGCGCGTACTCCCGCGTGCGCTCCAGCGCGAGCGGCTCGTCTTCGACGATGATGCAGTTAATTCTCATCGAGCGTCAGCTTCACCCTGTAGACCGCGCCGTCGGCTTCGACTTCGAGCGAATGGCTGCCGGGGTAGGTCAGGGCCAAACGCCTCCTGATCAGCTCGTCCCCGAGTCCGCCGCCGCCCCGCCCCCCTTCCGGCGCGGCCCGGTAAGTGTTCGCGCACTCGAAGACGAGACGCCTGTTCTCGACGGAAACGTTGATGCGAACCGAACCGGATTGCTTCGCGCCCTCCGTGTGCTTGAAGGCGTTCTCGACGAAGGGGAAGAGAAGCATCGGCGCGACCTCCAGGCCGTGCGCGTCGCCCTTCACCTCGAAGTTTACATAACCGGGGTTCGCCGTGCGAATCTTCTGCAGCTCGACGTACTTCCCGACGTAGTCCAGCTCGCGGGCCAGAGGTATCCTCTCGGCCCTCGTCTCGTAGACCATGTAGCGCAGGATGCCGGAGAGCTTGTTGAGGTACTCGGAGGCGAGCGCCGGGTCTTTCGAGATGAGCACGTCGATGTTGTTGATGGTGTTGAAGAGGAAGTGCGGGTTGATCTGCGACTTGATGAGCGCCAGCTCGGTCTCGAAGTTCCGGCGGGTCAGCTCCTCCTTCAGCGCCAGCTCGCCGTACCACGAGACGAAGCCGCGGAGCACGAGCGCGGCGCCGCCGTGGAGCGCGCAGATGGCGAAGAGCGTCGCCGCGAGCGAGAGGAACTCGCGCGCGTCGTGAAAGATGGCCTGCGCGAAGCCGAAGAAGAGAACCGAGAGGAGCGCGCCCGCGACCGCGGAGGCCGCGCAGACCGCCGCGCCGAAGATGACCAGGGCGGGGATTCGCTTGCGCGCCAGGAACCGCGGCGCGAGCAGGAAGTAGGAGGTGTAGAACGCGAAGAGGTTCGGCGCGACGCAGAGGACGAGCAGCGAGGGCGGGGGCAGGAGGGGCGGCAGCGGCCTCCTCGCCTGCGCCCCGATGACGGCGAGGATGAGCGAGAAGAGCAGCAGGTAGACGAGCCAGTAGCCGCAGTGGACGAGAACGACGACAGTCCTTTTCAACCCTTCTCCCTCTTGGTGACGTAGAGCAGCCAGCCCGCGGCGGTGAACGCGGCCGCGTAGACGAGCGCGAGGTGTTCGACGCGGAAGGGAACCTTCCGCCCGTCGAAGTGCCCCGTCGCGGTCAGGAAGTTGATGGCGCCGTGGTTGTACGGGAAGAGGTAACTGTACTCCCACGAGAGCAGCCCGACGCCGAGAAACCATAACGCGAAGCCCGCGCCGACGGGGACTAAAAAATTTCTGAAGTGCAGGCTGAGGAGGTATTGCAGGGCGACGATGGGCAGGCAGTCCACGAAGAAGTTGACGTTCGCGGCCCAGAAGTCGTCGAAGGGAATCGGCGCCGCGGGGTAAGGCACGCCCGCGAAGAGCGCCGAAGGAATCACCGCCGACAGGTAGACCCCGACGTTGAAGAGCGCGAAGACTTGGACGAGCATCAGCAGGACGACGAGCAGCTTCGCCGCGTAGACGGTCGTGTACGATTGCGGCGTCGTGTGCAGTTGCTTCCAGGTGTTGTTCTTGTACTCGATCTGCGCGATCAAGCCCGTTGCGAGGATGATGCCGATGGGCAGCAGGAAGACCTCCATCGACTCCCAGGACTGGTTCCAGAGCTTCCGCCAGAAGTCGTCGGCGGCGTAGAGAGGGGCCAGCGCGGCGTGATTCTTGATCCGCGAAGCCGTGATGATGGACGGCGTGAAGAACGCGCCGACGACGACGAGCCACGAGGCGAGGCTGCGCCTCCGCTTGAGCCACTCGGCCCGGAAGCTGTTGACGAAGTTCATGGCCTTCACCCGCCCACCATGTCGAGGAAGATTTTTTCGAGGTCGCTCTCGACCCTGCCGATCTGAAAGACGCCGACGCCGCTCTCGACGAGCGCCCGGTTGACGCCCGCGACCTGCTCCCTTTCGAGCCCGCGGATGGCGACGCCGCCGGGCACGGCGTTCGGACTCAGGGCCAGACCGCGGATGACAAGCTCGGCCTTCGCGTCGTCGTCCGTCTCGAAGACGACGGACGCGTTCGCGCGCCGCCTGCTCAGAAGCTCCGCAAGCGTCCCCTGAAACAGAAGCCGGCCGTGGTTGATGATGCCGACGTGCGTGACCAGCTTCTCCACCTCGGAGAGGAGGTGGCTTGAGACGAGTATCGTCACGCCGTGCTCGCGGTTCAGAGTCCGCAGCAGCCCGCGCATCTCCAGAATGCCGTTCGGGTCGAGGCCGTTGGTCGGCTCGTCGAGGACGAGCAGCGTGGGCGCGTGGAGCAGCGCGAGCGCCAGCCCCAGGCGCTGCTTCATCCCGAGCGAGAACTGGCCCGCGCGCTTGCGGCCCGTCCGCGCCAGCCCGACCACTTCCAGCACCTCTTCGACCCGCCGCTTCGGGCAGCGGTAGACCCTCTGCAGGATTTGTAAGTTCTCGGCCGCGGTCAGGTGCGCGTAGATGGAAGGGCTTTCGATCATCGAGCCGAGGCGGCGCAGCGTCTCGACGCGGGTTTCCGTGAAGGGCCGGCCGAAGACGTAAATCTCGCCGCGCTGCTTTTTGAGGAGGCCGAGAATCAGCCTGAGCGTCGTGGTCTTGCCGGCGCCGTTGGGGCCGAGGAAGCCGTAGATGCTGCCCTCTGTGACTTGAAGCCTGACCCGATCCAGGGCCGGCTCGGCCTCGGAAAACCTGTGCGTGAGGTCGACCGTCTCGACGCAACAGCCCATTCTTTGAGTTGTAGCAGTGTGCATTCGTGTGAACGCCGCGCCGGATTTAACCACAGAGACACAGAGGCACAGCTGGTTGAGTTATAACGCATCGGGCTGTGCCTCTGTGTCTCTGTGGTGAACCTTTTCTGCAAAAGGGCGGAGGCGGTCTGCAAGATGACAATTTCAGTCTGCGTCTTTCGAAATGAAGAAGGGCCGGAAGGAAAATTCCCTCCGGCCCTTCGTTGGGGAGAGTTGTGACTAACTAAGGCTGCGTGTCGGGCGTGGCGTTGCCCGAAGCCGCGACGGGCGAGCCCTGCGTCAGGCCGCGGCTGACGAGCACCTGCACCTCGACGCGGCGGTTCTGCTCGCGCCCTTCGCGCGTCGTGTTGTCCGCGACGGGCTGCAACTCGCCGTAGCCGTACGGCGTGATGATGCGGCGCAGCGGGATGTTGCCGTTCTCGACGAGGTAACGGATGACGTTCTCGGCCCGGCGCTGCGAGAGGCGGCGGTTCGCCTCCGTCGAGCCGTCGCTCGAAGCGAAGCCGCTCACCTGAAGGACGTAGCCCTTCGCGGTGCCGGCCTGCTGCGCGATGGTGTCCAGCTGCTGCTTGGCCTCGGGCGAGAGCGTGGCGCTGCCGACCTTGAACTGAATGCTCTGGCTGTTCTGCGCCTGGTAGTCGTCGAGCGCCGAGATGCGGTCGTTGGTCGCGTTCACGCCCGCGACGGCCGCGTCCGCGGTCTCCTGCGCGGCCTTGGCGCCGCCACGGGCCGCGTTCGAGACGGCCGCGAGTTCATCTAACTGGCCCGACAAACGCTGCGCGTTCTGCTCGACCTGACCGATGCGCCCCTCGGCCTCGCCGACGCGGTTCTCGACCGGCGTCACGTTGGCCTCGACCGTGCGCGCCGTGCGGAGGTCTGTGTCGTTGAAGCGCACCTTCTCGGCGACGAGGTTGGTGCCGTCGCCGCGCCCCTCGACTTCGAGGTTGAGGCCGCGCAGGATGGCGGTCACGCCGTAGTTGGTGCCGCCGCCGAAGAAGCCGCCCTTCGTCTTGACGCTCGTGCGGTCGTTCAGGAGCACGGTGTAGGTTCTGCCGGTCTGATCCTGTACGACGAAGGTGTCGGCGTCGCGGCGCGTGACCACGCCCTTGAGCTTCAGCTTCTGGCCCGAAGCGACCGAGGCCGTGCTGTTGCTGGTCGAAGAAGTGGTGTTGGCTTCCTGCGCGAAGGCCGCGGGCGCGAGCGCCAGCGCGAGCAAGAGCGAGGCGCACAGATAGGTAATATTTCCGAAGCGGATGGACTTCATGAACCGTCTCCCTTTCACAAGAAAATTGATTGCCGAATCGCACACGGCCGCGGCCGGAAGGCAAAGCAGTTTCGGGTGCGAGGCCCCTGCACCTTTGAAAGCGGCTGCGTCGATTCTGTCGGAGACGATAACCGCCGCGCGCGTGCCGAGGGTTGCGCGACTCTTATGAATAAAGTGTGGAATCGTTGCGGCGTCGGGTGCCCGTTTGGACGCGGGCGTACGTAGCGGTCAGTCTGCGAAACAGACTGCGGACGTGTTTGCGACCTGCGCGACGTGCCGAAATAAAAACCGGGACGCCCAAATCCCCGACGAAAAGGGCGCCCCGGCTTTCTTGTGAAGGGAGAAGGTCGTCCCTTCCCCTCGCCCGTCATCCTATCGTGCCCGGTCGCCCCGCGTGGTTGCGTCTTCGTTGCGGTAACGTTACCGAGCCTCAACAATCGCTCACGCCCCCGTCCGCGCCGGCTTGAGGGTAAAGACCGCGACGAGCAGCAGCGCGAACCCGACGAGCATCGGAACCATGCCCTCGCCGCCGCCCCTGGCCGCCGACCAGATGGAGAAGATTACAAACGCGACGGACAGCCCGCCGCACGCGTACCCGATGATATTGCCCACCCTTTCGAACCCCCTTGTTGTTAATTCAATAGTAAAGGGTGCGGGGCGCGTTTGGTTGTGGGGAGATTTCGTTTGCCCGAATGATAAGTTGCGGAGGGCGGACGGTGTTACACTATGCCGCATGAACACGCAGGGGACGGTTACCGACGAGAGGCGCGTCGACCGCCGCTACAAGGTGAGCTTCCGCGTCCACGTCAAGCGCGAGGAGTCGCCCGAAATCCAGGGCGAGGTCACAGACCTCAGCGCCGGCGGCTGCTTCGTCACGAGCGAAGAGCGTGTGAATGACGGAGACCTTGTGAGTCTGCGCTTCGACATCCCCGGCCACGAAGCCCTCGTGCTCTGGGGGAACGTCGTCTTCTGGGTCAGCGAGACCGGCTTCGGCGTGCGCTTCGGCGCCTACTCGCAGGGCGGCGCGCGCGAGCGGCTGCTCGACCTGCTCGGGCCGAACCCCTGAAGGTTTCGGCCCCGTCACCTTCAACCCTCCCGCAGGCACTCCTCCCAGGCTTCGATGTCTTCGGTAATCTTCGCCGTGAACCACTTCTGAAACTGCGCGTCGGCCAGCAGTGCGCGTTCGAGGATGCCCTCCGCGACCCCGTCCGCGGTCGCGTCCGCCGCGGCCGTCTCGTTGAGGTAGGCCGTGTACTCGCCGAGCATCTGCCACACCCACGGGTGAATCCGGACGTTCACGCGCTCCGGCTCGTGACCCGAAGACGAGACGAAGCGCTCGGGCGAAGTCCAGGACAGGGGGTCGAGGAGGCGTATGCTGACGCGGTGCCGTCCGGTCTCGCCGTCGAACCAGACGCCGTTGACCTCGGCCAGCAGGGAACCGCCGAAGGGCGGCGAGACCTGAAGCCCCATGCCCTCGGGGATGGGTTCGTCCATGTCGAGCGTCGCGCCGGCGTGGCTGACGACGACCGTGTAGGCGTGCAGCACACGCGTGCGCCCCTCGTCTACGGGCATCTCGACCCGGACGGGGAAGCGCATCTTGACCCGCCTGTTCCTGCGCAGATTCGCGCCGCGCTCGTGCCTTGGTTCGTCTTTCAATGCTTCTATTTCGGGCGTAAGGCTGGGATGAAGACGGCGTCGGCGGCTGAGGCCCCGGGGCCACCGCGCGACCCGCTAGAAACATCCTAACCGACCGGCTCGCGCGGTGTCGAGATAAAACTCCTTCGGGCCATCTCTCCTGTGCATTTCCGTCACGTCTGGATTGACATCACCCGGAGCGCGCGGTTAATTCCGTCACAGGCATTTGGTGTTTGTTCGGCAACCCGCGCTGACGCGGTGGTATGATGTTTGTATAAGCTGTATAAGCTCCCCCGCGTGCTGCGCCACGCGCAGGACTCCTTCGGTCTGACAGGTGGGTTGCGAAATGCTCTCCAAGAGAATCACAGTCGTCTGCCTGCTCTTCCTGAGTCTCCCCCTTCTGGCGCGGACTGAGGCGCGCCCGCAGGCCCTCGTCTCGGCGCGGGTGCTCAGCAGCGAGGGCGCCGTCGAGATTCAACGCCGCGGGCAGGGCCAGGCCGCGCTCGCCAAGATCGCCTTCGGCGCGGGCGAAGAGCTTGCGGCCGGTGACGTCATCAAGACCTTCAAAGGCGGGCGGCTCGTGCTCGGCCTGACCGACGGCTCGCAGGCCGTCATCGGCGAGCAGACGACGGTCGAGATCACAGACCTCTCGCGCTCGCCCCGCACGCTCTTCAACGTGCTGCGCGGCAAGACGCGCATCCGCATCGAGAAGATGGGGGGACGGCCGAACCCTTACAAGGTGAACACGCCGACCGCCGTCATCGCCGTCCGCGGCACGCTCTTCGACGTGCTGGTCTCGGGCGGCGGCGAGACGCGCGTGGACGTGCACGAGGGCGAGGTGGCCGTCAGCAACCAGTCTTCGCCGGACGTGTTCGTCGTCCTCCCGCCGGGCTGGTCGACGCGCGTCCGCTTGGGTCGCCCGCCCGAATCGCCCAACACCTTCCGCCCGGGCCGCAACGACGACACGTTCGAGCCGCGCCGCGAAGCGCGCGGGCCTGAAGCGGGTGGCCGCGGCGGACGAGACGGCGGCGGCGCGGGCGACGGCGTGCGCCCGCGCGAGCGCGACGGCGACCGCTCCCCCGGCGACCGCCCCGGCGACCAGCGCGACGCACAGCGCGACGGCGGCCGTCGGCCACCGCAAGAAGAAAACTAGATTGATATAAGGGTCAGAACCACCCGCGGTAGCGGGTGGCCCTTTGTTATCCGAGCGTGCCGTTCGCAAAGGGCCACCCGCTACCGCGGGTGGTTCTGACCTAATTCTCGACGGATGATGCCCGATAACGTGAAGGTGAAAATCCTCGTCGCCGACGACGAGCGCGGCGCGCGGCTCGCGCTGGAGGTGCCGCTGCGTCTGAGTGGCTACGAGGTGACGGCCGTCGGGAGCGGGCGCGAGGCCATCACGCGCGGGCAGTCCGAGCACTTCGACGTGGTGCTCACGGACGTCTTCATGCCCGACGTGGGCGGCCTCGAAGTCATACGCGAGTTCCGCCGCCTCGACCCCGAGACGAAGGTCATCGCGCTCACGGCGCAGGGCTCGCTCGAGATCGCGATGGAGGCGATCCAGGAGGGCGCGGCCGACTTCATCGCCAAGCCCTTCGACATCGAGCAGGTGATGGCCGTCGTCAAGCGCGCCGCCGAGCGCGGCCACGACGCCTCGGACGAGGGCGCCGAGCCCGAACTCTCCGGCTCGGGACTCATCGGCCACAGCCCGCAGATGGTGCGCGTCTACAAGCTGATGGCGCACGCCGCGCGCACCGACACGACCGTGCTCATCGAAGGCGAGTCGGGCACGGGCAAGGAGCTGGTCGCGCGCTCCATCCACCGCTACAGCCGCCGCGCGGAAAGACCCTTCACCGCCATCAACTGTAGCGCGCTCACCGAGACGCTGCTCGAGTCGGAACTGTTCGGCTACGCCAAGGGCAGCTTCACGGGCGCGAACGCAGACCGCGTCGGCCTCTTCGAGAGCACGCAGGGGGGCACCATCCTGCTCGACGAGCTGGGCACGACCGGCGCGTCGCTCCAGGCGAGTCTCCTGCGCGTGCTTCAGGAGAAAGAGGTGCGGCGCATCGGCGAGCGCGAGGCGCGCAAGGTGGACGTGCGCGTCGTCGGCGCGACGAACCGGAACCTCGAGCGGCTGGTCGAGAGCGGCGAGTTCCGCGCAGACCTCTTCTACCGCGTCGGCGTCCTGCGTATCCGCCTGCCCCCCCTGCGCGAGCGCGGGACGGAGGATTTGAAGCTCCTCGTCCGACACTTCTTAAGAAAGTATGGCGCCGGAAAGCAGATCGCGGCCGAGGCGATGGAACTGCTCGCGCGACACGACTGGCCGGGCAACGTGCGCGAGCTTGAGAACGCCATCGAGCACGCGGCGGCCGTCTGCACCAACCACGTCGTCCGCGCGGGCGACCTGCCCGAGTACATCGTCGCGCGTGCGCCGGCGGCCGCGGTCGAATCGACTCCGCCCGCACACATCTTCACGCTCGCCGACGACCGGCCCACGCTCGACGAGCTGTGCCGGCGCTACACGCGGCTCGTCCTCTCGGAGTCCGCCGGCAACAAGTCGCGCGCGGCCGAGCTGCTCGGCATCAACCGACGCACGCTCTACCGCTACCTCGAAGCCGACGGCCTTGCGCAGGACGCGCGCGAGGAGGACGGAGAAAATTAAACACACAGACACAGAGACACGGCTAAGGCAATTTCAAATTTCTTAAAGCTGTGTCTCTGGGTCTCTGTGGTTAAATTCTTTTAGCTAAAGCTGACTGTAAACTGCATTGCGCGGCACACGCTCACAGATAGTCTCGACCGGCCTCATCCTGCTCCTGAGTCTCGCGGCGGCCGTCGCCGTGACGTGGCTCGTCCCGTCCCTGACGGCCGCCTCCGTCAACATGCTCTTCCGCTTCCGCGGGCGCGTCCAGCCGCCCGGCGACATCGTCATCGTGGCCGTGGACGACGCGAGCTTGCAGCGCGTGGGCGGCTGGCCGTGGCCGCGCTCGGTCATGGCTTCGGCGCTCGACCGCATCACGGCCGCGCAGCCCAGAGCAGTGGGGCTCGACGTGGTCTACGCCGAACCTTCCGACCCCGCGCAGGACGCGCTTCTGACCGAGGCCATAAGGCGCAGCGGCCGCGTCGTCCTGCCCGCGCAGTTGACCGAGCCGGAGACTTCTGCCGACGGCGAGGGCGACGCCGCGCGCTGGCTTCTGCCGCTTAAAGAGATGCAGGCCGCCGCCGCGGCCACCGGCCACGCGCACGCAGACCCGGACGTGGACGGCGTGCTCCGCACAGTCCAGTTGAGCAAAGCCGACGACAGCGGCGAGCGCCTCTGGGCCTTCGGACTCGAAACGCTGCGCGTCGCCGAGAACGTCCCGCCCGGGGCCATCGAGGAGAGGGAAGGGGCCGTCCGCGTCGGGCGTCACGAGATAGCAGTTCATAACGAGACCGAGAAGTCTGACATCCCGGGCGTCACCCTCACGCGCCCGAACGAGATGATCATCAACTACCTCGGCCCGCCGCGGACGTTTCCTTACTACAGCATCGCCGACGTCATCAGCGGCGCGGTGCCGCCCGCGGCCTTCGATAACAAGATCGTGCTCGTCGGCGCCGTGGCGCAGACGCTCGGCGACACGCGCATCACGCCCTACATCTCCTACGCCGACGGCGGGCGGCAGGGCGGCACGGGCATGCCCGGCGTCGAGGTGCACGCCAACGTCATCGAGACGATGCGGCGCGGCCTCTGGCTCACGCCGCGGACAGACCTCGCGGGCTTCGGCGTCGCGCTGCTGGTCATCCTCTGCGCGGCGGCGTGCGTCCGCCTGCTCGACGGTTGGCGCGTGGTGCCGGGCCTCTGCCTCATGCTCTTCGTTATCGTCGGCGGCAGCCTCTTCGTCTTCAACCGGTACTTCGTCATGCCGCCCCTGGTGCCGATGTTGGTCGGCTTCATCACGGTCGTGCCACTGCTCCTGCTCGAAACGTCTCTGGCGGCGAGTAGGGACTTGGACGAGAAGCTGGTCAGGCTCGCCGACATCCAGAAGCGTTTCATCCCGCGCGGCGCGGCCGAAGGTTCTCAGGAGACGGCCGGCGTCGCCGCGGCGGGCCTGCCGCACAACGTCGCCTGGAAGCTGCGCGCGGTGGACGAGGTCACGGCGCTCCTCGTCGCGCGCGTCGGCTTCATGAATCAGGTCTTCGAGAGCATGACCGACGGGCTGCTCGTGGCAGACGTCGCGGGCCGCGTGGTCTTCGCCAACCCGGCCGCGCAGCGTTTCTGGGAAGGCGAAGGCCGTGACGCGCTCGCGGGGCGAAGTCTGGAAGAGCTGTTCGCGGGCGGCGTCGGCGTGCTCAGAGGCGAGGCGCTCGGCGAGATGGTGCGCGGGGCGCTCGAAGGCCGCGCGCCGACGGCCGAGGTCGAGCTGCAGCCCGGCAGCGGCGGGCGCTTCTACGTCCTGCAGTTCTCGGCGGTCGCGGCGGGCGAGGGGGCGGAAGGTCAGGGGCCAATCGGACTCATCGTCATCATCACCGACGTGACGAAGCGGCGCGAGCTTGAGCGGGTCAAGGCCGAGACCTTGCAGCTCGTCTCGCACGAGCTGCGCGCGCCGCTGACCTCCATCCGGGCTCTGAGCGACGTGCTGCTCAAGTTCCCCGTGCCGGAGGAGGAGTCGCGCGAGTCTCTGAAGACCATCTACTCCGAGGCCGTGCGCATGAACCACCTCATCAACCTCTACCTCGACGTGACGCGCATCGAGACCGGCGCGCAGACCCTCGGCCGCGTCTCCGTGCCGGCGAACGAGGTCATCGGCGAGTGCGTCCGCGCCTTCGGCCGCGCGGCGGCGGCCGAGAAGGGCATCCACATCGGCACGAAGCTGGAGCAGCCCTCGCCCGTGCTCTTCGCCGACCGGCAACTGCTCACGCAGGCGGTCAACAACCTCCTCGGCAACGCCATCAAGTACAGCCCCGACGGCTCAGAGGTCGAGGTCGGCTCCGCAAGCGACCAGACGCACGCGCGCATCTACGTCCGCGACCGGGGCTACGGCATCCCCGAAGAGTTCCGCGCCCGCGTCTTCGAGAAGTTCTACCGCCTCGAACGCGACATCAAGGCCGAGGTCGTCGGCACCGGCCTCGGCCTCCCGCTCGTCAAAGAGATCGTCGAAAGGCACGGCGGCCGCGTCACGCTCGAAAGCGAACCCGACCACGGCTCCACCTTCACCATCCACCTGCCCTTGCAGATTTGAAATTTCAAAGTTGGAAGTTCAAATCCGCTGTTCCTTCCTGTCACAGACTTCGAATCTCAAAGCAGCGCGCGTTGGTCAGTTCTGTCCCGCCCACAGCGCTCTTCCTCACGAAAACTGAGCATCCCTTCGTGGAACGCGCCTTGCCAATCCCTCGGCCGACGCATCACCGAGTCGTCGCTCTCCCTTCATTCACTCGCGCTCTTCCACGCAGCATCAGGAGGCAGTATGAAGACTTTGAAGTTCGCCCCCGTCGCCGTCGCCGTCGCAGCCGCCGTGGTCGCGTCCGCTTACGTCGGCGCCGCGCCGCCGCGACCCGCAGGCGCCGCCCCGCAGAAGTCTGCCGAGCAGGTTCGCCGCGAAAGGTTCCGGCACAACGGCGTCATCGAAGACGAGGGCTCGCCCGACCCGAACGCGGGGCTGTCGAGCGGCGGCATCGACGGCGCCCCCGTCTTCAAGCCCGTCAAGACCAACGCGACCGAGGCCCCCGCGGGCTTCGACAACCTGACCAACGGCTACACCGAACAGGGGCCGGACTTCGCGACCCTCAACGGCGACACGGTCGTCGCGCGCCGCTCGCACAACGACAACCGGTTCATCTTCGAAGAGTTCGAGACCGCGGCCGACGGCGTCGGCCCGACCTACAACGCGCAGAGCTGCCGCGAGTGCCACCAGAACGTCGTCACCGGCGGCGCGAGCCAGGTGACCGTGCAGCGCACGGGGCGCACCGTGAACGGCGAGTTCTTCGAATCGCTCGGGGGCTCGCTCCTCCACTCGCGCGCGACCTACCCGGACATCGTCGAGCAGGTCGTCGACGCGGACAACACGCGCACCTTCCGCATCTCGCCCAACACGCTCGGCGACGGCTACGTCGAGGCGATCTCGAACTCGACCCTCTTATCCATCCGCGACCGGCAGCCCAACTCCATGCGCGGCACGGCCGTCCTCGTCCCCGTGCTCGAAGGCAACGGCGAGGCGCGCATCGGCCGCTTCGGCTGGAAGAGCCAGCACGCCTCCCTCGTCTCTTTCGCCTTCGACGCTTACCTCAACGAGCTGGGCATCACGACGCCCGTGCTCCCGGCCGAGAACACCTCGGGCGGGCGCTTCGTCGGCATGGGCTCCGGCTACGACTTCACGCCCGACCCGGAGGACGACGGCGAAGACGCGCTCGCCTTCGCGGACTTCATGCGCGCGACGAAGGCGCCCGCGCGCGGCCCCTCCACGGGCGAGGCGTTGGCGGGCGAGAAGCTCTTCAAACAGGTCGGCTGCGCCGTCTGCCACACCGATTCGATTGCTACGGCGATGCCCGGCTCCGTCGTCAACGGCGGGACGTTCACAGTCCCCGCGGCGCTCGGCAACAAGCTCATCCACCCGTTCAGCGACTTCCTCCTGCACAACGTCGGCACCGGCGACGGCATACCCGTTCTGAACACGCCGGAGTACGCAGGCACCGCGAACCAGATTCGCACCGCGCCGCTGTGGGGACTGCGGACGCGCAACCGCCTGATGCACGACGGACTCTCCTTCACCCCTTCGGAGGCCATCCAGCGCCACGCCGGCCAGGCCGCCGCCGTGACGAAGAGGTACGTCGCACTCTCGGCCGCGCAGAAGGCGCAGGTGCTCGGTTTCCTGAACTCGCTGTGACCGAGGAGGTGAAAGATGGGAGCGGCAATCGCGGAAGTCGCGCGGGTCTTCGAAGCAGGCGAGAGGGCGTCGGTCGAGTCCGACCTGCGCCGGTGCCCGGAGCTTGAGCTGGCGCGGAGGGTTTCGGGCGGCGACATGGGTGCGCTCGAAGAGGTCTACCGGCGTTATCACGTCATCGTCTACACGCTCTGCCTGCGGATGACGCGCAACGTGGCGGAGGCCGAAGACCTCTCGCAGGATGTCTTCGTCAACCTGCACCGGGCGCTGGGGAGCTTTCGGGGCGAGGCGGCGCTCTCGACGTGGATTCACCGCGTGACGGTCAACCGCGTCCTGATGCACTTCCGGAGGGCCTCGGCCCGCTACGAGCAGGTCACGGAGGACGGCGGCCCGCCGCCCGACAGGGCCACGCCCGACGCGGAGACTTCCGGCCCGCTCTCGGCCGAGCGCGTCGCCCTGGAGAAGGCCGTCGAACGTCTGCCGCCGGGCTACCGCGCCGTCTTTATCCTGCACGACGTGGAGGGCTACGAGCACGACGAGGTGGCGCGCCTGTGCGGCATCTCTTCGGGCACGAGCAAGTCGCAACTGCACAAGGCGCGGATGAAACTGCGGAGGATGCTACGGCCCTGAACGGCCGATCCCTTATAAATTTCTTACGAACCTTTTATCCCATCCTTATGCGCGGGGTTGTAGCATCCTCCCGGTGATCGTTTGGCTTAAACGGGAAGGTTGCGGCCGCAGTATCCGTAGGTTGAAGGTGGCACGGGGGCCGAGCGCCTCCGTGCCACCTCGTCTTTGCGGCGCGGGGGGGAACGGTTCAGACCGATGTGGAGATCATTGAAACGCACGCTGGTCGGCAACCCGATTTCGAGCGAGCAGGCGCAGCACGAGCGTTTGAATAAGAAGACGGCGCTGGCCGTCTTCTCGTCCGACGCGCTCTCGTCGGTCGCCTACTCGACCGAGGCCATCCTGCTCGTGCTGCTCGCCGCGGGCTCACTCGCCATCGGCTACCTCGTCCCCGTCGTCATCGGCATCACCGTCCTGCTGGCGATACTCACGCTCTCGTACCGGCAGACCATCCACGCGTACCCCTCGGGCGGCGGCGCCTACATCGTCGCCAAAGACAACCTCGGGACGCAGTCGGGACTCGTCGCGGGCGCGGCACTTCTGGTCGACTACATCCTGACCGTCGCCGTGTCGGTCTCGGCCGGCGTGGCGGCCGTCACCTCCGCGGCGCAGGGGACGCGGCTCGACTTCCTGCACGAGCACCGCGTGGCGCTCTGCGTCCTGATCGTCTTCCTCATCGCCGTCATCAACCTGCGCGGGGTGCGGGAGTCGGGGGCCATCTTCGCGGGGCCGACCTACCTCTTCATCTTCTCGATGCTGGCGCTGGTGGTCGTCGGCTTCGTGCGCTTCTACGCGACGGGCGAGACGATGCCGACGCCGCCGGCCGAGAGTGTCTACTACGACCAGACGGTCGGCCAAGTGGCGCACGGCGCGCTGACGGGCGGCGCGCTGACGTGGCTGCTGATGCGCGCGTTCGCCGCGGGCTGCACGGCCCTGACGGGCGTCGAGGCCATCTCGAACGGCATCCCCGCCTTCAAGCGGCCGGAATCGTCGAACGCGGCGACGACCTTGACGTGGATGGCCCTGGTGATGACGACGCTCATCCTCGGCACGGGCCTCCTCGCCTACAAACTCAACGCGCACCCGCCGGGAGCCGAGGAGACGCTCGTCTCGGCGATGGCCCGCCACACCTTCGGCACGGGGCCGTTCTACTACTTCACGCAGGCGGCGACGGCCGCGATCCTCGTGCTCGCGGCGAACACTTCGTTCGCGGACTTCCCGCGCCTCGCGTCCCTGCTCGCGGCCGACCGGTACCTTCCGCGCCAGTTCGCCAACCGCGGCGACCGGCTCGTCTTCTCGAACGGCATCGTCATCCTCGCCGTCCTGTCCGTCGTCCTCATCGTCATCTTCAAAGGGCAGGAGCAGGCGATGCTGCCGCTCTACGCGGTCGGCGTCTTCCTCTCCTTCACGCTCTCGCAATCGGGGATGGTCGTCCACTGGCTGCGCGAACGAAACAGGGAGGAGAACAGGGCGCGCATCCTCCAACAGGAGCAGGAGGAGAGCATCCACCGCACCGTTGACCCCTCGGCCGCGACGCACGCGCGCGAGCGCCTGCGCGCGCTCGAGCGCGACCGGGGCGGGAACTGGTTCACGGCGACGCTCGTCAACGGCGCGGGGGCGTTCATCACGTTCGTCGTGCTCATCGTCATCACGGTCACGAAGTTCACGCACGGCGCGTGGGCGGTCATCGTGCTGATACCCCTTCTCGTCTGGATGTTCCGCGCCATCAACGGCCACTACAAGCTGGTCGCGGCGCAGCTCCGGCTCGACGGCGTGAACCCCTGCCGGGCGAGGATGCGCCACCGCATCCTCGTCCCCGTCTCCGGGATACACCGCGGCGTGCTGCCCGCCATCGACTACGCGCGCAGCCTCAGCTCGAACGGCGGCCACGAGATTACGGCCGTCTACGTCGAGATAAATCCGGAGAACACCGAAGAGGTCAGGAAGCAGTGGCAGGTGTGGGGCGGCGGCCTGCCTTTGACGGTGCTGCACTCGCCCTTCCGCTCGATCACGAGGCCGCTCATCGACTTCATCAAGGAGGAGTCGCGCCGCGAGCGAGACTCCATCACCACCATCGTCCTGCCGGAGTTCGTCCCGCGCGCGTGGTGGCAGCAGCTGCTCCACAACCAGACGGCGCTGCTCCTGAAGGGGAAGCTTCTGTTCGAGCGCAACGTCGTCGTGACGAGCGTGCCCCACCACCTGCGCCGTTAGGTTTACAATGGGGGGCGTGTGGGCGAAGAGATTCGAGGGCAAGCGCGTGGGCTACGCCGTGGCCGTGCTCGTCACGGCGGCCGTGACGGGCGCGCTCAAGCTGTTCGGCGACCACGTCAACACGACGACCGTGGCGCTCGGCCTGCTCCTCGCCGTGCTCTTCGTCGCGACGGGCTGGGGCGCGCGCCCCGCGGTGCTCTCGTCGCTGCTCGGCGTCGTCTGCTTCAACTTCTTCTATCTGCCGCCGGTCGGGAGGTTCAGCATCGACGCGCGCGACAACTGGGTCGCGCTCTTCGCCTTCCTCGTCACGGCGGTCACGGCCGGCCAGCTCTGGTCGCGCGCCAAGCGCCGCGCCGAGGAGGCCGAGGCGAGCCGGCACGAGATCGAACGACTCTACCGCGAGCTGCGCGAAGCCTTCGAGCGCGCGAGCCAGGCGAAGGCCCTGGAGCAGAGCGAGCGCCTGAAGTCTGCGCTCCTGGACGCGGTGACGCACGACCTGCGGACGCCGCTCACCTCGATCAAGGCTTCGGTCACGACGCTGCTCGAAGACTTCCGCGCGGGCGCGCACGTCGCGGAGTCGGTGGCGCTCGACGAGGAGGGGCGCGGCGAGATGCTCGAAGTGATAGACGAGGAGACCGACCGCCTCAACCGCTTCATCGAAGGTTTGGTCGAGCTGGCGCGCATCGAGGCGGGCGAGATGCACCTGCGCCGCCGCTGGGGCTCGGTCGAGGAGATAGTCGCGGCCGCCGCCGAGCGCGCCGCCCCGCGCACGCGCGCGCACGAGGTCTCTGTGAACGTCGAGGAAGGACTCCCCGCGGTGCGGGTGGACGCGCGCGCGGTCGCCGAAGTCCTCTACACGCTCCTCGACAACGCCGCGAAGTACGCGCCCGCGGGCACGCAGATCCGCGTCGCGGCCGGGGCGGCGGGCGAAGGCCGCGTGCGTTTGAGCGTCGAAGACGAGGGGCCGGGCGTGCCACGGGATTTGCGCGAGCGGGTCTTCGACAAGTTCTTCCGCGCGATGCGTGACGGCGACTCGGGCACGCCGAAGACTTCGGGGACGGGGATGGGCCTCGCCATCGCGAAGGGCATCGTCGAGGCGCACGGCGGGCGCATAGAGATCGAAGAAGGGCTGACGGGGCGCGGGTGCCGCGTCGTGGTCACGCTCCCCGTGGGCGACGAAGAAGATGCCGATGGACGACAAGCAGCGAATACTGATCGTCGATGACGAGCCGCAGATTACGCGCGTGCTGCGAAGGAGCCTGACCACGCACGGCTACGACGTGCGCGTCGCGGGCGACGGGCTGGCCGCTCTGCAGACCTTCGGCGACTGGCCGCCCGACCTCGTCGTCACAGACCTCTCGATGCCGGGCACCGACGGCCTGCAACTCTGTCGGAATCTGCGCGCCATCTCGCAGACGCCGATCATCGTGCTCTCGGTGCGCGGCGAGGAGAAGACGAAGGTGCAGGCGCTCGACGCGGGCGCCGACGACTACGTGACGAAGCCGTTCGGGATGGACGAGCTGCTGGCGCGCATCCGCGCCGCGCTCCGGCGCGCGCAGGCGGCGAAGGCGGGCGACGAGGCCTCGCCCGTGCTCGAAGTCGGAGACTTCCGCGTCGACCTTGAGAACCGCCGCGTGAGGGTGAAGGGCGCGGAGGTGCACCTGACGCCGAAGGAGTACGACCTGCTGGTCTACCTCGTCAGCCACCCGGGCAAGGTTCTGACGCACCGCACGCTGCTCACCTCCATCTGGGGCGGCGACTCGTCCGAGCAGACCGAGTACCTGAGAGTCTTCGTCGGCCAGCTCCGCAAGAAGGTCGAGCCCGACACGGCCGCCCCGCGCTACATCCTCACCGAACCCTGGATCGGCTACCGCTTCGACCCCGGCTCATAAGTCTCAAGAAAAATTAACCACAGAGACACAGAGACACAGCCTGTTGAGCTATCGCTCTTCAAGCCGTGCCTCTGTGTCTCTGTGGTGAAATTCCCTTTACTTGGTGAGCACCTCCTGGATGAGCTCGAGGGCGCGCGGGTCGCCGGTCTGTGACAGACGGTGGATTGCCATGCGGCGCACCTCGGGGTTGCGGTGCGTGCGCGCGATCTGGATGAGCAGCGGCACGGCCTCGTTGGCGGGGCGCTGGCTGATGGCGTGGACGACCTGAACCTGAACGTCCGTGTCCGCGTCGGAGCTGTTCGCCATGTCGCGGAGCGCGTTGAGGCTGCGCTCGCCGGCCTTCTGCCCGAGCCAGTGGATCGCCTGCTGGCGCAGGTCGCTGTCGCCGCTGCGCGCCGCCTCGAAGAGCTTGTCCAGCGCGCGCGGGCTGTCGATCTGCGAATACGCGTGCAGGATGCGCGACTTCACGTCGTGGTCGCGCTCCGACTGGTAGAGCTTCGACAACTCGTCAATCGCCGGCTCGCCGCGCTGCCCGATCCAGTGGATCGCCTGCGCGCGCAACTCGGAGTCGTCGCCCGTACGCGCTATCTCAACGAGCTTGGCGTAGGCGCGCGGGTCTTCCATCTGCGTGAGCGAGTGGAGAATCCTCTGGCGAATCTCCGTGTTGCGGTCGGCGTTGTAGATGGACATCAGCTCGTCGAGCGTCTCGGGGCCGCCGCGCTGCCCGAGCCAGTGAATCGCCATCTGGCGCGACTCGACGTCGTCGCCCGCGCGCGCGATCTCCAGGAGCCGCGCGTGCGCGCGCCGGTTCTCCATCTGCGAGAGGGCGTGGAGCACGGCCTGCCGCACCTCTTCATCGCGGTCGGCGGCGTAGACCTTCATCAACTCTTCGACCGTCTGCTCGTTGTCGAACTGACCCAAATGGTGGAGCGCCTGCGCCTTCACCTCGCGGTCGCGGTCGGTGCGCGCCACCTTCAGGAGGAAGGCCGAAGCCGCGGCCTCGTCCTCGTTGTGCGCGGCCGAGTGGACGAGCGCCGCGCGCACCTCGCGGTCGGCGACGACGGCGTAGAGGCTCTGGACGGCACTGAGCGCTTCCGCGTCGCGCGACAGCCCGACGGCGTGCGCGGCCGCCTCGCGCACCTCGCGGTCTTCGCGCTCGTTGCGGACGAGCTCGGACAGGAAGACCTGCTCGCCGCCGATGTGGCCGAGCCAATAGGTCGAGGTCTTGCGCACCTCCTGGTTCTTCGACCCGCGGACGAGATTCTTGAGCATGTCGTTCACGCGCCGGTCGTCGTGGGCGGCGAGCGCGACGGTCGCCGTCTCGACGACCGGCTCGGGCCGCGCCGACTCGACGAGCGAGAGCAGGTAATTAAGACTCTCCTCGTTCCCCGCGCGGCCGAGCCAGTAGACGGGGTAGCCGCCGTACTCGTGCTTGCGTTCGAGGTTGTAAATCTCGGCGCGCGTGACTGTCCCGGCGCGCGGGTCGTGGAGGAGGAAGAGGCCGAGGTTGCGCGTCTCGACCGTGACGCCGTTGACCTTACCCTTGAAGACGGTCGTGCCGCCGAAGGTGTTCATGCTCCCGTTGAACTGCTCGAAGTCCGGGTCGATGGCGATTCCGGGCCGCACGTCGAAGGTGTAGGCGATCCAGAAGGGCGAAGACTTCGCGTCGGCGCGGCCCTGCCGGACGGCGGCGTCGAGCTTCGACTTCAGGTCGGCGCCCGCGACGGGGATGAAGTTCTGTTGCGTCGTGGCCGCCGCCGCCTTCTGCGGGCCGACGGCCTCGACCGAGGCGTCGGCGGCGGCGCAGGCGGGGCTGCCCATCGTCAGGGCGAACAGGAGGGCGAGAGTCGAGATGTGTTCGTGCATGTTACTCCTCCTCGTCGGCGCGCTCAGCGCAGAAGGTCTTGAAGGAACTTGAGGGCGCGCGGGTCGCGCGTCTGGCCGAGCCAGTGGATCGCCAGCTTGCGCATCTCGCGCGAGGGGTCGTTGCGGGCCACGTCCATCAGCTTGAGGAGCGCGCGCTCCTGCTTCGAATCGCTGAGGAAGTGCAGGATGCCGCCCTTCACGTCTTCGTCGCGCTCCGAGTCGTAGAGCTTGATTATTTCTTCGAACGTCGCGGCGTCGTCGAACTGCGTCAGCGCGTGAATCGCCTGGGCGCGCATGTCTGCGTCCGCGTCGCCGCGCGCGATCTCAAGCAGGGCGGCGCGCGCCCGCGGCGCGTTTATTTGCGAGAGCGCGTGCAGGACGGAGCCGCGCACGTCCTCGTTGCGGTCGGCGCGGTAGATGGAGAGAAGCTCGTCCACGACGCCGTCGTCCGCGCGCTGGCCGAGCCAGTGAATCGCCGTCTGGCGCAGCTCCACGTCGTCGCCGGCGCGCGCCGCCTCCAGCAGCTTCGCGCGGGCGCGCGGATTGTTCATCTGCGAGAAGGCGCGGAGCAGTTGCCCCTTCACGTCGCGGTCGCGCTCGGACGCGTATAGCTCCGAGAGCTTGTCGACGATGTTCTCGTCGTTCGTCTGCGAGAGGCGGAAGACGGCGACGGCGCGCAGCTCGGCGTCGGGCTGCGTCCGCGCGATGTCGAGCAGCGCCGACGCGGCCGCGGGGCCGCCGTATATCCCGAGGAAGTTCACGCCGGCCTCTTTCAGCTCGCGGCTCGCCTTCGAGCCGGGCTTGAGAATCTCCGACACGTAGGCGGCGCCGCGCGCGGGGTCGGACTGGAAGAGGCTCTGGAGCGCGACCATCTTCATCTCGTCGTCGACGAGGCCCGCGGGGTCGACACTCTTCCCGGTCTGCGGCCCCATCTCGACCTCCATCGCGTGCGCGTCGTCGGCCCAGGTCGAGCGCGGGAACTCTTTGACGAGACGTTCGAGCGTCTGCTGCGCGTCCTGAAACTTGCGCTGCTTCTTCTGCGCGTAGGCGAGCCAGTAGAGCGCGGCGTCCGCCTCCTTGCTCTTCGGGTACTGCGCGACGTAGCCCTGGAACTTGGCGGCGGCGGCGGCCCACTCCTCGCGCTCGATGAGGTCGCGGCCCTGCCGGAAGACCTGCATCGAGGGCGAGTCGCCGGACTGCACGAAGCGGTTGAGCCGCGCGAGGTCGTTATCGTCGCCGCCCGCCGTGCGCCCGCGGCCGGGCAGGAAGAGAAGGCCGGCGGCGGTCAAAGCGAGCAGCGAGAGCGTGAAGGCGCTGGTTCGGAGTGTGGAGTGTCGCATTGTTTTCATCAGTCTTTACGGCCTTGAGGCCAGCATCACCTGTGATTGCAGGACGCCGACGAGCTGGCGCCGGCGGATGCGCTCTTTAATCGAGCCGACGGCGTCGGCTGAAGGGTTGTTGGGCAGGTTCGAGATGTCTACGAGGATCGGCTCAAGGCTGTCGAGCCAGCCCTCGGCCGGGAGGTCGCCCGCGCCCGCCGCCTCGCGCCGCAGGGCGATGTTGCTGTAGAGCAGACGCTTCGAGAGTCTGCGCGCGTCCGACATGTCGAGCGTTGGGTCGTCTTCGGTCAGGCGCGCGTTGCGGAAACTGCGCAGGAGCCTTTCCACGCGCTCGGCGTGCCGCCCGATTCGAACGGCGGGGTCGGCCACACTCGTCCCAATGCTGGGCAACGTCGAGCCACCCGCGCGCGCAGTCTCAGTCAGAGAGTCTCGGCCCGAGTCCTCTCGTTCTTCCACACTCTTTCGCGGGACGTTGCGCCGCCGCACCTGTGCAGCTTCACGACTCACCTGAACGGTCGGCTTTGTGCCCGTGGGTTTCGCCGGCTCCTGTTCCTTAGCCTGTTTGACGGGCGGCTCTTTAACGTCGTCCTTATTCGCCAATTGAGGGGCGCTCGCCGGCCGCGTGACGGGCGAGGGGCGCGGGCCGTTAAGCCAGCGCAGCCCGAACATAACCGTGACGAGAAGCAGCGCCAGCGTCAAGACGTGCGCGGGGCGGAGGCGGCCGAAGTCGAAGGCCGCGGCGAGACGTTCCGGCCAACGTCTGTCTGAAATGTGTGAGCCGAGGATGGCGGCCAGCGCGCGCGTCTGCGCGTGCGGCTCGGGCGACGATTCGTAGGAGCGCAGTTCCTGTCTGAGTAAGAGAAACGCCTCGCGCGCCTGCCGGCACGAGGCGCACGTTTCGACGTGCGCGCTCAGACGCGCGGCCTCCCGCGGCGCAAGCTCGCCGTCGACGAGCAGTGATACCTCTTCGGTGAAATCGCAATCCATCGCCTTCAAGCCCCGGCCGCCTGCGCCCTCTCCCAGCGCGTGCGCAGCGTCGTCCGCGCGCGGAAGATGTCCACCTTCACCTTCGCCTCCGACACGTTGAGCACGCGCGCGATCTCGCCGTAGCTCATCTCCTCCTGCTCGCGCAGCAGGAGCGCCGCCCTCTGTTGCTCGGGCAGGTGTTTGAGCATCCCGAGAATCAACTCCTTCCGCTCGGCCGCCTCCAAACGCTCGGCCGGCCCCGGCGTCTCCGCGCGCAGCGCGTCCAAGACCTTGCCGAAGAGCCTCTGTCTCGTGCTCCTCTTACTCAGCTCGTTGAGGGCGAAGTTCCGCGCCACGCGGAAGAGCCAGAAGCGCACCTCGGCCCGCGCGATTCTGTCGGGGCCGGTGCGGTACAGACGCATGAAGCTCTCCTGCGCGATGTCCTGCGCAGCGCCGGTGGCGCCACCCAGCAGGCACTCTAAAAAACGGCAAAGGCTCGGGTAGTACTCATTGAAGATTTCTGCGAACTCTGCGTCGGTGTTCGCCATGATTCGTCGTACGCTTGGAAAACAGTTGGGGCGGCGAAAAGTTACGGGTAATTTTACGGCCGCCCGGCTGGAAATGCGCGGGCGGCCGTAAGTCTCAGGCGGCTTGATCTCTCTACTGCCCGAAACGCTTCACGTACTCGTCCGACTGGATGAAGGCCTTGACCATCTCGGCCGAGACGTAGTTGCCGTCGAAGTCGTTCAGCTTGTCGAGCCAGAACTTCCAGCCCGTGTGGTCGAAGTCGGGCGCGGCGTCGGGGTCGCGCTGCAGGTAGCCGAAGTACTGCATCAGCACGAAGGCGCGGTTCCGCTCGCGGCGGTCGAACTCGCCGTTCTCGGCCACCTTGCGGAAGACGCTCGCGCGCTTCGACGCGTCGGAGGTGTCGGCGACGCCGCCGAACTCCGCGACGAGGGCGTCCACCTCGGCCTGCGTCAAGACGCCGCCCGCGTGCTGGTTGAGCGCGGCGACGAACGCGGCGGGCGTGAGCGTGGTGGGGAGCGCGGCGCGGAACTGCGGGCGCTGCACGAAGTCGAGTGTGACCGCCTGCTTGTTGGCCTCGAGCCTCTGCTCCCAGTTGCCGACGTTCACGACGACGCCTTCGCGGATGGCGGCGGCGTCGAAAAGGAAGTCCGGCCTGTGGATGAAGGGCACGGGGATGTTGACGGGCGTGCCCGTGATTCTCGTCGTCCCCGTCGCGTCGCCGTAGGCGACCTTATACATGCGCTCGACGAGGTAGCCCGTGTTCTGGAATTCGATGGAGAGGAAGAAGGCGGCGGAGACGTTGACGCGCTTCACCTCGCGGCACTGCTGGTCGGCCCCGCACTGCTCGATCTCGTTCGTCCAGAAGGCGAGTCCCGAGGCGTCGGGCTCGCGGTTGAGGAAGTCCCGGTAGTGCTGGCGGACGAAGAAGGCCGAGTTGTTGACGGGGTTCGGCACATTCGTCGCGTCTTCGCTGTTGATGGTGACGTTGACGGTCGAGGGCTGGTTGACGGCGCCGTTTTCGGGGCCGACGAGGTAGATGGAGAAGGTCTCGGGGCTTTCGACCAGCGCGTCGTCGGTGATGAAGACCGTGATGGTCTTCGTCGTCTCGCCGGGCGCGAAGCGCAGCGTGCCGAAGGCCGCGTTGTAGTCCGAACGCTCCGAGGCGGCGGCAGAGTCGAATGTCCCGTAGAAGGCCGTGAAGGAGCCGGACGTGTCGCCGACGCGCGTCACCGTCGCCTGCACGCTCCCGGCCGACTCGTTCACGGAGATGTCGGTCGAGGCGAACTGCACGGAGGTCACGTCGTCGTTGACGATGGTGCACACGCCCTGCGCGTCGGCGATGGTGGCGCCGTTCGGGGCGGTAAGGTTGACGAAGAAGGTCTCGTCCGGCTCGATGACGGAATCGCCGTTGACGAAGACCGTGAAGGTGGCCGTCGTCGCGCCCGGGTTGAAGACGACGGGCCGGTTGGCCGATGCGTAATCGAAGGGGGGCGTGCCCGACGTGGCCGTCCCGTTGGCCGTGCGCGCGTTGACGACGATTGTCTCGGGGCTCGCGGCCGAGAGGCTCAGCGTGAAGGTCGCGAGCGTCCGGCCGCCCTGCCCCTCCGTGACGCTGACGTCGTTGATGGAGATGGCCGGGCCGTCGTTGTCGACGACCTGGACGAACGCCTGTCCGTCGTCGATGGTGCCGTTCGTCGGGTTCGAGAGGTTGAAGAAGAACTCTTCGAGTACCTCGTCAACCGAGTCGTCGAGGATGGTGAGCGGGACGGTCTTCTCGGTCTCGCCCGGTGCGAAGGTGAGCGTGCCCGAGGCCGCAGTGTAGTCTGTGCCGGCCGTGGCCGTGCCGTCGGCGGTCGCGTAGTCCACGGTCACGGGGAGCGACGACGGGTTCGACAGCCGGACGCTGACCGTGGCGGTGCCGCCCGCGCCGCTCGAAGGTTCCGAGCCGACGGCGTTGAGGACGGAGACGGCCGGGAGCGGGTCGTCGTTGAGAATCGTGCCCTGCCCCTGCCCGTCGGCGATGGTCGCGTCGCCGGGGTTGGAGAGGTTGACGAAGAAGGTCTCGTCCGGCTCGTACGTGCGGTCGCCGTTGATGGTGACGGTGAAGGTTCTGGTCGTGGTGCCCGGCGTGAAGAAGATCGTGTTGGGGAAGATGCTGTAATCAGTGCCGGCCGTGGCCGTCCCCGCCGCGCCCGAGTAGTCGACGTGGACGACGAGGCCGCTCGGTGCCGAGAGGCTGACGGTGAAGTTGGCCAGCGTGACCGCGCCCGTCGTCCCTTCGGCGACCGACACGTCGTTGACGGAGATGGTCGGCTGCTGCTCGTCGTCGATGATGGTGAGCTTGCCGACTGGGTCGCTCAGACGCGCGTTGACGGGATTGGTGAGGGTCACGCTGACGAACTCGTCCAACTCGTCGAGCACGTCGCCTTTGACCAGGACGTTCACGTCTTTGCTCGTCTCGCCGGGCGCGAAGACCAGCGTGCCCGTGCCGCCCGTGAAGTCAGGCCCCTCGGTCGCGGTCAGGCCGGCGGTCTGATAGTTGACCCGCACCTCCTGCGCCGAAGGCTGCGAGAGGCGGACGGGGATGATGGCGTTGGTAGTGCCGGAGTCGCCCTCCGTCACCGCCACGTCGTCTATGAGAAGACACGGCAGCGTCACGGGCGGATTGCCGTAGAGGACGCCGATGACATCCGATATGGAGCTGATCGTGCTGATGACGCCGGCGATGTCTGTGCGGCCGTCTTTGTCGAGGTCGGCCGCCGCGATGGCCGTGTGCGCGCCGGGGAAGTTGAAGATTGCGGGGTTGCTGAAGGCGCCCGCCCCGTCGCCCGAGAGGACGTAGACCGCGGCAGCCTGCGTGTTGGAGCTCGAACCGTTGGCGACCGCGAGGTCGAGCTTACTGTCGCCGTCGAAGTCGGCCGTGACCAGGTCGCGGGGCGTCGCCCCGACCTTATAGTAGGCGGGCGCGTTGAAGTTGCCCGTGCCGTCGTTGAGCAACACGCCGACGCTGCTGTCGTCGGTCGGGAGGTTGCCCCCGACGGTGAGTTGGTTCGCGACGACGAGGTCTGCCTTGCCGTCGCCGTTGAAGTCGCCGGCCACCACGTTGTCCGGCGCTCCGTTGAGCGCGACGGTCTGCGTGACGCCGAAGACGCCGTTGTCGTTGTTGCGCAGGATGACGAGGCGCTTGTCGTCGAAGTCGGTGATGGCGAGGTCGGGCTTCGAGTCGCCGTTGAAGTCGCCGACGGCGACGTGGTCGAAGCGCGTCCCGACCGCCTGCTGAGCCGTGAAGGTGAAGCCGCCCGCGCCGTTGCCGAAGAGGATCGTGTAGTTCTGCGAGCCGCCGTTGACGGTGACGAGGTCGAGGTTGCCGTCGTTGTTGAAGTCGGCGGCCGCGAGGTCGTAAGGATTCTGCATCGAGGCGCTGGTGTAGTTGGTCGGTGCTCCGGGCGACCCGTCCGGGTTGCTGAGGCTGATTGAGAGGATGTGCGAGAAGGGCTGGGTGAGCGTGCCGACCACGGCGAGGTCGGCGCGGCCGTCCTTGTTGAAGTCGGCCGCCACCAGGCGGTAGAGAGGGCTGTCGAATGAGTAGGTGATGGGCGTGACGGGCGTGTAGCCGCCAGCACCGTTGTCGAGCGCGACCAGGAGCTTTGGCCTTACCCCTGACTGGCCGGTGTGCAAGAGGGCCACGTCCGTCCGCCCGTCGCCGTTGAAGTCGGCGAGCGCGATGTCGCTCGGGGCCGCGGTGAACTGCTGGACGCCCAGGTTGAGGTTGACGGGGGCCTTGAAGTCGGCCGCGGAGCAGCCGTTGGCCGCCGCCGCCGCCGAAGGACTCACCTCGGACGTGGCATGCGCCGAGGGGGCGAGCCGGCCGGCGCCGGCCGACAGGGCCAGCAGACACAGGAGCAGTAAGAACGTGTTGAGGGGCGTGCGGTGCTTTCTCTGATAAGTGTGCGAGTGTGTATGACGCATCTATCTGTTCCTTGAGAGTCGCGGGCCGGGCCGTATCAAAGCAGGTACGGCGCGCGGTCAACCCTTCGGCCGGTCAGCTCTTGCCCGTACCGAAGTTGCGCAGGAGGACGAGGTCGGAAGTCCAGACGTGGCGTGAGAGGACGAGTTGCCTGCCGTCGCGAGACCAGTCGAAGCGGAGGCGTCCTTCGGACTTGAAGTCGGTCAACTGTTTCGCGGGGCCGCCCGCGAGCGGCTGCGCCCAGATGTTCGGGATGCCGTCGCGATGCGCCGTGTAGGTGAGCGCCTGCCCGTCCGGCGACCAGCGGACGAAGGGCAGCGCGACGACCTCCTGCGGGACGTTGAACGTGTGCTCCGGCGGCCCGCCGTCAACCGGCGTGACGACGACGGTGTACTCGCCCGCCGCCGAAGGCTCGCGGTGGAAGCTCGCGACGCGCAGGCCGTCGGGCGACACGACGGGGCGCTCGGAGTCGGCGTCGGAGAGGCGCACGGGCGCGCCGCCTTCGGCCGGAA
The DNA here is from genome assembly GCA_019239425.1 of Acidobacteriota bacterium. Taxonomy (GTDB): domain Bacteria; phylum Acidobacteriota; class Blastocatellia; order Pyrinomonadales; family Pyrinomonadaceae; genus QHXN01. Next base: position 97,933 of record JAFAZX010000064.1, read on the forward strand.
CCTTCCAGAGCGAGTACAGGCTCTCGTCCGGACTCACGGAGTTGTAGACGACCCAGCGGCCGTCGGGCGACCACTGCGGAAACTTCTCGCCGCCGCCCGAAGTCAGGCGCGAAGGGTTCGACCCGTCGCTCTCCATGCGCCAGATGTTGAAGGTGCCCGCGCGGTTCGAGGCGAAGACGATGTGGCGGCCGTCCGCGGAGACCGAGGGGTGCGCGTTGACGCCCGCGTCGGCCGTCAGTTGTTGCTGGTTGCTCCCGTCCGCGTTCATCACCCAGATGTCCCAGTTGCCGCCGGCCTGCGAGGAGTAGACGACGCGGCCGTCGGGCGTGTAGCACACGTCGAGGTACGCGCCGGTGCCGAAGGTGACCTTGCGCGCGCGGCCCGCGTCGGCCTCGGGCGCGACCCAGATGTCTGAGTTCAGCTCGGTCTGCACGGCGACGAGGGTGCGCGAGTCCGAAGTGAGGCTGATGGTGCGGTAACGCTTCGAGTCGCTGGTGATTCTGCGCGCGGCGCCGTCGGGGTAAGAGACGTGCCAGATTTGATCCATGCCCTCGGGCTGCTCGCTCGCGGTGAGGAGGAAGCCGCTGCCGTCACTCAACCATTCGACGTGCCCCGTCCAGCCCCATTCGCGCGGCGAGGCCGGACTCTGCCGCCCGTCCTCGACCCGCACGACGACGACGCTGTTGTGGATGTCGTAGCGGTCGCGGCTGCCGGTCGAGCAGGCGATGACCTTGCCGTCCGGAGACCACGCGGGGACTTTGAAGCTGTCGGGCGCTGGGCGCGAGGCGAGCGGTCGCGCGCCCGCGCCGTCGGCGCCCGCGACCACCAGCGTGCTCTGGACGCCGTCGTTGCGGACGAAGGCCATGCGAGAGCCGTCGGGCGAGAAGGTGACGGGCGAGTGCACGTCTTCGAGCAGCTTCGTCGCCACGCCGCCGAGCGCGGGCAGGCGGTAGAGCGCCCGCACGGAATTATTGGTCTCCGACCTGACGAAGAAGAGATGGTTGCCGTCGCGCGAGAAGGTCAGGCCCGTGTACTCGACCCGCGCGGGCGCGACGACCTGCTGCGCGCTGGAGGCCGAGGCCTGCCGGAGCCAGAGACTCTCGCGCCCGCCTTCGGCGACCGAGTAGACGATGTAGCGGCCGTCGGGCGAGATGGCCGCGCGCCCCGTCGTGCCCGTGCGCGTCAGGGCCGTCACTTCGATCTCGCTCGCGGCCGTGGCTACGGTCGCGGCCGTGCGCGGCCTTTCCGTGTTCAGGTAGGCCCAGAACGCGTACGCCGTCGAAGCGACGAGGAGCAGCGCCAGCACCACAGGCGCGACCACGCTTTTAGTTTGCGCGGGCGCGAACTCAGGCTCCGCGGGCGCGGCCGTCGTTAACGGTTCGACTTCCTCGGAAAGACTCACGACCTCGGCGAGCGCCGTCTCCTCCGGCGCGGCTGAGGGCGCCGTCTCGGCCTCCGCGACCTGCCTCACGTCGGCGACGAAGCGGTAGCCGAGTCCCGGGATGGTCGCGATGTAGCGGCCCGCCTGCCGCGTGTCGCCGAGGCACTTCCGCAGGGCCGTGATGTTCTGGTTGAGGTTGTTCTCCTCCACGACGGCGCCGCCCCAGACCCTCCGCATCAGGTCGTCCTTCTCGACCGTCCGCCCGCTCTGCTGGACGAGCGCCAGGAGCGTCTCGAACGCCTTCGGGGTGAGCTGGACGGGCTCGCCGTCGCGCAGCAGGCGGCGCTTGACGGGGTCGAGTCGGAACGGCCCGAATTCGTATAAAAGCTTCTCCTGCCCGGACATAACTACTTTCAGAAACTCTTTCAGAAGATTTCAGCGGGGCTCTAAGTACATCCGAACCGCCTTCGGGTAATGTCCGCCGCGCCTGACGGCTGGCGGACTCCGCGGCCGTTCGGGTGAGGCGAAACCGGGCACATTGTAGCGCCGGATTTCGGCCACGTCTTCATCAATTATTAACCGCGGGGGCGGCCCGGCCGCCCGCCGCCACTTTCAAACTTAAGGAGAGACGCAATCATGCAGATCAAGAGAGTCAAAAGCTTCCTCGCCCTCGCAGTCCTCTTCGCCGTCGCCGGCCTGGCGCAGGCGCGCGCCGCGCAGCCGGCCGCGGACGGGCGCACACCCGACCTCCCGCCCGGCCCCTGCGACCTCGTGCAGGTGCCGGAGGGCAACAAGGTCACCTTCCACGCCTACGCCTCCGGCGTGCAGGTCTACAGTTGGAACGGCACGGCCTGGGTCTTCGTCGAGCCGGTGGCGAACCTCTTCGCCGACCGCAACTACCACGGGCAGGTCGGCACGCACTACGCCGGCCCGACCTGGGAGAGCAACAGCGGGAGCCGCGTCGTCGCCCGCCGCCTGACGGGCTGCACGCCGAACGCTTCGGCCATCCCCTGGTTGAAGCTCGAGACCGTCACGTCCGAAGGCCCGGGCATCTTCGACGGCGTGACCTTCGTCCAGCGCGTCAACACCACGGGCGGCACCGCGCCCGCGGCCCCCGGCTCCTTCGTCGGCGAAGAGTCGCGCGTCCCTTACACCGCCGAATACTTCTTCTACCGCGCCGCGAACTGATTCCCCGGCCGCGTCAGTGCGCCACTGCGTCTTCGCGTGAGTTTCCCGAGTTCTCACGCGAAGGCGCTGGAGGCGCGGGGGGAGGGAAGGAATTAAAAGGAGATTGCCATGTTCGCGCGAGCTTCTGTTTTCGTCTACGGGGTTCTCTGCTACCTCGTCTTCTTCGCGACGTTTCTTTACGCGATGGGTTTCGTCGGCGACGTGTTCGTGCCGAAGTCCATCGACTCCGGCGCGCAGGGGCCTCTGGCCGCGGCGCTGCTGGTTGACGCCGGCCTGCTCGGCCTCTTCGCCGTGCAGCACAGCCTGATGGCGCGGCCCTGGTTCAAGCGCGCGTGGACGCGCGTCGTGCCCGAGGCGGCCGAGCGAGCGACCTACGTGCTCCTCTCGAGCCTCGCGCTGCTCCTGCTCTTCTGGCAGTGGCAACCCCTGGGCGGCGTCGTCTGGGAGGCGGAGAGTCGGGCGGCCGTCTGGGCCGTCTACGGGTTCTACCTGTTCGGGTGGGCGCTGCTGCTGGCCTCCACCTTCATGATCGACCACTTCGACCTCTTCGGGCTGCGGCAGGTCTGGCGTCACTTGCGCGGGCTGCCCTACGAGCACCCGGAGTTTAAGACGCCGGGACTCTACCGGCACGTGCGCCACCCGATCTATTTGGGCTGGCTCTGCATCTTCTGGGCGGCGCCGAGGATGACCGCGGCCCACCTGCTCTTCGCCGTGGCGACGACCGCGTACATCCTCGTCGCCATCAGGTTCGAAGAGCGCGATCTGATTCGCTACCACGGCGACGCGTACCGCGACTACCGCGCGCGCGTGCCGATGATCATCCCCATCAACCTCAGCCAACCACACCGAAAGGAGAAAGCTAATGCGCATTCATAGAATGAAGCGGGCCGTCGCGCTCGTCCTCCTCGTCGCCGTCGCCGCCATCGTCGCCTTCGGCCGCGTCAACCAGGACCCGCCCACCGACGCGGAGAAGGAGACCGCCGAGAAGACGACCGACCTCCTCCAGGCGGAGGTCTTCGCCGCGCTGCTTCAGGAGTTCGGCGAGACGACGCCGGAGAACGTCGAGCAGGGCAAGGTGGCCGTGTCGCTCATCTTCCACGACGCGAACCGAGACATACGCCTCATCGGCAACTCCGAGCCGCTCCTCGGCGGGAACAACAATGTGCCGAGCGACCCGTTCGAACAGGAGTCTCTGGCGCTCGCGCTCCAGGGCAAGCCGAACCAGAAGGTCGAGCGCCACGGCAACCGCTGGTACCTGCGCCGCTCCGTGGCGCTCAGCAACACGTTCCACACGAGCTGCGCGATGTGCCACACGAACTTCACGCCGCAGTTCTTCCGGGACACGAAAAACCCCGGCCAGTGGGTCGGCGCGCTCACGCTGCGCGTGCCGATCAAGGATCAGCAGTAAAGAATTAACCACAGAGACACAGAGGCACAGCTTGAAGTTATTTGCTTCAAGCTGTGCCTCTGTGTCTCTGTGGTGAAAAGCTCCGGCTACTGCGCGAAGCGGTTGATGTACTCGGTCGAGGTGATGAAGGCCTTGACCATCTCGGCGGCGATGTAGTCGCCGTTGAACTGGTTCAGCTTCGTAAGCCAGAAGTTGTAGCCGGTGAAGTCCGTGTCCGGCAGGGCGTCCGGGTCGCGCCGCAGGTAGCCGAAGTACTCCATCAGGACGAAAGCCTTGTTGAACTCGGCCCTCGTCAAATCGGCGTCCTCGGTCACGGCACGAACCACCTGCGCGCGCGTCTTCGCGTTGTTCTTCAAGTCCGCGACCAGCGCGTCACGCTCGGCCTGCGAGAGCGCCCCGTTCGAGTTCGCGTTCAAAGCGTCCACGAACTGCTCGGGCGTCAGCGACTGCGGGTAGAGCGAGGCGAAGCGCGGCGAGGCGACGAACTGTTCGAAGTAGGTCTGCTTGTTCTGCTCAAGCCTCAACTCCCAGCCCTCCGTGTTGACGATGACGTCCTTGCCGATGACCCGCATGTCCGCCAGCATCTCTTCACGCGTGATGGGCACGGGCTTGCCCGCGAGGTTGCCGAACGCAACCTTGTGCGCGCGATAGGCGAGGTAGCCCGTCTGCTGGAACTCGATGGATAAGAAGAACGCGGCCGAGACGTTAATCCGCTTCACCTCGCGGCACTGCGCGCTCGCCCCGCACGACTCGATCTCGCCGACCCAGAAGTTGAAGCCGTTCGTGTCCGGCTCGCGCGAGAGGAAGTCGAGGTAGTGCTGGCGGACGAAGAAGGCCGAATCGTTGACGGGGTTGGTCGCGCCCGCGCCGCAGCCGTTGAGGAGCACGGTCAACTGGTTCGTGCCGACCGTCAGAATGTCTTGCGAGCCGTCGCCGTTCACGTCGCCCGGCGCGAGCGCGTTGTAGCTGACGGGGACGGTCTGCGCCGGGCTGAAATTGCCAGCGCCGTCGCCTTGCAGCACGAGCATCTCGAACGAGGTGCTCGACGTGACGAGGTCGAGCTTGCCGTCGCCGTTCAGGTCGGCCGCGGTGAGCTGCTGAAGCTCCGGCCCCGTCGTGACGTTGACGGGCGCGGCGAAGCCACCCGCGCCGTTGCCGATGAGGACGGAGACCGTGCTCGAAGCGGCGCCCGGCGTGCCGTAGTTCGCCACGGCCGCGTCGAGCTTCCCGTCGCCGTCGAAGTCGCCAACCCTGACAGCGCGCGGGCTAGACCCCACGGTGAAGTTCGTCGGCGCGCCGAAAGCCCCCGCGCCGTCGCCCAGCAGCAGGGAGACGCTAGACCCGCCGCTGTTCGAGACGAGCAGGTCGACCCTGCCGTCGCCGTTGAAGTCGCCGGGCGCGACGTCGGAGGCGTCGGCGGCGCCGGTGGCGTACTGCGTCGGCGCGCCGAAGTTGCCCGCGCCGTCGCCGAGCAGCACCGAGACCGGGGCGTTCGGCGACCCGAAGCTGTAGTTCGCCACGGCGAGGTCGAGCTTACCGTCTCCGTTGAGGTCGGCCACGCGCATGCCGCGCGGCGAGAAGTTGGCGGCGGTGTTGAAGGTGCGCGCCGCGGCGAAGTCGCCCGTGCCCGTGCCCAGCAGGACGGAGATTTTGTTGGACGACCAGTTGACAGTCACGAGGTCGAGCTTGCCGTCGCGGTTGAAGTCCGCGGCCGTCAGCACGCGCGGGTCGGCGCCCACGTCGAAGCTCTTCGAGAGGGTGAAGCCGCCGCGGCCGTCGCCGAGCAGGAGGGCGACGGTGCTCGGGTTGAAGCTGAAGTAGGAGACGGCCGCGTCGAGTTTGCCGTCGCCGTTGAAGTCGCCCGTCGTGACGCCCATCGGGCCGTTGTTCGTGGCGTAGGTGGGCGGCGTGCTGAACCTGCCGTCGCCGCGTCCGGCCAGAAGAAGCAGGCTCTGCTTCACCGAGTCGAGCGCCGCGATATCAAGCTTGCCGTCGCGGTTGAAGTCGCCCGCGGCCAGAGACCACGGCCCCGTGCCCGCGACGTAGCCTCGGCCGGTCGAGAAGTGCCCCGCGCCGTCGCCGAGCAGGATGGAGACGTTGTGCGAATACTCGTTGGCGACGGCGAGGTCTGCGCGGCCGTCGCGGTCGAAGTCGCCGACGATGACGTCCTTCGGGCCGATGCCGACCGTGTAGTTGGTCGCGGCGCCGAAGGCTCCCGCCCCGCTGCCCAGAAGCACGGAGACCGTGCCCGGCGACCCGGCCGAGGTGTGGTTGGCGACGGCGAGGTCTGCACGGCCGTCGCCGTTGAGGTCGCCCACGGCGACGGCGCTCGGGTCTGTGCCGACGGCGTAGTTGACCGCCGCGGCGAACGTCCCGCCGCCGTTGTTCAGGAAGACCGAGGCGTTGTTTGAGCCGTTGTTGCCTGCGACGAGGTCGGGACGGCCGTCGCCGTTCAGGTCTGCGGCGGCGACGGCGCGCGGGGTGCCGCCCGAGTTAAGACTCGTGGCCCCGCTGAAGCCGCCGGCGCCGTCACCGAAGACAACCGTGACCATGTCGGTAAACTGTATGCCGACGGCGAGGTCGGCCTTGCCGTCGCCGTTGAAGTCGGCCGAAGTGATGGACGAAGGCCCCTGCCCGACGGTGAAGCTGACGGGCGCGGCAAAGCCGCCCGCGCCGTTGCCGAGCAGCACCGAGACCGAGCCGTCGCCCTGCACGCCGCTGAAGGCCGCGACCGCCACGTCGGCCCGGCCGTCGTTGTTGAAGTCGTTGGTGACGATGGCGACCGGGTGCGCCGGGATGGAGAACTTGGCCGGCGCGGAGAAGTTGCCGGCGCCGTCGCCCAGGAGGACTGAGACCTCACTGGAGAAGTTGTTGGCGACGGCCACGTCGAGTTTGCCGTCGGCGTTGAAGTCCGCCTTCGCGACGGCGACGGGCTGCGTGCCGGCGTTGAAGATCTGCCACTGCGGCAGCTTCGGCGTGGCGCACTGCTGCCGGGCGGAGGCGCCGGCCGCGGCCAGCAGGACGGCGAAAGCCGCGAGCGAGATGCGGGCCGCCGCCGCAGACACACGTCTGTCAAAGCGTTGGGTCAGGTAAAGCATGCGAGGTTTTAAATCTTCCCTTCTGTTCTTGAGCTGCGGCGGAACACACTACGCCCTGAGGTGTCGGGCCTTGCGCGGGAGTTACGCCGGAAACGGGAAGTTTACTTGTCGAATCGGCGACGGTCAAACGCGGATGGAGTGATGGGGGCTCGTCTTAAAAGCGGCGTACGGTCGGGTGCGACCGCCGCGGATTAAAGGGATGCGGTGATGGTTCTTCTCGTGTCGTGGTGCTGCCACGCTTCAGAGCCGACGCGGGTTGACCACGCGTGGTAACAGAAACTTTCGTAGGCCGGGATGCAGACGTACTCGACGCGGATTTCCGTCCCCGCTTCGACCTCCGAGGCGTGGTGGAGCGGGATGAGGTATTGCTTCCAGTGTGTGGGCGGCCGGTCAGGGGCGGTCGAGAGTGTGATGCCGCGGCCGAAGTCGGCGGTGAACCAGGCGACCAGCGCGTTGACTTTGCCGGCGCGCGACGCCTTGAAGCTGAGCGAGGCGCGGAAGGGGAGGCGCGCCTGCTCCACCGTGTCGGCGTAAACGTCCGTCGTCCACATCGGCTGCGGCTCCGAAACGTAGTCCTCGGGCGTGACCGGCGTCTCGGGCCACGCCAGCTCGTCCAGAGTCGCCTCCGCCATCAGGCTCAGGTCGAGCCCGTAAGGGTGGCCGCGGAAGAAGTCGAGCTTCTCGCTCAGCTCGCGCGACCAGACGGGGGCCGCGACCGCCTTGACCGACTGCGGGAGCATGACCCCGCCCGGCTTGAGCCAGCGGTCGCGCGCCATGAGCAGGGGCGGCAGGAGGTTCTCGTCCACGCCGAACGTCCCGAGCCACTCGGAGACGATGCAGTCCACCTTCTCGGGCAGCGACACATTCTGCATGTCCTCCTCGATGACCCGCACGCGCTCCGCCTCGCCGTTCGCCGCGACGATGCGCCTCATCACGTGGGCCATAGGGCCGCGCTCGACCGCGTAGACGCGGCGCGCGCCGGCCCGCGCGGCGAAGAGGCTGAGGATGCCCGTGCCGGCCCCGAAATCCAGCACCACGTCGCCCGGCTTGACCGTCGCCAGGAGGGCGTCGAGGTACGCGCGGTTGCGCACGTCGTCGAGCAGCATCCTCCGGTGTATGTCCGTGTGAGCGTAGAAGCCGTTCATCCCGCCTCCGTTCAGAAAGCGCCGCCCTGCGTGAAGCCGCCGAACCACTGCGGCGTGGGGAAGCTGCGCGCCACCGGCCGGAACGGGCGCGCCGCCGCCAGCGCTCGCGTCGCCAGGGGCAGGCCGTTCCCTTGAAGCAGCGGCGGCATCCCGAGGTTGACCGTGCTGCTCCGGATGATCGACCTCACGTACTCCGGCTGGCGCGCGTCGCCCGTGCGGACGGCCGGGTAGGCTTCGAGGATGAGCGCCGCCAGCGCGGCGACGAGCGGCGAGGCGAACGAGGTGCCGTCCCAAGCCACGTACCCCGTCGGCACGGTCGAGAGGATCGCCACGCCCGGCGCGCAGACCTCGACCTCCGGCCCGAAGTTCGAGAACTCCGCGCCGAAGAGTTCGCCGAGCGGGTCGACGATGTTCGTGATGGCGCGCGTGTGGTCGCTGTCCTCTGGGAAGGTGCCGAAGCGGCCGAGGGCGCTGACGGCGATGCTCGTCTGGAACGCGGCCGGGTAGGCGACCGTGGTGCTGCTGTTGCCCGCGGCGGCGACGCAGGTGATGCCGCGCTGGTAGGCGTCGAAGAGGACGTTTTCGAGCGCGGCGGCGCGCTCGGTCGTGCCGAGGCTCATGTTGATGACGTCCATGCGGTTGCGGATGCACCACTCGACCGCCTCGACGATGTCGCTGGTGTAGCCGCCGGGGAAGACCTTGACCGAGTAGATTTCGGCGTCGGGCGCGCCGCCCGTGATGCCGATGTTGTTGTTGAGCCCCGCGATGATGCCGCCGCAGTGCGTGCCGTGCCCCTTCTCGTCAACGAACCAGTCGCCCTCGTTCTGCCCGTCGAGGGTGTTGAAGCCGCCGGAGGGGCGGAGGTCTGCGAGCTGGTTGGTGATGCCGCTGTCGATGATGCCGACGCGGACGCCGCGGCCGCGCCACTGCCGGTTCACGCGCGGGAAGCCCATCAGGCGGTGGCCCCAGTCGAAGGCCCCCGTGACGAGCAGCGGCTTGAGCCGGATTTCGAGCGACTGCACACCGTTGAGGTCTACGTTCTCGACGACGCGCGACCAGTACGTGTTGCGCGGCGAAGCGACGACCTTGAGCAGGTACGACTCGCTGCACTCAAGCATCGCCACGCCCTGCGCGTCGGTCTCGGCCTTGTAGGCGACGGCCTCGCCGACGCCGTAGACGGTCACGCCCGCGACGGGCTGGCCCGTCGTCAGGTCTTTGACCGAGACGGCGAGCACCTGCTCGCCCGTGCCCGGCACGACCTGCGGCAGCAAGGGCGCGGGCATCACGTCGATGGGGTGGTCTGGCTCGATGATGAGGTTCGGGTGGCGCTGCTCCAGCTCGCGCCTCTGCTCCTCGGTCATCGAGACGACGTGGCGCCCGACCGAGGTGCTCTTAATCAGCTCGGCCTCCTCGTTGGCGTCGATGAAGTTCTTCAAGTCCTGGAGCGTCTCGGGGTCGAGCTGTGGGGCGTTCCTGTTGCTGACGATGTAGCGTCTCTTCTCAACGGACATGGCGTCTCCTTTCCTTTGGACGGGGCGGAATCAGGCCGGGCGCGGGACGCCGACGGCGACGTTGTAGAGGGCGATCTCGGTGATGTCGTTGAGGCCGAGCAGGCGGTTGAAGGCGGCGTCCACGAAGCCGCCGTCGGCCGTCGCGCCGAGGCCGTAGGCGGTGCTCAGCAGGTAGAAGTTCTGCGCGACGTGCCCGGCTTCGAGGAGCATGTAGCGGTAGCCGCGCTCCTTGTAACGCGGGCGGATGCGCCCAGGGAAGCCCGCGATGACGAAGACGACGCTAGCGTCGGCGATGTACGGCTGCCCGAGCGTCCACTCGGCGAGCTGCGTGCGAAAGTCTCCGGGGCGCAGAAGCTCCAGGCTGTGGTCGATGTTCGCGTAGTGGTAGACGCCGGGCCGGATGTTCAGGGCGCGCAGCACGACGGGGTAGATTTCGAGCGGGTAGGTCGCCCCGGCCGAGGGCGCGGCGCGGCGGAAGGGCACGGACGGCAGGGGGAAGTTCGACGGCGCAGTGAAGCCGCAGCCGAAGGCGAGCAGGCGCGACAGGAGGTCTTGCGAGAGTGGCACGCGCGGGTCGTAGTCGCGGCAGGTCACGCGGCCAAGGACGGCCTCTTCGAGCTCGACCCCGCGCACGGCCGAGACCTTCGGCAGACGCACGCGGCCGAGGAAGACGCCCGGCTCAATCGGCGGCAGGTCGTCGAGGTCGGCGCCGACGTCGAAGGGCGTGATCTTGCTGTTCTCGTGGAAAAGCTCGGCGGGGTCGCTCTCCGGGTCGGTCATACTCCTCCCTCAAGTTGCCAATGGTGTTTGAGACTCTGTCCGCGCCGCCAGGCCGGCGCCTACGGGAAGGGGTGCGGGAAGCGGTTCAGCTCCGAAGCCAGCGTGGGGCGCGTGCGGTAGCCCATGCGGACGGGGGCGTCGTAGATGCGCCGGCCGCCGAAGTGCTGCCAGCGCATGCCGAAGTCTATCGGCTGCGCGCCGGGGATGAGCACCTTGACCACCTTGAAGCCGAGCGCGCCCACGTCCGGGGCCGTCAGGTCGACGGCGATGACTTCGAGGTCGAGGGCGGCGAGCCGCCCGACGCAGTAGTCGATGTCTTCCAGCACGTCGTCAGACTTCTTCGAAGGGAGGTCGCGCGGCCGCACAAACGCGCGCGGGCGCAGGAGCACGTCGAGCGCCGGGAGGCGCTCGGGCGAGCAGTAGAAGAGCCCGTGGTCTTCCATCGTCGACACCTGTTCGGGCGCTTGCGGCATGGGGCTCCGGCCCTCCAGGTGGTGGCGGATGTAGAGGTGGTTGGCCGCGAGCTCCTGTAAGGCGCGGACGATGGCGCGCTCGGGGTCGAGGTCGGCCGCGGCCGAGACGACGGCCGCGGGCCAGCCCGGCGCGCGCGAGGTCATCACGGCCACCGCCGCGGGGATGCCGATGTCGGTCGTGATGTTGGAACAGTGCAGGCGGACGGGCGCGCTGTGGTAGCGGTCGAGCGTCTGCCGCGCCTCCTCCGATTCGAGCGCCGTGAGGTCGAAGGCGGGGACGGGCAGGTTGTTGTACCAGAAGACCATGAACGAGTCGCGCTCGACGACCTCGCAGATGCCGCCGAGGATGGCCTCCTCGAACGTGTTGGCGCAGGCGTACCCGCTGACCGGCCCGGACTCGAACCACTGCTCCGGCTCAAGCCCCATCCCGAGGTGCACCAGCGAGGCGGGGACGAGCGTCGGCCGTTTGTGGGTCACAGAGTAGCCCTGCGCCCAGGGGATGACCGTGTCGTCGGTGATTTCGCGGTAGGGGAAGTGCGGGTCTTGGAACTGCTCCGGGTGGAAGAGGACGAAGCGGCGCGGGTAGACGGCCTGCGACTTGACCTTGCGGTAGGGCGCGTGGACGACGTCGCTGTGGTCGTTGACGTCGCTGCTGTAGCGCTCGACCGACTCGCCGACGGCCTTGACGAGCGCGACCTTCTCGGTGAGCGCCGTGCTGCCCGTGCCGCGGTTGCTGTAGCGGCCGGTGACGCGGCTGAGGTCGGGCATCGTCGCGTGGCAGTGGACGAACTGCGGCTCGTCGGGCCGGCACCTGTAGAAGTTGAGCGACTGGATGAGGCCGACAAAGGGGTCGACGAGGTGCGGGACGACGCCGAGCGTCTGCCGGATGTCGCTGCGCCTTCGGCTTTGCAGCTTGAACTGTTCTTTAGCCATGGGTCAATTTGTCGGCGACGTTCTGCGGCAGCCCGCGCTGGTTGTGGTAGCCGCACGCGGGGCAGTTCGGCAGGCGCAGGACGCGGTGGTAGGTCATCGCCGGGGCGTAGAAGTCCACGCGCAGGATGTGGCCGACGGTCTGCGGGTGCGTCGTGCCCGTGAGCAGGCGGAAGGCTTCGAGGGCGACGAGGTGGCCGAGGACGGCGACGAGCGGGCGCGGCGCGACCACCTCGCTCCTGACGCCCGGCAGCTCGCGCAGCCAGTTCTCGTACTGCCTCACCTCTTCATAGTTCGGCAGGTTCGCGTTGCGCCTCAGCTCGTAGCATTGATAACAGGGACTCTGGCGCGGGATGACGGTCGGCCCGACGATGCCGACGCCCTGGTAGATTTGGCCGACAATCAAGCGCCGGTTCGCGCGCAGCGCCGCCTGGTTGAGGACGTGGAGGAGGTGCGGGGCCGGCGAGTCGAGGCAGGCGACGACGCAGTCCGTGCCGCCGAGCGCGCCCTCGACGTGCTCGACCGAAGTGAGGTCGGCCGTCTTGACCGACGCCTCGACGTGTCGGTTACGCCGCGCGACGTGCGCCGCGAGCGCCTCGGCGCGCGGGCGGCCCGCGTCCTCGGCTTCAAGCAGGGCGCTCGCGCGCGTGTCCTCGGGCGTCGCCTTGGCGGGGTCGAGCAGTTGCAGTTGGCCCACGCCGGCCGCGGCCAGAGAGTTTGCCGCGTGTGAGCCGACGGCTCCCGCCCCCACGAGCAGCACGCGCGCACGTGCGAGCGACTTCTGCACAGACCTGCCGTCGGCCTGCCCGTGCGCGAAGAACTGCACCTGGTCGTCGTACAACTCCTCTGTCTTCTCCTTTACGACGTTCCGCTTCTTCTCTGGTGTGTGTGTGTCGGCCACGTCCCTCTCCCTGCGGCGGATGATTAAATTATTCGGGGGGGCGGGCGTCAATACCTGCACGCCCGCCCCGTCTCATGTGCCCACTACCTCAGGCACGGTTGGGGTGGGTTGATGATACACGGGAGGATGCGACACGGGCTCGGCGGTCTGATGATGCACGGGCCCGGCGGGTTGATGCGACACGGCAGGGGCGGCCTGATGATGCACGGCACAGCCGCCTGCGTTTGCGCCGCCTCCGCGCCGCCGCCGCCTCCGGTCTGCCCCGTGTGGCACGCCGCCGGGTGCGGCATAATGACGCACGGCGCTGTCACGCACGGCGGCCTGCACGGCGGCTGCGATTGCGCGGCCTCCTCGCCGCCGGTTCCCGCAGTCTGCGCCGCGATGCAGGGCTTGGCCTGCTCGGCGGCGATGCACGGCGGCCTGGGTCTGGCCTGCTCGGCGGCGATGCACGGCGGGGCCGGGCACGGGCACGGGCAAGGTAGGCACGGCCTGCACGGCGGCCTGCACGGCGGGTTGCACGGCGGCCTGCACGGCGGGTTACACGGCGGGTTGCACGGCCCGCACGGCCCGCACGGGAACGGGCACGGTATGGGAGCTGCTGCCCCCGCTCCGCCGGCCCCGGTTCCTGCCGCGTACGACTCGTAACTGCCCGCGCCGCCGCCTCCGCCGTAACCGCCGTACGGGTCGCTACCATATGACTCGTAGCCGCCGCCGTAGCCGCCGGAGGGGTCGTATCCTCCACCTCCGTACGGGTCGCTGCCGTAGCCGCCGTAAGGGTCTGCGCCGTACGACTCGTATCCCCCGCCGCCGCCGTAGCCGCCGTAGGGGTCACTGCCGTACGACTCGTATCCCCCGCTATAGCCGTACCCGTATGGGTCAGCACCATAGCCTTGATAACTCATCGCGGTCTCCTTTCCGCGCCCCGCGGAGGGGCGCTTGTCGGGTGGGAGTGTTGGTCGGGGCGTCTTTGGATGAGTGGACGCCCCGGCTTGAGAGATGCTCGCGTTAACCTGTCCGACCTCTCAACGGTTGAACGGCCCCGGGTCTATGCAACACGGTTGAGGCAGGATCGGCCTCGGCCGCGGGAAGATCCCGATGGGCGAGGGCCTGATCGGCCCCGGAAGAATGGGTCTGGGAAAGATCGGCCTGATGGGGCCGATAGGAAAGTCGAAGCTGCTCGGCGTGGCCTGTGCGCCGCCACCTCCGCCAGCCGCAGGATCCACGATGCAGGGTGCGCAGGGCGGCCTGTCACACGGGATGCACGCGGGCGGCCTGCACGGCGGGCGACACGGCGGCCTGCACGGCGGCCTGCAGGGCGGGTTGCACGGCGGATTACAGGGCGGGAAGCAGGGCGGGTTACAGGGCGCACACGGCCTGCAAGGCGCGGGACAAGGGGCCGGGATTGCCTGCGGCCCCGGCGCGGCTGCGGCGAACGACTCATAACCGCCACCGCCGCCGTAGCCGCCGTAGCCGCCGTATGGGTCGCCCCCGCCGTAGGGGTCATAACCCCCGCCGCCGCCGTATGGGTCGGCGCCGTACGACTCGTAACCGCCGTAGCCGCCGTAGCCGCCGCCGTAAGGGTCGCCTCCGTATGAGGCGTAGCCGCCGCCGCCGCCGCCGCCACCGCCACCACCGCCGCCTCCGCCTCCCTGACTCTCGACGGGAAGCTCCTTCCTCTCGCCTTTCTCGTTCACCTCCTCGGCCTTGACGACCTGCTTGGTCGCCTTGTTGACGGTGTAGACGTATTGGATCGTCTCACCCGCGTCCCCCTCTCCGCCCTGTCCGGTGGTGGTTTGTCCGCCCCCTCCGGGCTGCCCGGTGGCGCCTTCGCCGCCGCCGGGTGAGGCATCTTTTTTACTCGACATCTGGTTTTACCTCCTGAAGAGTGATGACTCTTGTGCGGGCTCCGACTCTCGTGAGAAGCCCGCCTCTGCCGTCCGTCCCTTGCCGTGGATCGTTGAGTATTCAGTAGGCGGCCGCCGCCTCCCGGCTCGGGTGGCCCGGGTAGACGAGGGGCAGGGCCGCCGCCACCTGCGGGGCCGGCCGCGCCGGGATCGCGAGGCTCAGATATTGATCGCGGTCGCGGGCCATCAGTCTGATCGAGACGAGGTGGTCTAAGAAGGCGCGTGCCTCCGCCTCGCTCGGCGGCGGGTCGGCGCCGGGCGCGTGCGACTCGGAGAGCCGCCGCAGGATGCTCGACATCGAGCGCGCCTGGTCGCAGAAGTCGTAGAGGTCGCTCTGCCAGCCGCGCAGGGTCGTGCGGCGCGCGAGCGCGTTCGGGCGCGTGTCCTCGATGACGAGCGCGCCGTCGGCCGCCGCCGAATACAACAGTTCCGAAGCGCCGCCGTCCCTGATGCCGCGCCACTCGTGGAGCTTGTCGATGACGGGGCCGATGTACTCGTTCGGGTCGAGGCCGTCGCCGTGCTCGTACTGGTAGAAGTAGGCGATCTCGGCGAGGTCTGATTCGGGGAACGGGTAGAGGTAGCGGTAGACCTTCATCGGCCGCGCGTTGACGAGGCCGAACGAGGCCGGGTCCATGAAGTAGGGGCTGAAACGGTCGAGGCGGATCGGGCCGTAGCCGTCGGGCGGCGCCAGGTGGAGCATGCTCTCGATGAGCGGCATCATCTCCTCGTAGTCCTGCGCGCTCTCGCCGGGGAAGCCGTAGAGCAGGTTCCAGCTCGGCGTGACGCCGAACTGCTGGCACCACTTGATGAGCTGGACGTTCTGCAAAGGCGAGACGCCCTTCCGCATCAGCGTCAGCATCTTCTGGTGCAGGCTCTCGATGCCGGGCTGAATCATCTTCACGCCCGCCTCGCCGAGGAGCTTCACCTGCTCCTTCGACATGTTAGCCTTCACCTCGTAGAAGAGCTGGAGCCGGAGCTTGCGCCGCTTCAGCTCCGGCAGCAGCTCCTTGAAGTAGTGCACGTCCATGATGTTGTCCACGGCCGCGATCTGGCTGACGGGGTAGCGCGCGACGAGGTGCAGAATCTCTTCGAGGGCGCGCGGCTGGCTCTTGGCGCGGAAGCTCATCGAGAGGGCGTTGAGGCCGCAGAAGGTGCAGTGGTGCTTGGCCCCCCACCAGCACCCGCGCGAGGTCTCGACCTGCACCATCTGGGCGATGTGGCGCGGGACGGAGGTCTGTTCGATCTGCTCGAAGAAGTCGTCGTAGTCGGGGTAGGGGAGCGAGTCCATCTCCTTGACGGGCTCGGGGTGCCCCGTGAAGACGCTCCGGCGCCCGTCGCGGTAGACCAGCCCGCGCACGTCCGCGACCGGACGCCCGCGCCGCAGGCGCTCGACGAACTCGGGGAAGCTGTGGTCGGCCTCGCCCGTGAAGACGTAGTCGAGGAAGGGGAAGCAGCGGTGGAGCGCCTCGCCCATCGGGGCCTCGCAGTTGGCCCCGCCCATGACGATGACCTTGTCGGGGTAGCGCGTCTTGACGGCGTGGGCGAGGGCGAGCGACGCCAGGTTCTGCTCGAAGGTCGAGGTGAAGCCGACCATCCAGTAGCGATCCCAGTCCACGCTCTTCAGGCAGTATTCGAGGAACCGGCCGACGAAGCGCCTGACGTAGCGGATGCGCTCGACGTCCTCCTCCGAGACGCGGTTGTTTTCGCGGATGTGGCGGAAGTAGCCCTCGCCGTCGACCAGCGCGTCGCCGAAGAAGTGGTGCGCGAAGACCCACTCGCCGGCGAAGATCGTGTGGTCGAGCTCGCCGCTGAACCACTGGTAGAACTCCGGCCCCAGCCAGTCGGCCATGACGAGGTTGAAGTAGCGCGTCTCGCAGGGGATGCCGCGAGACTTGAGCGCCGTTTGCAGAAGACCGATGCCGATCTGCGGGCGGTCGGCCCCGCTGAAGGGCATGTTTATCAGCAGCACCGCGTCTTTCATGTCGCCCTCCAATCCGAGCGGCGACGGGCCGGGAAACTCCTCCCGGCCTCGGCCGCCGACAGTCGAAACCACTTGAAAAGCAACCGGCCGGCGCCGGCACGTTCGCGCCGCGCCCGACGCCCTCAGCAGTCACAGCCCCCTGGTCAGCGATCAGAAAACGACGAACGTGTTTCTCTGTTTAAGAGCGAGCCGCGCGATAGGGTGAAGGCGGCTCCGGTCAATTAAAGATGTGAAGGGCTTCGGTCACATCCCTTACACGAGGTGTTGAGTTGATCCGTGTAGGCGGTCGGCACTAAATCACCTCACCGCCGTCTAACGCGCTTCGAGGCGCGAAAGTTAGAAAGACCATGAGGGTCGGCAGGGCAAGTATCAGGGAACATCTGTTGCGCGCGGAACAATATGACTAACGGGTAGAAATGTCAACGGTTATTGTCTCGCCGTGCGGCTGCTCGGTGCTCACACGTCGCCCCGGCCAGACGTGGGCGGCACCGGCCCGCTCGGCCGCGCGGATTTTCCTTCCACGGTGGCGGCACAAGTGCTATCCTCCGCGCTGCCTTAAAGAGTCGAACCGTTCGACGCGCCCACCGCCTTACAAAATGGGAATGCAGTCTCCGTCATAACTCAGCACGCACCAACGGACAGTCGGGCCGGCCCGACGAAAGGGAAGGCATGTCAACAGCGGACGAGATCGTGCGTTACGTCATCCACCCGGGCGTCGGCATCGCGCGGGTCGGCAACTCGCCGGACGAGTTCTTCATCGGGCCGGAGGCGCCGGGCCAGCCGCCCGCAGCCGAGGGCGGCTTCAAAGACGGCGCGGGGCGCGTCAAGCGTCAGGCCGCGCGCTTCCGCGTCTACGGACTCAACGAGGCGGGCGAGGCCGTCCGCGAGGTCACGGCCGACGAGGCCGAGATCACCTGGCGCGTCCACGTCGCCAACCGCAAGGCCGGCTGGTATCAGTTCCAGAACGCGATGGACTTGGGGCCGAAGTTCGCGAAGGTGACGACGCCGCGCAACAGCACCATCACCGGCGCCGACCGCAAGCAGCTCGTCATCGACCCCGGCCCGCGCACCATCACCGGGCGCAACACGCAGGGGCCTGAATACCTCTTCGACGGCGGCCTCTTCATGGGCGACCCCGTCCCGCTCGGCGAGGCTCGCACGGACGACATGGGCCGCCTGCTCGTGCTCGGCGGCTTCGGCAACTCCGCCTCGCACCCGCCGAACCAGCAGGCCACGACCTTCGCCAACAACGACGGCTGGCACGACGACACCTCCGACGGCACCGTGCGCGCGACCATCCGCGTCGGCGGACAGGAGTTCGAGGCCGAGCCGGCGATGGTCGCCGTCACGCCGCCCGACTTCGGGCCGGGACTCTACGGCGTCGTCACGCTCTACGACGTGGTTCTCGACCTCTTCATCCGCGACGCGGGGTTCGACTTCAAAGGCCCCGAGCGCGTCTCCTTCTGGCGCCACGTCTTCCCCATCTTCGAGCGGCTCGTCACGAGCCAGTGGGTTCAGGGCGGCGTCAACTTCCTCTTCGGCGTCGGCTCGCCGTCCGACCTCACAGACCCAGCGCTCCTCTACCAGTTGTCGAGTCCGGCCGACGAGAACAAGCCCCTGCGCACCTCCTTCTTCAACTGGTTCCGCGACCCGGCCGAAGGCGCGGGCGCGCAGGAGCCCGCGAAGATTCCGCCCTTCTACGGCGACGCCTTCGGCGACTACAACGACGTGGGGATTGACGACCTCGCCGTGACGCCGACGCAGTACGAGTGGCTGCGGCGCTGGGCCGAAGGCGACTTCGACAGCGACCCCGCCGAGCGCGACCGCCCGGCGGCGCTCGAAGACTACCCTCTGCCCGAGCAGCCGCACGCGCTCGACGAGGCCAACCTCGAAAGCTGCCTCGGCGGCCCCTTCCACCCCGGCATCGAGCTGACGTGGCCGATGCGCGTCGCGTCGATGTGGAAGGAGCCGTTCCGCCTCAACGTCCTGCCCGAAGGGCAGAAGCCGAAGATGAAGTACGGCCCGAGCCTGACGCCGGCCGAGGCCCTGGGGCCGGGCGGCGTCGTCGAGTCGAGCGGGCCGGGCACGCTCACCTGGTGGATGGGCGTGCCGTGGCAGACCGATGGGGCGAGCTGCCTGTCTGGTTATGAGCTAGG
Organism: Acidobacteriota bacterium; assembly: GCA_019239425.1. Classification (GTDB taxonomy): domain Bacteria; phylum Acidobacteriota; class Blastocatellia; order Pyrinomonadales; family Pyrinomonadaceae; genus QHXN01. The sequence goes on from JAFAZX010000064.1 coordinate 116,789, forward strand.
GACGTACCTGCCGCTGCCTTCGTTCTGGGCGGCGCGCGTCCCGAACCAGGTCTTGAGCGAACGCTCCTACACGCGCGTGCTCGACGAGAGCCTGCCGCTCGCGCAGAGGCTGAAGCACCTCTTCTACCGCGCGGACTGGCTGCGCTTCTTCAACCCCAACTACCAGGCGCGCATCAACGCGAACGTCGAGAACTGGTACAAGCTCGGCATCATCGCTTCGCGTGACGGCTCGTCAGACCACGCCGAGAAAGGTCTGCCCGAGCGCCTCTGGGTCGAGACCGAAGTGGCCGACGAGTACACCAAGTCAGACCCGACGTGGGAGCAGGTCAGGATCGCCGAACGTCTGACGCAGGTTCCGGCCGAGGAGGTGACGGAAGTCCCTCTGCGCGCGGCCCGCAGGCTCAAGGCCGAGAGGGAAGAGGTGCCGGTCACTTCGCGCCGCCGCGTGCTCAGGCGCGACCAGCTCTAAAGGTCGCGCGCGGTGTCCGCGAACGGCGTAGTTATCCTCGGCGGCGGCCCGGCCGGCGCAGCCGTGGCGCTGGCCCTGGCGCGACGCGGCCTGCGGCCCGTCGTCCTCGAAGCGCAGGCGGGGCCGCGCCTGAAGGTCGGCGAGTGCCTGCCCCCTTCGGTCAACCCTCTGCTCGAAGCGCTCGGGCTGACGGAAGGGCTGCGCCGCGCGGGGCACCTCGCCTCGCACGGTAACCGCTACGTCTGGGGCTCTGACGTGCCCGCCGAGCGCGACTTCATCTACGGCGTGCGCGGCGCGGGCTGGCGGCTCGACCGACGGCGCTTCGAAGAGCAGCTTGCCGCCGCGGCCGTCGAGGCGGGAGCCGACTGGCACTACGGCCAGCGCTTCAAAGGGTGCGAGCGCGTTGAAGGTGGGAGCTGGCGCTTGGCGGTCGAATCGGCCGAAGGCGCATTCACATACGAAGCGGACTTCGTCGTGGACGCGACGGGGCGCGCCGCGCGTCTGGCCCGAGGGCTGGGCGCGCGGCGCGTCCTTTATGACCGGCTGGTCGGCGTCGCCGCCTACTTCGACACGGACTCTGAAGACGGCGGCGACTCCTTCACCTTAGTCGAGGCCGTCAGGGACGGCTGGTGGTACTCTGCGCGTCTGCCGGGCGGGAAGCTGGTCGCGGTCTACATGACGGACGGCGACCTGCTCGACGCCGCGGCGGCGCGCACGAACGAAGGCTGGCTCGCGCTCCTCAACGCGACGAAGCACACCGCGCGCCGCGTGTCCGAGATGAGCACCTCCGGCCCGACCCGCCCGCGCGTCCTGCCGGCCGACACTTCGCGTCTGACGAACGTCGCGGGCGAGGGCTGGCTCGCGGCGGGTGACGCTTGTGTGGCCTTCGACCCGCTCGCGTCGCACGGCATCACGATGGCGCTCGGCGGCGGACTCCACGCGGCCGAAGCCGTCTTCGAATACCTCGACGGACGCCGCGCCGCGCCGCGCCGTTACGCGTCACTGCTCGACCGCGCGTTCGCGCCCTACCTCCTCATGCGTCACGAACACTACCTCGCAGAGCAGCGCTGGCCCCGAGAACCTTTCTGGCAACGACGGCACGCCCCGCACCCGCCGGAGGTTTCACAACCACATCAAACCTGACGCGACCGTTATGGCCCCGTTGAGACGAGCACTCGCAGCTCGTCTCTTGTCCGCGAGGTCACCGACTCCGCGTCCTCGCGCACGTTGGCGAAGAGTTGGAGGGCGTCCGGCCAGTCCGCGCGCAGGTAGAAGCGCCGCATCGCTTCAAGGTCGAGGCCGCGCCCGTCCTCGTACTCGTAGACTAGTCCGCGCGCGACGAACGCGTGGAGGTCGTAAGAGCCGTGGTCGATGCCGCGCACGTACGCGGCCGGCCGCCCCGCCGTCAAAGCCTCCGCGAGCACGCTTGAGTTGCCCGCGAGCACCACGTCCGACGCCGCCACGTCTTCGAAGACCGAGCCGCTCCTGCTCAGACTCAGCCGCGGCTCGCCGAGTGACTCGACCCACTCCTCCAGACCGCGGCAGAGATTCTTCGGGTGCGGCCGCAAGATGACACTCGACACGCGCGGGTCGGCGAGCAAGTTTTCGACGAGCTCGCACAGCCGCCCCTCGTTCACGTCCTTGCAGAGAAAGACCCCGACGCGCAGGCGCGACGGCAAAGGCCCGCGCGGCATCGGCGCGTGGTGCTCGCGCCGGCCGTGGACGAGCACGCGCCCTACCCGGCAGCCCTCCTCCTCGTACGTCTGCCGCGCGGCCACGCAGTGGACGACGGCCATTTCGTACTTGAGCGGCGCGACGGGGCGGACGGGCATCCCGTGTGTGACGAGCACGACTGGGACGCCGCACCTGCGCGCCGCGAGGTTGAAGGCGATGCCGTGCGGGTTGCTGTGGCTCGACATGACGGCGAGCCGGAAGCGCCCGCCGCGAAATAGTTGGAGGTAGCGCGCGTAGTAGCCGACGAGTTCGATGACGCGCAGCACCTTGAAGAACTCGTAACGCCCGTGGAGCCTGCGCGCGAGCCTGTAGGCGCGGCGCACGGACGAGAGCCTCAGCCCGGCCAGTCCGCGCAACGCCGAGGCGTCGGGCGGCCGCTTGAGCTTCCACTCCGTCCACTCCAACTCGGGCAGAAGTTCGGGCAGAGTCTCCAACGCCCGCCGCTCGTTGCTCAGCCGCGCCACCCACACGGCGTCCTCTCGGCACGCGCCCGCGCGCACTTCGAGAAAGCGGGTCAACCCTCCGAGCAGCGCCGTCAACGCCGGAAGCGGCGTCCCGCGCGCGCTCTCCATCAACTTCGACCCAACGCGCAGGCTTCCGTGCTGCGACATCACGTAGCGCGCGATGCCCTCGACCACCTCCGCCCCGTCGCAGCGGAGCAGCCCCCTGACGCCGCGACCGAGAATCCAACCGTCTTCGGCACGCGCGTTCATTCCGTCTCCCTGAGCGCCGCGAGGAGATGGTCGATGGTCGTCTCGTGGACTCGCGCGCGCGCGGCGCGGCCGCAGTTGGCGTTGTGCGGCGCGAGCAGGCAGTTCTCAAAGGCGCGCAAAGGACTCTCCGCGGGGAGCGGCTCGACCTCGAACACGTCGAGCGCGGCGCCCGCGAGCCGGCCTTCCGCGAGTGCGCGTGCGAGCGCCGCCTCTTCGACCACAGGCCCGCGCGAAGTGTTGACGAGGTAGGCCGCGGGGCGCACGTGCGAGAGCGCCGCGTCGTCGATGAGGTGGAACGATGTCGAATTCAGGTCGCAGTGCAGCGTGACGAAGTCTGACTCCGCGAGTAACGTTTCGAAGGGCACCATCTTCAAGCCCGTCTCCTCGACGAACGCGGCGTCCACGGGCTTGATGTCCGTCCCGAGCATCTTCATCCCGAACGCGCGCGCGCGCCGCACCACGGCCCGCCCGATGTTGCCGACGCCGACCACGCCGAGCGTGCACTCCCTGAGCGCGACCGCGTCGGGCTTCAACCAGAGGCCGCGCCGCACGTCACCGTCCATCCACGGCAGGCGCCGCGCGAAGCAGAGGACGTAGCCGAGCGCCGTGTCGGCCACGGGGTCTGTGAAGGCGTCGGGCGTGTTGCAGACGCGTATGCCGAGTAGGGCCGCGGCGCGCACGTCGATGGAGTCGATGCCCGTGCCCCACTTCGAGATGACCTTCAGGCGCGGGGCGGCGCGCAGCACGCGCTCCGTGAATTGGTCGTCGCCGCAGATGGCGCCGTCTATCTCCGCGACGAGCGGCAGCAGCTCCTCCTCGCCCAGACGTTCGCGCACGTCGGCCGCGAAGACCTCGACGCCCGCCTGCTCAAACCGCGGGCGGAACTCTCCGAGCACGGGCAGCATGTACGGCGCACTGACCAGCACGCGCCAGCTCATACGCGCCTCCCGAAATTGACACCCGCCTCGTCGTAGAGCCGGACGAGCGGGTCGTCTCTCAACATCGCCTCGACCAGCCGCAGGTCTTCGGGCGTGTCCACGGCGTGCGTCTCCTCCTCGATCTCGACCAGCCGCACGGGCCGGCCGTGCTCGACGGCGCGCAGCATGTCTACGGACTCGGCGCGCTCCAGGGGCGTCTGCGGCAGGCGCGCGAACTCGCGCAGGAAGTCGCGCCGGAAGGGGATGACGCAGACCTGCTTGAAGACCGGCGTGCCCGCAGCGCCGCGCGCGAAGGCACCTTCAGGGATTGGCGCGCGTGAGAAGTAGAGCGCGTCGCCGCGGGCGTTCGACACGACCTTGATGGTGTTGCGGTCGAGGTACTCCCCGCGGCTCGTGATGCGGCGCGCGAGGTTGACACACGAGACGTTCGGGTCTTCGAGGAGCGGCGCGACGGCCGCCTCAATCATGCGCGGCGTGACGAGCGGCTCGTCGCCTTGAATCATCACGACGACCTCGGCGTCGAAGTGGCCGGCCGCCTCGGCGACGCGGTCGCTGGCGCGCTCGTGCGCGCCCGAAGTCATGACGACGTTGCCGCCGAAGCTCTCGACCGCCGCGCGTATCTCCTCGTCGCACGTCGCCACGTAGACCGCTTCGAGCAGTTCGCACATCGCCGCGCGCCGCGCCACGTGCTCGACCATCGTGCGGCCGAGGAGCGGCGCGAGCGGCTTCCCCGGAAAGCGCGACGAACCCATCCGCGCCGGGATGACCGCGACGACCTTCCCCGCGCCCCTCTTCAGTTCACCCGGCAACACGCCCATAAAACTCACCCGAGCAAGAGCCGCGCCGCGCGCGCGTTTGAAGTTTAAGCGAAGAGGCGGGCGGGCCGTCGTGAAAATCTTCGGACACCTGAAGCGGCGGGACTGCACCGCGCGAGTTATACTCCCGCCCCGGAAGGCGTCAACTCCCTCGCGGTCGATTCGCTCGACTGCCGCCGACGCCTCCACGCCGCGGAATATTTGAGAGGATTCGGAGGCTACAGCAGATGAACATGGAGAGGCCGCTCTACATCCCCGTCATCCTCGGCACCGCGCGCAAGGGGCGCGCGAGCGAGAACGTGGCGAAGTTCATGCTCGACGAGACGGGGAAGCGCGAGGGCGTCGAGACGGAGCTGATCGACATCCGCCGGCTCGACCTTGCGATGGACGACGAGGGCGAGGCGATCAAGGACGCGCACTTCTCGGAGCAGATGAGCCGCGCCGACGCTGTCGTCGTCGTCGTGCCAGAGTACAACCACGGCTACCCCGGCCTCCTCAAGCACGCGCTCGACACGAACCTAAAGGAGTACATCCACAAGGCCGTCGGCCTGTGCGGCGTCTCGGCCGGGGGCTTCGGCGGCACGCGGGCCGTCCAGAGCCTTCTGCCGGTGATGCGCGAGCTGGGGCTGGTCACGATCTTCTGGGACATGAACTTCTCGGCGGCGCACAAGCTCTTCGACGAGTCGGGCGCGCTGCTCGAACGCGCGTACGTGAAGCGCGCCGACCAGTTCTTAAAAGAGCTGATCTGGATGGCGAAGGTCTTGCGGCACGGGCGCGAGAACGTCCCGCTCGAATAGGCTTCTTACTGCCGTGGGCGGTTCTGCCCGGGGGTGAGCACGTCCCAGTAGACGTTGTAGTAGTCGTAGAAGATTTCGTTGAAGGGTCGCAGCGTCAGAGGGCCCGGGCGGGCCGCGCCTTCGACGCGGAACGTCAGGCCTTTGCCCGGGACGCGACGCACGACGGACGCGAGGTCTTTCGAGCCGGGGACGAGGACGGGCACCGCCGCCGTCGGGCGTTTGAAGTTGTCCCACTGCTCGACCGCGTACTGCACCGTCTCGCTCGCGGGGACGGGGCCGAGGTCGCCCGCGAGCACCAGAGGGCCGTAGAGGAACGCGACCTTCGAAGCGTCGTCCGGCATCGCCTCGGTGCGCACGGTTAAAGGGATCGTGACTTGCAGCACGTCGCCCGCGCGCCACGTGCGCCGGATTTCGGCGTAGCCGTCGGGCGCGGACGCGACGTTAACCGGCCTTCCGTTCAGGCGGAAGCGCAGGCCGCCCGCGGCCCAACGCGGCGTGCGGATTCTGAGACTCAAAGTCAAAGGTCTCTCCGGGGCGAAGCGCAGCACGACGCGGCCGTCTCGCGGGTAGCCGGTCTGCTGGACGAGCACGAGGCCCTTCTCCCCCCAGTTCAGGCGCGAAGGGATGAAGAGGTTGACGTAGAGTGCTTCGGCCGAGTGGAAGTAGATCGAGTCGTTGTACTTCGTATGGTTCTCCATCCCCGACCCGACGCAGCACCAGAAGGAGTTCTCGGGCGTCGAGTAGGTCTTGAAGAGGCCCGGGTTGAGCGAGACGAAATACGTGTACATGCCGCGGCGCGGCTCCTGCGAGCCGAGGATGTGGTTGTAGAGCGCGCGCTCGTAGAAGTCGAAGTAGTCGGCCGACGGCCGCCACTCGAAGAGGTGGCGCGTCAGCTTGAGCATGTTGTAGGTGTTGCAGGACTCGGCCGTGGCCGGGCCTAAATGTTTCGAAAGCTCGTCGGGCGGGCCGAAGTGTTCGCCCTCGCTGTTGCCGCCGATGACGTAGGAGTGTCGGCGCGTGACGTACTCCCAGAAGTTCTCGGCGATGCGTCGGCCGCCCGTATCGCCCGCGACTTCGTAGAGCCGCGCCTCGCCGATGACCTTCGGGATCTGGGTGTTGGCGTGCTTGCCGGCCAGCTCGTCGCGCCCTTCGAGCAGGGGACTCATCATCGCCTCGTGGTAGAAGCGGCGCGCGGTCTCTAGATACTTCCGGTCGCCCGTGAGCGCGTAGATGTCGGCGAGCGTCTCGCTCATGCCGCCGTGCTCGACCCTCAACATCTGCTGGCGCTGTTCGGGCGAGAGCGGGCGCGTCACCCCCTCGATGAAGTCGGCCAGTTTGAGCGTGACCTCCTTCGCCTGCGCGTTCCCCGCCAGCACCCACGCGTCTTTGAGTCCGGCCAGGACTTTGTGCTCGGTGTACCAGGGCACCCACGCGCCGCCCTTGAAGTTGAAGCCGCCCTGCACTTCGACCTTGCCGTCGCGGAAGCCGCGCAGCGTCTGAAGTTCAAGCGGCGGCAGCGCGCCGACGTAGCCGTCGCCGTAGGCGCGCTGGCACTCGGCCATCTCTCGAACGACGTAGGCAATGCGTGAGCGGAAGCGCGGGTCGCCGGTCGCCGCATACTGCTGCGAGAGCGCGGTCAGGTAGTGGCCGAGCGTGTGGCCGGCGATGCCCTTCGACTCCCATCCGCCGTAGAGCCTGCCCTTCGGCTTCAGCCCCGCGTACTCGCGCGCGTTGTGGAGCAGGCGGTCGGGGTCGAGCGCGAGCAGGTACTTAGCGTTGCGCTCCATCGCCGCCCGGAAAGGACTCGGCAGCAGCGCGACCTGCCGCAACGCGAACGGCTCGACCGCCGACTGTGCCCGCACGACAGACACGCACGCCGCGAGCAGCACGCACATCGATAGAGTTCTTCGCACGCGCACATTATACAGGTCAGAACCACCCGCGGTAGCGGGTGGCCCTTTGCAACACGGACGTTGCGTCTCACAAAGGGCCACCCGCTACCGCGGGCGGTTCTGACCGCTATGGCGTCTGGCTACTGCTGCCCGAACCTCTTCCTGTACTCGTCGGAGGTGATGAACGCCTTGACCATCTCGGCGTTGATGTAGTTGCCGTTGAACTCGTTGAGCTTCGAGAGCCAGAAGTTGTAGCCGTCGAAGGTCGTGTCGGGCAGGGCGTTCGGCGCACGCCTTAAGTACCCGAAGTACTGCATCAGGACGAACGCCTTGCTGAGCTGGCGGCGGCGGAACTCCGCGTTCTCGGCCACGGCGCGCAAGACCTGCGCCCGCGTCTTCGCGCCCGACGTCAGGTCGGCCACGAGCTGGTCGCGCTCCGCCTTCGCCAGGGCGCCGCCCGCCGAAGGGTTGAGCGGGTCGCCGGTGTTGGCGTTCAGCGCGTCCACGAACTGCGCGGGCGACATGCCCGACGGGTAGGCCGAGAGGAAGCCCGAGCGCGCGACGAAGTCGTCGGCGAACGCCTGCTTGTTCGCCGCGAGCTTCTGCTCCCAGCCCTCCGTGCCGACGACGACATCCCTCCCGACCTGCTGGCTGTCGAACGCGAAGTTCGCGAACGCCAGGCGCTCGCCCGTGTTGAAGGCCGCCTTGTAGAGCAGGAAGACGTAGTAGCCGGTCTCCTGAAACTCAATCGACAGGAAGAACGCGGCGCTGACGTTGACCCGCTTCACCTCGCGGCACTGCTGGTCGGCTCCGCACTGCTCGATCTCGTTCGTCCAGAACGCGAGGCCCGGCGCGTCCGGGTCGCGGCCGAGGAAGTCCCGGTAGTGCTGCCGGACGAAGAACGACGTGTTGTCCAGAGGGTTCACGGACGAGGGCGCCGTGTCGTTGTCAATGATGCGCACGTTCGCGGTGGAAGGCGTGCCGAGGTTCGTCCCGCCCGTCGGCCCGCTCAGGGCCACCGAGAGCGTCTCGTCGCCCTCGACCAGCGCGTCATCGGCGATGAAGACCTGGATGGTCTTACTCCTCTCGCCCGCGGCGAAGCGGAGCGTGCCCGAGGTGAACGTGTAGTCGTTGCGATCCCAGGCGGAGCCGGCCGGGGGGACGCCGATCCAGAGCGCCGTCGAGTAGCCGACGTTAGTCGGCGCGGAGGCGTCTCCCGAGCGCGTCACGGTGAGCGTCGCTAGACCTGCGCTCTCCTGCACGCGGAACTCGCGCGCGTTGAACTGCACGGTCGGCACGCCGGTCGTGGTGTCGTTGTCCTGTATCTCGCAGTCGGCCCGCGCGCGCGTGATGGTCGCGTTGACCGGCTGAGAGATTTCGACCGAGAAGGTCTTGTTCGGCTCGACGATGGTGTCGCCGAAGACGCTGACCGAGACCGTGTTCGAGCCGGCGCTCGGGCCGATCTGCAACTGGGTTATGAACTGGCTGCCGAGCGAGACGTAGTCTTCGCCGGCCACGGCCGTCCCGTCCACGGTGCGGACGTTGACGGTGACGGTGCGGTCGATGAGGCCGTTGCGCGTGACGGTGAAGAGCGCCTGCTTCGTCCCCGCGTCGCCCTCGACGATTGACGTGTCGGCGATGGAGAGGGTCGGCAGCGGGTCGTCGTTGAGGATGGTGATGTCGGTGCGCCCGCGGGCGACCTGCCCGCCGCTGACGGCCGCGATCTCGACGAAGAAGGCCTCGTCGCGCTCGTTGACGGCGTCGTCGATGAGATTGATGGTGACGGTCTTGGTCGTCTCGCCCGGCGCGAAGACGACGGGGCTGGGCGTCAGAAGAGTAAAGTCGCCGGAGCCGGCTCCGGCGCCGGCCGACCCGAAGGGCGCGTTGATGTTGACCGACGTCGTGCCCTGCGTCCAGCCCGTGCGCTCAAGGGGGATGCTGACGGTGCCCGCGTTCTCGTTGAAGCTATAGGCGGCGCTGACGAAGCCGACCAGCGGGTCATTGTCGAGGATGGTCAGCGTGGCGTTCTGGATCGGCTCGGCCGTGGCACCGGGCGTCACCGCCTCGACCTTGAGGTTGACGGTCTCGTTCTCCTCGTGGCCGGTGTCCTGGAAGATGCGCAGCGGGACGGTCTTGTCGGCCGTGTCGCCCGCGTCCCAGGTGACGAACGTGTCGCCTTCGAGGCGGACGAGGTATTTGTAGAGGCTCGAAAAGTTGCTCTGGGAGAACTGGCCGGCGACGAGAATCCGGCCGTCGTGCTGCACGGTGATCGACCCGACCCCGCTGTTGCTGAAGGAGACGAGGCCCGGGTTGAAGCTGGCGTCGTCGCTGCCGTCCGCGTTGCGGCGGTCGAGCCAGTGGTTGCCGTCGGCCAGCAGGGTCTGCCGGAAGATGCCGCCGAGCAGAATCTTGCCGTCGGGCTGTAAGGCGATGGCGGCCGTGGAGTAGAGCGGGCCGTAGGTGGGGGCCGTGAACGTCGGGTCGACAGTCCCGTCGGGGTTGAGCCGCGCGACGGCCGTCGCGGTGTTCGACGCCGGCACCATGTTGGTGTAGAAGCCGCCGCCGACGAGCACCTTGCCGTCCGGCTGCAGGGCGATGGCTTGGACGTTGTAAGTGTCGATGGCGTTGCCGGGGTTGAAGGTCGAATCGTAGCTGCCGTCGGAGTTGATGCGCGCGACGCCGTTCCGGCTGTGGCCGGCGAAGGTCGAGAACGGGCCGGCCGCCAGAATCTTGCCGTCCGGCTGCACGACGAGCCTATCGACACGGCTGCCGGACTGCCCCACGTTCGCGTTGAAAGAGGTGTCGAGCGTGCCGTCCGCGTTGAGGCGCGCGAGCGCGAACACGCCCGTGCCGTTGTACGAGATGAAGTTGCCGCAGATGAGAATCTTCCCGTCCGGCTGGAGCGCGACGGCCGAGATGGCCGAGCCGCCCGTGCCCGTCCCGGGCGTGAAGGTCGTATCGTAGCTGCCGTCGGGGTTGAGGCGCGTGATGCCCGTCCGCTGGCCGCCGTTGTGCGAGACGAGGCCGCCGAGCAGAATCTTGCCGTCGGGCTGCAGGGCGATGGTGAAAACGTCCACCGCCGCGGTGCCGGCGTTGAACGAATTGTCGAGCGTGCCGTCGGCGTTGAGGCGCGCGACGGCGTTGCGGATGACGTTGTTGACGGAGCCGAAGAAGCCCCCGACCAGAATCTTCCCGTCCGGCTGCTCGACCGTGGTTCTCACGTAGTGAGAGGTCGAGACCGTCTGGTTGAAGGCGAAGTCGAGTCCGCCGGGGGAGGGCAGCCTGTAGTCGACGCCGCCGGTGGCCGTGCCGCCCGTCAGCGTGAGCTTCGCCGTGAGGGTGCCGTCGGCGCCCCCGGTGCGTTTGAGCGTGATGGGCGCGTTGACGTCGCCCTCTTCGATTTCGTAAGTGGCGCTGGTGAAGGAGACGGCTCCCGGCGCGGCGGCGGCCGCGGCGATGACCGCGAGGGATAGGACTATGAACGAGACGGTGACGATCACCGCCGTGCGGCGTGAGTAGGGTTGGGGCATCTGTCGGTTCCTTCGAAGACGCGGGCTCGGGGAGAAACCCGCGGGGCTGAGTGAAAGTTCAAGACGAACTGCGTGCGGATTATACGTGCGGGCCGTGGGAAGTGGAAGCGTCTATAATCCGACGGGCCGGCGGCGGATGGCCGCGGGGCTTTATGTCTACGAGCTGATACGGTGAGGGGCGATGGAGACGGGCGACACAGACGTTCTGGTAATCGGCGCGGGAGCTTCGGGCCTCGCGGCGGCGGGCGACCTCGCGGCGGCGGGCCTTCGGGTTCGCGTCGTCGAGGCGCGCGGGCGCGTCGGCGGGCGCGTCCACACGCTATATGAATCGTCCTCGCCCGTGCCCGTCGAACTCGGCGCGGAGTTCATCCACGGCGAGCCGCGAGAGACTTGGGAACTGGTCGAGCGCGCCAACCTCCTCGTCTGCGAACTGCCGGGGCGGCGCTGGCAAAAAAGGGGCGGCCGGCTCACGACCACGGATGAATTCTGGTCGAAGATCGAGAAGGTCTTCGAGCGCCTGAAGCGCGAGGGCGGGCGCGACCGCGCGTTCGAAGAGTTCCTGTCCGAGCGCCGCGAAGACGCCGAGACGCGTGAGGCCGCGCGCCTCTACGTCGAAGGCTTCCACGCGGCGCACTCCGAACGCATAGGCACGCGGGGCTTGCTCAAAGCGGAGGAGGCGTCCGAGCGGACGAATGGCGACAAGCTGTTCCGCGTGCTGAGCGGCTACCGCTCCGTCGTCGAACATCTGCGCGAAGAGGTCTTGCGCCGCGGCGGCGAAATCATGCTCGGCACGGCGGTCGAAGAGTTGCGCTGGCGGCCCGGGGGCGTAGAGCTGACGGCGCGCGGCGCGGGCGGCGAGGCGGGCACACACGCGGCCCCTCGCGTCGTCGTGACTCTGCCGCTCGGCCTGCTGAAGGATGAGAAGGCCGTGCGCTTCGTCCCGGAGCTACCGGACAAGCGCGCGGCGGCGGCAGGCATCGAGGTCGGGCACGTCGAGCGTGTGACGCTGCGTTTCCGCGAGCGCTTCTGGGAGAAGCTGGAGCTGCCGGGCGACGAAGGCGTGCGAAGCCTTGCGGAGATGTCGTTCCTGTTTTCGCCCGAGGTTGCCGTGCCGACGTGGTGGACGGCGCTTCCCGTCCGCGCCCCTCTGGTCGTCGGCTGGGCGGGCGGCACGGCCGCCGACAGGCTCTCCGGCGGTGACTCGCTCGTCGAGAGCGCGCTCCAATCTTTCGCGGAAGTGCTCGGCGTCGCGCGCGGGGAGGTCGCTTCGCAGTTCGTGGAAGCTTACACGCACGACTGGCGCTCAGACCCTTTCGCGCGCGGGGCCTACAGCTACCCGCCCGTCGGCGGGGTCGAGGCGCAGGAGGCTCTGGCCCGCCCCGTCGAAGGCACGCTCTTCTTTGCGGGCGAGGCGACGAACACGGACGGCCACAACGGCACCGTGCACGGAGCCATCGCCACGGGCAGGCGCGCCGCCCGGGAGGTGCTCGAAAGCCTGCGCGCCTAGCCGGGGGCCGCGGTCTTCTCCTCCTGAACCTTGAACTGTATGTCGTAGAGGCGCGAGTAGAGGCCGCCGCTGTTGCGCAGCTCTTCGTGCGTGCCGCTCTCGACGATGCGTCCGCCCTCGACGGCGTAGATGCGCTGCGCGCGCATGACGGTCGCCAGCCGGTGCGCGATGACGACCGACGTCCGGCCCTCCATCAGACGTCCCAGCGCCTCGAAGACCAACTCTTCCGAGACGGCGTCGAGTCCCGACGAGGGCTCGTCGAGTAGAAGAATCGGCGTGTCGCGGATGACGGCCCGCGCGATGTTGATGCGCTGGCGCTGCCCGCCCGAGAGCGTCTCGCCGCGCTCGCCGATGACGGTGTCGTAGCCTCTGGGCAGGCGCTCGATGAACTCGTGCGCGTTGGCGAGGCGTGCGGCACGCATGATCTCGTCCCTTGTCGCGCGGGGGCGGCCGTAGGCGATGTTCTCCCACACGCTCGCGCGGAAGAGGTAAGACTCCTGCAGGACGTAGCTGATCTGGTCGCGCAGGGAGTTGAGCGTGAACGCGCGCACGTCGCTCCCGTCGACAAGGACGCGCCCCGCCGTCGGGTCGTAGAAGCGCGGGATCAGACTCAGGAGCGTCGACTTGCCGCTGCCCGTAGGGCCGACGAGCGCGACGAACTCGCCCGGCTCGACGGCGAGCGAGACGTCCTTCAGGACGGGCCGCCCCTCGCCGTACTCGAAGCCGACGCGCTCGAACTCGACGCGGCCGCGGAAGCGCGGGGCGGGCCGCGCGTGTGTCAGCTCGCGCACCTGGCTCTCGGTCTGCAAGACCTCGCGGATGCGCTCGAAGCCGACCGAAGCCTTCGAGGCCGTGTCGGTCATCTTCGAGAGGTCGCGCATCGGCTTGTACATCTTGCCGAGGTAGAGGATGAAGACGAGCAGCGCGCCCGGCGAAATCTGCCCGGCGAGCACGAGCCGCGCGCCGTACCAGAGGACGAGGCAGGTGCCCGCCGCGACTATCAACTCGACGACCGGCGTGAGCTTCGCCTTGACGCCGCGCGCGAGCAGGGCCAGCTCGACGCTCTCGAGGCTCTTCTCGTCGAGCCGGTTGCTCTCGTAGTCCTCGCGCGCGAAGGCCTTGATGAGCCGGACGGACGAGAGCGACTCCTGCACGACCGAGGCGATCTCGCCCTCCTTCTTCTTGACCGCGCGGGCGGCACTCCGGATGCGCCGCGTGAAGCTGTAGACGACGAGGAAGAGCGCGGGCGCGACCGACAGCGAGATGAGCGTGAAGCGCCAGTCGAGGTAGAACATCACGCCGAGCATGCCGAGGAGCGTGAGGCCGTTGACGATCATGCCGAGCAGGGCGGTCGAGACGAAGTCCTGCACGACGTCGATGTCGCTCGTCATCCGCACGATGAGGTCGCCCGTCTTCTGCTCGGAGAAGAAGGAGAGCGAGAGGCGCTGGATGTGGTTGTAGAGCGTGAGCCGCAGGTCGTGCATCACGCGCTGGCCGACGCTCGTCGTCAGGTACTTCTCGGCGTAGGTGGCGAGCGCGCCGACCAGAGCGATGAGGATGACGGAGACGGCCGCGAAGTCGAGCGCCGCGACCTTGTCTAAGCCCACCGTGTGCCCGAGCAGGGACGCGAGCCAGTCCGGCATCCGCTTCGACCCGAAGACGTAATCGAAGACGACCTTCAGAGGCCACGGCTCAAGCAAGTCCGTCGCGCTCTCCGCCACGATGGCCACGAACGCCGCCGCGAGCGCGCCCCTGTACGGGCGCAGCAGCCGCGTGATCTTAATCTTCTCTGCGCTCATTCCTCTATTCTACGACAACCGGGCAACACACATGCCGCGGAGCATACGCCTCTCCAAGCTGGGAGCGCGGGCATCCCTGCCCGCCTGAGCGCGAGAGCGCGAAAGCTGAGAGACTTTACACCTCAACGTCGAGGTAAAGAGTATGACGGTCAGCGTGCTGACGCACGCTGGCGGGCAGGGATGCCCGCGCTCCCAGCTTGAGATTGCACTCGCCGCGCATGTGGCGTTTTGGAAGGGCGCGCCGAAAGGCCACACCGCGGGCGGAGCAGAGACGTGCGAAAAGCCAACATACGCGCTGGCACCGTTGTTGCCACTGGGCGGCGTCTGGAAGGAAGGTCAGCTTGGCATCTTCAGAGTCTCCCGTCTTTTACGACCCCGAAGGGCGCCGCTGGCGGCGCACGCGCTGGACTTGGTTCGCCGCGGCGGTCGCCGCGACGGCCGTCGTCGGCGTCTTCGTCACGAGCGTCCTCGTCAACCCGCTGCTGCCCGCGCTCAACCTCAGACCTTTAACGGCATTGCCCAACGCGGGCGACGCCGCGGCCCCGCGCCCGACGCCGCCCATCACAACGCGCCGCGGCCTCGCGCTCCACAAGGCTCAGCAGGAGCTTCAACAGGCGCTCGCCAAAACGAGCGTCGTCCCCGCCAGGCGACCTGCGCAACTGCCGGTCGCGCCGCCGCCGTCGCCGCACCCGCCCTTGAACCCGCAAACGGCCGGCGCGACGAAGCCGCTCGCCATCGGCTTCTACGTCAACTGGGACGATTCGAGCTACGCCTCGCTCAAGCGCAACCTCGCGCAGCTCGACTGGGTCGTGCCCGAGTGGGTGCGTTTGCAGGACGGCGCAGACCCCCTTGTGCGCGACATACACCGCCCGGCGCTCGACCTCCTGCGGCGCGAGCGGCCCGAACTGCCCATCATCCCGCTCGTGCAGAACTACCAGAACGAGCTGTGGAACCCGGGCCTGCTCGCGCGCGCCGTCGCCACCGAAGAGTCGCGCGGGCGTCTGGTCAAGTCGCTCTTCCAACTCGTCGACGAGAACAAGTTCGGCGGCGTCTGCATCGACTTCGAGGAGGTGCCGACCGCCTCGCAGGAGAATTTGAAGCGCTTCATGCGCGAGCTGCACGAGGCCTTCGGCCCGCGCGGCTTCGTCGTCGCGCAGGCCGTCCCCTTCGACGACTCGGACTGGGACTACCCCGCGTACGCGGCCCTGAGCGACTACCTCATCCTGATGGGCTACGACGAGCACTGGGAGTCGAGCGTGCCCGGCAGCATCGCGGGCGAGGGCTGGTTCGAGCGCACGCTCGCGCAGCGCATGTCGGAACTCGACCCCGCGAAGACCATCGTCGCCGTCGGCAACTACGGCTACGACTGGAGCGACCGCGAGACGGAAGCCACCGAGGTCACGTTTCAGGAGGCGGTGCTCTCCGCGCGCGACTCGGACGCCGAGATCAAGTTCGACGGCCGGACGCGCAACCCCTTCTTCTCTTACGAGGAGGAGGACGGCTCGAAGCACACCGTCTGGTTCCTCGACGCCGTCTCGGCCTACAACCAGCTGCGCGCGGTGGACGCGTATCACACGGCCGGCGTCGCGCTCTGGCGGCTCGGCTCCGAAGACCCTTCGCTCTGGTCTGTCTTCGGTAACAAGGACGCCGCCTCGACCGACGGCCTGAAGACGATACGCTACGGCTACGACGTGGACTTCGACGGCATGGGCGAAATCCTCCAGGTCGTCGCCGAGCCGCGCGACGGCGCGCGCGAGTTCACACTCGACGAAAGCTCGAAGCAGATCGAGGACGAGAAGTACACGGCCACGCCCTCCTCCTACGTAATCCGCCGCGCCGGCTACCACCCCGGCCTCGTCGCGCTGACCTTCGACGACGGCCCCGACCCCGCCTGGACGCCGCGCATCCTCGACATCCTCAAGCAGGAGCAGGTGCCGGCCACCTTCTTCATCATCGGCGAGAACGGGCAGCAGAACCCGGAGCTCGTCCGCCGCATCGTGGCCGAAGGGCACGACATCGGCAACCACACCTTCACGCACCCGAACCTCGGCGAGATACCGGGCCGCCTCGTAGACCTTGAGCTAACCGCCACGCAGCGCCTCATCGAATCGGAGACCGGCCGCTCGACCACGCTCTTCCGCCCGCCCTACTTCGGCGACGCCGAGCCGGAGACGCCCGACGAGGTCGGCCCGGCCGTCCGCGCGAAGCATTTGGGTTATCTCACGGTCGGCCTGCGCGTAGACCCCGACGACTGGGACCAGCCGCGCGCCACCGCCGACGTGATCGTGCAGAAGACGATTGAAGGCGTCACCAGCAAAGACCCGGACGCAAGCGGGCAGATCGTCCTGCTGCACGACGGCGGCGGCGACCGCGGGCAGACCATCGAAGCGCTGCCGCGTCTCATTAAAGAGCTGCGCGCGCGCGGCTACAGGTTCGTGACGACGACCGAGCTGGCGGGCCTGACGCGCGACCAGTCGATGCCGCCGCTCGCGCAGGACAAGGGGCTCGTGGCGAACGCGGACGCCGTCACCTTCTTCACGCTCTCGACGCTCGGCTGGCTCGTGCAGTGGCTCTTCCTCGTCGGCATCGTGCTGGGCCTGGGGCGCATCGCCATCATTGGCACGCTCGCGCTCGCGCAGTGGTTCCGCGCGCGCCGCCGCGCCGGGACGCACTTCGGGGAAGGGCACAGCCCCTTCATCTCGGTCGTCGTCCCGGCCTACAACGAAGAGCGCGTCATCGCGCAGACTGTCCGGAGCCTGCTCGCGTCGCGCTACGACAGTTTCGAAATCATCGTCGTGGACGACGGCTCGCCCGACCGCACGAGCGAGGTCGTCCGCGCCGAGTTCGGCGGAGAGCCGCGCGTCCGCCTCTACACGAAGGAGAACGCGGGCAAGGCCGAGGCGCTCAACTACGGCCTCAGGCGCGCGCGGGGCGAGGTCGTCATCGGGCTCGACGCCGACACCGTCTTCGAGCCGGAGACTCTGGCCGCGCTCGCGCACCGCTTCGAAGACCGGAGCGTGGGGGCCGTCGCGGGGAACGCGAAGGTCGGCAACCGCATCAACGTCGTCACGCGCTGGCAGGCGCTCGAATACGTCACCTCGCAGAACATGGACAGGCGCGCCTTCGCCTCGCTCAACTGCATCACGGTCGTCCCCGGCGCGGTCGGCGCTTGGCGGCGCGAGCTGCTGGAGCAGGTCGGCGGCTTCTCCTCAGACACCCTGGCCGAAGACCAGGACTTAACGCTGCGCGTGCGCAGACTCGGCTACAAGATCGGCTACTCGGAAAGGGCCGTCGCGTGGACTGAAGCGCCCGACACCCTGCGCGCGCTGGCGAAGCAGCGCTTCCGCTGGGCTTACGGCACGCTGCAGTGCATGTGGAAGCACAAGGGCGCGCTGCTGCGCCCGCGCTACGGGACGCTCGGCCTCTTCGCCATGCCGAACGTCTGGATATTTCAGATCGTCTTCCCGCTCGTCTCGCCGGTGATGGACTTGATGCTGGCGTGGAGCCTCGTGAACGCCGTCCTCCAGCGCTGGCAGCACGGCGAGGAGTACGCCGGCTCGAACCTCAAGCAGATACTCTTCTACTACGCGCTCTTCCTCGCCGTGGACTGGCTCTCGGCCGCCTTCGCCTTCCTGCTGGAAAAACGCGAGCAGTGGTCGCTTTTGTGGTGGCTCTTCCTGCAGCGTTTCTGCTATAGACAAGTCATGTACTACGTCATGGTAAAGTCTGTCCTGACGGCGCTCAGCGGCGCGGCGGTCGGCTGGGGCAAGCTCGAGCGGAAGGCGACCGTGGCGGCGCGCGCTTCAGAAGTTCAAACCTGAACAGTTAAAACTCAAGTCGATGGACAACAGAGACGACTCCGTGCGTGAGGACGGCGGGCGGCTGTTGCGACGCCTCGGGCTGGTGCAGGCGACGGCGCTGAACATGTCGAACATGATCGGCGTCGGGCCTTTCATCACGATCCCTCTGCTGATGACGGCGCTCGGCGGGCCGCAGGCGATGGTCGGCTGGGTCATCGCCGTGTTGATTGCCGTCTTCGACGGGATGATCTGGAGCGAGCTGGGCGCGATGATGCCCGGCTCGGGCGGCTCCTACCTCTACTTGCGCGAAGCCTTCGGGCGCGAGTCTTTGGGCCGCCTGATGGCCTTCCTCTTCATCTGGCAGTTCATCCTGAGCGGCCCGCTGGAGATCGCCTCGGGCTACATCGGCTTCGCCAAGTACGCGGGCTACATCTGGCGCGGCCTGACGCCGGCGGGGACGCTGCTCATCGCCGTGGGCGTCGGGCTCGTCAACATCGCTTTGCTCTACCGGCGCATCACCTTCGTCGGCAAGCTGACGGTCGCGCTCTGGGCGGGGACGCTCCTCACCACGCTCGCCGTCATCGTCACCGGCGCGTTCCACTTCGACCCTAAGCTCGCCTTCGACTTCCCGCCGCACGCCTTCGACTTCTCGCTCGGCTTCCTCTTCGGACTCGGCGCGGCCACGCGCATCGGCGTCTACGACTACCTCGGCTACTACGACGTCTGCTACATCGCCGACGAGGTGAAGGAGCCGGGCCGCGTCATCCCGCGCTCGATCATCATCAGCGTCCTCTGCGTGGCCGTCATCTATTTCGCCATCAACCTCTCGATCATCGGCGTCGTGCCGTGGCGCGACTTCGTGCCGGCCGACGCGCGGCCCGACTCGGACTTCGTCGTCTCAATCTTCATGGAGCGGATTTACGGGCGCGGGGCGGCGACCGTCTTCACGGCGATGGTCTTGTGGACGGCGTTCGGGTCGGTCTTCGCGCTACTGCTCGGCTACTCGCGCATCCCTTACGCGGCGGCGCTCGACGGGTACTTCTTCAAGGTCTTCGGCCGCCTGCACCGGACGAAGAACTTCCCGCACGTCTCGCTGCTCGCCATCGGCGCCATCTCGATTCTGTGCAGCCTCTTCTCGCTCGGGATGGTGATAGACGCGCTGATTACGACGCGCATCCTCGTCCAGTTCATCGGTCAGGTCTTCGCCGTCATCTTGCTGAGAAGGCGCGAGCCCGAGCGGCCGCGGCCTTACCGCGTGTGGCTGTACCCTCTGCCGAACCTCCTGGCGCTCGTCGGCTGGGTCTTCGTCTTCGCGACGACCGACTGGCAGGTGATTCTCTTCGGGCTGGGCACGCTCGTGGCGGGTCTGATATTTTTCCTCATCTGGGCGAGCCGCACACGCCGCTGGCCGTTCGCCGAAACGTCAAGTTTATGAAAACGTCTCCCTGCAAGTGTCTCCTTCTGCTGTTCGCCCTGAGCGTCACGGCGGCGGCGCAGGCCGCGCGCGTGCCGCTGCATGAGGGTTGGCGGATACAGTCTTCGGCTCTGTTGAAGGAGAAGGGCGAGGCCATCTCGGCCGCGGGCTACAAGACGGCGGGGTGGCACGCGGCCGTCGTGCCTTCGACGGTCGTCGGCGCGCTCGTGGAGGACAAGACCTACCCGGACCCTTTCACGGGGATGAATCTCCGTCAGCTTCCCGGTTGCAGCTACCCCGTCGGCGCGAACTTCGCCAACCGGCCGATGCCCGACGACAGCCCTTACAACGTCTCCTGGTGGTACCGGACTGAGTTTCAGGTTCCGACCGCCGCCCGCGGGCGCAAGATTTGGCTCCACTTCGACGGCATCAACTACAGCGCGAATGTCTGGCTCAACGGCCGCAAGCTGGCCGACGCCGCAGACGTGGCCGGCTCCTACAGGCGCTACGAGTTCGACGTGACGGACTCTGTCGTGCGCGGCAAGCCGAACGCGCTCGCCCTCGAAGTCTTCGCGCCCAGGCCGGACGACCTCGCGCTGACCTGGGTCGACTGGAACCCGACGCCCCCCGACAAGATGATGGGACTCTGGCAGGGCGCATACCTTTCGACGAGCGGCCCGGTCACCGTCCGCCACCCGCAGGTCGTCACCAAACTCGACACACCCTCGCTCGACACGGCGCACCTCACGGTCTACGCCGAGCTTCACAACGCGACCGACCGGCCTGTGCAGGGAACGCTCCGCGGACGCATCGAGCAGATACAGTTCGCGCACGCCGTCAAGCTAGACCCGAACGAGACGCGCGTCGTCGGCTTCACCCCGGAAGAGTTCCGCCAGCTCAACCTCGCTCGGCCGCGCCTGTGGTGGCCCGCGAACCTCGGCGAGCCGAACCTCTACGACCTCGCGCTCGAGTTCGAGACCGGCGGGCAAGTCTCAGACCGGCAGGGCACGCACTTCGGCATCCGTGAAATCACGTCCGAGTTGGACAAGGACGGCCACCGCCTCTTCAAAGTCAACGGCCAGCGCGTGCTGATTCGCGGCGGCGGCTGGGCCGCGGACATCTTCATGCGCCACAGCCCGCGCCGCCTCGAAGACGAGTTGCGCTACGTCCGCGACATGCACCTCAACGCCATCCGCCTCGAAGGCCAGCTCGAATCCGACCACCTCTTCGAAGTGGCCGACCGCGAAGGCATCTTCGTGCTCGCCGGCTGGTGCTGTTGCAGCCACTGGGAGCACTGGAAGAATAACGACGAGTACAAGGACGGCCCCGTCTGGGGGCCGGAGGATTACGTGGTGGCCGCCGCCTCTCTGACCGACCAGATCAAGCGCCTGCGCAACCACCCGAGCCTGCTCGTCTGGCTCAACGGCAGCGACAACCCGCCGCCCGCGGACGTGGAGAAGATGTACAACGACGTCCTCGTCAAAGAGCGCTGGCCCAACCCGGTGCTCTCGTCGGCGACGGCGAAGACGGCGGAGCTTTCGGGCGAGTCGGGCGTGAAGATGGAGGGGCCTTACGAGTGGGTGCCGCCCGTCTACTGGCTCGCGGACACGAAGCTCGGCGGCGCGCACGGCTTCGCCACCGAGGTCAGCCCCGGCCCCGCCGTCCCGCCCGCCGAGAGTCTGAGGAAGATGATCCCGGCCGGGCACCTCTGGCCGATTGACGAGGTCTGGAACTTCCACGCGGGCGGCGGCCAGTTCAAGACGCTCGACGTTTTCACGAAGGCCATGAGCGCGCGCTACGGCGAGGCGAAGGGCCTGGAGGACTACGCGCAGAAGTCGCAGTTGATGGCCTACGAGGGGCAGCGCGCGATGTTCGAGGCGTTCGCGCGGAACCGCTACAACTCGACCGGCGTCATCCAGTGGATGCTCAACAACGCGTGGCCGTCGCTCATCTGGCACCTCTACGACTACTACCTCCTGCCGGGCGGCGGCTACTTCGGCACGAAGCGCGCGTGCGAGCCCGTCCACGTCCAGTACTCTTACGACGACCGCTCCGTCGTCGCCGTCAACGACACGCGCCGGCCGCACGAGAAGCTGAAGCTGACGGCGAGGCTCTACGACTTCAACCTCTCCGAGAAGTTCACGAAGACGACCGTGCTCGACCTGCCGGCCGACGCGAGCGTCAGCGCCTTCACCCTGCCGAAGCCGGAGGGCCTAACGCCGACCTACTTCCTCGACCTGCGGCTCGAAACGAGGGAGGGCGCGGTCGTCAGCTCGAACTTCTACTGGCTCTCGACGCAGGAGGACGCGCTCGACTGGGAGCATTCGACCTGGTACTACACGCCCGCGAGCGCCTACGCGGACTACACGCAGCTCGCGAGCCTGCCGCCCGCCGCTTTGAACGTCTCGGGCAGGGTGGTGCGCCGCGGCGAAGACGAAGTCGCGCACGTCACCCTGGAGAACACGGGCCGCGGCCTCGCCTTCTTCGTCCGCCTGCAAGTGCAGCGCGGGCCGGGCGGCGAGGAGGTGCTGCCGGTCTTGTGGCAGGACAACTACGTCTCGCTCCTGCCCGGCGAGCGGCGCGAGGTGACGGCCCGTTACCGCGCCAGAGACCTGCAGGGCGCGCGCCCCTCGCTCGCCGTCGGCGGCTGGAACGTCCCCCTCAAACACCACGCGCTCACGCCCTAAAGGTCAGAACCGCTAGCTATCGCTCGCGGTTCTGTTCATTGCGTGCGATGAGGGCCGCCAGCGTGGCCGTCAGGCGCTCCGTCTCAATCGGCTTGGTCATGAAGGCGTCGAAGCCCGCGGCGATGGCCTTGCCGCGCCACTCCCAGCGGTTGAGGGCCGTGCAGGCGATGAGGGGCACGTCCGTGAGCGCCGGCTCGCGTCGGATGAGGCGCGCCGCGTTGTAGCCGTCCAGTTCCGGCAGGCTCATGTCCATGATGATGGCGTCGGGCGGCTCGCGCAGAGCCTCCCCGACCGCCGCCAGCCCGTCGCCCGCCGTCGTCACCTCGTACCCTTCGGATTCGAGCAGCAGGCGCAAAAACTCGCGCGTGTCCGGCGCGTCCTCCACCAGCAGGACGCGGTACTTGGTACGTTTCGAAGGGCCGTGCGCGGGCCGGCTCATACGGCGCTCCCCCGTCTCCGTTTAAAACAGAAAAGTGCCAGGGGCCGCGGGCGGTTCCGGCCGCTTGTATCGTTAACCTTCATTGAGAGGCACACGCCGACGCCGCGGCGATTCCCATGCCAAGAGAGACGGCGCGCGGACATCGCTCGTCCGCGCGCCGCCTGCGTACCTTGCCTCGCCTCGAATTTACTGACCGAACCTCCGGCGGTATTCGATGGACTCGACGAAGGCCCTGACCATCTCCGCCCTCTGCACGCGCAGGAAGGCCACGCGGTCGTCGCGCACGTCCTCGCCCGCGAGCGTCACGGAGTTCAGCTTGTTCAGCCAGAAGTCGAAGCCTGTGAAGTCGCCGTCCGGCGTGTCGTTCGGGTTCCGGCGCAGGTAGCCGAAGTATTCCGTCAGCACGAAGGCGGGGTTGTACTGCCGGTTGTAGACCGAGCCGCTGTTGACGGCGCTCAAAAGCGCCGCGGCCCGCCCGCCCGTGTCGTAAGCGTCGAGGGCCGCGTTGCGCTCGTCCAGCGTCGGTGTTACCTGCAAGTTGGCGAACAGCCTGCCGACGAAATCCTGTGCGGTCAACGTCGTGGGAAACTCGGCCGTGAACTCGGGGCTGTGCACCCAGCGCCAAGCGAAATCATCGGTGTTCTGCTTGAGTTGTTCCTCCCAACCCGGCTGCCCGACGACGACGTTGCGCCCGAGCTCCTGCGTGTCGCGCAGGAACTCGCGGTAGCGCGGCAGGCCGCGCGGGTGGGCGGGGCTGTCGTTGAAGGTCGCCTTGTGGACGCGGAAAACGAGGTAACCCGTCCGTTGGTACTCGATGGAGAGGAAGAAGGCCGCGCTCGTGTCGACGCGCTTCACCTGCACACACTGCGGGTTCCCGCCGCAGGACGTGATGCCCTGAATCCAGAACTGTAGCCCCGCGTCGTCGGGCTCGCGGTTGAGGAAGTCGTGGTAATGCTGCCGGACGAAGAACGTCGTGCCGTCAATCGGGTTCACAATCGTCGGCGCGGCGTCGTTGTCCACGATGGTCAGCGTCGAGTTGCTCTGCCCGGCTAGTTTCGCGCCGCCGGTCGGGTTCGTGAGCGTGAGGTTGACGGTCTCGTTCCCCTCCCGCAAGGCGTCGTCGGTGAGCAGGACGGTGAAGGTCTTCGAGACCTCGCCGGGCGCGAAGCGGAGCGTGCCGAGCGCGGTCGTGTAGTCGCCACGCTCCGACGCCGTGCCGTCCGAAGTGGCGTAGTCGACGGTGAACTCGCCCGTCTTGTCGCCGGAGCGCACGACCGTCACGTCGAAGGCGTGCGCGCCCTCGTCGGCGTTGAAGTTTGCGGCGGAGAATTGGGGGAATGGCGTGTCGTTGTTAATGATGGCGACCTGCTGCCGCCCGTTCACGATGTTCGCGTTGACGGCGTTGAGCAGGTTGACGAAGAAGGTCTCGTTCGCGGGCTCTTCGAGCGTGTCGCCGTTGATGGTGACGAGCACCTCCTTCGACACCTCGCCGGGGGCGAAGACGAGGTCGAGGGAGACGGGCTGGTAGTCGACCCCGGCGGTCGCCGTCCCCTCGGAGGTCTCGAAATGGACGCTCACCGTCCGCCCTGTGGCCGCCGAGAGGCTGACTTCGTACCGTGCGAAACTCGTCCCCGAGAGTTCTTCCGTCAGGGCCGCGACGTATGCGGTGAAGGTCACCTCAACCGGCTTACTCTCGTCCACGATGTTCATCGTCGAGCGCGCGCGCTGGCCGACCAGCTCCGGCACGGTCGGGCTGTAGAGGAGGAGGCCGACCGTCTCGTCCGGCTCGGTCACGCTGTCCCGTGCGACGGGCACGTTGAAGGACTTGACCGTCTCGCCGTCGGCGAAAGTGATGGTGCCGTTGACGGCGGTATAGTCCGTGCCGGCGGTGGCCGTCCCCGGCGTCGTGGCGTAGTTGACGGTGAGCGTGCCGGTGCTCCCGCCGACGCGGTAGACGGTGACGGGGGCGCTGCCGATGTCCTCGTTGACGTTGTATGGGAAGACGGCGAACTCGACGGAGCCGGTCGCGCCCGCCGACGAGCAGGGAGAGAACTCTGAGGTGTCGCGCGGCGGCGCGGTCGTGTTCGCCGTCGCCGTGATGACGCGGCCGGCGGGGAGCGGCTGCGGGAAGTTGAAGTTGAAGGCGGCGTTGCCGGCCGCGTCGGTCGTCACGCTGCCCGCGGCGAAGAAGCGCGCGCCCTCGCCGAACCCGACGGGGGCGCAGCCGGCGTTGGAGTAGAAGTCGAGCGTGTAGGTCGTGTTGGGGCGGCTGTTGAGCGTGCCCTGGATTCTCGTCGTCGTGGCGTCTGAGGTGACCGCGGTGACGATGGGGTAGTTCTGCCCGTTGTTCGCGCCGCCGTCCTCGTCGCCCTCGTCGTTCTCGGACAAACCGTCGCCGTTAAGCTCGATGCCGAGGCCGTTCGAGAAGATGTTGTTGCGGCGGATGGCGTTACCCGTGCCCGGCGGGAAGACCCCGACGCCGTAGATTCGGTTGAAGGCGATGGTGTTCGGCGGGCCGCTCGCGCCCGCCGGCTGCACGAAGTTGTCGTGGGCGCCTTCGGAGATGAGGATGCCCTCGCGAAAGTTGCCGAGGGCACGCGTGCCCGTGGCGTCCGTGCCGATGAGGTTGCCGTTGATCTGGTTGTTGGTCGCGAAACTGCCGGTGATGAGGATGCCGCTCGAGTCGTTGCCGGAGATGACGTTGGCCGCCGCCGCCGAACCGCCGATGGTCTGGTTGGCGCCGAAGTTGATCCAGACGCCGACGAACTTGTTCCCCAGCGCCGCGGTGCCGGTGGCGTCCGTGCCGATGTAGTTCCCCTGAAGGATGTTGGCCGACGAAGTGACGACGGGCTGAATGATGATGCCCGCCTGCCCGTTGCCCGAGATGACGTTGCGCGCGCCCGCGGCCGTCCCGCCGACGACGTTCGCGGCGGTGGCGATGGAGACGCCGTGACTCCCGTTACCCAACTTCGCCGAGCCGGCGGCGTTGGTGCCGATGTAGTTGCCCTGAATCTGCGTCGCGCCCGCGCTCCCCGCGACGTTAAGCCCGATTCCGGAGTTGCCGGAGATGAGGTTGCGCGCGGCGGGCAGTGTGCCGCCCACGACGTTCCCGTTTCCGAGTGAAGAGTTGGGAACCATGAAGACGCCCATCGAGTTGGCGGCGGCGGCCGTCCCCGCGGCGTTCGTGCCGATGAAGTTCCCTTCGATGCTGTTCTCGCCGCTCCCGTTCAGAGAGATGCCCGCGCCCGAGAAGCGGTTGATGACCAGCCCGCGCACGACGCAGTGCCCGGCGCTGACGGTCAGGCCGTTGACGCCGACGCCGCCCGGCGAACCCGCCGTCGCGCCCGAAAGCTCGACGAGCAGGACGGCGTCGTTCCCTTCGGCGAGTGTGTTCGCCGAAGCGCCGGGCTGGGTGTAGCCGTCGATGACCGTGAGGTCTGTGACGGCGGGGAGCGCCGTCGCCGGGGCGATGGTGCGGACGCCGGTGCCGGGGAGGTTGAAGGCGATGGTGTCGGTGCCGGGCGTGGCGTTGGCCTGCTGGATGGCCGCGCGCAGTGTGCAGTTGCCGGCCCCGTCGTTACAAACGCCGTCGGACGTGTTGCTGTCCGAGCCGTCGCCCGTCGAGTTGACCGTGAAGGTCGCCGCGGCGTGGGCCGTCGGTTGAAGACGTTTGAAGAGCGCGTCGGGCGTAGAGAGGCAGAGTGACGCGAGGAGGAGCAGCAGAAAGAGTACGCGAGTGTGCGCGCGTAGGTTTGTAAGGGTGCGAGGCATTGTTTCAACTCCTTGCGGCGAACGGGCGGATTATACCCTCGGGGCGGCGCGCTTAAAAACGTTTCCGCGCGCCTTTGAATGTCGGGGCGAGTTCCTTCGTGACGAAGCGGAGGTCTCTTTAATGGGCGGGAGCCGCCGCAATAAATTTATAACTTGACAATCTAAGGGCGTGCGAATAGAGTCCGTCTGCTTTCGCACGCTCCACAAGTCGGTTCCCGGTTGGTTGAACTTTCCTTATCCGCCCCTGCCGCGGAGGAACCACCTCGCCTTACGCACGCAGGGCTCTCAGAGAGGTCTCACGTACGCCCCGTGAACTTTAACTGCCCTTAAACCTGAACGCGGGACTTGAGTCTACACTCGGACTTCGGTCACGCTCGTCCCATATGCCCCGCTCAATCCTCTTGCCCCTTTTCACGGCTGCGCTCTAGACGTCCCGCAGCGGTAAACTTTGAGGCCGGCGCGCCGGCCGCCGACACACGGCGCCAGTTAGGGCATCGTCGCGCCCGAAAACCTCAACGAACAAGTTTCTTAGCATACAAGCCCGCGCCCTCGGGAGGGTATGACATGGAACGACTCCGGATTCTAATCCTCAACCTCTGTCCGGACGGCGGACTCTGCGAACCTCTGCGCGCGATGCTCGAAGCCGCGCGGGCGGAGGACGGAAGCGGCTTCGCGGTCGAGACACGCAGCCCCGCGGATTCGGACGCGCCGCCCGAGTCGTGCGCCGACGCGCGCCTGACCTTCCTCGTTTTGCCGAACGTGCCGAACGCGCGCGCCGCGCGGCTTTTGAAAACGCTCGCGGCGAGAGAGCCGGCCGTGCCCGTCGTCGTCGTGGCCGAAGAGGCCGGGCCGGCGGCGACGTTCGAGCTGTTGCGCGGCGGGGCCGACGACTTCGTCGTGCCGCCGCTGAAGGCTTCGGACGTGCTGCCGCGCGCCTGGCGTCTGCTCGAAGGCGCGAAGCCGGACGAGTCGCTCAAACGCAGGCTCAAGGAGAGGCTCGGGCTGCGCAACCTGATCGGCGAGAGCGCGGCCTTCACCGCCGAGGTCGGGAAGATTCCCGCCATCGCGCGCAGCGACGTGCGCATCCTCATCAGCGGCGAGACGGGCACGGGCAAGGAGCTTTGCGCGCGCGCCATACACTACCTGAGCCCGCGCACCGCAGGCCCCTTCATCCCCGTCAACTGCGGCGCCATCCCGCCGGAGCTGGTCGAGAACGAGCTGTTCGGGCACGAGCGCGGCGCCTACACAGGCGCGGCCACGTCCCAGGCCGGACTCATCCGCGAGGCCGAGGGCGGCACGCTCTTCCTCGACGAAGTGGACTGCCTGCCGCTGCTCGCGCAGGTCAAGCTGCTGCGCTTCCTCCAGGAGAGGGAGTACAGGCCGCTCGGCTCGGCGCGGATGAGGCGCGCGGACGTGCGCGTCATCACCGCGGCCAACGTGGACATGGCCGAGGCCGTGAGCGAGGGGCGCGTGCGCAAGGACTTTTACTACCGCCTCAACATCATCCCGCTCAGACTCCCGCCCCTGCGCGAGCGGCGCGCTGACATCGCGCTGCTCGCGCGCCACTTCCTCGAAAAGTTCGCGGCCGAGTTCGCGCGCGGCGCGACGCGCTTCTCCGACGAGGCGCTCGCGAAGCTCAGAGCCTACGCGTGGCCCGGCAACGTGCGCGAGCTGGAGCACGTCGTCGAGCGCGCCGTCGCGCTCTCGGCGGGCGAAGTCATCTCAGAAGCGGAGATAGACGTGCCCGTCGCTGCGGCGGCGGCGGCCGCGGGCGCGGGCGGCGGCTCTTTCAAGGAGGCCAAGGCGCGCGCCGTCGAAGAGTTCGAGCGGCAGTACCTGAGCGAACTGCTCGACAGTCACGGCGGCAACATCACACGCGCCGCGCAGGCCGCGAAGAAGAACCGGCGCGCCTTCTGGCAACTCCTGCGCAAACACCACATCAACGTCCGCGGCCCGAAATAGTCCCTTCTATTGAATCCGGAGCAGAAGGGCGGTGAACAGCCCTCTGCTCTAACCCCCAGCTGAAAATTGATATAAAGCCCTCGGACAAACACTCACAGCCCTCGGACAAACACTCACAGCCCTCGGACAAATTTGTCCACCCGTAAATCCTCCGGCAGTCATTCGAAGGCAGGACAAAAAGAGCCGACCGGCTTCCGGCGCGGGCGCGGTGTGTGCGATTCGGGCCGGGATTGCCGGCCTTCGACGGCGTGGCAGGCGGGTTGCTTCGGGGGCTGGGAGTTCAGGAGAACAGTGAGCAGACGCCTTCTATGTGCCTTTCCTGTGAGACTCCAGTGGCCGAAGAGATTCTGGGATACCTCGCAGCTCACCCGGACGCGCAGGACACGCTGGACGGGATCGTCGAGTGGTGGCTGCTCGAACAGAAGATCGCCGTCGAGGCCGCGCGCGTGAAGGACGCGCTCGCCGGGCTCGTCGCCGAGCGGCTCATCATCGAGAGCCGCGCGGGCGGCTCGCGCAGCCTCTACAAACTCAACCGGCGCCGCCTGAAGACAGTCCTCAAGCTGCTCGACAAGAAGGCCGGGTGAAGGCGCTCCCGTCGCCCTCAACCGCCGAACGACCGAGACGATGTACACCTCCATCCGCGCGACGAGTCAGACGCTGGCCGAGTACCTGCGGCAGCAGCTCATCTCCGACCCGCAGCTCGCGCCCTTCTTCGACGCGGGCGCGGGCGGCACGATGGTCGTCTCGCTCAGCACGCCGGAGGAGATGTCGGAGAACAACGTCGAGGGCCTCTCGGTCTGGCTCTACCGAGTCATGCGCGACGAGGAGCGCCTGAACGCGCCGCCGGAACGGATCGCCTACAACCAGATGCGCCGCACGCCACTGCCTTTGAAGCTCCACTATCTGATGACGCCCGTCACGGCGAGCGACCTCGTGGGCGGGCCGGAGACGGAGCAGCTCGTCCTCGGCAAAGTCTTGCAGGTCTTCTACGACCACCCACTAATGCGCGGCACCGACTTGCAGGGCGAACTGTCCGGAACCAACGCCGAGCTGGCCGTGCGTCTCGAGGCGCTGACGCTCGACGAGATCGCGCGCGTCTGGGACGCGCTCGACGGCTCTTACCAGCTCTCGGTCTCCTACGAGGTGAGCGCCGTCTACATCGCCTCGGCGCGCGAGCCCGAGGGCGTGACGCCGGTCGAGGTGGCGCTGCCCGAGTACGGCGTCATCGTCGGGAAGTGAGAGGGACTTAAGGGATGCCGCGCCGCGTCGTCAACGTAGAGAGCAGAGCCTACCTCTTCTCGCCGGACGAACAGCCCGCGCCCGCGCTGCGCAACTGGGCGCTCGTGCGCGCGCGCGTGATCGACGAGCTGACGGGCGAGCCGCCGCTGGAACAGATGAAGGTCGAGACCGACAGGGCCGAGTTGCTTGCGCGCGCCGCGGCGGGCGGGCTGGTCGGTCTTGTCGGCACGCCCCTGCGCGCCTTCCCGAAACTCGCGATGCAGGACTACGAGGTCGGGCTCACGGTCGGGGCGCGCGGCTTCGTCAGGCTCCGGAAGACGGTCAAGGTCTTGAAGAACGTGAACTTCCCCGCGCAGTTCGCGCCCGCCGACGCGGGCACGCTCGCGCTCCACCGCGAGCCGGTCACGATCACGGGGCGCACCGTGCTGGCCGCCGCGGGCACGACCACGCCCGTCGCCAACGCGACCGTGCGGGTCGAGGGCGTCTGGC
This sequence comes from Acidobacteriota bacterium, assembly GCA_019239425.1. GTDB lineage: Bacteria > Acidobacteriota > Blastocatellia > Pyrinomonadales > Pyrinomonadaceae > QHXN01. The sequence goes on from JAFAZX010000064.1 coordinate 146,784, forward strand.
CGACGATGCCGCCCGCCAACGTCTTCGTCCCGCCCGAAGCGCCGAACCTCGTCTCGCTGCTCCCGCCGACCTACTTCGAGCGCCCCGCGGCCGCCGCCACGCTCCAACGGAGGGAGATGACGCCGGTCGTCGGCCAGGACAAGCTGCTGCTCGACCACACGCCGGCCGGCTCTTCGAAGCTCCACGTCTCCGACCGCGTCGGCCTCACACCCGGTGACATCATCGCCGTCGACGAAGCAGACCCCGAGCGCACTGAGTTCCTCGTCGTGCAGGCGTTGACCGGCGCGTCCACCGACGTGCAGCCCGCGCGCATCACGCTCAAGTACCCGACGGCGCACGCGCACGCTCCGGGCGCGGTCGTGCGCGAGGTCACGCCGCAGCCGGCGGGGGGTAACAACCAGCTCAAGCGCCCGGCCATCGCCGGCGACACGACCGTCTTCCTCGACACCATGAGCGACCTCGGCGCGGCGCACGTCGTCGAGCTCACGGGCGGCGCCGGCCCCGCCGAGTACCACCTCGTCCGGCGGCTCACGGCGAAGAGCAACGCCGACGGCTACTACCGCCTGCCGCCGCTCGCGCGCGTCGCGCAGGTCAAGCTGCGCGCCGACGACGGCGGCGCGCACGCCGACATCAACCTGACTGCCGCGCCAGACTACGGCGGGGGCGTCTACCGCCTCGACTTCGTCTTTCGCTGAGCGAGGGGAACGATTCACGAGAAGCTTACTTAGGAGCGAGAAGCCAACAGGAGGACTGCTATGCCTGAGTACCTGGCACCCGGAGTCTATGTCGAAGAGATAGACATGGGCAGCAAGCCCATCGAAGGCGTGAGCACGAGCACGACCGGCGTGGTCGGCGTCACCGAGCGCGGCCCCGTCAACGTCCCCATCCTCGTCACGAGCTACGGCGAGTACACGCGCTGGTTCGGCGAGCGCCTCAACATCCTCGACTACTCGAACGCCGGCGGGCCGCACTGTTACCTGCCGCACGCCGCCGAGGGTTTCTTCACCAACGGCGGCAAGCGCCTCTACGTGACGCGCGTACTCGACACGGCCGGGGCCACGCGCGCCGCCGCCGCGCTCGCCGACCGCGGCGCGGCCGACTCGTCCGCGACCGTGCTGCTGCGCGCCGCGGCCGAGGGGACGGGCACCTCCGGCACGACGCCCCTCTACGCGCTGACGGTCAACCCGCCCGGCCCGGGTGTGCTCTCCGACGGCGACCGCGTGCGCGTCGGCAGCGGGAGCGATGCCGAATACAGGCAGGTCGCCGCCACCCCAAACGGCGTGCTCGCGGCGAATAAGACCACACACGTCCCCCTCGCCTCGCCGCTCGCTCGCGCGCACGCGAAGACCACCACCGTTAACCAGATCAACCGCGTGGCCCGGAACTTCCCCGGCGGCGCCCCGCTCATGGCGCTCGCCGCGAACGCGGCCGCGGGCGCCGTCCAGATCACGCTGAAGGAGGCGGCGCCCAACGACGTGGCGGATGTGAAGCCGAACGACCTCCTCGAAATCGGGGCGGCCGCCGCCAGCTCGGCCGAGTACCGCTTCGTCGCCGCGGCGACGGTTGACCCGGGCAACGCCACGCAGGTCATCGTCACGCTCGACAGCCCGCTCACGCGCCCGCACGCCGCCGCGGTCGGCGCCGTCCGCCGGCTCGACGCGAACCCCGCGACCGCGGGCGTCGGCGTCGAAAACGACGTGCTCGACGCCGCCGCGCAGGCCGGCGACCGCGTCGTCTTCCTCAAAGACCGCAAGAACAAGTTCGACGACCCGAACACCCTCGTCATCTTCGAGGTCGGGAACAACGCCACGCGCGAGGCGCGACGCATCGGCGACCTCTACATGCTCACGCTCTCGACCGGGGCCTACGGCCCATACGCGGGCGGGACAATAGTCGAGCGCGTCACCCTCGGCAACACGGGGCTCGCCGCCAAGCAGCTCACCTCGAACGCCGCCGCCGGCACGACCGTCATCGCGCTCGACAACCGCGTGGGCCTGAACGTCGGCGACGTGCTCAGCCTCGGCGCGTCGCCCGACGAGGAATACGTCACCGTCTCTTCGCTGCCGAACCCGTCGCCGGGCGGCGCCGCGCCCAACGCCGGCAACGTCGTGCTCGAACAGGGCACGGGCCGCGCGCACGCGTCGGGCGAACAGGTGCGGCAGCAGAACACGGCGACGGTGAACACGGCCGCGCCCGCCACCTCCGTCCTGCTCGACGTGCCGAAGGGCGGGACGGGCGTCGCCGTCACCGACGGCACGGGCTACGCGCTGAACGACCTCGTGCGCCTGACAACCTCCGCGGGCGACGTGACCTACCACCGCATCTCCGCGGCGCCCGACAACCTCGACGCGCGCCTCGTGAATCTGACCGTCCCTCTCTCGCGCGCGCACGCGGCCGGCGCCGAGCTGATCGAGCGCGCGCCGCTCATCAACGTCCAGGCGCTCGACGCGGGCCAGTGGGGCAACCGTTTGCGCGTCTCGGCCGAGGACGAACCCTCGGGCCTCGTCTCGCGGACGAGCGTCGGCGGGGTCATCGGCCCGAACACTATCCGCCTCGCCTCGGCCGCGGGCGTCGAGGCCGGCACCGTGCTCGAAGTCTTCGACCCGGCGACGGGCGCGGCCGTCGGCGACCCCCTGAAGGTCACTTCGATTGACCGCGCCTCGAACTACACCATCACGCTCGCGGGCGCGGGCATCACGCCCGCTCAGTCGGCGCCGGGGCTGCTCGTGCGCTCGCGCGAGTTCCGCCTGACCGTCGTGCTGCTCCGCCAGCCCGACCCGGCGCTCCCCTCGCGTAACGAGAACGTCATCGCCGCCGAGACCTTCCGCAACCTCTCGATGGATCCGCGCCACAGCCGCTACGTCGAGAAGGTCGTCGGCGACGTCAACGGCGTGCTGCGTCTTTCGGATCGCAGGCCCGAAGGCGAGTCGTGGTACGTGCGCGTCGAAGACCTTGAGACGGTGCTGGCGAACCAGGAGGCCGTCAGGCTCGGCCCCGAGACGCTCGTGGACACTCTGCCGAACGGCAGGCAGCGCCCGGCGCGCCACGCGCTCGCGGGCGGCGACGACTCGATGGGGACGCTCACCGACGCCACCTACGTCGGCGTGGACGACGTGGAGCCGGAGAACCGCACGGGCCTCTACACGATGACGACAATCGAGGACGTGAGTCTCGTCGCCTGCCCGGGGCAGACGAGCCCGGCCGTACAGGGCGCGCTCATCGACCACTGCGAGCTGATGCGCTACCGCTTCGCCGTGCTCGACGCGCAGCGCCCGCCCGACGACACGCTCACGGACGTGCAGACGCAGCGCCAGCAGTTCGACACCAAGTACGCGGCGCTCTACCACCCGTGGCTGCTCGTGCCCGACCCGTACCCCGTGAACCTCGCGCGCCCGGCCGACTACTCCGTCCCGCCGTCGGGGCACATGCTCGGCATCTACGCCCGCACGGACGTGGAGCGCGGCGTGCACAAGGCGCCGGCCAACGAGGTCGTGCGCGGCATCCTCGGCCTCCAGCGTACGCTGAGCAAGGGCGAGCAGGACATCCTCAACCCGTACCCGGTCAACATCAACGTCATCCGCGACTTCCGCTCGAACAACCGCGGCATCCGCGTCTACGGCGGGCGCGTCATCACCAGCGACTCCGACTGGAAGTACGTCAACGTCCGCCGGCTCCTCATCTTCCTCGAACACTCTATCGACCGCGGGTTGCAGTGGGTCGTCTTCGAGCCGAACGCGGAGCCGCTCTGGGCGCGCGTCGTCCGCACGGTCTCCGACTTCCTGACCGTGGTCTGGCGCAACGGCGCGCTCGAAGGGACGAAGGTCGAGGAGGCGTTCTTCGTCAAGTGCGACCGCACGACGATGACGCAGACCGACATCGACAGCGGGCGGCTCATCTGCGTCGTCGGCGTGGCCCCGGTCAAACCGGCCGAGTACGTCATCATCCGCATCGGCCTCTGGACGGCGCACGCCGACGTTTAAAAGGAGAGTTAAGCGATGGCAACAGGAGAGCGCAACGACCCCTATCGGTCGTTTAATTTCCGCGTCGAGATCGACGGGCTGACGGTCGGCAGCTTCAGCGAGGTCGGCGGGCTGACGAGCGACGGCGACGCCGTGGACTACCGCGAGGGCACCGACCTGCCGCTCACCGTGCGCAAGCTGATGGGCCTCAGGAAGTACGGCAACATCTCCTTGAAGCGCGGCTACACGCAGAACCGCGAGCTGTGGGAGTGGTACCGCAACATCGTCAACGGCGTCGCCGACCGGCGCAACGGCACCATCGTCCTCATGGACGAGGAGCGGCGCGACGTGCTGCGCTGGAACTTCGAGAACGGCTGGATCAACAAGATCGAGGCCCCCAGCTTCAAGGCCACCGGCAACGAGGTCGCCATCGAGTCCGTCGAGATCGTCCACGAGGGCCTGACGCTGGCATGAGGAAGAGGGTGCTGGGTTCTGGGTGTTAGGTGCTGGTGAAAGCCAATACCCAGAACCCAGCACCCAGCACCTAACACCCTTCTTTACCCGAGGCACAAAGGAAGTGTCTGCCTACCTGACACCGGGGGTCTATTACGAGCGCGTGGACGCGAGCGCGCCGGCCATCTCCGCCGTCCGCACGGACGTGGCGGGGTTCGTCGGTTTGGCGACGCGCGGGCCGCTCGACACGCCCGTGCCCATCCAGTCGTGGCGGCAGTTCCAGGCGCACTTCGGCGGGTTCACGGGCGCGGCCTTCCTCGCCTACGCCGTGCGCGGCTTCTTCGAGAACGGCGGGCGCCGCTGCTGGGTCGTACGCTGTGCCTCGCGCGACGCGGCGGCGGGCGCGGCCGCGGCGGGCGCGGTCGTCTCCGGCGCTTCGGGCGGGGACGTGTGGCGCGTCTCGGCTTCGAGCCCGGGCGTATGGGGCAACGGCCTCTCCTTCACTCTGAAGGCGACACACCGCGCGCAGACCTTGACGCTCACCGGCGCGGAAGCGGGCACGCCCGAGGCTTCCGGGGTCGCCTCGACGAACGGCTTCCGGCGCGGGACGCTCGTCCGCCTGGCGCAGGACGGCGTGCCCGAAGTCTGGAAGGTCGTCTCGGACTTCGACGCCGTCGAGTCGCGTCTCGTCTGGGTGCACCCCGACCCGAAGTCGCGCCTGCCTTACGACTCTCCGCTCGCGGGCTTCGACCGTGAGCGCCCGATCCTGGTCGAGAGTCTCGAATACACGCTCGTCGTGCGCGAGTCGAACACGCCCGTCGCCGTCTACGAAAGGCTCTCGCTCGTGCCCGAGTCGGACGACTACGGCCCGCGCGTGCTCGCGCCCTGGGCCGCGCCGACCGAGTTCGAGCTGAGAGACCGCCTGCCGCCTGCGCCGCTCCCGGTCGTGATTGAGGAACTGAGGCCGGAAGGCTTTCTCGCCTTCGAGCCGCTCGACGCTTCGGCCGACGCGTCCGTGCCCTGCACGGGCGGGCGCGACGGGCTCGAGCTTCTTTCGGCAGACGACTTCGTGGGCGAAGAGGTCTCGCCCTTAGACGGCGACGCGACGGTCGCGCTCAAGCGGCGCGGCCTGCGCGCGCTCGAACTCGTCGGCGAGGTCTCGGTCGTCGCCGTCCCGGACATACACATACGCCCTTACGACGTGCCGCCGCGCGCGCCGCTCCCGCCCTGCGCGCCCGACCCGTGCCTGCCCGTCAACTTCGTGCCGCCCGCGCCGCCGCGCCCGCCGGACGTGGGCGAGCTGCCGCCCGTCTTTTCCGATACGGACGTGTACCGCATCCAGTCCGCGCTGGTCGAACAGTGCGAGCGCCTGCGCGACCGCATCGCCCTGCTCGACGCGCCCGCCGGGGCGGCGCTCGACGGCCGGCTCGGCGTCGGCGCGGCGCGCGTCTGGCGCAGCCGCTTCGACACGAAGTACGCGGCCTTCTACTACCCCTGGCTGCGGGTCGTAGACCCTCTGCGCGGCGCGGCCTCGCTCACGCGCGACGTGCCGCCCACGGGCCACGTCGCGGGGCAGTACGCGCGCACCGACTTCGAGGCGGGCGTGCACAAGGCTCCGGCCAACGCGCCGCTCCAGTGGACGCAGGACGTGACGGTCGCCATCGACGACGCGGTGCACGGCGTGCTCAACCCGCTCGGCATCAACGTCGTCCGCGCGCTGCCCGGCCGCGGCCTCCGCATCTTCGGCGCGCGCACGCTCAACGACGAAGGACTCTGGCGCTACGTCAACGTCCGCCGCCTGCTGATGATGATCGAGAAGGCCGTCGACCTCTCGACCCAGTGGGCCGTCTTCGAGCCGAACGACCACGTCACGCGCCACAAGATTCAACTGGCGCTCACCACCTTCCTGCTCGCGCTCTGGCGCAAGGGCGCGCTCGCGGGCGACACGCCGGCCGCCTCCTTCTTCGTCAAGTGCGACGAGGAGAATAACCCTGCGTCCGAGCGCGCCAACGGCCGGCTGCTCGCGCTCGTCGGCGTCGCCCCGGCCGTGCCCTTCGAGTTCGTGGTCTTGCGGGTCGGGCGCACCGACAACGAGTTCGAGATCGCCGAAACCGACAACGTGACGGGAGGCTTGTGATGGCAACCGGCCAGAGGCACGACCCGCTGCTCGGCTACAACTTCGTCGTGAGCCTGATCGACACGAGCAGCATCCTCGCGCTCGCCGCCTCGGCGCTCTTCCCGGCCGTGTCGGACGCGCCGGCCGGCGGCTTCTCCGAGTGCTCCGGATTGGAGATGGCGCTCGACGTGGAGGAGTACAAGGAGGGCGGCAACAACGGCGCCATCCTCAAGTTCCCGACGCGCGTGAAGTGGACGGACATCACGCTGAAGCGCGGCGTCGCCACGAGCACGGATCTCTGGGACTGGCACTACGGCTTCGTCGAGGGGCGGGGCAAGCGGCGCGACGGCATCATCATGCTCCAGACCGACCTGCGCGTGCCGAACAACATCTGGTACTGGCGGCGCGGCCTGCCCATCAAGTACACCGGCCCCTCGCTCAACGCCACGCAGAACAGCGTCGCCGTCGAGACCATCGTCATCGCGCACGAGGGGATCTATCAGGTCTCTTCCGGGGGGCTCGCGGCCTCGGCCGCGAATGCCGTGGCGGGCCTCTTCTGAAAGGGGGACAGCAGGTGGAAGTCCACATTGACGAGATGCAGAGTTCGGTGCGGGCCGTGGACGGCAACTCGCTGCTCGCGCCGGAGACCTTGCAGAAGATCGTCGCCGTCGTGATGAAGGCGGTCGAGGAGCGCGAGGCGCACCGCGACCGCGTCAAGTCGGAGCAGAGCACGAATGGCGCGACCGAGGACTAGTCGCGGAGGTGAGGCGTGAACACGGCGCATAAGGGTCTGCTGCTGGTCACATGGTTCTCGGGCGCGACCGAGACCATCGACGTCCAGTTCTACCCGACCGAGGTCAACTTCGATAAGAGCGCGCAGATCGCCGAGATCGGCATCCCCGGCCTCGACTCGCCGCTCCTGCAGTTCGTGCGCGGGCAGAACGAGAAGCTGACGCTCGACCTCTTCTTCGACACGACCGAGGACGGCATGGGCGCGGGCGCGCGGACGGTCGCCGAGTACACCGACAAGATTTACAGCCTCGTCAAGATCGAGCCGCAGCGCCACGCGCCGCCCGTCTGCGAGTTCATCTGGATGAGCGGCTTCCCGGGCAGCCGCCTCCACCCGAACTTCAGCAACCAGCAGCGCTACTCGTTCCGCTGCCTCGTCGAGAGCGTCAAGCAGAAGTTCACGCTCTTCAGCTCCGAAGGCGTGCCCCTGCGCGCCACGCTCTCGGTGACGCTGAGGGAGTACAAGACGCTCGACCAGCAGCTGGCCGAGCTGAACCTGACCTCGCCCGACCGCACCGAGACGCAGGTGCTCCAGCGCGGCGAGACGCTCGCGCTCATCGCCGCGCGCCACTACCGCCGCGCGGGCGACTGGCGCCACATCGCCGAGGCCAACAACATCTCTGACCCGCGCCGCGTCGAGCCGGGCACCTTTCTGACGCTGCCGCCGACGAGGTGAAGCCGGCGGGCGTTAACTGAAGGAAGCAGGAGCCGAGGGCCATGGAGATCGTCACACTGGGCGAGGAGTCGGCGAGCCGCGAGGGCTTCTACGTCCCCGTCTTCCAGGTCAAGATCGAGGGCGTCGGCCTTCCCCGCAACGTCCTGCGCGACGTGACGCAGATCACCTACAAGGACAACGTCAAGGAACTGGACAGCTTCGAGCTGACGGTCAACAACTGGGACGCGGCGAAGAACACGTTCAAGTACGTCGGCGCCGAGACGGCCGACTCTTTGCAGCGCGAGCCGCTCCACCGCCTCTTCGAGCCGTGCAACAAGGAGGTGGTCGTCTCGATGGGCTACGGCGACTACACGAGGGTCATGCTGACGGGCACGTTCACGACGATGGAGCCGAACTTCCCGGCGGGCGGCGCGCCCACGCTCACCGTCCGCGGCCTCAACGTGCTCCACCAGCTCCGGCGCAAGCAGTACACCTTCTCCTGGGAGAACATGACCGACAGCAAGATCGCCGAGGACATCGCGGGCCTCAAGGACAAGGACACGAAGAAGAACCGCTTCCCGCTCCCCATCAAGACCGACCCGAACGTCAAGGAGCCGCAGCTCACCTACCTCGCGCAGAAGAACCAGTACGACATCGACTTCCTGCTGACGCGCGCCCGCGCCCGCGGCTACGTCGTCTTCGTCCACGAGGAGACGGACGAGACGGGCAAGAAGCAGAAGCAGCTCTACTTCGGCCCCTCGGAGTCGGTCTCGACCATCTTCCCAGGCAGCGCCAGCCCCGGCGGCGACCAGCGCGACGTGACCTTCGTGCTGGAGTGGGGCCGCTCGCTCATCGACTTCAAGCCGACGCTGACGACGGCCAACCAGATTAAGTCGGTGACCGTCAACGGCTGGGATCGCAAGAAGAAGGAGAAGATTTCCGAGTCGGCCACGCTCGACGACCCGAAGCTCAACCGCAACCAGGACCTCTACGAGCTGCTGCAGAAGTGCGACCCCCGCGAGGAGGTCGTCGTGGACGAGCCGGTCTTCACCAAGGACGAGGCGAAGAAGCGGGCGCTCGCCATCCTCAACGACAAGCAGAAGGAGATGGTCAAGGCCACGGGCACCACCGTCGGGCTGCCCGACCTGCGGGCGGGGCGCATCATCCAGCTCGACAAGCTCGGCTCGCGCTTCAGCGGCATCTACTTCGTCACCGAGACGACGCACACCATCGGCCCGGGCGGCTACACGACGAAGTTCAGCGCGCGCCGCGAGAACCCGGGCGAGAACTCCGCGGCCTGAAGATAAGGGGGAAGAGAAGTGGGAAAGATGGACAAGATTCCGGGCGTCGGCGTCGCCATCGTCATCGACGTGAACGACCCCGAGAAGCTCGGGCGGCTCAAGCTCAGGTTTCCGTGGATGCCGGACGAGGTGACGAGCCCCTGGGTGCCGGTGGCCGCGCCCTTCGCCGGCAACGACCGCGGCGCCTACTACGCGCCCGAGATCGGCGACGAGGCGCTCGTCGCCTTCGAGCTGGGCAACTTCGACCACCCCTTCGTCGTCGGCTTCCTCTGGAACGGCAAGGACAAGCCGCCGACCGAGGACGTGCACCTGCGGCTCTTCCGCTCGGTCAACGGCCACGAGATCGCCGTGCACGACCCGGCCGTCACGGGCGGCGACAAGGGCTACATCCGCATCAAGGACGCGCACGGCAACGTCGTCGAGCTGGCGAACGCGCAGATCACCATCCAGTCGGTCGGCATCATCAACATCAAGGCGCCGAGCGTGATGATCAACGGCCGGCCCGTCCTGATTTCGCCGACGCCCATCTGAAGAGGACTCAAGGGAATGGACGCGACATTCGAAATCCCGTGCCCGCAGTTCCCGGAGGTCTCGGCCGACCTCAAGGTGAAGCTGCCGTTCGGCGAGCTGAAGGCGTTCCGCGACTTCACGCAGGGGCTCCCGACCGACTGCACGATGACCTTCAACCTCCTGCTCCAGATTCAGCCGCTGCTGGCGAGCATGGCCTGCATGCTGAAAATCCTGAACGTCATCGGCAAGCTCAAGGGCTTCTTCGACGCGGGGCCGAACCCTTTCGAGATGGCGAAGAAGGCGGGCGAGGTGGCGGGGGCCATCGCGGAGGTGGGCAGCTGCCTGCCGCCCGCCATGTTCCTCAGCCTCTTCTGCACCATCAAGGACATCCTCCTCATCATCGTCAACTTCCTGCTCTGCCTCATCTCGCAGCTGGAGAGCATCCTCGAATTCCAGGTCGGCATCGACCTCAACGCGGCCGCGGGCAACCCCGCGCTCAAGGCCACGCTCCAGTGCGCGCTGGAGAACTCGAAGCGCTCGGCCGAGCACCTCGCCGCCTCCATCGGCCCCATCCAGCCGCTGCTCGACATGGTCAGCATGATCGCGGGCATCGTCGGGCTCAACATCGCGCTCCCGCCGCTCTCGGGTACGTTCCAGCCGGGCGCGGACATGGCCGAGGGCGTGGCGAAGCTCAAGCAGTCGGTCGAGGCGCTGAAGCAGGTCGTGGAGACGATTCCCTGTTAAGGAGAGGAGCGATGGCGACCGACAGGAGAGACTTTCTCGGGGTGGGCTGGAAGTTCCCCCTGCAGGTGAGCGCGGCCGGGCGCATCGCGCAGTCGCGCTACGAGCAGCGCATCGAGGAGTCCATCTACCTCATCCTCTCGACGGCGAAGGGCGAGCGGGTGATGATGCCCGACTTCGGCTGCGGCATCCACGAGCTGGTCTTCGCCCCGAACAACGTCCAGACGCGCACGCTCGTCGTGCAGCAGGTGCGCGAGGCGCTCGTCGCCTACGAGCGGAGGATCGACGTGCTCGACGTGACGGCCGAGTCGTCCGAGGGCGAGCCGAACCTCCTGCTCGTGCGAGTCAACTACCGCGTGCGGGCCAACAACGCGCTCGGCAATCTCGTCTACCCGTTCTACATCAACGAAGGAAGTTGAGCCGTGCCGATTGACGCAAACATCCCCGTGATCGACGACCGGCGGTACGACGACATCGTGGCCGAGGCGCGCACGCGCATCGCGCGCTACACGCCCGAGTGGTCGCCCGTCTGGACGGACGTCAACGACAGCGACCCCGGCGTCACGCTCGTCCAGCTCTTCGCCTGGCTCACCGAGATGCTCATCTTCCGGCTCGGGCGCGTGCCGGAGCTGAACTACCTCAAGTTCCTCCAACTCATCGGCATCGAGCTGAACCCGGCCGAGCCGGCCGCGGCCGAGGTCTCGTTCCCCCTGCTCTCGAACTTCGCCAACCCCTACGCCGTCATCCCGCTGCACACGCAGGTCTCGGCCGAGGCCTCCGACGGCGGACGCCCCGTCCTCTTCGAGACCGAGCGCGCCGTCTACGCGCTCACGGCGCGCCTGGCCTCCGTGCAGTCGTTCGACGGCTTCGACTTCACCGACGCGACGGCCGAGAACGACGAGCCGGGCGAGGGCTTCGAGCCCTTCGGCACGCTCGCCGCGCAGGACAGCGCCGTCCTCCTCGGCTTCGACTACGCGGGCGACTTCCCCGCGCAGGTCGAGCTGAACCTCGCCTTCTTCCTCTTCGAACAGGGCGCGGGCGCCGCGGCCCCGGCCTTCAACTGCGGCCTGCCCGAGTCGCAGGTCTTCGCCTCGGCCGCGCTCGCCTGGGAGTATTGGGACGGGAAGAGCTGGGCGGCGATGAGCCTCCTGAAAGACGAGACGCGGGCGCTCGCGCAGTCGGGGCACGTCTACCTCAAGACGCCCGCGAAGGGTTCGATGCAGAAGGCGGTCGTCGGCGAGGTGACCGACTCGCGCTACTGGATTCGCGGCCGTTTGAAGTCCGGCTCCTACGAGCGCGCGCCGAAGCTCCTGGCCGTGCGTACCAACACGGTCGCCGTCGTGCAGGCCGAGACCATTAACGACGAAGTGCTCGGCGGGAGCAACGGCCGCCCCAACCAGGTCTTCCGGCTCGCCAACGCGCCCGTGCTCGCCGGCACGCTCCGCCTCGAGATCGACGAGGGCGACGGCTTCCACGAGTGGGAGCGCGTGGACGACTTCTTCGGGTCGGGGCCGCAGGATCGACACTACGTCCTGAACCGGACGAGCGGCGAGGTGCGCTTCGGCGACGGCGCGAGCGGGGGCATCCCCGTCGGCAACGTCTCGAACGTCGGCGCGAACGTGGTCGCGCGCGAGTACCGCACGGGCGGCGGCAAGCGCGGCAACGTCGCGGCCGGCAAGCTCACCACGCTCCTGACTTCAATCGAAGGCGTGGACGACTCCGGCATCGGGAACCTTCTGCCGGCCGTGGGCGGGCGCGACGAGGAGACGCTCAACGAGGCGAAGGTGCGCGCGCCGCGCACCATCAAGAGCCGCTGCCGCGCCGTCACGTCCGAAGACTTCGAGACGTTGGCGCTGGAGGCGGCCAACATCCGAAGGGCCAAGGCGCTGCCCCTGTCGCACCCGGACTTCCCCGGCGTGCGCGTGCCCGGCGTGGTGACGGTCGTCGTCGTCCCCGACAGCGACGAGCCGGCGCCCGTCCCCTTAGAGGCCACGCTGCGCACGGTCTGCGCCTACCTGAACCTGCGCCGGCTCCTGACGACCGAGCTGTACGTCGTCCGCCCGACCTACAGAGAGGTGAGCGTCCGCGCCGAGGTGGTAGCGAAGAACACGGCCGACCTCGGCGAGGTCAAAGAGGGCATCGAGGCGAAGCTGCTCGAATACTTCCACCCGCTCAAGGGCGGCGAGGACGGGCAGGGCTGGCCCTTCGGCGGGAACGTCTTCTTCTCGCGCGTCTACCAGAGAGTCTTCTCCGTCCCCGGCGTCGAGCGCATCTCGGCGCTCTTCATCACCGTGGACGGCGAAGAGGCGCCCGAGTGCAAGGACGTTGACGTGGAGGACGGCATCCTCCTCTTCTCGACCGCGCACGACATACAGGTCGGCTACTCGTTCGACGAATAACAGCGGGACTGACAGAACAAGCAGATGAGCACTGCAGCGAACAGACAGGACTTCCTGCCGCCGATCCCGCGGCCGCCGCACGACCCTACGTGGTGGCTTCTGGACGGGCGCGCGGGCTGGCGTGCCGCTCTGCTGGAGGACGTAGAAGTCTCGGCCGGCGGCGCGCTCACCCTGTCCCCTCTGCCCGGCAGCCTGCGCACGCTCGAAGAGCTGAGCGGGAGCTTCGGCGGACTCGTCCCGCCCGCGAACGTCGCCTGCACGGCCGACGGCCGAATCTTCCTGCTCGACCGAAGGTCGGCCGTCGTCAAACTCTTCGACCCCTGCGAGTGTCACTTCATGGGCGTGCCCTGCACGGGCGGGCCGGGCGCGGGCGCGCGGCAACTGAAAGACCCGCACGGCGTCGGCGTCCGCGGCGGCGACCTCTTCATCTGCGACACGGGCAACCGACGCCTCTGCGTCTACGCCCTGCGCGGCTTCACGCTGCGCGGCTTCTGGGCGCCGCCCGCGGACGCGGGACTCACAAACGAGTGGGAGCCGTACGCCGTCGCCTTCGACCGGCGAGGCCGCGTCTACGTGAGCGACCCTGCGAACGGCTGCGTCCATCGCTTCACGCGCGGCGGGAGCTGGGAGAAGTGCTTCGCGGGTTTCGGCAAAGTCACCTTCGTCACTTTCGATTGCAAAGACCGCCTCTACGCCGTCGTCGAGGGCGAGGCGGGCGCGCGCGTCTCGGACACCGAAGGCAACAGCCTCGGCGTCGTCACGCGCGTCGATGCGGTGGCCGCAGACTTCCCGCGCCTCCCCTTCGCGGTGGACGCCGCCGGCAACCTCTCGCTCAAAGGTCTCTGCGCCCCGACGGAAGACCATTGCGCGCAGGACGAGGCCGAGCAGTCTGGCGTCTTCGACCTCGCGGGCGAGCCGGCCGTGAACGTTGCGCCGCCGCCCGCGCCGGCCTTCTTCAAAGCGGGCACGTACCTGAGCGAGCCGCTCGACTCGCAGCTCTACCGTTGCCAGTGGCACCGCGTCCTGCTCGAAGGCCGTGTGCCGCCGGGCACGCGCGTCAAGGTCTCGACCTACACGGCCGAGGCCGAGCTGACGACAGACCAACTGCTCGACCTCCCCGAAGACGCTTGGCAGACGAAGCAGACGGCCTGGTCAATCGAGGGTTGCGAGTGGGACTGCCTCGTCACGAGCGGCGAGGGGCGCTACCTCTGGCTGCGTCTCGAATTCAAAGGGAAGGGGCCGGCGACGCCTTCGCTAAGAAGCGTGCGCGTGGAGTTCCCGCGCATCAGCCTGCGCCGCTACCTGCCGGCCGTCTTCGGCGAAGACGCGGGCGGGGCGAACTTCACCGACCGCTTCCTCGGCATCTTCGACACGACGCTGCGCGGCGTCGAGAAGACCATCGACGAACAGGCGCGACTCTTCGACCCGCTCTCGACGCCGGCCGAGGCGGGCGCGCGCGGCGGGGTCGATTTCCTGACGTGGCTCGCCTCGTGGATAGGGCTTTCGCTCGACCGCCAGTGGCCCGTCGAGCAGCGACGCCGTCTCGTCAAGCAGGCCGCCTCGCTCTACGCGCTGCGCGGGACGCGCGAAGGTCTGCGCAGCCAGCTCCTCTTCCTGCTCGGCATGGAACCCGCGCGGCGCTGCTGCCGCTGCGACCGGCCGCGCACCTTCTGCGGCACGCGCCCCGCCAACTGCGCGCCCGAAGAGGAGCACGCCTGCGCGTGGGAGCCGCCGCCTTTGATCCTCGAACATTACCAACTGCGCCGCTGGCTCTTCGTCGGCGCGGGGCGTCTCGGCTCGCAGGCCGTGGTCTGGGGGAAGCGCATCGTCGGGCGCAGCCAGCTGGACGCCAACGCGCAGGTCGGGCAGACGCGGCTCGACACCACGCTCGACCCATACCGCGACCCGTTCCACGTCTACGCGCACAAGTTCTCGGTCTTCGTCCCGGCCTGCTTCAAGCGCTCGGAGACGAGGCGGCGCTCGCTCGAAAACCTCCTGCGCTCGGAAAGCCCTGCGCACACGCAGCACCAGCTCGTCTACGTCGAGCCGCGCTTCCGCATCGGCTTCCAGGCCATGATCGGCTTCGACACGGTCGTCGGCCAGTACCCGGCGGGCGTCAAGTTGGGCGCGGCGCCGCTCGGCGCGGCGACCGTCCTGACCTCGCCTGCCGGCAAGGCGGGCGCGCCGGGCCTCGCCGTGGGCGGCTCGCGCGTCGGCACGACGAAGCTGGAATGAATCCCGCAGACCATAAAGGCGGAGTGAATCAAGGCGGTATTTAACGAATGTGCTTACGTCGAGGATGACGGCAAAGGAGAGGGCCAGCATGTCAGACCCACACGGCAAGTCACACACACGGGGCTGCCCTTCGTGCGACACCGGCGCGTTCACGCGCAACAACTACTTCACGGGCAAGCTCCTCGTCGAGCGCGACTTCACGGACGAGCAGCGGTACCACGTCGACAAGCTGCGCCACCACCACCAGCGCCTGCACGGCTGGGGCGTGGTCTGCGGCCTCAAGGTGAAGCAGCACGAGAACGAGGCGTGCCGCGACCGCTTCGTCTGCGTCGAGCCGGGCACGGCCATCGACTGCTGCGGCCGCGAGATCGTCGTGCGCGAGGAGGAGTGCATCGACCTCCGGCAGTTCCCCGCGGTCAAGGCGCTCGTCGAGAAGAAGGACGCGGCCGAGCACACGCTCCAAATCTGCGTGCGTTACCGCGAGTGCCCGACCGAGGAGATCCCCGTCCTCTACGACGAGTGCGGCTGCGACGACACGCAGTGCAAGCCGAACCGCCTCCTCGAATCCTTCGAGTTCGACGTGACGGTCGACCCGCCGCCGCACGCGAGCGCGCCGCACACGCCGAAGCTCGCGTGGGAGCAGACCGTCGGCCTCTTCGCGGAGGCTTCGCGCCTGGCGCTGCACGCGGGCAACCGGCGACTCTACGTGCTCACCGACGAGTCGCCCGGCAAGGTCGTCGAGGTCAACACGGACAACTTCACGGCCGTCGCCTACCCGCTGCCTTCGAGGGGAAGGGACTTGGCCGTCTCGGGCGACGGCAAGCGGCTCTACGTCGCGGCCGAAGCAAAGGCCAACCCGGCGACCGACCCGCTCCGCCTGCTCGTGCTCGACACGGCCGACCTCTCGAAGCCGGCCGTCAACGATCTCGAAATCGCAGGCAGCGGCGGGAGCGCGGTCAGGCTTGCGCTCGCGGCGGACGGCCGCCTGCTCGGCGCGGTGCTGAAGACGGGGCAGGTCTGGGTCTGGGACACCTCCGTTGATAAGAACTCGCCCGCGCCGAACGCGGCCAAGGAGATTCCGCTCGGCAACGCCGTCACAGACCTCGCCGTCGGCAGCGACTCGAAGCTCGCCGTCGTGGCGGACGGGACTTCGAACAAACTCCACCTGCTCGACCTGACGAGCATCCCGGCGCACACGGCGAGCACCGTCCTGCCCGGCGGGGCGAAGCCGACCTCGGTCGCCGTCGTCTCCAGCACCGGCCCGGACGTCTACGTCGTCTCAGACCGGACGGCGAAGAAGCTGCACCTCGTCAAGTTCGGGACGGACGAGCTGCTCGGCACGGTCGCGCTCGACCACGAACCCACGGCCCTCGCCGTCTCGAACGGAGGCCACTGGGTCTACGCGCTCGAAGCCGACGGCGACAAGAGCTACCTGCAAGCGGTGAGCGTGCGGCGTCTCCTGCAGAAGCTCCCGGTCACGCCGACCGCGCCCTTCGAGGTCGGGAAGCGCAGCGACCAGATCGTCGCCTCGCCGACGGGCGACCGCCTCTACGTGCCTTTCGCGGGGGGGCAGGGCGGGCCGGCCGACGGCGGCGTCGCGGTCGTCACGGTCTCGGAGAAGGACTGCGAGGAGATACTCTGGCGCCACCTCGAAGGCTGCCCGTCTTGCGACGAGCCGGACTGCATCGTGCTCGCCACCGTCGAGAGGTTCAACGTCGGCGACGCCGTCAACGACCAGACCGACCCGGCCGCAGACCCTGCCGCCGACACGGCCGCTTTCATCGCGCGCATAGACAACCGGCTCGGCCGCCGCCTCCTGCCGAGCACGCAAGTGCTGGCCGAACTCATCGAGTGCGCGCTCGAGTGCTGCGGCACGAGCGGGCCGGGCGGACAGGGGCCGCAGGGCCTACCCGGGCCGCAGGGGCCGACCGGGCCACAAGGCCCTTCCGGTCAGACCGGGCCGACCGGCCCTGCGGGGCCGACGGGACTTGCCGGCCCGACCGGCCCGACCGGAGCGACCGGGCCGGCCGGCCCGACCGGAGCCGGAGGCCAGGGTTCTATCGGCCCGACCGGCCCGACCGGCCCGACTGGCCCTTCCGGGCCGGCCGGCCCTAGTGGGCCAATCGGACATACGGGGCCGACCGGGCCGACGGGGCCGCAAGGGCCAATCGGGCCGCAGGGGCCGATTGGGCAGACGGGGCCGACCGGGCCGACCGGGCCTCCGGGGCCGGGGCTTGAAGAGGACTTGACGCGCATCAGGGCGCTCAGTTGGCTGCACAACCAGTCGGGCAACAAGCTGATTCCGATTGTGCCCGCCACCCCTTCGGAGCCAGTCGAGTCGGGCATCGTCATCGGCTTCACGCGCGAAGTGGAGGCCGACGGCGTAGACGCCGAACACGTCTTCCAAGTCCTCCTGCTCGAAGACGAGGAGGCCGCGAAGCGCACGGGCTTCATCTGTCGCTGCCCCATCGCGGGCAAGGTCGTCCCCGTCAAGTTCGACGTAGACCCGTCGAACACCAATCTCATCATCGGGGCGCAACGCGTCTCCAGCCCGGCGCCCGGCGTGGCCTTCATCCCGGACGGGAAATTCCCCGCGGGCATCAAGCTTTTGAACGAGGCCGTCGAGGTCTGGGTGAAGCTGCGCTGCGACTTCGTCATGGAGCACAACCCCGACCCGAAGATTCGGCGCGCGGTAGACGGCGAGTTCGTCCGCGCCGAGCTGCCGACGGGCGACCGCCCCTCCGGCAGCAAGCACGGCATACAGGGCGGACTCTTCGAGAGCTGGTTCAGGAAGAGGAGCATCCAGGAAGGCGTCGCCGGCCGCCCCGGCGGCGCGGCAGGTCTCGTCGCCCCGCCCGCAGGCGGCGCCGCGGGCACCACGAGCGGCGGCGCAACGGGAACGAAGGGCGGCGCCTCAACTAAGAGACGACGGGAGGAGTGAGATGGCTGCATTCTACGAAACGTTTGCGACCCCGGGCGCGGGTTCACGCGAGTGCGCGCCGGCGGCCTGCCCCGAATGCGGCGGGCTCGAATGCCTCTGCCGGCCGCGCTTCTTCGCCGGCCAGCTCCTGACGGACGAAGACCTCAACCTGCTCGACCGCTACGTCGTCGAGAAGAGCAAGCTGCACAACCGGCATCTCGTCGGGTGGGGCGTGGTCTGCGGCCTCGAAGTCGTCTGCAACCCCTGCAACATGGTGACGGTCAGGCCGGGCTACGCGCTCTCGCCCTGCGGCGAAGACATCGTCGTCTGCCGCGAGACGGTCGTGGACGTCTGCGCGCTCGTCAACAAGTGCCGGGAGGAGGCGCGCCGCCGCCGCGAGTGCGACCCCTTCGACGCGGGCGCGGGCAACCAGGACTGCACGAACCTCGACGAGGAGTGGGTGCTCACCGTCCGCTACGAGGAGAAGCCCTCGCGCGGCGTGACGCCGCTTAAAGGCGGCGGCGCCTCCTCTTCGTGCGGCTGCGGCTCGGGTTCGGGCTCGTGCGGCTGCGGTTGCAGCGGCGGCTCTCAAGGTTGCGGCTGCGGCGCGCGCGGCGGCGGCAGCGGCAGTAAGAAGAGCGGCGGCGCGTCGTGCGGCTGCAAGACTTCGCACGCGGGTTCGCGCGGCTCCACGAAGAGCGCGTCGGCGCAGTGCGAGCCGACCGTGACGTGCGAGGGCTACGTCTTCGAGCTGTGCAAGGTCACGACGAAGATGAAGAACGACGAGAGGGAGCGCAACCTCGGCGCGCTGGCCGACCGCGCGCTGCGCTGCTTCCGCGACTTCGTCGACGCGATACCGAAAGAGCCCCCGCCGCAGAGCAACCCGTCGCTCTGGCGGCAATACTGCTGCGACGTGAAGGAGGCGCTGCTCGACTTCCTCGCCTCGCACCCGGTCTACGACTGCGGCCTCGCCGAGCGGATCGCGCGGTTCACCTGCCCCGAGCTGACGCCGAACAACTCCTCGACCTACGAGCAGATCGTCAAAGAAGACATCAAGAACAACCTCGGCCCAGTGGCGGCCGAGTACATCCGCTACTGCATGTGCTCGGTGCTGCTGCCGCCGTGCCCCGCGCCCGTGGAGGACGCGCGCGTGCCGCTCGCGTCCGTCATCATCCGGCGCGCCGACTGCCGCGTCGTGCGCGTCTGCAACCTCAGCTACCGTAAGTTCGTCACAACCTTCCCGAACTTGCAGTACTGGTTCTCCTTCGTCCCGTTCGTGCGGCAGTTCCGCACCATCCTCGAACGCATCTGCTGCCGCGAGTTCGAGCAGAGGCAGCCGGGCACCACGACCCAGCCGGGCACCACGACCGTCACCGGGGCGAACGCGACCACACCCGGCGGGCCGACCGCCTACGCCTCACACGCGGCCGCGGCGCCGGGCGAGACCGAAAAGGTCAACGTCAACGTCAGCGACGGGAAGGGCGGTTCGAACATGTCTTCGCTGGCGGACACGGATTTCGTCAAGATGTTCGCGAGCGCCTGGGGCCGTAAGAACGAGGACGTGGACGCGCGGACGATGTTCATGGCCGCCCTCGGCTCGCACGACGAGCAGGGCCGCCCCTACATGTCCGAGGCCGAGATGAAGAACCCCTTCCTCTTCCTCGCGCTCAACCAGATGGCGCGCCCCGTCATGGCGCGCGTGCCCGACCGGACGCCCGCGGTCGCGAGGGGCGTGGTGAAGGCCGGCGTCGAGGCGAGCCAGAGGGACTCGAACGTCACACGCGCCGCGGGGGAGAGTCCCGCGGGCGGCGACCTGGAGGAGCTTCGCGCGCAGCTCGCCGAGCTGCAGGAGACAGTCCGCCGCCAGCAGGAGCGCATCGACGAGCTGGGCGGGAACAGAGGCGGTGTGAGTTAAGGGACGGTCGAGCGAACGAGTAGTTCGGTCTAAGGAGGTGCGCCGGTGACGACGAACCAGACACAGAGGCCGCAGTATTTCGAGGATCAGTACCTCGGCGCGGCCGACCTGACGGCGGCGGTCGAGTACGCGCGCCTGCAGCAGGCGCGGCACGCGCTCGGCGCACACACCTGGGGCATCGCCGCCGGCCTCCAGTTGACGGAGAAGGCTTCCTTCGCGGGCGGCGGGCAGGTGGACGTGTACATCCAGCCGGGCTTCGCGTGGGACGGGTTCGGCCGCCCCGTCATCGTGCTCGCGCCTTACAAGCTGACGGGCGAGAAGTTCAAGTCGTTCGTCTACGACGACGCCACCGACGGGGGCAACCCCGAGGGCCGGCTCGTGGAGGTGTGGCTGCGCTACGTCGAGACGGCGACGCGCGCGCCCGCGTCCGGCTTCGAAGACTGCTCGCCCTCGGGGAACTTCTCGCGCGTGGATGAGCTGTTCCGGGTCGAGGTGGGCGAGCGGAAGTTCCCCGGCGAGCAGCGCGCCCCCGTCTCGGTCGGCGGCCGCACGCTGGACGCCGCCGACGTGCCGCACAACTTCGACGCGGCAGTCGGGACGCTCTACGACGCCTCGGTGCCCTACCAGTCTTTCCCCGCGGAGGGCGTGCGCGCGAATTGGCTCATCCCCCTCGGCCTCGTGCGCTGGAAGCCAGAGCAGGGCGGGCAGCCCGGCAAGTTCGTCGCGCGCAACAGCGACGACCTCAAGGCGAGTCGCAGCAAGCGGCACTACATCGGCGTCGTCGCCGAGTCGGTCAGCGCGCCCGACGGCCACGTGCGGCTGCGCGACCGCGCGAAGGACTACTCGGCCCTTCACTCCGAAGACCTCGTCTGGGTCGAGGGCAGCCTGCGCGTGGAGGGCGACGCCAACCTCTTCGGCGGCGCTCTGAAGCTGCTCGACGGCACCGGCAAGGATCAGGGCAAGCCGCTCGCCGTCAGCCGACTCGATAAGGACAAGGACAGCAGCACGCTGCGCGTGCAGATCGGCGCGGCGGACAAGGGTAACAATCATTTCGAGGTCGGCCCCGTCATCGGGAGCGACTTCAAGCCGCGCCTCACCGTCCTCGACAACGGCCAGGTCGGCATCGGGACGACCACGCCCAACCGCCTGCTCACGCTACAGGGCGCGGGCGGGGCATACCTCAACCTGAAGACGAACGTCAGCGGGCAAGACTACGAGGTGCTCCTCGGCGCGGACGGCAACGGCGGCATCGTCTCGACGATGACGAACCACGACCTGCAACTGCGCGCCGGAGGCAACGCCACGAAAGTCACCATCAAGGCGGACGGCAGCGTCGGCGTCGGCACGACCACGCCGAACCGCCAGCTCACGCTATTCGGTCAGGCGGGGACATACCTCAACGTGCAGTCCGACTCGGGCGCGCACGAAGTCCTGCTCGGCGCGGACGGCAGCGGCGGCATCGTCTCGACGATGACGAACCACGACCTGCAACTGCGCGCCGGAGGCAACGCTACGAAGGTCATCATCAAGGCCAACGGCAACGTCGGCATCGGGACGCCCGACCCCCTGACGCAACTCCACGTCGGTGCCACTGCGGTGGGTAAGCTCGGCCCCGTGCTCTCGGTAATCAATGGCGGGGGCTTCGCGGGCGCGGCGGCGGCGATTGACCTGAGCGGCTATCGGCCGGACCCCAATGCCGCGCCGGCCTCAAGGATTCAGTGCACGGACGACGGCAACTTCTCCGCCCACATCGCCTTCAGCACGAAAAGGCCCGGCGGGATGAACAACCCCCTTGAGGAGCGGATGAAGATCAGCGCCAGCGGCAACGTCGGCATCGGGACTTTTCCAACCCGCGCGAAGCTGGAGGTGGTCGGGAGCCTCAACGACAACGTGGGTCTCTACGGGTATCTGAATGCCGCCGGCACGGGGACCACTGGCGTCCCTCAGCTCAACATCCCTTATTCCATCTGGGCCGACTTGCGCGTCGCCGCAGCGGAGTTCAATGCCATGTCCGACGCGCGCATCAAGGAGGTCGCGGGGCGCTCGGACGGCGCGGTCGACCTCCGCACGCTGCTCACCCTGGAGGTCACGGACTACCGCTACCGGGACGTCTTCGGGAAGGGCGGCGGCTCGCACAAGAAGCTCGTCGCGCAGCAGGTCGAGCGGGTCTTCCCGCAGGCCGTCTCGAAGACGAAGGACGTGGTGCCCGACATCTTTCAGGCGGCGGCGCAGGCGTGCGGCTGGGTCTCGCTCGCGACCGACCTGAAGGCGGGCGAGCGCGTGCGGCTCATCTCCGAGCGGGCCGAGGGCGTCTACGAGGTGCTCGAAGTTGCCCAGGAAGGGTTCCGCACCGCGTTCGCCCCCGAGGGCGAAACGGTCTTCGTCTACGGCCGTGAGGTGGACGACTTCCGCGTCATCGACTACGACGCCGTCTCGATGCTCAACGTCTCGGCCACGCAGCAGCTCAAGCGCGAGAAGGACGAGGAGGTGCGTTCGTTGCGCGCGGAAGTCGCGGGGCTGCGCGCGGCCAACGACGCGCTCGCGCAGAGGGTGCGGTCGCTGGAAGGGAGTCTCGACCGCGCGCCGGGCGCCGCCGTTGGGGGCGCGTCGAACGGGAACTACAGACATTGACTCTTGAGGGAAGGGTAATGATGAGGGGGCAGCTACGGACACGGCTCGAAGAGCTGAGGCAGGAGTTCGGGAACGGGCAGCAGCGCCTGGCGGAGATCGAGAATCAGGCGGCGCAGCTCAGGCAGACGTTGCTGCGCATCAGCGGCGCGATTCAGGTGCTCGAAGAGCTTTTGCGCGAAGAGCGGGCGGGCGCGGAGGCCGAGACGACGGCCGCGTCGTCGCTCGCGCTGGAAGAGGTCTGAACGCTATGACGGTCGTGGCCGAGCGGAAGAGCTTCATCAGCGTCGGGTTGCTCCGCGCCGTCTACTTCGTGCCTTCGGATCATCCCGCGCCGGACGCGCTCAAAGTGCGACTCGACGACGCGCTCTCGAAGGGGCTGCGTGACGCGCTCGCCGCCACGGCCTCGCGCCTCTTCAGCGAAGCGGACGAGAGCGTCTGGCTCGTCCGCCGGCTCGACGTGAGTCTCGACGTGAACGCCGCGTGGGGGCGCGAGGCCATCGCCGCCTCCTGGGCTTCGGAGGCCGCGCGCGCGCTGGGCCGCGACCTGCGCGAAGACGGCGACGCGCGCAACGTCATACGCTTCCCGACGCGCGCCGCCTACCTCGCCTCCTTCCTGCGCGACCTCTCCGACTCGCGCGCGTGGGGCAAGTGGTACTACCGGAGCTTCGAAGGCCTGCGCGCGCTGCCGCAGACGGCGGCGCTGCGCACGGCCGTCTGCGCCGACGCGGACGAAGGTCTCGCCGCGCTCCGGCAGCTCGACCGTCACGAGCGCGCGCAGCTCGTCCGCGCTCTCTCGCGACAGGACGCGCGGCGTGTGCTTGACGCGCTGGCTTCAGATGGGACTGAGGGCGCGGAGGGCGCGGGCCTCTCGGCTTTGTGGGCCGCGTGGGAAGAGTCGCAGCTCGGGGCTTCGGCGGGCGAGGAGGAGTCGCACGCGGCGCTGCGCCTCTTCCTCTGCGCGTCCGCGCGCGGCGGGGTCGCACACACCGCGCCGGGCGACTTGGCGCGCGCATTGGTCAGACTTGCGAGCCTCGTCGGCGAAGACGCAGACCGCGCGCGGGGCGCACTCGACGCGCTGTTTGAGGGCGACCTCTCGGAGCTGTTCACGACGCTCGGAGCCGCCGACGCCGAAGTGCTGACTCCGCTTGGCCGCTGCTCGGTCGCGCACGTCCGTGAAGTCTTCGACGCGCTGCGGGCGCGCGGCACGTCCGAGAAGCGCCCCGCACGCACCGAAGGCGAAGGGCCGCGGCACACGCCGTTCGGCGGGCTTCTGATGCTCCTGCCCGCGCTCGATGAGCTTCGACTTGACGACGCTGCGGAAGGCTGGCCCGATTTTGAAGAGACGAGCGCGGCGGCCGTGCTGCGTATGCTCGTGCTCTCACACTGCTGCGGCGGCACGCGCTCGCTCCGGTTCTTCTCCGACCCGCTCTGGCGCGACCTGCTGGCGGCCGGCCATAAGCTCACGCCGCGAGGCGTCGCCGAATGGCAGAGTGGAGTCGGGCGTGCTCGCGTCGAAAGATTCGAAGAGTTCGTCGCGGAGAGGCAGCGCTCGCTTATGCTCGTGCGCAGCCGCAGGCTGGCGCTCGTCCGCGCGCGCTCGAAGGGGAAGGGCGTCTGCGTTCTGCTCGACGCAGAGCGCGGCGTCTGGCTGCGCGTCGTCTCCTTCGACGCGCGCAAGCCGGCGGCATGCGTCGGGCGCATCAGTCACATCATTTCGAAGTTGGCGGAAGTGTCCGGCGAGCCGCCGGTCATCCTCTGCGACGAAGTGTTCGCAGCGGCGCTTTCGTCGCTTGTGCCCGGCGCGCGCTCGGTCGTGTTCGGCAGCGCGGGGGCCGAGCGGCTTGCGCTCGAAGACCCATCGGTCGCCGAGTCGGGCGCGCGGCGCGCGCGGCTCGGCGCCGACCTTCTTTACCTCACGCCGCCGCCCGCCTTCGGCCTGCGCGGCCGTCTGCGGCTCGCGCTCGCGACGGCCGCGCAGGGCCTGTTGCGCGCCTTCTCAGTGCGCATGCCGGGCTTCGCCCTGTCTGGACTCGAATACCTCTACGCGAACTTCCTCGACTGCGGGGCGAGCGTCGAAGACGAAACGGTGCGCCGTGTCGCGCGGATAGGCCGCCCGCCGCTCAACGTCGTCCTGAGTATGACGGGCGCGGCGCGAGGCTCGCACCGCCTGGGCTGGCTCGACGAGCGGCCGCTGCAACTGTTCCAGGAGGGATAAGCCCGAGTGTTTGCTGACGCGGTCGAACACATGCAGTCCGAGCTGAGGCGGCTTGACCTCTTGCTGCACAGGGAGGTGCTGCGCCTGCGCGCCGCATACGGGCTGAGCCTCGACGAGTTCCGCGGCCTCTACGTCAGCGACGAGCAGGTGGACGCCCTCATCGGCCGCGCCCTGCGCGAAGGGGGAGCGGCCGAAGACGTGGCGGAGCTGACGGAGCGCGCAGAGCTTCTGCGCGAGGAGGCCGAACAGAAGGGCGCGGGCCTGCCGTGGGCGCGGGTCGCGTCGGAGTTCGGGCTGTCGCGTTTCGAGCGCGACGTGCTGCTGCTCGCGGTCGCGCCCGAGGTCGAGCCGAAGTACGAGACGATCTACGCCTACCTCAACAACAACGTGGCGCATAAGTGGCCGACCTTCGAGCTGGCGCTGCGCCTCTTCGCGGGCGAAGCGAACGGGCGTTACACCTTGCGCGCGCACCTCCTGCCCGACGCCGAACTCTTTCGCGCGGGACTGCTGCGCCCGCTTCCGGGCACGGCCGACCGCGTCACGTGGCTCTCGGGCGGCTTCGCCGCGCACCCCGCGCTCTCGCTCTTCCTGCTCGGCGCGGACGCGCTGCCGCACTCGCGCTTCATCAAACGCGCGCACGGCCCCGCCGAAGAGATGGCGTCGCACGACTTCGCTTACGGCGTGCTGAGCGGTGTCGAAAGACTCTTCCCCGTGGACGGAGAAGGGCGGGACGAAGACGAAGAGCAGGGCGCGGGCGGGCGACGACCTTCGCCTCTGCTCGTCCTCGAAGGGCCGGCCGGGGCCGGGCGGCTCAAGGCCGCCGCGGCGGCCTGCCGAAGTATGAAGCTCTCGCTCCTGCACGTTGACCTTTCGGCGGCGCGGGACGCGGGCGAAGCTCTCCCGGCGCTCCTGCGCGAGGGCGTGCTCTTGCAGCGCCTGCGGCGCGCGGGGCTCTACCTCGAACACCTTGAGGCGCTGGCCGACGGCGAAGGGAACCCCCTGCCGGAAGCGTCGGAAGTCGTCTCGGAGTTGGCCGCGTCCCGCCTGCCCGTCTTCCTCGCGTGCGGCGAAGCCTTCCCCTGGCGCAAGCTTCTGTCTGGCAGGCGCTACGTCCCGTTCTACTTCTCGGCGCCCGAGTACGAAGAGCGCAAGAGGGTTTGGGAGGAGCAGGCGTCCGCGCGCGGCCTGAGTCTGCCGGCCGGGGCATCCGCGATACTCGCCGGCCGCTTCGAGCTGACGCCGGGCCGCATCCGCGAGGCGGTCGAGGCCGCGCGCGACGCGCACCTCGCGGCGTGCGGCGACGGCGAAGAGACCGTGCTCGAATTCCTGATGGCCGCGGCGCGCGCGCAGTCGGACAGCGGGTTGGGCAAGCTGGCGGTGAAGGTCTCGGTCAGGCAGGGCTGGGAAGACCTCGTCCTCCCCGACGTGACGCTCAGGCAGGTGAAGGAGGTGGCCGCGGCCGTGCGCCACCGCCAGGTCGTCTACGGCGAGTGGGGCTTCGGCGAACGCGCCGCCGCCGGGCGCGGGCTGAAGGTGCTCTTCGCGGGCGCGTCGGGGACGGGCAAGACGATGACGGCCGGCGTCATCGCCTCAGACCTCGGACTCGACCTCTACCGCATCGACCTCGCGGGCGTCGTCAGCAAGTACATCGGCGAGACCGAGAAGAACCTCGACCGCATCTTCAACGCCGCGCGCTCGTCGAACGCCATCCTCTTCTTCGACGAGGCCGACGCCCTCTTCGGCAAGCGCTCGGAGGTCAAGGACGCGCACGACCGCTACGCCAACATCGAGGTCGCATACCTGCTTCAGAAGATGGAGGAGCACGAAGGTGCCGTCATCCTCGCCAGCAACCTCTCGAAGAACATCGACACGGCCTTCTCGCGCCGCATGCACTACGTCGTCGAGTTCCCGATGCCGGACGAGACGCACCGCGAGCGGCTCTGGCGCGGCATGTTCCCGGCCAGCGCGCCGCTCGGCCAGGACGTGGATTTCGCCTTCCTCTCCAAGCAGTTCCCCATCGCGGGCGGCGACATCCGCATCGTCGCGCTCGACGCCGCCTTCCTCGCCGTTTGCGACGGGCGGCTCATCACCATGCGCCAACTCGTCAGGGCCATGGCGCGGCAGATGACGAAGCAGGGGCGCACGACCTCACCCACGGACTTCAAACAGTACCACCCGTTGACCGTGCAGGACGTTTAAGGGGGGACGACAGAATATTGACGGGCGGTGCCAAGTGTTTCAGAATGGCGGGACGAAAAATGTTCTTTGTGCGGCGGGCAGGTAGTTGGAGGAGCATCGCCTCCAGCTAAGGACTCCGAAAGCTCCGAAGTAGTCGGGGCGCACGAGCCGGGAGTATAACGATGGAATGCAAGACTGTAGCAAGAGCGCAGAAGACTCCGAGCCAGGATTACCCCACTCACCATCGCGCCACAAAGCCGCGCCCGACCCCGCACCCGAGCCATGACCTGCAAAGGTACGTTGGGAACCAGGCCGTCCAGCGGCTGTTCAACTCGCCCTGCATGCGGGCGAGATTGACCAGGCCCGCCGGGGATCAGTTGGTGGAGGAGGAGGTCGGATTCATGGCGCAGGATGTGGCGCGCAGGCGCGCGGCATCCACGCCGGCTCTCAACGCGCCGGCTGCCTCGCAGGAACAATGTCCCGAGTGCGCAGCCGGCCGGGGCAGTTGTTCGAAATGCGTCGGCGACAACGGCGGCCCTGCCACCCCCCCTGCCACTACGCCTTCTGCTCCCGTCCCAGCCCAGGCGGCACCGACATACACGTTTATCTCAAGAGGCTCATACGGGGAGACGTTTCCGAATTTTACGCCGCCCTCCTGCGTGGCGGTGCCGCCGCCGGGGACAGGCTCTACCCTGGTTGCCGGGTCTGCATCTCCCACCAGTACCATATTCCCGAACGGAACCTATCAGGTCAGGCGAGACTCCGACGGCGTGCAACAGACTGCCACTTGCACGAGGCTGGCCGCCGGCCTGGCCGCCACTCAGGCTCATGAGAACAGCCATGCCAACGGGGCGCGCAACGCGGCGGCTGCCGCCAACACGGCCGCGGGGTTGCCGCAAAATCACGCGACGGGGGCGGCCTGCTCGGCGGCCTTGCCTGCCATCGTCGCGGCCTGGAATGCGTCCGTCAACGCGGCGTGGACCATCGAGCGCACCCACGGGCCCGGAACCCAGCCGCCGACGCCGCAGACGTTTACTCAGGAAAATGCGGCCGGGACATGCACGTTCGTGTAATAGGGTTATCCTAACCAAGCGACGCCGCCGACCGCAGCGGCGCCTCGACGGGAGACATCGAACATGAATGGCGACGGACGCCAGTTCCGCGTAATCGCTTTCGCCGAGCCGCCCGTGCCGGAGAGAAGCGGGCCGATCATGTTGCAGGTCTACATCGTCAACGAGTCGTCGACGAACCTGGGGATACTGAATGACCTGGATAGTATCAACATCCCTCAGAGTCCTGACCGCGGCGATGTCATGACCCTTGAAGCGAATTCGCTTCATATCGACTTCGGCGTCTCGGAGTCGGCGACGTTCGTTCAAGTCCCCCCGGGAGAGTGCGTGAAAGTCACTCTCCTGCTCAGGGAAGAGCAGTTGGCTTTGCTGGCGCGCGTCAAATCAATGAGCACTGCCGTGAAGTTCCGGGACGGCGGCCACGAAAACAGTGAAGCGAAGACCGCGCTCCTACAGGCCACGGTCTACAAGACTAATCCGTAACCGTGGCGTCGGGTTCCTGATAAGAGATTAGACGTCACGAACGCGGTTGGGCAGGTTGAGTTCGTGGGGCGCTTCCCCGGGGAGGCTGCCTGAGCGAACCCTGCCAGCGACTGTTCTCGCCTCAAATCTTTTTTCGACACACTGCCTGAGACCAGCCCCACGGGATTGCGCCCGCGCCGACTGAGCGACGACCTTCCGCGGTCGTAGAGGTCTACGTCGTCGACAGCCGGAACGTCTACGTCGGCCCCGCGCCGCGCGGCGAGATGCGCGAAGACATGAAGCTCAACCTGAAAGACATCCTCCCCGGAGACTGAAGACTCGGGGCCGCTTTTTAAACCAGAGCTGTGACCGAGAAGACCAAAACAGCGGAGCACAGGGACGGCCCGAAGGTCGTCAAAGAGCGCGAGCACGCCGAGGCCGCGCCCGAGCGCGAAGAGGTCGCGCCCGGCAACGCCCTCAGCCTCGGCGGCACGAACTGCGCCGCGGCCGCCCCGACGCCCCCGCCGCGTCCGAAGTCCGGCCCCTGTAGCTCCTGCCGCGCGGCCGGCAACCTCGCCGTCCAGAGCCTCCTGCGCGCGGGCGCGCAGATGTCCGGCTACGAGGTGAGCGAACCCGGCGACCCTTACGAGCGCGAGGCCGACGCGGTGGCAGAGAGCGTCGTGGGCGGGAGTTCAAACGCAATCTCCGCCGCGCCCGCGCTCTCCGCGCACGGCCGCGGCGGCGTCGGCGTCTACGGCAGGACATTGTCAGGCGGCGCGCACGGCCGCCCGCTCGGCGACTCGGCGCGGGCCTACTTCGAGCCGCGCATGGGGCGCGACTTCGGCCACGTCCGCGTCCACACCGACGAGCGCGCCGCGGGCGCCGCGCGCGCACTCGGCGCGCGCGCCTTCACGCTCGGCGGCGACATCTACTTCGGCCAGAACCTCTACGCCCCCGAGACGACGCAGGGGCGCCGCCTGATAGCGCACGAGCTGACGCACGTCGCGCAGCAGACCGGGGGCGCGACGAAGGGGCCGGCGCGCGGCCTGATTCAGCGCGACGGCGGCGGGGGCGACACGCCCGCCGGCACCGCCCAGCCGACCGCCCCGTCGACCGCGCCGCCCGACGTCCCGCAGGCCGACACGGGGCCGGGCGAGCACGCGAACCAGCAGGCCGGCACCTGGGGCCTCTGGGACAAGACCCCGCTCACGACCGGCGCGCGGCTGAAAGAGGACTTCCCGACGCTCGAAGCCTCCGTCGCGTACGGGCGCAGCCTCGGCAAAGCGCTCGCGATCTACAGCGAGGGCACCAAGTACGTCATCTACCCCATCTCCTACAGCGCGATCTTCTACAGCTTCACCTACTCGGGCACGCGGATGTACAGGACGAGCAACATCACCGACGTGATGGGCACGGCCGGCGTGCTCGCCTTCGTCACCGAGGACGGGACGCCCATCTACCCGCACGAGTACGGGTCGGAGAAGGATTACAAGGCGTGGATGGAGCAGCAGAACGCGCTCAAGCCGGGCGAGAACCCGTTCGACTCGCACAAGGAGGCGTTCGGCGAAGGACTCGGCAAGATCACGGGCAAGGATCAGTTCCTCAACCAGTTCTACTTCGCCATGCGGGACACGGCCATCTCGATGCTCGACAAGTCGCAGGCGGAGGCCGTGCAGAAGCGCGACGAGCTGAAGGACGGGATGCCGGCCAAAGACCTGGCGACGATCCGCAGGGTGGCGAAGGAGGTCGAGGAGGTCGACAAGCAGCTCACCAAATGGCGCGGCAGGCAGTCGAGCCTCCGTTCGGCCGTCGAGAACCCGGTGCCCTTCGACGACGGCTTCAACGAGCGCGCCCTGAACCAACTGACCGAGGCCACGCAGAAGGTCGCCGACCTGGAGGTGGAGCGCCGCCGCATCCTGCTCGACTACCCGCTGCTCTCGCAGGTGAACCCGGCCGAGTTCAACCAGCTGAGCGAGGAGCAGCAGGGCGCCGCCCTGCGCGGGGCGACGCACGACGTCCTCCTCAACATCGAGACGACGCGGAACAACGTCACCAGCGGCTCGCTCAACCTGTGGACGCTCGGCCCGCTCGTCGAGACGACGCTGGCCGGACTCGGCATCGCCGACGAGGAGCGGAAGACCTGGGCGCACGACAAGATGAAGTCCGAGCAGCATTGGGACATGGCCGTCAGCATCGCTCTCGGCGTGCTCCAGATCGGACTCTCCATCGCGGCGACGGCCGTCGGCGGGCCGGCCGGCGTGGCCTTCGCCGTCGGCGCGCTCGGCGTGGGCGTCGCCGACGCCGCCCGCATGACCGAGCAGTACTTGCAGGAGAAGGCGGCGGCCAACACGGACATCAACCGCGAGGCGGCGCTCGTCCCCAAAGACATCGACGGGCAGTGGGTCTGGGTGGTCGTGGCGTGGGTCGGCGTCGGCCTGAGCTTCCTCGAAGCGGTGAAGGCCGTCCGCGTCGCCAAGATGGGCGCCAAGACGATGGAGGAGCTCGTCCGGCAGCTCTCGAAGGAGACGGGCATCGCCGAGGACGTGCTGCTCAAGGCCGCGGGGCAGGCCGGCAAGCACCCGCCCGACCCGGCCGCGCTCCGGAAGATTCTGCTCTCGGCGCTGCCGGCCGAGCTGGCGCGCGAGTCCGAGAACATCGCCGTCAAGGTGCTCAAGGAGGAGGAGTTCCTCAAGCGCTTCGGGAGCGCCACGGGCGACGCCGTCACCACCTTCAACAAGGGGCCGAAGGGCGAGCTGATCCCGGAGGTCTTCTTCAAGGAGGGCGGCAATCCCCTGCGCATGCGCGAGGAGGCCGTCCACGTCGCGCAGGCCGCAGACAAGACGCTGGCGCCGAAGATTGCCGAGCTGACCGAGGCCAACCTCGCCAACTGGGGCAAGATGCCGGAAGCCGAGAAGCTGCGCCTCTACCGGGTCAAGATCGAGCTGGAGATCGACGCGCAGGAGAAGCTGCTCAAGCAGTTCGCCAACGAGCCGAATTTCGTCGAGGAGGTGCAGCAGAACCTCGACGCGCTGCGCAACCGGCTCGGGCAGGTGGACGAGTTGGCGCAGCACACCGACCTCATCAAAGAGGGCAAGGTGCCGTGGTGGGATCCCGAACAGGCCCCGCGCCTCTTCGGCAAGAGAATGCCCAAGACGGGCGGCACCTGGTCGGGCACGCGCGGCGAGTCCCTGTGGTATTCTGACAACCCGAAGGTCAAGGCGGTCACGGGCGGCGAGGGCGTACCCTTCAAGAACGGCGACCCCGTCTTTACGAAGTGGGCGAAGGCGGAGGTGCCCATCAGCGTGACGGGCAACAACACCACAGACCTCGCCCGCGCGGATCGCGCGCTGGCCGCCGAGTGGGCGAAGACAGACCCCGCCACCTACCTGTACCACGGGGAGCCCAACGCCTCGGCCGTCAAGCGGTGGCGCATACAGAACGGCTACACCTGGCACCACCACGAGAACGGCACGACCATGCAGCTCGTGTCTACAGACCTGAACGGCGGCGTGCCGCACGTCGGCGGCGCCTCCGGAGCCAGGAAGGCGGCGGCCGCGGCCGCCGCCACGCCCCCGCCCACGACGACACCTTGAGCAGAACTATGGAAAGAGAAGATGAGATCATGCGGCGGCTTGGCTACTACGAGGTCAGGCCCGATTCGCGCCACAACCCTACGGAGGAAGAGCTCGCCGACTTCGAGTCGCAAATCGGCGGCCCGCTCCCTCCCGACTACCGCCGCTTCCTCTCGAAGTACGGCGGCACGGCCTTCGAGGGCCGCGTCGGCGTCCCCTTGCGCGAGCCTTCGCCATGGGGCGACAGTTGCGAGGTGGAGGTCTTCTACGGCTTCACCAGCGACCCCTCGAGCGGCATCGTCTACGAAACGATGGAGACCTACAGCGGCCGCATCCCCGACGAGACCGTCCCGGCCGCCTACGACCCTTTCGGCAATCTGATTCTGGTCGGGTTCGAGGGCGTGGCGCGCGACCGCGTCTGGTTCTGGGATCACGAGCACCGCGAGCTGGCCGGGCGCATCGACGAGATGGTCGACGACCTGCGCGCGAAGGGCGTCGATGTGGACTCGCTCGACGACCACGCCGTCATCTGGCACTGGGAAGAACTCTTCCCCGAACGCCTGACGAAGCCCCCGCGCCACGGCAACATCTACGCCATCGCCGACAGCTTCAACGCCTTCCTCGAAAGCCTGCGCCCGATAGCCGAAGACCCGGAAGAAGATTCAGACTGAGGCGTGCTCGATGTCTGAAGCAGTAGTTCCGGATTACAGCGACGACCGCTACTTCAACTGGCTCGCCGCGGCCTTCGTGCGCGGCAGGCTGGGGCCGGGCCGCGCGCACCTCTCGCCGGAAGAGCAGATCGCGGAGGGGCTGGCCGCGGGGCTGCGCCTGCACAAGTTCAAGCGCAACGCCGAGCTGCCGCGCGTGCGGAAGGTGATAGGTCTTCTGCGCGGCCTCGCGCCCGCGAGCCTGCTCGACGTGGGCAGCGGGCGCGGCACCTTCCTCTGGCCGCTCCTCGACGCCTTCCCTCATCTTGAGGTGACGGCCGTGGACACGAACCCCGTCCGCGTCGCGGACATCGCGGCCGTCGGCGCGGGCGGCGTCACCAACTTGCGCGCGCTTCGCATGGACGCGGAAGCTCTGGAACTGGAAGACGACTCGGTGGACGTGGTGACGGCGCTCGAGGTGCTCGAACACCTCGCCTCGCCGGCGCGGGCCGCGGCCGAGGCCGTGCGCGTCGCGCGCGGCTACGTCGTCGCGTCCGTGCCGTCGAAGGAGGACGACAACCCGGAGCACGTCAACCTCTTCGACGCGCGCGGCCTCGAAGCACTCTTCAAAAGCGCGGGCGCGCGCGGCGTGAAGGTCGAGTACGTGCTCAACCACATGATCGCCGTCGTGAAGGTGTGAGTTGTGACGTACCGACTCCACAAGTACCCGCGGACGCCGCACCTGAACGGCTCACGTCTGCAACCCGGCGACGAGGAGCTGAGCGTCGTCTCGCTCGAACACCTGAAGGGGCTGAACCTCGTCGTCGAGGAGAAGCTCGACGGCGCGAACTCCGCCGTCAGCTTCGGCCGAGAAGGGCGGCTGCTGTTGCAGAGCCGCGGCCACTTCCTCGACGGCGGGCCGCGCGAGCGGCACTTCGGGATGCTGAAGGCCTGGGCCGTCTCGATTCAAAGCGACCTGCGTGCGGCGCTCGGCACGCGCTTCGTGATGTACGGCGAATGGCTCTACGCCAAGCACACGATCTTCTACGACGCGCTGCCGCACTACTTCTTCGAGTTCGACGTGCTCGACAAGGAGGCCGGCGAATTCCTGTCGACGCCCGCGCGCCGGGAGCTGTTGAAAGGCGTGCCGGTTCATTCCGCGCCAGTCCTCTACACCGGCGTGACGCCGACGGCGGCCGTGCTCTCCGCGCTGATAAGACCTTCGGCCTTCCAGTCGGAGCGTTGGCGCGAGTCGCTGGCCGCGGTCTGCGAGGTGCGCGGTCTGGACGCGGCGCGCGCTCTGCGCGAGACGGATGGGGCGGGGTTGATGGAAGGACTCTACGTCAAGGTCGAAGAGGGCGGGCGCGTCGCCGAGCGCTTTAAGTTCGTGCGCGCGAGCTTCACGCAGGCCGTGGCCGACTCGGACGAGCACTGGCTGAACCGGCCCGTCATCCCCAACCAACTGAGCGAAGGCGTCAGCCTCTTCGCGCCGAACGCATGAGCGACGTATTCCGATGGTGCCCCGCGCCGCCCGACCACGCGGTCGAGTGGGGCCGGGTCGAAGAAGAGTTTCCACAGCTCCGGCGTCTGGACGGCTGCCCGCAGGACGGCACGCACCACGCGGAGGGCGACGTGCTCGTCCACACGCGGATGGTGGTCGAGGCTCTGACCGGACTGCCGGCGTGGCGCGCCCTGCCGGAGCTTGAGCGCGGCATCGTCTTCACGGCCGCCCTGCTGCACGACATCGCCAAGCCCGCCTGCACAAGGGTCGAGGACGACGGGCGCATCACCAGCCGCGGCCACTCGAAGCGCGGGGCCATCAACACGCGCGCGATGCTCTGGGGCATGGACGTCCCCTTCGCGGCGCGCGAGCAGGTCGCGGCGCTCATACGCTTCCACCAGGTGCCCTTCTTCCTGATTGATAAACCGGACGGCCGCCGCACGCTCTACGAGGTGAGCCAGACGGCGCGCTGCGACCTGCTCGCGCTCGTCGCGGAGGCGGACGCGCGCGGGCGCGTCTGCGCGGACATGCAGAGGCTTTTGGACAACATCGCGCTCTTCAAACAGTACGCGGAGGAGCACGAATGTCTGAGCGGCCCGAGGCGGTTCCCGAACGACCACAGCCGCTTCCTCTATTTCCGCAAGGAGGGGCGCGACCCTGAGTATGCGGCCTACGACGACACGGCCTGCGAGGTCGTGATGATGTCGGGCTTGCCCGGCGCGGGCAAAAACTTCTGGGTGGCGGAGAACTCAGGCGGATTGCCCGTCATCTCGCTCGACGCCTTGCGCCGCGAGATGAAGGTGGCTCCGACGGAGAATCAGGGGCCTGTCGTGTCGAGGGCGAGGGAGGCCGCGCGCGAGCACCTGAGAAGGAAGCAGCCCTTCGTCTGGAACGCCACGAACGTCAGCCGGCAGATGCGCGAGCTTTCCATCAACCTCTTCGCCGCCTACAACGCGCGCGTGCGCATCGTCTACGTCGAGGCCCCGGAGTCGAGACTCTTCGCGCAGAACCGCGAGCGCGAAGACACGGTGCCGGCCGAGGTCATCCTCAGACTCACGGAGCGCTGGGAGGTACCCGACCTCACCGAAGCGCACCGCGTCGAGTATGTGACGGAGACGCCAGGCTCGTCCTCGTTGATAACGTTGTAATGAATCTAAGAATCTAATTGCAGTTTGCGGTTGCGTGTAAGCGGGAGCTATTTAACACAGAGACACAGAGGCACAGCTTCATGAGTTATATCTCGACAAGCTATGCCTCTGTGTCTCTGTGGTGAAAGTTAACTCCATATCTCGGATTAAAAGTAGAAAGCTTCGCCGACTTTACCGGCGAAGCTTCTGGTGGCTCCGAAAGCAGGGCTCGAACCTGCGTCCAGCCGGATACGAGCCGGCCGCTCTACCACTGAGCTATTTCAGAGCCGCGCTAAGCATGGACTCTGCCGGCGGCGAACGTCAAGCCTCCTCTTCGACATCTTCGGCGCCGACGACGAACCCGTGCGGGTCGTAGTAGACGCGGACTGGCCCCTGCTCTTCCGCGAGGGGCACGGCGCGCTTGCCCGAGAACCAGCCCGCCTTCCGCAGGGCCGCGGCCAACTGCGGACTCGCGACCGTGATGCCGTGCACGAGTTCAGGCGTCGGCTTGAAGGCGGTCACAAGCCGCTCCGGCGGCGGCGCAGTCCACCCGTTCTTCACGGGGTCTACGCCGTACTTCTCGCACACGCTCTCGACCAACTCCCGCGTGCAGACGGCCTCGCCGGAGAGGACTTCCCAGGGGAGCGGCAGCTCGTTCCAGACCTTCGTGTTCGGGTCGAGGTCGCCCCCGGAGGCGCGGTGCCACGCGGCCACGTCCGCTGCCATCAGCCGCAGCACCTTGCCGAAACACATCGCGTCCAACTCCTCCTGCATCCCTAAAGCGTGCAGCAGGGCGACCCAGCTGGCGCGCGCCCTGTTCCAGGCGCTCGCCGTG
This sequence comes from Acidobacteriota bacterium, assembly GCA_019239425.1. GTDB lineage: Bacteria > Acidobacteriota > Blastocatellia > Pyrinomonadales > Pyrinomonadaceae > QHXN01. The sequence goes on from JAFAZX010000064.1 coordinate 183,015, forward strand.
TTGTTCCAGGTGCTGGAGTCGTTGCCGCGGCGGACGACCATCGTCTCCCGCCTGATGTCGCTCTTGAGCCACACCTCGCGCAGCAGTTCCGCGATGCCGTGCAGCACCGTCAGCCACTCGCCGAGCAGCCGCCCCTTCCGCCCGTCGTCGAGTCGTGAGAGGACGAAGGGGTCTGGGAAGACGTGCGCGACGGCCCACCAGTCGGTGCGCTCTGCGTCGCGCCTGCACCTTTGGAAGAGCACGTCGGCTATCTCGTCGTAGGGGCGCTCCTGCCCCTTGATGGTGAACTCGCTGCGGAGGTTCGAGCGCGAGACGTAGTAGGCGATGAAGCAGGCCGTGTTCGCGTCGCGCGCGAACTCCTCGAAGGTCAGGCGGGTCGCGAGGCTCGACTTGCCGATGCGCGTGAACTCGTACTTGCGCTGCTCGCGCGCGTAGGACGCCTCCTTGCGTTCGAGCCGCGCGAGGTGGCGGAAGAGCTTGTTGTAGCGCCGGCGGGAAATGTCCAGCCCGGCCTCCTCCCTCTGCACGCGGTTGAGGCGGTCGCGTTTGAAGTCGCTCTGGCCGAACGCCTTCCTGATCTCAGGCCCGAGTTCGCGGATGAACTGCTCGACCTTCTCGGCGTCGGCGCACTCCTCGGCGGCGAGCGCGCGGGCGGTCTGGAAGAGTTCCGCGGCCTTGCGCACCTGCCGCACGGGCGGGACGGGGCGGGCGAAGTCCTCCAGCATCGAGGTGATCTGCGTCAGGCCCCGCTTGATGGAGCCGGCCGCGGCCTTCTCTAACACGCCCCGCTCCTCCGCGGTGAGCGCGTCGCCGAGCGTTTCCAAGACCATCTCCGCGACGTCCTCTGGGCGCCGCCGCCGTTCAAGCGTCTCGAACAGGTGTCTCATCGAAACCTACCTTGCCATTCCTCCGCGCGGTTTATCAATCTTCCTACCGGTGGCTGTATCCGGCTGGGCGTCAAATTCTCAGGAGCGTGTCTGTTCCGATGAACAACGTTTTAGTGGATATTGAGGGCGCTGTATGAGAGCTTCGCGTCGCCGATGCCGAGCTGCGCCTGTGCGACGCCGAGGAGCGCGTAGGCACGATCCTCCGCGCCCGGCAGGGCCGACGCCCAACGCCGCGCCGTGTTCGCGCCGCGCTTCTGCGTTTGCAAAAAGGCCAACAGGCGCAGCGACGTGCCGCGCTTCGTGTCGGCAACCGAGTCGGGCCGCATCTTCAGGGCCAGCGAGCGCGCCTCCTCGAAACGCCCTCGCCGCGCGAGGATGAGGACGCGCTGCAAGGTGACTTCCGGCTCGATTGCCATCTTCGAAGAGACTTCGTCCCGCGGCTGCTCGACGTCGGCGAGTATGAGCGACGCCGCCTCCGACTGTTCGTTGTCGATGAGCGCGGCCGTGACGCTCAAGGCCAGCAGACGCATCCCGAAGAGCTTAAGCTCTTCGTCCTTCTCCCCCGTCGACGCGGCGGCCTTCATGCCCTTCAACGCCGAGTTCACGCACGCGAGGTCTTTCAGCTCGGCGCAGGTGACGGCCACGGCCGCGTAGCCCTTCAGCCGCATCTCCGAGGTGAGCGTGCCGGCCGAACGCATCGCGCTCTCCTTCTGCCCGAGCCTAACCTGTGTGGGCATCGCCATATAGAGTAAGAACTCGCGCCCCGGCCCCGCGGGGAGTTCCTTCAGAGCCTCTTCGAGCCACGCCGCGGCCACCTCGGCGTCGCCCCTTCTCCTGAGCGTCTCGGCCCCGCCTAAAAGGGCGGCGGCCCTCGTCTCGGCCGACTTGAGAGAGGAGACGGCCGCGTGCGCCGCCTGCGCTTCGCCGCGCGCGAGCTGGGCCTCGACGATCATCATTTCATCACGGCCGGCGTAAGAACTTTCGTCCGGCGACGCCGCCTTCGCCGCCGCCAGCGTCCGGCGCGCCTCGGCGTAATCGCCGTTCGCCGCCTGTCGCCGGCCGACCCACTCCAAAGCGTCGCGCCGCACCTCGGGCGCTTCGATGAGTTCCGCCGTTCTGAGTGCCTGGGATATCTCTCCGTTGGTGGCCTGGCGCTGGGCCATGAACGCGTAGACGGTGGAGGCGTTGCCCCCTTTCAACTTCCGAACGACGGCCCGCGCCTGATTCGGGTCGCCGGAGTCGCCGAGCCGCTCCGCGACCGCGGTCAGGGTCGCCATGTTGTAAGGGTAGGCGCGGCCGGCGGTGTCGAGTGCGGCATCCAAATCCCCGGCTTCGGCCTCGGCCTCCCCGACCTCGTCGAGCACCTGCCTCCGCTGGTAATCGTCCCTCATTCGCAGCGCGGCGGCCTTGGCTTCGACGAGCACGGCGCGTGCTTCGCTCGCCCTGGGGGCAAGGGGCTGGCCCCGTGTCGGGCGCTCCTGCCCGCGTGCGGACAGGAGCGGGGCCGAAGAGGCCGCCAGGACGATGAGGGCCAGAGAGGTAGTCCGTCTAAGCATCACACAAGCTCCGAACGTACGTGGCTAAACCGGCGCGAACGGTCTGACCTTTATCACGAAGAGGCGCCGCCCCGGAAGCCTTTGACAGAAAACCACAACCACTCTCGGACTCTCTCATCGAGCAGGTGGCCGTGTTCGCGCAGCGCGCTCTCAAGGCGCGAGACCTGCTCGGGCGTGGGCGCGGAGAAGCTGCGGTTGAACCGTGACAGCCAGCGCACGACGCCCAGCCGGCTCGCCTCTGCAATCCGTTCGTCGGTGTCGCCGGTCGCCCTAATCAGGTAGTGGATGCCGTCCCACTTCCCAAGCCTTGCGAGCAGGTGGAGCGCGTTGCGGCGGACGTGCGGCTGCGACGAGACGCTGAAGACATCCCAGAGCCGCCCCCCGCCGACAGCCGTCGCCCTGCCGGCCAAAGCCTTTCGCGCCTCGCGCGAGACGGTCGGCGTCTCATCCTTCAGCGCGTCGACGAAGAGCGCGAGGTGTCCGTCGCCGTTCAGTTTCGCGAGAGACTTAATCGCCGCCCTCCTAACCTTTGTCGAACCTCGCAAAGCGTAAGGGAGCACCAGAAGGTCGTCGGAAGCTGTCCCGGTCTCGCCGATGCCGCCGACGGCGGAGTACAGGTCGCCGACGGCGGCGTCCGCCAGAGCCGTGCGGTAGATGGAGGCGAAGTCGGCTTCGCCCGCTTTCCTCAGATGGAAACGCGCCTCCTCGCGCACGGAGGCGTGCTGATCGAACAGCGCGCGGCGTAACTCCGCTCGTGCCTTCTCGGGCACACGATTGACGAAGGTGCGCAACGCCTCGCGCCGCACGGGCATGAAGTGGTCGCCCTTCATCAGCTCAAGCAGTCCCTCGGCGGCCCCGCCCGCGATTCCTTCGGAGACCCGGCGCGCCGCCCAGAGACGAATCACAGTGTCCGGTTCGGCGAGCGCGCGTTCGAGCAACGCCCGCGTGTCAGAATTCTCCGCTTCGGCCGCCAGCCTGAAACATATTCTTCTGACAGAGCGGTCGTCCGACTCCAACCCTGACAGGAGCGCGTTCAGACACTTGTCGCTTTTAAGCAAAGACTCGACGGCTTCGACAAACGGGCCGTGGTCGTCGCGGGCCGCCAGCCCGAGCCGCGCGACGAGGGGCAGATTCTCCACGAAGCTCGCGCCGTAGCGCGGCGACAGTCTCGGGATGATTGCCTGCCGCGCGGTTTCGCGGACTTTGCCCACCCAGTCGTTGAGTCGGATGAGCAGGAAAGGGAGTTCGGCGCCGCCGTCCGAACGCGCGAGTCTGTGGACGGCCTCCTCCCTGACGTAGCCGCTCTTGTGGAAGCTCGCCAGACCGAGCAGAGTGTTCCTCTGGTCGGCAAACCTCTCAAGCCGGTCGAGGTCTTTCGGCGCGAGCCGGTGCCACTCCATCCGGTATCTGCCCGTGTAAGGCGACCTCTCTCTGAAGATGGAGTCGAGACCGGCCCAGTCGTCCGGCGTGACCGCGGAGAGAAGCCTGTCCACGGCGGCGGCCGCCGCGCGCGCGACGTAAGGGTTCTCGGACAGGACGAAGGGCGCGACGTCGACGACGGCCGCAGGCTCTCCCTCGTCGGCGATCTGTTCGATTAACTCGGCGTCGTCACGCTTCGAGGTGATTTTCTCCCAGAGGCTGGCGGGCGTGTTGAGGCGCTCGATGAGGGCGGCGGTCTGTGCTGAGACGTTTCTCACGATAAAGAATTACACGCGGCGGTTCGTGACTTCAGCCCAGCCTGACGACGGTGATGGCTTCGGCGCCCGCGACCGCGAACCTTCCGTTCGCCGGGTCGAGCGCCAACGCGGGCGTCGGCGTCTCCTGGTGCCAGATGATGCTGCTGTTCTCTCTGCCACTCGCCAGCTCGTCCCAGCGTTGGACGACCTGTCCCGTCTTCAGCTCGAAGAGCTTCGGGTGGTCGAAGAACCCGACGGCAAACTCGCCCAGGGGCATCAGCGTGCCGACCTGTTCGGCGACGGGCGAGAGCGAGACGAGCCGCCCTTCGGTCAGGTCGTAGACGCCGACGAGGGGCGACTGCTCGATCTCGGCGTCGGCGGCGAAGACGAAAGTGTCCGGGCCGTTGAAGGCGGCCGCATGAAGCTCCCCGTGCACACCTTCGATTTTGAGATGCCAAATTTCGTCGAGGCTCTTCGGCTCGGCGAGGGCACGCTCAACGTCGTAGACCTCGCCCGTGTCGAACGGGTGCCACACCCAGCCGGCACTCAAAAGGTAGCGGCCGCCGGGGCTGAACTGAAGGCGGGAGTGGAAGAAGTCCGCCGGCTTGTTTTCGCGGGCCGTCAGCCTCCGGCCGGTCTCGACCTCTTCAATCTCTATCTTGCAGTACTCCTCGGGGCAGTGCGCGATGACGGCCCTCCCGTCCGCGAGCCTCGACAGGGCCACGGGGTACTCGTACGCCTCGGCGTGATAGAAACTCCGGTTCAGCTCTCGGAGGAGTCGCCCGTTCCTGATGAGGAGACCTTTCGTCCCGAGGCTCTCGTAGATGACCACGTACTCGCAGTCCGGCAGAGCGACGGCGCGGTCGAATCTGTATCCCCAGCTTATGCGCGGCTCGACGAACGTCCCGTCCAGCCGGTAGCGCTTGGCCCCTCCCACCCAGTCGACGAGTTCGTCGCCGTGCCAGCACAGAGACTTGACCCGCGTGCCCTTACTTAAAGGGATAACGATGCGTTCGACTTCTCTCATCTCGCGTTATTGTACCGGCGGCCTCATGCCCGCACGGAGGAGCGCGTTGACGAACTGCTCTTCGAGTTCGAAGACGCGCTTGAACGCCTCGCGCTTCTTCGCGGGGCCGCCTTCGAGCAGAACCTTTACGTCGTCGGCGTCGCTCCGCAGTTCGGCCGCGCCGCCCGCGGAGATTTCGATGAAGGCCGTGCCGAAGTGGTCGGCGCCGAGCGTCAGCGGCTCTTTCGGTATGGACAGGAGGCCTTCCGAGAGGAGGCGCTTCCTGACCGTCTCGAAGTCCGTCTTCAACTGTGCGAGACGCCCGGACGCGAGGCACTTGCCGGAGTTGTTCGTCGCGAAGAAGGTTCCGTCCCGGTAGATTTTGACGATGAAGCTTTCGTCCCAGCCCGGGTTCTGCGTGCGGCCGAAGACGATGTAGTCGGAACCGGCCGCCGAAGACTGCTCGCGCGGCAGGAGCTGGCTGAACGTTTTGACCCGAGCCCGGTCTGTGGCCGCGCTGCTCTCGATGGCCCAGTCCCGCAGCACGACGGGGACGCCCGCGGCGCCCCGAACAGCGTCCGGGTTCGAGACCTCCAACTTCCACGGCAGCTCGAACTCACTGCGCATCGGGTTCGGGACTTTCGACAGGGACGTGATGAAGGCGGCGTCGCCTTCGACCAAGACCTCGCCGCACAAAGGAGAGTCCTGCTTCTTCAGGAGCGGGCCGCGCAGTCGTTCGACGGCGTAGAGCAGTGCGAACCCGTCGTCACTGGCCGCCGCCAGCAGACTGTCGTCGGGGCTAAAGGCCAGGCCCCTGATCGGGTAGTTGCCGAAGGAGACGAAGCCGAGTTCCCGTGCGCCCGCGAGTTCCCAAAGGCTCACGACCCCTTCGCCCCCGCCGTACGTCCCGCCCGCGACGGCGAACAGCCTCCCCGAATGTGAGACGTCCGCGGCGAAGACGCCGTTCCTGAAATCGGTCAGCTCGCCGACCTTCTCGCCCGCGGGGAAGGCCCTCACCTCGACGGACTTTCGTCCGAAGATCGAACCACCGCCCGAGACGACGTGCCGGCCGTCCGGCGACAGGCGGCCGAAGAAGCTGGGCGCCTCGGTCGGCCAAACGTCCTTCATCTTCCGGCCCTCGACATCCCAGACCCGTATCGAGCCGTTCCCGCAGACGACGACGAACTTGCCGTCCGGCGAGAATGAGACGCCGTCGAAAGAGTTCCGGCGGCCGTCCCCGTCGGCGATGACGGTCGCCTTGCCCGAATTGATGTCGTAGAGAATCGCCGCCGTGTCAGACGAGTAGGCGAGCTTCGAGCCGTCGGGCGAGAAACTTAAGTCCGACGCCTTTCCGCGATTCGACAGAAGGGTCTTATGCGAGCGCCAGGAGCCGACCGCCCACAGCAACACGTCGCCGCCGTCCGTGGCCGCGGCGAACAGCTTGCCGTCGGGTGAGAAGGCCACCTTCATCACGGGGGGCTTGCGGGCGAGCGCGAGCGGCCGGGCGACGACCGCGCCGTCCGCGACGCGCCAGATCGAAACGCCTCTGTCGCCGGCCGCCAGCAGCCTCCCGTCGGGAGAGAAGGCGACCGCCTGGACGAAATGGTCGGGACTCTCGAACTTGGCGACGAGGGCGCCGGGCTGTTCCTGCGCCCTCGACACCGCCGACAGAGACAGGACGGCGGCGACGGTAAGGACGTTCGTCAGGAAGAAGGTTCTTGACACGAGGTTCTCCTCATTCTTTTCACAACGTAGTTAGCGTGAGCCGTGATTCACCTGTCAATCCGCTCCCGGTGACTTTTAATTATAGATGGATTCATGAAGGGAGCGTCCATCTCGGATATACTCTCTCGCGTGACGCACCGCGGAAAGGGATGCCTTTTGGTGCTGCTCCTCGCGGCGTGCGCGGCGCGTGTGCTCGCGCACAACCCGATGACGAGTTGGGCCGTGGCGCGCCTGCACGCAGACCGCGTCGAGCTTGAAGTGGAGTTGTCGTCCGAGTCGGCCTGGACGCTCATGGGCGGCTCGCTCGATGTCGCGCCCGATGTCGGCGCCAGACTGCCGAAGTTGAAGGAGCTGGCGCCGAGCTTATACGAGGTCTCTGCCGGCGGCTCTCAACTCGCCCCGACCTCTGTCGAGGTGGAGCTGCGCGAGGAGGACGGCGTCGGTTTCGTCCTCGTCTACCCCAGGTCTTCGGGCGCGCCGCTCCGCTTCGACGCGGCCTTCCTCCGGAGCCTGCCGGCCGGGCACAAGACGGCGCTCACGCTGAAGGACGCGGACGACAAGGTCATGCGGACTGAGGTGTTGACGGCCGCGGCGAGTTCCCTGGAGGCGAAGGCCGACGACTCGTCCTCCCCCGCGGCGGGCGGGCGCGTCGCGTCGTTCTGGAGTTTCCTCAAGCTCGGGGTCGGGCACATCCTGACGGGCTACGACCACCTGCTCTTTCTCCTCGGACTGCTGGTGGCCTGTCGCCGCTTCTCGACGGCGGCGAAGATCATCACCTGCTTCACGCTCGCGCACTCCCTGACGCTCGCGCTCGCGGCGCTCGACGTGGTCTCGCTGCCGTCTCGCCTGGTCGAGCCGCTGATCGCGGCCTCCATCGTCTTCGTCGCCGTCGAGAACATTGTGCGGAAGGGTGAGCCGGGCTGGCGCTGGGCGCTCACCTTCACGCTCGGCCTCGTCCACGGCTTCGGCTTCGCGGGCGCGCTCAAAGAGGCCGGACTCGGCGCGGGCGGGGCCGGACTGCTCGTCCCGCTCTTCTCGTTCAACCTCGGGGTGGAGTTGGGGCAGGCGGGCGTCGCGGCCGTCGTCCTGCCGCTGCTCTGGAAGCTGCGCGACCTGCCGGCCTTCGAAAGCTACGGCCGCAACGTCATCTCCGCCGCCATCGCCCTCGCGGGCGCGTGGTGGTTCGTCACGCGACTGCTGTTTTAATGATGAATGATGAGTGATGAACGATGAATTAAGACAAGCTGCTTCTTATTCATCACTCATCACTCATCATTCATCATTTCTTCAGTTCGTCTCGACCGGGTAGATGAGGCCGACGTTCTTCGGCGTGACGAGCTGGTGTTCGACGAAGACGGCCGAGGGGGCCTGCTTCTTCTGTAGGATGGCGAGGGCGAGTGGGATCAGCTCGTCGCCGTAGCGCTCGGGGAAGTAGGCCACCGAGCCGACGAGGCGCGTGCCCGGCCGCCGCAGCTCCTCCAGCGCAGACCTCACGGCGTTCTGCCCCATCACCGCGCAGAGTTGGCCGCGGCCCGCCTCCTCGAACGCGCGCAGCACGCCGAGCGCGCTCGGGTCGTTGACGGCCAGCACCAGCGTCCGCTTCGGGCGCGTGCGGCGCAGGTAGCGGCGCGCGACCTCAAGGCTCTTGTCGAAGATGCCCTTGCCGTCGAGCCGCGCCGCCTGCGCCTGCTTGAGGGCGGGCAAGACCTCGCCGAGTCCCGCCAGCATCCCCGTGATTCTCAACTGCGGGAGCGGCCCCGCCAGGGGCAGCTCGACCTGCAAGACCTCCTCCACCTGCCCGCCCCAGTTCGCCTTCGCCCAGCGCCCGAGCGCGCGCCCGCCGATGAGACCCGCCTGGTAGTTGTTCGCGCCGAAGTACGTGGCGCCGGGGTGCGGGATGTCGATGGCGATGACGGGTATGTCGGCCTCGATGAACTTCGAAGAGATGATGGGCGCGACCTGCTCGAAGGCCTGGAACTCTAAGACCAGATCGACGCGCTCGCGCACGAGGAGGTCTGCGTTGCGCAGGGCGCGCGTCGGGCTGTAGCGGTTGTCCACGGTGACGAGCGGAATCTGCTCGCGGTCGGCGGCGCGCTGCACGCTCGCGCTGACGGCGCGCGAGAACTCAGAGTCCGTCGCCTGCGCGGCGAAGCCGAGGCGGAAGCCCGGGCCGCCGAGGGGTTTGACGAGGCTGCGGTATTCGTTCTTGCCCGCGCGCTCAAGCAGGCCGCCGCGCACGAGGCTCTGCGCGAGCCTGTGGGCCGTGGTCTTGCTCAGGCCCGTGCGGCCGACGAGGTCGCGCAGGGCGAGGAGTTCGCCCTCGTGTCGGAAGGCCTTCAACAGTGCGCAGGCGCGGACGACCGCCTCGGCGACGCTCGACTTGTTCTCCATCAGTCAGGGAGTCCGTTCCGCATGTCGGAATGTTGGCAGGACAAACAAATCATACACGACCGGCGATTTTTCTGGAGATTTTTCCCGCGCGTTCCGCATCGCGGAATCGGGCACGCTGCAAAAACTTCTGCTTGTCTGAGGTCTTGAACCTCTCTATCCTCCGCCGGACTTTACAATCGACGGCGGCCTGTTCAAGCCCCCGACCGCGGCTCCGAACTCACAACCACAGGCGGTCTACCTTCAAAGCGGCAGAGGCGAAACGTATGTTTAAGAAGAATCTCAGGGCGGGTCTCATTCTGGCGGCGGCGCTCTTCATCCTGTCGGCGACGGCGAGGGCGCAGTACCTGATGGAGAATTTGGGCCGCGGCATCGTCGCCGTCCGGCAGAACGGGACGGACGTGTACGTCGGCTGGCGCCTCTTCGGCACAGACCCCGCCTCGGTCGCCTTCAACCTCTACCGCTCGACGGGGGGCGGCCCGGCCGTCCAGCTTAACGCGGCCCCCATCGCCGACACGACGAACTTCATAGACACCACGGCCGACCTCACGCAGTCGAACGCCTACTTCGTGCGTCCGGTCGTGGGCGGCGTCGAGCGCGCGCCCTCGGCGGCCTACACGCTTCCGGCGAACGCGCCCGCGCAGCAGTACCTCAACATCCCGCTTCAGATTCCGGCGGGCGGCACGACCCCCGACAACGTCGCCTACACCTACACCGCCAACGACGCCTCGGTCGGCGACGTGGACGGCGACGGCGAGTACGAGATCATCCTCAAGTGGGACCCGACCAACTCGAAGGACAACTCGCAGAGCGGCTACACGGGTAACGTCTACCTCGACGCCTACAAGCTCAACGGCACGCGCCTGTGGCGCATCGACCTCGGCAAGAACATCCGCGCCGGCGCGCACTACACGCAGTTCATGGTCTACGACCTCGACGGCGACGGGAAGGCTGAGGTCGCCTGCAAGACCGCGCCCGGCACCGTCGACGGCGCGGGCCAGTTCGTCCTCCGCGCAGGCGACGACCCGACGGCGGACTACCGCAACTCCTCCGGCTACATCCTCTCCGGCCCCGAGTACCTGACGGTCTTTAACGGCCTGACCGGCGCGGCGATGGCGACCGTTCCTTACGACCCGCCGCGCGGCACCGTCTCCTCCTGGGGCGACTCATATGGCAACCGCGTCGATAGGTTCCTCGGCGGCATCGCTTATCTCGACGGCAAGCGCCCGAGCCTCATCATGGCCCGCGGCTACTACACGCGCGCCTACGTCGCCGCCTGGAACTGGCGCGACGGACAGCTCTCGAAGGTCTGGGCCTTCGACACGGGCCACACGGGCACGACGAACCAGTGGTCTGCGTGGCGCGGGCAGGGCGCGCATAGCTTGACCATCGGCGACGTGGACGGCGACGGCAAGGACGAGATCACCTACGGCGCCGCCGCCATCGACGACAACGGCACCGGTCTTTATTCGACCGGCCTCGGCCACGGCGACGCACTACACATGACGGATATGGACCCCGACCGCCCCGGTCAGGAGGTCTACATGGTGCACGAGGAACCGGCGAACTACGGCCCGTACGGCGAAGAGTTCCGCGACGCGAAGACGGGCGCGCTCATCTTCGGCGTCTCGGGCGAGGGCGCGGACGTGGGACGAGGCGTGGCGTTCGACATCGACCCGCGCTACCGCGGCTACGAGATGTACGGCTCGCGCGGCGGGCTCTGGAACGCGAAGGGCGTGCAGATCAGCACCTCGGCCCCCTCGCCGAAGAACTTCGGCATCTGGTGGGACGCAGACCTCCTGCGCGAGTTCGAGGACGGCACGACCATCTCGAAGTGGGACTGGGTCAACAGCAAGACGAACACGATACTTTCGCCCTCGGGCCTCGCGTCTAACAACGGGACGAAGGCGACGCCCGCGCTCGTCGGCGACATCCTCGGCGACTGGCGCGAGGAGGTCGTGTGGCGTACGGCCGACAACACGGCGCTGCGCATCTACACGACGACGATCCCGGCCACGAACCGCATCTACACGCTGATGCACGACCACCAGTATCGTGAAGCCATCGCGTGGCAGAACACCGCCTACAACCAGCCGCCGCACCCGAGCTTCTACCTCGGCGACGGCATGGGCGCCGTGCCGAAGGCCAACATCGTCACCTCGCTCAACGCGAAGATTGCGGCCATCACCTCGGTCACGGACGACACCGGCGCGTCCTCGACGGACAAGGTCACGAGCGACAACACGATCATCCTCTCCGGCACGGCGGGCGCGAATAACACCGTCACCATCTCGCTCGAAGGCTCGGGCGAGGTCGGCACGACGACGGCCGACGCGGCGGGCAACTGGACGTTCGACTACACCGCAGCGCCGCTCTCGGACGGCGCGCACACCTTCACGGCCGTCGCCACCGACGAGAACGGCGGGCAGACGCCGGAGTCCGATTCCTTCACCGTCAACGTCGACACCGTGGCCCCTTCCGCGCCCGCCATCAACAGCATCGGCAGCGGCTCGCTCATCTTCAAGGGCAAGGCCGAGCCCGGCACGACCGTTAGCGTCACGCGCACGGGCGCCGGCGTCATCGGAACGGCCACGGCCGACGTGAGCGGCTCGTGGACTCTGACCTACACCAGCTCTCTGCCGCAGGGCGTCTACGCCTTCACGGCCACGGCGACCGACACGGCGGGCAACACGAGCCCCGCCTCGGCCGAATACACGGTTGACACGGGACTGACCGTGCCCGTCATCACGAGCATCGTCTCCGACACGGGCACGCTCTCGAACGACCGTGTGACGAGTGACCGGACGCTCATCCTGAACGGCACGGCCGGCGCGGGCCACACCGTGACGGTCTCGCGCGCGGACGCCGGAATCATCGGCGCGGCCATCGCCGACGGCTCGGGCAACTGGTCGTTCGACTACACGAACACGGTGCTCGCGCCCGGCACCTACACCTTCAACGCAAAGGGCACGGACAACTCGAACCACGACAGTCTCTCTTCCCCAGACTTCGTCGTGACGGTCGAAGACACCCCGCCGGCCGTCTCCTCCATCAACCGCCAGAACCCTTCGGGGGCGACCATCAACGGCGGCACGGTCGTCTTCCGCGTCACCTTCAGCGAGCAGGTGAGCGGCGTCGACTCGAACGACTTCGCCTTGACGACGACGGGCTCGACGACCGGCAGCATCGGCACGACCGCGACCGTTTCGGGCACGACCTACGACGTGACGGTGGGCTCGGTCGCGGGCACGGGCACCATCCGGCTCGACCTGAAGGCGGGCGGGACGGGCATCGCCGACACGGCCGGCAACCAGATCGCGACCGGCTTCACGGCCGGGCAGGCTTACACCGTCAGCAGCAACGTCAGCGGCACCTGGTCGCAGCTCGCGAGCGGCGGCTTCTGGAGCAGCGGCGGGAACTGGCTGAACGGCGCGGTCGCCAACGGCGCGGGCAACACCGCCGACTTCAACACGCTCAACATCTCGGGGACGAACCTCGTCCGGCTCGACTCGCCGCGCTCTCTCGGCAACCTCGTCTTCGGCGACACGACCACCTCTTCGGCCGGGAGCTGGGTCATCGACGGCAACGGCGACCCTTCGAACGGCTTCACCTTCTCGGTCGCGAGCGGCACGCCGACCGTCACCGTCAACGCGCTCGGCACCGGCGCGACCGCAACCATCGCGACGCCGGTCAATAGCGCCGCGGGCCTGACGAAGGCGGGCGCGGGCACGCTCGTCCTGGCGGGCAATAACGCGTACGGCGGCGCGACGAGCGTCAACGCCGGCACGCTCCGTCTCGGCACGGGCGGCCAGCTCACGACGACGACGATGACCGTCGCCGCCGCTTCGGCGCAGTTCAACCTCGCGGGCGGGACGGCCACGACGAGCGGCGTCGTCACGGTCACGCCCGGCTCGACGCCCGGCCTCCTCGTCGTCGATTCGGGCACGGCCAACTTCAACGGCGGCCTGCGCACGACGAACGGCGACGGCGCGACCATCCGCGTCAACGGCGGCACGCTCAACACGACGAGCGTCGACCTGCAACGCGGCAGCTACACGACCTCGCCCACGTACGGCATCGGCCTCATCCTCGCGGGCGGCACGACCAACGTCAGCGGCACCCTCGGCGTCGGCACGCTCAACTCCAGCAGCTCGGTCTCGGTCGAGGGCGGCACGCTCAACGTCGGCGGCACGATCACGGTCGCCAACCAGCAGACCTCGGGCCGCGGCGGCGCGCTGCGCGTGACGAGCGGCGTCTTCAACTCCACCGACACGGTCAACGGCATCGTGCTCTCGAAGACCAACACCGCGGTCTCGCCCGCGAACGCGAACAACGTCTCGTTCGCGACCTTCTCGGGCGGCACGAGCAGCGTGCAGAAGTTCACGCTCGGCTTCGACTCGACGGTCACGGCCGGCTCGGCGACGCTGGCGCTGAGCGGCGGCTCGCTCTACGTCGGCGGCGGCGGCATCGTCAAGAAGGGCGCGAGCGGCTTCACGACGGCCATCAACCTTTCGGGCGGCACGCTCGGCGCCTCCGAAGACTGGGCGACGTCGCACCCGATGGCTTTGACCAACACCGTCACCTTCAAGGCGGCCGACGCCACGAATCTGCCGCAGGACATCACGCTCTCGGGCGTCCTCTCGGGCGCGGGCGCTCTGACGAAGACGGGGACGGGCACGCTCGTCCTCTCGGCCGCCAACACCTACACCGGCGCGACGACGGTCAACGCGGGCACGCTGCGCGTTCAGGGGAGCGTCGCCGCGGGCGGCGCGTTCACCGTGAACAGCGACGCGGTGCTCTCGGGCAACGGCACGGTGGGCCGCGCCGTCACGCTCAACGACGGCGGAACAATCGCGCCCGAAGGCGTCTCGACCGTCGCGACGCTCAACGTCTCTTCGCTCAACTGGAACGGCAGGGCCGCTTTGAACTTCGACCTCGCCGCGGCTTCGTCCGACCGTGTAGCGCTCGCGGGCGCGTTCACGAAGGGAAGTGCCGGCACGTTCGAGTTCGCCTTCAACCCGGCGGCGAACCTCGTGCCGGGGACGACCTACACGCTCGTCAGTTTCGGCTCGACCACATTCAACGTTTCAGACTTCACCTACTCGGGCCTGCCGCAGGACTTGAAGGGCCGCTTCACGCTCGAAGCCGGCGCACTGAAGTTCACGGTGCTCGACAACGTCGCGCCCATCGTGCATGCGCCGAACGACCTCACGCTTGAGGCGACCGGCGCCGGCGGCGCGGTCGCGACCTACGCGGCCACGGCCGAGGACAACCTCGACGGCGCGCTGCCCGTCACCTTCAACATCCCTTCGGGCAGCACCTTCGCTCTGGGCACGACCGAGGTCACCGTGAGCGCGACCGACAGCGCCGGCAACACGACGACGGCGAAGTTCAACGTCATCGTCCGCGACCGTGTCGGCCCCGTGCTCTCGCTCCCTTCGGACGTGATTGTCGAAGCGACCTCGGCGCAGGGCGCGGTCGCGACCTACACGGCCACGGCCGAGGACGCCGTCGGCGGCCCCGTTTCCGTCAGCCTCAGCCCGCAGTCGGGGAGCAGCTTCCCGCTCGGCACTTCGACGGTCAACGCGTCCGCGACCGACCAGTCCGGCAACACTTCGAACGGCACCTTCAAGGTCATCGTGCGCGACACGACCGCGCCCGTCATCAGTGACCTGACCGACATTACGGTCGAGGCGACGGGCAGCGGCGGCGCGCCCGCGACGTTCGCGGCCACGGCCAACGACTCGGTCAGCGGCGCAGTTAACGTGACCTTCAGCGTCGCCCCGGGCAGCACCTTCGCGCTCGGCACGACCGCGGTCACGGCCACGGCCGCCGACGCCGCGGGCAACACCGCGACGAAGAGCTTCAACGTGACGGTGCGCGACACGACGGCACCTTCCATCACGACCCCGGCCGACGTGGTCGTCGAGGCGACGAGCGCGGCGGGCGCGGCGGCCAACTTCGCCGCGACGGCCGCAGACGTCGTGGACGGCAACGTCTCGGTCAGCTACAGCGCCGCTTCGGGCAGCACGTTCGCGCTCGGCGAGACGACCGTGACCGTCAGGGCCACGGACGCGGCGGGCAACACCGCCACGAAGACCTTCAAGGTCTTCGTCCGCGACACGACCGCCCCCGCGGTCAACTGCCCGGCCGACGTCGTCGTCAACGCGGCGCCCGGCTCATCTACGGCCGCAGCCAGCTTCAACCCGACGGCGAACGACGCCGTCTCGGCCGTGACCGTCTCGACCGACCCCGCGTCCGGCTCGACCTTCCCCGTCGGCACGACCACCGTCAGCGTGACGGCGAAGGACGCCGCGGGCAACACGAGCACCTGCTCCTTCAACGTGACGGTGAGGTCTGCGCCGGTCATCTCGGTCGCGCCGGCCTCCGTGCAGTACAGCGACGCCGTCACGCTGCAGGCGAGCGTGAGCGCGCCGGCATTCCCCGGCCAGCCGCTCGCGGGCAGCGTGCAGTTCTTCATCAACGGCAGCCCGGTCGGCCAGGCCGCTTTGACCAACGGCGTCGCGACGCTCGCGGTCGCGGCGAACATGGCCGCCGGCTCTTACAACGTGACCGCGAAGTTCACGAGCGGCAACGCGTCCTACCTCGACGCCGCGAGCGCGCCCGCGGCGCTCAACGTCACGCGCGAGAACGCGGCGACCGCCTACACGGGCGACGCGGCGCTGATGACCGCGGGGCCGAACGTCAACACGGCGACGGTGCGGCTCGCCGCGCACCTGACGGCCGAAGCGGACGGCGCCGCCTTCGCGGGTGACTTGTCGAAGGCGACCGTCGTGTTCCAGCTCTTCAAGACGAACAACACGACGACGACGCCCGACCTCGTCGTCGGCAACGTCCCGGTCGACGCGAACGGCGACGCCGTCGCGACCGTGCCGAACGTCTCGGCGGAGACCTATCTTGTCGACGTGCGCGTCGAGGCGGGGAACCAATTCTGGAAGGCCAGCCCGGTCGGCGTCGGCGTGCTCAACATCGTCGTGCCTTCGGACGAGCTGCGCAGCGGCGGCGGCGGTTGGGTCGCCGACGCTTCGAGCGCGAACGGCAAGGCCAACTTCGGCTTCAACGTCAGCCCGGGCAAGAAGGACGGGCAGGTCAAGGGCAACTTCACGCTCGTCTTCCGCGGCGCAGACGGCTTCAACTACGTCGTCAAGAGCAACACGTGGCAGGACGGCTACGTGCAGTTCTCGGCCGCGCCGAACGTGGCGCCCGCGGTCTACACGCGCTCGGAGTTGAAGGGCCGTTGTAACGTGCAGAAGGTTGAGCCGGCCACGGGGCTGACGGTCGAATCCTTCGGCAACTACACGTTCGAGGCTTTCACCTCGGACGGCGATTTGCTCTCGCCGAGGCAGGCGGACGCCTTCGCCTTCGTCATCCGCGACGGCTCGGGCCAGGTCTGGCACCAGGCGGGCGCGCGCGGCTCGCTCGTCACGCTCGGCGGCGGGAACATCACCAACAAGGCCAAGTAGAGATATCGGCCGGCGGCAGGTCGGCCGAACTCACAGAGAGGGCGCAGAGACTTGAATGTCTCTGCGCCCTCTCGCTTCTACTCGGGAATAGAACTGGACTACTTGGTCTGACCCCTCCGAAATCCCCACAACCCCCGCGCCGCGAGGATGACGGAGAAGAGCGAGGTCGCGCCGATGGCAAGGAGCGTCCAGACGAAGAAGAAGCCTCCGTTGGAGTTCGCGATGCCGGCGGCGACGCCGACGCCCTTCCCACGCATGTGGACGTAGGGGACGAACAACCCGAGGAGCGACCCCAGGAGGACGACGACGTACCCCGACCGCCGCCCGGCGAGCACCAGTGTCCCGAACAGCCAGACGCCGGAGATGAGCACCGTCCCGATGAGGTTCGAGAGCCCGCCCGGCTCGAACCCGCGGACGATGTCGGCCGCCAGGTGCAGCGTTAAGAGGAGGAGCGTGAGCAGAGAGAAGATGGTCAACGTCAGGTTCTGTTTCATCCGATACTCTCCTTGTTAGGGACGGCACGTGTAGAAGTTCTAGGCGTCCTATAGTACGGCGCGGCACGCGGAAAGGTTCATACGACAACGGCCGGCTCTCGGCGGAGTGTGGGTCGTGGATTATACTTGCGGCAGGTTTCGCCAAACGAACGAAGACATTATTTGAGAGGATGCTGTGGGGAATATTCTGCGCGATCTGCGGCTCGCCTTCCGCCTGCTGCTGAAGAGTCCCGCCTTCACGCTCGTCACGCTGCTCGCCCTGGCGCTCGGCATCGGCGCCAACACCGTCATCTTCAGCGCCTTCGACGCGGTGATGCTCCGCCCGCTGCCTTACGCGAACCCCGACGCGGTCGTGACCGTCTGGGACTCCTTCCCGCGGCAGGGGGTGAAGAAGATCGGCGTGACGTACGCCAACTTCGCAGACATGAAGGCGCGCAGCCGCGTCTTCGACCCGCTCGCGCTCTACGTGGCCGGCTCGAACACGGCCTACAACATGAACGGGGCGGGCGTCCCCGAGCGCGTCCAGACGACGCGCGCCTCGGCCGACTTCTTCCGCGCGCTCGGCGTCGCCCCGCTGTTGGGTCGCGCGTTCACCGTCGAGGACGAGGAGCCGGGCCGGAACCGCGTCGCCGTTCTCAGTTACAACCTCTGGCGGCGCGACTTCGGCGGCGACGCGGGCGCGCTCGGCCGAAAGCTTCAGCTCAACGAGGAAGACTTCGCCATCGTCGGCGTCATGCCGCAGGGCTTCGAGTTCCCCTCGGGCGCGGAGATGCCCGCCGGGCAGCAGTTCGCTTCGGCCACGGAGATGTGGATACCGCTGACCGTCCCCGACACGCCCGCCGCGCGGGGCGACCGCACCACGCACGGCTACAGGGCCGTCGCGCGACTCAAGCCGGGCGTCCGCGTAGAGCAGGCGCAGGCCGACACCGAAGCGGTCGTGAGGAGTCTCGTCGCCGAGCACAAGGAAGAGAACGAGGGCTTAGGCGTGTCCGTGACGACGCTGCGCGAGAACCAGGTCGGCGAGTTCCGCCCGGCGATGCTCGCGCTGCTGTGCGCGGTCGGGTTCGTGCTTTTGATTGCCTGCGCGAACGTCGCGAACCTCCTGCTCGCGCGCTCGGCCGCGCGCCGCAGGGAGTTCGCCGTCCGCGCCGCGCTCGGCGCGAGCCGCCGGAGGGTTCTGCAACAACTGCTGACTGAGAGCGTGCTGCTCTCTCTGGCGGGCGGGGCGCTCGGCCTCTTCCTTTCGGTCGTCGCCATACGCTTCCTCGTCGCCTTCGCGCCCGCGAACATCCCGCACGTAGGCGAGACCGCCGTAGACCTGCGCGTGCTAGGCTTCACCGCCGCGCTCTCCATCCTGACGGGGCTGCTGTTCGGCTTAGCGCCGGCCGTCTACGCTTCGAGCCCGAACCTCTACGGCGCCGTGAAGGAGGGCGCGCGCGGCACTTCGGGCGGCGCGGGGCAGAGCCGCCTGCGCGGCGCGCTGGTGGTCGCGCAGGTGATGCTGGTCTTCGTACTGCTGACCGCGGCGGGCCTCATGCTCAAGAGCTTCAGGCGACTCTCGGAGGTCGACCCGGGCTTCGACGCGGGCCACGTCATGACGGCACGCGTCACGCTCCCCTCCGCCTCTTATCCGCGGCCGAAGAAGCTGCTCTTCTACCAACAGCTCCTGGCGAACCTCGGCCGCCAGACGGGAGTGCAGTCGGCGGCGGTCGTCAGGGACTTGCCCCTGAGCGGAACCGACCCGCGCATCGGCGCTACGGTCGAGGGGCGGCCTGCGGACGCGCAGGGCGGCGGCGGCTACACCGTCCGTGACAGAATCATCAGCCCGGGCTACTTCAAGGTCATGGGCATCCCGCTCAAACGCGGCCGCTCCTTCGACGAGCGCGACGGCGCGGACGCGCCCGGCGCCGCCGTCATCAACGAGAGCGCGGCGCGGAAGATGTTCCCGGACGAAGACCCTCTCGGCAAAGTCTTCTCGACCGGCGGCCTCTACGCCCCGGACAAGTGCACCGTGGTCGGCGTGGTCGGTGACGTGAAGTTCGGCGGGCTTGAAAGCCAGGCCGACCCGGAGGTCTACACGCCCTACGCGCAGCAGCCGGACAAGTTCAACCAGCAGATGATCGGCAGCATGGCCGTCGTCGTCCGCGCCGCGGGAGACCCCGAGGGGCTGGCCGGCACCTTGCGGGAGCAGACGGCGGCCGTCGATAAGAACGTGCCGGTCTCGTCGCTGGTCTCGATGGAGGAGGCGCTGTCTGACTCCCTCGCGCCGAGGCGTTTTAACCTCCTGCTGCTGGCCGGCTTCGCGTGCGTGGCGCTCCTCCTCGCGGGCGTAGGGATTTACGGCGTGCTCTCTTACTGGGTCGCGCAGCGGACGCAGGAACTCGGCATCCGCATGGCGCTCGGCGCGCGAGGGTCGGACATCACGCGGCTGGTCGTGCTTCAGGCGATGAAGTTCGTGCTGCTCGGGCTCTTCGTGGGCGTGGGCGTCGCGCTCGGCCTCGCGCGCTTTCTTTCGGGCGCGCTCCCCGACCTGCTCTTCGGGGTGAAGGCCGCAGACCCTTTGACGTACGCGTTCGTCGCACTGCTGCTCGCAGCGGTGGCGCTCGCCGCCTGCGTCGTCCCGGCGCGCAGGGCCGTCCGCGTGGAACTCGTCGAAGCCTTACGCGGCGAGTGAATCGGTTGGGTGCTTCAAATCGGCGTCAAACGCGACCCGCACAGCGCCTCGGTCGCGCGTCGGCGGCGGGGCGACGAGTCGGAGTCTTAGCTTCCCTCAACCTGAATAACCTCCGCGCCGCCTCTGTCCGCTATTTACAAAAGGCGGCCGGCGGTACATCATTCCCACACGCAATACCAACCCAGTCCCGTCTTGAGCACTTCGACCGCGGCCGGAGTCGGGGCCGCCCGCGCCCCGCCAGCACGGGGGACGAAAAGGAGACCGCATGCACTTCGTCATCTTCGCCGCGCCCTGGTTCTCCGACAACGCGCACCGCTTCATCAAGGCGACGGTGGAGCAGCCGGGCGTGCGCGTCGCGGTCGTCAGCCAAGACGCGGAGGAGCGCCTGATTCAAGCCCTGCGCGAAAAGATCGTGGCGCACTGGCGCGTCGAAGACATCTTCGACGTGGGGCAGTTGGTGGACGCGGCGCGCAGGCTCTCGGGACACTTCGGCCCCATCCACAGGCTCTACGGCGCGTACGAGCAGTTGCAGGTTCCGCTCGCCGAGGCGCGCGAGGCGCTGGGCGTCGAGGGGATGAGCGCCGAGGCCGCGCGCAACTTCCGGGACAAGTCGCAAATGAAGGACGTGCTACGCGCGGCCGGCGTCCCCTGCGCCCGCCACCTGCTCGCGCACGACGAGGCCGAAGGCTGGGGCTTCGTCGAAGAGGCCGGCTTCCCCCTCGTCCTCAAGCCGCCCGCGGGCGCGGGGGCGCAGTCCACCTTCCGCGTCGACGACCGGGAGGCGTTCGCGGAGGCATTAAGAATCTCCGCCCCGACGAGAGAGCAGCCGGTCTTAATCGAGGAGTTCATCACCGGCGAAGAGCACTCGCTCGAAACCATCTCGGTCGGCGGGCGTGCCGTCTGGCACTCGCTCACGCACTACCACCCGACGCCGCTCGAAGTGATTCGCAACCCGTGGATACAGTGGTGCCTGCTTTTGCCGAGGGAGATCGACGGCCCGCAGTACGACGACATCCGTGAGGCGGCCGGCCGCGCGCTCGCGGCGCTCGGCATGGACACGGGGCTGACGCACATGGAGTGGTTCAGGCGCAGGGACGGGAGCGTCGCCATCTCGGAGGTCGGCGCGCGCCCGCCCGGCGCGCAGATCACGACGCTCGTCTCGCGGGCGCACGACATAGACTTCCTGCACGCCTGGGCGCGCGTGATGGTCTACGGCGAGTTCGAGCCGCCCGCGCGCCGCTACGCCGCGGGCGCGGCCTTCCTACGGGGGCAGGGCAGCGGCCGGGTCGTGGCGATTCACGGACTCGAACAGGCGGGCAGGGAACTGGGCGGGCTCGTGACGGACGTGAAGCTCCCCGAAGTGGGGCAGACGCCGACGGGCAGCTACGAGGGCGAGGGCTACGTCCTCCTGCGCCACCCCGAGACGGAAGTCGTCAAAGAGGCGCTGCAACGTCTCATCAGTCTTGTTCGCGTCGAGCTGGGCTGACGGAAAAAATGGTGTTGGGAGTTGGGTGCTGGGTGCTGGGTTAAAACCCGGTTCTTCCCCAGCACCCAACTCCCAACACCCAACACCTAACGTGGAGGCGTCATGTACGTCCTGATGATTTCGCCGGGTTACCCGCCGGAGATTCCTTACTTCACGCGCGCGCTGGCCTGGGCGGGCGCGCGCGTCCTCGGCGTGAGCGACCAGCCCGAGAGCGCACTGCCGCCCGAGGCGCGTCACAACCTCGCGGCCTACCTGCGCGTCCCGAGCCTGCAGGACGAGGACGCGGTCGTCGAGGCCGTCAAGCACTGGGCCGCGCCCGTGCGCGTGGACAAGGTGGAGTGCCTCTGGGAGCCGGGGATGCTTCTGGCCGCGCGGCTGCGCGAAGAACTCGGGGTCGAAGGGATGACCGTCGAGGAGACTCTGCCGTTCCGCGACAAGGACGTGATGAAGCAGGTGCTCTCGGCCGCGGGCGTCCGCACGCCGCGCCACGCGCGCGTCACCTCCGCCGAAGAGTGCAGGGACGCCGCCCAAAGCATCGGCTTCCCCGTCATCATCAAGCCCATCGACGGCGCCGGCTCCGCCGACACTTACCGCGTCGAGGACGCGGCGCAGCTCGAAGCGACGCTCCCGAAGCTCTCGCACCTGACGGAGGCGAACCTCGAAGAGTTCATCGAGGGCGAGGAGTTCACCTTCGACACCGTCTGCGTGAACGGCGAGATTGCTTACTACAGCATCACCAAGTACCGCCCGCACCCGCTCATCGCGCGCACGAACGAGTGGGTCAGCCCGCAGATCGTCATGCTGCGCCACGTGGACGCCGAGGAGTTCGCGGGCGGGCGCGAGATGGGCCGGCAGGTCTTGCGCGCGCTCAACTTCCAGACCGGCTTCACGCACATGGAGTGGTTCCGGAAGCCGGACGGCGAGGTCGTCTTCGGCGAGATCGCCTGCCGCCCGCCGGGCGCGCGCTCGGTGGACGTGATGAACTACGCGAGCGACACAGACCTCTTCGCCGGGTGGGCCGAGGCCGTCGTCAAGGGGCAGTTCACGCAGAAGGTCGAGCGGCGCTACAACGCCGCCATCATCTTCAAGCGCGCGCTGGGGCGGGGGCGGATTCACCGGGTCGAAGGCCTGGAACACCTCCTGACCAGGTACGGCGAACACATCGTCCTCGTCGACCTGGTGCCGCCCGGCTCGGAGCGCCGCAACTGGCGGCAGACGCTCCTCTCCGACGGCTACTTCATCGTCCGCCACCCAGACCTCGCGCGCGCGCTCGAGATCGCCGACGCCGTCGGCACCGACCTGCAACTCTACGCCGGCTGAAGAGCGACGGGGGGCGAGGCTTTTCATTTCGACGGAACTGCAATATATTTTCCGGCACGAAACTGGCCGAAACCCCCTTCAGCCATGCTTGAAGAGACGCCACCTACCGAGAAGCAGGCCGCGGTCGAGGCGGAGCGCGCCCGCATCCTCTTCGAAGTGACGAGCGCCGTCGTCTCGAACCTCACGCTGCCCAACCTTCTGCGCGACGTCTCGGCCTGCCTGCGGCGCTTCTTCAAACACGACGTGTCGAGCCTCATCCTCTACGAGGAGAAGGACAGGCGTCTGCGCGTGCTCGCGCTCGACCCGCCGCCGCCCGCCGACGTGATCGGGGTGGGGACGCTGCTCCCTCTGGAGGGGACGCCGCCCGGCCTCGCCATCAGGACGCGCGAGACGGTGCTGCGCGACCGTTTGGATTTCGAAGAGTTCACCGCCCCCCAGTTAAAGATCGCCTACGAGATGGGGCTGCGCAGCGGCTGCTCCGTGCCCCTCATCTCTCGCGAACGCGTGCTCGGGGCCATCAACGTCGGCAGCTTCCGCGAGGCCGCCTTCACGCGCGAGGACGCCGAGCTGCTCCGCCAGATCGCCGACCCGGTCGCCATCGCCGTCGAGAACACGCTCAACTTCGAGCGCGCGACGAAGGAGAGCGCGCGCGTCCGGACGCTCCTCGAAGTCAACAACGCCATCGCCAACAGCCTCAGCATCCGCGAGCTGCTCCGCGCGACCTCGGGCTGCCTGCACGACTACTTCAAGCACGACTTCGCCGCGCTGGCGCTCTACAACGAAGAGGCAGACAGCCTCCACGTCCACGCCTTCGACCGCGCGCGCCCCGACACGGACATCTACGAGGGCGAACCCGTCCCCGTCGAAGGCACCCTGACGGGCATCGCCTTCACCACGCGCCGCGCGGTCTACCGCAGCCCCGTCGACCCCGCGGAGGCGCACGCGCCGATGGCGCGCCGCTTCTTCGAGCAGCAGGGGCTCCAGTCCTTCTGCTGCGTGCCGCTCATCTCGCACGGCCGCGTGCGCGGCGTGCTCACGCTGGGGAGCCGGCAGCGCGACGCGATGACGCCGGGGGACGTCGAGCTGCTGGAACGCCTCGGCGGGCAGATCGCCATCGGGGTCGAGAACTCGCTCAACTTCGAGCGCGCGCAGAGGGAGTCGGAGCGCTCGCGCCTTTTGCTCGAAATCAACAACGCCGTCGTCGCGCACCTGGACTTGAAGGAGCTGGTGAAGAGCGTCTCGGCCAGCCTGCGCGACCGTTTGCCGCACGACGCGGCCGGCATCGCCCTCTACGAGCCGGAGCAGAATCACCTGCGCGAGTACACCAACGTCAACTACGGCGATCTCGACGCCTTCCGCGTGGGCGACACCATCCCGCTGGAAGGGACGCCGGCCGGCGAAGTCTTCACCACGGGGCGGCCGATGCTCGTCAGGCGGCCCAACCCGGAAGCCTACCCGGCCGACCGCTATTCGCAGCACCCGGTCGAGGGCAGCCCGAAGTCCGCCTGCCTCGCGCTGCTCACCTCGCACGGCCGCAAGCTCGGCATCGCGGGCGTGAGCAGCGCCCGGGAGGGGCAGTTCACCGAGGCAGACCTCGAGCTCTTCTCACAGATCACGGGGCAGATCGCCATCGCCGTCGAGAACGGCCTGAACTTCGAACGCGAGGCGAAGGCGCGCGAGCGCGCGCAGATACTTCTCGAAATCAACAACGCCGTCGCCAAGAGCCTCGACCTCCGCGACCTCTTCCGCGAGACCGCGGTTTGCCTGCGCGAATACTTCCGGCACGACCTCGCGGCCCTCGCCCTCTACGACGAGCAGAGCGGGCAGCTCCGCGTCCACTCGCTCGATTTGCCTGAGACGGGCGGCGAAGACTACGTCGGCGAGGGGTTCCTCGTGCCGCTCGAAGGGACGCCGGCCGCGCGCGCCTACACTTCGCGGCAGCCCGTGCTTTTGCGCCGGCTCGAGGCGGCGGAGTTCCCTTCGCCGCTCGTCGAGCGCGCCATCGCCGCGGGCTTCAAGTCGAGCCTCAACGCGCCGCTCATCGCGCGCGACCACACGCTCGGCTCGGTCGGCGTCGCAAGCCGGCAGGAGTCGGCCTTCGACGAGGCCGACGCCGAGTTCCTCAGCAACATCGCCTGCCAGCTCGCGCTCGCCGTCGAGAACGCGGTGCAGTACCGGCAGATCGAGGAGCTGAAGAACAAGCTGGCGAGCGAGAAGCTCTACCTGGAAGAGGAGCTTAAGGCCGAGTACAACTTCGGCGAGATCGTCGGCCAGAGCCGCGCGCTGAAGGCCGTGCTCGAACAGTTGAAGACGGTGGCGCCGACCGACTCGGTCGTCCTCATCTGCGGCGAGACGGGCACGGGCAAGGAGCTGATCGCGCGCGCCATCCACGACCTGAGCGGCCGGCGCGAGCGCACGATGGTCAAGGTCAACTGCGCGGCCATCCCGACGGGGTTGCTCGAAAGCGAGTTCTTCGGCCACGAGAAGGGGGCCTTCACCGGCGCCGTCACGCAGCGCGCCGGCCGCTTTGAGCTGGCGCACAAGGGGACGCTCTTCTTAGACGAGGTGGGCGAGATACCTTTGGAGCTACAGCCGAAGCTGCTACGTGTGCTGCAGGAGCAGGAGTTCGAGCGGCTCGGCGGCGCGAAGACGATAAAGGTTGACGTGCGCCTCATCGCCGCCACCAACTGCAACCTGCGCGAGATGGTCGCCGAGAAGAAGTTCCGCAGCGACCTCTTCTACCGCCTCAACGTCTTCCCCGTCTACCTGCCGCCGCTGCGCGAGCGCGCGGACGACATCCCCCTACTCGCGGGCTACTTCGCCCAGAAGCACTCGCGCCGGATGAACAAGCGCATCGACGCCATCCCCTCGGAGACGGTCGAGGCGCTCTGCCGCTACCACTGGCCGGGGAACGTCCGCGAGCTGGAGAACTTCGTCGAGCGCGCCGTCATCCTCACGCGCGGCGAGGTCTTGCAAGCGCCGCTCTCGGAACTGGAAGCGCCGGGCTCCGTGGACGGCGAAGGCGCTCTCGTCTCGGCCGCCGCGCCGAACCCCCTCCTCTCGCTCGCCGACGCCGAGCGCGCGCACATCGAAGAAGTCCTCCGCCACACGAAGGGCGTCGTCGGCGGCCGCGGCGGCGCCGCCGAAATCCTCGGCCTGCCCATCTCCACCCTCCGCGGCCGCATGAAAAAGCTCGGCCTCATGTAAACCCGCATCTCCTCGCTGGGAGCGCGGGCATCCCTGCCCGCATGAGCGCTTCAGCGCGCTAACAGCCTCCCGTATTACCTCGACCTTGAGTCTTTAAGTCTCTCAGCTTTCGCGCTGCGCGCTCAGGCGGGCAGGGATGCCCGCGCTCCCAGCTTTGAGGGCCTGTTGGTCAGTGCGGCATGCCGCATCGGATGCCAAATCCCGCATCCGGCCTCCCGTATTCTCGCCTCGACACGTTCACCGCGTCTGAAGTCTTAACAAGTCCTTTCCTTCAAACCCTCAACACTTTAACCGTCGTCATCCCCGTCCTTCTTCGCCGTGGCCCCGTGCTTGCCCTTAAGGCGGCGCGTCAAGGGGTGAAGGAGCAGGAGAAAGAATGACGACACGCATAACACAGATGGAGGGCCGGGTCGCCGGCGGGAAGGCTTTGCTGCGGGTGGAGGGCACGCTCGGGCTGGCGGACGCGGAGCTGTTGGAGCAGGTCTGCGCCGACCTGAAGGAGCAGACCGGGGCGAGCGTCTCGCTCGACCTGACCGACATCAGCTTCATCGACCAGGCGGGGGCCGAGGTGCTCGCGCGTCTGCGGCGCGAGCGGGAGGTGAGTCTTGAGGGGCTCCACCTCTTCGTCCGGCAGGTCATCGAGATCGCCGAGCGCGCGCACGCGTAGCCGCGGCGGGAGAGAAGTCTGAAAGAAGGGGACGTTTCAAACATGCAGCGATGGATGAACGACATGCTCAGAACCGCGCGCGCCGCCGCCCTCGTCTTCGCCGCCTGCGCTCTACAGGCGGCCGGCGCGCACGCGCAGCAGCAGGACGGCGCGAAGGCGAACCCCCTGCCGGCCGACCCGCCCGCGGTGGCGCCGAACTACGAGGCGACCGAGCGCGAGCTGCCCTCGGTCGAAAGGGTCGGCGTCGAGGCGGGCGAGCCGCTCTCTCTGACGCTCGAAGAGGCCATCCGCCTCGCGCTCGAAAACAACAACGACATCGAGGCCACGCGCCTCGACGTGGCCGTCTCGGAGCACGAGCTGACGGCCGCGCGCGGGGCCTACGACCTGCGCTTCAGCTCCGAGACCTCCTTCGAGCACGCGGAGACGCCGGTGGCCTCGTTCCTCGCGGGCGGGACGGGCGGCGCGCTCAACACGAACGAGGTGTCGAGTAAGTTCGGCTTCGAGGGCCTTTCGAAGCGCGCGGGCGGCTCGTACAAGTTCGAGTACACGTCCCGGCGGCTCTCGTCGAACAACGTCTTCAACGACGTGAACCCGGCCTACTCGAACGGCTTCTCCTTCAGCTACACGCAGCCGCTCATGCGCGGCCGCCGGACGGACGAGACGCGCCGCCGCGTCGAGATCGCGAAGAAGAACCTTTCCCTGACCGACGCGCAGTTCCGGCGCCGCGCGACCGAAGTCATCACGAACGTCGAGCAGGCTTACTGGGAGTTGGCCTACGCGCTCCGCAACCTGCAAATCCAGATCGACGCCGTCAAGCAGTCACGCGCGCAGGCCGAGTCCGACCGCCGCCAGGTCGAGAAGGGCGTCATCGCCCCCGTCGACCTGCTTGAGTCGGAGACGCAGGTCAAGAACTTCGAGCAGAACGTCTACGCGGCGCAGGAGGGCGTCGCGCGGGCCGAGAACAGTTTGAAAAAGATGCTCGCGCCCGACCGCCGCGCCGAGTTGTGGTCGAAGGCTCTGCTGCCGGTGACGCCCGTCAGCCTCGAAGCGCCGCGCGTCGCGCTCGAAGAGGCCGTGCGCTCGGCGCTCGCCAACCGCCTCGAGCTGGCCGAGCTTCGGACGCGCAAGGAGATTAACCAGATCGACCAGAGATACTTCCGCGACCAGACGCGGCCGCAGGTCGACCTGACGGCCACCTACGGGAGCAACGCGCTCGCCGGCAGCCTCCGCGACGAAGAGAACCCGCTGGTCAGCGGCCTGGTCTCTTTGCAGAGCCGCGTCAACCAGCTCTCGACGATGTCGGGCTTGGCGCCGCTCCCGACGACGACGTTCGACACGAACGGAGACCTCGTCGGCGGCTACGGGCAATCGCTCCAGAATCTCTTCGCGCAGAACAACCCGACGGTGAAGGTGGGCGTGCGCGTCTCGCTCCCCCTGCGCAACCGCACGGCGAAGGCCAACTACGCGCGCTCTTTAACCGAGGGCCGCCGCGTCGAGAACCAGAGGGCGAAGGCCGAGCAGGACATAGAGGCCGAGGTGCGCGACTCCTTGCAGTCACTCCGTTCGTCCGAAGCGCGTCTGGCCGCCGCGGCCGCCGCGCGCTCGACGGCCGAGCGGCAGTACGAGAGCGAGCGGCGCAAGTTCCAGTCGGGCATGTCCACGGCCTACATGGTCTCGCAGCGGCAGATTGATTTGATAACCGCCAAAGGGCGCGAGCTACAGGCGCAGACCGACCTCAACAAGTCGGTCGCGGATTTCAGGCGCGCGACCGGCAGCACGCTCCAGACGCACAACGTGGCGCTGCGGCCGAACGACCCGGCGCGCAGGTTCGAGCAGACGAACGACACCGCGGACGTAACGTCCGGCTTCGAGAAGGAGTGAATATGTCTACGGCAACCATCAACGGAGCAAATACGGCGGGCGCGGGCACCCCAGACCGCGCGAAGTTGAAAAGGGCGGTTCGCGCCGCAAAGGCCGCGGCTTTCATCGTCGTCATCGCGGCGGTCGGCTTCATCGGCTGGCAGTACTTCTTCAGCGGCCCGGCCGTCCCGGCGGGCGTCATCCAGGTGAGCGGGCGCATCGAGGGCGACGACGCGGTCGTGGCCTCCAAGACTTCGGGTCGCATCCGCGAGATCACGGTGCGCGAGGGCGACGAGGTGAAGGCCGGCCAGGTCATCGCCGTGCTCGACGACGAGCAGGTGCGCGCCCGCGAGGAGCAGGCGAGCAGCGCCCTGCGCGGCGCGGAGGCGCGCGTCCGCTGGGCGCAGCAGCAGATATCCGTGCTCGAAGCCGAGCTGGAGCAGAGCCGCCTCGGCACGGATCAGGCGAAGCTCGACGCAGAGGGCAAAGTCCGCCAGGCCGAGGCGCAGGTGGCCGCGACCGAGGCGCAGCTCGCGCAGGCCGAATCCGAATACAACAAGGCGCACACGGACGAGGAGCGCTACACGGCGCTCGCCGCGAGCGGCGACATCCCCGAGCAGAAGGGCGCGCACGCGCGCACCGCCGCCGAGGCGCAGGCCGCGGCCGTC
The DNA here is from genome assembly GCA_019239425.1 of Acidobacteriota bacterium. GTDB lineage: Bacteria > Acidobacteriota > Blastocatellia > Pyrinomonadales > Pyrinomonadaceae > QHXN01. The sequence continues at coordinate 212,113 of JAFAZX010000064.1, forward strand.
CGCGCCGCGCGCAAGCAGGTGGACGTGGCGCGCGCGTCCCTGACTTCGGCCAGGGCCACGCTCGCCAACCCCGCCATCCGCAGCACGGAGGGCGCGCGCATCCGTCAACAGATCGCGCAGGCGCAGTCGGACATCGCGGCGGCCGAGGCCGAACGCTCGCACGCGCAGGCGCAGTTGAGCGAGGCGCAGGCGAACCGGCAGGACTTGCAGATCGTCGCGCCGATAGACGGCACCGTCGCCACGCGCTCGGCCGAGCCGGGCGAGGTCGTCGCGGCGGGGACGCCCGTGCTGACGCTCGTCGACATGTCTTCGGTCTACCTGCGCGCCTTCGTCCCCGAGGGCGAGATCGGCCGCGTGAAGACGGGCCAGCGCGCCGAGGTCTTCCTCGACTCGGCGCCGGGCCGGCCCATCGAGGCCGTCGTCTCGCGCATCGACCCCGAGGCGTCCTTCACGCCCGAGAACACCTACTTCCGCGACGACCGCGTGAAGCAGGTGGTCGGCGTCAAGCTCGCGCTCCGCGGCGCCACCGGCTACGCCAAGCCGGGCATGCCCGCGGACGGCAAGGTGCACGTCGGTGCCGAAGAGACGGCCGCTGTGAAGAAATAAGGTCGCTTAAAGCTGGGAGCGCGGGCATCCCTGCCCGCATGAGCGCGTGAGCGCGAAGGCCGTGAGACTTCATGTCTCAACGTTGAGAGGAAGAGGGAGACGGTCAGCGCGCTGAAGCGCGCTTGCGGGCAGGGATGCCCGCGCTCCCAGCGAGAAGGGGCGCAGTTAAGGTTAAGGAGCAGAGAGATGACAGGCGCTTTGGAAGAGCTGAACGAAGTCGAGGCTTTTGACCTGGAGACGCTGGCGTTCGAGGAGCCGCGGGTCGCCATCGACGTGCGTGACCTGCGGAAGTCCTACGGCGCGCTCGAAGCGGTGAAGGGCGTGAGCCTCCAGATCAGGGCCGGCGAAATCTTCGGCCTCATCGGGCCGGACGGCGCGGGGAAGACCTCGGTCTTCCAGATACTCGGCGGCGTGATGGCGCAGACCGCAGGGCTCGCCGAGATGTACGGCGTCAACGCGCGCGACGCGCGGCCGCTCGTCGGCTACCTGACGCAGACGTTCAGCCTGTACCAGGACATGACCGTGCTTGAGAACCTGCACTACATCGGCGAGCTGCGAAGACTCTCGCGCTCGGACATCGAAGGGCGCGGGATGCACTACCTCCGCATGTTCGACATGGCGCGCTTCACCGACCGCCTCGCCGGAAGTTTGAGCGGCGGCATGAAGCAGAAGCTCGCGCTCGCCTGCGCGCTCATCGCCGAGCCGAAGGTTCTTCTGTTGGACGAGCCGACGACGGGCGTCGACCCCGTCTCGCGCCGCGAGTTCTGGGACGCGCTGGTTCACCTGTCGGGGCAGGGGATGACGGTCGTCGTCGCCACGCCTTACCTCGACGAGGCCGAGCGCTGCACGCGCGTCGCGCTCATGTTCGACGGGCAGATACACCAGACGGGCACGCCCGCCGAGATTCGCCGCGGCCTCGGCCTCGAACGTCTCGAAGTCCACGCCTCCGACCTCGGCAAGGCCGAAGACGTGCTCGCAGGCGTGGAAGGCATCGACGACGTGCAGCGTTTCGGCGACCGCCTCGACCTGATGGTCAGAGACCCGCGCGAGGGCGAGAAGCTGACGCGCGCGGCGCTGGCCGCGGCGAAGCTCGAAACGCGCGGCGTGCGCCACACGTCGCCGACCCTGGAGAACGCGTTCGTCAGCATCCTGCGCGCGCAGGGCGGCTCGACGGCGACGCCCGAGTTCCCCCGCCGGCGTCAATTCCGCGAGCGGCCCGCGGGCGCCGTCGCCATCGGCGCGCACTCGCTGCACAAACGCTTCGGCGCGTTCCACGCCGTCAAGGACGTGAACATCGAGGTCAAGTACGGCGAGGTCTACGGCCTGCTCGGCGCGAACGGGGCGGGGAAGACGACGACCATCAAGATTCTGTGCGGCCTGATTCGGCCCACGAGCGGCGAGATGGAGCTGGCGGGCGAGCGCGGCTCCCTGCGTTCGAGCTTCGTGCGCCAGCGGCTCGGCTACATGTCGCAGAAGTTCTCGCTCTACGACGACCTGACGGTCGAAGAGAACCTCGACTTCTTCGCGGGCGTCTACGGCGTCCCGCGCGCCGAGCGCGAGGAGAAGAAGCGCTGGGTGCTCGCCGTCTCGGGTCTGGAAGGCAAGGGGCACATGCTGACGGCCTCCCTGCCCGGCGGCTGGAAGCAGCGCGTCGCCTTCGGCGCGGCCGTGATGCACGAGCCTTCGGTCTTGTTCCTCGACGAGCCGACCTCGGGCGTCGACCCCTTAGCGCGCCGCGCCTTCTGGAAGATGATCAACTCGTTCGCGGACCGCGGCGTCGCCGTGCTGGTCACGACGCACTACCTCGAAGAGGCCGAGCAGTGCAACCGCCTCGGCTTCATGGTCGCGGGCGAGCTGGTCGCGCAGGGGACGCCTTCGGGAATCAAGGCCGAGCAGGGCGGGCACCTTCTGGAGCTGGTCACAGACCGCCCGCAGGCCGCGGCCGACCTGCTCAAGGAGACGCTTGAGCGCTGGCGCGTATCGCTCTTCGGCGACCGCCTCCACGTCATCGTGGACGAGGACGCCGGCGCGGGCGTCCGCCACATCACCGAGCGCTTAGGGGGCGCGGGCATTCACGTGCTTAAGGCTCACGAAGAGTCCTATTCGTTGGAAGACGTTTTCATAGCCGTCGTCGAGAAAGCAAAGAACGGGGCCGCGAAGAAATAACGCGACTCCTCGCTGGGAGCGCGGGCATCCCTGCCCGCCATGAGCGCGCAGCGCGAAAGCTGAGAGGCATGACGCCTCAACGTTGAAGTTAAAAGGGAGACGGTCAGCGTGCTGACGCACGCTTGCGGGCGGGGATGCCCGCGCTCCCAGCGAAGAGGGGCGAGGTAAATTTATGAAGAGGATTATTGCTCAGACGCGCAAGGAGTTGACGCAGACGTTCCGCGACCGTCTGACGCTGGTGCTGGCTTTGGTGTTGCCGCTCGTGCAGATGTGGCTCATCGGCGAGGCCGTCTCGCTGTCGGTCAAAGACCTACGGGTCGTCGTCCAGGACATGGATCAGACGCCGGTCTCGCGCCAGTACGCGGAGGTCTTGCGGAACTCGATCACGTTCCAGGTCGTGCCGCTCGCCGCGGACGAGCAGCCCGAGCGCGCGCTCGACCGCAGCGAGGCGCACGCGGCGGTCGTCATCCCCGAGGGCTTCGAGCGGAGCTTGCGGCGGGGGACGGGCGCGGAGGTGCAATGGCTCCTCGACGGCGCGGACGCCAACACCGCCACCAACATGCGCAACCACGCGAACACCGTCACGCAGGCCTTCAACCGGCTGCAGGGGCCGGCGGCCCAGAGTCCGGCGGTCGTCGCGCGCACGCGCTTCTGGTTCAACCCCGGCAACGACGAAGACCAGTTCACGGGGCCGGGCATCTTCGCCGTCGGACTCGCGCTCTTCCCGCCGCTCCTCGCCGGGCTGGCCGTCTCGCGCGAGGGCGAGCAGAAGACCATCCTGCAGGTCTACGTGTCGAGCATCAGGGCGCACGAGTACCTGCTGGGGAAGATACTCGCGTTCGTCATCATCGCCGCCGCCGAGTGGGTCTTGACGCTCGGGCTCGCGCTCGTGATGTTCGGGCTCTGGTTCAAGGGCGACCCGACGCCGTTCCTCGTCAGCTCGTTCCTGTTCCTCTTCTGCAGCGTCGCCTTCGGCGCGATGGTGGGCGCGCGCATCCCCGACCGCGCGGCGGCGATCCAGGCGATCCAGAACACGTGTTTCCTGCTCTCGTACCTTCTGTCGGGGTTCATCTTCCCCGTCCAGAACATCCCGGCGGGCGTGCGCTGGGTGTCGTACCTGATTCCGGCGCGCTACTACATCGAGGTCGCGCGCGACACCTTCGTCCGCGGCGGCGGCTGGGCGGCCGTCTGGTACGCGCCCGTCGCGCTCCTGATTCTGAGCACGGCCTACTTCGTGTCGGCGTGGGCGCGGATGCGCCACATGCAGGTGGAGGCTTGAGATGAGACTGCTAAGGCTGCTCACCGACAACCGCTTCTGGCCGCTCTTCATGAAGGAGCTGCGGCAGATCAAGCGCAACCGCAAGCTGGTCGTGATGCTCATCATGCCGCCGACGGTCAACCTCGTGCTGCTCGGCTTCGCGATGAACTCCGAGGTCAAGAACGTCAAGCTCGGCGTCGTCGACTACAGCCGCACGGCCGAGAGCCGCGAGCTGGTCTCGGCCTTCGTCGAGAGCGGCTCGTTCCAGATCGCCGACACGTTCCGCTCGACGGAAGAACTCGGGCGCTCGCTGAGCGCCGGGCGTCTGGACGCGGGACTCGTCGTGCCGGAGGACTACGCGCGGATGCGCGCCAGGGGGCAGACGGCCGAGACGCAGATACTCGTGGACGGCGTGGACTCGAACCGGGCCGGCATCGCCGCCGGCTACGCCATGCGCGTCGTCTCGGCGTTCAACGAGAGGCAGGGGGCTCAAGGCGTCGCGGCGCGCCCGGCCGACGTGCGCGGCGGGGCCGAGCCGCGCGTGGCCGTGCTCTACAACCCGGGGCTACGCTCCTCCTGGTTCATCGTGACGGGGACGATTGGGCTTCTGATGGTCATGATCGGCTCTCTCGTCGCCTCGGCCTCGATGGTCAACGAGAAGGAGGGCGGCACCATCGAGCAGCTCCTGATGACGCCCGCGGGCAGCTCCGAGATCATCCTGGCGAAGGTCGCGCCGATCATGCTGCTGCTCTCGGGCGACATCCTGCTCGCGGTCGGCGTCGTGCGCGTCGTCTTCGATCTGCCGGTGCGCGGGAGCATGGTGCTGCTCTACTTCGCGGGGATGCTGTGCGTGCTGGCCGGCATCGGCATCGGGACGTTCATCGCGACCTTCACGAAGTCGCAGACGCAGGCGCAGTTGATGGGCTTCTTCGTCAACCCGCCGCTCTCGATGCTGTCGGGCGCGACGACGCCGCTCGAAGGGATGCCGCACTGGATGCAGCAAATCTCGTACGTGAACCCCGTGCGCCACTTCTCGACCATCGCGCGCGGCGTGCTGCTGAAGGGCGTCGGGGTGGAAGTCCTCTACCCGAACCTGCTCGCGCTGACGGCGTTCACGCTCGTCATCGTCGGCGCGAGCGTGTGGCGGTTCAGGAAACAGTTGAGTTAGAGTGTGCGGCCATGAAAGAGTTCAAAGACAAAGTCGCGGTCGTCACCGGCGCGGCGAGCGGCATCGGGCGGGGTCTGGCCGAGGCGTGCGCGCGCGAGGGGATGAAGGTCGCGCTCGCCGACGTTGAGGCGGAGTCTCTGGCGCGGGCCGAGCGCGAGCTGAAGGAGGCGGGGGCCGAAGTGATTTCAGTCCGGACGGACGTTTCGAAGGCGGAGGACGTGGAGGCTTTGGCGCGCCGGACGCTGGAAGCTTTCGGCGCGGCGCACCTGCTCTTCAACAACGCGGGCGTCGGCGCGGGCACGACCGTCTGGGAGAGCACGCTCGAAGACTGGCAGTGGTCTCTGGGCGTGAACCTCTGGGGCGTGATTCACGGCGTGCGGACGTTCGTCCCCCTTATGCTCAGGCAGGGCGAGGAGTGCCATGTCGTCAACACGGCCTCGATGGCGGGCCTGACCTCCGGCCCCGCGCTCGGCGTCTACAAGGTCACGAAGCACGCCGTCGTCTCCCTTTCGGAGACGCTCTCGTGCGAGCTGACTTTGATGGGCGCGAAGGTCGGCGTCTCCGTCCTCTGCCCCGGCGGCGTGAACACGCGCATGATGGAGAGCGAGCGCAACCGGCCCGCCGAGTTGCAGAACCCCGAGGGGGCCGGGTCGAGTCACCCCGTCGTCGCGCAGGCCGAGGCGTTCATACAGAAGCTCGTCGCGGAAGGGATGTCGCCCGCGCGGGTGGCCGAGACCGTCTTCGAAGCGATCCGCGCGGGGCGCTTCTACATCCTGACGCACGAGGACTGGAAGCCGCAGGTGCGTAAGCGCATGAACGACATCCTGCTCGGGCGGAACCCCTGCTAGGGAGAATCACATGGACAAGAAGAGCCTGACCCGCGAGTACAAAGAGACCGCGCGCCCGATGGGCGTCTACCAGATTCGCAACACCGCCAACGGGAAGGCGCTGGTCGGCGTGAGCGTAGACCTGCCGGCGATCCTCAACCGCCACCGCTCTGAGCTGCGCATGGGCGGGCACCGCAACCGCGAGCTGCAGAGGGAGTGGGCGGAGTTTGGGCCGGAGGCTTTCGAGTTCGAAGTGCTCGACACCTTAACGCCGCCCGAGCAGCCCGGCTACGACCCTTCGGCCGACCTGCGCGCGCTCGAGGAGCTGTGGCTGGATAAGCTCTCGCCGTTCGGCGACAAAGGTTATAACGTCGAGCGCAGGCGCGCCCTCTGAGCGTCAGCGTTCGGGGAAGAGCACGGCGACGAAGGTGATGGCGGCGGCGACGAGGAGCGCGCGACGCTGGACGGCCGCGGCCTTCGCGCGCAGCCTCGCCGCGAGCGCGTCGTCCTTAATCGTCTCTTCCCCCCTGTCCATGTTGCACACGCCACGCGCGGCCAGCGCGATTCAGGTCTTCTCGCGCGCCTGCAGCAGCCCGAGTCCGGCCATCCAGAGCGGGAAGAAGATGACGAGTCGCCACCAGCGCGCCGCGCCGAGCGAGACGAGCACGAACGCTGCGCCGACGGCCACGGTCAGAGAGACGATGCCGAGCAGACGCCGCTTGTTCCGCTCGCGCGGGCCGATGTTGGCAACATCCGTCCCGGCGTCCGCCGTCATGGCTCGGCCCTCAGAGTCGCGAGCGGCTGGCCCGCGTTGACGTGCGCGCCGGGGCGGACGCTGACGGCGCTGACGGTGCCGTCGGAGGAGGCGACGGCGTAGACGACCTGTTCGAGCGGTGCCGTCGGCGCGGCCGAAGTCCGGTTCGGCTGGCGCGCCGCGACGAGCCCGGCCTGCGCGCCCTGCGCCGCGGACTGCGCGCGTTGGAGGCGCTGCTGCGCCTTCTCGTACGTCGCGCGCGCGCCGTCTAGCTCGCCCTGCGAAGCCTCACCCGAGGAGACGAGCGGCGTGAGGCGCGAGACCTCGACCTCGGCGCGGACGACCTCTGAGCGCGCCGCTTCGACCTCCGCCTGGGCCGCGCTGATGGTTCGGCCCGCGGCGGCCACGGGGTCTTCGCCGGGCGTGGCCGCGGGCGCGGCCCCTTGCGAACGGACGACGATCTCGACGACGGCGTCGCCCTTCTTGAGGCTCACGCCCTCGCCCGCCAGCACGCGCCGCACCTCGCCCGCCACCGGCGCGTTGACGATGACGACGCCCACCGTCTCGTCGCCTTCTTCACCCTTCGAACCACACGCCGACGACGCGACGAGCGCGCAGAACAGGAGCGCGGTCATAACCCGAAGCTTGCTTCTCATCTTTGCCTGAAGCCCATCAGGGACGACGGCGAGGTCGTGGATGAAGTTGTTTTGGTTTGGGCGTTCGACTTCTGCTCCGCGGCGGGCCTTGCCTCGGCCCCCTGCGCGGGGCGGAGTTCGAGTTCGCGCGTGTCTTCGCGGACGGCGACGTTGTTGGCTTCGAGCGTGTTGCCGGTGGCACGCTGGAACTCGGCGATGGCCTTGTTCAAAGCGGTCTGTGCCTGCAGCTCGCTGCCGCGCGCGGCGAGCAGCTCGTTCTGTCTTTGCAGCACGAGGAAGATGGTCGTGGTGCCGGCGCGGAACTGGCGCTGCTCGCTCTCGTACTGCAGCTCGGCCGAGCGGCGCGTGGCGGCGGCCGAGGCGAGCCGCGCCTCGGAAGAGCGCAGAGCCTGCACGGCGTTGCGCACGTCGGCCTCGATCAACTGCTCCTGCTGCGCGCGCTGGTTCTCGATGCGGCGGCCTTCGGCGAGACTGCGGCCGAGGTTGGCCTTCGCCGTGCGGTTGCGCAAGGGCCACTCGACGGCGACGCCGACGCGGTAGGTCGGGTAGTCCTGCTGCGCGAGGTTCGAGAGCGATTTGGGCAGACCGCCGACGAGGTTCTCGGGGACGGTGCTGCCGCCCGTCGTCGTGGTCGGCAGAGGGTCGAGTCCGGCGATGGTCGAAAGCTCGTTGACGCGCTGGCGGAGCAGCGCGTTCGCGCTCGTCGTCGAGGTACTGCTCGGCGTGACCTGCGCGCCCGCGAGGCCGGCGGAGGTGTACGTGCCGACCACGTCGAGACGCCGCCGCGTCTGGTCGCGGTAGAAGCGCTGGTCGATCTGGTTAATCTCCGTGCTGGTCTGAAGCTGCGCGAGTTCCGGCCGGCTCCTCAGGGCGGCGGCCGTCGCCTGCTCCAGCGGCACACGCGGCGGCTCGAGGCTGACGGGCGTGACGGGCGTGATGGGCTTCGACCAGAGCGGCGCGCTGCGGTCGGGGAGGATGAGAGTCTTGAGCGTGTTCTCGGCGCGCGTGACGGCCTCCTGCGCGGTGTAGACGCTCTGCTCGAAGGTCGTGACCTGCGTGTTGGCGGCGACGATGTCGATGGGTGCGATGACGCCTTCGCGGACGAGTCGCTGGTTGCTCTCGACCTGCGTGCGCGCCTGCTTGACGGCGTCGATCTGGACTTGCAGGTTGCGCAGGGCGAAGACCAAGTCCCAGTAGGCCTGCTCGACCTGCGTGATGGTCTCGATGGCGCGCTGGCGGAACTGCGCGTCGGTGAGCGAGAGGTTCTTCTTCGCGATCTCGACGGCGCGTCGGTTCTGGTCGAAGCGCAGGCCGCGCAGGACGGGCTGCGTGTAGGTGAACGTCAGGGCGGAAGGGTACTGCGGGTTGAGCGTGACGTTCTGGTTGTTGGTCTGGAGCCGCGTCGAGGAGAAGTCTAACTGGTAAGAGCCGCCCGCCCACGGCGAGAAGCCGCCGAAGCGCAGGGCGCCGGTCGCGTCCTTCTGCGTGACGGAGCCGTTGAGGCCGCCCGCGATGGTCGAGCTGGTCGGCGTCGTGCGCGACTCGTAGTAGCTCTCGGAAGAGAAGACCGGGTCGTAGACGCCGCGCGCGGCCGTCAGGTTGTACTCGGCGACCTGGACGTCTATGCGAGAGGCGTCGATGTCGTTGTTGTTCTGGAGCGCGAGCGCGATGGCGTCGTTCAGGGAGAGCGGCGTCTGATCCGTGATGTCCACGCCGACGCGCTCGGCCGATGGCAGAGGGCGCGCGGGCGCTTCGAAGTTCGGCGCGACGGGCGGCGGCTCGGTCGGAAGCTCGGCCGGCGCGACGCCCGAGGTGCCGACGTTCTGGCCCGGCGTCTGTTGTACCCCGCCCTGCGTCCCCGTCTGCGCGCCGCCGGGGTTGGTGCCGGTCTGCTGCACCGCGGTGCCCGCGGGCGTGGAGGTCTGCGGCGTCGTGCCCGCGGGTGGCTGCTGGCCGGGCGTCTGCGGCGAGGGCGGGCGCGGCCCCTGCGTGTTGGGCGCCGTCTGCTGCCGCTCCTGCTCGGGGCCGGTCTGCGGCTGCGTGGACTGCTGCGCCTCGTTGCCGGGGCGTATGGTCGAGGAGGGCGCGTTCGGCGGCAGCTGCGTGGTCGGCTGCGGCGGCGCCCCCGGGTTCTGCTGCTGCGGCGTCGTGCCCGCCGGCGGCGCCGGCTGCTGCGTCTGCGAAGGCTGCGTCTGCTGCGTCCGGTTCTGCGCGAGCACGACACACGGCGAGGCCAGCAGCGCAAACATTAAGAGAGCAGCAACGAATCTCACGCGCGCGCCTACGCTGGGAGCGCGGGCATCCCTGCCCGCCAGCGTGCGCAGCACGCTGACCGTCTTACTCCTTACCTCGACGTCGAGGTGTAAAGTCTCACAGCCTTCGCGCTGCGCGCTCAGGCGGGCAGGGATGCCCGCGCTCCCAGCGAGGAGGGGCCCCCTGAAGATGTCACCCTTAAACTTTCGGCGCACGTTTTTAATCCCCTGAAGCTTGGTCTGCATACCTGTCTTTGTCGTCGCCGCGCCGGTAAGCGTTCGCGAAGCGACGGCGCAGGCCGCCGCCGAAGTTGCTGAAGCCCCCGCCGACGCGCGCCCAAATCGTGGACTCCTTCGCGTCCTCGAACAGCGAGTAGAAGACGGGCACGGCGAGCAGCGTCAGCAGCAGGCACAAACTCTGGCCGCCGACGACCAGCACGCCGATGGAGCGGTTGGTCGCGGCGCCCGCGCCCGTGCCGAGGATGAGCGGAATCATGCCCGCGACGAGCGCGATGGTCGTCATCAGGATGGGGCGCAGGCGGTCGCGGTTCGCCTGGATGATGGCGCTGTAGCGCTCCATGCCGTGCGCGCGCAGCTCGTTCGTGTGGTCGATCTGGAGAATCGCGTTCTTCTTCACGATGCCGAATAGCAGAAGGATGCCGAGCGCCGAGAAGATGTTGAGCCTCTGCCCGGCGATGAGTGTCGAGAGCAGCGCGAACGGCACCGAGAGCGGCAGCGTCAGGAGAATCGTCACCGGGTGGATGAACGACTCGAACTGCGCCGCCAGAATCAGGTACATGAAGACGAACGAGAGCGTGAACGCGAGCATGAACGACTGGTTCGCGCGCGCCAGCTCTTTCGACTGCCCCGTCACGCCCGTGCGGTAGCTCGGCTCCATGTGCAGCTCCTGCGCGTAACGCTGGAGCGCCACGACCGCCTCCGACTCCGAAGCCGTCGGCGCGACGCCGGCCGAGACCGTCACCTGCCTCTGCCGGTTGAGGCGGTCGATGGACGCGGGACTCGTGCCCGACTGAAGATCGACGAGTTGGTCGAGCGGCACCGTCCCGCCCGCGGCCGTGCGGACGGTGAAGTCCTTCAAGCTCTCGCGCGTGCGGCGGAACTCCTCGTCGGCCTGCACGACCACGTCGTACTGCTCGGAGTTCTCGCTGTAGACGGTGACGCGCTGGCCGGCGGCGAGGATGTTGAGCGCCTGCGACACGTCGCCGGCCTCGACGCCGAGGTCGCCGGCCTTCTGCCGGTCGATCTGGACGCGCACCTCCGGGTTGCCGAGCAGGAGCGAGCGGTCTGCGTCGCGGAAGTTCTTGTCGTCGTCCTTGATGCGGTCGACCAGCTTCTTCGAGTACTCGTCGAGCTTCGCCATGTCGGGGCCGCTGATGTAGAAGCCGACCGAGGAGCCGCCGCGGCCGAGGCCGATGCTCGCGCCGATGGACGAGGTGCCCGAGACGCCGATCTGAAAATCCTTCGGGTACTTCCGCTTCTGAATCATCTGCCGCGTGCGGTTGATGAGGTCGGACTGCGAGGCGTCGCGCTCCCCGACCGGCTTGAGGCTGACGTTGATGGAGCCGCCGTTGGGGCCGCCGCCGCGGCCGAAGCCCGCGAGCGAGAGCGTGTTCTGCACGCCCGGAATCTGCTCGCGTATGTCGCGCGCGATGCGTTCCAAGACCGACTGCGTCGCCGGGAGGCTCGTCCCCTGCGGCATGCGCAGAGAGACCTGGAAGGCCGACTCGTCCTCGTCGGGCAGGAAGTTGTAGCCGACCCACTTGTAGAGGAACGGGATGGACGCGATGACCACGACGCAGATGAGGACGACGGCCCAGCGGTGCGCCATCGAAAGCTTGAGCAGCCACGTGTAGGTGCGGTCGATGGGCTTGTAGAAACGCCCTTCCTTCGAAGAGTGGTTCTGCGGCGCGCCGTGCGCCTCGTCCTGCTCGAACTCCGCATGAGGGTTCGGGCGGTCGGGCGCGACGTGGTGGTTGTTGGCCTCGCCGCCGCCCGCGCCCGCCGCGTCCACGTTCGTCAGGGGCATGCCTTCGGGCGTGAGCAACTGCTTCGGCGGCTTGATCCAGCGCGCCGCGAGCATCGGCGTCAAGGTGAACGAGACGATGAGCGAGACGGCGATGGCCGCCGCGGAGGTCAGGCCGAAACTGGACATGAAACGGCCGACGATGCCCGTCATGAAGCCGACGGGGATGAAGACGGCGAGCAAGGAAAGCGTCGTCGCCATGACCGCGAGGCCGATCTCGCGCGTGCCCTCGATGGCGGCCTGGAACGGGTGGACGCCCTTCTCCTCGACGAAGCGGTAGATGTTCTCGAGGACGACGATGGCGTCGTCAATCACGATGCCGACCATCAAGGTCAGGCTCAGCATCGTCATCTGGTTGAGCGAGTAGCCGAGCCAGGCGATGATCGCGAAGGCCGAGATGATCGAGGTCGGGATGGCGAGCGCCGCGATGAGCGTCGAGCGGAAGTTCCACAGGAAGAGAAAGACGATGACCGCGGCGAGCAGGCCGCCGACGATCAGGTGCTCCTCGATGGCGTGCAGGCTGGTCTCGATGAACTCCGACTGGTCGCGCGTGACGGCGATCTTCACGTCCTTCGGCAGGAGCGGCTGAATCTCGGCCATGCGTTGCTTGATGGCCGAGATGACGGCGACCGTGTTCGCGCCCGACTGTTTGCGCACGGCGAGCGAGACCGACGGCGTGCCGTTCAAGGAAGCGGCCGAGGACGGGTCGGCGCCCGAGTCCTCGACGCGGCCGACGTCGCTGACTTTGACCGGGTACTTGTTGCGGTTGGCGACGACGACGTTGTTGAACTCCTCGACCTTCTGCACGCGCGACATCGTGCGCAGCGAGACGACCTTCGCGCCCTCCTGCAGGTTGCCGCCCGGCAGTTCGAGGTTCTGCGCGCGCAGCGCGTTGACCACGTCGGTCACCGAGAGGTTGTAGGCGCGCAGGCGGTCGGGGTTGATGTAGACCTTGATCTGCCGCGTGCGCCCGCCGTAGACGACCGCCTCGCCGACACCGTCCACCGATTCGAGCCTTTCCTGAATCTGCTTCTCGACGAGGTCGGTCAGCTCGATGGAGGAGCGCGGGGCGCTGACGGCGTACTGGATGACCGGCTGCGAGTCCGGGTCGGCCTTCGTGACGACGGGCGCGTCGGCCGTCTCGGGCAGGCTGTTGATGACCGTCGAGACCTTGTCGCGCACCTCCTGCGTGGCGATGTCGGGGTCTTTCTCAAGGTTGAAGGTGATGGTGACCTGCGAGCGCCCCTGCGAGGAGGTCGAGCGCATCTCGTCGATGCCGGGGACGGTATTGACGACGCCCTCAATGACGTCCGTCACCTCCGTCTCCATCTCCTCGGGCGCGGCCCCGCGCAGCGTGGTCGAGACGGTCACGGTCGGCAGGTCGATCTTCGGGAACCTGTCCACGCCGAGCGTGAAGAACGAGAAGCCGCCGACGACCGTCAACAACAGGACGATGACCGTGGCGAAGACCGGGCGGCGGACGCAAATCTCGGCTAGCTTTTGCATGGGAACTCCGAATCAGTAGGCAGTAGGCAGATGGCCGTAGGCAGCCGCCCCGCGCTATGAATGTTGATAGATGAACCCACAGTCCTCGACATAAAAGTTTTTCAACTGCCTACTGCCATCTGCCTACTGCCTACTCAGCTCTTACCCTCGCCCCCTCGAAGAGTTGTTGGAGGTTGCTGGTCGCGACCACTTCGTCCGGCTCGACGCCGGAGAGAATCTGAATCATGTCCCCCTCTTCGGTGCCGATCTGGACGACGCGCAGCTTGGCCGTGTCGTTCTGGATGACGAAGACGCGGTAGGACTGCGTGTTCTGGTCGTTCATCACGGCGGCGCGCGGGACGTAGACGGCGTGGCTGCCGCCCTGCCGCGCGATGCGCGCCGTGGCGAACATCCCCGACCGCAGGGCGTTGTCCGGGTTCTGCACGAGCGCCTCGACCGTGGCCGAGCGCGACGCGGGGTCTATCGCGGGGTTGACGGCCGAGACCTGGCCCGCGAACTTCCTGTCCCTGAACGCGTCCACTTCGAGCGAGACGCCCATGCCGGGCGTGAGGTGCGGCGCGTCCGCTTCGGGGACGAGCAGTTGGAGCTTGATGGGATTCGTCCGCAGCACGGTGGCGACGACCGAGGCCGGCGTGACGTACTCGCCGACGGCGACGGGGCGGCTGCTGACGTAGCCGGCGTAGGGGGCGCGGACGACGGTGTCGGCCACGGCCTTCTGCGCGATGGCGACGGCCGCGCGGGCCGACTCGACCCCGGCCTGCGCGCTCTGCACGGCCTGGTTGTTCTGGCGCGCGGTGTTGATGGAGACTTCGAGCGCCTGACGCGCGGCGTTGACCTGCGCGCGCGCCGTGTCGCGCGCCGTGCGGTACTGGTCGTAAGTCGACATCGCCACGTCGCCGGTCTCGACCAGCGTGCGGTAGCGCTTCTCGTTCGCCTCGGCAAGCCTCAACTGCGCCTGCGCCTGTTCGAGATTCGAGCCGGCGGCGCGCACCTCGGGGATGGCGCTCTCCTGAAAGTTGCCGCCCGGCGAAAGGCCGATGCGCGCCTCAGCCTGCCGCACGGCGGCGACGGCCTGGCCCACCGCGGCCTGCGACTGCTGAAGACGGAGGCGCGCGTCGCGGTCGTTGATGCGCGCTACCACGTCGCCCTGACGGACGAAAGCGCCGACGCCGACGGGCGTCGAGATGACCTGACCCGAAGCTTGCGGCGCCACGTCCGAAGTCTCCTCGGCGACGAGGCTGCCGGTGGCCTGCACGTAGGAGGGCACTTCGCGCGACTCTGCGCGGGCGGTGGTGACTGCGACGGGGGGCGCGGTCTCTGCGTTCTCGCCCGTGCGCGCCTCGCCGCCCTTCTTGCCCGCCTTGGCCTCGGCCGAAGAAGAGGAGCCCGAGCGGTTGCAAGCCCCGAAGAAGAGCGCGAGCGCCGCGGCCACACAGAGCAGCGCTGCGACACGGGGCGTGTGGGGAAGTTTGTATGAAGTCATAAACCTACACTTATCTCTGCTTCATTTGAAAGACGGCTCCCCGCTCAGTCCGGTTACACCTTCCGCCAAGAGCTGTTAGAAGATAAAGCTCCGAGGATGAACGGATTACTCTATTCGTTGTCTCTGAGCCCACTGTCACAAGAAATTTGTGATTGGGATGTATTAGAGTGTCGGAGTTGTCACGAAGAAAGGGGGGAGACTGATGGCCGACTGGAAGGCGGAGAGGGCCGCGAAGCTTCGTGAGTTCTTCGGGCTGGCGCCGGACGCGGAGCTGCTCGCGCCCGAGGCGAAAGGGTTCGAGGTGCCGAAGGAGGCCGCCCGCGCCTTAGAACACTTCAACATCGAGTGGCACGTCATCCCGACGGCCGACGCGGTGCCTTTGGGCGACGCGTACCTTGAGCGCCTCTACCCGGCCGCGACGCGCGAGTTCACGCGGCCGAGGGAGCACGGCGGCAGCTACCGCGAACAGCTCTTTCGGGGCCACGAGCGACATCAGGGGCAAGTCGTCGGCGTCGAGACGACGCAGAAGCCGCGCTACCTGCCCGGCAACAAACAGTTCTACGGAACCCCTTACGGCCACGACCCCGCGGCCGACCCCTTCGCGCCGTACCTCGGGCGAGCCGGGATGGTCAACGGCACGCGCTTCGCGCACAACTACCTCACCCTGCGCGAATTCATCCGCGTCATCAACGAGGACTGGCGCGCGCGCGGCCTGCTGCCGCAGGGGTATCGCGCGACCATCTGCCCGCCGGTCGTCTTCAACCTCGTCGGCAACCTCTTCCACCCCGAATGGTCGGAGACGGAGACGCTCGAACTCGGCTTCTACCGGGACGAGCAGGGCAACGCGAAATGCTACGCCGTGGGCTCGGGCGGGCCGGGCGACTTCTCTTACGTCCGCGGCGTCGAGGGGGAAGAGGAGTGGGCGCTCGCGGGTTTCCGCGTCGCGCTCGTACCCGAATAAGTAATGGGGGCGATAGATTTCTTTCAACTACGCCGTTATGTTTTCCGCATACGTTGGGTGTAATAATAGAACCAGTCGCCAGTCCCGAACAGACATGAGGTGAGAGTGGGGCATTCGTCCCCGGCCGCACAGTGGCCGGGGCACGAGTCGCGGCGAGGGTCGTGCTTTCTCTTGAAGAGAGCCGGCCCTCGCCGCCTGCGTTTACGGGTGAACGATGAAGTTGAAAGCGAGCGAGGGGAAGAATTTGAAAGGCGTTCCGCTAGTCGTCTTATGCGTCGCCCTTTTGACGCCGTGCGCGTCGGCACATCGAGGACAGGCCGGGCAGTCTGGTCAGTCGAGTCAGTCTAATCAACCGAGCACGACCCAGACGGGGACGAGCGCCACGGGCAGTCAGACCAATCAAGCCGGCGGCGCGGGGCGCACCAACCAGAGCGGCGACGCCTCGCGCGGCCAGGCGCAGGGGACGCAAACGGGCGAGCCGCGCGGCACGACCGTCGGCGGCGCGCCGGGCGGCTCGCAGGCGAGCCCCCTGGGCGCGGGCCGTTCACAGTTCCCCGGCGCGTCGCGCGTGACGCAGCAGGTGCCCTCGGCGCTCGGGCTTGAGCAGGCGATTCAACTGGCGGAAGAGAACAACCTCACGACGCTCCTCGCGCGCGAGCGAGAGCGCGAGGCCGAAGGCTTGAGGAGGCAATCGCGCGCGGGGCTTCTGCCGAACGTCTCGGGCACGACCTACCAGGCGAACGTCACGCAGAACCTCGCCGCGCTCGGCTTCCAGCCCGGCGCCATCCCCGGCTTCAATACCTTCGTCGGCCCCTTCAACAACTTCGACGCGCGCGCGCGCCTCGTCCAGTCCATCTTCAGCCTCGCGGCCATACGCAACTACCAGGTGGGCAAGGCCGGCGTGCGCCTCGCGCAGCTGCGCGAGGGCCTCGCGCGCGAGCAGGTGGCGACCTTCACGGCGCTCACATACCTCGAAGCACTGCGCGCCGGCCGCGACGTCGAGGCCGCGCGCTCCGACCTTGAGCTGGCACAGACTCTGCTGACGCTCGCGCAGGATCAGCACAACGCGGGCGTGGCGACCGGCGTCGACGTGACGCGCGCCGAGACGCGGCTCGCGCAGTCGCGCGTGCGCCTGTCGCAGGCGCAGACCGCGACCGAGCAGGCCGTGCTCAACCTGCAACGCGTCGTCGGCCTCCCGCTCGGCTCGCAGCTCACGCTGACAGACCCCCTGAGATTCACGAACGACCCGCTGCCTTCCGTCGAGACCGCGGTCGAAGAGGCCGGGCGCGCGCGACCCGAAGTCCGCATCGCCGAGGCCGAGGCCGACCTCGCCGGTCTCGAGCGTAGGGCCGCGCGTGCGGAGCTGCTGCCTTCGGTGGACTTCGTCGGCGACTACGGCGTGAGCGGCATCACGCCGACGAACACGGCGCTGCCCACGCGCCGCGCCGCCGTCCAGTTGAACGTGCCCATCTTCAACGGCGGGCTGACGCGCGGTCGCATCGAGTCGGCCGCGAGCCGCGCGCGTCAGGCCGAGCTGGAACTCGGGAGCGTGCGCGGACAGGTCGAAGAGGACGTGCGGCTCGCCTTCTCCGCCCTGCGGACGACGGCCGAGCAGGTGGCGGCGGCGCAGCAGACGGTGCAGCTTGCGCAGCGCGAGCTTGAGATGGCGCGCGACCGCTTCCGCGCGGGCGTCGGCGACAACGTCGAGGTCGTCTCGGCGCAGGCCGCGCTCTCGAACGCGCGCAGCTCGGAGGTGACGGCGCTCGCGCAGTACAACGCCGCGCGCCTCAACCTCGCCGCCGCGCTCGGCCGCGCCGAGCAGTTCAGGTGGTAAGGCAGAAGCCCGACCGTAAGGGAGGGCGTGGGTGTTCTTCCACTTACGCTTTGAAGGAAGACGGGCGCCCTCCCTTACGGTCGGGCTTCTGCCACGAGATAGTTTAAGAGGAAAAGGATTATGTCGAGGGCTACCGAAGAGCCTGAAGTCGAAGAGAGGTTGGAGGAGTTTGAGGACGCGGACGCGCAGGCGGGGCCGGACATCCCGGAGGATGTCGTCCCGCCGCCGCCGGTGAAGCGGCCACTTTATAAGCGCCCCGTCTTCCTCGTCGTCGCGGGAATTTTGCTCGTCGCCGGGCTCATCTACGGCCTGAACTACTACGCCTACGCTCGCTCGCACGAGAGCACGGACGACGCCTTCATCGACGGCCGCGTCGTGCAGGTCAGCCCGAAGGTCTCGGGCTACGTCGTCAAGCTCTACGTCAGAGAGAATCAGGAGGTGAAGGAGGGCGACCTCATCGCCGAGCTTGACGCGCGCGATTTCGAGGCGCGACTCGACGCGGCGCGGGCCGCGCTCGCCGCCGGGGCCGCGCGCCAACGCGAGGCGCAGGCGGGCATCGCGCTCACGCGCGCGACCTCGCAGGCCGGCGTGCAGCAGGCCTCGTCCGTCGTGCGCCAGGCGCGCACCGGCGTCGAGACGGCGCGCGCGGCCGCCGCCGCCGAGCGGAGCCGCATCAATCAAGCGGGCGCGGGCGTCGCCACCGCGCAGGCCAACGTCGCGCAGGCGCAGGCGCAGGTCGCGGGCGCGGAGGCCGAGGCGCAGCGCGCCAACGCGGACGTGGCCCGCTATCAGGAACTCTTCGCGAAGGACGAAGTGTCGCGCCAACGTCTCGACCAGGCGATAGCGACGGCCGCGACCGCCACCGCCAACCTCGAAGCCGCGCGCCGCCGCGTGGCCGCCGTCGAAGCTCAGGTGGCGGAGGCGCGCTCGGCCGAGTCGGCCGCCGCCGAGAACGCACGCCGCGCGGCGACCCAGATCAACGCCGCGCAGGCCGGGGTAGGCGAAGCTCTCGGCAGACTCGCGCAGGCCGGAACGGGGCAGCAGCAGGTCGCCGTCAGCCAGGCGCAGGCCGAGACCGCGGGCGCAACGATTGAACAGTTGCGCGCGGCGGTCGAGCAGGCCGAACTTGAACTCTCTTACACGAAGATTTACGCGCCGGAGTCGGGCCGCGTCACGCGCAAGGCGGTCGAGGAGGGCGTGCTCATCCAGCCGGGCCAGCCCCTGATGGCCGTCGTCTCCGGCGACATCTGGGTCACGGCCAACTTCAAGGAGACGCAGCTTAACGAGATACGCCCGGGCCAGCACGTCGAAATCACGGTGGACGCGTACCCGGGCCGCGTCTTCAAGGCGCACGTCGAGAGCATACAGGCGGGCACCGGCTCGCGCTTCAGCATGATCCCGCCGGAGAACGCGACCGGCAACTACGTCAAGGTCGTGCAGCGCGTCCCCGTCAAGATCGTCTTCGAGCCGGGCCAGGTGGACACGCAGCACATGCTCGCGCCCGGCATGTCCGTGACGCCCGAGGTGAGGATCGGATGAGCGTCGCGCGGGCACAGGGCGACATGTCTAAGGTGCCGGGGCGCGGGCCGCAGTCGAGCCTCGCCGCGCCGCAGGCGCAGTGGCGGCCGAGCGTCAACCCGTGGATCGTCGCGGCGTCGGTGATGCTCGCGACCTTCATGGAGGTCTTGGACACGTCGGTCGCTAACGTCGCGCTGCCGCACATCTCTGGGAACCTCTCGGCGACGAACGAGGAGGCGACGTGGGTCTTGACGAGCTACCTCGTCTCGAACGCCATCATCCTGCCCGCGACCAACTGGCTCTCGCGCTACTTCGGACGCAAGCGCTTCCTCATCGCCTGCATCATCATCTTCACGGCGGCCTCGGCGCTCTGCGGCGCGGCGACGAGTCTGGGGATGCTCATCTTCGCGCGCATCATGCAGGGCGCGGGCGGCGGCGCCTTGCAGCCCATCGCGCAGTCCGTGCTGTTGGAGAGCTTCCCGCCCGAGAAGCGCGGGCAGGCGATGGCCGTCTACGGGCTCGGCATCGTCGTCGCGCCCATCATCGGGCCGACGCTCGGCGGTTGGATTACTGACAACTACTCGTGGCGCTGGATTTTCTACATCAACGTTCCCGTCGGCGCGCTCGCCATCTTCATGGCGAACGCGTTCGTCGAAGACCCGCCGTACATCCGCGCGCAGAGGCCGGGGCGCATCGACTACGTCGGCTTCGGGTTGATGGCCCTCGGCCTGGCGGCGCTTCAGCTCATCCTCGACCTGGGGCAGCAGGAGGACTGGTTCGAGTCGGCGTTCATCCTGCGGACGGCTGTCATCGCCGTCGTCGCGCTGGTGGGCTTCGTCATCTGGGAGCTGCGTTCGGACGAGCCGATTGTGAACCTGCGTGTCCTGAAGAACCGCAACTTCGCCGTCGGGGTGATGCTGATTTCGGTGATGGGCGTCGTGCTCTACGGCTCCATCGCGCTGCTGCCGCTCTTCCTGCAGACGCTGATGGGGTATCCGGCGACGGCGAGCGGCATGGCGGTCAGCCCGCGCGGGTTCGGCTCGATCCTGTCGATGATTATCGTCGGGCGTCTCGTCGGAAAAGTGGACGGGCGCTGGCTCATCATGTTCGGCTTCGCGGTGCTCGCCTACTCGACTTGGATGCTGGCGGGCCTGAACCTCGACATCGCGATGAGCAACGTCGTCTGGCCGAACATCGTGAGCGGGTGCGCGATGGGCTTCATCTTCGTGCCTTTGACGACGATGGCGATGGGGACGCTGCCGAACGAGCAGGTCGGCAACGCCTCGGGCGTCTACAACCTGATGCGGAACACGGGCGGCTCCATCGGCATCGCGGCGATGACGACGATGCTGGCGCGCAGCGCGCAGACGCACCAGACGGCCATCGCCGCGCACATGACGGCGTACGACCCCGTCTTCCAGCAGCGCCTGCACGAGATCGCCGGCGCGCTCGGCCTGCGGGGCGGGGGCTTCGCGGCGACTCAGCAGGCGCTCGCCTCGATTTACGGCACGGTGCTCAGGCAGTCGATGCTGATGTCCTTCATCGACAACTTCCGTCTGCTCGCCTTCCTGTGCCTCCTGTGCGTCCCGGCGACGCTGCTCTTCAAGCGCGTGCGCGCGCGCGGCGGCCCCTCGGTAGCTGCTCATTAGAGAGTGATGAGTGATGAGTGATAAGTGATAAGAAAAAGCCGGGCCAATTCTTTCTTATCACTCATCACTCATCACTCATCACTCTAAGAATTGGAGGTGGCGTCAATGGAATTCAGGACGACGGTCACCATCGCGCGGAGGATGGGGAGCGGGGGCACTTACATCGGGCGCGTGATTGCCGAGCGGCTCGGGCTGCGGTACGTGGACAGGGAGGTCTTGCAGATCGCGGCCGAGCGCCTGGGCGTCGAGTGCTCCGCGCTGGAGCCGAACCGCGAGCGGGTCGCCGGCTTCTGGGAGAGGTTTTTGGGGAGCCTCTCGTTCGGCCCGCCCGAGGGCACGTACGCGCCGCCGCCCGTCCTCACCTATTCCGACCGCGCGCTCTTCGAATGTCAGACGGGCATCCTGCGCGAAGTCGCGGCGCGCGACGACTGCGTCATCGTCGGCTACGGCGCGGCCTACGTCCTGCCGCGCCACGCGCGCATGGTCAACATCTTCTTCCACGCGCCGAAGGCCTACCGCGTCCGCCGCGTGATGGAGCTGTACGACCTGGAGAATGAGCGCGCGCGCGGCATGGTCGAGGAGTCAGACCGCCTGCGGGCGCGCTACTTCCAAGAGATGACCGGGCGCGACTGGTCTTGCGCGGACAACTACCACCTCGCGGTGGACACGAGCATGTCGCCCCTGCCGGAGCTGGCCGAGCGCCTCGTCCTCTTCGTCGAGCGCCGCCTGCGCGCGGTTCAGAGCGACTCGACGAACAGGTCGTCCACGTAGCAGTAGCCCCACTCCTCGCCCGGCTCGAAGGACTTGATGACGGGGTGGCGCGTGGCGTGGAAGTGTTTGGTCGCGTGCCGGTTCGGCGAGCTGTCGCAGCACCCGACGTGCCCGCACGTCTCGCACAGGCGCAGGTGCACCCAGCGCCCGCCCGTCTTCAGACAGTCCTCACACCCTCTGGCGCTCGGCGTCACCTGTTTGACCTCGGTCATGTGTTCACATACTTGAGCCATATCTTCATCTCTCTGATTTGAATTTAAACGTTGGCGGCACGCCCGGCTTCGGGCTGCCGCTCGGCGACCGATTCGGAGGCGAAGAAGACGCGCGTGATGTCGGGGTGCTCGCGTCTTATACACTCGTGCAGGCGCGCGACCGCGGCGCGCACGCCCACGGCCGAAAGCTCGTTGCGGAACTTCACTTCTAAAGTCAGCATCACCTCGTGCGGGCCGAAGTACATCGTGAGCAGGCGGTTGACGTGCTCGACCGCCGGGTCGGCCGCGACGAGCGCGCGCAGGCGTTCGAGCGTCTTGCGCTCCACGCCCTCGCCGATGAGCAGCCCCTTCGTCTCGTACGCGAGGAAGAGCGCCATCAGCCCGAGCATCAGGCCGATCACCACGGAGGCGAGGCCGTCCAGGTAGGGCAGCCCCAGACGTTGGCCGAGGTAGACGCCGACGAAGGCGACGACCAGCCCCAGGAGCGCGCCCGTGTCCTCGAAGACGACCATGAAGGTCGTCGGGTCTTTGCTCTTGTGGATGGCCTCGATGACGCCGCGCCGGCCGCGCGCCGCGCGGAAGGCCTTCCAGCCGAAGAGCCACGAGACCCCTTCGAAGACGAACGCGCTCCCGAGCACGACGTAGTTCCAGAAGGGGTCGCGGGCCGGCTCGGGTCGGAGGACGTGCCTCACGCCCTCGTAGAGAGAGACGCCGCCGCCGAGCGTGAAGATCATCAGGGAGACGATGAGCGAGTAGAAGTAAAGCTCCTTGCCGTGGCCGAAAGGGTGCTCGAAGTCCGGCGGCCGTCGGCTCCGGCGCAGGCCGAGCAGGAGCAGCCCGCCGTTCCCCGTATCGACGAGCGAGTGTACCGCCTCGGACAGCATGGCCGAGCTGCCGCTGGCGTAGGCCGCGACGGCCTTCGTGGCGGCGATGCCGAGGTTGCCGGCGATGGCCGCGTAGATGGAGAGCTTCGATTCGGAGGCCATAGCTTTAGGAGTGATGAGTGATAAGTGATGAGTGATGAGAAAAAATCACAGCCAGGTTTTTCTTATCACTCATCACTTATCACTCATCATTTTTCTTTCAGGAGTGGTCGTGGATCATGCGCCAGCCGTTGCGTGTGCGCGTCCAGACGGTCGTGAACCAGCCGGTGCGGTCGGGGCGCCCGCCGCCCGTGAGCACGTACTGGCCCGTCACGAGCGCGTTCTCCTTGCCGAGCATGCGCACGACGAGGTGCTCGTAGCGGAGCTGCTGCAAGGGGCGACCGGTCTTCCAGAAGCCTTCGCGCATCGTCTTCTCGATGGCTTCGACGCCGCCGCGTGGGCCGTCCGAGAGCATCTCGGTCGCGGATTCGGTGTAGGCCGCGAGGTACTGCGCGAGGTCGCCGCGGTTCCAGCCGTCGGCCGTCGAGTTGAGCGTGGCGCGTATCTGCGCCTCCGCGTCTTCGGGGGCCTTAGCGGCCGTGACGCCGGAGGCGACGTAGGCGGCGGCGGCCAGCACCAAGGCCGCGAGGCAGCACGTCAGGAGTTTTCTCATGCCGCGATGATAGCAGGATTCCGGGCGGGGTTCTTTATGTTCAGACTTGTACAGACGCGGCCCCGACCCAGCCCCTAATCAGAGTCTTGCCACGCGGCGCGACACGCCAGGAAGTTATTTGAGAGGAAGCGTGTCAGCGGGAACAAATAAACGCGAAACAATAGGCGAAGAATGCGACCCGTCGTCGGATGAGCCGGGCCGAGGCCGGGCACCAACATTCAGAACCCGTCGGTCGTTTCCCCCGAGCCGCCAACACGGGGCAGGGAAGAACAGGGGGGAACATGGGACGCACGATACTTCTCGCGGCCGCACTTCTCACGGCCGTCCTCTCTTTCGCACAGACACGCGCACAGACGGAAGAAACCGGGAGCTGCGCGGCGGAGACGGCCGCCGCACACTACGCGAAGGGCGAGTCGCTCTTTCAGGCGGGCAAATTCGCGGAGGCCGTCGAATCTTTCAGACAGTCGACCTTGCTCGCACCTGGGCGCCGTCTAATACAAGCTCGGACGCTTCGAGGAGGCCATCGCCACTCTGGAGGAGGCCACGCGGCTCCAGCCCAACTTGGCCGAGGCGTACGGCAACCTCGGCGTCATCTACGCCGCCTCGGGCCGGAAGGACGAGGCGCTCGAACAGTACAAGCAGCTACAGTCGCTGGGCTCGCCGCTGGCGACCACGCTCTTCCGGACGATCTACGGCGACAAGATTCTGAGCGCGCGCGTTCGGTGATATAGTTGAGCCAGTCGAAGGAGGTGCAGCGATGGGCTGGGACGGCGACGCTTTGGCGGAGAGCATGGAGCAGGCTCTGGAGCGGCAGCAGGAGGCGGCCGAGGCGCGGCGCGCGCGGCGCGAGCAGATTTCGCCGGAGGAGCGCGACCGCAAGGCGCGCGAAGAGTCGCTCCGCCTCTCAAGGGCCAGGCTCGAAGAGCAGCTCAGCCGCGCGACGAGCCCCGCGCACCGCACGATGCTCGAACGCGCGCTGAAGGCTCTCGAAGCTGGCGAATAAGTGGCGGAAGCCCGACCGTGAGGGAGGGCGTACATGTGACAGAAGAAAGAGGGACGACGGGAGGCACGCTGCCTCCCGTCGTCCCTCTTAATGTTTGACCGACGCCCTCCCTCACGGTCGGGCTTCCGCCTCTGCGGTCTGATTTGTTACCCTGAAGCGCCACACCATCAAAAGAACCAGAAGAGGTCGCACCCTATGAACAAGAGAAGGCCGGGCGGAATCCTGACAGTCGCCGTGCTCCTCGTCGCGCTGGCGTTGGGGCCGCAGGCGGCGTCCGCGCAGACGCTTCAGCGCGCGCGGCCCGAGTCGGTCGGGCTCTCCTCGGAACGCCTGAAGCGTCTGAGCGAAACTTTCAACGGCTACGTCAAAGAGTCGCGCCTGGCCGGCGGGGTCGTGCTCGTGGCGCGCAAAGGGAAAGTGGCATACGTCGAAGCCTTCGGGTTGAGAGATAGGGAGGCGAACTCGCCGATGCGCGAGGACTCCATCTTCCGCATCGCCTCGCAGACGAAGGCGCTGGTGAGCGTCGGCGTGCTGATGTTGCAGGAGGAGGGGCGTCTGCTCATCTCAGACCCGGTCGGCAAGTACCTGCCCGAGTTTAAAGAGACGACCGTGGCCGTGCCGAAGCAGGGCGGCGGCTACGAAGTGGTCAAGGCGAAGCGCGCCGTCACCATCCACGATTTGCTCACGCACACTTCGGGCGTCGGCTACGGCGGAGGCCTCGCGCGCGACCGCTGGGAGGCCGCGAAGATTACGGGCTGGTACTTCGCGGATCGAGACGAGCCGGTCGGCGCGACCGTCGCGCGCATGGCCGCGCTCCCCTTCGACGCGCAGCCGGGCGAGAAGTTCGTCTACGGCTACTCGACCGACATCCTCGGCGCGCTCGTCGAGAAGGTGAGCGGCCAGCCGCTCGACGAGTTCCTGCGCGCGCGCATCTTCGAGCCTTTGGGGATGAAGGACACGCAGTTCTACCTGCCGGACTCGAAGGCCGAAAGGCTCGCGGTCGTCTACTCTTCGAAGGAGTCTGGGGGCCTTGAGCGCGCGCCCGACCCGGGCGGGATGGTCGGGCAGGGCGCCTACGTGAAGGGGCCGCGGAAGAGTTTCTCGGGCGGCGCGGGGCTGACCTCGACGGCGCAGGACTACGCGCGCTTCCTCTCGATGATGCTGAACGGCGGCGAGCTGGACGGGAAGAGAATCCTGAGCCGGAAGAGCGTCGAGCTGATGACGGTCGATCACTTGAACGGCGTGCCGTACAACCCGGGCGAGGGGTTCGGCCTCGGCTTCGATGTGGTGAAGGACGTGGGCGCGGTCGGACGGCCCGGCTCGGTCGGAGAGTTCGGCTGGGGCGGCGCCTACCACTCGACCTACTGGGTCGACCCGAAGGAGCAGCTTGTCGTCGTCTACTTCACGCAGCTCATCCCCGCGCGCGACGTCGACGACCACGGCAAGCTGCGCGCGCTCGTCTACCAGGCGATTGTCGATTAGTAAGCCTCGCTCGTCACGTGGAGGGCGTCCGCGCGCCTCTCTTTGAACGAGAAGTTGAGGCCGTTGGCGAGCAGCGACAACGTCGCGAAGACCGCGACCGTGACACCCAGGGAGAGCGGCGTGTGGTCGTAGAAGGCGCCGACGAGGTAGCCCGCGAGCGCGCCGCCGCCCGTCTGCAAAGCGCCCATCAGCGAAGAGACGACGCCGGCCGACTCGCCGTGCGGCGCCATCGCGACGGCCGTCGCGTTCGGCATCACCAGCCCCTGCCCGAACATGTAAGCGATCATCGGCACGATCACGCCCGCCAGACCGCCGACGCCGAACCAGCAGGCGAGCGCGAGTGAAGCGCCCGCCGCGAAAAGGATCAGCACGCCGCGCCGCAGAATCAGGAGCGAGGGCGTTTGGCGCTTGAGCAGCGCGCGGTTCACCGTCGCCGCGACGAGCAGCGCCACGGCCGTCATGGCGAAGAAGTACCCGAAGTTCTCCTCCTTCACGCCGAAGCCGTCAATCAGCACGAACGGCGAAGAGCCGACGTAGGCGAACATGCCCGCGTACGCGAAGCAGGTCGTCAGAGCGTGCCGCAGGCTCTCGCGGTGCCTGAGCACTGCGCGGAGGCTTTCGCGCACCGCCGGGGCCTTAACCCCTTCACCCTCGTCCTTCGCCCGCGCGGTCTCGGGCAGGAAGCGCCAGCAGGCGAGCGTAAACAGCGCCCCGCTCACGCCGAGCACGGTGAAGATGGCGGGCCAGCCCAGGTTGACGAGCAGGTAGCCGCCGAGCGTCGGAGCCAGCAGCGGGGCGACGATCATCACCTGCGTAATCTGCGAGAGCACCGCCGACGCGCGGCGCGAGTCGAAGCGGTCGCGCACGATGGCGCGCGCCACCACCGGCCCGACGCTCGCGCCCATGCCGTGCAGGAAGCGCGCGGCCACCAACATCCCGAGCGAAGTGCTGCCCGCGCAGGCCAGCCCCGCCAGCGTGAAGAGCGCGAGTCCCGCCAGCAGAACG
The DNA here is from genome assembly GCA_019239425.1 of Acidobacteriota bacterium. Classification (GTDB taxonomy): domain Bacteria; phylum Acidobacteriota; class Blastocatellia; order Pyrinomonadales; family Pyrinomonadaceae; genus QHXN01. Next base: position 238,804 of record JAFAZX010000064.1, read on the forward strand.
GGCCGCCGCCCCCAGCGATCCGAGAGCGGCCCGCAGATGATCTGACCCAGCGCGAAGCCCGTGAGGAAGATGCTCAGCGTCAACTGCACCGACGAGACGCCGGCCCGGAAAGCCTGCTGCAACTCGGGCATCGCCGGCAGGCTCATGTCGATGGAGAGCGAGGTGAGCGCCGTCAGCGCGGCCAGAAGGATCGTAAAGAGCGCGGGTCTTCTCTCAAGTAAAGTGTTCATGCCTTTAGTCGAATACAGTTCGCCTTACGTGTCGATTACTTTGGATGAATCCATTGTGCCGGAAGAGGCACGTGCGGTTTTGGGCGATCCGGAGAATTTTTTATTGGCGGATTCGGCGGCCGTCCTCGATGAACTGCTTGGGGGTGAGGCCGGTCAGCTTCTTGAAGACGCGGTAGAAGTGCGTCAGGTCGCCGAAGCCGGCCTCGGTCGCGGCGAAGAGGATGTCGTCGGTCTCAAGCATGAGCCGCTTCGCGTAATCGACGCGGCGCTCGGAGAGGTACTGCGTGACGGTGCGGCCCGTGCGCCTTTTGAACTGCTCGGTGTAGCTGCGGTAGGACATGTTGGCGAGGTCGGCCAGCTCTTCGACACGGACGGGGTGGTGGAAGTTCTCGTCGAGGTACTGAAGGCTGCCGGCGAAGGCCGCCGCGCCCGGGTCTGTCGGCGAGAGCGCCTGGTGCTCCGCGTACGTCCGCGCGAGGAAGACGAGCAGCTCGATGAGGTGCGCGAGGATGACGGCGTCGCCACCATCCCTCTGCCGCAACTGCTCGGCGAAGATGTTGCGGAGGCGCCGCCGGACTTCGAGGCGCGTGTAGTTGTCGCCGACCTTGAAGGGCGTGAGGGCGGGGACGTTGCTTGAGAACAGACGCAGCCCCTCGCCCGCCGCCGTGCAGCCGCCGAAGACGCTCTCGTAGAAGCAGAGGATGATGACGGTCAGCGGGTCTGACGGGTCGTCCAACGGCCTCTGCGCGACGCCTGCGGGGACGTAGACGAGTTGGTTCTCGCGGACGGCCAGACGCTCACGCTCGGTCTCGATGAAGCCGCGCCCTTCGCGCACGAAGTAGAGGTGCACGAACTCCCGCGCGACCAGCTCCATGCGGAAGTCCGGGCTGTGCCGGCTCTCGAAGATGTAGATGCCGCGCTCGCCCAGGTGCACGCGGTGCGGCCTCTTGCGCCTGCGCTCCAAACGACCTCCCCCGCCCACGCTTCAGTTTCGGAATCGAACCCGAGGTTAGCCGCGCCGCGCGGAGCGCGTCAACGGCGCGGCGGCTCACCCGGATGGACGAAAGCGTACGCTCTGGCGGCTCATTTACGCAGGCCGCCGGACAAAAGTATTGACAAGCGCGACCCGCCCTTGTTATAAGCCGGGCTACCCCCGTAACCGTTTACGTAAGGCTTTTTCAACCGTCCAGACTCAATCTATCACCCACGTCGCGGGGGCCGAGGTGCGATGCTCCGGCAGGGGCCGTCGGTCTCACAGCAGGAGAAGGGGAGTTTATGAGACACAGGGTTTTCTCGTTCACGTTGCTGGCATTCGCGCTTCTGCTCTCCACGGCGGCGGCCGCCTCCGCGCAGAGCGACCGCGGCACCGTCACCGGCCGGGTCACAGACCCGCAGGGCGCGGTCGTCCCCAACGCCAAGGTCACGGCCACGAGTATCGACACGGGCGACGTGCGCGAGGCGACGACCAGCGACGAGGGCGGCTACACGCTGCCCGAACTGCGGGCCGGCCTGTGGCGCGTCAGCGTCGAGGCCGCGGGCTTCAAGACCACTACGGTTGACCGGTACAAGGTGGCCGTGCAGGTGACACACACGCTCGACTTCACGCTGGAGGTCGGCGCCGTCGCCGACGTGGTGACGGTGACGGGCGACGCGGCGGCGGCCATCCAGGCCGATTCGCCCGTCCGCCAGTCAAACGTCACCGAGCGGCAGATCAAGGAGTTGCCGCTCCAGGTCAGCTCCGAGTTCGCGGGGCGCACGCCGCTCTCCTTCATCTTCCTCGACAGCAACGTCACGGTCGGGACGGCCACCGGCGGGCAGGGGACGAACACCTCCAATTTCCGCGTGAGCGGCGGCCAAGCGCTCGGCACCGAAATCCTCATCGACGGCGCGACCACGCGCCGCACGCAGAACGGCACCTTCTTCTCCGAGGTCGCGCCGGGGCCGAACGCGTTCCAGGAGTTCACAATCTCAACCTCATCCTACTCGGCCGAGTTCGGCAACTCCTCGGGCGGCATCGTCAACCTGACGCAGAAGTCGGGCACCAACGTGTTCCACGGCGAGCTTTACGACCTGCTGCGCAACGAGGCCCTCAACGCCAACGGCTTCCGCTCGAACGCTAACAACCTTGAGCGCGCGCCCGACAAGCAGAACGACTTCGGCGGCAACGTCGGCGGCCCCATCTACCTGCCGCACTTCGGCGAGGGCGGCCCCGTCCTGAACAACTTCAAGAACCGCGCCTTCTTCTTCTTCAATTTCGAAGGCTACCGGTTCAAGGAGGGCGAGAACGTCATCCTCACCGTGCCGACGGCGCGGATGCGCACCGGCGACTTCTCTGAGCTTCTGACCGATCCGTACATCCGCAGCTTCCGCTTCTGCGCGACGTGCCCGCTCGCCTGGCCTAACGGCGTGCAGATTTACGACCCGCGCCAGCCGTCGGACACGCGCGTGGCCGTCCCCGGCAACCGCCTCGACCAGTACCTCGGTGGCGCGCGGATTGACCGGGCCGGCTTCAACATACTCCAGGCCTTCCCGCTCCCGAACCGGACGGGGCCGAACGGCTCATCCGTCTTCCAGAACTACTCCTCCTCGACCACGCGCCCCACGAACATGGATCAGTGGACGGCGAAGCTCGACTTCAATCTGTCAGACCGGCAGCACCTGACGACCAGCTACTCGACGCGCAGCAACGACCGCATCGCGACCTCCGCCGGCCGCTTCCCGCGCTTCCCGCTGCCCTTCATCGCGCAGGACGTTTGGAGCCAGGAGTTCAAGTCGTACTTCGCGCGCATCCAGCACGACTACACCTTCTCGCCGAACCTGCTGAACCACTTCAACCTCGGCTTCAACCGCTTCGACGTGCGCAACCGGAACACGTCCGAGGGCTTCAACACGTCGAGCCTGGGCCTGCCGGCGAACGCGTCACAGAACATCGCCTTCCCGCGCGTCGGCTTCCCCGGCTACGGCGACCCCATCTCCTCGAACGACCCGCGCGCCTATCAGGACATCGGGTCGAGCTTCTTCACCGACCACATCTGGGATAACTCGTGGCACATCTCCGACGCCGTGACCTACATCCGCGGCCGCCACTCGTTGAAGCTCGGGGCCGAGGTACGGCCCGGGCAGTTCAACTTCTTCCAGCGCATCGACCCGGGCGCCTCGTTCAACTTCCGGAACGACCAGACGGCGGCCGACCGCGACCCGGACGGCGGCTGGCCCATCGCCAGCCTCCTCACGGGCGCGACCGAGTTCTCGTTCAACTCGACGGACTCCGTTGACCCATCTTTCCGCCAGCTCACGCAAGGGTACTTCGTCCAGGACGACATCAAGCTCACGCCGCGCCTGACGATCAACGTCGGCGCGCGCTACGACCTGCCGGGGCTGCGCACCGAATCGCACGGCGCCTTCCGAGGCTTCGACCCGACCAAGCCGAACCCGGAGGCGGGCGGGCGCCTCGGGGCCATCGCCGGCGTCATCGGGCAGGGCGGGGTGCAGGCTGACCGGGAGACTTTGGCTAAGCCCGACCACTCAAACTTCGGCCCGCGCGTAGGCTTCGCCTACTCGCTCAACGAGAAGACGGTCGTGCGCGGCGGCGGCGGCCTCTACTACGCGCCCATCCTCTACGGCTTCGAGGGCAACAACGAGCTGCGCACGGGCCTCCTCGGCTACAACTCGGGGAGCGGCGCGCGCACGCCCAACGGGCGCAACGCGGTCTTCTTCCTCTCAACCTACCCCTCGATCCCGCCCGTCTGCCCGAGCTGCCAGTTCCTCGGCTCGGACGTGCAGTTCTTCGACCCCGACTTCAAGACGGGCCGCACCGTCCAGTGGAGCCTCGACCTACAGCGCGAGCTGCCTTATAACTTCGTCGCCTCGGCCGGCTACATCGGCCACAAGGCGACGCGCCTGCGCTCGAACTTCGGCCGGCTGAATGCGCTGCCCTTCAACGCGCTCCGGCTCGGCTTCCCGCTGCTGATTAAGAACGTGAATGACTTGAACACGGCCGACCGCAACTACGCCGCGTCGGTCGGCATCACCCTCCCGTCCAGCCCGAACGCGGTCTACTCAGGCTTCAACGGCTCGGTCGCGCAGGCGCTCAAGCCGTTCCCGCAGTACAACCGCATCAACAACCTGCTCGAGAGTCAGGGCACCAGCGACTACAACGCGCTCCAGTTGAAGCTCGAACGCCGCTTCGCGCAGGGCATACAGGCCGGGGCCTCTTACACCTGGTCGAAGCTTCTGACTAACGCGGCCGAAGACCTCTTCGGCGGCACGCCGAACAGCGGCGTGTTGCAGAACCCGTTCAACGCCAACCTCCGCTCGGAGTCGGCCAACAACCCGCGCCACGTCTTCGTCGCGAACTTCCTGTTCGAGCTGCCGTTCGGCAAGGGCCGCCGCTTCCTGAACGAGGGCGGCGTGCTGGACAGGCTGGTCGGCGGTTGGCAGTTGAGCGGTATCGCGCGCTACCAGTCGGGCGTGCCGCTCTCGCTTTTCACCTCCGACCCGTTCTACACTGACTTCCTACAGACGACGGGCTACCTCGGGAACCTTCGCCTGAACCCGACGGGCGCGGCGGTCGACGCGAGCCGTACGTTCGATGCCGCGCGGATCGGTCTACAGAGCTTCAACGCCGGGGCCTTCGCGCCACCGCCGCGCTTCGGCTCCTTCGGCAGCGCAACGAACGAGAACCCGAGCGGCGCCGCCATCGGCTCAACCAACTACGCGCTCTACTACGCCAACCCGGCGCGCTTCTTCGGCACGACTGCGCCGACGCTCTCGAACGTGCGCTCAGACCCGTTCTCGAACGAAGACCTGAGTCTGCTGAAGAAGACGCGCATCACCGAGACCGTTTCGTTGGAGTTGGGCGCCGAAGCGTTCAACGTCTTCAACCGCCACCGCTTCTTCTTCCCGACCACCGACCTGCGCGACGCGGCCAACTTCGGCTTCCAGAGCGTCAACAACGACAGGTTCGGGCGCACCATTCAACTGCGCGCGCGCCTGCTCTTCTGAGCGGGAGGCGCGCGCGGCCGACGGCCTCCTGAGACGAACGGCGGCGCGCAGCATGCGGCCATAAGCGCCGCCCGCGCCGCCGCTCCTATAGCCGACAGATATGAAGAGCGCGACGCGCAGGACGTTGGCGGCGTTTGCCCTCGCGGCCGGACTCGCCGCGGGGGCGCAGTGTGTGAGCGCCGCGCAGGCGGCACAGCGGGTACTTCAACGTAGGAGCACGGCGACCGCCGCGAAGCTCGTCGGCGAGGGCGTGGCGGCGGTCGAAAGGGGCGACGAGGCTGCGGCCCGCGAGGCTTTCAACCGCGCGCTTCAGGCCGACCCCGAGAACGTGGACGCGCACACATACCTCGGCGTGCTCTCAGACCGCGCCGGAGATTTTAAAGAGGCGGAGAAGCACTTCGCGGCGGCGGCCGCCTACGCGCCCTTCAGCGCCTCGGCGCGGAACAACTACGGCGCGGTGCTCGTCCGCCTGGGGCGGACGCAGCTCGCGGCCGCGCAGTTCGAAGCTTCGCTCAAGCTCGACCGAGACCAGCCGAACGCCCTCGTCAACCTCGCGCAGATACGCTTCAACGCGGGCGGCGCGGAAGACCTCCGCGCCGCCCGCGAACTCTTCGCGCGCGCCGCGCGCGTCGCGCCCGACGTCGAGATCGCACGCGCGCTCGTCGTCATCGCCCTCCGGCTCGGCGAGCGCGAGCAGGCGGCGGCCGCTTACAAGGATTACGCGTCGTTCGTCTCCGCCGCCACGGGGGCGGGCGCGAGCGCCGCGGCGGACGCCGCTACGTCCGCCGCGGCGCCGTCGTCACGCGCGGAACTCGGCGCGGCGCTCCTCGAAGCCGGACTCTTCGAAGAGGCAGCGCGCGAACTCGACGCGGTCGTCGCGGCCGAACCCTCGAACGTCGACGCCGTCGTCGCGCTCTCACGCGTGCACCTCAAGCGCAGGGACATCCCCGCGGCCGGGCGTGCGCTCGAAGGCGCGGTGGCGCGCGGCGTGGACGACGCGAAGGTCTACGCCGCGCTGGCCGACGTGTACGCGGCCGGGGGCTACGTCGAGAACGCCATCCCCGCGATGCGCCTCGCCATCGCGCGCGACCCGAAGAACGAGTCTTACCGGCTGCGCTACGGCCTCATGCTCAACGACACGAAGGCGCCGGGCGCGGCCGTCATCCGCGTGCGCGAAGCCCTGCAGGAGTTCCCCGACTCCTCACCGCTCTGGCTCGCGCTCGGCATCGCGCAGCAGGGCGACGGCAAGTCCGAAGACGCGCGCAAGTCTTTCGAGCGCTCGCTCGAACTCGACCCGCGCTCTGTGCCCGCGCTCGCGTACCTCGGCTCGACCTACGGCGAGCGCGGCCAGTACGCCGAGGCCGCCGCGCTCTACGAACGGGCCATCGCGGCCGGCTCGAACTTCGCCGTCCCTTACTACCTCGCGGCCGACGCGATGCTTAAGCAGCCCGCGTTCGACGCCGCGCGCGTCGAGAGTCATCTGAGGCGTGCCGTCGAGCTGGAGCAGGACTTCGCCCCGGCCCACCTCGCCCTGGGCAAGCTCTACGTGCGGCAGGAACGTTGGGACGAGGCGGCGGCCGAGTTCGAGCGCGTGACGAAACTCGACCCGCGGTCGGCCGACGCGCGTTACCAGTTGGGCCGCGTCTACGTCCGGCTAAGGCGCACCGCGGACGCGCAGCGCCAGCTCGACGCCTTCAAGCAGTTGAGCGAGGCGCAGAAGGAGAAGCGCGAGACCGACCGCCGAGACCTCCTGCGCCGCCTCGCGCACGTCAACTTCTGAACGGACAGGGAGGGAAGGATGAGTTCAAACGGGACGAAAGTCTCGCTGCTCCTGCTCGCGCTGGTGTTGGCCTCGGCACGCGCCGCGGCGCAGACGGCGCAGCCGCAGCCCGCCTTCGACGAATGGTCGGACGGCTTCAACGGTTCGGCGCTCGACGAGGCGAAGTGGGAGCGCTTCACCTTCGAGGGCGCGGGTGGCGGCAAGGCCGAGGTCAAAGACGGCGAGCTGCGCATCCGCAGCCAGAACGGCTCGCGCGCGGGCGTCCGCAGTCGCCAGAGTTTCACCGGCGAACGCTTCAGCGTCGAGGCGAAGGTGGCGCGCGTCGGCCAGCAGTTGCCGCTGCCCGGCGACAAGAGTTCGCCCATCGGCTTCGCCTCCCTGACGATTCTGTTCGACGGCTCGGGGCGCAACCGCGTCGAGTGGATTCTGACGAGCGAGGGCACGTTCGAGGCCTGGTCAATCGTGGACGGGCGGGGCGAGCGGTTCGACAACCGCAAGCTGGGGACGAAGATTAAGAACCCCGTGCTCGGCATCGTCCGACGCGGCGACGAGTTCCTCTTCGTCCTCAACGGCCCCGACAGTCCGCCGCAGGACGCGCAGGTCGGGCTGACCAGGACGCTCAAGAACCTGCCGCGCACCTTCCGCGTCATGCTCTACGGCTTCGGCTCGTCCGAGAACGACTGGGACGCCGTGCGCGTCGTAACGATAAAGCAGTGATGAATGATGAGTGATGAGTGATGAATTGAAAACCCGCTGCCTTTCATTCATCACTCATCACTCATCACTCATCATTCCAAACATATGAGCAGCATCAAGGACGTGGCGCGCGAGGCGGGCGTTTCGACCGCGACCGTCTCGCACGTCATCAACAACACGAGGTTCGTCTCCGAGGAGGTGCGCGCGCGCGTGCTCGACGCCGTCGGGCGCTGCGGCTACTACCCGAACGCGCACGCCCGCTCGCTCGCCTCGGGCCGCAGCCACACGCTCGGCCTCGTCGTCTCCGACATCTCGAACCCCTTCTTCCCCGAGTTGATTAAATCCATCGAGGCCGCGGCCTTCGAGCGCGGCTACGACCTCATCCTCTCGAATACGAACTACGACCCCGACCGCACGTCGCACTACGTCCGCCGCTTCATCGAGCGCAAGGTCGCGGGCGTCGTCGTCATGACCTCCGAACTGGACAAGACGCTCGTCGGCGAGCTGGCGCGACGCGACGTGTCGGTCGTCTTCCTCGACCTCGGCAAGCCCGGCGTCCACATGTCGAACGTCAGCGTCAACTACGAGACCGGCATCGAGGAGGCCATCGGCCACCTCGTCGCGCTCGGCCACAAAGAGATCGCGTTCGTCAGCGGCCCCGAGCGTCTGCGCTCGGCCGTGCGCCGCCTGGAAGCCTTCCGCAACTCGATGCGCCGGCACCTGCCGCGCGCGCGCGTGCGCTTCTACCGCGGCGACTTCAAGCTCGACGGCGGGCGCCGGGCCGCGGCCGAGATGCTGGCCGCTGACGCGCGGCCGACGGCCGTGCTCGCGGCCAACGACCTGATGGCGCTCGGCGTGATGGCCGAGCTGCGCGCCGCGGGTTTGCAGATACCGCGCGACGTTTCGGTCATCGGGTTCGACGACATCGCGTTCGCCGCTTCGGCCGAGCCACCTCTGACGACCGTCTGCCTGCCGCGGGCCGAACTCGGCCGCCGCGCGGTCGATGCGCTCATGTCCAACATCGAGCACCCCGAGCGGCGCGGCGTCCAGGTCAACATCCCCACCTATCTCATTACGCGCGCCTCGACCGCGCCGGCCGCGGTGCCTGAGAAGCCGACGCGAAGACGAGTGCAGAAGGTTTAGCAACTGATTTTCGTTATGAGTTGCATGTGTCGTGAAGGGGTTTTCACCACAGAGACACAGAGACACAGCTTGAAGAAATTATTCAACAAGCTGTGTCTCTGTGTCTCTGTGGTAAATCTATTCTTCGCCCTCTGCCTCACGGTGCCGGGGCAGACGGCCGAGTATCACAACCCCGTCATCGCGGGCGACTACCCAGACCCTTCTGTCGCGCGCGTGGGCGGGGAGTTCTGGGCGGTGACGACGACGGGCGGTTGGGCGCCGCACTTCTCTCTGCTGCGCTCGCGCGACCTGGTGAACTGGGAGAGCGTCGGGTTCGTCTTCGCGTCGAAGCCGGCGTGGGCGAAGGGCGACTTCTGGGCACCGGAGATAGTGTCCGCGTTCGGGCGCACGTTCGTCTTCTACACGGCGCGGCGCGACGAGGGGCCGAAGCGGCGCGGGACGCTCTGCGTCGCCGCCGCCTCGGCCAAGCAGCCGCAGGGGCCTTACACGGATCACGGGCCGCTCGTCTGCGAGATAAAGGAGCTGAAGAACGTCGGCTCCATCGACCCTTTCTTTCTGTACGACGAGAGGGACTTGCCCTACCTCGTCTGGAAGGCCGACGGCAACGACGCGCGGCCCGAACTCCCGACCTCCATCTTCGCGCAGCAACTCTCGACGGACGGCACGCGCCTCGTCGGCAGGCGCAGGGAGATTCTGCGCAACAACGCGCCGTGGGAGGGGCACGTGGTCGAGGGCGCCTACATCCTGCGCCGCGGCGGCTGGTTCTATCACTTCTATTCGGGGAACGCTTGTTGCGGCCGCGCGTGCGACTACGCGCTCGGCGTGGCGCGCGCGAAGAGTCTTCTGGGGCCGTGGGAGAAGTATTCGAAGAACCCGATCATCGCCGCCAACCGTGACTGGCAGTGCCCCGGCCACGGCAGCATCACGGAGACGCCAGACGGCCGAACGTTCCTGCTCTACCACTCATACCGCAAGCGGCGCGACACGTTCAGCGTCGGGCGCGAGGCGGTGCTCGACGAGGTGACGTGGGGCGAGGACGGCTGGCCGCGCGTCAACCGTGGGCAAGGCCCGAGCAGCGTCGCGCCCGCGCCGCTCGGCCGCGGCAACCCGCCCGCGCCCGCAGAGTTCTTCGACGGCTTCAACACATCGACTCTCAACCCCGAATGGCAGTGGCCGATGAACAACGCGCCGACGCTGCGCATCGAGGCGGGACTCGGCGGATACCTGACGCTCACCCCTTCCTCCGCTTCACTCGCGGAAGAGTACGCGGGCGCGGTTCTCGCGCGGCGGGCGACTTCGGGCGACTACACGGCGACGGCTTTGGTCGATTTGAAAGGCGCGGCGGCCGGCGCGCGCGCGGGGCTTGCCGCATACGGGTGGCGCGAGAGCGCGCTGGGTGTTTCGGCGGGCGCGGGTAAGGTCTACGTGTGGCGGCGCGAGGGAAAGGAACTGCGCCGCGTCGCCGAAGCCGACGCGTCCGCAAAGGATTCCGTCTACCTGCGCATGAAGGCCGAAGGCGGCGAGCGCTACCGCTTCTCTTTCAGCGCCAACGGCCGCGAGTGGACGGACGTCGGCGGCGAAGTTGACGGGGCCTACGTCGAAGGCGTCCGCGTCGCCCTTACCGCGGCCGGCGGCCCCGCGCGCTTCGACTGGGTGAGGGTGACGCCAACTGCCTTCAAGGATGTGCGATGACGAGGAGGGCGGGGGCGCGTTTGAGGACGCAGGCGAGCGCGAGGCGCAGGTTCTCAGGGTCGAGCGCGGCGAAGCTCTCGTCGAGGACGAGGAGGTCTGCGCGCTGCAGGAGCGCGCGGGCGATGAAGAGGCGGCTGCGTTCGCCGTGCGAGAGCTGCCAGCCGCTCTCGCCGACCATCTGCTCGAAGCCGCCGGGCATGCGCGCGAGCAGCTCGCCCAGGCCCAGCTCGCGGCAGACCTCCTCGGCCTCTTTCAAGTCTTCGACGCGCGGCGGCCAGCGCCGACCCATGAGCAGGTTGAAGGCGAAGGTCTCGGTCAGCACGTGGTTTTCGTGAAACTGCGGCGCGGAGACGACGCGCCGAAGCCAGCCGTCAAGCCCGAGCGTCTGTCGGTCTAAGCCGCCGAGCAGCAGAAGCCCCGAGTCGGGCCGGCGCATCCCCGTCAGCAGAGACGCGAGCGTCGACTTGCCGCCGCCCGAACGGCCCTCGAGCAGCAGGCGTTCGCCCGCGTGGATGCGCAGGCTGCACCCGCGCAGCACAGGCTCTTCACGGCCTTGATAACGGAAGACAAGTTCGTGCGCCTCGACCACGGCCCGCGCTTCGTCACGTTCCTTCTTTTGTGATGAGACGGAGAAGGAAGGGACGCCCGCCTCGTCCGGCCTTGCAGCCGCTTCGAAGAGCGGCGCGACCTTTCGCCATGCGACGCCCGCGCCCGCGAGCGACGCGAGGCTCTCGGCCAACTTCGACAGCGCGCGGAAGACGAGAAGGATGCCGCCGAGCGAGACGGCGAGCGCCGCGGCCGAAGCTTCACCCGAAGCGTATGCAGGAGCGAGCGCCGCCACGCCGACGACGAGCCAGCCGCGCGGCACGAGCGCCGCGAGCTTCGCCGCCACCGAGTCTACCTCCGCCGAGAGTCTCAGGTAATGTTCGAGCGACTGGTCTTCGCCCTCGTGCCAGCGCTCGCGCGCCTCCTGCGCGAGCCGCGTGCGGTGCCCGACCATCACTTCGACCAGGTTGTGCGTCAGCTTCAAACGCGACTCAGTCCACCTGAGACGCCGCCGGTAGTAAACCCAACCCAGCGTGACGACCAGCACGACCCACGCGGCGAGAAGGACGACGTGAAGCCAGCCGCCCGCGCCGGCCCACAGCACCCAGGCCCCGAACGCCAGCTCGACGACCGCGACCGCGCCGAGCAGCCCTCCGCTCAGCGCGAGCGACTCGACGGCGTCGCCCTCGAAGACGCGACCGAGCAGGTGCCCGACGCCCTCGTGCCTTATCTCTTCCGGCTCAAGCTTGAGCGCGCCCTGTAGCAGACGCTGCTTGATGAGTCCGCCCGCGCCGACGGCGAAGAGGCCGGACGACCAGGTCTCGAACAGGCGCAGCGGTATCGTCGTCAGAAGCAGCAGCACCCACGCCGCGAGTAAACCACCGTCCGCGCGGCCGCCGAGCGCGGCCTGCCCGATGACCCACCACGAAAGCAGCCACAGCACATACTGCGCGACGTGCGCGACGAAGAAGAGCGCGAGCCGCCGCCCGAGGCGCGCCTGCCGCGCGCGCTGCCGGAGGGAGGTCGCGGGCGGGTTGCGCAGACTCCAACACTCCGCGATCCACCTGGCCCCGAGTCTCTGTTCGAGAATCGCCGCGCTCGCTCGCTTCAGCTTCCGACGCGGCACGCCTATCTCTTCGAGCAGCCGCCCGACCTCCGCGGCCAGAGGCTGCTCCGTCGTGTGACACAAGAGGGCGCCCACCTCTTCCGAACGTACGCGGCGCGCGGAGAGGTCTGGGCAGACGACCGTGGCCGAACCGTTTCGCGCCGAGAGCAGTGCGAGGAAGCGCGGCTCGCCTTCGCCGGGGACGCGCACGAGCGTCGGCGCCTCCGTCGCGCGCGACAGTTGCAGCACTTCGACGTAACGCAGCGGCCTCGGCTCCGCCTCCAGCCCGAGCCAACGCGCCGCCGACTCGACCCACTGCCCCAAAGCTTCGCCGCCTTCGAGCACGAACGACGGCGGCGGACTCCCCGCCTCTGTGTTGCGTGGTGCGAGTCCACCGTGGCGCGCCAACGCTTCGAGCGCTGGCCCTAAGGACTCGGCCGGCCAGGTCATGTACGATACGTCGTTCATGAAAAGCGTCAGGTCAGGCGTTGGCCTTCGAGTCTGAGGCGGCGCCAATCGCCGCCCGACCACATGCCCGTGCGCACCTCCTCTTCGGCGGAGAGGAGCGAGGCGTAGCGCGAGTCCGAGTCCGAGGCGAGTTCAGAGGGGCGGCCGTCTTCGACGACGCGGCCGCCGTCCACGACGACGACGCGTTCGAACGAGAGCGTCTCGCCCACGTCGTGCGTGATGCAGAGGAGCGTCGCGCCGCGCCAGTAAACGCGCGCGCGTTCGAGCAGGCGGCGCCTGCGCTCGCGCTCCAACCCGCGGAAGGGTTCGTCGAGGATGACGAGCCGCACGTCTTCGCGCAGCATCGCGCGGCCCAGACGCACGCGCTGGCCCTGACCGCCGGAGACGAGCGCGCCGCCCTCGCCGAGCGGCGTCTGCAGACCTTCGGGAAGTTTTTCGAGCACGTCGATGAGGTCTGCGAGCTCGACGGCGCGGCCGAGCGAATCGGCGGCGGAAGCGTCCGAGCCGTAACGCAGGTTCTCGATGAAGGTTCGGTTCCAGAGCTGGACGGTCGGGTCGACCCACGCCGTCTCGCGCCGCAGGCGTTCGAGCCGACGGCCGCCGAGCGTTACGCCGCCGACGCGGACACGCCCTTCGGCGGGCTTGTGCCACCCGAGCAGCACGCCGACGAGGCTCGACTTGCCCGCGCCCGAAGAGCCGACGACCGCGACGTGTTCACACGCGCCGACCTTGAGGTCTATCTCCTCCAGAATCGTGTGGCCCGCCGCGCGCACCGTCACGCCCTCGAAGACCAATGACAGCCCGTGTCTTAAAACGCTCTCCGTGGCGGCGACGACTTCGGAGACCTCTGACACATGAGTCAAGGCGAGTCCGGTCTTTGCGTCGCCTTCGACCTTGACCAACGCGCCAGCGGCTTCGAGTTGTATGAACGCCTCGGCGTTACCGTTCGAGGAAGATTCAGATAAGGAGAAGGTTGCGTCAGGCTCTTGCGTGTCCGCCTCTTCGAGCGCGCCGAGCGGTTCGAGCATGCGCAGCGTGGCGTTGCGGAAGCCCGGATACTGCCGCGCGACCAGCCCCACCTCCTGCCCGAGCACGGGCAGGTTCAAGACCCAGTACGCGAAGAGCAGAAGGCCGCCCGACTCGCCGGCCCGCGACACGTAGTCGACGACCAGCCACGCGGACAGCCCCACGCCGGCCAGCAACTGCAAAGCCTCGGCCGTCACCGTCGCGCGCAGCAGGCCCAACCCCGCCCCGGCCCAATCAATCAGAAGGTTCTCGTGCTCGCGGCGCACGGCGCGCTCGGCCCCGTGCGCGCGCACGGCGAAGAGTCCGATGAGTGAGTCGAAGTAGAAGCGGCTCAGCGCGCCGGCGTGGTTGCGCACGCGCAGGTTGCGCTCGAAGAGGACGGGCTGCGCCGCGAAGGGGAAGGTGACGGCGAGCGCTGCGGCGAGCACGGCGACGGGCGCGCTCGCGGGGTCGAGCCACGCGATGCCGAGCGTCGTCAGCGCGAGCGAGAAGACCGAGCGCAGGAGGTGTTCGCCGAGCGCGGGCAGTTGGCGCAGGACGTGTATGTTGTGGCTGCGCTCGGTCATGTCGGACGTGAGGCGGCTGTGAAAATATCGGTCGCCGAGCCTGGGAATCTTGTCCATGAAGAGCATGCGCAGGCGCGTCTCGAGCCGCCTCCCCATCCGCAGCACCGCGCCCGCCAGAGGCAGCTCCAGCGCGAGCAGCGCCAGCAGAAAGACGACGAGTGCGCCGATGGCGCCGAGCCTCTGACCCGAAAGGTTCAGCTCGCGCCCCACGCCGAAGAGGCCGCGCAGCATGAGCGCCTCGACGACCGTGCCGGCCGCGGCGAGCATGACCGCGAAGAGGATGAAGAGCGGCGAGAGCACGCCGTCGGCGCGCAGGATGCGCAGAAGCTCAAGCCCCGGTCGCGACGGCCTCTCTTCGAGCGCCGCGGCGAGTTCTGGAGGCAGTTGCGTCTTGACCCGCTGCCCTTCATCCTCCGGCGAAGCCTGAAGCTCGCCGGGCTTCGCATCTTTGCTCAGGCCGCGCACGTGGACGAGCACCGCGCCGCGCAGAAGCACCTGCTCCTCGCCGTCCTCGTCGGGCGTGGCGGGGCGCGCCGACCAGAAGTCGGCGGGGATGGCCGTCCAGTCTTCCGGCCCTTCGCCCGCGGCCGGCGCGGCGAAGCGTTCGACGACGCCCGCCGCCTGACGGCCGCGGTTGATGCCGCCCGCGCGCACGACCGATTCGGCCATGCGCGTCGCCGCGTCGAGCGCCGCGAGTCGACGCCAGCCTCCGGAGTCGACCGCCGCTTCGATCAAACGCTTAGTCTGACTCGCGCCGACGCCCACTCGTCTTAAACGTTTCGACAAAGGCCCGGTGAAGGCGCTTGAGTTGGCCCACTCGCGCCAGCCCTCGGCCGCGACCGGCATCGTGTGGACGTAGACCTCTTCGAGAAACTTAGAGGCTGTGGCCCAGCGGCGCCCGGTCGCGGGGTCCATCAACTGCATGAGGCGACCCGCGCGCCGCCACGCGACTAGGAAGTGTGTGGAGTTGGGCGGCCGCCGGACGACGACGAGGGCGGGCAGAGGCTCAGAGCCTGGAATCAGCAGGTGGTCGACGGGAATCATCACCTGCTCGGCGGCGAGGCCAAGCTGGACGGCGACCTCTTCCATCGTGTCGATGGACGTGCCGTCGACTTCCGTCTGGCAGGCCTCGCGCAGGCGCCCGTAGCTGGCCGTGATGCCGAACCCTTCGAGCAGGCTCTTCAAAGACGCAGGCCCGCAGTCCATCGCGGAGGTCTGCACGACCTCCGGCACGAGCAGCCGCCTGCGCCCGAAGAGTTTCAGGGGCATCAGCCTGCGCTCCGTGTCGGCTGGCCCTCTCGCGTCGAAGGGGTCGTGAGGAGTTTGACGGTGCGGAGCAGAAGCGTCGCGGGCGAGACCTGCTCGACCTCTATCTCGACGGCGCCGGGCAGCCCGTGCTGGAGAGGGAGCGACGCGGGCGAGTCCGGCCGGACGGCCAGCTCGACCCTTATCTTGCCGTCGCGCACTTCGCCCGCGACGCGCGTGACGACCGCCGGGACGGTGCCGTACTGCGTCCAGGGGAAACTCGACAGGCGCATCCGCGCGCCCTGCCCTTCGCGCACGCGGCCGAGCGCGGACGGCGGAAACTCCGCGACGATTTTGAGCGCGCCGGCCTCGGGCAAGACCGTGCCCAGCTTGTCGCCCTCGCGGACGACGGCGCCCTCCTTCGAGGTCGTCACTTCGCCGAGGTGCCCGCTCGCGGGCGCGCGGATGGTGCGGCGCTCGATCTCGTTCTGGAGGCGGCCGATGACGGCGGCCGAGGTGTTGCGCTGGCCTTCGAGTTCGGTCTTCTCGCGCAGGAGCTTGTCGATGCGGACGCGCCTCTCGGTCTCCTCCGTGCGCTGCTGCCGTTCGAGCTTGGTGACGGCGTGTTGGAGGCTTTCGACTTCGGCCCGCCTGCCGCGCGCCTCGGAGCGGACGCGGAGGACTTCCATCTCGGCGATGACGCCCTCTTTAAAAAGGCCGGCGAGGCGCTGCGCCTCTTCCTCCTTGAACAGCGCGGCCGACTCGGCCTCGCGGACGCGCGCGCGTGCTTCTTCGAGCGCAACGCGGTTGGCCTGCCGCGAGTCTTCGACGGCCTGCTCTTCGGCGGCGACCTCGCGCCCGAGCGCTTCAATCTGCGGCGCGACCGACGCGAGGCGCGCGCGTTCCTCTTCGAGCCGGTGCTGCTGCTCGTCCGTGTCCAGTTCGGCCAGCACGTCGCCGGCCTTCACCTCCTGCCCGAGTCTGAGGCGCGTGTTGACGACGCGCCCGGCGGCGGCCGACTCGACCGTGTAGCCCGCCTGCTCGGCTTCGAGCCGCGCCTCGGTCGTCACCTCGTAGAGCGTGACGCGCGCGAGGAAGAGCCACGCGCCCCACGCGCCGAGCACGGCGAAGGCCAGCAGCAGGCCGAGCAGCGTGCGCCGCTGGCCGTCTGCGCCGAGCGAGCGCATGTAGCGCGAGAAGGTCGGCGCGGCCGCACTGCCTGCTTTGAGATGTGTCTTCAACTTTCTCGCGCGCACGGCGCTGAAGTTCTAAAGTGCTGGGTCTGGAATGAGCGCGGCCTCCGGGGTGAGCCGCGGCTGACGAAAGTGCGTGGAGTGTATCTTCCCGGCCGCGCCTTTGCAACGAAATGGCCGGCGACTTTCAAGGGGAAAGGGCACGCCGACCGTGCTCCATGAAGCGCGCGCCGGGGTGCCCCTGCTTTTATCAAGATGCCTGGGACGATGGCGAACTACCTGATGACCGTCTGACTGTGGTTGAGATTGCTGCCGCCGGCCTTGACCTTCGACTTGACGCGAAGCCCTTTGGTGTTCTGGTTGTGGTTCGTGGCTAAACCTTCGCTGCCGGCCTTGACCTTCGTCTTCACCTTCATCGTTTGCTCCCTTGAGGTTCGAACGTTTCAGTGAGGCGACCCCGTGTCGCCCGCCTCGACTTCAACAGCAATAGCGGAAGCGAGGTCGAAAAAGTATCGGGCGCGGCGGAAATTTTTTACCCGCCCGCGCGACGCAGCGCGTCGAGGTTGTCGCGGCAGGTTGTGAGGTTCGGGTGCCCTTCCACTAGTGACCGCTCGAAGGCGGCGAGGGCACGCGTGAGCAGCTCTTCGGCCTCAGCGCGGCGGCCCTGGTCGCGGTAGAGCACGCCCAGGTTGTTCGCCGTCAACGCCCACTCGACGTTCTCCGCGCCGAAGAGTCGCTCCTTGATCGACAGCGCGCGCTTGAGCAGCGACTCGGCCTCTTCCACTTCGCCGCGTGCCTCAAGCGCCATCGCGAGGTTGTTGAGATTGACGGCGACCTCGTAGTGCTCCGGGCCGTACGCGCGCTCGAAGACGGCGAGCGCGCGTCGGTAGAGCGGTTCGGACTCCTCAAACTTTCCCTGCCCGTCGAGCAGCGCGGCGAGCGCCGCCACGTCGGCCGCCACGTCCACGTGTCCGGGGCCGAGGACGCGCTCGCGCAGCTCGACGGAACGGCGCGCGTGCGGCTCGCCCTCACTGTAACGGCCGCGCGCGTGCTCAAGCCCGCCGAGGTTGTGGTAGATGGAGGCCAACTCGACGGCGTCAGTGCCGAAAAGGCTTTCGAGGATGTCGAGGGCGCGCCGGTAGAGCGGCTCGGCCTCTTCGAAACGGCCGTTGAACTTGTAGAGCATGCCGAGGTCGTTTAAGGCGCTCGCCGTCTCGGAGCTGTCGGGGCCGAAGAACTCTTCGGCGACGGCGATTGAGCGCTTGAGGTGCGGCTCGGCCTCTTCGTAGCGCCCGAGGATGCGTCGGATGCGCCCGAGGTCGGAAAGAGTTTGGAGACAGAGCCGCCGCACGTCTTCGTCGGCGGAGTCCGTGTGCGCTTCCATGACGGCGGCGGCGCGCGCGTACGCCGCTTCGGCCCCTGCGTAGTCGCAGCGCTGCTCGCCGACGGCGCCGATGCTTGAGAGGACGTTAGCCACGTCCGGCGAGTCTTCGCCCTCCGCCTCTTCCAGAAGTCGCAGCGCGCGGCGGAACAACCCCAGGGCCTCCTCCGCTCGCCCAGCGCCGTACGCCTCGACGGCCGCGTCGTTCAACTCGCAGGCCAGCTCGACGGGGTCGCGCTCGGACACTTCCGGGTCGTCGGTCGTCATGGCTCTCGTCTTTCTCAAAAGGATTGTGTAGACGCACAGACGGCACGGAAGCGTCGCCCACGCCCCGTGCCGCCCGCACACTTGGAGGTACCTTTCAGGAGGCCGTCTCGACATCCGCGCCCGCAACCGAAACCCTTTCAGGAGGCTGTCGCGTCTACCCGCTTAACGGCTTCTACTTACTAAAGCGTCAAACGCGGCCCGGAAGGCTCAACGCCTCGGAAAATATTTTTGTCCGCCGTCAGACGGCGCACAATTTTTTCATTCGAGGCTCAGGTTGTGACTCTTCTGTTCACAAAAGGATTGACTTGCGCCCCCGGTCTGTTGTTTTATTGGCGACTTCGCCCCCGACGGTTTCATAGCAGGCCACGCCACCAACTTGGAGAGGTCTTCCCGATGCTAAAACCGCGCAGTTCTTTTCCGTCCGTCGTTCTGCTCTCGCTCTGCTGCCTCGCCCTCGCGCCCTTGTCGCGCGCAGGCGCCGCCGGCAAAAACAGCGCCGCCCCCGCGTCGAGCGGGGGGCTGGTGGAGTCAATCCCCGCAAAGTATCAGGAGCGTTACCAAGCCTGGAAGAACGACCTGCTCTCGACCGAGGCCGGCCGCAGCCAGTGGGAGACCTACACTTCTAACCCTCGATTCACGCTTACCGTCGTCATCAGTGATGACGACCGGCACGGCGCGGGCACGGGCAGCTACAAGTGGGACGACTCGGGCAAACTCGTCGCCGCGACCATCACGCTCGGCAGCCGCATCGACGAGGGCTACCCGAATCCGATCTACTATCCCGTGATGTACTCGCTCTCGCCGCTCTCGGAGACGTACCCGGTCGAAGGCAACGTCCTGGCGGCGGCCAAGATGGCGCACGAGCTGGGCCACGTCAAACAGGCCGCGAACACGGGCGCAGACCTCTACAAGCTGCAGAACCAGTTAATGCCCGTCTACAACCAGACGCTCCTCAGCAACGGCCGCAACACGCGCGACAAGCGCCTGACGGAACTCGCGCGCAGGATGGGCGGGACGCCGGTCGAGATTTGGGAGAACCGTGAGTACTGGGGCGAGGTCAACGCCATGCTCTACCTGCGCGAGCGTTTCAAGAACGAGGAGCAGCAGCGTGCTCTGTGCACGCGCGTCAGGCGCACGGTCGAGCAGTACGCGCCGGACTACGCCGAGCGCTTCGAACAGGTCACGCAGTAAAGTCTTAAGGGTACGTAACTGAACCAATTTTCGACCTTACTGAGCCGCCGCGTCCGTCTGGCCCGACGCGGCGGCTCTTCGCGGCGGCGGATAAACACATGCTTCTTCCAGCTATAAACGTGGAAACCGCGACGAAAGAGCGCGCCTCGCGGGCGTGCGGGATTCTTTAAATGGTCATACCATCGAAAGTCGCATTTGAAATTTGGTAGAAAAACTCTTGACAACTGGCACTATCCGTAAGAAAATGCGCGCACCTTTTTGAAGGCGGCGAATTCTCTCGCCGAGACCTGTATAAGCCAGAGAAGAGTTCCACGATCCGATTCCTCCTTGGAAGACGATTCTATAAAGTAATTTTCGGACTTTTCGCGGTCAACCGACTCAAACTGAATCAAGCCGAACTTCCGCAAGGGAGCCGTTTGGAAAACTATCCCGGTCAAGGAAGTTAATCGGTTAAGTTGGTTTGACCTAATCCGACGCAGTTGAGCCGATTGGCTTGTGTGTGTCGGCCGTCGGGGCAGAGACGGTTTAACTGTTCGCCCCCGACGCCCCTTCTCTTCGAACGATCCAGGGCGGTTCCAGTCACCGACGCAACTTGTAGTGCCGGTTCGCGCACGTCAGGGCCAGAGAGCCCTCTGCGCGTCGGCAAACGCCCGGGGCCTAACGCCACCGGACAGCCGGCAGCAACCGGCACTGGCGCCGAGTCAAGTGCCTGCCGCCATCAACCCACGTTTTTGGAGATAAGAAGATGAGATCAAATTTTGCTAAATCGTTGAGCCTGGCTGCGGCCGTCCTGGCCGTCCTGCTGGCGGCGTCATTTCCCGTGACGCTGCGCGCGCAGGAGTCGCGCGGCAAGATCACGGGCACCGTGACCGACCCGAACAAGGCGGCGGTGCCGGGCGCGACCGTCACGGTCTCCGACCCGTCCAGAGGCACGAGCGTCGCGCTGACGACCAACGACGAAGGCTTCTTCCAGGCCCCTTACCTCCTGCCGGGCACCTACCAGGTGATCGTCGAGGTCTCGGGCTTCAAGAAGTTCATCCAGGAGAACGTCGTCCTTCAGATTAACGAGACGCGCAGCCTGGACATCACGCTCGAACTCGGCGGCACGCAGGAGACTGTCACCGTCCTGGCCTCGGCGGCGGAACTGAACTCTTCGGACGCCAACCTCGGCCAGACCGTGGACAACAAGCGCATCGAGGAGCTGCCGCTGACGCACGGCGACCCGTACACGCTGGTCGGCCTCTCGCCCGGCGTCGCCTACACGGGCAGCACGCGCCTCGACCGCCCGTTCGAGCCGACGCACATCATCGGCTACGCCATCAACGGCACGCGCGGCAACCGCAGCGACCTGCTGATTGACGGCGCGCCCTCGACGGCCACGGCCAACGCCAACGAGGTCATCGCCTCCTACGTCCCGCCGTCAGACATCGTGCAGGAGTTCAAGGTTCAGACCTCGACTTACGACTCGCAGTTCGGCAACACCGAAGGCGGCGTGACGAGCATCACGATCAAGTCCGGCACCAACAACCTGCACGGCACGGCCTACATCTGGACGGAGCCGGGCGGGATGGCCGCCAACGACTTCTTCGGCAAGGCGCGCGGCCAGGGCCGCCCCTACACCTTCTCGAACCGCCCGGGCTTCAGCCTCAACGGCCCCGTCCGCATCCCTCACCTCTACAACGGCAAGGACAAGACCTTCTTCCTCTTCGGCTACGAGGGCATCCGCGACTCGCGCCCGCGCTTCGACGCAGGCTCCAGCGTCTTCGTCCCGACGCAGGCGCTGCGCAACGGCGACTTCTCGGCCTTCTCGTCGAACATCACGATCTACAACCCGCTGTCGCGCCGGCCCAACCCCAATTCGGCGGGGCAGTTCATCTCCGACCCGTACCCCGGCAACATCATCCCGGCCGCCGGCAGCCCCGGCTGCGGCGTCACCGTCGCGTGTCTCAACCCGACGGCGCAGGCGATCCTGAAGTTCTACTCGCTGCCCAAGCAGTCGGGCCTGCTCGGCAACATCTTCGACTCGCAGTTGACCGAGAAGACCAAGCCCTACGACAACTACACCTTCAGGATCGACCAGCAGTTTAACCAGAACAACCGCCTCTTCGTGCGCGGGAGCTGGTACAACCGCGACAGCCACTACAACGACTACCTGAACAGCGCGGCGTCGGGCGTCAACTTCCAATTCCAGTCGCGCCAGGGCGTCATCGACGACGTCTGGACGCTCAACCCGACGACCGTCCTGAACGTCCGCTACGGCTACAACCACTTCGTCCGCTTCCAGGATCAGGACGAGGACGCGCGCGGCTTCGACCTGACGCAGCTCGGCTTCTCCGCGGGCTACAACAACCTGATCCCCGAGGACATCCGCCGCTTCCCGCGCATCGACTTCCCGTCGAACACCGTCCTCGGCACCGCCTTCGGCAACGAGAACCGCCCGGTCGACTCGCACGCCGTCAGCGCCGTCATCAACAAGGCGCTCAACAAGCACTCGCTGAAGTTCGGCGCGGAGCAGCGGATCTACCGCGAGAACGACGTCTTCTCCAGCAACGACCAGACGGGCCAGTTCGTCTTCGACAACACCTACACGCGGCAGAACAGCGCCAGCGGCACCGACTTCAACGGCCTCCAGGCGTTCGCGGCCTTCCTGGTCGGACTGCCCTCGACGCAGCAGATCGTCCGCCGCGCCGACTACTCCGAGTACTCGAAGACGTGGGGCTTCTTCGTGCAGGACGACTACCGCGTCTCGCCCAAGCTCACGCTGAACCTCGGCCTGCGTTACGAGGTCGAGACCCCGCTCGTCGAGCGCCAGAACAAGAGCGTCTCCGGCTTCGACTTCAGCTACACCCAGCCCTTCCAGGCGACGGCGCAGGCGAAGTACGCGGCGCTGAACGACGCGAACCTGAAGGCGAAGCTCTCGACCATCAACACGGCCGGCGGCCTCCTCTTCGCGGGCAAGGACACGGGCAGCGGGCTCTACAGCACGCCCAAGAACACGTTCCTCCCGCGCGCGGGCTTCGCCTACCAGTGGAACGACAGGACGGTCTTGCGCGGCGGCTTCGGCCTCTTCGCCGGCTTCCTCGGCGAGCGCCGCGGCGACGTGATCCAGCCCGGCTTCACGCGCACGACGACCTTGACCACGGTCAACAACGCCAACGGCGCCCCGATCCCGCGCTCGTTCACCGACTCCCTGACCAACATCACGATTTCGGAGCCGGTCGGCAACGCGGCGGGCAGGCAGACGGGCCTCGGCACCGGCATTTCGTTCTTCAACCAGAACCCGAAGGTCTCGAAGCAGGCCCGCTGGTCGATTGGCGTCCAGCGTCAGCTGTGGGGCGGCTGGGTCGCCGACATGGAGTACGTCGGCAACTACGGCTACGACATCGAGATCGTCCGCAACATCAACGCGCTGCCGAACCAGTACCTGAACACTGACAACTCGCGCACGCAGGCGATGGTCGACAACAACACGTTCCTGACGGGCACGGTCGCCAACCCGTTCGCCGGGCTGGCCGAGTTCGCCAACACCTCGTTCGCCAACGCGACCATCTCGCGCTCGCAGCTCCTGCGCCCGTTCCCGCAGTTCGGCGACATCCTGACGACGAACAACGACGGCAAGACGTGGTACCACTCGGGCCAAGTCGCGGTCGAGAAGCGCTTCTCGCAGGGATACACCATCCAGACGGCCTACACCTGGTCGAAGTGGCTCCAGGCGACCGAGTACCTGAACCCGGGCGACGCGAGGCCGACCAAGATGATCTCCGACCAGGACACGCCGCACAGGTTAGCCCTGAGCGCGATGTACGAGTTCCCGTTCGGCAAGGGGCGCGAGTTCCTTTCGAACGGCGGCTGGCTGACGAACGCCATCTTCGGCGGCTGGCAGCTCGGCGGCACGCTGCAGATGCAGAGCGGCTTCCCCATCGCGTTCGGCTCGTTCAACATCACGAGCAGCGCGACCTCGGGCGACCTCTTCTACAACGGCGGCCAGATCGCGATCCCGTCGAGCCAGAGGGGCACGGCCCGCTGGTTCAACACCGCGGCCTTCGCCTCCGCTTTGACGACGACCGGCACGCTCGCGACGCCGGTCAACCACCTGCGCACGCTCCCGTACCGCTTCAGCAGCGTCAGGCGCGACTACATCAAGAACCTAGACCTGACGCTGAAGAAGGACATCCTCGTCCGCGAGGGCATGAAGGTGCAGCTCCGCTTCGAGGCGCTCAACGCCCTGAACGAGCCGTACTTCCCCGCGCCGGTCACGACCGCCACGTCCGCCGACTTCGGCAAGATTTCGGCGTCGAACCAGGACAACTACGCCCGCCGCGTCCAGCTCGGCGCGAAGTTCATCTTCTAAGCCGAGGAGTGACATCTCCCCCGAGAGAGGGGGCGGCCGGCCTGCGAGGGTCGGCCGCCCCTTCGCCTTTGGGGCGAACGCGACGGGAGGGCGCGGCGTGAAGTACAATGTCCCCCCGCACTCCCGACGGGCCGTTCTACCTGAGTCGAATTTGGATTAGACTGGGCGCGGTTCCGCACGCCAGAAGATGAGAGTGACTCCCCGCACGAACGTCGCACACTACCGCATCATGGAGGCCCTCGGCGCGGGCGGCATGGGCGCCGTCTACAAGGCCTACGACGAGAAGCTGCAGCGCGTCGTCGCCCTGAAGCTGCTGCCGCCCGAGTTCACCGCGCAGGAGGATCGCCGCCGCCGCTTCCTGCAGGAGGCGCGCGCCGCCTCCATCCTCAACCACCCGCACATCCTGACCGTCTACGAGTTCGGCGAGGACGGCGGCCACCCGTACATGGCGATGGAGTACGTCGAGGGCGAGACGCTGCGCCAGAAGATCAAGGCGCGCTCTCTCCCCACGGCCGAGGCCCTGGGCCTCGCGATTCAGATGGCGGACGGACTCGCCAAGGCGCACGAGGCCGGCGTCGTCCACCGCGATCTGAAGCCCGAGAACCTGATGGTCAGCCGCGACGGCTACGTCAAGATTCTCGACTTCGGCATCGCGAAGCTCGTCGCGCCGAAGGGGCGCATCGCGGAGGCCGACAGCGCGCAGAAGACGCTCGTCCGCGTCGAGACGCAGTCGGGCACCGTGTTGGGCACGGTCAACTACATGGCGCCTGAGCAGCTCCTCGGCCAGCGCGTCGACCACCGCTGCGACATCTTCTCGTTCGCCGTCGTCCTCTGCGAGATGCTGACGGGTGCATGCCCCTTCTCGTGCGGCAACCAGATCGAGACGATGTACGCCATCCTCCACGAAGAGCCGCGGCTGCGCGACGCGGTCAGGGCGCAGCTCCAGCCCGAGCTCTTCCGCATCCTGACCAAGGCGCTCGACCGCCAGGCGAAGCGCCGCTACCGGACGGTGGCGGAGATGGCCGCCGACTTGAAAACCTTCAAGCGCGACCTGGAGCTGGGGCAGGCGGCGCCGACCCTGACGAGGACGAAGCTCGTCCTTAAGCGCGTCACGCGGCTCCCGCGCGCGCGCGGGATAGATTACGAGAAGGAACTGAACGAGGCGCAGTACCGCGCGGTGACGACGACCGAGGGGCCGCTGCTCGTCGTCGCGGGCGCGGGGACGGGGAAGACGCGCACGCTCGTCTACCGCGTGGCGCGCTTGATAGAGACGGGCGCGCGCCCCGAGTCGGTGCTGCTGTTGACCTTCACGCGGCGCGCGGCCACGGGGATGCTCGGGCGCGCGGCCGGACTCGCCGACGCGCGCTGCCAGCGCGTCTCGGGCGGGACGTTCCACAGCCTCGGCCACGGCGTCCTGCGCCGCCACGGCGAGGCGTCCGGCGTCGCGCGCAACTTCACCGTGCTCGACCCGGCCGACACCGAAGACCTCATCGACCTTCTGCGCCGCCAGCTGAAGCTGACGCGCGACCGGCACTTCCCGCGCAAGCGCACCATCTGCTCCATCTTCAGCATGTCGGTCAACAAGGACTGCGCGGTCGGCGACGTGCTCAAACAGTCCTACCCGCACTTCCTCGAAGAGAGCGCGGCGCTCGAAGAACTCTACAGGTCTTTCGAGGAGTTCAAGCGCGCGCGCCACCTGCTCACGTACGACGACCTCCTGCTGCGCCTGCGCGAGGCGCTCGAAGCGAGCGAGGAGCTGCGGCGGCTGCTCTCCGAGCAGTACCGCTTCATCATGGTGGACGAGTACCAGGACACGAACCGCCTGCAGGCGCGCATCGTGCGCCTGCTGACGGCGACGCACGACAACGTCGCGGTCGTCGGCGACGAGTGTCAGTCCATCTACTCGTTCCGCGGCGCGAGCCACCGCAACATGCTCGAGTTCCCCGAACTCTTCCCCGCGGCGCAGGTCATCAAGCTCGAAGAGAATTTCCGCAGCACGCAGCCCATCCTCGACGTGGCGAACGCCATCATCTCCGAGGCGCCCGAAGGGTACGGCAAGCACCTCTTTTCGCGCGTGGACGACGCGGCCGAGCCGCCGTTGCTCGTGAGCGCGCGCGACGAGAACGAGCAGTCGCGCTTCGTCGCCGAGCGCATCGAGGAGCTGCGCGCCGAGGGCGTGCCGCTCTCGGAGATGTCCGTGCTCTTCCGCGCCAGCTCGCACTCGTTCGACCTGGAGATCGAGCTGGGGCGGCACGGCATCCCTTTCCGCAAGTTCGGCGGCATCAAGTTCGCCGAGTCGGCGCACGTCAAAGACGCGCTCGCCTTCCTGCGCGTCGTCTCGAACCCCTCGGACACGCTCTCGTGGTTCCGCGCGCTGAAGCTGCTCGACGGCGTGGGCGACGCGACGGTCAACCAGATACTCGAACACCTCGGCGTCGAGCGGCGCGAGTTCCGCGCGGCGAAGACGAAGGAGTCGCTCTTCCGCAAACTCCAACGCTTCCCGGCGCGCGCCAGCTACCAGGAGCAGATGCTGAGGCTCGCGCGCCTGCTATCGAATCTGTTGGAGACGAAGTCGCCGGGCGCGCAGTTGTCGTCCGTGCTGCGCTTCTACCGGCCGATACTCAGGGCGCGCTACGACGACCACCCGCGGCGCGGGCGCGACCTCGAACACCTCCTGACGATTGCGAAGCGTTACAAAAGCGCTTCCGACCTGCTCGCGGACGTGGCGCTCGACCCCTCGGACGCGTCGCAGAACGGACGCGAGCGCGGCGGCGGCTTCGTCACGCTCTCGACCGTGCATTCGGCGAAGGGCTTGGAGTGGGACGCGCTCTTCGTGATCTGGATGACGGACGGCTGGTTCCCCTCGACGCGCTCGTACGACGAGTTCGAAGACCTTGAGGAGGAGCGGCGGCTGCTCTACGTCGCGACGACGCGCGCGCGCCGCCACCTCTACTTCATCTACCCGCAGGCCGTCCAGCGCGGCGCCGACGGCGACACGGTTCCGTCCGTCTCGCGCTTCCTCGAACCCGTGCCCGACGACGTCCTCCCGCGCGCCTCGCTCTCGGACGATTGAAGGGCGGGCCGGCCGTCACTCCTTGGTGTTGACGGGCGGGGGCGGCGGTATCTTGATGTCGCAAGGGGCGCCGGGGATTTCCCCATTGACGGGCGGCTCCGGGAAGTACTGTGTGAAGACCTGCGCCTTTTCGGCGACCGATTCGCCCGCGACGAGGCTGATAATCTTGAGAGACTCGTCGATGCCGGAGGAGATGCCGCCGCCGGTGACCCTGTTGCGGTCAACGACGTAGCGCGGGTGGTTGGCGGCGACCTTCACCTGCTTGAAGGTCTTGAGGCAGGAGACCATCCCCCAGTGGGTCGTGGCCTCGTAGCCGTCGAGCAGGCCCGCCTGCGCGAGCAGCATGGCCCCTTCGCAGACGGACGTGACGTACTCGGCCCCCTCGGCTTGCTCGCGCAGGAAGTTGATGTAGTCCGCGTCGCCCAACATCTTCTGCGTCGTATCGTTGGCGGCGCCGGGCACCCAGATGAGCTGCGCCTGTCTTTTCGGCGGGCCGCCGTTCTGCCCACGATAGTCCGCGAACGACGCGTCGGGCGTGAGCTTCGGGCCGGCGAGAGTCTTGACGACGCGCCCCTCGGCCTCGACCAGCGTGAGCGTCACCTTCCTCTTCTGCCAGAACTGGCCCATCCAGTAAAACATCTCGCACGCGGAGGTCACGTCGAACAGGTTCACCTGCTCGTAGATGGGGATGATGATGTTGAAGGGTAAACTCGTCGTCATCTTTGCTGCTCCTGTCTGGACGGTTCCGTGTTGACGAAAATGGGAAGGGGGTCGGTCGCGTGAAGCCGACTCACACTACTTTCGTGCCCGGTGTCTGTCAAGACGAGTCTGCGGAAAAGGCGGCCGCTCTGACAGAGATGACTCACGCCGCGAGCGGAGCTGGGAGGAAGCGGGTTCTGGCGGAAGTGTCGAGGGTCTCAGGCGAGGCTCGCCCAGCAGGCGACCGTCTGCACGCTGGTGCGCTCGGCCGCCACGCGGCTGAGCTGCTCAAGCTCGGCCGCGTAGACGCGTCGCAGCACGCGCCGCAGCACGAAGCGCTCCAACGCGCCGAGCGGCCCGCCGGCCGAAGTCAGCACAGTGCTGAACGTCACCCGCGAGTCAGGCCCTTCCGGCTCGACGGTGAAGGTCGTGACGGGGCCGTCGCCGCCCGTGTCGGTCTCGACCAGGACGCGGCCCGGCTCCGGCTCGGTGACGGCGGCGCGGAGCACGCGCGACTGCCCGAGCACGCGCATCTGGAAGCGGATGACCGTGCCCTCGCCGCGCCCGCCCTGCTCGACCTCGAGCCACTCGAAATACTTTTTCGGAAGTATCTGCGGGTGGCCGTTGCGATAATCCGCGATGATGTTGTAGACGACCTCGGCCGGCGCCCCCACGCGCGCCGAAGCGCTCACCGTGTACCTCTTTCCCATTTCAGCCCCTCCCGCCGGGAGAACCCCGACACCCGTAACGCGAGATATACTGGCGTGAAGGATCAGGATTGCGGGGAAGTTAACCACAGAGATACAGAGACACAGCTTGTCGAGTAGTTTTCTTCTAGCTGTGTCTCTGTGTCTCTGTGGTTAAATACAGCAACGCAACCGGCGACTGACAGGACTGTACACGATGACTGACGAACAAATACTCGAAAAACTCCGCGAGGCGACGCGCGGCCTGATGTTCATGAGCGAGTCGGACTACCCGTTCGAGGTCTTCAAGTGGGGCAAGACGGAGCCGACGCAGGAGTTCCTGCGCAAGCAGGCGGGCGAGGCCGCGGACGCGCCGGTCGAGACGCGGACGTTGGCGGACTTCTTCCGCGTCGCGTCGTCCGAGCCGGACTGGAAGAAGGGCGAGCAGTTGACCGAGGCGCGCAAGTTCCAGGCGCTGCGGAAACTGCTTGAGGAGAATTTGAAAGACCCGAAGGTCTATCGCGTCGGCTCCGTCAACATCCCCGTCTACGTGGCGGGCCGCGCGCCCTCGGGCAACTGGCTCGGCGTCTCGACGCGCGTCGTCGAGACGTAAGCCTGCCCGCCCGCGGCGGGCTCTTCGCGCGGCAGCTCTATCTGGAAGGTCGTGCCCTCGTTCACGGCCGAGCGGACGCTGACCTCGCCGCCGTGCGCGCGCACGAGGTGCTTGACGATGGCGAGCCCGAGTCCCGTCCCGCCCAGCTCGCGCGAGCGCGCGCGGTCGACGCGGTAGAAGCGCTCGAAGATGCGAGGCAGGTGCTCGGCCGAGATGCCCTCGCCCGTGTCCTCGACCGTAATCAGGTCGCGCTCGCCGCGCTCGTGCCTCACGACGACCGTCCCGCCGCGCCTGCTGAACTTGATTGCGTTATCCACGAGGTTGAGGAGCACCTGTTCGAGCCGCCTTGGGTCTGCGCGCACGGACGCGCCGGGGCCGACCTCGTTGACGAGCGTGACGCCGCAAGCCTCGGCCTTCGAGGCGAGTGCGTTGAAGGTCTCGCGAACCAACGGATGCAGCCGCGCCTCGCGCACTTCGAGGCCGAGCGCGCCCGACTCGATGGCCGAAAGCTCCATGATGTCTTCGATGAGCGAGCGCATGCGGCCGGCGTTGCGGCCGATGATCTGGACGAAGCGGCGCGCGTCCTCCTCTTTTTCGAGCGCGCCGTCCTGCAAGGTCTCGGCGAAGGTGATGATGGAGGTGAGCGGCGTGCGCAGCTCGTGCGAGACGTTCGAGAGGAACTCCTGCCGCACGCGCTCGAGCCTCTCGAGCCGCGTGATGTCGAAGAAGACGCCGACCGCGCCGCGCACGTCGCTGCCGTAGACGACCTCGCGCTGGCGGAGCGGCGCGACGTGCAGGTCGTAGACGCGCCGGTCGCCGCCGCCGTCCGTTTCGACCTTGACCTCGGCGCGCTCGCCGCGCGCGACGGCCGCGGCGAAGGCGGAGTAGATGGCGGGGTTGCGCGTGAGGTCGCTCAGGCGGCGCGGGCTGATGGCGCCGGCGCCGCCCTGCCGGAAGGCCGCGCGCGCCGAGTTGTTGAGGGCGACGATGCGCATGGCGTTGTCGATGATGACGACGGCCTCGCGCATGCTGTCCATCGTCACTTCGAGCAGCGTCGC
Organism: Acidobacteriota bacterium; assembly: GCA_019239425.1. GTDB lineage: Bacteria > Acidobacteriota > Blastocatellia > Pyrinomonadales > Pyrinomonadaceae > QHXN01. The sequence goes on from JAFAZX010000064.1 coordinate 268,817, forward strand.
GGCGTGCACCTCGCCGGCCGCGACCGCCGCGGCCACGTTCGGCGTCGTGCCCGCGCCGAGCCCCTGCGCCGCGTCCGTCACGTGCAGCGCCGCGTTCTCCGCGTCGCGCTCCTTCGGGTAGAAGCGCACGAGCGCCGCGCCGAAGAGCGCCGCCCCCAACGCCACCCACGCCGCGTACGAGTCCGCGCGGTAGAGCGCCAGCCACAGGGCGAGCAGACCCACCGCGAACGCGATCAAGACTGCGGTGCGGAGATGCATAAGGAATTTGAAATTTGAAATTTCAAATTTACAAGCCGTGCCCCTGTGTCTCAGTGGTGAATCTTCACCTCAGCACTCAGCCGTCGGAGCTGGAGAAACCCGTGAACCTGTAGCCGACGCCGACGACCGTCTCGATTGCTTCGCCGCACGGGCCGAGCTTCTGGCGCAGGCGGCGGATGTGCACGTCGAGCGTGCGCGTGTCGCCGTAGTACTGCTGCCCCCACACCTCGTCGAGGAGCTGGTTGCGCGTCGCCACGCGGCCGGGGCGGCGGGCGAGCGCGGCGAGCAGCGCGAACTCCTTCCGCGTCAGCTTCACCTCAACGCCTTCGCAGACGGCCGCCATGTTTTCGAAGTCGACGCGCAGCCGGGCGTCCTCGTAGACGGGCGACGAGGACTCGTCGGCGCGGCGGAGCACGGCGCGCACGCGCGCCACCAGCTCGCGCACCGAGAATGGTTTCGTCACGTAGTCGTCGGCGCCCAGTTCGAGTCCTTCGACGCGCTCGGACTCAGACCCGCGGGCCGTCAGGATGATGATGGGCGTGCGGCGCGTCTGCGGCTCGCGCCGGAGCCTGCGGCACAGCTCCGTGCCGGACATGCCGGGCAACATCAGGTCGAGCAGGACGAGGCACGGCGGGTTCGCGCGGTCGAGCGCCGCGGCGAGTCCCTTCTCGCCGGTCTCCGCGACGACGACCGGTAGCCCTTCGCGTTCGAGGTTGTAACGCAGCCCCTCCGCGATGTCCGCCTCGTCCTCGACGATGAGCACCGGCCTGTTCACAGGCGGAACTATACAGCGTGGCGGCGGGAGTCAGAAGCCCTGAGCACGTAGAGGCCGCGGCGGACGGGGTGCGTGAAGTTGCGCCAGCGCGAGAGTCGCCTGACGGAAAGGAGTTCGAAGCCGGAAGAGTCGAAGAGTTGTTGCCACCCGCCCCAGAGTCGAAACGTGCAGGGGCCGGTGCGCGCGCGCCAGGCGCGGTCGTGCGCGCGGCAGGCGGCGGAGTCCCAGGCGGCCTCGGGGATGTCTTCGTAGATGACGACGAGTCCGCCGCGGCGCAGGACGCGTCGTACTTCGCGGAGGAACGCTGGCTGATCCTGCGCGTGGTGCAGCACGTAGCAGAGCAGCACGGCGTCGAAGGACTCGTCCGGGGCGGGGAAGTGCGCGCCGTCGAAGGCCGCGTAGTCGATGGGCGCGTCGACGCTCCGGCGCACGTCAATGCCGGAGACGCGCGCGCCGAGCAGCGCCGAGAGGTGGTGCGCGATGTAGCCGCTGCCGCAGCCCACGTCGAGCACCCGCGTGCCGCGCGGCAGCACGCGCGCAAGCTCAAGCGCCATGTCGTAAGAGCGCCCGACGAGACGCCGCCGACGCTCCCTGCGCCAGCGCCTCTGCGCGCCGCCGACCGCGCCCTCCAAAGCGTAGACGAGCGGGTTCAGAAGCACCCGCGCAAAGTTGAGGAGGGCGCGCTCGGGGTTGAACCATTCCGCGAGTCCGTAGTCACGCGGGTCTCGGTTCGTGTAGGAAGGGGCGTTCGACATCGTCTGCTCCGTGCGTTTGTTTCAAGACCCGCGGCGCGTGTCGGCAAGCGGCGGGCCGCGGCGCTCGTGTTCGGATTATTGAAGGTCGGGAAGCGCCGGGAGGGGCCGTCGGTTACAACTGAAAGGGGCGTGGCCGACGCGTGAAAGGGGAATGCTGCGGTCGTGCGCGTCGCTAGTTGACTACTTCCTTTTAGCGATTAAACTCAAAGAGATGGTCTCGGGAGGAACCTACATGGGTATGGAGCGGCGTCTGACTCAGCGTTTCAAGGTGAACATCCCCGCGCGCTGGGAAGGCCAGCGCACACGCCGCGAGGGGACGGTGACGGACATCAGCACCGCGGGCTGCTTCGTCCTCACCGAAGACATCGGCGTCGAGCGGCGCGAGCTGGTCAAGCTCGAGCTGGTGATGCCGGGCGGCGTCATCACGCTCTGGGGCTACGTCATCTACAAGGCCGACGAGATCGGCTTCGGCGTCCGCTTCGCGCCGAACATTCACGAAGAGGAACGGCGGCGGCTCGAATTCCTAGTTAAGGCCGAAGCCGTCCGCTCTTCGATGAGGAAGAAGTAGACGCACTCCACGCTTCGAATGATTCCGTCCAACGTTCTGGAATCCCGCGCTGGGCGTTAACGAACAGCCCGCGGCCTCTCACCGGCTCGTCCCACGCCCCCGTCCGTTCGAACCAAAGTTCCGGCAGGTCGTCACATTCCGAGAACGCGCGCGCGGCCGAGCCCGTAAAGCGCGTGTGACTGCGGCGCGCACGGCTCGCCCCCTGGAGCGCCGTCCTTTTAAAGCCTCGTACACAAGGAAAGGAAATGTTGCAATGAAGAAGATGACGACCCGTATCGCGACCGCGCTCCTCCTCGGCCTGCTCTGCGTTGCCCCCGCCTTCGCCAAGGCGAAGAGCCGCCTGCTCACCGTCGGCCAGGATTTCGTCGTCGGCGCGACGACCGTCAAAGCCGGCACATACATCTTCAGCGTGGACGAAGCGTCCAACGAGCTGACCGTCCTCGACAAGAAGACGAAGGAGACGGTCGCCCGCGCCGAGACGCGCACGCAGGCGCGCAGCGGCAAAGGCCCCTTCCGGCTCGACTTCCAGCTCGTGGACAACAACGGCACGCAGACGCTCGCCAGCATCGCCTTCGACGGCGAGAAGAACGCCTACTCCCTCGCCGCCACCTCGGCCGCCGCGCGGTAATAAAAGCTTTCACCACAGAGACACAGAGACACAGCTTGAAGCACATAAGTCTTCAGGCTGTGTCTCTGTGTCTCTGTGGTGAAAGCTTTCCTTCGACTCAGGAGCGCTTGCGGTTCGAGCGGCAGTTGGTCGCGCCGCAGCGGCAGACCTCCGGGTGGTCTGGGTCGCGGTAGTCGACGGTCACCTCGTCGCCCGGCTGTATGTCTCGGCGTGCGAAGATGGCGACCTTGAGTCCCGGCACGATGCGGATGAAGGCGTTGGGGTCGCAGGAGTGGTTGATGAAGGCGGTCTCGTTGCCGCCGACCGCGCCGTCGATGGCGTGATCGTCGTCGAGGGTGATGATCTTGACGGCGGTCTCCGACTGCTTCCGGATGCGCGCCTGAATCTTGCGACTGCCCTTGATGAACTCGCCCTCGTACAGCGCGATCTTCTTCCGCGCCGGGAAGTGCGTCAGCGCGAAGCAGCCCTTCCCGTAGATGTTGCTCTTCTTCACCGTGAGCCGACCGGACACTAAGAGTCCCTCCCTCGAACCTGCCTGACCTGGGTTAGACCTTCCCGACCGCGGCATTATAAACGTCAAACGCCCGCCGCGCGTCTGTTCGCGCACGTACTCAGAAAAAAGTAGGCGGTAGGCAGACGGCAGTAGGCAGTTGGAAGGATAGGTTCGCACCCAAACCCCGGAGGGGCTTTGAACTGCCTACTGCCATCTGCCTACCGCCTGCTACTCTTTCCCGCCTAAGTTCTGCAACCTTTGTGGCAAGGGCGAGGGCGAAAGTGGTTGTAAAGAAAAATTTTAGGGAGGCGCTGGACGAGCCTAAAAGTTTCGTGTATGGTGTTGTTCATCCGGGTGGTTGGTGAATCCTTCCGCCCAGGTGGTTTGCTGGGGTGAGGACAGTGAGCCACTATTAGAACAGGCGCGAGGCCCCCAAGGCTGCCGCGCCTGTTCGCTTTTTATGGACAAGAAAGACCGGAAGGCCATCGCGTCGCTCTGGAAGCTGGGCGGTCTGACCTGGCGCGAGCTGGGGCGCTGCGTCTGGCTGGAAATCTACGAAGGCGACCTCTTCACGCGCGCGGCCGCCCTCTCGTACTACTTTCTGCTGGCGCTCTTCCCCCTGCTCATCTTCCTGACCTCGATGCTCGGCTACTTCGCCGAGGTGGGGACGGAGCTGCGCGTGAGTCTCTTTCGCTACCTCGGGAGCATCGTGCCGCGCTCGGCCTCGGAGCTGGTCGGCGCGACCGTGAAGGAGATCACGGAGGGCGCGACGGGCGGCAAGCTCTCCTTCGGGCTGCTGGCGGCGCTCTGGTTCGCGTCCTACGGGATGGGCGCCATCGGCGACACCTTGAACGGCGCCTACCGCGTCAGGGAGTCGCGCCCGTTCTGGAAGCTGCGGCTCATCTCCCTGGGACTGACGGCGGCGCTGGCGGCGCTGACGATCACGGCGCTCGCCCTCGTCCTCTACGGCGGCGAGATCGGCGAAGGACTCGCGAAGGGCTACGCCCTCGGCGGCCTCTTCAAGACGGCGTGGGACGTCGTGCAGTGGCCCATCGTGCTCGCCTTCGTGCTCCTCGCCTTCGCGCTCATCTACTACTACGCGCCCGACCTCAAACATCAGAGGTGGTACTGGATTACGCCCGGCTCGGTCGCGGGCGTCGCGCTCTGGCTCTTCGTCTCCTTCTGCTTCCGCCTCTACCTGCGCTACTTCGACCGCTACAGCGTGACCTACGGCTCGCTCGGCGCCGTCATCATCCTCCTGCTCTGGTTTTACCTGACGGGCGCGGCCATCCTCGTCGGCGGCAAGGTCAACGCCGAGATCGAGCACGCCGCCGCCAAACACGGCGCGCCCGAGGCGAAGTTGCCCGGCGAGAAGAAACCTTCCTGAATAAGCTCGTGCGGGGTGGTGCGCCTATCTGTTATACTCCGCCCGCTCGCACACAACGGGGCAAGGACGGGGGCCCCCCACCCTCTGCGCGCATTACGGATTTCAAAATTATCTCTCGGCCAACTCGGTAAGGCGGAGTCCCTTTGCTGGAAGACGGCAGGAAGCAGGCGCTTTTGAAGATTTTACTCTACAACCCGGACAACGGCGTGACGCGCAACTTCATGCCGCACCTCTGGATGTTTCTCCTCCAGGCGCTGACGCCGCCCGGCCACGAGGTGATCCTCGTCGACGGCAACGCGAAGGCGATGAGCGACGAAGAGATCGTGCAGTTCGCGCGCGAGCAGGGCGTCGGCCTCGTCGGCATCGGCGCGATGACGCGGATGGTCGCCAAGGCGTACAGGGTTGCGGACGCGCTGCGCGCGGCCGGCTTCAAAGTCGTGATGGGCGGCCCGCACGTCACCGAATGCCCCGACGAGGCGCTCGGGCGCGCAGGCGGGAAGCGCCACGCCGACGCCGTCGCCCTGGGCGAGGCCGACGAGACGTGGCCGCTCATCGTCGCCGACGCCGCGCGCGGCGAGCTGAAGGACATCTACGAGCCCGAGCGCGACGCGAAGGGCAATGATAAGAAGCCGAGCCTCCAACCCTACCCGCACATCCCCTGGGAGACGCTCGAACTCGAACAGTTCAGCCTCGTGCCCGGCTTCTTTCGACCTTTGCTGAGCCGGATGGGCAGCGGGTGGGGCAAATTTTTCGTCGTGCCCATCGAGACCGGGCGCGGCTGCCCCTACGGCTGCGAGTTCTGCACCGTGACGGGCTTCTTCGGCGACTCGATCCGCTTCCGCACGAACGAGTCGGTGGTCGAGGAGCTGCTCCGCCTGAAGGCGCGCATGCGCAAGGAGCGCGGGCAGATTGCCGTTTTCTTCATCGACGACAACCTCGCCATCAACATCAAGCGCGTGAAGTCTCTGCTGCGCGACATCATCGCGGCGGGCGCGCAGCTCCCGTGGGTCGCGCAGATCAGTGCCAACCTCCTGCGCGACGAGGAGCTGTGCGACCTCATCGCCGAGTCGGGCGGCAAGTGGGTCTTCATCGGGATGGAGTCCATCGACCCGGCCAACATGGCCGACGTCAACAAGAACTTCAGCAAGCCCTCGGAGTACGGCGCGGTGCTGGAGCGGCTCGCGCGCAGGAACATCTACGCCATCACCTCATTCATCTTCGGGATGGACAACGACACGCCGGGCGTGGCCGAGCGCACCGTCCGCGAGATCGAGTCGTGGCCGCCGGGCCTGCCCGTCTTCGGGCAGCTCACGCCGTTCCCGGCGACGCCGCTCTACGAGCGTCTGGAGAAGGCGGGCCGCCTGGCGCGCCCCAAACACTGGCTCGACTTCGCCCCTTTCGTGATGGCGCACGCGCCCCTGAAGATGACGATTGAGGAGGCGCGGGTCGAGACGCGCCGCGCGTGGGAGGCCTCCTACAGCCCCGAGCGCAACCGGCAGGCGGTCGAGTCGATCCAAGACCACCACATCAAGTACCGCATCAGCGTCTTCGTCGCGCGCCTCTTCTTCCGCGGCATCTACTTCCCGCAGATGACGCGGCGCGCGTGGCTGAGGCTGCTCTACGAGAACCGGAAGACCATCTCCTCGCTCACGCGCGAAGGGTTCTCGAAGTGGCGCGAGGCGCGACGGAGCGGGGCCGCGGCGGCGTCCGCCGTCGCGGCGCCCGCGGCGACGAGCGGCGACTAGCTAAGTTTTCCTTAACCGAGCCCCGTTTTGAGCTTCCCCCGAAGTCGGTCGACGTGGTGTGCCTTTTCGACGGAATCGCCCACGCCAGAGGAGGACGCGAGATGAAGGTGCTGTTGGTGAACCCGGAATTCCCCGAAACCTACTGGGACTTCCGTCACGCGCTGAAGTTCGAGGGCAAGCGCTCGCCCTTCCCGCCGCTCGGGCTGCTGACCGTCTCGGCCATGCTGCCCGAATCCTGGGAGCGGCGCCTCGTGGACATGAACGTCCGGCGACTCCGCGACGCGGACATCGAGTGGGCCGACGTCGTCTTCGCCGGCGCGATGATCGTGCAGAAGGCTTCGCTCGAAAGCGTCATCGCGCGGTGCAAGGCGAAAGCCAAGCGCGTCGTCCTGGGCGGCCCCTACGTCTCGACGACCGAGCACGTGCCGGACGTCGACCACGTCTTTGTCGGCGAGGCCGAGGCGACGCTGCCCGAGTTCCTCGAAGACCTTGAGCGCGGCGAGCCGAAGCGCGTCTACAGGGCGGCCGAGCGCCCGGCCCTCACGTCCACGCCCGCCCCGCACTTCCAGCTCGCAGACCTCGAACGCTACAGCGCGATGAGCGTGCAGTACTCGCGCGGCTGCCCCTTCAACTGCGAGTTCTGCGACATCATCGAAATCTACGGCCGCGTGCCGCGCACGAAGACGAACGAGCAGATGCTGGCCGAGCTCGACGCTCTGCGCGCGACGGGCTGGCGCGGGCTGGTCTTCATCGTGGACGACAACTTCATCGGCAACAAGCGCAACGTCAAGCGCTTCCTGCCCGACCTCATCGAATGGTCTGAGCGGCGGGGCCGCCCCTTCTCGTTCATCACGGAGGCGAGCGTCAACCTCGCCGAAGACGACGCGCTGCTCGAGCTGATGCGGCGGGCCAACTTCCGGCGCGTCTTCCTCGGCATCGAGACGCCGGTCGAGGAGAGCCTGAAGGAGGCGAAGAAGGGGCAGAACACGCGGCGCGACCTGCTGGAGTCGGTGCACAAGATTCAGTCGTACGGGATGGAGGTGATGGCCGGCTTCATCGTCGGCTTCGACAACGACCCCGAAGACATCTTCGACCGGCAGATCAACTTCATCCGCGAGAGCGCCATCCCGCTCGCGATGGTCGGGCTGCTCCAGGCCCTGCCGGACACGCAGTTGTGGCGGCGGCTCGAACGCGAGGGGCGGCTGCTGCGCGAGAGCTCGGGGAACAACACCGAAGGCTCGCTCAACTTCATCCCCCGCATGGACAAGGCGCGTTTGGTCGAGGGCTACAAGCGGATACTCTCGACCATCTACAGCCCGGCGGAGTATTACCAGCGCGCGCTCGACTGCCTCTCGCACCTGACGGAAGGGCCGGAGCCGCGCCAGACGCGCATCCTGAGCGACCTGACCGCCTTCGCGCGCGTCACGCTCGCGCTCGGCGTGCTCGACTCCGCGCGCATGGACTTCTGGCGCTACATGAAGCGCACGCTGACCGAGCACCGCCAGAACTTCGCCCACGCCGTCACGCTCGCCGCGATGGGCTACCATTTCCGAAAGTTGACGCGGTCTTACGTCGAATAGAGCGTACGCGGGAAAAATTTTAACCACAGAGACACAGAGGCACAGCTCGAAGAGGATGACTCAACAGGCTGTGCCTCTGTGTCTCTGTGGTTAAAATACTCCGGCTTATTGCGGATTCGGCAACGTCGCCGTCGAGCCGCATTGTCCGCCGCGCCACGTGTCAAGCGAAAAGTTCGTGGTACGATAGCGCCTAAACCGACACGCAAGGGGGACAGAAGGTTTGGCCGAAGAGTCGGAGAAGATGAGCGAGGCGGAGATGCGCGAGAACGTGGTTAGGCTCGCCTTCGGCGGCGACGAGTCGCGCTTCCGGGAGTTCTGCGAGGTCGTGCGCCAGGCGATTCCGGAGGAGACTTCGGTCGTGCTGCGCGGGAGCGCCGTCACCGGCCGCCGCTGGAAGGACGGCACGCCCTTCGACGGCGACGGCCCCGGCACTTCAGACTTAGACCTCACGCTCGTCGGCGTCGAGGTGCTCGGCGAGTACATCCTCGACGGCTTCTACCTGCCCGGCATCCACACCAAGCCGCTGTCCGACAAAGACCCGGACATCGCCCCGAACCTCGTGCCCCTGCGCGAGAAGCTGGTCGACATGGTCAAGCGGCCGGTCAACATCCAGGCCACGCGCGACTTCGTCATGCAACTGCGCGGCGACTGGATGGGCCAACCCTACCTGACCTTAATCGGCAAGGTCGGCGAGCCGTGACCTTCAAACTGCTCAGCTACAACGTCCGCTACGGCGGGACGGGGCGCGAGTCGCAGCTCGCGGCCGTCATCAAAGACGCAGACCCCGACCTCGTCGTCCTCCAGGAGGCGTCAGACCCGCGGGCCGTCGAACGCCTGTCCGAAGAGACGGGGCTGAGCCACCGCGCGGCGCACGGGGGCTACTCCATCGCCTACCTGAGCCGCGTGCCCGTCAAGCGGCACGAGTGGCACAGGCCGCGCGGCTCGCGCCGGCACTTCATGGAGATCGAGCTTGAGGGTTCAGACTTCGTCGTCTTCGGCATACACCTGAGCGCCGTCCACTCCTTCTGGACGGAGCGGCGGCGCATGCGCGAGCTGCGCTCTCTGCTCGCGTGGGTGGCGGCGCGCGGGAAGAGTTTTCACGTCATGGTCGGCGACTTCAACACGCTCGCGCCGGGCGAGCTGCTCGACGCGCAGAAGCTCCCGCCGCGCCTGCGCGCGCTCGTCTGGCTGAGCGGCGGGCGCGTGAACTACCGCACGATTCAAATCCTCCTCGCCGCGGGCTACACAGACTCCTTCCGCCGCCTGCACCCCGTTGACCGCGGCTACACCTTCCCCACCTGGGACCCGCACGTCCGCCTCGACTTCGTCTTCATCCCGAAAGAGCTGGAGGCGCGCGTGACCCACTGCCGCGTGCTGACCGAGAGTCCTCTGGTCAGAGAGGCGTCCGACCACTTCCCCCTTTTGGCCGGCATCGAGACTTGATTGAGCCGGTCTCAGGGATTAAAAGGTAACGCAATGATTTTCGGGCGCGGCACGAGAACGACCGGGTTGGCACTCTGCGCGGCCCTCTCGTTCTGCGCCGCCACCGCGCAGGCAGGGCAGAAGTCGCGCGCGAAGAAGAAGACTCCGGCCGCGCAGGAGAAGAAAGCGGAGGCCGAGCCCGTCAGCGAGGTCACGCGGCTGCGCGCGCAGCTCGTGCAGGCGACGAAGGACTACAAAACGAGCCTCGAACAACTTCTCACGCACTATGAGAAGAACGTAAAGCGCGCGGAGGAGAAGCTCGTCAAGACGCGGGAGCTTTACACGGAAGGGCTCGTCGCCAGGCGCGCGCTCGACGAGGACGAGCAGGCGTTGAAGCTCGCGCGTGCGGACGTCTCGAAGGTCGAGGGGCAGTTGAAGAGCGCCGACGTGCAGATCGCCGAGACCTTAGTCGAGGCGGAGGCGGAGGAGGTCGCGGCGAAGACGCTCGCGCAGTCGAAGAAGGCGGCGCGCGCTTCGGGAGGCCTGCTGACGACGACCGCGTACATCCGCTACGGCGGCACGCGCGCGTGGTCACTCAACGAGGCCGGAGCCGTGATGCAGTTCTTCACGCGCAGCTTCGGCCGGCAGCTACCCGTAAGCTCCTTCGGACAGTCGCCCGTGCACGACCGCTGGGGCTACGACCATCACAACGCGATGGACGTCGGTCTAAGCCCCGACAGCGCCGACGGGCGCGCGCTGATGGAGTACCTGCGCTCTTCGGGCGTCCCCTTCACGGCCTTCCGCTTCGCCATCCCCGGCACCGCCACCGGCCCGCACATACACATCGGCCGCCCTTCACACAAGGTGGCTCCGAGATAGCGTGCTCTGCTGAATAAAATTCACCACAGAGACACAGAGACACAGCTTGCTGTCTTATGACATCAAAGCTGTGTCTCTGTGTCTCTGTGGTGAATGAATCCTGCTCAATAGCTCAAGCAAGAGGAAGTCGGAGCTCGACCGTGAACCCGCCGCCGGGCAAATTCTCGGCCTTGACGGTGCCGCCGTGGAGGCGCACCGCGCGCTCGGTGATGGCGAGGCCGAGGCCGGTGCCGCCCGTCTCGCGCGTGCGCGAGTCGTCCATGCGGAAGAAGGGCCGGAAGATGTCGCGCAGAGACTCCTCGGGCACGCCCGCGCCCTCATCCTTCACGGTGATGACGGCCTCGCCCCTGCCGTTCTCGCGCCCGCAGCGCAGAGAAATCTCGACGGCCGTCCCCTCCGGCGTGTAGCGCACGGCGTTGCGCACGACGTTCTCGACGGCGCTCCTCAGCAACTGCGGCGTGCCCTTCGTCTCGCACGCGCCGCACTCCTCCACGACCACGCGACTGTTCCGCGCCTGCGCCTCGAAGTCCGCGTCCGCCCCCACTTCACGAACCAACGCGGCGAGGTCGAACGTCTCCGCGCGCCTGCCTTTGCCGTCGCTCTCCCAGTGGCTGAGCGCGAGCAGCTGGCCGATCATCTCGTTGAGGCGCTTGGCCTCGCGCTCGATGCGGTCGAGGTCGCCGGCCGCCGCCTGACCCGCGCGTTTGCGCGCGAGGTCGAGCGCGACCGACAGGCGCGCCAGGGGCGAGCGCAGCTCGTGCGAGATGTCGCGCAGCAGGCGCGTCTGCGCGCCGAGCAGAGTCTCTATGCGCGCGGCCATCTCGTCGAAGTCGTGACCCATCGCCGCCAGCTCGTCACGCCGCCCGCCGAGGCTCGGGCCGACGCGCGCCGAGAGGTCGCCCTCGGCCACCTGTCGCGTCGCCTCGCGCAGCTTCACGACTGGCGCGACGATGTAGCGCGCCAGCAGCCAGCAGAGCGCGCCCGCCGCCGCCGCCACCGCGAGCACGCGTATGAGCAGCAGCCACGCAGTCTCGGAAAGAATCAGGAAGGCGATGTGGTGCTCGACCGGCGGCGGCCCCATCGTCATGTGCGTGACGAACGCGTAGTGACCGCCGCCGCGCGCCGCGATGGGGCGCACTTCGAGCATCCCGAAGCGCGTCTCGCGGAAGTAGGGCCGGCCCGTCTGCGCGACCTGCATCGCCGCCTCGCGCACGTCGGGCCGCACGTCCGCGTCGCCGGACAGCTCCGCGCCGCTCGCGTCGAACAACTGGCTGCGCGTGTTCGACTCCTCCCTGATGTGGCGCAGGTACTCGCGCAGCCCTTCGGCGCCGCCCTGCTCGTACGCGGCCGCGGCACCGCGCCCGTAGCCCGAGAGCACCGCTTCGATGAAGTGCGGCGGGCGGAAGAAGTCGGGCGTGCGCGTGAAGTGGGTCGTGACGGCGAACGTGGTGACGACGACCACCATCGCCAGCCAGAACCATAGGAAGACTTTTAAGAAGAGACTGCGCATTAAGACTTCACATTTGAAATCCGGAATTCCAAATGGTGGTTAAATCTCCGCCGGGCGGGCGTAGACGTAGCCGACGCCGCGGACGGTCTTGATTCTTTCCGCGTCGCCGACGCGGTGGCCGAGCTTCTTGCGGAGGTGGCTGATGTGCATGTCGATGCTGCGGTCGAAGACCGACAGCTCACGACCCAGAACCGTCCGCACGAGGTCTTCGCGCTTGACGACCAGTCCGGCCGCGCTCAAGAGTTGGACGAGAATCTCGTATTCGACGTTCGTCAGCTCGACCGTCTCGCCGCCGCGCCACGTCTGGCGCATCCCCGTGTCCACCTCCACGTCGCCGACGCGCATGCGCGCGGGCACGCCCGGCTCCGGCGTCTGCGCCTGGCCCTCGGCGCGCGCGGGGCGCGCGCGGCGCAGGATGGCCTGGATGCGCGCGACCAGCTCGCGCGGGTTGAAAGGTTTGGGGAGGTAGTCGTCGGCGCCGATCTCAAGGCCGACGATGCGGTCGACGTCGTCGCCGCGCGCCGTGAGCATCATGACGTGCACGTCCGAGCCTTCGGCCCGGAGCCGCCGCAGCACCTCGAAGCCGTTCATGCCCGGCATCATCACGTCGAGCACGACGAGCGCGTGCTCGCCCGAGAGCGCGCGCTCCAGCCCCACGTCGCTGCGGCTCGCCACCTCGACGCGGAAGCCCTCCTCGCCCAGAAGCTCCTCGACCAGCTCGCACAGCTCGCGGTCGTCGTCGATAATCAGCACGTGTTCCATCCGCTCGAAACTCCCTCCACATTCTAAACGAAGCCGCCGCCCCGCGTAGTAAAGAAGTGTCCGGCCGCGTTGACAAAACTTTACGCTGACTTGACCGACTCTTTACGCACGACGGGGCCGTTTTAGAGTAAATGTATGTGCAGACGCCGAGTGAGAGCGAACGGCTTTTCGCGGATGACTGACTCGGGCGCACTTGCGTGAGACAACTCTGGCGAAAGGATTTGAGGATGAGATTGACGAAGAAGAGAATCATCGGCGGCGCCATCGCGTTCGCCGCGGCGTTCATGCTGTCGGTGGCCGCGTTCGCACAAGGCGGCCCCGGCGGCCCCGGTGGGCATCGCGGCCCGCACGGCCCCGGAGGCCCACACGGCCCCGGCGGGCCGGGCGGAATGGTCGAACACCTCTCGCAGGCTTTGAGCCTGACCGACGCGCAGAAGGCGCAGATCAAGCAGCTCGAAGACAGCTTCCGCGAGAGCACGAAAGCCCTCCACGAGCAGATGGAGAAGGCCGGCCCCGGCGACCCGTTCGACGCCGTCGCCTCAGGCACATTCGACGAGGCGGCCGTCCGCGCGGCGGCCCAGCAGCGCGCCGCCGTCCAGGTCGAGCTTGAGGTGGCGCACGCGAAGTTCTTCTCGCAGGTCTACGCGCTGCTGACGGCCGAGCAGAAGGCGAAGCTCGCCGACCTGCACAAGCAGATGCAGGAGCACCACAGGCCCGGCCCGCCCCCGCCGCCCCCGGGCGACGACGACGGCGGCAGGTAGTTCAAAACTTCAACAAGTTCATCTCCGGGGTGCCGCATTCATACTGGGCCTTTGTGGCACCCCGGCCGAGGGAGGCCGTACGCGGGTCGGCCTCCCCTTTTTTTTACCCCGTCGTCACGCTTTACAAAACTTTACGAGAGGGTGACGAACTCTTTACTAAACGGCCCGCCCCTCCGGCATCGAAAAGGACATACAAGTGTAAGTTTCGCCGCGGCCTGACGCGGCAGTTAAATGACAGTTCATACCCGGAGGCTTTCATGAGGCGTCTGTTCTTATCCGCAGTTCTCGCGTTCACAGTCTTGACGGGATTCTCCACGGCGCGCGCGCAGGCGCCGCAGACCTTGAAGGACAAGGACGGGGCCGGCGGCGCGGTCGACGTGAACCGCATCGTCCGCGCCTTCACGGCGAAGGAGACCGAGTTCCGTCGCGCGCTCAACCAGTACACCTTCACGCGCGAGGCCGCCGTCCAGACCATCGGCTGGGGCGGACAGGTCACGGGCGAGTACAACCGCACTTCAAACTTCGTCTTCAACGACGCGGGCGAGCGCTTCGAGCGCATCACGTATTTCCCCGTCCCGACCCTGACCGAGATCAGCTTCACGCAGGAAGACCTCGAAGACCTCGGCGGCGTCCAGCCCTTCGCGCTCGAAGCTTCGAAGATCGACCAGTACAACTTCACTTACGCCGGCCGCGAGAAGGTTGACCAGCTCGACACGTACGTCTTCGACGTCGCGCCGAAGGTGATGCCGAAGAAGGTGAGCGAGCGCTTCTTCCAGGGCCGCGTCTGGGTCGACACGGGCGACCTCCAGATCGTCAAGGTCAAGGGCAAGGGCGTGCCCGAGGGCAAGCAGCGCTTCCCAACGTTCGAGACCTACCGCGAGCAGATCGACGGCAAGTACTGGTTCCCGACCTACACTTACGCCGACGACGACCTCGTCTTTCCCGGCGGCCAGACCGTGCACATACGCATGAAGGTCAGGTACACGGACTTCAAGCCCTTCCGCGGCCGCGTCCGCGTCATCGAAGAGGGCGAGCCGGGCGTCACCCCCTGACGCGCATTCATAAACCAGATGTCTACAGCAGAAGCTATCTTGAATCAGGCGGCGCTAAACCCTGCCGCCGCCGCCCCCCCGCACGAGGTCACCCCCGAGCGGGCCACGGACTTCGCTCTGGCGCAGAGGGCCGCCGAAGGCGACATGCAGGCTTTCGAAGAGCTGTTCCGGAAGCACCGGCGGCTCGTCTACGGCCTGTGCCTGCGCATGACGCAGGACGTGGCCGAGGCCGAAGACGTGACGCAGGAGGTCTTCGTCCTGCTCTTCCGCAAGATCGGCGGCTTCCGCGGCGAGGCCAACTTCACGACGTGGCTGCACCGCCTGACGGTCAACCAGGTCTTGATGCGCTTCCGCAAGAACAAGTCGCGGCGCGAGGACGCGCTCGAAGACGAAGAGGTGCGCCCGCACGAGTCGGTGCGCCCCTCCTCGCCGAAGGCTTCGCAGATGATCGACCGCCTCTCGCTTGAGAGCGCCATCGCCAAGCTGCCGCCCGGCTACCGCGCGGCCTTCATCCTCCACGACGTGGAAGGCTACGAGCACGAAGAGGTCGCGCGCATCATGGGCTGCGCCGTCGGCACCTCCAAGTCCCAGCTCCACAAGGCGCGCACCAAGCTCCGCAAGCTCCTCAACGCCGGGCGTACCTGAGTAAGATTGGTTCACCACAGAGACACAGAGACACAGCTTGAGGTCTAGTAACTTCAAGCTGTGTCCCTGTGTCTCTGTGGTGAATGTCGTCCTCATAAAGCCGCACCGGAACCGCTATCTCGTACGAAGTCCACCAGAAAATATCGGAACCATCCCGTTGACGGGTCGTATGCTGCACAGTAATATATGGCTATGTCATATATCGGGTCTGACATTCTCGCGCGCGAGTTGAAGAAGGGGAGCGCCGAGCTGCTCATCCTCTCGCTCGTCGAGCACCAGCCGCGCCACGGCTACGACATCGGCAGCCTCATCGAGCAGCGCTCGGGCGGCGTCCTGCGCTTCAACGTCGCCTCGCTCTACCCGCTGCTCTACCGGCTCGAGCGGCGCGGCTGGATACAGGGGCGCTGGGTCGAGCAGGCGGGGCAGCGCCGCCGCCGCTACTACAGGCTGACGGCCGAAGGGAAGAAAGTCCTCGCCGCGCAGCGCCACACCTGGCGCGAGTTCGTCGAGGCCATCGGCCGCATCACGGACATGGAACATGCCTGACTGGAAACGGGAAGTCAGACGGAGGCTCTCGGGTTTGAGGCTCAGCCCCACCCGCGAGTCCGAGATCGTCGAGGAGCTGGCGCAGCACCTCGAAGACCGCTACGAGCAGGCGCGGCGCTGGGGCGCGTCCGAGGAGGAGGCGTACCGCGCCGCCTCGCAGGAGCTGACCGAGAGCGACCTCCTGGCGCAGGGCCTCAAGCTATTCGAACGCCCCGCGCGCGTCGAGCCGATTGCGCCGGGCACGCCGAGGAGATTCGGGATGTTGGGAGACTTCGGGCACGACCTGCGATACGGCGTGCGGACGCTTTGGAAGAACAAGAGTTTTACGGCCGTCGCGGTCGTCGCGCTCGCGCTCGGCATCGGCGCGAACAGCGCCATCTTCAGTGTCGTCAACACGGTGCTGCTCAGGCCCCTGCCGTACAAGGAGCCGGAGCGGCTCGTGATGGTCTGGGAGGACAACTCGAAGATTGGCTACCCGCGCGACACGCCGGCCCCGGCCAACTACGCCGACTGGCGCGACCAGAACCAGGTCTTCGAGGGCATGGCGGCGACGGCCGACCAGAGCTTCAACCTCACGGGGGCGGGCGAGCCCGAGCGCTTCGACGGCAAACGCGTCTCGGCCAACTTCTTCTCGCTGCTCGGCGTCGAGCCGCAGCTCGGCCGCGGCTTCATGCCCGAGGAGGACTTGAACGGCGCGAACAGGGTGGTCGTCCTCAGCCACGGACTCTGGCAGCGCCGCTTCGGCTCCGACGCGGGGCTGCTGGGGAAGACCGTCACGCTCAACGGCGAGCCCTACACGGTCGTCGGCGTCATGCCGCAGGGCTTCCAGTTCCTGAACGAAGACGTCGGGATGTGGGTGCCCATCGCCTTCACGCCGCAGCAGGCGAACAACCGCAACAGCCACTACCTGAAGGTCGTCGCGCGCCTCAGGCCGGGCGTGACGGTCGAGCGCGCGCAGGCCGAGATGAGCACCATCGCCACGCGCTTGCAGCAGCAGTATCCGGACGCGAACACAGACCTCGGCGCGGGGGTCGTGTCGCTGCACGAAGAGGTGGTGGGCGACATCCGCCCGGCGCTGCTCGTGCTCCTGGGCGCGGTCGGGTTCGTGCTGCTCGTCGCGTGCGCGAACGTGGCGAACCTCCTGCTCGCGCGCGCGGCCGTGCGGCAGAAGGAGATCGCCCTGCGCACGGCGCTCGGCGCGAGCCGCCTGCGCATCGTCCGCCAATTCCTGACCGAGAGCGTCCTGCTCGCCGCGGTCGGCGGCCTGGTCGGGCTGCTGCTCTCCGTGTGGGGCGTGACGCTGCTGAGAAGCTTCATCCCCGAGAACATCTCGCAGGTGAAGGCCATCTCGGTCGACGCGCGCGTGCTCGGCTTTACGGTGCTCGTGACGCTCCTGACGGGACTCGTCTTCGGGCTGGCTCCGGCGTTACAGGCTTCGCGCTTCAACCTCAACGAGACTTTGAAGGAGGGCGGGCGCGACGCGGCGGCGGCCCGCGGCGGCAACCGCATACGCGGTCTGCTCGTCGTCGCGGAGGTCGCCGTCTCGCTCGTGCTGCTGGTCGGCGCGGGGCTTTTGATTAACAGCTTCATGCGGCTGCGCAACGTCGACCCGGGCTTCCGCACCGAGAACCTTCTGACGATGGGCGTCGTGCTCCCGCAGCAGAAGTACCCGGACGCGGCGCGGCGCGCGGCCTTCTACACCGACATGATTCGGCGCGTCGAGGCTCTGCCCGGCGTGCGCTCGGCGGCCGTCACCAACTGGATTCCGCTCGTCAGCCAGGGCGACTCCATCGGCGTCACCATCGAGGGGCAGCCCGCGCCCACGGGCAAGCCGCACATCATCGTGACCCGCGTCGTCAGCCCGCACTACTTCGACGCGATGGGCATCCAGCTCTTGCAGGGGCGCGGTTTCGAGGAGGGCAGGGACAGGGTCGATTCGCCGTGCGTGGTGGTCGTCAGCGAGGCGGTGGCGCGCAAGTACTGGCCGAACGAGAGCCCCTTGGGCAAGCGACTCGCGCCGGGCACGGTGGAGACCGAGGCGGACTGGTGTCAGGTCGTCGGCTTGGTGCGGGACGTGAGGCAGTTCGAGCTGGCCGCGGAGTCGAAGCCGCTGATGTATTTGAGCTACGGGCAGGCCGGCTTCTTCGCGCCGCGCCACCTCGTCGTGAAGACCGAGGGCGACCCGCTCGCGCTCGCCGGCACGGTGCGCAAGACCGTGTGGGAGGTGGACAGGGATCAGCCGGTCTCGAACATCAGGACGATGGAGGACGTGCTGGCCGAGTCCATCGCGCGGCAGCGTTTCAGCACGCTGCTGCTCGGCGTCTTCGCGGGCGTGGCGCTGGTCTTGGCGGCGGTCGGCATCTACGGGGTGATGAGCTACTCGATGGCCCAGCGGACGCGCGAGATCGGCATCCGCATGGCGCTCGGCGCGTCGAAGTGGCACGTGCTGAAGCTGGCGGTCGGGCAGGGGTTGAAGTTGGTCGCCGTCGGCGTCGGGCTGGGGCTCGCGGGCGCGTTCGCGCTGACGCGTCTGATGTCGAGCCTGCTCTACGGCGTCAGCGCCACAGACCCCGCGACGCTCGTCACCATCTCCCTCGTCCTCGTCGCCGTCGCGCTCCTCGCCAGCTACCTCCCCGCGCGCAGGGCCGCGAAGGTAGACCCTTTGATTGCCCTTCGATACGAATAGCCCGAACTGAGTAAGAGTTTTTTTCACCACAGAGACACGGCTTGGGGCCTGCTGAAGATGAAGCAGGCCCCAAGCCGTGTCTCTGTGTCTCTGTGGTGAACTCAGCCTATCACTACTCGTACTTCAGAGCGATGAGCGGGTCGACGCGGGTCGCGCGGCGGGCGGGGATGTAGCAGGCAATCAGCGACACCGCCCCGAGCACGACGACGATGGCCGCGAAGGTCAAAGGGTCGGAGGCCGTGACGCCGTAGAGCAGGCTCGACATCAGGCGCGTCAGCACGAGCGCCCCGGCCAGCCCCGCGCCGATGCCGAAGAGCGTCAGCAGAAGTCCCTGCCGCAGCACCAGCATCATCACCCGCCCCGGCTGCGCCCCGAGCGCCATCCTCAACCCTATCTCCCGCGTCCTCAACTGCACCGAGTAACTCATCACCCCGAAGATGCCTATCGCCGACAGAAGCGTCGCCAAGCTAGCGAAGACTGCCAGCAGCAGCGTGTTGAAGCGCGCGCGAGAGACGGTTTCGGCCATCACCTGTGTCATCGTGCGCACGTCCGAGACGGGCTGGTCTGCGTCAATCGCCGCCACCTCGCGCCGAGCGGCCGGGGCCATCTCCGCCGGGTCGCCCGCGGTGCGTATGACCATCGTCATGGTCGAGTAGACCAGCTCCGGGTGCGGGTAGTAGGCGAACGGCTCGGCCTCGGCCGTCAGGTTGTCGTACCTCACGTCCCCGACGATGCCGATGATCTCCGCCCACGCGGGGTCTTCGGACATGTAGACCTTGATGCGCTTGCCGATGGGGTCTGCGCCGGGGAAGAACCTGCGCGCGAAAGACTCGCTGACGAGGATGACGTGGCGCGGCTCAGAGTTCTCCGCGTCCGTGAAGGTGCGCCCGCGCCGCAGCGGAATCCCCATCGCCTTGAAGTATTCCGAGTCGGCCACGCGCACGTTCGTACTCGGCCCCATGCCCGGCGGCGCCGCCGGCTGTCCCCCCACGTCGAAGCCGGTCGCGGAGCCAAGTCCGCCGTAGAGCGGCAGGTAGTTGACGATGCCGGCCGAGCGCACGCCGGGGAGCGCGCGCACGCGCTCCAGAGCCTGCCGGAAGAAGGCGACGAACTCCGGGTCTTCCTTGTACCTCGTGGTCGGCACCGGCAGAACCATCGTCAAAACGTTCTCCGTCTCGAACCCGGTGTTGATCTGCCGGAGCTGCACGAAGCTCTTGACCAGAAGCCCCGCGCCCGCCAGCAGCATCAGGGCGAGCGCGACCTCGCCCACGACGAGCGCGCCGCGCAGGCGACGGCTGCGCGACCCTTGCGCGTCCCCGCCCTTCCCGCCGTCTTTCAACGCGTCGCTCAGGTTCACGCGCGTCGCTTCGAGCGCGGGCGCGATGCCGAACAGCACGCTCGTCAGGAGCGTCACCCCGAGCGTCCACAGCAACACGGTCGTGTTGATGCCGACGTTCTGGAGGCTGACGAGGTCGCGCGGGCTGATCCGGACGAGCGCCCCGATGCCCCACCACGCGACCAAAAGCCCCAGCGCGCTCCCGAGCAGCGAGAGCAGAAGGCTCTCGGTCAGCAGTTGCCGGATGACCCTTGACCTGCGCGCCCCGAGCGCCGTGCGCAGGGCGATCTCCCTCTCCCGCGCCGCGACGCGCGACAGCAGGAGGTTCGCCACGTTCGCGCACGCGATCAGCAGCACGAGCCCGACCGCCCCGAGCAGAACCCACAAAGCGGGCCTCACGTTCCCGACGAGCTGTTCGCGCAGGGGGATGACCTCGGCCGTGTAGTTCTTGTTATAGGTCGAATCCTGTTCGAGCCGCCTGTGGATGGTCTTCAGCTCCGCGTCGGCCTGCTCGAACGAGACGCCGCGCTTCAGGCGCGCGACGACCGAGAGGAAGCGCCCGCGCTCGTTCGCCCCCCCCGCGCCGGGCTGCGGCATCTGAAGCACCATCCAGACCTCCGCGGGCTTGCCCGTGCCCGAGCGCTGCCGTATGTGCCACTGGAAGCCTTGCGGCATGACGCCGACGACCGTGTAGGGCTCGCCGTTGAGCGTCAGGCCTTTGCCGATGACGCCGGGGTCGCCGCCGAAGCGACGCTTCCAGAAGGCATGGCTGATGACGACGCCGGCCGAGTCGGCGCGCGCGTCGTCCTCGGCCAGCACGCGGCCGAGGCTCGGCTCGACGCCGAGCACCTTGAACAGCTCGGGCGTGGCGAGCTGTACCGAAACCTCCTCCGGCTCGCCCCCGCCCGTGAGGGCGAGGCGCTGGTCTGAGAAGGCGGCCACGCTCTCGAAGCTGCCGCCCTGCGCTCGCCACTCGCGGAAGTTCGCGCGCGAGGTCGTGTTCATGTGCCGGCCTTCGGGCGTGACCTCCCACAGCATCACGACGCGGTCGGCGTCCGTGTAGGGAAGCGGCCGCAGCAGAAGGTCGTTGACGGCCGAGAAGATGGCCGTGTTCGCCCCGATGCCGAGCGCCAGCGTGAGGACGGCGACCGCCGTGAATCCCTTGTGCTTGGCGAGCACGCGCGCGCCGTAACGAACGTCCTGCAAGAAGGTCTCCATCAAACCACCCCCTCGAACCGTGTAGGCCGCGTCCCGCATGCTGTCGAAGTGGCCGAAGCTCAGGCGCGCCGCGCGCCGCGCCTCCGCGGGCGACATCCCGCGCGCGACGTTCTCCTCGGCCTCCATCTCGACGTGGAGACGCAGCTCCTCGTCGATGTCGTCGATGACGGACTCGCGCCCGGTGAGCGCGCGCAGCCTCGCCCTCAGAAAATTCCACCACCTCATGGCCGAAAACCTCTTTAAGTCGCCTGCCGAACCTTGGCGATGGCGAGCACGAGCCTGTCCCAACTCGCCTCTTCTTCTTCAAGCTGCTTTCGCCCCGCCCTCGTCAGCGAGTAGAACTTGGCGCGCCGCCCCGTCTCGTTCGTCTCCCACTTCGAGGAGACCCAGCCCTTCTGCTCGATGCGGTAGAGCGCCGGGTAGAGCGAGCCCTGCTCGACGTTGAGCATCTCGTCGGACGTCTGTCTGATGCGCTGGATGACGCCGTAGCCGTGCAGCGCCCCCAGGGAGAGAGCCTTGAGGATGAGCATGTCGAGCGTGCCCTGTAGCAAGTCAGCCTTCTTCTGTGTCACGTGGGTCGAACCTTTCGCGCGGCCGCGATGCCTAGAAAGACGAGGCATAATAGGCGCGCGAAGCCTAGACTGTCAAGGCATACGCGCGCCCGCCGGGTTCCGTTCCGTGGTGTGTATGTTTAGTGAGTGTGCGGGTGCGTGTGCGGGCGGCCTTCGTAGGGGGCGTGGGCGTCGATGACGTGGCGGCGGGAGTCGGGCGGGGCGGACATTTGAGCTTTGAGCCAGTTGACGACTTCGTGCGCGCCGGCTCCGCTCTTGAGGTCGGTGAAGACGAAGGGGCGGCTCCCGCGCATGCGTCGGGCGTCGCGCTCCATCACTTCGAGCGAGGCGCCGACGTGGGGCGCGAGGTCGGTCTTGTTAATGACCAGCAGGTCGGAGCGCGTGATGCCGGGGCCGCCCTTGCGCGGAATCTTGTCGCCGCCCGCCACGTCGATGACGTAGACGGAGACGTCAACCAGTTCGGGGCTGAAGGCGGCGGCAAGGTTGTCGCCGCCGCTCTCGATGAAGACGAGTTCGAGGCCGGGGAGCGCGTGCTCGAAGTCAGCGATGGCTTCGAGGTTCATCGACGCGTCCTCGCGAATCGCCGCGTGCGGGCAGCCGCCGGTCTCGACGCCGCGCACGCGCTCGCGCGGGAGCGTGCCCTGGCGCAGAAGAAACTCGGCGTCCTCCTTCGTGTAGATGTCGTTCGTCACGACGGCGAGGTTGCAGCCGGGCCAGAGTTGCCGGCTCAGGTAATCGACGAGCGCCGTCTTGCCGCTGCCCACAGGCCCCGCAATGCCGACGCGGAAGGCGCGCGAATGATGTTCGTGTCCCATCTGTTCTTTGATTCCTCAGAATAAGAAGTAGCGCTGCGCGAGCGGCAGGACGGCGGCCGGCTCGCAGGTCAGAAGTTCGCCGTCGGCGCGCACCTCGTAGGTCTCTGGATCAACTTCTATGCGCGGCATGGCGTCGTTGTGAATCATGTCGGCCTTGCCGACGCGGCGACAGTTCTCGACGGCGACGACCTGTTTCTGTAGGCGGAGCTTCGCGGGCAGTCCCGCGTCGAGCGCCGCGCGAGAAAGGAAGGTGAGAGAAGTCGAGCCGACGGCGCGGCCGTGCGCGCCGAACATCGGGCGGTAAAGCACCGGCTGCGGCGTCGGGATGGAGGCGTTGGCGTCGCCCATGACGCTCCAGGCGATGAAGCCGCCTTTGACGACCAACTCGGGCTTGACGCCGAAGAAGGCGGGGCGCCAGAGCACGAGGTCGGCCAGCTTGCCCGGCTCGACGGAGCCGACGTGACGCGCAAGCCCGTGGGCGACGGCGGGGTTGATGGTGTACTTCGCGACGTAGCGCTTCGCGCGGAAGTTGTCGTTGCGTGCTGAGTCTTGGGGCAGAGGCCCGCGCTGCGTCTTCATCTTGTGCGCGGTCTGCCAGGTGCGCGTGACGACTTCGCCGACGCGGCCCATCGCCTGCGAGTCGCTCGAAATCATGCTGAAGACGCCGAGGTCGTGGAGCACGTCTTCGGCGGCGATGGTCTCCGGGCGAATGCGACTCTCGGCGAAGGCCACGTCTTCGGGCACCTGCGGGTTGAGGTGGTGGCAGACCATCAGCATGTCGAGGTGTTCGCTGATGGTGTTGACCGTGAACGGCCGCGTCGGATTCGTGGAGGAAGGGAGGACGTAAGATTCGGCCGCGATGCGGATGATGTCGGGCGCGTGGCCGCCGCCCGCGCCTTCGGTGTGGTAGGTGTGGATGGTGCGGCCGGCGATTGCCGAGATGGTGTCTTCGACGAAGCCGGCCTCGTTGATGGTGTCGGTGTGTATGGCGACCTGTACGTCGTACTCGTCCGCGACGCGGAGCGCGGCGTCGATGGCGGCGGGCGTCGTGCCCCAGTCTTCGTGGAGCTTGAGGCCGCAGGCGCCGGCGACGATCTGCTCAACCAGTGGCCGCGCCTGCGCGGCGTTGCCTTTGCCCAGCAGGCCGAAGTTGACGGGCCAGTGCTCGACGGCTTCGAGCATGCGCGCAAGGTTCCAGGCGCCGGGCGTGCAGGTGGTGGCGTTCGTCCCCGTCGCGGGGCCTGTGCCGCCGCCGAGCATGGTCGTGACGCCGTTCGAGAGCGCCTCGTAGACCTGCTGTGGCGAGATGAAATGGATGTGGCTGTCGACGGCGCCGGCCGTGACGATCTTGTTCTCGCCCGCGATGACCTCCGTCGAAGCACCGATGACGAGCTCCGGGTCGACGCCTTCCATCGTGTCTGGGTTGCCGGCCTTGCCGACCTTGACGATACGTCCGTCTTTAACGCCGATGTCGCCTTTGACGATGCCCCAATGGTCTATGACGAGCGCGTTGGTGATGACGAGGTCGAGCGCCTGCTCGCGCGCCGCGCCGCTCGACTGGCCCATGCCGTCGCGGATGACCTTGCCGCCACCGAACGTGACCTCGTCGCCGTAAGTCGTGAAGTCTCGCTCGACTTCGACGATCAAATCGGTATCGGCCAGCCGCACGCGGTCGCCTACGGTCGGGCCGTAGAGGTCTGCGTACGTGCGCCGCGGGATGTTGAGACTCATGGCGTCTCCTTTTCGTCGAGCGGGCCGTTGACCTGTCCGCGGTGGCCGTAGACGCGGCGGGCGCCCCCGAGTGCGACGAGCGAGACTTCCTTTTCCTCGCCCGGTTCGAAGCGGACGGCGGTGCCGGCCGGGACGTTGAGGCGGAAGCCGTAAGCCCCGGCGCGTTCGAAGTCGAGCGCGGGGTTGACCTCGAAGAAGTGGTAGTGGCTGCCGACCTGCACGGGGCGGTCTCCCGTGTGGCGCACGAGGAGGGTCTTGACCTCGCGCCCCGCGTTGGCCTGTATGTCGCCGGCCTCTTCGTCGAGGAAGTATTCACCCGGGTGCATCGCTTCGTTTACCTCACGGGGTCATGGAGGGTCACGAGCTTCGTACCGTCTTGGAAGGTGGCCTCGACCTGCACCTCGTGGAGCATCTCGGGCACGCCGTCCAGAAGGTCTTCGCGTTTGAGGATGGTAGCGCCGAGAGTCATGATCTCTGCGACGCTGCGGCCGTCGCGCGCCGCCTCCATGATCTCGGCGATGAGGATGGCGAGCGCCTCCGGGTAGTTCAGCTTGAGGCCGCGCGCCTGCCGCCTGCGCGCGAGGTCTGCGGCGACGACGATGAGAAGTTTCTCCTGCTCGCGTGGTGTCAAATGCAAAGCTGTGAACCTCCCGTCTAATAAACCTTGCGCGGCGGGACGGGCGCCTCGCCGTAGAGCGCGGACTTCGAGGCACGCCAGAAATCGTTAAGCCCGCGCGTGATGTTGCGACCTCTCACGCCGAGCGCTTTGACGACGAGTCCGTGCGCGGGCAGCGTGCTGACGCCCCAGAGTGTCGAGCCGGGGTCGGAAAGTGTTCGCGCCAACTCCGCGAGGTCTGACTCAAGCTCGAGCCAGCGCGAGGCGGGCAGGCCGACGCGGCAGACGTAGAACGTCGCGAAGTAAAGGTACGGCCCGAGCCGCGTCGGTGATTGCGGCGGACGAAGGGCCGGTTCGAGCGCAAAGCGTTCGCGCGCCAGCGGCAGCCCGCAGGCCGTCAGGTCGAGTTTGAAACGCAGAGAGTCATACTCGAACAGCTCGCCGCGCGCGGCGCGGCCGGGCGCGACCGCTTCCCACCAGAAGAGACCGGCGTCGTCGGAAAGCTCGATGAAAGTCTCTTGCCGGTAGCGCGCACCCGCGAAGGGGATTAACTCGTCGGGCAGGTATTCGAGCAGCGCGCCGCGGCCGACGCGGAAAGTTTGTCTTTGCAAGGCGGCGGGCGTAGACGCGCGGCAGCGATAAAGTCGCGTCGCGCCGGTCGAGGTCAACTGCGCGCGCGCCACTTCGCGGACATCCACGGACAGCTCAAGCACGTCGCCGCCGAGCACGCCGCCCGAGAGGTTGTGCAGGTGCACGAGCCGCGCCGACTCGCCGGACGGGAAAGAGCGCACGACCTGAAGCGGCGGACGCTGCTCGCAGGAGGTCAAAGTCGTCCGCGCGTTTGCGGCGCGTTCGAAGCGCAGGCGGAGGAGGCCGTGCGCCGAAGACTTGAAGCCGGGCGCCGCGGGGGCCGCCGTCTCTTCGAGCAGAACGTCTGCGGCGTGCGTGGGCATCTCAACTGATGAAGAGGCGCGTCGTCAGGCCCGTGTGGCGCATCGAGCCGAGGTCGAGCAGCGGCGCGAAGCAGTTCGCCTCTTCGCAGTCAGCGGCACCGACACACGCGGCCGCGGCGACCACAGCCGGCTTCAGGTTCCAGAGAATCTTCTGCGCACGCGTCTGGCCGAGCGGCATGAGGCGCTGGCAGGCGGAGACGAGACCCGTGAGCGTCTGGTGCAAGTAAGCCTCGGCGGTCGTCGTTTCGTCTAAGCCGAGCGCGGCGCCGACGAGGCCGAAGGCGGTGCAGTGATGGACTTCGCATCCATCAACGCGCGCGGCGTCAAGCGCCCCCGAAAGCAGACGCCCTCCTTCGAGTTCGCGTGCCAGTTGCAGCAGGCGGCGGCCGAGCGTTGCGCTCGCGCCCCGACTTTCTCTGGCGGGCTTGCGCGCGCTCAAGCGTCGGTTGAGTTCGAGCCAGTTTTTAACTTGAAAGTCGTATCCACTCAGGCGGTGGGCAGTGCGACAGAAGGCGGCGTCCTGAACGCCGGACTCGGTGAGATAGTCGTTGAAGAAAGCTTCCAAATCTTCGACGACGAGCGAGCCGTCCTCGACGAGCGTTTCGAGGCCGAACGAGTGTGCGGCGCCGCCGATGGGGACGGCACTGTCGGCCAGTTGGAGTAGCCTCAAAAGCTTCAGGCGGTCTGTGTCCAAATCGATGCCTCGGGCGTCACTGCTGCTGCTGTTGCTGCTGCTGCGCCGTGTGCTCGGCGTCGGGCGGGCGATTCAGAGTGGCGATGAGGCGAAGCGCCTCCTCGGAGTCCGGCTCCTCGGCGGGCTTGACCTGCACGGCGACCGACAGCTCGCTCTCGGCCGCACCCTTGAAGACGCCGCGCGTCGGGGGCACGTCCATGTAGTCGCGCCCGACGGCGACGCGTATGTGGCGCTGCCCGGCGAGGAGGTTGTTCGTCGGGTCGAAACCGACCCAGCCCAGCTCGGGAAGCAGGGCCTCGACCCACGCGTGCGTCGCGTCCTGCGCGGAGCGGTCGTTGTACTCGACGCGGTGGAAGAGGTAGCCGCTCACGTAGCGGCAGGGCACGCGCAAATGGCGCGCGAGCGCGATCAAGATGTGCGAGTAGTCCTGGCAGACGCCTTTGCGCGCCGTGAGCGCGTCGTCAATCGGCGAGTCGGCGCTCGTGCTCTGCGGCACGTAGTCGAAGGCGTTGTAGATGGCCGTGTTCAGCTCGCGCAGGACGGTCAGAGGGTCTTCGCGCCGACCCAGGTTCGACTCGCGGGCGAAGTCGAGCAGCGCCTCGGACGGCCGCGCGAAGTGGCTGGGCATGAGCATGTCCCAGTAGTCACCGCCTTCGACCAGCGCGTCCAGGGCGTCCCAGGCCGCCGGCGCCAAAGCCTCGGGCGGCTCTTCGCGCGGGAGCGTTTCGACGTGTGACGTGGCGTTGATGACGAGCTGCGTGTGGCGTCCCGGGATGTCGAAGTGGTGGACGACGTTGCCGAGGTGGTCGCGGTACGACGCGGCGCGCGCCATGGGTTTTAAGCCGAGGTCGAACTTCAGGCAGCGCTGCGGCCCTTCGGTGAGCGGCTGCATGCGCAGCTCCATGATGCTCTCGGTGATGGGCGCGCTGTAACGGAACTTGGTGACGTGGTTAATAGAAAGGTGCATGAGCCTTCTGAGAATTGAACCCCTTGACCTTATTACTCAAGACGCGAGCGCGGACTCGACGGGGTAGGCGACGTAGGTCTGCAAGATCGCCTCGTGAATCTGCGCGCACTGGCGGCGCACGTCGTTCAGGTAGGCGCGCAAGCCCGTCTCCAGTATCTCGTCTATCTGCCCGAAGCTGAGCGTGGCGCGCAGGCGGCCGGCGAGCCGGTTGACGCGTCCGGACTTGCGCGTGCCCGTCGCCTCGGCGATTGACTGGAACGACGCCTGAATCGCCTCGGCCGCGAAGCGCACCGAGCGCGGGCACTCCGCGTTCAGCAGCAGAAACTCGACGACGCGCTCGGGCCGCAGGTCGGCCGTGTAGACTTTGCAGTACGCCTCGAAGGCCGTGCAAGCCTTGAGTAGCCCGACCCAGTCGAGGTACGTGCGCTGCGGCGTTTCGGGGCCGCCGTCGCGCGTCAGGAGGTCGTTCGTGTACACGTCGAGGAGCGTGGCCGTCACGCCCGCGCGTTCGAGGTGGCGGCCGACCTGGATGAACTGCCAGCCCTCGCCGTGGTTCATCGTCGCGTCGGTGATGCCCTGGAAGAGGTGCGCGCCCTCCTTCACCGAGCGGAAGAACTCGTGTGTCGAGACGTTCCAGATGTCGTCGAGCCGCGTCCCCTTCACGCGCAGGAAGAGCGTGTTGAGCTGCTCCCACATCTCCGAGCTGATCTGTTCGCGCACCTGCCGCAGGTTCTCGCGCGCGTTGGCGATGCAGGCGACGATGGAGGTCTCGTTCGAGAGGTCGAACGTCATCGCCTCGGCGATGTGGTAGGCGTCGCTCGAGCCCGTCAGACGCGGCGGCGCGTGCACGCTGTCGAGCAGACGCCCCCAACGTCGCTCGACCGCCGCCGAAGACTGGTCGAGCATCAGGTTCAACCCAATGTCTATCAGGCGCGCCGTGTGCTCGGCCCGCTCAAGGTAACGGCTCGTCCAGTAGAGACTGTCTGCGACTCTCGAAAGCATAAGTCAGAGGGTGCTGGGTGCTAGGTGCTGGGTGCTGGGTAAGAACAAGCTTTTAACCAACACCCAGCACCTATTCGTTCAATACCCACGTATCTTTGCTGCCGCCGCCCTGCGAAGAGTTGACCACCAGAGAGCCTCGGCGCAGCGCGACGCGGGTAAGGCCGCCGGGGACGATGGTGACCTGTTCGCCGCAGAGGATGTAGGGGCGGAGGTCTACGTGGCGCGCCTCGACCTTGCCGTCGATGAGGCAGGGCGCCTGCGAGAGCGCGAGCACGGGCTGCGCGATGTAGTTGCGCGGCTCGGACTCGATGCGGCGGCGGAACTCCTCGCGCTCGGCCGCCGTGCTGTGCGTCCCGATGAGCATCCCGTAGCCGCCCGACTCGCCGACGGCCTTGACGACCATCTTGTCGAGGTTATCTAAAACGTGACGCCGCTGCGCCCCGTCGGTCATGAGGTAGGTCTCGACGTTGTCGATGACCGGCTCCTCGCCCATGTAATAACGGATGATGGCGGGGACGTAGGCGTAGACCGCCTTGTCGTCGGCGACGCCCGTCCCGACGGCGTTGGCGAGCGCGACGTTGCCGGCGCGGTACGCGTTGAAGAGGCCGGCCACCCCGAGCGCCGAGTCGGCGCGGAAGGCGAGCGGGTCGAGGAAGTCGTCGTCCAGGCGACGGTAGATGACGTCCACGCGGCGCGGCCCCGCGGTCGTGCGCATGTAGACGACGTTGTCGTGCACGAGCAGGTCGCGCCCCTCGACCAGCTCGATCCCCATCTGGCGCGCGAGGAAGGCGTGTTCGTAGTAGGCGGAGTTGTAGACGCCGGGCGTGAGCAGGACGATGGTCGGGTCGGGCCGGCCCGGCGGGGCGAGCGCGCGCATCGTCGAGAGCAGGGCCGTCCCGTAGTGGTCGATGGGGCGCACGCCGTAGTTGCCGAACAGGCGAGGGAAGACGCGCTTCATCACCTGCCGGTTCGCGAGCATGTAGCTCACGCCCGAGGGCACGCGCAGGTTGTCTTCTAAAACGACGAAGCGGCCGTCGCGCAGGCGAATCAAGTCGGTGCCGACGACCGAAATGTATATGTCGCGCGGCACGCTCACGCCGCGCATCTCGCGCCGGAAGTGGCGGCAGGTGTAGACCAGCTCGGCCGGCACGACGCCGTCCTTCAGAATCCGCCCCTCGTGGTAGATGTCTTTCAGGAAGAGGTTGAGCGCGCGGATGCGCTGCGTGAGGCCGCGCTCCAGGGTCTCCCACTCGGGGCCGGTGATGATGCGCGGCAGAAGGTCGTAGGGGAAGATGCGCTCCGTCCCCTCGTCGCGCCCGTAGACGGTGAAGGTGATGCCCTGGTGCAGGAAAGAGAGGTCGGCGGCGTGCTGCCGGCGGTTCAGCTCCTCGCGCGGAATCTCGTCCAGACGCTTGTAGAGCGCCTGGTACTGCGGGCGGCACTGCCCGTCGGCGCCGAACATCTCGTCGTAGGGCGCCTCGGCCGAAAGAGTCGCGTTGAGTGTGTCGGGCGGCATCGTTTAGAAAGGGAAGGTCATGCTAATGAACCGACGGCCTAAAAGCAAGCTGTTTATATTTATGGGGCGATAAGCCGAACTTCGCGCCGGCGACAAGTTACGTCTTGACAACAGTCGTTATGACAAGTATACTGCCCCCCGTGACGAGCAGACTGCAGAGGGAGATCAAGCAGACGAAGCCCTTCGGGAGCCTGGAGGAGGAGGTCATTCTCAACCTCGCGCGGACGAACGAGTACCTCGGCTCGCGCGCCGCCGAAGTCTTCAAGCGCGCCGACCTGACGGGCACGCAGTACAACGCGCTCCGCATCCTGCGCGGCGCGGGCGCCGAAGGACTCTCCTGCCGCGAGATCGGCGAGCGGATGGTGACGACGGTGCCGGACGTGACGCGGCTGCTCGACCGGCTGGAGGCCCGCGGCCTCATCTCGCGCGAGCGCCCGGCGCACAACCGCCGCCAGGTCATCACGCGCGTCACCGACGAGGGCCTGCGTCTGCTCTCCGAGCTGGACGAGCCGGTGAGCGAGAGCCACCGCCGCCTCGCGGGCCACCTCGGCGAGAAGCAGTTGCGGACGTTGAACCGCCTGCTCGAAGCGCTGCGCGGCGAGTAGGCCTTAAAATTTTTTGACCTTATAGTTGTTGTAACAAGGTAAGTCATAACGTTCCAAGTCGGAGGGCGAGGATAATGGGTGAGTCGTTAATCGCGGTGACGGGCGCGACGGGGCAGCTCGGCGGGCTGGTCGTCGAGTCACTGCTCGGGCGGGGCGTGCCGGCGGGGCGCATCGTCGCGGGCGTGCGCGACGAGGGGAAGGCCGCGGCGCTCGCCGCGCGCGGGGTGCAGGTGCGCGTGGCCGACTACGCCCGCCCGGAGACGCTCGGAGCGGCGTTCGATGGCGTCGGCCGCCTTCTGCTCGTCTCGGGCAACGAGGTCGGGCGGCGCGTGCCGCAGCACGAGAACGTTGTGCGCGCGGCCGTGAAGGCGGGCGTGGAACTCATCGCCTACACGAGCATCCTGCGCGCGGACACCTCGACGATGATTCTGGCCGAGGAGCACAGGGGGACGGAGGAGGTCGTGCGCGCCTCCGGCCTGCCTTACGTCCTTCTGCGGAACGGGTGGTACTACGAGAACTACTACGCCTTCATCAAGCAGGCGGTCGCGCACGGCGCGCTCATCGGGAGCGCGGGCGAAGGCCGCGTGAGCGCCGCGGCGCGCGGAGACTACGCGGAGGCGGCGGCCGCAGTCCTGGCCGGCGAGGGGCACGCGAACAAGGTCTACGAGCTGGCGGGCGACGAGTCGTTCGGCTACGCCGAGCTGGCGGCGGAGGTGGCGAGGCAGGCGGGGCGCGAGGTCGTCTACAAGGACTTGCCCGCCGACGCGTTCGCGCAGACGTTGACGGGGTTCGGCGTGCCGGAGCCGCTCGCGCGGGCGCTGGCCGACGCAGACCTCGGCATCAAGCGCGGCGAGTTGTTCGACGACGGCCGCGAATTGAGCGTGCTCATCGGCCGCCCGACGGTCAAGCTTGCGGATGCGGTTGCTGAAGCTTTGAAGTAAGCAGGCAACGCTCAAACATCTAATTAAACGTGCAGATGATTCACAGGAGAGAGATGATGAAAACGTTGAGGAACGCAATCGTGGCCGCGGCGCTCGCCGCCCTGGTGTTGGTGCCTTACGCGGGCCGCCCCGCGGCGGCGCAAGGTGGCGCGTCGAAGGTCGCGTACGCCCCCATCCCGGCGGGGGACTACAAGATTGACCCGGCGCACAGCCGCATCGGCTTCGCCGTCCGCCACCTCGAGATCAACTGGGTCGAGGGTCGCTTCAAGGATTTCCAGGGCACGATCCATTTCGACGACAAGGACGTGACCAAGTCGGCGGTCGAGTTCACGGCGAAGGTCGCGTCCGTGGACACGGAGGTCGAGGCGCGCGACAAGCACCTGCGCACCGCGGACTTCTTCGACGCGGAGAAGTACCCCGAGATGACCTTCAAGAGCACGTCCGTCGAGCGCAAGGGCAAGAGCGGTTACGTGCTCCGCGGCGACCTGACCATCAAGGGCGTGACGAAGCCGGTGGCGCTGCCGTTCACCGTCGCGGGCGCGGTCAAAGACCCTTGGGGCAACACGCGCTTCGGCGTCGAGGCCGAGACGAAGATCAACCGGCGCGACTTCGGCATCAACTACGGTAACGCCTTCGCGGGCGGGCTCGACGTGGGCAACGAGGTCACGGTCACGCTGCAACTCGAAGCGGTGCTGCCCGGGCAGAAGCCGGCCGGCGAGTAAGAGCGAGAGAGTCAGACACTTTGCGCCGGGGCGGACGGTAAAAGCGTCCGCCCCGGCTTTAATATCAACTATCGAACACGGCACGCGCCGGGGAAGGAGACTGAAGCGATGATTAAGGTGAGGCCCGCGGGGGAGCGTGGCAAGACGCGCACGCACTGGCTCGACGGCAACCACACGTTCTCTTTCAACCGTTACTGGGACCCGAGCTGGACGGGCTTCCGCGACCTGCTCGTCATCAACGAGGACTTCGTCGCGCCCGCGTCCGGCTTCCCGCCGCACTCTCACGCGGACATGGAGATCATCACCTACGTCATCGAGGGCGCGCTCGAACACCGCGACTCCTCGGGCGGGCACGGCGTGATACGCCCCGGCGACGTGCAGAAGATGAGCGCCGGCACGGGCGTCACACACAGCGAGTTCAACGCCTCGCAGGAAGCGCCCGTCCACCTGCTGCAAATCTGGATACGCCCCTGGCAGGACGGCGTCAAGCCTTACTACGAGCAGAAGGCGTTTTCGGAAGAGGAGAGGCGCGGGAGGCTGCGTCTGGTCGCGGCGCCCGAGGGGGCCGAAGGGGCGGTCACGCTCTACCAGAACGTGACGCTCTACGACGCCCTGCTCGGCGCGGGCGAAGAGGTCTCGCACGAACTCGCGC
This sequence comes from Acidobacteriota bacterium, assembly GCA_019239425.1. GTDB lineage: Bacteria > Acidobacteriota > Blastocatellia > Pyrinomonadales > Pyrinomonadaceae > QHXN01. The sequence continues at coordinate 301,609 of JAFAZX010000064.1, forward strand.
ACGGACGCCACGCCTGGCTCCAGGTCGTGAAGGGTTCGGTCACGCTCAACGGCACACGCCTCGACGCCGGCGACGGCGCGGCCGTGAGCGACGAGCAGTCGGTGACGATTAAAGGCGAAGGCGAGTCCGAAGTCCTCCTCTTCGACCTCGCCTGAGGCAAAAGCGGCACGCAAAGGGCAAAAGCGGAGGGGATGAGAAGCACGCTGCTTCTCATCCCCTCCGCTTTTGCCTGATTGCCTACTTACTTCGTTACGGCAGCGCTTCGACGGTGACCCAGAAGCGGAACGAGCCGGAGACCGCGACCGCGAGCCTGTAGTTCACGTCGATGGACGCGCCGGGCGCCAGCGGGGTGCCGAGGCTGATGACGGTCGCGGGCACCGACAGCGACGAGTTGAACCCGCCGCCGTTCGGCTGGGCCGGCGGCGTCTCGAGGTCTGTCCCGCGGATCGTCAGCGAGCCGCCGCAGGGGCTCGACTCCGTGCTGTCCGTGGAGGTGCCGGCGCGAAGGTCGGCAACGGAAGTCCCCGGCCAGGGCGCGGTCGTGATGTCGATGATGCGGAAGCGGAGCCGCGTCACGTTAGCCCCGGTGTTGTTCGTGATGCGACGACGGATGTCGAGGAAGCCTCCGGGCGACCCCGTCCTCACGCGGTTCGGGGCGGTCGAGCTGGAGACGCAGGGCGCCACGAGCGACGGCACCATCGCGCTGTCACTCCGGAAGAGCGGCGAGCTTAAATTCTCCGGCCCCGGCGCGCCGAGGTTCGGGAAGCCGTTCAGGTTCGTCGCCGCCGTGTCGGCGAGGAAGAAGTCGGTCGCGTTGTCGTTATTGTCGATGACGCGGCCGTCCTTCTTGCTCCGCAGGCGGAAGTACGAGTACTCCGTGGTGAAGCCCGTCGTGATCGGCGCGTAGCCCGTGCCCTCCTTGTAGAGCGGGTTCGCCTCGGTCGAGGGGCCGGCGGCGTCGAGCCGGTTCGCCGCGTTGAAGTTCGCCGCGACGGTCGTGCGGAAGATGGCGATGCCGGTGTTGACGGGGATGTCGGACGTGTAGGTCGCGTCCGGCGTGGCGGTCGTGCCGTTGCCCGCCGGGTAGCCGCCGAGCGAGTAGCCGCCGACCGAAGAGTTGGCGCAGAGGTAGTGGCCCTCGGTCGGGATGACGGTGCCGTTCGGGATGACGCAGCGCGTCGTGCCGTCAGAGGTCACGACGGCGTAGCCCGTCCCGGCGAGGTCGACCGACTGCACCGTGATGGGGTCGAGCGAAGCGTTGTAGATTTCGATGAACTCGTCGAGGTTGCCTGCGGGGCCTGACTCGCGGAACTCGCTAATGAGCAGCTGGCCCGTCAGCGTCGTCGGCGCCGTGTTCGCCTGTACGCGCGCCCACCAGGTGCCCCACACGCTCGTCGCGCCGCCGTTGATGCGCGGCGCGGCGTACTCCTGAATCGTCCAGAAGTGGTGGTCGTTACGCGGGTCGATCTGCGCGGCGCTGTAGTCGCCCCAGCGCACCTCGCCGTTGCCCGACTTCGAGTAGCGGCCCGAGCCTTCGGCCAGCGTCGTCTCCTTGAAGATGAGCGGGTCGCGGAAGGTGTTCAGCGGGTCGGTGCTCTCGCGGTAGGAGTAGGCGGCCCCGACCCAGCTCAGCGAGTTGTAGCGCGAGAAGCCGAGGAGCGCGTCCCCGGTGTTGTTGACCGCGACGTTCGGGAAGGCGTAGAAGGTGCCGCTCGGCGTGCAGGTGGCGGCCGTCTTGAGGGCGCCAGCGCCGTTGTGGCAGTTGTTGGCCGTCAGGTCTTCGATGATGGCGCGCTGGAGGGGCGCCGTGGTGAAGGCTCCCGGCTCAAGCGTCGCGTCGATCTGCCACCACTGGATGGCCGAGTGGTTGACCGGGTTGGCGACGGAGTTCGGGTTCGTGCCGGCCGGCTGGTGGACGTTCGGCTCGAAGACGGTGTGGGTGCTCCAGAGCTGGTCGATGCCGTTGATGCGCCGGAAGACCGTGTTCTGCATCCGCGAGTCGTTGGCATCGACGTAGGTGCTGAAGACCGCGGTCTTGGCGTCGTTGGCCTGCAAAGCCCAGCCGCCGTTCAGAAGCACCTGGCCGCTGAACCACGACTCGGGCGACTGCGGGAACTGCGTGCCCGGCGTCAGCACCAGGCTCCCGAGGCTGCCGGTGAGCGTGCTGACGCGGACGAGCCCGGAGGTCGAGTTCCAGTTCTGGACGAACCACAACTTGTTCGGCGAGGCGTCGTCGGCGTCAACGCTCGGCGCCCAGGTCGAGCCGGTGATGGCCGACGGCGCGCCGGTGTTGTTGCCGACGAACTTCGTAAAGCTGGGGGGCGTGCCGGGCGTCGGCTGGGCCATCGCGAACGCCTTGTCGAAGACATAAATCTCGGGGCGGGTGAATGCGTTCGCCGCGTTCGTGAACATGTTGACGGTGACGACGATCCAGTTCCGGTTGTACCCGACCGAGGGGTAGTCGGCCCAGAGCGTGTCGGTCGCGTCCACGTCCACGCCGAAGAGACTCCAGCCGCCGTTCGGGTCGTCGGTCTGCGAGACGGCGAGCAGGATGGCCGAGTTGGCCGAGCGCGAGTTGGCCGTGATGACGTAGATGAAGCGCTGCGTGAAGCGGTCGTAGTAAATCTTGGGGTCGAAGGTGGAGAAAGTCCTCGCCATCGCGTAGCTGAGCGGCAGCCAGAACGAGTCGGTCGAGGCCGTGCTGACGACGTTGCCCGCGCGATCCTGGATGCGCATCCGGTCGTTGAGAATCGTCACGACCCAGCGCTCGCTGACCGCGCCCATCGTGTCGGGCGGGATGAACTGCTGGTTGTCGATGAGCGCCTGGAAGTTGGTCGAGGGCGCGGGCGAGGGAACGAGCGGCGCGCCCGTCTCCTCCGCGCCCGGCACGGGGGCGCCGGTCCCGACGGACGAGGTGGTCGTCGTCCCGCGGGGCTTCACGCGGGTCGCGCTGGGCGGCACCTGGCCCTCGGTCGCCGGCTGGTACGGCCGGTGGATGACGCGCGGCTCGTTGGTCGAAGAGCTGGGCGCGAGGGCGTCTTCGCGCGCGATGGTGGACACGTCGACGGTGGCCGAGACGGCCTTACCCTTCGTGCCGGTGAAACCGGTCTGCGCCTGCGCGCTGGGCACGCCCGCGGCGACGAGGAAGAGGGCCGTCAGCGCCACGAGCGCGAGGGCCGAGACCTTTGAGTACGGCCTGCGGCCGCGCGTGTGACAACTCAGGGCAGGTTGCGAAGTTTGCATGACTGTTCTTCTCTCAACTGAACCGGCGTGCGTTTGAAACCCTGCCGGGTTGTAGTTGGGCCGTTGACGCGTTTGGGCGCGTGTGCGGTCGGGCGCGTGGTACGCGCGCACCACACCCACCGTGTTTGGGGGAACTTGATCTTGATAAAGACGACGCGGGGGCCGGGTACTCGCCCCGCTGGTAGAATGAGACGCTATCGAAATCTGCCTGGCCCGCCGCCTTAGCCCTTCACGCGGAGCGCGGGCCGTGCTGACCTTTTAACGCGTAAGCATCATAGATGAAGAGCGTACTGTTGTAAACAGATGAAGGGTACGCTTCAAGACTTTGCGCCGCAGTCGTTGAACAGGATGAGGGCGCTGTCGGAGGCGCTCTCGGTGACGGCGAGGTCGGGGCGGCCGTCGCCGTTGAAGTCCCCGACGGCCAGCCCGCGCGGGTACGCGCCGACCTTGAAGACGACCTGCGCGCCGAAGCCGCCGCGCCCGTCGCCTTTGAAGACCGAAACCGTGCCCGCGCCGGAGTTAGTCACGGCGAAGTCGCCGCGGCCGTCGCCGTCGAAGTCTGCGGCGGCGACCGCGTATGGAAACTTCGCGGCCTCGTAGACGCGCGCCACCGTCGGCCCCTGCTTGCCGTTGCCGTAGAGGAGCGTCACGTTGCTCGGGCCGTAGTTGGCGACGACGATGTCCGCGTGACCGTCCCGGTCGAGGTCACCGACTCCGACCGCCGTCGGTGCCGGCCCGACGGCGCGCGTGACCGGCTCGCCGAAACGGCCGCGCCCGTCGCCGTAGAGCACCGACACGCCCTGCGTCTTCGTGCTCGCCGTCACCAGATCGAGATTGCCGTCTTCGTCGAGGTCTGCGGCGGCGATGTCCAGAGCCCTCTTCGCCGTGGCGTAGGGAACGGCCTTCTCAAAGCCGCCGCGACCGTCGCCGATGAGCACGGAGGCGGAGTTGCCGATGTCGTCGGCCGTCGCGAGGTCTGGGTGTCCGTCGCGGTTGAAGTCCGCGGCGACCATCGCGCGCGGGCCGCGGCCGACCTCGAACGTGCCGGCCTGCTTCAGTGTGCCGCGGCCGTCGTTGAGCAGAACGATGACGGTGTCGTGCACCGTGTCCGCGACGGCCGCGTCCGTGTCGCCGTCGCCGTCGAAATCCGCGGCCGCGACCGCCGCCGGCTTGCCGCCGACCTTGATCGTCGTCGGCGCGCCGAAGCCGCCCGCGCCTTGAGAAAGCAGCAGCGCCACGTCGCCGCTGTTGAGTCCCGTCACGACCACGTCCTTCTTGCCGTCGCCGTTGAAGTCCGCGGCGGCGAGTGCCCAGGCGCTCTCGACCGCCTTGAACTCGCGCCCCGCGCCGAAGCGCCCGCGGCCGTCGCCGGGCAGCAGCATGACGTTGCCGGTGCTCGTGTCCGAGACGAGCAGGTCGGTCTTGCCGTCGCCGTCGAAGTCGGCCGCGGCCGCGGCGTGCGGCGTCGTGCCAACGGGGAAGTCCGTCTTCGCCCCGAGCCGTCGGCCCGCGATGGAGAGGAAGACCGAGACGCTCTCGGCGTTGTCGTTGAGGGCGGCCACGTCGGCGCGGCCGTCGCCGTCGAAGTCCGCGAGCGTGATGGAGGCGGGGTTCTTGACGACCGCGTAACTCAGGGCGGCTGCGAAGCGCCCGCCGCCCGCGTTCATGAAGACCGCGGCGTCCGACGAGCCGTAATTAGCGACGGCGAGGTCGCGCCGTTTGTCGCCGTCGAAGTCGAAGTCTGTGAGGGCCGAAGGCGTCGCGCCGGCCGTGTAACTCTCCGCGATGGAGAATCGACCGCGGCCGTCGCCGCGCAGCAGCGTGACGGTGCTCGAAGCGGAGTTCGCGACCGCCAGGTCAAGCTTCGAGTCGCCGTCGAAGTCGGCCGCCCTGACGGCGAAGGGGCTCGCGCCCGAGGCGTAAGTCTGCGCCGCGCCGAAGCCGCCGCGGCCGTCGCCGAGCATGACGGTGACGTTGTCAGACTTCGAGTTGGCGACGGCGAGGTCGGGCCGTTTGTCGCCGTCGAAGTCCGCGAGTGTGACCGAGAGCGGCGCGCCGCCGACCTTATAGGCGCCGCCGCTGCGGAAGTCTATGCCGCCGACGTTGAAGAGCACCGAGACGTTGTTCGAGCCCGAGTTGGCGACGACCAGGTCGGGCCGTTTGTCGCCGTCCAGGTCGCCCGCGGCCAGCGCGCGCGGCACGGCGCCCGCGGCGTAACTCTTAACCTTCGGCTGGCCCGTGCGCGCGAAGAGGATTACGGTCACGCTGCCGCTGCCGCTGTCGGCCGTGGCGAGGTCGGGCAGGCCGTCGCCGTTGAAGTCGGCGACGACCGCCGCGACCGGCTCGTGCCCCACGGAGAGACGCGGGCCGTTTGTGAACGAGGGCGCGCGACACGGAGCGACCGTCGCCAGAGCGCGCGGCGCGAAGGCTTGGGCTAACAGGAGTATTGAGACGAGCGCGGCGGCGCGGGGCGTCGTTCTGCGGACGTATGTTTTCATCTACCGGGGAATGCCTCGGCGGGAGGCGGGTTGGACTGCGAACACGCCGCTCATCATGTCATCCGCGGCGCGACGAAGCAAGGCCGGACGGGTGTCTGAGTCAACCTTGAGTATTGCATTGACTCGACCGACGCAAGTATTCTGAACGTCCTTCGCAACGGACGCGATGTCCAGCCGAACGCCCTTTGTGACAGTTATCGTGCCCGTGTGGAACGACGCCGGGGGGCTATCCCAATGCCTCCGCGCGCTCGAAGGGCAGACCTACCCCGAACACCTCTACGAAGTCCTCGTCGTCGACAACGATTCCGAAGAACCGGTCGCCCCCATCGTCGCGCGCCACGGCCGCGCGGAGCTGTTGCGCGAGGTCAGCCCCGGCTCATACGCGGCGAGGAACGCGGGGCTCGCGCAGGCGCGCGGCGAGGTCGTCGCCTTCACCGACGCGGACTGTCTGCCCGCGCCCGACTGGATAGAGAAGGGCGTCGGGCGGCTCACGCGCGGCGGCGGGCGTTTGGTCGTCGCGGGGAAGGTCGAGGTGTACGCGCCCGCGGCGCGGCCGAACGCCGTCGAGCAGTTCGAGGTGCTCTTCGCCCTCGCGCAGAGGGAGTTCGTCGGGAGGTACAGGTTCGGCGCGACCGCGAACCTCTTCGCTTACCGCGAAGCTTTCGCGCGGGTCGGCCCCTTCCTCGCGGAGGTCAAGTCCGGCGGCGACCTCGAATGGGGGCGGAGGGCCGCGGGCCGCGGCTACCGGCTTGAGTACGCCGAAGAGACTCGCGTCCGCCACCCGGCGCGCGACTCCCTGTCGCAGCTCTATTCGAAGTCGGTGCGCGTCGCGGGCGGACTCCACGACCTGCGGCGCATCAAGGGGCGCGCCTACCTTGAGTTCGACCGCGGGCTGCTGTGGGAGCTGCTGCCGCCGGTCAGAACTGTCGCGCGGACGCTGCGCGAGCCGAGGCTGAGTCGCCGGCGCGACCGCGTGAAGGTCTGCGCCGTGCTGCTGTTCGTCAGGTACGTGCAGGCCTTCGAAAGGCTGCGCCTCGCCCTCCCGAAGCTATGGAGTCGTCACACCACGGCCCGCTGAGAGGCCCGCTCGTCTCGGTCATCCTGCCGGTCTACAACCGCGCCGGGTGGGTCGCGCGTGCCGTCGAGAGCGTGCTGACGCAGACGCACCGGCCGCTTGAGCTGCTGGTCGTGGACGACGGCTCGACCGACGACACGCGCCGCGTGCTGGAAGAGTTCGGCGCGCGCATCACCGTCCACGCGCAGGCGCACGCGGGGGCCGAGGCGGCGCGCAACCTCGGGCTGAAGCACGCGCGCGGCCAGTTCGTCGCCTTCATAGACTCGGACGACTTCTGGTACGAGGATCGTTTGAGCAGGCAGTTGCCGCTCTTCGAAAGGCCGGAGGTGGGGGTGGTCTTCGGGAACGCCGTGCTGGTAGATTACCGCGCGGCGGAGAAGCTGCGCCTGAGGCAGACCTTCTTCGACCGCGTCCGCCCGAGCCGCGGGCGCGTCACCGGCGAGCTGGCGCGCGGGTGCTTCTTACCCTTCTCGTCGGTGATTGTGAGGCGCGAGCTTCTGGCCGGCGCGGGCGGCTTCACGCGGGGGCGCGTGGCCGCCGACTACTTGAAATGGGTCGAGATGTCGGTCGGGTGTGAGTTCGACTACGTCGAGACGCCGGTCTTTGAGTACGCCATCCACGCGGGCGGCCTCAGTCACGACCTCGTCGAGACGCTCGAGGATCGCATCGAGGCTTTCAAGGAGATGCTGGCGCGGAACACGGACGGGAAACTCGATGCGGTGCTCCGACGCATCCTCTTCAACCTGGCCCTGAGCCTGCGCGTGGCGCGCGCGCGCCGGGGTTTAGAATCGGCGCGCGCGCCGTTCGTGCCGGCCGCGACGAGAGGCGAGCGTTTGAGCTGGTCTCTCAAGTTCGCGCGCGACCAGCTAATGACGCGTGGCCGCTGGTGGTTCACAAGGATGCGACGTCGTAGCGGGTGGTGGAAAGGATGAAGGATGAAGGCGGAAGGATGAAGGGGAGAGAATCTTTACTTCATCCCTTATCCTTCATCCTTCATCCTTTCCACACCCCCGCGCGCACGCACAGCGAGCGGAAGGCTTCGAGGAATCGCTCCGGGTTGTGCGTTCTGTTGACCCACGCGCGCCCCTCGCTGCCCAGCCGCGCGCGCGCCTCGCCGTCGCTGAGGAGTCTTCCGACGGCTTCGGCGAAGTGCGGCAGCGATGCGCGCCCGTCGCCGTCCCAGCGGCCGACGTAGATGCCGAAGCGCGACACGACTTCGTCAGGGTTCTGGCAACTGACGACGGGCGTCTCACAGGACAGGGCTTCGAGTATACTCATCCCCATCGATTCGTGAATCGAGGTGTTGACGAGCATCCACGCGGAAGAGAGCAGGCGCGACTTCTCCGCGCCGTCTAAGTGCCCCGGCAGCCGCACGTTGGGCGGCAGGCGCTCCGGCCGCCAAGCGCCTTCGCCTTCGAAGTGGTTGTGACCGAGGAGCAGAAACTCGACCTCGGGGAATCGCCCCGCCAGCTCGGCGAACAGCCAGGGGCGTTTAATCGGGTCGTGTCGGCCGAGGAAGATGACGCGCGGCCGCTCGCTCTTCGACCCGCCGGTCGGTTCAAGGTCGAGGGGGTTCGGGAGTGTGTAGACCTCCGGCGCTTTAACGCCGTAGGCGCCGGGCACCTTCCCGGCGAGATGCGTGGACTGCGCCGCGAACAGCACCCGGCGCGCGAGCAGGCGCGAGGCCCTGACGATTCGACCGAGCGACTTGCAGTCGATTTCGTCGATGCCCTGCGGGCGCTCGCCCTCCGCGCCGGGGATGCGGAGGGTGTCTATCTTGCGCACGTCCTCCGGCGTCCTCGGGTCGCGCACCCACACGACGATGGGAGTCCGCGGCAGAGCGCCCGCGAAGAAGCGGAAGCCGGGGCGGTAGTCGATCATCAAGAGCAGGTCGGGGCTGACTGCTCTCACGAAGGGGATGTCCGACAGCCGCCCGCGCCCGCGCGTAATGAGCGGCGTGTTGTGGACGCGCCCGCCGCCGGCCGCGCGCGGGAGCGTCCGGTTGAGGAAGACCGCCTCGAAGCCGAGCTCGGGATGTTCGTTGAAGAGGAGCGCGACCTGCCGCGCGGCCCAGCCGAAGCCGCCGAAGCCGCCGACCTCGCGCCCAAAAAACTCGTTGGCGACGATGCCAACTTTGATAGACTTGTAAGTGTCTCGGGAAGTCTTCACGGCCTGCAACGCCCGAGCGCAAATATACATGAGCACGAAACGGAAGCCACCCGCATGCGCATCTGCATCGTTAAGACAGGCCCACTCACCTACTCAGAAACCTTCATCGGCCAACGCGTCAGAGACCTGCCGGCCGAGACGACGCTCATCCACAACTGGCCGCCCTGGCGCGCCGAAGCGTCGCGCTGGGAGAAGACGCTGGCGGGCCGCGCGTACTACCGCGCGCTCGGCCTGCTCCGCCCGCGCGCCTACCGCCGGCGCATCGACGAGGCGTACCGGAAAATCTTCGAACGCGAGCGGGCGGACGTAGTGCTCGCCGAGTACGGCCCGACCGGCCTGTTCGTCATGGGCGCGTGCCGGAGACTCGGCCTGCCGCTCTTCGTCACTTTCCACGGGTACGACGCGAGCCGGCGCAACACCCTGCGGCGCTTCGGAAAGGAGTACCCGGAGCTGTTCCGGCAGGCGGCCGGCATCTTCGCCGTGTCGCGCGTGATGAGGGAGAGGCTCATCGAATTCGGCGCGCCGGACGAGCGAGTGCATTACGTCACGACGGGCGCGAACTGCGAGCTGTTCGACGGCGCAGACCCCGCGTCTGCGCCGCCGCTCGTCGTCGCCGCCGGGCGCTTCGTCGAGAAGAAGGCGCCGCACCTGACGCTCGAGGCCTTCGCGCGCGTGCTGCGCGAGTGCCCCGACGCGAGGCTGCGCATGATAGGCCAGGGGCCTCTGCTCAGGCGCTGCCGCAAACTCGCCGCGCGCCTCTCAATCGCGCACGCGGTGACGTTCACGGGGAGCCTGCCGCACGAAGCGGTCGCCGCGGAGATGCGCCGCGCGCGACTCTTCGTGCAGCACTCCGTCCGTGCCGAGTCGGGCGACAGCGAGGGCACGCCGGTCTCCATACAGGAGGCGGGCGCCGCGGGCCTGCCCGTCGTCTCGACGCGCCACGCGGGCATCCCCGAAGTGGTCGTCGAAGGAGAGACGGGACTGCTCGTCGACGAAGGCGACGTCGGAGGGATGGCGCGGCGGATGATACGGCTCTTGCGAGACCCGGCCCACGCCGCGCGCCTCGGCGAAGCGGGACGGCGCCGCGTCCGCGAGCACTTCTCTTCGTCGAGTTGTGCCGAGCGTCAGTTGGAGATCATCGAGAGGACACTCGCCGCCCGCCACGCAGGTCAGTACCAGCTGAGGTAGCGCCTGGCACCGACCGCTGTGGCGTCTCACGCTTCCTCGTCCGGTTCTTGCGCGTGCCGGACGAAGCCCGCCTCGACAAGAATCGAAAGTATCAACTCGGCGTTCTGCTCCGCGGTGCGGCCGACCGTGTCGATGACGAGTTCGGGGCTGGGCGGCGGCTCGTACGGGTCGTCAACGCCGGTGAAGTTCTTGAGCCTGCCTTCGCGCGCGAGGGCGTACATGCCCTTCGTGTCGCGCGCCTCGCAGACTTCCAGGGGCGTGTCCACGAAGACCTCGAAGAAGCGCTCGCCGCCGACCAGCGCGCGGCACTCGGCGCGCGTCGAGCGGTAAGGACTCACGGCCGCGCAGATGACGCCGCCGCCGTGGCGCGCGATCTCGGCCGCGACGAAGCCGATGCGCCGGACGTTCGTGTCGCGGTCTTCCTTGTCGAAGCCGAGACCCTTCGACAGGTGCGTGCGCACCACGTCGCCGTCGAGCAAGGTCACCTGCCGCCCGTGTTCAAGCAGCTTGACGACGAGGATTTCGGCCGTCGTCGATTTGCCCGCGCCCGAGAGTCCCGTGAACCAGACGCAGAAGCCCTGCCGGTGTCGCGGCGGGTGGGCCAGCCCGAGTATCGAGGCGACCTCGGGGCGCGTGAACCAGCTCGGGAGCCTCCGGCCGCGTCGAAGGTATTCGTCGCGCACCTGCGTGCCCGAGAGCGAGGCCGTCGGCGTCTCGGGCGTGACGCGGGCCGCCTCCTCGTAACGATCCTCTTCCGAAAGGTAGACCATCTCGGAGAAGGGAAGCGGCTTCACCCCAAGCTCCTCGGCGTGGCGCGCGACCAGCTCCTGCGCGTCCGAAGCGCCGTAGAAGGGCTCGCCCTTCGAGTCGAGTCCGGGGCCGGCGTGGTCGCGGCCGACGATGAGGTGGTTGGCGCCGTAGTTGCGCCGGATGAGCGCGTGCCAGAGGGCCTCGCGCGGGCCGGCCATCCGCATCGCGAGCGGGAGCAGCGCGAGCAGCGTCGCCGCGGGGTCGTAGTAGCGCTCGGCCAGAATCTTGTAAGAGCGGACGCGCGTGTAGTGGTCGATGTCGCCCGGCTTCGTCATGCCGACGACGGGGTGCAGGAGGAGCGTGCCGAAGACGGATTCGGCCGCGCGCCGCGTCAGTTCTTCGTGCGCGCGGTGCAGAGGGTTGCGCGTCTGGAAGGCGACGACGTTGCTGCGGCCGAGGGCTTTGAGCGCCGCGCGCGTCTCGGCAGGGGACATGCGCAAAGCGCGGAAGTCATAGTGGCGCGGCAGCGCGACCGCGCGCAGGGGGCCGCTCACGTAGAGCTCGCCCCAGGTGTTCATCTCGGCGATTGTCGGGTGGCGCGCGTCTTCGGTGCCGTACGCGAGCCTCGCCTCGCGCGCGCGGTTCCACTCGTAAATCTCCTCGACGCGCATGAGGGCGAGCGGGTTGTTGTAGGAGTCCGTGAGGACGACCTCCGCGTCGAGCCTGAGACCGGCGTCGCGGCCGACCGCGAGCGTGACGGGGAGGGGGAAGAGCGTACCGTCGGCGAGCCGCATCTCTTCGAGCACGCGCTCGTAGTCGGCGCGGCCCATGAAGCGTTCGAGGGGAGAGAAGGCGCCCGTCGCCAGCAGCTCGAAGTCGCAGAGGCCGCGCGGTGTGAGCCGCAGGCGCGGCCGGCCCGCGGCGCGCGCGCGCAATTCCTCACGCTCTTCGTCCGCGGCGAGAAGGTTGACCAGCCGGCCGCCGTAAGGAGGGACGAGCGGCCCCCCTGTCTGTGAAACGCCCATTCTCGGTTGACCAGTGTGGATGTAGTTCTGGCTTTGAAGAGTCGGCCCGAAGTATAGCAGGACGGGCCGCGTGCGAATGAACGGCGTGATAGTCCGCGTGTAGATTGTCCGGGCAAGAGAAGGGAAGGCCGCCCGGAATTAGAATCCACCGGGCGGCCTCCCCGTCTTCTTGTCCGAGCGTCTCTACTGCCCGAACCTCTTGCGGTACTCATCCGAAGTGAGGAAGGCCTTGACCATCTCGGCCTGGATGTAGTTGCCGTTGAACTCGCTGAGCTTACCCAGCCAGAAGCTGTAGCCGTTGAAGTTCGTGTCGGGCGCGCTGTCTGGGTCTCTCCTCAGATACCCGAAGTACTGCATCAGCACGAAGGCGTTGTTGGACTCGCGCCGCACCTCCGACGGGTGCTCGGCCACCGCCCGCAGCACCTGCGCACGCGTCTTCGCGGCCGACTTGAGGTCGGCGACCAGACCGTCCCGCTCCGCCTGCGAGAGAACCCCGCCGGCGTTGGCGTTCAGGCTGTCCACGTACGACTCGGGCGTCGTCGCGGTCGGGTACCGGGTCGTGAAGCGGGAGCGCAGGACGAAGGCGTCCACGAACGCGCGCTTGTTCTCCTCGAGCTTCTGCTCCCAGCCCACCGCGCCGACCACGAGGCCCTGGCCGATGCTCTGCGTGTCGGACAGGAACTCGGTGAGCGTCAGCGGCACCGGCTTCGCGACCGAGATGTTCCCGAAGGCGACCTTGTCGAGCCTGTAGACGAGGAAGCCCGTCTGCTGGAACTCGATGGAGAGGAAGAACGCGGCACTGACGTTGATGCGCTTCACCTCGCGGCACTGCTGGTCGGCTCCGCACTGCTCGATCTCGTTCGTCCAGAAGGCGAGGCCCGAGGCGTCGGGCTCGCGGTTGAGGAAGTCCTGGTAGTGCTGGCGGACGAACCGGTTGGTGTTGTCGTTGGGGTTCCCCGAACTCTCCTGCGCGTCGTCGGTGATCTCCAGCGTCGCCACCGTGCGCGCGCCGAGCACCACGCCCGTGCCCGAGACTCCGCTGAGGCGGATGACGGCCGTCTCAGTCCCCTCGACGAAGGAGTCGTCGCCGACCAGGACGGTGATGGTCTTCTCGGTCTCGCCCGGGGCGAAGACCAGCCTGCCCAGCGCCTTCGTGAAATCACAGCGGTCGAGCGCCGCGCCGGTCGTGGCCGAGCAGGGCACCGAGACGCTCGGGATGCTCCCGTCGTCGGTCGCGTAGGCCACCGACGCGGGCGTCGAAGTGTCGCCGGCGCGCTTGACGACTACGGCCAAACCGCCGGAGCCTTCGGCGGCGGTGTAGGAGGACTGCTTGAACTCGATGCTGCCGGGCCGTACCGAGATGTTGACGAAGTCGGTGTCGGTGCGCGCGCCCCCCGCGCCGTTGAAGCCCTGGTCGTTCGTGGTGACCTGGAGCGAAGTCCCGCCGCTGAAAGCCGGGGCGGGCTTGAAGGCGAGGCCGTTGAGGGCCGCGTTGAGGTCGCCGATGGTGCCTGCGAACGTCATCGTGGCGTCGTCGGTGCCGTCGCCCGCGGTGAAGGACAGGTTGGCCGTCCCCCCGAGCGTGAGCGTGCCGTTCGTGACCGACAGGGTGACGCGCAAAGGGTCAGTCCCCGCGTCAACGTCCGCGACCGAGATGGCGTTGGAGTTGGCGGCCGAGAAGACGAGCGGCGTGTTCTGGTCGGTCGTCTGGGTGGCGACGGGGAAGGTGTTGACGGGCGGGTCGTTGACCGCCGTGACGTTGATGGTGACGGTGGCGGGCTGCGAGTCGGCCCCGGCGGAGTCCGTCGCCTTGTAGGTGAAGGAGTCGGGGCCGTTGTAGTTGAGCGCGGGCGTGTAGGTGCGGAAGGAGCCGGAGCCGCTCAACGTGCCGTGCGAGGGGTTCGTGACGACGGTGAATGTAATCGAGTTGCCCTCGACGTCGGTGGCCGAGAAGAAGATGCTGGTTGAAGAATCTTCCGAGGTGCCGATTGACAAGTTCTGCGCCACGGGCGGGTCGTTGACCGGCGTGACGGTGATGGTGAACGTCTGTGCGGCGGAGGTGTCCTGGCCGCCGTTCGCCGTCCCGCCGTCGTCCTTGGCGATGAGGGTGATGGTAGCGCTCCCGTTGGCGTTGGGTGCCGAGGTGTAAGTCAGGGTGCCCGACGGGCTGACCGCGGGCGCGGTGGAGAAGAGCGAGGCGTTGGTGTTGCCGGTCACCTGGAAGGAGACCGCCTGCGCGGACTCGTTCGGCCCGGGGGTGATGTCGGTCGCCCAGCCCGCGACGGTCTGCGGGCCGGCGTCCTCGGCCACGGTCTGATCGGCGCCCTTCGTGAAGGAGGGTGCGTCGTTGACCGGCGTGACGGCGAGCTGGAAGGTGTCGGTCGAGACCGAGCCGCCGGCATAAGTCACCGACAGCGTGATCTGGGCGGAGCCCGACTGGTTCGGCGCCGGGGTGAGCTGCAGCGTCCTGACGCGGCCGGAGCCGCTGACGACGAGCCCCGCGTCGGGGAGGAGCGCTTGGTTGTTGGAGGCGGCCGTGATTGACGTGGCGGCGTTGGCGCCGTCACCGACGGCGAAGGTGAACGAGAGCGTCACGTCCTCGTTCGTGCCCTTGTCCGTCACGGCTTCGAGGGACGAGTGGTACTCGAAGGCGCCGCGGTCGACGAGGTGGGACGTGGAGTCGATACGCGCCGCCCCGCGCTGGTCTGTCACGAGGGGGCTCCCGTTCGAGTCCTGTGCGAGCGGGTTGCTCCCGCTGTCGATGGCGGGGCTCGATGCCAGGAGCGCGTGCGTGAGCGTGGGGCCGCCGTTGTCGGCGAGCGGGGCGAGCTGCGGGTCGAGGGGCGAGGCCGTGGTGCCGAACTGGTCGTAGTTGGATGAGCTGAACGCTGCGACTCCGTCCGCGTTGCCGATGAGGTTGTACCCCTGCGAGGTGAAGGTCTGGCCGTAGACGTCCGGCATGGTCGTGGCGTTGGCCGAGCCGTTGCGGGCCACGATGGAGTTGCGGATTATGACTTTATAGAAGTCGTTGTAAATGTGAATGCCGGCGCCCCCGAACCCGCCCGCGGATGTGTTGAAGGCGATGGTGGAGTTCGTCACGTAGGCCGTGCCCGCGTTCCAGAGGCCGCCCCCCGTGCCGCCGGCCCCGGTGGTGCTGTTGCCGCTGATGGTGGCGTTCGCCAGGTCCAGCCCCCCGGAGTTGTCGATACCGCCGCCGACGCCGCCGCCGAAGTTGCTGCTTTTCCCCGCGACGTTGCCGCTGACCGTGAGGCCCCTGACCCTCATCTGGCCGCTGTTGAAGATGCCGCCGCCGAACCCCCCCTGCCCGGAGGAGCTGGAACCGTCGCCCGTCCGGTTGTCCTGAACGGTGACGTTCGTGAGCACGGAGGCGGTCCCCACGGAGGTCGCGCCCCCCGAGTAAAGGCCCCCCCCGCTGCCGCCCGAGCCGCCGCCGCCGAAGCCGCTGCCGGTGACATTATTGCTGATGACGGTGCCGGCGATGTTCAGCGACCCGGCGTCGCTGTAGATGCCGCCGCCCGGCCCGCCGTAGCCGCGCGCGCCGCCCGTGGGGCCTGTGCCGGTGTTGTTGCCGCTGATAACGCAGTTAGTCAGGGTGACCGCGCCCTGGTAGTTGCCAATCCCCCCGCCGCCGCCGCCGCCGCCGTCGCTATATGTGCCGGGGCCGCCGTCGCCCGTGTGGTTAGAGGTGACGGTGCAGTCAGTCATCTTCAGCGTCCCGGTGTTATAGACGCCGCCGCCCGGCCCGCCCGAGCCGCCGTACCCGTTAGAGAGGCCGCCGCCGCCGGCGCCGCCGTTACCCGTCGCGTTGCCGGTGATGACGCAGCCGGTGAGCGTCAGCGTGCCGGCGTTAGAGATGCCGCCGCCGCCCTCGCCCGAGCTGGCGAACGTGCTGGCGGGCGCGCCGTCGACCGTCTTGCCGTTCGACACGGTAAGGCCCGAAATGCCGACCGTCGTGCCCGAGGTCACCCTGAAGATGCGGTAAGCGCCGCCCGTGTCCCTGCGCACCGTGAGCAGCCCCGAGCCGGGGCCGCTGATCGTCATGCTCGTCGAGATGTCGGGGAGCGCGCCTGACAGGTTAATGGTGCCGTTGACCGAGAAGGTGATCGTGTCCAGACCGGCCGTGGCGTTGGCCTGCTGGATGGCGGCGCGGAGCGTGCAGTTGCCGCTCCCGTCGTTACAGACGTTGTCGGACAGGTTGTTGTCCGCGCCGTCTCCGGTACTGTTAATGTTGAAGGTCGTCGCGGCGAGTGCGGTGGGCTGGTAGAACCCGGGCAGGCACAACGCGATTAAGGCAAGGGCGCCGAGCAGGAGGAGAAGGCTTCCGCGGCGCGGGCCGGCTGTCCTGCGAGTCGAGGGATGGGGCAAAGTTTTTCTCCTTGAGGTGCATGGGGTCTGGACGTGGAGCGCGGTTAAAGACCTGAACACAGGCGGCGGCCTGTGACTTGTCAAAGGTTAAACGTGAAGGCGGAATGCGTAAGTGACCGAGGTCACGAGCCTGCACCGGGGAGGATGAGACTTCGGCTCGTCGAATCTCGCCAGAAACAGACGCGGATTATACGTTCACCTCGGCGTTTACGGAAGCGAAATTTACACACAGGCGCGGGCTGGCCCTCACGTGTACGCGCCGGTGCGAGGCGCGGGCAGGGAAGTTGGGAAGAATGAAATGAGTCGTCAATCAATTCGCGAAGGTGACCGTGTACTCGAAGATACAAGGTTTGTCCTTCGGCGCCGGATAGCCGCAGCCTTTGTCTTCAACCTTCAGAGAATATTCTTTGCCGGCATGTACCTCTCTCAAGATTTCATCCAACACCCCTTCGACGTAGCCCACCATGATGGGGCAGAAAGGTGATTTCTCACCCGGCTCAGGCGTCACTTCTGGAATCTCCGAGGCCAGGAAGTTGTTACTCACGACGAGTTGGCCCGTCTGTGCGTTGTCGCCCGGCACGTGACCCCATGACCCCCACCCCCCGCTCACGTCAAACGTGCACCACTGATTGATCCAGTCCACCGTCGAATTAATGTTTATCTCTATCATCTGCTCGATTGACGGCAGGAAAGTGACGAAGTCTTGCCCGAAGCCTCTCCCCATCTGTCTACCGATGTCTTGCGGGGAACCCGGCTCAACCTCTGGAAGGGATTTCGATTTAACGACGACATCCGAAACTTGCGACTTGTTAACGACCTTCAGCATGAGCTGCTGCAATGTTCTGAGGTTGAACATGATGTGCCGCATCTTATCGTTCCCGTGCATCCATTCCCCCAGCGGCGGGTTCAACCAGAATTGGGTTAATGCGAGCGGCTCGATTCCGGCGTACGCGGTCACGTCGAGAGGGTCTTTCTTGTCAAAACCACCCTTCAGTTCCCGAAACATAAGCCACGAGTTGAGACCTGCGTTCTTCTTCGTCCATGTTGTCGGCGGGCCGACGTATTTATTTTCAAACGCTTCACACCAGACAGGCACCATGCCCGCGAGCGCGCCCGTACCCTTCCATTTGTCTATGATTTCTTTGGGCTCGGTGAAGGAGAGGTGATACCTGAGACCTTCCGCTATGACTCCCGCCTCGGTCTCGAAGATCGCTTCGAGCCTGCCGATGTCCAACTTCCCATCATCGTCCACGACGCCTTCCGGTTTTTTTCCCTGGTCTTTGTCTTCCTCGCGTTCGGGCTTGCTGTCGGGCTCGCGTTTCGTGTTCCCGATGCGTTCGATGAGATGACGAATACTCCTGACGCCGTGCTCGAAATCGTTGTCGTAGATGAATCTGAGCAGCCGCGTGGGGACTGCCCTCAGCTTCGCACCGTACTTCCGGCGCAACAGCGCAATCGCGACGCACACCTTATCGACCTGGCGATCGGACTCATTATCATTCAACGACGGGATATTGATGTGGGTGCCATTTATCCGGGAGACTAAATCGGTGAGCTTATTGCCGCTCCTATCCTTACGTGGTTTATTGGCATTCTTACGTGGTTTATTGGTATCTGGTTTATCGGAGTCGGCTGGCTTATTGGAGCCGGCGGCCGGTTGGAACGCAGCCGTCACTTCATCACTGCTGCCGGCCAGGACGATGACGGCCCGCCCGATCTCAAGGCGGTGGTCGCCCAGCGCAATCCTTCCGTCCCAGAGCAGCGGGAGCAGAAGGGGGTAGTATTCCCCCATCTTACTGTCAAACTCATCTAAGAAGAGGAGGGGCAGCTTACCTCTGACCGTCACGTTGCGCGCCCCGTCCACCGCCGCCGCGAGGTCGTCCGGCCCGCGCATGCTCGCCATATTAAACAGAACGACCTCGACCCTTTTTTTCAGGTTCTTAGTCTTCGCGACGCACTCGACAAAGTGGGACTTCCCCTCGCCCGGGCTGGCCGTGATCACAAAGTTAAGCGGCTGTGAGTTTTTCTGGTCTTCGGCATACTCCTCAATCCGTCTGGTGAACTCGATAATTTTGTTGGTGTGTTTGTGATCTAACGTGGCATACCCCGGAAGGCATTCGAGGCTTCGTTCGACCGAAAACAGGAAGAGTGCCAACTCATTTGCCGCTCTTTTACTTTTCTCTTCTTCCGGCAATGAAACGTTATGAACCCCGTCAGGAACTACGAGTCGCTCGATATGACCTCTGGCATCATTCAACGTTTTTGGGGTAGGAGGGTATTCTTTCAAGAGGGGGTACTCGACCAAGCCCTGGAAGTCCGTTTTGAGGGAGTCTTGGGCGTGCCTGTTCATGGTCAGCTTCCTCCTTCGTGCATCATCCCGCTTCTTTGAGGTGCGGCTTGGAGTAGTAGCACTTTGGTCCACGTCGGTCGTGGCCGTTTATCTCTCCTCGCTGGTTTAGAGGTTGGTGGCGGTAACGCGTTCAGACAGGCGCGAGTGCCCTTGAGAGCCGATACAATACTTCACGGCCCCATGACATTCAACAGAAATGTGAGGCGGCCCGAGTGCCTTAGCTCCACGAGAGCAGAAGCCCGGCACGAGGATCACATACACGCCCGGAGTCGGATAATAAACGTTATGTGTTTATGAGGGTAGACAGGCGGGCGTGGCGGCCGGTTAATTAAGACGGTCGCCACGTCCGCCTCCCGGCGGTCTTAATCATTGACCGAATCTTTTGCGGTACTCGTCGGCCGAGAGGAAGGCCTTGACCATCTCGGCTTCGATGTAGTTGCCGCCGAACTCGTTGAGTTTCGAGAGCCAGAAGTTCCACCCGGCGTAGTTCAAGCCCACCTCGGGCGCGTCGCTCGGGTTGCGGCGCAAGTAGCCAAAGTACTCCATCAGCACGAAGGCGCGGTTCTTCTCACGCCGGTCGAGTTCGGCGTTCTCGGCCACCTTCCGCAGCACCGAGGCGCGGCCCGCCACGGTGTTGTTCGCCGTCAACTCGGCCAAGAGGCCCGCCCGCTCATCACCTGTGAGCACGCCGCCCGCGTTCTGGTTGAGCCGGTCGACGAACTGCTCGGGCGTCAGCGCGCCGTAGACGTCCGTGAAGCGCTGCCTTTGGACGAAGGTCTGCGTGTAGGCGACCTTGTTGCTCTCGAGCGTCTTCGCCCATTCGCCCACGCCCACGACGACGCCCGCGCTGATGAGCGGCGTGTCCTGCATGAACTCCGCGCGCGTGACGGAGGGCACGACCAGGTTCGTCGAGGTCTCGGTGCGGTCGCCGTAGGCGACCTTGTACATGCGCTCGACGAGGTAGCCCGTGTTCTGGAATTCGATGGAGAGGAAGAAGGCGGCCGAAACGTTGACGCGCTTCACCTCGCGGCACTGCACGTCCGCCCCGCAGTTCTCTATCTCGCCCGTCCAGAAGGCGAGGCCCGAGGGGTCTGCCTCGCGGCCGAGGAAGTCCAGGTAGTGCTGGCGCACGAAGGTGCGCGCGTCGTCTATCGGGTTGAGCGGGGGGGCGCCGATCTGGATGGACGCCCCGATTTCGTACCCGGGCACCTTGCCGTCCGAGGGCGTCACAGAGCAGGAGACGATGTCGTCCAGGTGCGTACTCCTGCTGGGCAGCGCGTCGGAGAGGGCGGCGCTCGTCACGTCCCGGACGAGCGCCCCGTTGACCCTCCACTGGTAGCGGTAGCGGACGATGTCGTAATCCGGGTCCTCGTTAACTAGGCTGGTGTTGACGCGGCAGAAGAGGACGTCGGCCGGCGTCGGCGGGTTGGCCGAAGACGCATCGATGGCGGCCGTGATGGGGTTGGGCGGGCGGTTGACGATCTGGTCTGCGGAGGCGACGACGGTCAGGGGGGCTTCGGCCACAGGTTGACCGTTGAGGTCAAAGAGGATGTGCCACGTCCCTGTCACGTTAAAGGAGATGTTATGCCCGAACGTGAGCCACCCACCGCGGAAGGGTGAGCCGTTGCCTAAGTTCCCCGGCGAGTCGAGGGCGATTGTCCCGTCAGGCCGCCTAAACCGCACTCGATGACTGAGGTTGGCAGGCATGTCACCGCCCAGGAGTACTCTAAAAAAGACGGTGCGCAGTCCCGTCACGAAGGAGCCAGTCCTGACGGCCTCGTCGTAGGGGAGCCCCGCTTGCCCGCTGAACGGGGCGTCGCTGACCACGAAGTCTCTCGCGTAACTGCCCCGCCTGATGGGAATCTGGGAGGCCCAGTTGCTCGCGCCGGGACGGCACGGCCCCGCGTACGGCTCATAAAAGGTGCCGGCGTATATGGATTCGAAATGCAGGTGAGGCCCGGTGCTGATCCCGCTGCTGCCGGTCTGGCCGATCTGGGTTCCGGCCGGCACGAACTGGTTGAGGCTGACCGCCACGCTCCCCTTCTTCATGTGCCAGTAGAGGGCATAGTGGCCGTCGCCGTGCCAGAGGACGACGTAGTTGGCGGGGACATTCGGGCCGGTCGTGTTCATGTCGAACTCGCCGTCGTGTGCGTCCACGACCATGCCGTCAAGGGCGGCGAAGATGGGGACGCCGATCTCCTGCCGCTTGAAGCTGTCGATGTCGGAATCGTGGCCCTTGTGTCCGTTGAGC
Source organism: Acidobacteriota bacterium (assembly GCA_019239425.1). GTDB lineage: Bacteria > Acidobacteriota > Blastocatellia > Pyrinomonadales > Pyrinomonadaceae > QHXN01. The sequence continues at coordinate 322,544 of JAFAZX010000064.1, forward strand.
GTGTAGCCGCTACAGTCGAAATCTTTAAAGCCGCCACCGGGGTCGAGGTCGACGAAGTTGTTCATGAACAGGTCCTGCCAGAGGTTGCCGGCCTGCGGGTGAAACGTGTAAGGCTGCGGCCCCGCCGCGACGCCTGCGGCCAGTGCGTCGGCCCGCCGCTTGACCTCGGAACCGACATACCGGGCCTCGAACTCGGCGATCATGCGGTCGATACGCTCGGCCTGTTCCGCCGTCGGGCCGTCGTTGGTCTGCCCCTCGGCGCCGTCGAGCTTCAGACCTTGCGCCGCGCTATTCAATATCGCGCCGGTGCGGTTTGCCCGCGGGCCTGCATTCGAAGAGGCGTGTCCGTCAGGCAGCCCCAGGGCACAGCCCAGCAGGGCCGCAACGAAGAGTGCGATGAACGTGCATCTGGATTTAACGCGATGACGAACGGCTAATCTGAGGGCTTGACGCATGACGAGGGTTCTCCGCGGGGCGAAGGAGTAGGGACGTGCTCTGGTAGTTAGAGTCTGTCCCCTGCTCGGTACTACTCGGCGAGCGAGCTGAGTGCGGGGCAATATAACCCAATAACTCTGCCCATGCTAACTAAAATGGGAGAGGTGAAAAAGCGTTTCGGGCAGAATCGGGCGCGTCTTATAGAGTAATTACAACGTCAGAGGGCTTCAGTCGCGCAGGCGGCTTTGGAAGAATTCCTTGATGTCGGCCCACATGGCCGGCGAGATGGTGTGTCCCACCCCGGGGTACATCTTCAACATAGCTTCGGGCAGTTTCTCGCCGTACACCGTTTTCGTGAAGGCCCAGCGCCCCTGTAGCGTCCTGCCGAAGAGGGCGAGGATCAAATCCTCGTCCTCCTTCTCGTAAGAGTCCCTGTAGATGACCGAGTCGTTCTCGTCGTCGCCGCCGAGGAACAGGAAGAGCGGCACGCGCCGCAGCGCCTCCAGGTCGAGCGCCCCGCCTGACACGGCCTTAAAGTCAGCGACGCCGACGGGGTAGCGAAGCGGCTGACCCTCCCAGGTCTCGACGGGGGCGATGGCCCAGCCGCCCGGCGAGCCCGCCGCCGCGGCCTTGACCCTTTCGGGATGCAGGAAGGCGAAGCGGTTGGTGAACATGCCCGCCGCCGAGAAGCCCAGCATCAGCACGCGCCTGTCCGCGCGCAGACCTTCGCGGCCGAGCCGCGCCCTCGCGTCGTCGATCATGCGCATGAGCTGGAGGTCGAAGCGCCTGTACTCACGTTTCTCCGTGAGCAGCGAGTCGCGGTCGAGGGCGTGCGTGTAGATTGTCCAGTCGGATTTGGGGCGCGGGAACGCCGGCACGAGCAGGGCCACTTTTAACTGCGAGGCGAGGCGGCGCAGGTCTCCCGCCAAGCGGCGCGCGGCCGCGTCGTGGACGGAAAAGTCGTCGTCCAACGTGCCCGTGTTGTTCGGGACGACGAGGATGGTCGCCTTCGCGTGCTTGCCATCACCTTCGCGCAGTTCCGTGGGCGCGTAGAGGTAGTAAGAGTAGTCGAAACCTTTACCGGGTTGTGCCTCGACGCGGACGGCCTCCGCGTTACTCCCCGCCTGATTCTGTGCGACACACAAAGTGGGGGCGGACAGGAGGAAGGCCACACAGCAGAAAAGAATCAGCCTCATGTAAGTCGGTTCCATCCCAGACTCGTCTTCGGACTGAATTATACAACAGACGTTTGCCCCAAGACTCTGCACGCCGCTTCGAGGACTCAGGAGGCGGCGCGCGCGTCGGCGAGGGGGCGGCGGAGGCGGAGGAACATGAGGGCCGAGGCGATCTGGAAGAGCACGCCGAAGGCGACGAGGGCGAAGAGCGAGCGGTCGTAAAGCAGGCCCATCGCGACGCTCCCCAGAAACCAGGCCACGCCGTAGACTGCGTTGAAGGTGCCGAAGGCGCTGCCGCGTTTGTTCATCGAGACGACCTGCGCGATGCCTGCGCGCAAGGTCGCGTCCTGCGACCCGAGTCCGACGGCCCAGCAGACGACGCTCGCCACCGCGCCCCAGTAGCCGAAGAGGAACCCGAGCGGCAACGTCAGCAGCGAGATCAAAATCCCCGGCACGAGCACGGCGATGCCGTGGCGGTCGAAGAGCCTTCCGAAGACGAGCGCCGTCAGACCGTTGACGCCCATCGCCCCGGCGTAGAGCAGAGGTATCGTGGCCGAGTCCGTCAGCCGTGTCTTCTGGAAGTGATAAGCGAGCAGAGGGAAGTCTATGAAGCCGCAGGCGAGCACGCCCGCGGCGGCGACGTACGTCCAGAAGACCGCGGGGACGCGCTGCGCGGTCGGCGTGCGCGGCCTCTTCTCTGCCCCCTTGTTCGGGCGCACGGCGCGCGCCACTAAGAGCGCGACGAACGCGCCCGCCGCCGGGGCCGCCAGCCACCAGAAGGCCGGCCCGAAGCTGTGCGTGCGCGCGACCGAGAGCGCGATGAGGAGCGGCCCCAGGACAGCGCCCAACTGGTCGAAGGCGGAGTGGACGGCGAAACCCCAGCCGTGGCCGACGACCTCGGTCGCCTCCGAGATGAGCACGTCGCGCGCGGGGCCGCGCAGGCTCTTGCCCGTGCGCTCGACGACGACGAGCAGCGCCGCCGCCTTCCAGCTCCCCGCGAGCGCGAGCGTCGGGACGACCAGAAGGTTCAGGGCGTAGCCGACCGTGGTGATGAGCCAGTAGGCGCGCGTGCGGTCTGCGAAGCGCCCCGAGAAGAGGCGGAGGCTCGCGGCCACCATCTCGCCGAGGCCCGCGACGATGCCGACCTGCGCGGCCGTCGCGCCGAGGTCTTGCAGGAAGGGGCCGATGGCGCTGTGCGCGCCCTCGTACGTCATGTCCGCGAAGAGGCTGACGAAGCCGAAGCAGACGATGAAGCGCATGGCGGCCTTGCGCAGGTTGGGCGAGACGTTTGGGGTGTGCGACCGCATCGGTTTCAGAACTCGCCGGTGAGGGTCTCGACCACGGAGAGCAGGCCGAGGATGAGCATCAGCGCGACGCCGCAGACGCGCACGGCGCGCGGCGGGACGTGGCTCCGAATCCAGCCGCGCACGCCCGCGCCGACCGAGGCCGCGAGCACGCCCTTCAAGACCATCGCCGAGACCGCCCCGACCCACACGACCAGGGGCTGGCCGAAACGCGCCGACATCGTCGCGGCGGTGATCTGACCGACGTCGCCCCACTCGGAGAGGAAGATGGTCGCGAAGGAGACGAGCGCGGCCTTGCGCGCGGTGTGCTCGCGGCGCTCGCCGTCAATCTCGACGGGCTTGCGCCAGAGTGCGACGGCGACGCCGATGAAACTCGCGGCCGTCACGCCCGCCACGAGCAGGCGCGGCAGGCGCGCGATGGCCGTGCCGACCAGCACCGCCACGCCCATCTTGAGCGTGAAGGCGAGCGCCATCCCGAGCATCACCGGCGCGGTGCGGTAGCGCGAGGCGAGCACGCCCGTCGTGTAGAGGAGTTTGTCGCCGACGATCTCCGCCAGGAAGACGGCGCCGAAGGTCGCGAAGAGGACGCTCAGCATACGCTCGCGACTATACAAGAAATTAACCACAGAGACACAGAGGCACGGCTTGTTGAGCTATGAACTCTAAGCTGTGCCTCTGTGTCTCTGTGGTGGAAGCTCCCCGTCCGGGTCTCTTATTTCACCTGGAACTGCGTCGTGTAGACGTATGGGTCTGCGCCGACCGTGAAGTAGAGGCGGTAGGTGCCGGGGGCCAGGCCCGTCGTCTTCAGGTTGAAGATGTAGCCGTCGTTCGCGAAGCGGAAGTTGCCGTCGGGGTTGGCGTTCCCGGCGTCTGCCGCGGGGCCGTACGTCTCGGTCGAGACGAGTCCGACGCCGACCGCGTGTAAGACCTTGTCGGCGGACGAAAGGTTCGCGCCCGCGTTGTCGAGCAGTTGCAGCTTGACGGGGACGGTGCTGCCGGCCTTATTCACCTTGTCCACATCGTAGAGCGGCTCAAGCCGGAAGCCGACCGTGTAGCCCACCGCCTGCGAAGCCTGATTCCCTGCCTCGTCCGTCGTCGTGACGTTGAAGGTCTTCGGGCCGACCGTCGCCGTATCAATCGGGCTCGCGCCCTCGACCGTGCCGACGCAGGTCGCGTTGCCCGAGAGGTTGTCGTTGCAGGCGAAGTCCGCCGACACCGACTGGCCCAGAAGGTAGAACGCGCCCTCCGACGGTCTGACGACGTTGACCGTCGGGGCCGTCTTGTCGATGTTCACGCCGTCCACGGTCGCGCTCGCGGTGTTGCCCGCGAGGTCTTCGACCGTGAAGGTGTGAGACTGGTTCGCCCCTTCGACGCCGAAGGTGTACGCGCCCTGCGCCGGCGAGTTCGCGGCGAGTCCCGAAGTCGCGTCGCTCGCGTTGTAGGCGGCGAGCACGTCCGTACGGTTCCAGCCCGCGGCGTTGGCCGGCGTCACGCGCGTGGCGTCGAGGGCCGGCGCGGTCTTGTCGATGTTGACGTCGCCGACCGTCTTGCTCGCGCTGTTCCCCGCGAGGTCTGTGACCTCGATGGTCTGCGACTGGCCCGCGCCCTCGTTCGAGAAGGTCAGCGAATCGCTCAAGCTGGCGCCCGAGTCGAAGCCGGAGCCGTCGTCGGTCGCCGTGTATTGCGCGACCACGTCCGTGTTGTTCCAACCGTTTGCGTTGGGCGTCGTGCGCGTCACCTCGCCGATGACGGGCGCCGTCTTGTCGAGTTTGACGACGACGGTCTGCGGCGCTTCGGTGTTGCCGGCCCTGTCCTTCGCGTAGAAGACGACGGTCGTTGTGCCCTCGCTCGTGACGGGGATGGAAGCCCCCGCGCCCGCGTGCGCGAAGACGCCGTTGACGCTGTAGAACAGCTCGCGCAACCCCGAGCCGCCTTCGTTGTCCGCGGCCGAGAGCGTGAGCGTCACGTCCGCTTTGTGCCAGCCGTTGGCGTTCGCGGCTTGCGAGAGCGAGGCCGCCGTGACCGGCGCGACCGCGTCGGCCGAAGGGTCGACGCCCGGCGCGGGCACGAGGTCGTTCAGGTACAGCTCAAGGTTCGTGTAGCCGCCCGAGGCGACGGCGCGGCCGTCCGCGGCGTCCGTCGGGTTGAGGCCGTGGCTCGACTCCCACTGGTCGGGGATGCCGTCGTTGTCCGCGTCGTTCAAAGCCGGGCCGGGGTTGAGCGTGGGGTAGCCGCCCACGTCCGTCTGCGAGTTGATGTGTCGGCCCGTCTCGCTCCGCACCTCGCCCGCGACGCGCTCGTCCACCGGGTCGCGCTTGAAAGAGTTCCCCGCCGTCTTCAACACAAGCTCGTAGGCCGTGGCCGCGTCGTGCGTGTTCACCTGCGCGAACTCGAAGCGCGCGGGCTCGCGCCTGGTGTAAGCGTTGATGAACATCGACCAGCCGTTGTCGACGCCGTCGCGGACGCCGTCCTTGTCGCCGTCGAGCAGGTTGTTCGACTGGTAGATGGTCGTGTTGACGCCGCCGCTGCTGAAGGCGCGCAGCTTCGAGGAGGCCGTCATCGGGCCGGCGACGAGGTAGTTGCCGACGTAGTTGACGTGCGGGCCGCCCTCGGAGTCGGGGCCGCTGTAGCTCGACTCGCCGCCCCAGTCGTAGATGACGTTGTTGACGAAGTCGAGTCCGATGTTATCGCCCACGCGCGGGTTGCGGCTGTCGTGGTGCGCGTAGAGGTTGTGGTGATACGTGACCTGCCCCGTGCCGTAGCGGATGAGCGAGCCGTAGCCGTGCGGCCCCTTCTCGTGGCACGAGTTCTTCATGCTCTCGGTGATGAACGACCACTGCACCGAGACGCGGTTCGACTCGGTCACCGACAGCGTCTCGTCCACGCTCCAAGAGGCGGAGACGTGGTCGATGATCACGTCCGAAGTCTTATCCACCCAGAGCGCGTCGTCCTGCACGGCGGGACAGTTCAGGTCGCCCATGCGGAAGCGCATGTAGCGGATGATGACGTTGTTGCCGCTCACCACCGCCGAGTGGCCCGCGACCGTGACGCCGTCGCCCGGCGCGGTCTGGCCCGCGATGGTCAGTAAAGACTTGTTGACGTTCAGGCGCGTCTGCAGGTAGATGGTGCCGGCCACGTCGAAGACGATGGTGCGCGGCCCCGTCGCGCTCGAGATGCCGAAGCGGAGACTTCCCGCGCCCGAGTCGTTGAGGTTCGTGACGTGGTACACGTCGCCGCCGCGGCCGCCTCGGGCGTTGGCGCCCGCGCCCTCCGCGCCGGGGAAGGCGCGTAAAGGCTCAGCGCCCGGCGCGTAGATGGTCAGAGTGGCGGAGGTGCCGCCGCGGTAGTTCGGGTCGTTGATGGTGGCGACGACCGAGTAGGTGCCGACCGCGGAGGGCGGCGTGGTTGAGCCGTTGTACGTGACGTTGACGACGGGGCCGGCCGGGTTTGTCGTCACGGTCGCGGCCTTCGGCGTGCCGTCGTAAGTGTGCTCAAGGTTCGAGAGCAGCACCGAGACCGGCGTGCGGTCGACGACGAGCGTGCCCGTCGTCGAGCCCTGGTAGTTCGGGTCGTTGACCGTGGCGACGACCGTGTAAGAGCCGATGGCCGTCGGCGGGTTCGGGTCGCCGTTGTAGGTGACGGTAACGGGCAGGCCCGCGGGTTCGGTCGTCACGCCGACGACCGAGGGCGAGCCGTTGTAGTTCTGCGCGAGGTTCGAGAGCGTGACTCCGGCCGTCAACTTCGTCTGCGGCACCCAGCCGCCGAGGACGAACGCGGGGTCGCTCCACTGCGCGGCCTCCGCGTCCGTGAGCTGGCGCGAGATGGCGGGGCGCTGGCTCACGTCCACGAGGGTGCCGTTCAGGTCGCGGCTCTTGTACTCCCAGAAGCGGATGTTCGGGTAGTTCGCGGCCGTGACGGCCTTGTCAGGGCTGTTGAAGAGCCACGGGTCGGGCCGCACGCCGTCCAACTGCGAGTTGATGAGGACGACCTGGCTGAACGGGAAGTCGTCCGGGTCGATGCGGTTCAGGTAGGAGCCGCTGATGCCCGCGGCGCGCGTGAACCTACAGTTGACGTAGACGTAGCCGTTGCGCCCCGTGCCGTTGCGCGCCTGGTTATAGAAGGCGTCGTTGCGCAGCATCTTGAACTCGGTGTTCTGGAAGAAGACCGCGCCCGCGCCCCACACGAAGTCAACGTCGCCCTCGACGTAGCTGTCGGTGACGAAGCCGCCCTGGTTCGACTGACCTTGCAGCAGCAGCGTGTCCTGGAAGCTGTAGAGACTAACCTTATTGAGGACGATGCGGTTGTTGTTGCCGCGGAAGGCCTCGGCCTGCGAGCCGCCCTGCGGCGTCGTGTTCCGCAGCGTGATGTTTTCGAGCGTGAAGTCGGCGGCGTCCACGCCGAACATCGCGCGCGTCGTGGTCGAGGTCGGGTTGAAGTTGTTGTTGTTGGCGTACTGGATGACGGAGAGGTTGCGGTCTTCGCCGCGCACCGTGACGAAAGGCTTGTTCGAGCCGACGTAGACGGTCTCGGTGTACGTCCCCTTCTTGACGAGGATGACGACGCGCTTAGAGTTGCTCGCGGGCACGAAATCGACCGCGCCCTGCACGGTGGCGAAGTCGCCCGAGCCGTCCCCCGCGACCGTCAACTGCGTCGCGCCCGCGGCCGGCGCGCTCGTCTTCGTCGTGAAGTTCCAGACGGTCGTATCGTTGAAGCCGACGAACGGCGCGCCGCTCACGTCGTTAACTACACCCGGCTCCAGCGTCACGTAGTAGCTCGTGTTGTACGCGAGCTTCTGGTGCAGGTAGACGGCCGCCGTGTTGCCGTTCGTGATGACGGGGCGGTAGTTGAAGTTGACCGTGCCATTCAGACGCGACTGCGTCGCGGCGCCCATGTCGATGGTGTCGACGAGCGCGCCGGTGTCGCTGAAGACGCGCAGGCGGCCCGTGGTGCCGGCCGCGGGCGGCTGGTTGAAGGTCAGGTAGAGCGGCGCGTCCACGTCCACGCCCGAGGCGTAGTTCGAGGGCGCGAACCCCGTGGCCTGCATCGTCGAGACGACGAGAAGCCGTGCGGTCGAGCTGGTCACGCTGCCGCTGGAGTTGCTGACGACGACGTAGTAGTTGGCCGAATCGCCGGTCTGCGCGGACGCGAAGTTGAGCGTGGCCTGCGTCGCGCCGGGGATGAGCGCGCCGTTCTTGAACCACTGGTAGAAAAGACCGTTCCCCGTCGCCGCGACCGAGAGGCTTGCAGGACTGCCGAGGGGCGCGTTCGTGTCCGCCGGCTGCGTCGTGATCGAAGGCGGCGGCGGCACCGGGTCAACGCTCACGTTGAGCGTGACGGGCTGGCTCGCGACGCTGCCGCCGGGGTTCGAGACGACGGCCTTGTATGTTCCCGCGTCTCCGAGTTGCACGTTCGAAAGGTTGAGCGTCGGGGTCGTGGCCGAGGCGTTGTTCTGAATCGGCTGGTCGTTCTTCGTCCACTGATACGTAATCGCGTTGCCGCTCGCGCCGACCGAAGTGGTGACGTTGCTCCCGACCTGCACGGTCAGGTTCGAGGGCTGCGGCTGCGAAGTGATGACTGGCAGCGCAGGGCTGTAATCGACGCGCAGGTTCGTGAACTTAACCTGCCGCGCGAAGACGTTGCTGGCGAGGCGGAAGCCGAAGTAGTCGAAGGTCGTCAAAGCGGGCGAGCCGGAATCGACGGCCGTGAAGGTGTAGTTCGCGGGGAGCGTCCCGCCCGAGACCGCGACCGTGACGCGCGTGTCCGTGGCCGTCAGGCGCTCGACCGTGTAGGTCATCGTGTAGGGCGTGTTCGCCGCGAGCGTCTGGCGCGTGGTCGCGCCCGTCCCCGAGAGCGTCGTCCAGTCCGTCGTCCCCATGCTGTTGAAAGGGTTGTTGGGGTTACCGAGGTTCGCGGCGAGGCGGCGGTAAAGAACGAAGGGCGCGCCCGAGCCGCTCGGGAAGAACTGGAGGCCGTAGCCCGTGTCGTTGGCGAACGAGGCGTCGTTCATTCCGCCGGTCAGGTTGTTGGCGTTGCGCGTGGCCTTCGAGTCGAGCACGCCGTAGCGTATGTCTGAGCCGACGGTGGTGCCCGGGAACGTCGGCCCGAGCTGGAAGGTCTCGGAGACGGAGACCTTGTCGCCGACGCCGAGGTTGACCGGCGCGCCCGGGTTCGTGAAGAAGCCCCAGAAAGCTTCCGAGCTGGCCGTGTTCAGCAGGTCGAAGGTGACAGAGCCGACGGCGTCGGCGCGCGTCGTGGTGCTGCGGCCGTTGAAGAGGCGGAGCGAGTTGTTCGCGAGGTCTTGATTCTGGCTGTTGCCGTCGGCGAACGTGTCGTTGAGGAGCGTGTTGCCGGCTGCCCCCGCGACGAAGGGTATCAAGAGGGCCGCGCCGCCGAGCAGTGCGGCGCAGAGAAAGAGAGACCGGAAAATCTTCATCATCAATATCCTTGTCTGAAGGGTTTAGAGCCGGACTTCGCGCTCACCAGAGGGGGACGACCGGGTCACCTCAATGTGAGGATTGGGCGGCCAAATCGCTTATGAATCCCAAAATGGTAAGCACCAATTCGCGTAAGCGTATAACATGCGGCGAAAATCGAAGTCAAGGTAACATCCGCGACATGGGATGAAAAATTTCATCCTATGATGCTTTTGGGCCAGATTTGACTTGCCCGGATGGGGCCGTTCTGTGTTAATTTGTCTCCTGACCAAATTCAAGGATATTTTTCTAAGGGTCAGACCAATTATTAATCTGTTCCCTTTCTGCTAACATCTACGCAAACCCGTCCAACAGCCAGACGACTTGAGGTGAATACTTCTATGAGACGCCTTCTCGGTTGCGCCGCCGCCGCGGTTCTGCTCCTCTGCACCTTCCAGCTTCTACTGCCCGCGGCCGCCGCGCAGCGCGTCCAGCGCAGAGGCCAGGCCCCGCGCGCCGCACGCGCCGGGGGCGAGAAGGGTTGGGACGCCCTGCCTTCCATCCTCGCGCGCATCAAGCCGCCGAAGTTCCCCGCGCGCGACTTCCCCATCACCGACTTCGGCGCGCGCGCGGGCGGAGACTTCGACAACACCGAGGCGATTCGCAAGGCGATTGAAGCGTGCAACCGCGCGGGCGGCGGGCGCGTCGTCGTGCCCAGGGGCGTCTTCATGACGGGCGCGATTCACCTGAAGAGCAACGTCAACCTGCGCGTCGCGGAAGGGGCGACGCTCAAGTTCTTCACAGACCCCTCGAAGTATCTGCCGGTCGTCTACACGCGCTGGGAGGGGACGGAGCTGATGAACTACTCGCCCTTCATCTACGCCTTCGAGCAGGAGAACATCGCCATCACGGGCAAGGGCACGCTCGACGGCGGCGCCTCGGACGAGAACTGGTGGAAGTGGGCGAGGCGTCAGGGCTCGACGCCCGCGCCCGCCTCGGCCGACGTGCGCCGCCTGCGCGAGATGGGCAACACGAACGTCCCCGTCAGCCAGAGAGTCTTCGGCGCGGGCCACTACTTACGCCCGCCCTTCATCGAGCCTTACCGCTGCCGCAACGTCCTCGTCGAAGGCGTCACCATCGTCAACTCGCCCTTCTGGGAGGTGCACCCGACGCTCTCGCAGAACGTCACCGTGCGCGGGCTCAACATCCACAGCCACGGCCCGAACAACGACGGCTGCGACCCGGAGTCTTCGAAGGACGTGCTGATCGAGGACTGCGTCTTCGACACGGGCGACGACTGCATCGCCATCAAGTCGGGCCGCGACGACGACGGCCGCCGCGTCGGCGTGGCGTCTGAGAACATCGTCATCCGCAACTGCACGATGCAGGACGGGCACGGCGGCGTCGTCATCGGCAGCGAGATTTCGGGCGACTGCCGCAACGTCTTCGTCGAGGACTGCAAGATGGACAGCCCGAACCTCGACCGCGCGCTGCGCTTCAAGTCGAACGCCATCCGCGGCGGCGTGCTGGAGAACGTCTTCATGCGCAACGTCGAGGTCGGCCGCGTCTCCGAGGCGATTCTGACCATCGACCTGCTCTACGACACGGGCGACAAAGGGCCTTTCAAGCCCGTCGTCCGCAACGTCCAGATCGAGAACGTGACGAGCAAGTCGAGCCCGCGCGTGATGTGGGTCGTCGGCTTCCCCGGCGTGACCATCGACCGTATACGCTTCCGCAACTGCACCTTCCGCGGCGTCGAGACGGCGGAAGTCCTGAACCACGCCGGCTCCTTCAGCTTCGAGAACGTCACCATCGAGCCGGCGAAGAAGGGGCGCAGCCTCAACTCGCCGCAGGCTTCGCAATAAGTGATGGTTGAGAGTATCTGAGGATGGATTTCACCACAGAGACACGGAGGCACGGCCTGGGGCCAATAGCTCAACAGGCTGTGCCCCTGTGTCTCTGTGGTAAATGCTTTTACTAACATGACCCGAAAGTCATATATCCAACATACCGCCTTTGTCTTTGCCCTGTTCATGCTCATTTGCTTGGCCGCCGGGCGCGCGTCGGGTGCGCCGGTCGAACTGGTCGTGGCGGCCGACGGGAGCGCGAAGTATAAGACGGTACAGGAGGCCGTGATGGCCGTGCCGGCGGGGACGGCCGACAGCCCCGTCGTCATCCGCATCAAGCCGGGCACTTACAAAGAGATCGTCTACGTCCAGCGCGAGAAGCGCTTCTTCAGGTTCGTCGGCGAGGACGCGTCGAAGACCGTCATCACGTACGACCTCAACGCGAACATCAAGGGCGTGGACGGCAAGCCCATCGGGACTTTCCGCACGCCCTCCGTGCAGATCGACGCCGACGACTTCACGGCCGAGAACGTCACGTTCGAGAACTCGGCCGGCCCCGTCGGACAGGCGCTGGCGCTTCGCGTGGACGGCGACCGCGTCGTCTTCCGCAACTGCCGGTTCCTGGGCTGGCAGGACACGATTCTGCTCAACCGCGGCCGGCAGTACTTCGAGAACTGCTACATCGCGGGCCACGTCGATTTCATCTTCGGCGCGGCGACGGCCTTCTTCGAGCGCTGCCACATACACGCGTTGAGGGACGGATACCTGACCGCCGCCTCGACCCCCGACGACCAGCCTTACGGCTTCGTCTTCTCGCACTGCCGCGTCACGGCGGAGACGTCTGAGGTCAAGACGTACCTCGGCCGCCCCTGGCGCGCATACTCGGCCGTCACCTTTCTCAACACCGAAATGGCCGAGGCCGTCCGCCCCGAAGGCTGGCACAACTGGAACTTTCCCGAGCGTGAGAAGACCGTCCGCTACGCCGAATACGGCACCGAAGGCCCCGGCGCCAAGACCGCCGCGCGCGTCCCCTGGGCGCGCCGTTTAACTAAGGCCGAGGCCAAAGCCATCACTCCCGAGAGGGTTCTCGCCGGCGCCGACGGCTGGAATCCGAAGACGGGTAAATTCAACTCAAACAAGACAAGGAAGGGTTAGCAATGAGAACACCCACCAGAATCTTCATCTTCACCACACTGCTCTGCGTGTCGGCCGCGACGGCGTTCGCGCAGGGCGCTGACGCGGCCGGTTACAAGGCCGTGGTCAAAAAGTCCGAGGCGCGTTTCACGATGCCCGTGCCGGCGCGCGACAAGTGGAAGTGGCGCATGAAAGAGTCGAGGGAGCGTGCGCGCGAGTACGCCTTCGACGTGAAGGTCGTCAACGAGGGGCAGACGTACACCTTCGGCTTCTTCCTCTGGAAGAACCCGAACTCGTCGGAGGGTTCGGGCGGCCTCTCATCGCTGCTCGCGGCCGGGCAGAAGAACCTGTTCGCGCACACCTCCGCGGGCCTCAACACCATCGTCAGGGACGTGGACGTCGTCGTTACGAGCGACCACGGCCGCGTGGTCATAACCGTCAAGGGCGGCAGGAACGTCGCGCGCCTCTTCTCCGGCCGCCCCGCCGAAGTGACCTTCGAGACGCAGACCCCGGACGAACCTCTCACCTCGCAGACCGTCCCCGTCGTCTACGAGAACTGAAGAGCCGTGGACGGTAAACCGTGACAAGAAGGATTGGATTCCTCTTAAAGCTGGGAGCGCGGGCATCCCTGCCCGCATGAGCGCGAGAGCGCGAAAGCTGAGAGACGTTATGTCTCAAGGTTGAGATAAACAGTGAGACGGTCAGCGTGCTGGCGCACGCTGGCGGGCAGGGATGCCCGCGCTCCCAGCGAAGAGGGGCCTTGCTCCCGGCGAGGAGGGGCCTTATCCCATCTCGCAAGTCGGTATTACTTCTCGAAACGAAACCAGTCGAAATCCGCGTAGCCGTATTCACGCGTCTTGCCGACGCGCGAGGCGAAGAGGCCGACCTTGGCGCCGATCCAGCGGCCCTGTTTGGCGTTGAAGGGTTCGCCGAGGAGGGTGAATTTTTCGCCGTCCGTGCTGTAGCTGAAGTTCGCGATGGCGTACGCGGAGACTCGAACCCGCAGGTAGACGGTGTTGCCTTTCAGGGGGAGCCGCATCCCTAAGCGCTCCGCCGACCCCTTGTCCGCGTCCTTGCAGACGAACTGCGAGACGAAGAGACCTTCGGGACGCTTCTCAACGGAGATGTAGGCGTAGTCCATCCCCATCACCAGCAGCCCCGTCTTCTCTTCGTCCGTGCGCGGCGTGAACGTCAGCTTCGTCGTCGCCGTGAACTCCTCGGCCGGGAACTTCTGCAGGAGCAGGTTCGGCACGTCCCAGAGGTTCTTATAGCCTTCGGGCAGCGGCGTGTTGAAGAGACGCAAATAGCCGAGCGGCCCCGCGGGGAACGCCCAGTTCGGCTGCGCGTTCGCGTGCCACTGCCACTGCAAGCCGAGGCCGGGCGCGTCGAACTCGTCGGAGTCGGGCGGCGTCGCGATTGGCCACGTCCTGCCGACGTTCGGTCTCTTGTAAGTCAGAACCGGTTCGCCCGTCCCGTCGCCGTCCGGGTCGACGCCCATCACGGGCCAGTCGTTCGCCCACTTCATCGGCTGCAGGTGGACGACGCGTCCGTACGGCCCCTTGTCCTGAAAGTGCAGGAACCAGGACTCGCCCGTCTGCGTCTCGACCCAAGCGCCCTGGTGCGGGCCGTTGACCGGCGTCTTGCCCTGCGCGAGCACGGTGCGTTCCTCATAAGGGCCGAAGACGTTCTTCGAGCGCAGGGCCAACTGCCAGCCCGTCTCGACGCCGCCGGCCGGAGCGAAGATGTAGTAATAGCCGTTCCGCTTGTAGAACTTCGGCCCCTCGACCGTCGGGTTCCGGTCGTGTCCGTCGAAGACGAGGACGCCGTCGTCCAACAAGCGCATGCCGTCGGGACTCATGCGGCTGACGACGAGGATGCTCTTGACGCCCGAGCGGCTGGCCGCGACTCCGGTCACGAGGTAGGCGCGCCCGTCGTCGTCCCAGAGAGGACAAGGGTCGATCCAGCCCTTCGCCTCCTTGACGAGCACGGGCTCCGACCACGGCCCGGCCGCGTCCTTCGCCTTCACCACGTAGATGCCTCGGTCGGGGTCTGGGTAGTAGATGTAGAACTCGCCCTCGTGGTAGCGGATGGAGGGCGCCCAGACGCCGTTGCCGTGCTGCGGCTTGTCGAACACCTCGAAGGGCGGCTGCCGCCTCAGGGCGTAGCCGACGAGAGACCAGTTCACCAAATCCTTCGAGTGGAGGATGGGCAGGCCGGGAATCGAGTTGAAACTCGACGCCGTCATGTAGAAGTCTTCGCCGACGCGCACCGCGTCCGGGTCGGAGAAGTCGGCGTGGAGGACGGGGTTCTTGTACGTCCCGTCGTCCCTGTCGGCGACCCAGACTTTCGAGACCGCGGGCTGAGTCTGCGCGCGCGTCGTCGTCAGAAAGAGGGAGAGGGCGAAGAGCGCGAGTATGATGTGAATTAAGCGACGCATTCGTTCAGGCGAGTCCGGATGTGATGAAGCCTTCGGCCGCGACTTCGAGCGCGCCGCCGAGTCCGGCGCCGGTGGCCTCGCCCGGCTCGACCGACCAGCCGTGCAGCCGCCCGGCCATGCTCAAGGCGACCGCGTGGTTAATCTGCTCGCGCATGAACTTCCAGCCGTAGACGAGACGGCCGGACACGATCACCCTCGTCACGCCGAGTCCCATGATGACGTTGCCGATGCCGATGCCGAGGTACTCGCCGACTTTCTCAAGCGTCCGCTGCGCGCGCAGCTCGCCGCCCTCGGCCCGCGCGACGATCTCGACGAAGCGCGGCGCCTGCTGCGTGCCCAACTGCACCCGCTCGCCCATGTAGAGCGTGGCGGCGGCCGGCGCCGAGGCGTAGCGCTCCCAGCAGCCGCGGTTGCCGCACACGCACTGCTTTCCGCCCGCGACAATCGTCATGTGCCCGAACTCGCCCGCCAGGCCCTCGCCGATGGCGTCGCCGCGGAAGACCTCTCCGCCGAGCACGAGTCCGACGCCGAGTCCCGTGCCCGACCTCACGAGCACGAAGTCGTCAAGCCTCTCCGATTCGTCACGCCCCAAACGCAGACGTAACTCGTAAAGGGCGGCCGCGGTCGCGTCGTTCTCGACGACCACGCGCACGCGCTCGCCCGCGAGCGAAGGCGCGCCGCCCGCGTTGAAGGGCAGCGCGCCGGCCACGTCCACGTCCTGCCAGTCGAGGTGCGGCGCGAAGACGATGCGCTCGCGCGCGGCGTCCGAAGGGCCGGGCACGCTGACGCCTATCGCGCGCAAGGTGCGGCCCCGCGCCTGCCCGCAGAGTTTGGTGATGGTCTTTCGAATCTGCGCGAGCGCGTCCGAAGGCTCTGCGGGAGTCTCGAACTCCTCCTCGGCGAAGACCTGGCCCGTCAGCGTGGCGAGGCCGACCGTGGAGCGGCGCACGCCGACGTTGACGCCGACGAAGTAGCCGTAGTCGTCGTTGAAAGAGAGCGCGAGCGCGGGGCGGCCGAGCGCGCGGCTCGTGCCCGGCGCGGGCTGGTGCAAAGGCTCTTCGCGCACGACGCCGGCCGCAATCAGCTGTTTGAAGGCGTCGGTGACCGTGCTGCGGTTGACGCCCACGCGGCGCGCCAGCTCCGCCCTTGAGATGGGCTGCGCCGCGCGCAGCAGGCGCAGCAGCATCACGGTCGCCTTGGCCGGCGCCTGCTGCTCGTGTGCATGACCTCGCGGCTCCGGCACGTCTATAACGCCTGTTGTCGCGATCTCTTTCCTGATAGGCATTGACTTCCCTTGTTATAAAGGTCAGAACCACCCGCGGTAGCGGGTGGCCCTTTGTTACCCGGACGCTCCGTATCGCAGAGGGCCACCCGCTACCGCGGGTGGTTCTGACCTGATTACAGCGAGACAGTTTGTTCGGCCCAGAACTGGAACTCCCTGTGCTTGTGCTCTTCGGCGAGGGCCAGAAGCTCGCCCCCTGCGACGCGGCGGACGTGTTCGAAGACGCGCGCGCCGACCTCTTCGATAGTCTCGGTGCCTTTGATGACGCCGCCGGCCGATAAGTCCAGGTCGCGCGACATGCGTCGGAAGACTTCGTCGTTGGAGGCGAGCTTGACGACGGGCGCGATGGCGTTTCCGATGGTCGTCCCGCGCCCCGTCGTGAAGACGACGACCGTCGCGCCGGCCGCGACCAGGCCCGGCGTCGACTCCTGGTCATAGCCCGGCCCCTGCATCAGGTGCAGCCCCTTCCCCTTCGGCGTCTCGGCGTACTCGCACACGCCCTCGACGCGCGTCGTGCCCGCCTTCGACATCGCGCCGAGCGACTTGATGGTGATGTTGAGCAGGCCGCCCGCGACGTTGCCGGGACTCGGGTTCTGGTTGAGCACGGCCCCGAACTTCGAGGCGTACTCCTTGTACCAGTCGATCATCCGGTAGACGGCGCGGCCGGTCTCCGCGTCCTTCGCGCGCCTCGCGATGAGGTGCTCTGCGCCGCAGAACTCCGGAACCTCTGTGATGAGAACCGTGCCCCCAGAGCGCACGAGCGTGTCGGCCGCGCGACCCAGACTCGGGTTCGCGGAGATGCCAGAGAAGCCGTCCGAGCCGCCGCACTTGACGCCGAGGACGAGCTCGCCCACCGAGCACTCCTCGCGCTCGACGCGGTTCACTTCGGGGAGCATCCGCTCGACTTCCCTCAAGCCCTGCTCGATGGCCGCCTGCGTGCCGCCGACCTCCTGAATGCCGATCTTGGCGACCGGCTTGTCGAAAGCCTTCTCGCGCTTCAGGAGATACTTCTCGACGCGCGCGAGGTTCGTCTTCTCACAGCCCAGGTCTAAGAGCACGACGCCGCCGACGTTCGGGTGGTCGGCGTAGTTCGAGAGCGTGCGGAGCATGACTTCGATGGTCGAGCCGTCCTGGCAGCCGCAGCCCTTGTTGTGCGGGATGGCGACGACGCCGTCCACGTTCGGGTACAGCTCGCGCTTGTAGTGCAGGAACTCCGCCATCAAGGCGATCTGCTGCGCCTCGTGGCTCGCGCACATCGAGGTCGGGACGACGAGCACGAAGTTGCGCGTGCCGACGCGCCCGTCCGGCCTGCGAAAACCCTTGAAAGTCGCGCGCTCCGTCTCGGGGATGTAGACGGGCGGCGGCGTGTAGAGGTCTTCGAGGAGGTCGCGGACGACGGGCACTTCGTCCGTCATGTTCGCGTGTGAGATGTAATCGCCCTCGCGTATGCCGAGGCTCGTGCCGATGGCCTGGCCGTATTGCAGGACGAACTCGCCCGCGGGGATGTCGCGCGTGGCGAAGCGGTGGCCGGGCGGCACCGCTTCGTTAACGCAGACGATGCGCCCGTCCGGAAGTGTCAACACAAGCCCCTGCGCGGTCTGCTCCTTGACGACCGCGAGGTTGTCATCCGGGGAGACGATGATCGCGTAGTCGCCGACGGGCAGGGCCTGCGTTGGGGTGGTGCTGGGCATTATTTAAGACTAACTTCTTGTCCCGCCCCTTCAGGCTGGCAGCACGTCGGGCAGAATCAGCGAGCGCACGTTCGGGTGCAGACGCAGCCAGAGCCCCGGGTTCTCGTCGAGCTGCCGGGCGCGCTCGGCCGGGTCTTCTGAGATTTCGGTCTCGACGAGGCGCTTGTAGCTCGCGGGCTTGGCCGGCGAGGTCGAGGCGTCGACGATGGACTGCACGATGCGGCGCGCGCCGAGGATGGCCGCCGGGCCTAAAGTCAGAATGTATGAAGCCGCGCGGCACTCCGCCTCGTCCTCGGGCGTGACGCTGCTCCCGCCGACTTTGAACTTGCTGATGTGGTGTTCGAGGATGGACGGCGAGATGGGGATGACGCCCGCCAGGTCGCCGGCCGCGGCGCCCGAACCCGGCTTGATGTAAGCGAGGTGCGAAGCCTCGCCCGGCTCAGGCCCCATGCCGAGGAAGAAGATGTCTATGCCGCCCAAAGAGTCGAGCTTCTCTAGGTAGCGCGCCAGCGCGCCTTCGAGGTCGTCCGTGTCCGTACGCATCGGCGTGAAGCTCTTCACCTTCCTGAAGAAGTCCGGCCCGAGCAGACGCTCGAAGTCGCGGACGAAGCTCAGGCCGTTGTCCATGCGCATCGGCGCGAGCGCGTCCTGCGTGAAGACGTGCAGGCGGCCGAGCAACTCGTCTGCCTCTCCGGTCTTCGCGATCTCCGCGACCTGCTTGTACATCGCCTGCGCGCCGCGGCCGCCGAGGAGGATGAAGACGATGTCGCCCTCCTTCTCGCGCCCGACGCGCTGAATCTCTTCCCACTGCGCGCGGCCCACGGCCTCTTCGGTGGGTAGGACTTCGTAGTTGATGGCGCGCGCCTGCGTTTCGGCGGCGGCGCCGTCCGCGCGGCCGAGCCAGACGTTGCTGCCCGAGACCCTTCTCACAAACTGGTTCTGTTTAGGAGCTGACAAAATTTCCCCCTTCCCTCTTGCCGAAAAGCTTTCGGAGAGAACCGACTCAACGCGCGGAGTCTGGACTTAGATGCAAATTCAAGGCGAGTGGTATAACCACTTAATTCTTTCGAGAAGAGTATTTACCATAAACAATATTGGTAAGGCAAGGTAAATTACGGCAACGCGGGAAATTCATCCTAGAAACTGTGAGGCCGGCTGGAAATTAACTTGACAGGGATTACGGAATGGTGTTACACAATAGCCGCTATCCGGTTAATTGGTATTACCTTCTTAAAATCGTCATCAGCACGAGGCCGTCGGTCTCCAGAGTGGCACGCAGGCCCATTCGGATTCGCAGAGATAAGACCCGAGACCCGCGCCGGGGGCCGCAAGCGGGGTTTAGAATTGAGCAGAGTCCGACGCTTCGAGCTTCGTCACGGGCGAGATCATGGCCGTGGACGGCGGCTTCCTTGCGAGCGGAGTTAACAGGTAGGTTTTGCGAGATGGACAGGAACGAAGAGATAGCTGAGAAGACCGGGCGGCTGACGCGCATGTTGGCGGCCGAGGGGTTGGGCGGCGTGGTTCTGGTCGCGCAGCCGAACTTCGCTTGGCTGACGGCCGGCGGGAACAACGGCATCGACACGAGCCGCGAGCAGGGCGCGTGCGCGCTCGTCGTCGGGGCGGACGGGAAGCGCTTCGTGCTCGCGAGCCGCATCGAGATGGCGCGGATATTGGAAGAGGAGCTGGCGGGCGCCGAGTTCGAGCCGGTCGAGTTCGGTTGGGAGGAGGAGAAGGCGCATCCGACGTTTCTCGCAGACCTTGCGACGAAAGTCGTCGGCAGCGGCGTCGCGCTCGGCTCAGACCTCCTGTCCGGCCCGAACGTGAAGGCGATTGACGGGGCCGTCTCGCGCTGTCGTTATCAGCTCACGCCGCCCGAGCTGGAGAGAATCGGGCAGCTCGGGCGCGACGCCGGCGAGGTGTTGGGCGCGGTCGCGAAGTCACTTGAACCGGGCGCGGCGGAGAGAGAGATTGCGCGTCGAATGTCTGACGCGCTGGCCGCGCGCGGGATGCGCTCGGTGGTAACTCTGGTCGCGGCCGACGAACGCATCGCGAAGTTTCGACACCCCGTCCCGACCGGGAAGGTCTGGGAGCGCGTCGTCATGCTCGTCACCTGCGCGCGCCGGCACGGCCTCGTCACGTCCCTCTCGCGCATCGTCAGCGCGGGCGGAGTCTCGGAAGACCTGCGCCGGCGCACGGACGCTACGGCGCGCGTCAACGCGCAGCTCTTAGCGGCGACAAGACCGGGCGCGGTCGCCTCTGACCTTTACCGAATCGTGGCCGACGCGTATGCCGCCGAAGGCTTCCCCGGCGAAGAGCATAAGCACCACCAGGGCGGCGCGGCGGGCTACCGCACGCGCGACTGGGTGGCGCACCCCGCGAGTGCGGAGACGGTTCAAACTGATCAGGCTTTCGCCTGGAACCCGACGGTCACCGGCTCGAAGGTCGAGGAGACTTGCATCGCCTCGGCCGAAGGTGTAGACGTAATAACTAAATCCCCTGAATGGCCCCAAATCCCCGTCCGAGTCGGGGGGCGAGAGTACCTTTCGCCCGACGTGCTCGCCCTCTGAAGACACGGCCGCGGGGTAACCTTTCCCGTCTCTGCGAGAAACGAATATGAGCGACATCAGCAAACCTGTGAGAGAGACCGCCTACCCGAAGTCGCAGTCAGACGTCGCGCCGCCGCAGTCGGCGGGCGCGAGCGTGACCGGGGCCGCCTTCGCCGCGGCCGAGGGGCTGGGCGCGAAGATCGGGCGTTACCGCTGGGTCATCTGCGCGCTCCTCTTCTTCGCCACGACGATCAACTACATCGACCGGCAGGTCTTGGGCATCCTCGCCACCGACGACGGCTTCAAGCACACCATCGGCTGGAACGAGGCCGAGTACGGCTACGTCAACACGGCCTTCCAGGGCGCGTACGCGATAGGTCTGCTGGTCGTCGGCCGCCTGATGGACAGGTTCGGGACGCGTAAGGGGTTCTCGTTCGCCATCACCTTCTGGTCGCTCGCGGCGATGGGGCACGCGCTGGCGCGCTCGGCCTTCGGCTTCGGCGTCGCGCGCTTCTTCCTCGGCCTCGGCGAGGCGGGCAACTTCCCCGCTTCGATTAAGACCGTGGCCGAGTGGTTCCCGAAGAAGGAGCGCGCGCTCGCCACCGGCATCTTCAACTCGGGCTCGAACGTCGGCGCCATCGTCGCCCCGCTCGCCGTGCCGTACATCGCCATCAACTACGGCTGGCAGCTCGCCTTCATCATCACCGGCACCCTCGGCTTCGTCTGGCTCGTCCTCTGGCTCATGGTCTATCGCCGGCCCGAGGAGCACCCGAAGCTCTCGGCCGCCGAGCTGGCTCACATCCAGTCCGACCCGGCCGAGCCGACGACGAAGATTCCGTGGGGCCGACTGATCCCGCACCGGCAGACCTGGGCGTTCGCCATCGGCAAGTTTTTGACCGACCCGATCTGGTGGGTCTACCTCTTCTGGCTGCCGAAGTTTCTCAACACCAACTACGGGCTGAACATTACGCAGATCGGCTTGCCGCTGGTCGTCATCTACGTCGCGGCCGACGTGGGTTCCATCGGCGGCGGGTGGCTCTCGGGGACGCTCATCAAGCGCGGCTGGACGGTCAACAAGGCGCGCAAGGTGGCGATGCTCATCTGCGCGCTCTCGGTCGTGCCCATCGTCTTCGCGGCCCACGCGTCGAACCTGTGGGTCGCGGTCGGGCTCGTCTCTCTGGCGGCGGCGGCGCACCAGGGCTGGAGCGCGAACATCTTCACGATGGCGTCCGACATGTTCCCGCGGCGCGCGGTCGGCTCCGTGGTCGGCATCGGCGGCATGGCGGGCTCGATAGGCGGGATGCTGATCGCGACGACGGTCGGCCTCATCCTCCAGTACACGGGTTCGTACTATCCCATCTTCATCATCGCGGGCTGCGCGTATCTGGTCGCGCTCCTTGTCATTCACCTGCTCGCGCCGCGGCTCCAGCCGGCGGCGGTCGAGAGCACCGCGGCAGAGGCGTAAGCGATGGCGGAAGCGCTGAACGTCAGGCCGAAGTCGGAGTGCCGCTGGGACGTGGTCTCACTGGGCGAGGTGATGCTCAGGCTCGACCCTTGCGAGGGGCGCGTGCACACGACGCGCACGTTCCAGGTGTGGGAGGGCGGCGGCGAGTACAACGTCGCGCGGGGCCTGAAGCGCTGCTTCGGCCTCGACGCGGCCGTCGTCACCGCGCTGGCCGACAACCCCGTCGGCCGGCTCGTGCAGGACTTAATCTACCAGGGCGGCGTCGACCAGACGCACGTCGTCTGGCGCAAGTACGACGGCGTCGGGCGCGAGGTCAGGAACGGCCTGAACTTCACCGAGCGCGGCTTCGGCGTGCGCGCCGCGTTGGGCTGTTCAGACCGCGGGCACACGGCCGTCTCGCAGCTCAAACCCGGCGACATCGACTGGGAGCAGATTTTCGGCCGGGAGGGCGCGCGCTGGTTCCACACCGGCGGCATCTTCTGCGCCTTGTCGGAGACGACGCCCGCGGTCGCGCGCGAGGCGATGCGGGCGGCGAAGAAACACGGCACCGTCATCTCCTACGATCTGAACTACCGCGACTCGCTCTGGAAGTCCATCGGGGGCAAGGCGCGCGCGCGGGAGGTCAACCGCGAGCTGGCCTCACTCGTCGACGTGATGATCGGCAACGAGGAGGACTTTACGGCCTGCCTCGGTTTCGAAGTCGAAGGTTTGGACGAACACCACTCGAAGCTCGACGTGGGCAACTTCCGGAAGATGATCGAGCGCGCCGTCGGCGACTTCGAGAACTTCAAGGTCGTCGCGACGACCTTGAGGAACGCGAAGACCGCGACCGTCAACGACTGGGGCGCGGTCTGTTTCGCGGGCGGGGAGCTATACCAGGCGCAGACGCGCGAGAACCTCGAAATCTTCGACCGTGTCGGCGGCGGAGACTCTTTCGCCTCCGGGTTGATTTACGGATTCCTGACGGGGCGCGGGCCGCAGTGGGCCGTCGAGTGTGGCGCCGCGCACGGCGCGCTCGCGATGACCACGCCGGGCGATACGACGATGGCGACGCTCGGCGAGGTCGAGCGCGTGATGAAGGGCGGCGGCGCGCGGGTCGCGCGTTAGAGCGAGAAGCCCGCGCCGTTGCCGTTCGAGCCGTTGCCCTCTGGGAGAAGACCTTCGGGCGCGTCCGCCTCGGCCTCCCAGGCCATCTGCGCTTTGGAGAGGTGCGCGCTCATGGCCAGGCGCGCGGCCTCCGGGTCGTGCTCGCGGATGGCGCGGTAGACGTGGCGGTGCATCTCGGCCGACTCCCTCAGGTCGGTCGCGCGCTTGACGGTCTTGATGCGCGTGTCGAAGAGGATCGTCGCCACCATGTTCATCAGCGAGGTCAGGATGCGGTTGCCCGAAGCGGCCGCGACCGTCTGGTGAAAGCGCACGTCGTGGACGAGGAACTGCTCGGGGTCGTCGAGCGAGGCGAACATGCCGGCCACCTCCTCGGCCATCGTCGCCATCTGGTCGCCGGTGGCGCGCTCGGCGGCGAGGCCCGCGACGGCCATCTCAAGCGCCTGCCGCGCCTCGAACATCTCGGCCGAGGTGAAGCCGTGGAGCGAGGCCATCAGGCGCAGGGGGCTGCTGTCGAGCGAAGGCGGCCCGTCGGCCTTGACGACGAAGGTGCCCGCGCCCTGTCTCGATTGGAGGACGCCGACCGCCGCGAGCGAGCGGATGCCGGCGCGCAGGGTGGGGCGACTGACGCCCAGCATTTTCGCGAGGTCGCGTTCGGGGGGGAGGCGGTCGCCGGGGCGCAGGTCGCCTCTGTGAATCATCTCGCGCAGTTGCGCGATGACCTCTTCGGAGGTCGTGCCCCTGCGTTCGGGGTCGATGTGTTTGAAGATGTCAGGGTTCAAATCGGTCATACCATTCTTCCTGTTGAAAATTTATTTTGACCACGGCGGGGAGGATTGTACGGCTGGGTAAAATCAATCTGCCGGGCGTTTTCAATGACGGGGCATTCTACAGCCTATTTATTGTTTTGTCGAATGTTTTATTTCGCTCATAAAAAGCAAAGGTCTAACCATTTGGCGATTTTGAAACTTTTGCCCGTCGGGGCGTAAAAGCTCTGGCCCCGGATTGGTCATTCTGTCAGCGAAGTTCTTAACGGAGGATGTCCCTTTGAATCTCAAGGCGAAGTTTATTGCCGCTCTCGTCATCATCTCGGCCTGCGCCTCTCTCGCGCGGGCGCAGGCCGAAGCACCCGTCTCCGAGCGCATGGCCTCGACCGCCATGACCGTCTGGAAGGACTCGATGTCGAGCGACCCCACGCGCCCCGAACGCTGGGGGTACGAGCGCGGCGTGCTGCTCAAAGGCATCGAGGCCGTCTGGCTGAACACGGGCGACGGCCGCTACTTCAGCTACATCCAGCGCAACACGGACAAGTTCATCGAGGACGACGGCACCATCCGCACGTACAAGCAGGACGATTACAACATCGACAACGTCCTGTCTGGTCGCAACCTCCTGACGCTCTACAAGGTGACCGGGAACGAGAAGTACCGAAAGGCCGCGGCCGTCCTGCGGGAACAGTTGCGCAACCACCCGCGCACGTCCGAGGGCGGCTTCTGGCACAAGAAGGTCTATCCCTCGCAGATGTGGCTCGACGGCGTCTACATGGGCGAGCCTTTCTACGCCGAGTACGCCGAGACGTTCAACGAGCCCGAGGCGTTCGACGACATCGCCAAGCAGTTCATCCTGATGGAGACGCATGCGCGCGACCCGAAGACCGGCCTCATCTACCACGGCTGGGACGAGTCGAAGCAGCAGCGCTGGGCGGACAAGACGACGGGGCGCTCGCCGAACTTCTGGGGGCGCGCGATGGGCTGGTACGCGATGGCGCTCGTGGACACGCTCGAACACTTCCCCGCCGACCACCCGAAGCGCTCCGAGCTGTTAGCGATACTGGGCCGGGAGGCCGCGGCCATTCAGAAGTTTCAGGAGCCCGCGTCGGGGCTCTGGTATCAGGTGCTCGACAAGGGCGGCGAGAAGGGCAACTACCTTGAGTCTTCGGCCGCGGCGATGTTCGTCTACTCCCTGGCGAAGGGCGTGCGGCTCGGCTACCTGCCCGCGTCTTACATGACGGTCGCGCAGAAGGGCTGGGCCGGCATGAACAAGCAGTTCGTGGAGAAGGCTGAGGGCGGCGGCGTCAACTTCAAGGGCACGGTCAGCGTCGCGGGGCTAGGCGGCACCCCTTACCGCGACGGCAGCTACGCCTATTACCTGAGCGAGAAGGTCGTCACCAACGACGCGAAGGGCGTGGGGGCGTTCCTGATGGCGGCCGCCGAGATGGAGGCGGCCAACGCCCGCACCGCCAACGCGCGCGGCAAGCGCGTCGTGCTCGATTACTACTTCAACAACGAGTGGAAGAAGGACTCGGCGGGGCGTCCCTACACCTGGCACTACAAGTGGGAGGAGATGGACAACGGCGGCTTCTCCCTCTTCGGCCACGTCTTCAGCAACCTCGGCGCGCGCACGGAGGCTTTGCGCGAAGCGCCGACGGCGCAAAACCTGAAGGGCGCGGACGTCTACATCATCGTCGACCCTGACACGCCGCAGGAGACCGAGAAGCCGAACTACGTCGAGCCCGCGCACGTCAAGGCCATTGCCGACTGGGTGAAGTCGGGCGGCGTGCTCCTGCTGATGGGGAACGACGTGGGCAACGCGGAGTTCGACCACTTCAACACGCTCGCGAAGGAGTTCGGCATCCAGTTCAACAAGGACAGTAAGAACCGCGTGCAGAAGGACAACTTCGTCGAGGGCCTCATCAAAGTCCCGGACGGCAACCCCGTCTTCAGGAACGCGCGCGCGCTCTACCTGAAGGAGATTTCGACGCTCGCGCTGACGAAGCCCGCGTCTTCGATACTCGAACACAACGGCGACCACGTCATGGCCGTCGCGAAGTACGGCCGCGGGACGGTCTTCGCCGTCGGCGACCCGTGGCTCTACAACGAGTACACGGACGGGCGGAAACTTCCGCCCGAGTTCGAGAACTACAAGGCGATGCGGGAACTCGCCGCGTGGCTTTTGGGGCAGAGCCGTTGACGCGCGCGGTCGGGTGGGGACTGGTCGGCTGCGGCGACATCGCGCGCAGGCGCATCGCCCCCGCGCTGCGCGACCTTGAGAACTGCGAGCTGGTCGCGGTCAGCCGCGCCGACGCCGCGCGCGCCGAAGAGTTCGCGAAGGAGTTCGGCGCGAAGCGCTGGCACGCGGACTGGCGTGAGCTGCTCGAAGACCCGGAGGTCGAAGCGGTCTACGTCGCGACGCCCGTCCACCTGCACGCCGAACAGGCAATCGCGGCGGCCGCGGCGGGCAAGCACGTCCTCTGCGAGAAGCCGATGGCGTTGACGGCCGCCGAGTGCGGACGGATGAACGCGGCGGCCGAGGCGAACGGCGTGCGGCTCGGCGTCGCCTACTACCGGCGCTTCTACCCCGCGGTCGAGCGCGTCAGGGCGATTCTCGAATCGGGCGAGATTGGCGTCCCCGTCGTCGCGCAGATGAACGCCTTCGAGCGTTTCGACCCCGCGCCCGACAACCCGCGCCGCTGGCTGCTGAGCAGGAGGCGCTCGGGCGGCGGGCCGATGTTCGACTTCGGGTGCCACCGCATCGAAGTCCTCGTTAACCTTCTGGGCGACGTGACGGCCGTCAAGGCGCTGACGGGAAACGCCCTCTTCGAGCGCGAGGTCGAGGACACGGCCTGCGCGCTCCTACAGTTCGGGCAAGGGGCGCAGGGCGTCATCTCCGTCACGCACGCGGCGCGCGAGCCGCAGGACACGCTTGAGATTTTCGGGAGCGAGGGCTCTGTCCTCTGCGAGGTGCTGAACGAAGGGCGGCTGCGTGTGAGGACGAAAAACGGCGAGCGCTTCGAGTCGCACCCGCCGCACGCGAACCTACACCTGCCGCTGATTGAAGAGTTCGCACGCTCAGTCGTCGAAGGGAGGACGCCGCGCGTGGACGGGCGCGCGGGGCAGAAGGTGTCGGAGATACTCGAACAGATTTACGCCGGTTGAGGAGGTTTAATTCGAACATGTCATCAATCATCAGGAACGTCGCGTGCGCGCTCGCCTTCGTGGCGGCGGCCGCGTGCGTGGCTTCGGCGCAGACCGCTAACAAGACCGCGACGGAGCGCGGGCCGAGCAAGCCCATCAGGCCATACGTCGTGAAGAGCGGACAGGCCGTGGAAGACGTCGTGAAGAAGCTGCACCCCGAGAACAAGGTCGAAGAGTTCATCGGCGGCGAGGGGATGGAGCTGCGCGTGGCCGTCCAGCACGAGGCCGGCAAGGCGGCCGCGGCCGCCGAGATACACGACGCCTCGGACGACGTCTACTACGTGCTCGAAGGTTCCGCGACGCTGACGCTCGGCGGGACGCTGGCGACGCCGAAGGAGGTCGAGCCGGGCGAGTGGCGCGGGCCGCGCATCGAGGGCGGGCAGAACTTCGACGTGAAGAAGGGCGACCTGGTCATCGTCCCACGCGGCACGCCGCACATGCGCAGCACCGTCGGCAAGGACTTCGCCATGATCCTCATCAAAATCTTCGACAAGCCCCTGCCCGCGCCGAAACCGCAGAAGCCCTGATTCGTCTGACTGTCGGTATTTAGGGACAATCAGATTAACCACAGAGACACAGAGACACAGCTTGGAGATTTATGTGCCCCAAGCTGTGTCTCTGTGGTTAACTGTTCCTTACCTGCTCCCAAATTTCAGGATCAACCGGGATTCCCTGCTCCATGTTCTCGCGCCTGACCTTGAGCGTGTGCTCGCCGGGGTAGCGCACGCCTTGAAGACTCTCGACGATGTCGTCGGCGATACGTTCAGAGTTTCCCAGCCGTGTGAGGTCGAAGGCGAGGAAGAGTTGGGAGAGGCGCGTCTCTTTGATGAACTCTTTGGGAATCTGGTGCGTGGCGAGGCCGCCGGAGAGGAGGGCCGCGGTCATGTCGAGGAGCGGCGCGAGGCCCGAGCCTTTCCAGAAGCCGATGGGGAGAGGGCGGCCGGACTCTTCGACGGCCGCCGGGTCGCGCGTGAGTCTGCCCTCTTTGTCGAAGCCGCCTTCGACCGGCAGTTGCTCGCCGCGCGCGCGGTAGGCGGCGAGCGAGCCGTAGGAGAACTGCGACATCGCCATGTCGAGCACGACGTGTCCGCCCGCCGGGCGCGGCACCGCGATGACCAGAGGGTTGTTGCCGAGCAGCGGGCGCGCCTCGCCCCACGGCGGAAGGTTCGGCAGAGTGTTCGTCCAACAGAAGCCGAGCGCGCCCGCCTCGGCCGCCTGCCAGCCGTAGCTCCCGCCGCGCATCCAGTGGTTCGTGTTCCGCAAGGCGACGCAGCCGACGCCGTGCTGCCGGGAAAGCTCAACCGCCCTCGCCATCGAAGCGTGAGCGTTGAGGTTGCCCGGGCCGGAACGCCCGTCCCAGCGTTCGAGGGCGCCGTGCGCCTCGACCTGGACGGGGCCGGCGTTGACGTCGACGCTGCCCCTCTCAATCTGCTCTAAGAAGGGCGGGAAGCGTTTGAGGCCGTGCGTGTAGACGCCGTCGCGGTCGGTCTCGGCGAAGAGCCGCGCGCAGAGGTCGGCGCGCCCTTGCTCGAAGCCGACGTTGAGCAGGACGCGCCGGAGTGTCTGTTGAAGCTCTTCGAAACTGACTCTCAAGCTATTTGTTCATTGATTCATCGGGTCATCGGCTCATTGAGGAAATGATCAGATGAATCAATGAACCGATGAATCAATTCTTCCTTAGTGCGGTTCGACAAGGTAGAGGTCGCGGCCGGCGCGTTCGACGACGAGGGTGTCGGGGTCCCGGTCGTAGTCCTCGCGGCGGAACTCCCGATGATCCATGAAGCCGAGGTTGACGCGGCGGCAGGTGGCCTCGTCGAGCGCGGAGGCCATCGTAATCGTGTAGCGCGGGATGACCTTGCCCGCCTCGTCGCGCGAGCCGGCGTAGGAGACGTGCGCGAGGTGCGCGGCGACGGCGAGGTTCGAGCGCAGCTCGGTCGAGAGCGCCACCATCTCGCGGACGCGGTCGATGGGGGCGTAGCCGTACTTCTCAATCAGCAGGCCGTGTGTCTCGGAGATGGCGCGGAGGTGCGGCGCGTAGATGATCAGCTCGCCGCCCTCTTCGATGATGCCGCCGAGCTTGTAGCTCGCCTTGCCGCCGACCCAGAGCTCGTCGTAGTGCTCGTCCAGGAGCGCGACGACGCGCTTGTACTTGCGGCCGGTGTA
Organism: Acidobacteriota bacterium; assembly: GCA_019239425.1. GTDB lineage: Bacteria > Acidobacteriota > Blastocatellia > Pyrinomonadales > Pyrinomonadaceae > QHXN01. Next base: position 351,514 of record JAFAZX010000064.1, read on the forward strand.
TTTGATGTGCACCTGACGGCTGACCTCGGCCGCCTGGCGGAAGGCTTCGCGGAAGTCGCCGCAGAAGAGCGCGTGCGTGCGGAGGCGCTCGTCGTCGCCGCGCGTGACGACGGAGTTGAGCGAGATGATGCGGGCCGGAACCAGGTCGGCGGCGGCCTCAATCATGTGGCGCGTGGGCGTTTCGACGCGGCCGATGATGTTCTCGATGGAGGCGAGCGCGCCGAGCCAGTGCGTGGCGTGCGTCAGGTTGGGGCCGGCGACGCCGGGGAAGAAGTACTTGGCGCCGCCCGCGAAGCCCGCGACCTCGTGCGGGACGGTCGCGCCGAAGATGAGCACAGTGTCGTAAGTCCCGGGCGCGAGCAGGCGGTTCAGGTTGACCTTGACGGCGTCGTTAATCAGCCCGCCGGTCAGCTCGCCCACACGTTCCGCACTCAACTCGCCGAGGTCGACCAGCTCCTCGGGCCGGTTCCACTGGTGGTCGAAGATCTGTCCGAGCAGCGGCACGGACGCGCCGTCATGCAGACCTACTTTGGAGCGCTTCTCCTCCTCGGTCATGGGCATGTGCGTGCCCTGCGCGACGAGCGCGTCGAACTGTTCGGCGCCGCGCTCTTTGAGAATCTCGGCGGCCGCGGGGAAGAGGATGTCCGTGTTGTCGTCGCGCGTCTTGTCGGGGACGATGGCGAGGACGCGCGCGCCGGGGCCGACGGTCAGCAGCGCCTGCTCGACGATGGCGCGCAGCTCCGCGGGCGAGAGGTCGAGGTCGGGCGCTCCCTTCCCCACGGTCGTTGGCGCGGGCTTGGTGCTCATAAGTTTCCTCCAGGTGCGAGTATTCTACAGGAGATTAACCACAGGGACACAAATGCACAGCTTGTTGAGTTATGAGTTCAAAGCTGTGCCTCTGTGTCTCTGTGGTTAATCAAACTCTACACAACACTCAAGCTGAAAAGCTTATCGCTGGATGCGCGCGGAGCCGCCCTTCGCGAAAGCACGGACTTGCTCGACGGAGGCCATCGTGGTGTCGCCGGGGAAGGTCGTCAGGAGCGCGCCGTGCGCCCAGCCGAGCTTGAGCGACTCTTCGGGCGACTCGCCGGTGAGCAGGCCGTAGAAGAAGCCGGAGGCGAAGCCGTCGCCGCCGCCGACGCGGTCGAGCACGTCGAGTTCGGCCGTCGGCGAAACGTAGGTCTCGCCGTCGACCCACGCGACCGCGCCCCAGCTGTGCCGGTTCGTCGTGTGCACCTCGCGCAAGGTCGTGGCGACGATCTTTACGTGCGGGTGCTTCTTGATGACCTGGTCGATCATGCCGAAGAAGGCCGTCGGGTCGAGCTTCGAGGTCTTGGTCACGTCCTGGCCCGGGATGCCGAGCCCCTTCTGCAAGTCCTCCTCGTTGCCGACGAGCACGTCGACGTTCTCGACGATGCGCGCGACCGTCTCGACCGCGCGGCTCTCGCCGCCGGAAATCTTCCAGAGCTTCTCGCGGAAGTTCAGGTCGAAGGAGGTGACGGCGCCCGCGGCCTTCGCGGCCTTCATGGCTTCGACGATGACCTCGGCCGTCGTCTCCGACAGCGCCGCGAAGATGCCGCCCGAGTGGAACCAGCGGACGCCGCCCCTGAAGATTTCGTCCCAGTTGAAGTCGCCCGGCTTCAGCAGCGCCGCGGCCTCGTTCGAGCGGTTGTAGAAGACGACAGGGGCGCGCACGCCGTGGCCGCGGTCACTGTAGACGGCGGCGAGGTTGGGGCCGCGCACGCCGTCGTGCTCGAACCACTTGTAGAAGGGCTTGACGCCCATCGCGCGGACGCGCTCCTGCACGAGCTCGCCGATGGGGTAGTTGACCATCGCCGAGACGACGCCCGTGTTGAGGCGGAAGGCGTCCGAGAGGTTGGCGGCGCAGTTGAACTCGCCGCCCGAGACGTGTATGTCGCAGTGCGTGGCCTTGCGGAAGGGGATGTGGCCGGGGTCTATGCGGTGGACGAGCGCGCCCAGGGAGACGAAGTCGAGCGCACCCTCCTTCTTGATGTTCAGACCGTTACTCATTTTCGATTCTCCGAGAAACAAGGATTGATTCATCTATTCATTAGATCATTGATTCATTGGAAGACCCGTATTCAATGAGTCAATGAACCGATGACCCAATGAATCAATTTTTCTAAACCCCGCCGAAGGCAGAGAAGCCGCCGTCAACAGGAACCACGACGCCTGTGACGAAGGCGGACGCGGGAGACAAGAGCCACAACAGCGTGCCCAGCAGATCTTCGGGCTCGCCGAAGCGACCCATCGGCGTGTGCGAGATGATGCTCTGGCCGCGCTGCGTGAGCGAGCCGGTCTCCTTGTCGGTCAGGAGGAAGCGGTTCTGCTCGGTCAGGAAGAAGCCGGGCGCGATGGCGTTGACGCGGATCGAAGGGCTGTACTCGGTGGCGAGGTGGACGGCGAGCCACTGCGTGAAGCTGTTGACGCCGGCCTTCGCCGCCGAGTAGCCGAGCACGCGCGTCAGGGGCCTGACCGCCGACATCGAAGAGACGTTCAGGATGACGCCCTCGCCCTGCTCGGCCATCTGGCGGCCGAAGACCTGGCTCGGGATGATGGTGCCGAGCATGTTGAGGTCGAAGACGAAACGCAAAGCGTCTTCCGGCAGGTCGAAGAACTTCTGCTGCGGGTTGGTCGTCGCGCCCGGGTGGTTGCCGCCCGCGCCGTTGAGCAGCGCGTCGACGCGACCGAACTCTTTAACGACTTCCTGCGCCGCTTCTCTTAAACTTCCCGCGTCGAGCACGTCGGCCGTAAACACGACTGCCCGGCCCGGCGCACCATCTTTTGGGAGCGCGGCGACCTGCGGCTCGGCCTTCTCGCGGTTGCGCGCTACGAGCGCCACGTTCGCGCCACAGCCCACGATGGCGCGCACCATCGCCTGCCCGAGCACGCCCGTCCCGCCCGTCACGACCACCGTGCGGCCGCTGAAGTCGTACATCTTCGTCAGCTCTGCCAGATTCATCACCCGTACCTCTTCAAATATTTCTCAACACTTTGCTGGGAGCGCGGGCATCCCTGCCCGCCAGCGTGCGTAAGCACGCTGACCTTCTTACCTTTTATCTCAACGTTGAGACATCAATTCTGACGGCTTTCGCGCTGGCGCGCTCATGCGGGCTGTAGGGTGTCCCGCGCTCCCAGCTTTAACTAGTCTGCTCCAATCCCGGCGGCCGCCTCGGCTCCGATGAAGAGCGGCTGAATGTGGCGGTCGTAGAGGTTCTCGGTGACGTTGCGGCCGACGACCTCTTCGTTCTGCTTGAGCAGGCCGAGGTAGCGGTCGCCCATCTTGGCCGCGACCTTGTAGCCGACGTGGAGGAGCTGGCGCAAGGAAGGGTTGTAGAGCGGGTTCGACTGGTCGTGGCGGAGCGCGCCGACGTACTGCTCGGACGTCCAGCCCTCGACCTCTTCCGAACTTGGCAGCTTCGAGCGGTCGATGTCGATGACGGTCGCGTAGGGCGCGCAGAGCGCGTCGATGTCGGCGAGCGCCTTCTTGTAAATCTCCTTCGCGAGCACGAGCCCTTCGCCGCCCGCCTCGGCCAGGCCGATGATCTCTTCGAGCCAGGTGGTGCCGGCGGTCTTGACGTGGATGCCGGCGCCCGTGCGCTGGAGCGCGCGGCGGATGGGTTCGTAGATGGAGAACTTGTCGCTGCCCGAGTGGACGCTGAGCTTGAGGTTCGCCGGCAGGTCGTAGGTCTTGACCGCGTGGCTGATGACGGCGATGTCCTCGTTGAACTCCTTCTCGAACTGCGCCACGTCGCCGACGTAATCGACGCCCTTGTTGAAGCGCCCCGTGAACTTCGGCGCGACGGTCTGCGCCGGAATCTTCTCGTCGGCGATGGCGGCGAGGATGACGAGCAGCTCGGGCGGCGTCTGCGGCGTGTCGGTCTCGTCCATCGAGACCTCGGCGATGAAGTTGCCCTCGCCCTTCGCCGACGCGACGTGGCGGTAGATGGCGCCCGCGTCCTGCACGGCCTTGAGGAACTTGCGGGCGATGCGCTCGATCTCCTCGCGCGAAGTCTCGAACGGCTCGGCGATGCCGGGAATCTCGATGTGGCCGACCAACTCCGGGTGGCGTTCGACGAAGGCGTTAACGTCCTCGTCAGAGGCGGCGTGGCCGATGGACTCGGCCACGTCGAGCGTGTAGAAGTCGCTCGTCGAGATGAACTCGTCCACGATGTCGAGGCGGATGTGGTCGGCGTCGATGTGGAAGGGCTTCGACCAGCCGAGTTCCTTCACCGCGACCTCGGCGGCGGCGAGCACCGAGGGCGGCTTCGAGCCGACGATGCCGTGCTCGCGGTAAGACTTGTTCCAGACGGGCGCGATCTCGACGCCGGCTTCGGCGGCCTTCACGCAGGCGCGCAACTGCGCCTGCGCCTGTTGCGCGAACCTGTCACCCATGCCGAAAGAGTATTTCCCAAGCTTCAAACTCATGACGTTCTCCTTAACCTCAAACACGCGTTGTATAGACAGAGAATTTTAACCACAGAGACACAGAGACACAGCTTAGTCTTTAGCTGTTTTCAAGCTGTGCCTCTGTGTCTCTGTGGTTAAATCTCATATGACTACAGCTTGACCAGGTCAGAAATCTTAATCGGCTTCTTCTCCTCGACGCTCTTGCGCGCGGCGATGCCGGTCAGGCAGGACATCGCGCCCGCGCGCGAACCGGGCAGGCGCATGTGCTCGGGCACCTGCCGGTCGCGGAAGATGATGTCGCGCATCACGTCGTCGCCGCCGCCGTGGCCGCCGCGCACGTCCGGCACCACGACCTTCGTGCGCGTGCCGGCGGCGCCGGTCTTGCCGCTCTTGATGACGTACATCTCCGACTCCTCGGCGACGGCCCACGGCTGGCGCTCGTAGTCGCGCACTTCGAGGCGGCCGAACTCGCCGTTGAAGGCGAGGCGGTAGCCCTCAATCGGCATGTGCGCGTTGAGCGAGTAGCTCATGTGCACGCCGTTCGAGTACTGCACGACGGCCGACATCGAGTCGTAGATGTCCACGTCCTCGCGGAAGACGCAGCCGTCTCGGTGGTAGCCGTCCACGTCCTCGGCCGACGCGTAGAGCTTCATCCGCTTCGCGTCCTTCGTCATGTCGTAATAGAAACGGCACTTCGCCTTGTGCGGGCACGGGCGGCAGTTCGTGTGGCGGAACGGCCCCGCGCTCCCGTAGACCTCGAGGCTCCCCTGCGCGGAGACCTCGACGGGGTCTGCGCCGAGCCACCAGTTGATGAGGTCGAAGTGGTGCGTCGCCTTGTGCACCCAGAGGCTCCCGCCGCCGCGCTTCAGGCGGTGCCAGCGGCGGAAGTAGTCCGCGCCGTGGCTCGTATCCAGGTACCAGCTGAAGTCGACTGAGAGGACGCGGCCGATCTCGCCCGACATCAGAATCTCTTTAATCTTCTGGTGCTTCGGCGCGTAGCGGTAGTTGAAGGTGACGACGATGTTCTTCCCGGCCTTCTTCTCCGCGTCGAGGATGTCCTGGCATTTATCCTCGTGGGTCGTCATCGGCTTCTCGGTCATGACGTTCACGCCGCGCTCCAGGCCCTTGACGATGTAGTCGCGGTGGAAGAAGTCGACGGTCGTAACCATGAGGAGGTCGGGCTTCGACCTGTCCATCATCTCGTCGAAGTTCGAGTAGGTGGGGCAGTCCACGCCGATCAGCTCGCGCGCGGCCGCTGCGCGCTTGGGGTTGATGTCGCAGAGGCCGACGAACTCAAGCACGTCGGAGTATTTCTGCACGAGGTCGCGCCCCCACATGCCCGAGGCGCGTTCGCCCGTGCCGACGATGGCGTAGCGGCGTTTGGCTCGGGGCGCGGCGGCGCGCGCGACCCCGCCGAGCATCAAAGAGGCCGCGGCGGCCGTCGAGGCGGTCTTGACGAAGTCCCTGCGGTTCAGGCCGTTCGTTTCTGACACTGTTTGCGGTTCCTTTACTTGAGTATAGCTGAGAATAATTCACCACAGAGACACAGAGGCACAGCTTGAAGAGAGCTAAAGCTGAAGCTGTGTCTTAGCTGTGTCTCTGTGGTGAATTCCCTTCCCATAACTATCCGTTTGAAAACTCTTACTTCTTCAAAAACTTGGTCAGCCCGAGCTTCTGCTGGCGGATGCCGTCCGCGAAGAGCGAGGCCATGACGTCGGCGCCGAGCGGCGAGAAGTGCGTGTTGTCCTCGACGCCCTGCGGGTAATTCGGGTTCTCGCCGGCCTTCAGTTGGAGGAAGAGTTTGCGCGACTCTTCGGGGCCGTATTTAACGAGCACCTTCTCGCTCAGGCGGTGCATGTCGACGAGCGCGACCTTCCTTTCAGCCGCGACGCCGCGGACGATGTCCGGGTATTCGAAGTGCGAGTCGTGGAAGACGCCCTGTTCGTCGAAGCGCCGGCGCATGACGGGCGTCAGGAGCACGGGCGTCGCCTTCTTCGCGCGCACCTCGTCGACGAAGCGCTCGAGGTTCCGGCGGTAGTCGTCGGGCGGCGTGTGTGACGCCTTCTCCTTCGGCTGGTCGTTGTGGCCGAACTGGATGAGGACGTAGTCGCCGGGTTTGACGCTGTCGATGAGCGCCTGCCAGCGCCCCTCGGCGATGAAGGTCTTCGTGCTGCGGCCGTTGAGGGCGCGGTTGTCGACCTTCACCCTCTTCTCGTCGAAACGCTTCTGCAACTGCTCGCCCCAGCCGGTTTCGGGGCGCTTGTTCTCGGCCTTGTTCGCTGCCGTCGAGTCGCCCGCGATGAAGACCGTGATCGGCTCCTTCGCTGAGGCGAACGGGGCGAGAATCAGGACTGTGAATATTGCGAGCGAGAATTTCAACGTCTGCACCTCAGCCAAGCTTGTCCACGACGCTGCCGTTGATCTTCACGTTTTCGAGCTTGAGCCCGGAGACGTTCTTCACGATGGCGGGCCGCTCGACGTTGTCAAAGGTGCAGTCCTTCAGACGCAGGTCGTAGATGGGCGCGTTCTCGAACCCCTGCACGTCGAGCGCGAGGCGGCTCTTGCCGCTCTTCAGATTCTGCACCGAGAGGTTGCGGACGACTGGCGTGAAATTGCCCTTCGCTCCTTCCTCGTAGTTGAAGTCCACGGTGAGCACCGCGTGCGCGACCTGCCCGACCGTGATGTTGCGGAAGAAGATGTTCTCCAGCAGCCCGCCCCGCACGGCGTTGTTCTTGAAGCGGAGCGCGTGGTCGAGGTTGGGGCTGTCCATCGTGCAGTCTTCGGCGAAGAGGTGGCGGACGCCGCCCGAGATTTCGCTGCCGATGGTGACGCCGCCGTGGCCGTCCTTCATGCGGCAGCCGCGGATGACGATGTTCTCGGAAGGGACGTTGATTCGTCGTCCGTCGGCGTTGCGGCCGGACTTGACGGCGATGCAGTCGTCGCCGGTGTCGAAGGTGCAGTTTTCGATGAGGACGTCTTTGCAGGACTCGGGGTCGCAGCCGTCGTTGTTGGGGCCGTGGCTCTTGATGTTCACCCCGCGGACGGTGACGTTGGTGCAGAGGACGGGGTTAATCTCCCACATCGGCGAGTTGACGATTGAGACGCCCTCGACGAGCACGTTCTGGCAGCGGTAAGGCTGTATGAACTGCGGGCGGAGGTATGAGCCTTCGCCGAAGAGGCGCTCCGGGACGGGCACGCCGCGCTCGACCATTTCGGCGAGACGTTCGCGCGCCTTCGACTGGTTCGGGTCGCCCTTCTTATAGCCGTGCTGCGCCTGCCCCTTCCAGGGCCACCAGTGCGCGTCGTCACTGTTGCCGTCGAGCATGCCCGTGCCGGTGACAGCGATGTTCTGCTGCTCGAAGGCGTAGATGAAGGGCGAGTAGCTCATCAACTCCATGCCCTCCCAGCGCGTGTAGACCGCGGGCAAGTAGGCCTTCGGGTCTTGTATGAACTTGACGTTCGCGCCCTCGGAGACGTGGAGGTTGACGTCGCTGAGCAGGTGAATCGGCCCCGTCAGGAACGTGCCCGCGGGCACGACGACGCGCCCGCCTCCCGCCTTGTTGCAGGCGGCGATGGCTTTGCCGAAGGCTTCGGTGTTGTCTAATTTGCCGTCGCCCTTCGCGCCGTACTTCGTCACCTCGAAGTCGCGCTTCGGGAAGACGGGCGGCTTGATGCGCTTCAGAATCTCGGGCACGCGCGCCCAGGGGTCTTCGTCGGCGGCGAGAATCCGCGCGGCCGTTTCGACGGGCGAGAGTTTGGAGACGAAGAGCGCGGCGCCGCCGCCGGCCAGAGCCTTCTTGATGAAATCCCTGCGGTCGGACATGTCTATTTAGATTGCTCGGTCGAATGTAACTTCAGGCGCTTCTGCCACGCCGGGTAGTCTTTGTTCAGGAGCTTGTTCGGCTCGTCCGTGTACCAGCCGTAGCCGTTGCGGCGCTCGGCCTCGATCTCCGACACGTCGTAGCGGACGACGTTGTCGCGGCCTTCGAAGACGGGGCGGTTGGTGCCGATCTCGTAGAAGCGCGCCCAAAGCGGCGGCGCCTGCGGGTCTTTGACGACCGCGCGCTCGAAGACGCCGGGCCGCGACTTGTCCTCCTTCTCGACCCAGCGAATGCCGTCGAGCTTCGAGGCGTCGAACCACGCGACGGCCGACTCTACCGCCTCGACGACGCGCGGGTCGGGGCGCTCGACGCCCATCAGGAAGCGCGTGACGGCGACGCTCTCCTTCGAGGCGAGCGAGACGGGCTCGAACCTGCGCGCGGGCGCGGGCGCGAACGTCACCTCGTCGTGCTGCGCGCCCCAGACGGTGAGTTTGCCGTTCACCTTCACCTGCGTCTTCAGGATGCACTCGACGCCGCGCTCGACGGCCTTCTCGGATTTGAGGGTTCGCGCCGGGTCAACGAAGACGTATGCAGGCTTGCGGCGTGCCACGTCGCGGAGCAGTTCGAGGACGCCGGCCATGGCGTTGTCGTTGTAGGTGATGTGCGTGTAGTAGCCCTTGCGGAGCGGGTAGTACTGCGGCCAGCCGCCGTTCTCGTACTGCGCGGCGAGGAGGTAGTCGAGACCTTTCAGGAAGGCCTCGCGGTGGCGCTCCTGCTTCTGCGCCGTGTAGACGCGCGCGAGGTATTCGAGCTGCGTGTAGGTCGCGCTGTTGTCGATGGTGGCGGCCTCTTCGTTGTCGGTCGAGTCCTTGAGCTTGAGCAGCTCGGCCCGGCGCTTCTCGTCGAGCGGCGCGGCCATGTCTATGTTCTTGGGCCAGCCGCCCACGTCTCTCTGGTAGACGAGGAGGTTGTCGGCGACGCGCAGCGCTTCGGCGGACGCGTACCATTCGGGCCTCTGCTTTAAGGCGTCGCGCCACTTGATGGCGGGCGCGGACTTGTCGCCGGTCTGCCCCGCGACGGCGGCGGCGGACGCGAACAAGAGGAGGATGATAAAGCCGAGTCTTAAATAAAGGTTTTGCACTGTGCCGTGTGTCGAAGGACGGGGTTTGATTGGGACGAGCCGCCCCTCGGCTCCAAAGCCCCGGGGGCGGCTCGCGGGTTTTCAAGGCCGCGCGGCCCGACCAATAAGGCGTCAGGCCGCGCGGCGTCAAAGGGCGCTTAGAAGGTGAACTTCGCGCCGAGCTGGATGTCGCGGGGCAGGTTGCGCTGCACGCCCGCCGAGAACCCGAAGCGCGCGTTGCTCGGGTCGAGGTTGTAGTCGATGACGTACGGGTGGTTGAAGGCGTTGAGCGCCTCGGCGCGGAGCTGGAGGCGCGCGCGCTCGGTCACCTCGAAGTTCTTCGTCAGCGAGAGGTTGACCGCCTGGTACGGCATCTGCCGCAGGTTGTCGTACGTCGAGGCGAAGTTGCGCAGGCCGAAGCTGTTCAGCCTGGTGAACCCGGTCGTGTCGAAGACCGGCAGGTTGGTGCAGACGGTCACGTTCGCGCACTCGAAGACGCCGTACTTGTGGCCGTTGCCGTTCTCGAACGTGTGGCTCTGCAGCGCGTTCGCGTCGCCGCTGTAGTAGATGTTCTGGGTGAAGTTGAAGGGCTGACCCGACTGCCACTCGTAGGTGCCGTTGAGCTGCCAGCCGCCGATGATGGCGTTGGTGAGCTTCCCGGCCTCGCGGCCGATGAGCTTGCCCTTGCCGAACGGCAGCTTGTAGCTGGACGCGAACGTAAAGCGGTTCGGGCGGTCGTCCGGCGAGATGCGATCCTCGAGGTCGGGGTCGGACGGGTTCAGGTACGAGGTCTTCTCGCGCAGGCGCGAGTGCGTGAACGTCACGTTGAAGGACAAGTCCTGCGACAGGCGCTTGGCGGCCTGGAGCTGGAGCGCGTTGTACTGGTTCGAGCCGTTGTGCTCCTCGACGAAGACGTTGGTGAACTGCGGGAAGGGCAGCAGCGACTGCGCCCGCGTGATGGTCGTGGCCGTGTTGAAGGGGCTCGAGGCCGCCGCCGTCCCGTTCAGGGTGTTGCGGAACGGGTTGGTGATGGTGGCCGAGAGGAACGTGTTGGCCGCGTCCGCGCTCGCCGGGTCGGTGCCGAGGTACTGGCGCGGGACGAAGTTGAGGTTGCGGATGACCTGCATGTTGTAGCCGTGCGACCAGACGTAGTTGGCCTCGACGACGAACGCGCCGGGCAGCTCGCGCTGGACGCCCACGATGACGCGGTTGAACTTCGCGTTCACGCGGTTGCCGGGGATGATCGGCGTGTCGGAGGCGCCGACGTCCTGGCCGACGCGCGCGAGCAGGCCGAGGCCGGAGCCGGGGGCCGAGGTCAGGCCGTTCGGGAACGGGTTGTTGAGGTTGGCGATGAAGGTGCGGCCCTGGTCGTTCGTCGGGACGAACGGCGTCGAGGCCGAGAAGCCGTACTGCGTCGGCGCCTCGATGCGGAACGGGGCCATGAAGGCGCCGAAGCCGCCGCGGATCACCGTCTTCTCGTTGAGCTGGTAGGCGGCGCCGAAGCGCGGCTGGATGTTGCGCGTGTCGGCGTTCCACTGGCCGCGGCGGTTGTCGTCGGCGTAGATGACGCCGCCCCGCACGCGGAACTGGTCGGGCGTGACGACGAAGGCCGCCGGGTTGGCGTTGTAGGCCGTCGTGTAGGCCGCCCGCGCCGCCGCCTCGATGGGGCTCGGCGTGCTGAAGTCGAAGCCGTTGATGAGGCGGTTGAAGCGCTCGGTCGTGCCCATCTCGAGCTCGTAGCGCAGCCCGAGGTTGAGCGTCAGCTTCGGCGAGACGCGGAAGTCGTCGTGGAAGAAGAAGCCGTGGTAGACCGACTGCTCCGAGTAGCTGGCGGCGGTCGTGTCGATCAGGCTGTTCGAGCCGGAGACGGGGATGCCGAGCAGGAAGGAGGCCACGTCGCGGCCGTACGCCTGACGGTTGGTGTTGGCGTTGGCGGTCGTGACCGTCCCCGTGGTCGTCGTCGTGCCGCTCGTCACGTAGGTGCCGTCGAAGGTGAAGCGGCCGCCCTGGAAGCCGTTGCTGGCGAAGTTCTCGCGCAGCACGCGCAGGTCGTAGCCGAAGCGCGCCGTGTGGTCGCCCTCGATGTGCGTGAAGCTCGGCTGGAGCGAGAAGGTGTAGAACGGGCGGGTCAGCCCTTCGTTGTAGTCCGAACGGTTCGAGCCGAGCGTCGAGCGGATGGGCCGCTGCGCGTCGTAGGTGAAGATGTCAAAGCGCGGCAGGGTCGTGTAGCCGCGCGTGGCCGAGACGAACGCCGGGCTGAAGCCGAGCTGCGCGAGGTCGTAGGTCTGCCCCACCTGGCGCTGCTGCTGGAAGCGGTTGAGGCTCGTCTTCAGGTCGAAGACGGTGCTGCTCGTAACCGTCCAGGTGTAGCCGACGTTGCCGCCGTCGTTGGTGCGGAACTCCACGCCCTGCGTCGGGTTGACGCCGTTCACCGTGCCCGCCCAGTTGTAGCGGTCTTCCGGGTTGAAGCTGTGGTAGTAGTTCGCGTAGACGTGGTGGTTCTGGTTGATCGTGTGGTCGATGCGCCCGAGCCAGCCGCGGTAGTTCGAGCTGCGGACGGCCGCCGAGTAGAAGTTGTTCGTCAGCCCCGCGCCCGCGACGTTCGGCAGCGGGTAGAGGTTAAGCACGGCCTGCGCCGCCGGGTTGATGAGCGCCGCCGGGATGACGTTGTTCGTGAAGGCCGTGCGCGTCACCGTGCAGTTCGACGGCGCGTGGCAGCCCGAGAACGGGTCGTAGATGCGGATCGGGATCGTCTGGTTGAGCAGCTCAGAGAAGTCGCCCGTGCGCATCTTCGCCGTCGGGACGGTGAAGAACTGCGCGTCGCCGCCCTCGCTGTTCTTCAGGCGCTCGTACGAGGCGAGGAAGAAGGTCTTGTCCTTGCCGTTGTAGATGCCGGGGATGCGGACGGGGCCGTTGACCACGCCGCCGAAGCGGTTGTAGGTGCGCTGCGCGCGCCCCTGGCCGGCGAAGTTCGCGAAGAAGGAGTTGGCCGTGCGGCTGCGGTCGCGGTTGAAGTACCAGGCCGAGCCGTGGAAGTCGTTGCCGCCGCTCTTGATCGCGACGTTGACGGTGGCGTTAGCCGAGTAGCCCTGCTGCGCGTCGAACTGGTTGGTCTGAACCTTGAACTCCTGCACGGCGTCCGAGGGGGGCGAGAAGCCGACGCCGCCGTCGAAGGCGTAGTTGGGCGAGCCGTCGAGCGTGACGTTGTTGGCGCCCGTGCCGCCGTTGGCGCGGAAGGCCGCGAGGTTGCCGTTCGAGGTCGGGCTGCCGCCGACGCCCGGGTTGCCGGTGAAGGAGATGCCGGGGGCGAGCGTGGCGAGCTGGTAGGCGGTGCCGTCCGTCAGGGGCAGCTCCGCGATCTGCTGCGTGGTGACGGTGGTGCCGGTGCTGACCGAGCCGGTCTCAAGCGTCGGCGTGGAGGCGACGGTCGTGACCGTTTCGCCCACGCTCGTCAAAGAGAGCGGGATGTCGAGCGTCACCTTGTCGGCCACGCGAATCTCTACGTTCTCGCGCGTCGCGTTGGAGAAGCCCTGGGCGGTGACCGTGACCGTGTAGCGGCCCGGGTTGAGGAGCGGGAAGGTGTAGCTCCCCTCGTCGTTGGTGGTCGCCGAGTTCGTGATGTTCTTCTCGACGTTCCTGATCTCGACGGTCGCGCCCGGCAGGGCCGCCCCGTTCGGGTCAGTCACGATGCCCGTGAGCGACCCGCGGAACTCCTGCGCCCCGGCCATGACGAACGCCACGAGCAGGAGCAGGACTGCGGCGCAGCCGCGGCGGAATGCGTGCTTGCTCATTACTTTATCCTCTTCCTTAATTGCTGGCAGTTGAACGCGCTGGCGTTCACACAAGGGGTCTAAACTGCGCCGTCCGCCGGTCTCTCTACGGCTCGCGGCTCTCATCCGGTAGCTCTTTCTGACAAGGACAAAAAGCTTCTATGTAGGCGCTTCCGCTTCGCTCCCGAAGGTTCCGGCAGGATTGATTTTCAAAATCTGCTGGTTTTACCAATTAACCAACTACGCAGAATCTGGCGTAGCTGTGATGTTGCTGCTCTAACGGGAGCGAGAGTTGAAAGCGGGATGGATTTTCTATTAGGTCGGGATTTTTGTCAAGTTGTTTTAAGACCAATCATGAGATAAATCAATCAAGGGTCTTACCAATTAACCTAAACAATAAGGAAATGTGAAATATTTGAGCCGACCTTTGATGCGCCTCTTGTAGTTCGGGTTCTGCTGTCTGTAGGGGATTTTGAGCGAAAAATTACAGGCATCTAAGGCCTCAGTCAATCCTTATAAGATTTTCATTTCAATTATTTATTAACCGATAAAAATTATAACTTTGAGTTTTGGGTGGCTCATCTTTAGTATGCCTTTTTGGTTCCGAGGCGATCACTGATGACCCACCTTGAACGCATAAAAATTTTCGACACGACTTTACGAGACGGTGAGCAGTCCCCGGGCTGTTCGATGAACCTTTCCGAGAAGATACGCCTCGCGCGCAAGCTCCAGGCGCTCGGCGTGGACATCATCGAGGCCGGCTTCCCCATCGCCTCCGAAGGCGACTTCGCAGCGGTCAGGGCGGTCGCGGCCGAATGTCGGGAGGCGACGGTCGCCGCGCTCTGCCGCACGACCGAGCAGGACATCCTGCGCGCCTGGGAGGCGGTCGGCGGCGCCGCGCGCCCGAGGCTCCACACCTTCGTCGCCACCTCGGACATACACCTCGAACACAAGCTGAAGAAGTCGCGCGCCGAAGTCCTGAAGATGACTCGGGACGCCGTGCGGCTCGCGCGCTCGTTCACGGACGACGTCGAGTTCTCGGCCGAGGACGCGACGCGCAGCGACGTGGGTTATCTCTGCGAAGTCTTCGCCGCCGCGGTCGAGGAGGGCGCGCGCACACTGAACGTGCCCGACACCGTCGGCTACACGACGCCGACCGAGTTCCGCGAGATCGTCTCGGCCGTGCGCGAGCGCGTCGTCGGCACGCGCGACGTGACCATCAGCGTCCACTGCCACAACGACCTCGGGCTGGCGGTGGCCAACAGCCTCGCGGCGCTCGACGCCGGCGCGCGCCAGGTCGAGTGCACCATCAACGGCATCGGCGAGCGCGCGGGCAACGCCGCGCTCGAAGAGGTCGTGATGGCCCTGCACGTGCGCGCAGACCGCCTGCCGTACGCGTGCGCCATCCGCACCGAAGAGATTTACCCGACGAGCCAATTGCTGACCGAGATCATCGGCTTCGGCGTGCAGCCGAACAAGGCCGTCGTGGGTCGGAACGCTTTCGCGCACGAGGCCGGGATTCACCAGCACGGCGTGCTCTCGAACCCGCTCTGCTACGAGATCATGACGCCCGAGTCGGTGGGCGTGCCTTCGAACAACATCGTGCTCGGCAAGCATTCGGGCCGGCACGCGCTCTCGCGCCGCTTCGACGATTTGGGCTACACGCTCTCGGCCCGCGAGCTCGAGGACGCGTACCGGCAGTTCACGAAGCTGGCCGACCGCAAGAAGAACATCTACGACCAGGACCTGCTTTCGCTCCTCCCCGCCGGCCAGCGGCGCGAGCACTCCCCGGAGATCGGGGCCGCCGCGCTGAAGCTGGACTTGGTCGAGGCGGCCGTCAACTAAACACTTTTTGAAAGCATCGGCCATCTGCTGCCGTCCTTGCTTTTCCGAAGGGCCGGAGCCGGTGGTCGATTTTTCGTGGGAAGAGATCAGATGAAACTGAACATCACCGTCCTGCCCGGCGACGGCATCGGCCCCGAGGTGACGCGCGAAGCCGTGCGCGTGCTGCGCGCGGTCGCGGAGGTCTACGGCCACGACTTCTCTTTCGAAGAGCATTTGATCGGCGGCGCGGCCATCGCCGAGACCGGAAGCCCTCTGCCGCCCTCGACGCTCGACGCGTGCCTCGCGTCGGACGCGGTGCTGCTCGGCGCGGTGGGCGCGCCGCAGTTCGACGGTCTGGCCGGCGAGAAGCGTCCCGAGGCGGGGCTGCTCGGACTCCGCAGCGCGTGCGGCGCGTTCGCCAACCTGCGCCCCATCGTCTGCTACGACGCGACGGCAGACTCTTCGCCCCTCAAGGCCGAGGTCGTCAAAGGCGCGGACGTGCTCATCGTCCGCGAGCTGCTCGGAGGCCTCTACTTCGGCGAGCCGCGCGCGATTCAGGGCGAAGGCGCGACGCGCGAAGCCTTCAACACGATGCGCTACAACGAGGCCGAGGTCGAGCGCGTGGCGCGCGTCGCCTTCGAGGCCGCGGCGGCGCGTGGCGGCAAGCTGACATCTGTCGATAAAGCGAACGTGCTTGAGACTTCACGCCTCTGGCGAGAGGTCGTCAACCGCGTCGCGCGCGAATACCCGCAGGTCAGGGTCGAGCACATGTACGTGGACGCCTGCGCGATGCACCTGATGCTCAACCCGCGCCGCTTCGAAGTGATATTGACCGAGAACCTTTTCGGCGACATCCTCTCGGACGAGGCGGCCGTGCTGACAGGCTCGCTCGGCATGCTCGCCTCCGCGAGCGTAGGCGGAGGCACGGACGTTTACGAGCCTGTCCACGGCTCCGCGCCCGACATCGCGGGCGCGGGCCTCGCCAACCCGCTCGGCGCCATCGCCTCGGCCGCGCTGCTGCTCCGCTACTCAGCCAAACTCGAACAGGAGGCGGCGGACGTTGAGGCCTCCATCCGCGCCGTGCTCGAACGCGGCTACCGCACGGCCGATATACAGGGCCGGACGGGGAAGTATATAGTCGGCACCGAGGAGATGGGCACGCTCGTCGCCGAGGCGCTCGCCGAACTCGCCGACATGCGCCACGCATACCACGCAGTCTGAAATTAGGTGTTGGGTGCTGGGTGCTAGGTTCTGGGTTAAGAGCTTGTTCTACCCAGAACCCAGCACCCAACCCCCAGCACCCACACACTATGTCACGCACACTCTTTGAGAAGATTTGGGACGCGCACGTCGTGCGCGAGGCTGCGGGCGAACCCGCGCTGCTCTACATAGACCTGCACCTCGTCCACGAGGTCACGTCGCCGCAGGCTTTCGACGGCCTGCGCGCGGCCGGACGCCCCGTGCGCAGGCCCGACCTGACGGTCTCCACCATCGACCACAACGTCCCGACGACCGACCGCGGCCTCCCCATCGCAGACCCCATCGCCGCGCAGCAGATCGAAACGCTCCGGCGCAACTGCGCCGAGTTCGGCATACGGCTCTACGACATCGACTCGCCCGAGCAGGGCATCGTCCACGTCATCGGGCCGGAACTGGGCCTGACGCGTCCGGGCATGACCATCGTCTGTGGCGACAGCCACACCAGCACGCACGGCGCGTTCGGCGCGCTCGCCTTCGGCATCGGCACGAGCGAGGTCGAGCACGTCCTCGCCACGCAGTGCCTGCCGCAGTCGAAGCCGCGGACGATGCTCGTCAAAACCAGGGGTGAGTTGGCCGAGGGCGTGACGGCGAAAGACCTCGCGCTCGGACTCATCGGGCAGATCGGGACGGACGGCGCGACCGGCTACGTCATCGAGTATGCGGGCGAGGCCGTGCGGTCTTTGACGATGGAAGGGCGGATGACGCTCTGCAACATGAGCATCGAAGCCGGCGCGCGCGCGGGTATGATCGCGCCCGACGAAGTGACCTACGCTTACCTCGAAGGCCGCCGCTTCGCTCCGAGCGGCGCCGCCTGGGACGAAGCGCTCGCGTACTGGCAGAGCCTCCACAGTGATGAGGGGGCGGAGTTCGACGTTGTCGTCGACTTCGACGCCTCCGCGCTCGCGCCCTTCGTCACGTGGGGCACGAGTCCGGGCCAGGTCGTGCCCGTCACGGGGCGCGTGCCCGACCCTTCCGAGGCGCGCTCTGAGAACGAAAGACGCTCCACCTCGCGCGCACTCGAATACATGGGCCTCGCGCCCGGCACGCGCATGGAGGACGTTCCCGTCGACCGCGTCTTCATCGGCTCCTGCACCAACGCGCGCATCGAAGACCTGCGCGCGGCGGCGAGCGTCGTGCGCGGACACCGCGTGAGCGAGGCCGTGCGCGCGATGGTCGTGCCCGGCTCCGGCGCCGTCAAGCGCGCGGCCGAGGCCGAAGGCCTGGACGAAATTTTCCGCGCCGCCGGCTTCGAGTGGCGCGAGGCGGGCTGCTCGATGTGCCTCGGCATGAACCCCGACACGCTCGCGCCGGGCGAGCGCTGCGCCTCGACCAGCAACCGCAACTTCGAAGGCCGCCAGGGCAAGGGCAGCCGCACGCACCTCGTCAGCCCCGCGATGGCCGCCGCCGCGGCGGTCGCCGGACACTTCACCGACGTGCGCGGCTGGGAATTTAAATAGATGTGAATGGTGAATAGTGAATGGTAAATGGTTTGACAATATCGCTCCTTAGCTGTTCCCTTCACCTCCGCATCAACTGATAACTATTTACGATTTACTATTCACCATTCACCAAGCCATGCTTCCCTTTCGAGTACACACGGGCGTCGCCGCGCCGCTCGACCACCCGAACGTCGACACGGATCAGATCATCCCGAAGCAGTTCCTCAAGCGCGTCGAGCGGACGGGCTTCGGGCAGTTCCTTTTCTACGACTGGCGTTATAAGGTCGACAACTCGCCCGACCCCGACTTCGTGCTGAACGAGCCGCGCTACGAGGGCGCCACGGTGCTGGTCGCCGGGCGCAACTTCGGGTGCGGCTCTTCGCGCGAGCACGCGCCTTGGGCTCTGCTCGACTACGGCTTCCGCGCCGTCATCGCCCCCTCCTTCGCGGACATCTTCAGGAACAACTGCACGAAGAACGGCGTGCTCCCCGTCACGCTCACGGACGAGGAGGTCGCGGAACTCGTGCGGCGGGCGCGCGCGTTCGAGGGCTACCGTCTGACCGTAGACCTAGAGCGCCGCGAGGTGCGCGACGAGCGGGGCTTCAAGGCCGCCTTCGAGATCGACGAGTTCCGCCGCCAGTGCCTGCTCGAAGGGCTCGACGACGTGGGGCTGACGCTCCGCCACGAGTCCCTCATCCGGCAGTTCGAGGAGCGGCGGCCGGGCTGGATGGGAGTCGCGACGCCCGCCGCCTGAAAGAGATTTGAAGCGTGCCGAAGGGCAGGCTAAACCTCGCCTGCCTTTTTCCGTTTGACAATAGTTGTTATGACGACTATCATGCCAACATGAATTCTGAAGTTCGTCCGAATGGGTGGACAGGGGGCCGGCTTCCGGCCGTCTTCGTCTCGCACGGCGCGCCGACGCTGGCCTTAGAGCAGAACGACACGGTGGAGTTTCTGAGGCGGCTCGGCGGGGAGTTAGGAAGACCCGAAGCGATCCTCTGCGTCTCGGCGCACTGGAACACGGACAAGCCCGCTTTGAGCGCCGCCGAGCGGCCCGAGACCATCCACGACTTCGGCGGCTTCCCCGAAGAGCTGTACCGCATACGCTACCCCGCGCCCGGCGCGCCGCAACTCGCCGGGCGCGTGAGCGAGCTACTCGAAGGGGCCGGCTTCGCCTGCACCGTCTCGAACACGCGCGGGCTTGACCACGGCGCGTGGGTACCGCTCAGACACATCTACCCGGAGGCGGACATCCCCGTCACGCAGCTCTCCTTGCAGCCGACGCTCGGGCCGGGGCATCATTTCGAAATCGGAAAAGCGCTCGCGCCACTTCGCGGAGAGGGCGTGCTGATTCTGGCGACGGGGAGTGCTACGCACAACCTCGGCAGGATCGGGCGCGGAGAGGTGCCGCCCGAGTGGGCCAGGGAGTTCGACGGGTGGCTCTACGAAAAGATCAAAGCCGGCGCGCTGGAAGAGCTGTTCAATTACCGTAGGCTCGCGCCGCATGCTTCGGTCGCGCATCCGACCGACGAGCACCTGCTTCCGCTTTTCGTCGCGTTGGGCGCGGGCCTGGAAGGTTCCGAGGCCCGCGGTCAGAGTCTACACAGGGGTTGGACGTACGGGAGCTTGAGCATGGCCGCGTACAGCTTCGGCTCGTGAGTCTGTCTAGAATCAGAGAAATTTAAGGAGAGATAAGATGGCCGACCTGAACACCTTCTACGCGAGCTGGACGCCGCGAATCTTGAGCGTGCTGCGCATCGTCACAGCCTTCCTTTTCATCGCGCACGGCGCTCAGAAGCTCTTCGGCTTCCTCGCGCCTCCGGGCATGCAGGGGCCGCCCATCATGAGCCAGATTGGCGTCGGCGGCATCCTCGAGTTCTTCGGGGGGTTGCTGCTTTTGGTCGGGCTGTTCACGCGGCCCGTGGCCTTCCTCCTCTGCGGGATGATGGCCGTGGCCTACTTCCAGATGCACGCGCCGGGAGGCTTCTGGCCGCTCCAGAATAAGGGCGAGCTGGCCGTGCTCTACTGCTTCGTCTTCCTCTTCTTCTGGTTCGCGGGCGGCGGCGAGTGGAGCCTCGACCACCTTCTGCGCCGTCGCAGGGTCTATTGAAGATTTGAGGGTTTAAGAGTCGCAGGACGTTTGTCGCCGGGACGCGTGCTCGAAAGGGCTACGGCGTCCCGGCGCGTTTTATGAGGTCACATCTCGAAGGGCTGCCGGCGCAGAGAGATGCCTGCGTCGGTGACGACGAGGTAGAGGTTCGCCTGTCTGCGGCCGTACGCCCCAGTCTGCAGCTCCGCCTTCAAGACCGGCCACACGGACGCGCCCCTCTCGACGACCGAAACGCTCTGACACTTCTCGCAAGTACACTCGTCGCCCATCTGTAACCTCCAGGTCTTCGACTCCTAACGGCGGCCCTGTACTCTACAGAGATTTAGGCGGCGTTCCCAATTGATAATTTTAATCGTGATATAAACCGGCCGACCTCTGTCTGAGGTGGTAGGCGATGATCAAGGTCGTCGAGTTGCTGTAGTCGGCCGCGCCGGCCCTGACGCGGTTGGCGCGCAGGTAGAGGTCGTTCACGCGGTGGCCGAAGGCGCCGGCCGCGCCCGCAGCCTTCGCCCAGAAGAGCGCGGCGCGGCGCGAGTCCTCCCTGTAGCCCGGGCCGAGCTGCTTTGCCAACTCGCGCGCCTTCTCCGGCTCGACCTTGAACAACTCAGACAGCACGCCGAGGCCGTTGCGGTAGCCCGAGTAGCGCACGAAGGGGTCGCGCGAGTTGACGCAGACGACGTACGCGACGAAGTTCGCCTCCGACTCGCGCGCGACGCCGCGCTGATGCGCCATCTCGTGCGCGATGGAAAAGGGAAGCTGGAAGTCGGGGATGTCCGCGTTGTAGTTCGGCTCGCCCGTGAACGGCGTGTAGACGCCGCTGATGCCGAGCCTCGTCAAGACTTCGGAGGCGTAGACGGCTTTCGGCGGCGCGAACTCTCCGCGCGGGAGGAGCGCGAACTCCTGTGCGGAGTCGTAAGACTCTTTCAGGAGTTTGACAAGCTCGGGGGTGTCCGGTGCCGGCCTGTTGTCCGCGTGCGCCTCCGCGTAGGATTGGTTCACGTCGGCGATTAGCATCTGCCCCAACGCTTCGAGCTCCGCGGGCTCTGCCTTCCTCTGTTCGTAGCCGAGCAACTCGAACAGAAGGGGCCTCTGGTAATTAAGTCCGAAGGTGAGTAGGAAGGCCCAGAACAACACGGCCGCGACCCAGCTTGCGTAACGAAGCCACTTCAGAATCCATTCGCGCCTCCCGCCTCGCCTCCGCACCAACCCCAGGCAGAAGAGCACCGCGCACCCGCAGGCTAATAAAAGGGCGAGACCGGTCAGGACTTCGCCGGCTGAAAAGAGACACCTCCGACTCAGGAGCGAGAGCGCGCCGACCACGCGCGGGTAGACGGGGCGGGAGTAGAAACGCTCGACCGACCAGGGCGTGAAGGAGGCCAGACTCTGAAAGAGGAGTCCCGCGAGCAGAAACGCCAATGACGGAATGAGGACGCGCCCGCCCGAAACCATCTGCCGGAATCTTGTGTAGAGCGCCCCTTTCATCAATGCCTCGAATCAGATTCAACGAAAACGATGTCGCGTCCGATAAGCAATAACTTATACACTTATACAATCCACCTAACCACTAAACCACAGGCAGGCTATCAAAAGAGGGGCGCACAAATCGAACCACGCAAAAATAGCCGTTGAAGTTGGTCGTCAAAAATTCCGGACTGCAAAAGCCGGGCGGCAACCACGAGGTCGGTCGTTAAGAATCGGCGGGAAAGAGAGGCGGGCTAGCTGTTCTTCATCCAGCCGCGGAAGATGGCGTAGTCCACGATGTCGCTCCGGCCGCCGAGGCCGAGCTTGCGCATCACGTTCGCCTTGTGCGCCTCGACCGTCTTGACGCTCACCGAGAGGCGCGCGGCGATCTCCTTATTGCTGTGGCCGCGCGCGATCAGCCGCAGCACCTCCTCCTCGCGCTCGCTGACCATCTCCTTCGGCTCGGCGAGGCGCTTCTCCGTGTAGGCGCTCACGACCTTCCCCGTCACGGCAGGGTCCAGGTAGCTCCGACCGGCGGCCACGGCACGCACCGCGCGAATCAAGTCGTCAGACGAACTCTGCTTGAGCACGTAGCCCTTGGCCCCCGCCCGCAGCATCTCCGCCATGAAGCCGTAGTCCGCGTGGCGCGTCAGCGCCAGCACCTTGACCTCCGGGTGGGACTCCCGAAGCCTGCGCGTCGCCTCCAGGCCGTCCATGCCGGACATGGAGATGTCCATCAAGACCACGTCGGGCTTCAGCTCGCGCGAAAGGCGCACGGCCTCGCTGCCGACGGCAGCGAGGCCGACGACCTCCATGTCAGGCTCTTGGCCGAGGAGGAGGCGCATCCCTTCGCGCATCGTCCCGTGATCCTCGGCGATGAGCACGCGCACCTTCTTGTCGCCCATTACAATCCCCTGCCCTACTCTTGCCCGCCGACGGGGACGCGGACGTAGATGGTCGTGCCCGCGCCCGGCGCGCTCTCGACCTCGAGGTCGCCCCCGAGGAGCGCCGTGCGCTCACGCATGTTCGTCAGGCCCATGCCCTTGTCCGCGACCGCCGCCGCCTCGCCGTCCGCGTCGTAGCCCTTGCCGTTGTCCTCGACGATGAGCACGGCGTGTCCGTCATTCTGTTCGAGGATGACGCTGACGCGCGTGGCCCCGGCGTGCTTGTGGACGTTCTGCAGGGCCTCCTGCAGTATCCGGTAGAGGTTCGTCTCCACCTCCGGCGCCAGGCGCGGGACGCCGTCGTCGAAGCCGCGGTAGTCCGCCTCCACGCCGAACTGCTCCGACCACTCCCTGATGAAAGTCCGGAGTGCGGCGTCCAGCCCGAGTTGGTCGAGTGTGGCGGGGCGCAGCTCCCACGCGAGGAAGTCCACGTCCGCGTTGAGCCGTTCGAAGATGGCCTGCGCCCGCCCGATGTGCTCCAGCAGGCGCACCCTACCCTCCGACTCGGACTTGAACATGTCTATGCTCAGGCGCAGCGCGGCGAGCTGCTGGCCGAGCGTGTCGTGCAGCTCGCGCGCGATGCGGCGCCGCTCCTCCTCCTGCACGGAGATGAGCTTGCGGAGTAGTTGCTTGACCCGCACTTCGGCCTCCGTCCGAATCTGCACCTCCTCCTGCAACGAGACGTTGGTCTCGGCCAGCTCCTCCGTGCGCCCGCGCACTCGCTCCTCCAACCCCTCGTTCAGACCGCGCAGGCGCTCCTCAGACTCGCGCAGGGCATCCTCGGCGCGCTTCCTCTCTGTAATGTCGATGAAGGTGATGACGACGCCGTCGATGCGGTCTTCGGGCGTGCGGTAGGGCAGGAGCCGAATCAGGTAGGAGCGTCCCTCGTGGGTCGCGGCCTCGCGCTCGACCGTCTGCAGTGTCCGCAGCACGGTCTCGGCGTCCTCGATGAGCCCCGCGTAGTCGAGCTTGTGCGTGAGGTGCGCGAGCGGGCGGCCCACGTCGCCGGGGATGAGGTTGAAGAGTTCCTGCACGCCCGGGGTGTAACGCTTGATGCGCAGGGAGCGGTCGAGGAAGAACGTCGCGATCTGCGTGGCGGCCAGAAGGTTCTGGAGGTCGCTGTTGGTGCGGCCGACCTCTTCGACCTTCTCCTTCAACTCGTTGTTGACGGTCGTCAACTCCTCGTTGACCGACTGCAACTCCTCTTTCGAGGTCTCCATCTCCTCGGAGGCCGAGCGCAGTTCCTCGTTCATCGCCTGCAGCTCTTCGTTGGCGGCCTTGAACTCCTCGGCCTGCGTCTCGTACATCTCGACCGTGGCGCGGAGCTGCTCGCGCACGTTCTGGAGGTCGTCTTCCAACCTCTGCACCACGGGCTCGAGTCCGGCATCCGCCTCCAAAGCGGGCGTCGTCGCCGAAATGCCGCCGGGCGTTGACGGCAAAGCCGTCAACGCCGACTCCGGCAACTCCTCGAAGACCACCAGGCAGAAGCCGGGCGCCGTGCGCGGCGAGTTGACGGGCCGCACGCTCATCCTGATGACCTTGCGCCGGCCGTCGAAGTTGGCGGTCACGTCGCGGCTCGAACCGCCGCCCTGCTCGACCCGCAACAGAAGCGAGCGCAGGTCTATCTTCAGTTCCGGGTGCGCTACCTTCAGGAGGTTGCGCGTCGGCTCGCCGCCCGAGAAGCGCAGGTACCGCCCGACGTTGTCGCTGAGGTGGACGATCTCGTAGTCGGCGTTGACGAGCACGCTCGGGGGGCTGAACGCCTCCAGCGCGCGGAAGTGCAGCTCGCCGTATGACGAAGGCTCGGTGCCCTGCCCCCCCGTCCGCGGGGGCAGGGTCAGGCGCGCCTCCCAGCGCCCCGCCAGGGGCAGCGTGGGCATGCCCCGGAAGGCCATGCCTACGTCCAGCCGGCGGAAGACCCTGTGCTTCTTGTCGAGCGGCGTGAAGAGGTCTGGCAGCGCCTCGGCCGTCTCGGACGAGCCGAGGAAGAGGTAGCCGCCGGGCCGGAGCGCGAAGTGGAAGACCTCCAACACCCTCTCCTGCGTCTGCCGGTTGACGTAGATGAGGAGGTTGCGGCAGCTCACGAGGTCGAGCTTCGAGAAGGGCGGGTCGCGCAGGACGTTGTGCGGCGTGAAGAGCACGCGCTCGCGCAGCTCGCGCTTCACGCGGTAGTACTGCCCCTCCTTGACGAAGAAACGCTTGAGCCGCTCGGGGGAGATGTCGGCCTCGACCGCCTCCGGGTAGACGCCCTCGCGCGCCTGCTGGAGCGCCACCTCGTCGATGTCGCTGGCGAAGACCTGTGCGGTGGGCGCGCTCGACATCTGCTCCGCCTGCTCGCAGAGCAGCATCGCCAGCGAGTAAGCCTCCTCGCCCGTGGCGCAGCCCGCCACCCAGACGCGCACCTGGTCGCCCGCGCCCTTGCCCGCGAAGAGGAGCGGCACGACCTCGCCCTCCAACTGCGCGAAGGCGTCGCGGTCGCGGAAGAAGTTGGTGACGCTGATGAGCAGGTCGGAGAGCAGGCCGAGCAGCTCCTCCGGCTGCTCGCGGACGTGCGCGAGGTAGGCCGGCAGGTCTGCGGTCTGCGTCACCTGCATGCGGCGCTCGACGCGGCGCAGGAGGGTCGAGCGCTTGTAGCCGTTGAAGTCGTGGCGGGTGCGCAGGCGCAGCAGCGCGAGCACCTCCCGCAAGGCGTCCTCGTCCTCGTCGGGCGGCGGCTCGTCGGAGGCCGGGAGCTGGATGCGCTCGGCGTTGCGGCGCAGGGAGGTGAGCTTCTCCGGGATCGCCGCCAGCGGCAGGACGAAATCGACTGCGCCGGTCTCCATCGCGCCGCGCGGCATCGCCGCGTGCTCGGCCTCCGAAGGCTCCTGCGCGATGACGACGCCGCCCATCTCCTTGACGCGGCGGACGCCGACCGAGCCGTCCGTGCCCGCGCCCGAGAGCACGACCGCGATGCCCCTCTCCCTGTAGGAGTCGGCCAGCGTGCGGAAGAAGAGGTCGATGGGCGCCGCCCGGCCATCCTGCCCGCGCTCGGCGAGCTGGATGTGCCCGTCCGACATGTAGAGGTCGCGGTCGGGCGGGACGACGTAGACGCGGTTCGGCTCGACGCGCACCGGCTCGTTCACCTGAAGCACGGGCATCAGCGTCCGCGCCCGGAGCACTTCCGGAAGGTGGCTCTCGTGCTCGGGCGAGATGTGCAGGATGACGACGTAGGCCATCCCCGCGTCGGCGGGCATGCGCTCGAAGAAACTCATCAGCGCCTCGACGCCTCCGGCCGAGGCGCCGAGCCCCACGAGCATCAAAAATTCGCTGCCGTCAACAACCATCGTTTCACACCGGCTGCTAGTAGCGGACTCGTTTCCGAGTCGGGGCTGGTGGCGTTTTGCGTAGACCGAGTTTAGTCCATGCGCGCTAAGGTGTATAGCGTACACAGCCAGTGCTGTGTTAATGATACTGTGTTAACGACAAAAGAAGATTGCCCACGTTCGTCCCCCTCGGCGTCAGGAGACATGCATGCCGGGAAAAGAGATCGTCGTCATCGGCACTTCCACGGGAGGCATCGACGCCCTGAAAGTGCTCGTCGGGGGGCTGCCGCGCGACCTCCGGGCCTCCGTCCTCATCGTCCTGCACATCGCGCCCTATGGGCTGGGCATCCTGCCCGAGATACTTGAGCGAGCGGGGCCTCTGCCCGCCTCGAACGCGCGCGACTGGGAGGAGCTCAGGCCGGGCCACATCTACGTCGCGCCGCCCGACTACCACCTCCTCGTCGACCGCAGCGGCTACACGCGCGTCACGCAGGGGCCGCGCGAGAACCGCTTCCGCCCGGCCGTAGACCCGCTCTTCCGCTCGGCCGCCCTGGCCTACGGCCCGCGGGTCATCGGCGTCGTCCTGACGGGCTGGCTCGACGACGGCACGGCCGGACTCCACGCCATCAAGGAGCGCGGCGGCACGACCGTCGTCCAGCACCCGGAGGACGCGCTCGCGCCCTCGATGCCGCTGAACGCCCTGAAGCACGTCGAGGTCGACTACTGCGTTTCTCTGAGTGAGATCGCCCCGCTGCTGGTGCGCCTCACGGAGACGCCCGCGGCGGAGGAAGGAGAGTTCCCCGTGCCGGAGAGGATGGAGACCGAGGTCAAGATTGCCATGGAGAACAAGCCCAGCATGAGCGAGATTCTGAAGTGGGGCGACCCCTCACTCTACGCCTGCCCCGAATGCCACGGCACGCTGCTCCAACTCGTCGAGGGCAACCACCTGCGCTTCCGCTGCCACACGGGCCACGCCTACTCGACCGAGAGTCTGATGGCGGACATGACCGAGAAGACGGAGGAGTCCCTGTGGGGCTCGATCCGCTCCCTCGAAGAGCATGTCCTCCTCCTGCGCCACCTGGCCGGGCACCTCGGCGAGCACGAGGGCGGCGCGGAAGCCGAGGCGCTTCTGCAGAAGGCGCGCGAGCTGCAGGAGAGTTCCAACCTCGTCCGCCAGGCCGCCATGAACCACAAGAACCAGTCCGGGGATTGACAAAGTCCAAAATAAGAATTATTCTCACCTTGCTCGGCAGGAGACTTGAGAATGAAACGGACTGTGCAGGAAAGCGGCGGTAAGAGAAAGGCCGGGCTCGAAGAGTTGCGGCGCAGGCTCGACGAGCGCGGGGGGCACATGACGCGCCAGAGGGCGGCCGTCTACGACTACCTCAGCGGCGTCGAACACCACCCGACCGCCGAGGAGGTCTTCCTCAACGTCAAGCGCCGGATTCCGAAGATCAGCCTCGCCACCGTCTACAAAAACCTTGAGGCCCTCGTCGCCTGCGAGGCCATCTCCAAGCTCACCTACGGCGACGGCTCCGCGCGCTACGACATCCGCACGGATCACCACTACCACACGCGCTGCCTCGGCTGCGGGCGCATGTGGGATTTAGAAGCGGCACGGGGGAAGTCCGCGCTGGAGCAGATCAAGCCGCAGCCCGGGTTTGCGGTCTCGGACTTCCGTCTGGAGCTGCTCGGCCACTGCGAGGACTGTCGGGGCTAAAAATTTTACCCTTAAGTCAATAGTAAGTGTTGATATCAAATAAGCGTCTCAAGCGAGGTGGCGGACGTGCCTGACGCGAAAATCAGAAACAGGCGACACTTCGGCAGAATCTTTACCGCGCTCAAACAGGCGCGGCTGACGCGAGACGAATTGGCGCGGCGCGCCCTCCGCACGAGAACGAACGCGTCGCAACGCTCAACCACAGAACCCACACCGAGAGGAGAAGATGGCACATAAGGCTTACACAGAAGACGTCCTGCGCCTCGCGCGGGAGAACGAGAATTTTCGGCAGGTGCTTTTCACGACCGAGCGCTCGCAGCTCGTCCTGATGTCGCTCAAACCCGGAGAAGAGATCGGCGAGGAGGTGCACGAAGGCATCGACCAGGTTCTGGCCTTTGCCGACGGCGAGGGCGAGGCCGTCATCGAAGGCCAGAGCAGCCCCGTCCGCGCCGGCTCGGTCGTCGTCGTCCCCGGCGGCACGCGCCATAACTTCGTCAACAATGGCAGCGCGCCCCTCAAGCTCTACACCGTCTACACCCCGCCCGAACACCCGGACGGCACCGTCCACCGCACCAAAGAAGAGGCAGACGAATACGAACGCGAGCACCATCATTGACGCGAACAAAGAGAGCGAGGAAAGGGGGCAGCCAAATCAAGCTGCCCCCTTTCCTTCATCCCTTCAAAACACCCCTCCAGAGACACCAACTCTTAACAAAAAATATTTAAGACCAAAGGGCGCAAAATGCTCCGTCGTTATCGGACGTGAGACTGCGTCCCGTCTTGGCAGTACGAAAAACTGTACGGCGCGATACTATGTTATGCTGTGGTGCAATCTCCGCCCGGGGAATCCTTACAGGAGTCTACATATCGAAAAAGCGATGACGAGAACAGTGAGACACATGCTATCTCTGGCCGAGGCCGGGCCTGATAACGTCGCCCGCCTCGTCGCGCGCGCACTCGCGATCTCGCGGGACGAACGCGCGAATTTAGGGACGCTGTCGGACAAGACGGTCGGAGTCTACTTTCGCCGCTCCTCCACGCGGACGCGCACGGCCTTCGCCGTCGGGGCGATGCGTTTAGGCGCGAACGTCATCCAGTATGGGCCGAACGATCTGCAAATCGTCACCGGCGAGACCATCGAAGACACGGCGCGTGTGCTCTCGAACTACCTCGACATCCTCGTGATCCGGACGAACGAGACGCCGGCCGAGATGCGCTCGCTTGCCGCGCAGAACCAGATGGCCGTCATCAACGCCATGAGCGCCAGCGAGCACCCCACGCAGGCGCTGGCCGACCTGACCACCATCAAGGAGGCATTCGGGCGTCTCGACGGTCTGCACCTCCTCTACCTCGGTGAAGGCAACAACACGGCCTCGGCCCTCGCGTTCGCCGTCGGCATGACCGAAGGCATGCGGCTGACGCTCGTGACGCCGGCGGGCTACGGCCTGCCGGACGACGTGATGGCGCAGGCCGGCGAGTTGGCGCGCGCCGCGGGCGCGGAGGTCGCGCAGTTTCACGACCTCGAGCGCCTGCCCACGGGCGTGGACGTTGTCTACACGACGCGCTGGCAGACTATGGGCGAACCCAAGGCCGACCCGAATTGGCGCGAGAAGTTCGACCCTTACGCCGTCACGGCGGCTCTGATGGCCCGCGTCTCCAAGCCGAGCGGCACCATCTTCATGCACGACCTGCCGGCCGTCCGCGGCGCGGAGGTGTCGGACGAAGTGTTGGACGGGCCGCAGAGCGTCGCCTTCCGGCAGTCGAAACATAAGATGACGAGCGCCATGGCCGTGCTCGAATGGTGCGCGGGAATCGACCCGCCGGGCACGGCTTAAAGACCGCACGCCGCCGTAAAAAGAAGAAAGGCTCAACGGGGCACGCGCCCCGTTGAGCCTTTCTTGCGCCAGACGGACGGGGACGGCAGCCCCGCCTTACTTCTTCTTCAAGACATTTCCGCCTTCGGGCTCCGTCACCACGGCCTCGACCACCACGCCGTCGCCGTCGTCGCGGAACTCGACGCAGTAGCCTGGAATCTGTTGCAGCCGGAACTCGGTCGGCGTGCGCGGCACGAGCTGGATGCCGACCTGTCCCGGCACGGTCAGCACGAGCTCTTCGTCGCCCCCGAGCGTGATGCTCAGCGACTTTCCGTTCGAGCCGTAGTCGCCGACGAACCTTTCGAGCAGCGCCCTGCCCCGCACCGACGCGTCGGGCTTGCGCATGAAGACAACTTCACGCGCCGAGGCGTGCGCCGGCAGAACGACCAGGCTGTCCATGTTCCCCTTGCCGTCAGGTATAAAGATCAGCCTGTAGCCCTTGAACGGATCGAGCGAGACTTCGAAGACGTGCTCGTCGAGGTGTCGGACGGGCGACGACCATTTGCCGCCGCCGGCGGCGGTGCTGATGCTGAGACCGCCTTCGGCTTCTCGCAGGCTCAGCAGGCCCATGCCCGCGTTCTCGAAATCGCCCGCGTACTGTTGCAGCGCGGCAGAGGGGCGCGGCCGCGCGTTCGGCGGCCGAGTCGCCAACTGTTTGGCGGCGGCGACGGCGTCGCGGACGCGCTGGCCCCAGGGGCGCCCGTCCACCTCGAAGAGTACCTTGTGGGTCTTGGCGAAGAGTCTGCCCTGAAGCACGAGGTAGTCGATGCCGGTCGAGAGGAACGAGCGGAGCGCATCGGTCGGCGATTCGACGATGGGCTCGCCCATCACGTTGAAGGAGGTGTTGAGGATGATGGGCACGCCTGTTTTCTCGTGGAACTTTTTGATCAGCCGGTAGAGGTCGCCGTTGGCCTCCTCGGTGACGGTCTGGAAGCGCCCCGTGCCGTCCACGTGCACGACCGCCGGCACCAGCTCCTTCTTCTCCTCCTTGAAGTCGCAGATGCGTAGCATGTATGGGCTGCGCGGGTCTTTGCCCTCGACCTCGAACCAGTTCCCGACTTCTTCGAGCAGGACGACGGGCGCGAACGGGCGAAAACCCTCGCGGTGCTTGACGCGACGATTCAAGACCTCCTTGCCGTCGTGGCGGCGCGGGTCACAGAGGATGCTGCGCTGCCCGAGCGCGCGCGGGCCGAGTTCGGAACGCCCCTGAAACCAGCCGACGATGTGCCCTGCGCTGAGCAGGTTGACGGCGTCGGCGATCACGTCCTCTGACTCGATCTCGCGCACGCCGAGCGAGTTCTCGACCGCGTGCGTGACCTCGGCCGGCGAGTACTCGCGCCCGACCGCGTCGTGCACGAGTAGGCGCCCCGTGTTCTGTCCGGTCAACTGCCAGAGTCCGTAGTAGGCCGCGCCGATGGCCGGCCCGCTGTCCTCGGCCGCCGGCATGATGTAGACGTTCCGGAAGGCCGACTCGCCGACGATCCGCTCGTTGGCGACACTGTTGAGAGCGACGCCGCCCGCGTAGCAGAAGTTCTCGCTCGGGCAGAGTTCGTACAGGCGCTCGACCAGGTAGAGAATGGCCTCCTCCAACGCCGCCTGCGTCGAGGCGGCGAGGTCTTCGTACTCCTGCTGATGCGCGGGCCACCGCCCGTGCCGGCGGAAGCGACGCATCACCTTGTCGCTGAAGACGAATCGGCCGTCGGCGTCGCGCGTGAAGAAGTCGGCGGCGGGGGTCGTCGGCCGCCCGTAAGGCGCCAGCCCCATGACCTTGCCGGCTTCCAGCTGCTCGCCGAAAATCTGCGCCGCTATGGCCGAATACATGCCGCCGAGGCTGCCGTACCTGAGCATGCCCTCCGCGTCGTGTTCGAGCCACGCCCCCGCGGCCACGAGGTGCTTCTCCAGCGGCTTGATGCGCGTGCCATCGGCCGCGTAGAGCGAGATGATCTCCGCGCCGTCCTCGACCGGCCACTTGCACGCCGCGCGCTCCTCCGCCCCGAGGTCTGAGTAGGGCGAGCCGGCCCCGTCCACGATGAGGATCGCGGCGTCCTGATAGCCCGAGGTGGCGTAGACGCTGAAGGCGTGCGCGTAGTGGTGCGGGATGTAATCGACCGGCGTCCGGTGGCGGCCCAGCTCAAGCTGCGGGTTGAGCGTGATGTCCTGAAGCCGCGAGTTCCGCGCGCCGGGGATGGAGTAGACCACTCGGCTCAGGTCGGCGGGCGTGATGCCCGCGTACTGGAAGCAGTATTCGAGTGCCTGACACGGGCGGGCGGCGTAGATGCCGTCCCGCTTCTTGCGCGTGAGCCTCTCCTCCTGAATCGCGACGACGATCTCGTCGCCGCGCAGGAGACAGACGGCGCCGTTGTGCGGCGAGGCGCTGATGCCGAGTATCCAAGGGCCGGTGTTCATAATGATTCCTTATCTCATTTCAGAAGGGTTGCGCGAACCGCGCGCCGCGGCGGCGGCAGGATGCGGCACGGGCCGCAGGGGGCTGCGGTCTGCGCCGACACGTTAGTAGTCGGGGCCTGTCGGAAGGGTTGCGTGGGTGCGGCTTCAGAGCCGCGACCGCGTGCCGTCAGCGGCCGAAGCTCTGCGGGTTAATCTCGGCGGGGTTGACCTGGTAGAATTTCACCTCAAGCTCTTCGAGGCGCCGTCCGCCGGCCTCGGTCGTGACGCGGTGCGGCCAGAGCAGTCCGCCAGCCTCGCGGTAGTCCGCGAAGCGAATGCGCAGCTCTGTCTCCGGCGCGGCGGAGCCTTCAGCGCCGCCGCGCGCGTCCACCGTGATGAGGGGCGGACGGCCCCTGTAACTCAGCATGAGTGGGAGGTGCGTCTTGGGGTCGAGGTACAGGCGCGCGTCGAAGCCACCCGCCGCGCGCACGCGCAGGACGCGCGCCGGCACGCCGTCAACGTCGGCCGTGCCCGCGTCTTCGAGGCGTGCTGGCGTGGCCGGGGACAGGAGCAAGGACGGCAGATAGCGGGCGAAGCCTTCGCGCATCTGCCGCTGCTCGCCGTCGCCGAGCAACTCTGTGCCACCGCCCCGCGTCACGCTGAGCGGCAGTCCGCCCGCCTCGACCGCGGAACGCTTCCAGGCGCGCTCGCCATCGAAAGCGCCCGTCACCGACACCTTCACGCCGACGTCGACCTGCATCGTCTCCACCTGCCTGAAGCGGTCGGGCGCAAGCCATTTGAGGTCGAGCGCGCCGCGCCGCTCCCGGTCGGGGAACGCGCGCCTGAGTTCGCCGGTCGCGGACAGGCTGTGCAGGCCGCGCAGCCGCGCCTCACCGCCCAGCGCCGCGCGCGCACGGGTAATCAGCTCTTCAGACGGCATCGGAACCTCCCGCGCCGACGAATCGAATGGTTGTGTGTTCAGCAGCAACGCCAGACTGGCGACGAGTAAAACGAGCCTGCACATGATAACTCCAACTTCGTGACTGAAGGCTTCGGCACGACCCGCGCTCGGGGCCGCTCACTCGTTGCGCAGCGCCACGAGCGGGTCTACTTTCGTCGCGCGCTGCGCGGGGACGTAGCAGGCGAGCAGCGCCGCCAGAGAGAGCAGCAGCGTTCCGCCGCCGAAGATGAGCGGGTCGTACGTACTGACCTGATAGACCAAGCTATCCATCAGCCGTGTCAGGCCCACGGCCGCCAGCAGGCCGAGGCCGACGCCCACCAGCGACAGAATCATGCCCTGCCCGACGACCAGCCTCAGGATGGCGCCCGGCCCCGCGCCGAGCGCCATGCGCAGGCCGATCTCGTGCGTGCGCTGCGTGACCGCGTAGGACATCACGCCGTAGATGCCTACCACCGCCAGGACGAGCGCGACTCCGCTGAAGATGGTCAACAGCAGCATGTTGAGCCGGCGCTGCGAGAGCGTGTCGCCGAGCACTTTCTCCAGCAGCGCCGGCTCGCCCACGGGCTGCGTCCGGTCGACGCTCGCCGCCGCCGCGCGGACGAGCGGCCCCGTGCTCTGCGCGTCGGTCGTCGTGCGCGCGACGAGCGTGAAGGCCGGCCAGGGGTTCTGTAAGAAGGGGACGTAGACCTCCGGGTCCGGCTCCGCCTCCAGGCCGTTCTGCCGCACGTCGCCGACGACGCCCACGACCTCGACGGGGCCCGGCTTGCCCATGCTGATCTCGACGCGCTGGCCGAGCGGCTCTTTGTCGCCGAAGAGCTTTCGCGCCAGCTCCGCGCTGATGATGGCCACCGGCGGCGCCCCCGGCGCGTCGCGGTCGGTGAAGGCGCGCCCCTGCTTGAGGGGGATGCCCATCGCCGTGAAATAGTCGGCGCTGACGATGCGGTGGCTGGCGTACAGCTCTTCGCCGGGCGGCGGCTCGGGCTGGCCTTCGACCCCGACGGCGACGGACGTGCTGCCCTTGAGCGGCAGGATGTTGACGACGCCGGCCGCGGCCACGCCCGGCGTGTTCTTCACCTTCTCCATCAGCGCGCGATGATAGTTGACCGACATCTCCGTCGTGTTGTAGGTCTGCGGCGACAGGAACAGCTCCATCGTGGTCACGCTCTCCGGCCGAAAGCCGGGGTTGACGTTGAGGACGCGCTCGAAGCTCTTAATCAGCAGGCTCGCGCCGATCAACAGGACGAGCGCCAGCGCCACCTCGCTGACGACCAGGGCGTTGCGCAGCACCCGCCCCGTCGAAAGGGTGTTGCCGCGCCCCCCCTCTTTCAAAGCTTCGAAATCGGACTTCGCCGTCTGCAAGGCCGGCAGCAGCGTGAAGAGTACGCCCGAGACGAACGCGACGAGCAGCGTGTAGCCGAGCACCCAGGGGTCTACTCCGGCCTCCTTGATGCGCGGGATGTCGGTCGGGTTGGCGGCCAGCAGCGCCTGTGTGCCCCACAGCGCGATGAGCAGGCCGAGCCCGCCGCCGACCAGCCAGAGCAACACGCCTTCGGTCAGGAGTTGGCGCACCAGACGCAGCCGCCGCGCGCCGAGCGCCGCGCGAATCCCGATCTCGCGGCGCCGCGCGGCGGCGCGCGCCAGCAGAAGGTTCGTCACGTTGGCGCACGCAATCAGCAGCACGAAGAGGACGGCCCCCTGCAACAACAGCAGCGCCGTCCTGACGCGCCCCACAATCTGCTCGTGCATGGGCACGAGATGGACGGTGAAATTCGCGTTGGCGGCCGGGTACTGCTCGGCGAGCTGCGCGGCGATGTTGGTCATCTCCGCCCCCGCCTGCTCCCGCGACACGCCCGGCCGCAGCCGCCCGACCGCCGTCAGGAAGTGGCGCGCGCGCTTCGAGACCGTGTTCGGCTCGACGACGCCGAGGTACGAGACGGGCAGCAGCAGGTCGACCTCGTCCATGACGAGGACGCCGAGCGAGACCTGGCGCGGGAGGCGGAACTCGGGCGGCAGCACGCCGACAATCGTGAAGAGGTTGTTGTCCAGCGTCAGCGTCTGCCCGATGATCTTCGGGTCTGACCCGAAGCGCCGCTGCCACATCCCGTGGCTGAGCATGACGACGCGTGAATGCTCGGCCTGCTCCTCTTCGGGGAGAAAGGCGCGGCCCGCCTCCGGCTTCACGCCGAGGGTCTGCAGAAGGTTGGCCGAGACGTACGAGCCGAAGAGGCGCACCGGCTCCTCGCGCCCCGCGAGGGTGAAGTACTCGTAGGAGAGGACGGACATGTTCTCGAAGCTGTGATTCTGCTCCTGCCAGTCCTTGAAGTTGGGCGCCGAGACGGGGAAGGTTGACTTCTCGGCCTTCTTCGTCTGCGTGTCCCAGATGAAGACCAGCCGGCCGGGCTCCGCATAGGGGAGCGGGTTCAGCAGCACGGCATTGACGACCGAGAAGATGGCGGTGTTCGCACCGATGCCGAGCGCCAGCGTCAGTAACGCCGCGAAGGTGAAGCCCGGGCTCTTCCAGAGCACCCGCCCGGCGAAACGCAGGTCCTGAGTCAAGTCTCTAAACATCGCCAACAGTCCCTTCCTTTCTGTCTGCGCGGCCTCAGCGTGAACGGCCGGCCGAGAGGGGCTCGGCCACCCCGCGCTCAAGCACCTCTCGGTAGAAGGCGAGCACGCGCGGGTCGTCGGCGCGATTCAGGCGCGAGATGGCCTCGCGGCGCACCTCCTCGCTCGGGTGCGAGCGCGCGACTTCGATGAGCGCGGGCACCGCCTCGCTCTGCGGCCCGCGGCTGATGTCGGCCAGCCTGCGCCGCTCGCGCTCGACCTCGGCGGCGGACAGGTCTTGCCCGCCCGCGTGCGACAGGGCCAGGCGATTGCCGGCCTTCTCGCCGAGCCAGCTCAGCGCTTCGCGCTTCAGACGCTCGTCCGCCTCCGCCGCCGCCGAGGCGTAGAGCGCGACCGAGTCGGCGTTCACCTTGTTGGCCGCGCCGCCGAGGATGCGCCGCTTGAGATCGGCGTCGTCCGCCTCGGGGTAATACTTCGCCAACTCACGAATGCCCGCCGGGTCGGCCATGACGCCGAGAGCCTGCGCGGCGCGGGCGCGGCGCGGCGTGCCCTGAGCCGGGTCGCGCAGGATCGCGGCCAGCGCCGCCACCTCGCCCGGCATGTCCGCGAACGGCCGCTCGGCCGACGAGCGCTCCTTCAGCCAGTAGGCCGCGAGCGAACGCTCCTGCTTCGCGTCGGGGCTCTGCTTAATCTCTTCGAGCAGGGCCGTGGCCTCCTGGCCCTCGTGCATGGCGACGGCTTCGAGCAGGTGCGAATAGAGTCCGGAGCCGCGCGCCGCGCGGAGGAGGCCGCGCAGGTATTCAAGGCTCTCGACGTTCGGCGCGTCCCCGAGCCAGTAGACCTGCCCTTCGAACCGGTGCGCGCGGTCGAGCGCGTAAACCTCAAAGCCCGCGACCTCGCGCCCGTCGGCCGCGTAGTGGATGAAGAGCCCGAGGTTCTGCTGTTCCAGGCCGGGCTCGGGCATCACGTCCACGGCGACGCCGTGCCGGACTTTGAAACCGTAGGCGACCCAGAAGGGCTGCGGCGGCCGTTCGGCTTGCGCCCGTCGGGACGCCTCTGCCAGCCGGGCGGCGAGGGTCGGGCCCGAAGTCGTCTTGAATCTTTGCTCTGGCGTCATGATGTTCTGGGTTGCGGACAGGAGTTGGAGCAGGACGCTCAAGTAGACGAAGACCATGAGAAGTTACCTCTCCGGCGCTCGGCGCAGGGAGAACGCAAGCGCCCGGGGAAGGCTCGCGCCTTCATCCCAGTGGGAAGTGTAGGTTATCAACTGAGGTCTGGCGGGACGCCGCCAGTATAGCACGCGCGTCGGTGCCGCCTAAGCCAGAGGGTCGGGCGGCGGCGCCCAGGTGGCGCCCGCCTGATCGACGGCGACTATTCGCAACTCGCTCGTGTAGAGCTGCCCCGCGGCGTCCGGCAGCCACGCCTGTTCCAGTCGCGGCAGCATCTCCGTCACCGCCAACGATGCCTCCGCGCCCGCCCCCTCGCGCGTCCGCCGCACGATACGCGCGAGGAGGTCGACGTAGACGGCGCTGGAGAGATCGACGTAGACGGGCTTCACCTCGACGGGCGACTTGACGAAGACGAAACGCGGCAGCCCCTCGGCGCGCGCCCAGCGACGCGCGCCGCAGAAGCGCGCCTCCTCCGACTTCTCGAAGGCGAACTCCAGTTCGCCCGCGGTAAAGGCCCACGACTCGCGCGCGACGACCAGCCGGTCGAGGTTGACGCGTGGGCTGTGACGCGACGGTCGCAGCAGCTTGAAGCTGTTCAAGACCTGGGCCGTCACCGCGTCGGCCAGCACCTCGACGATGTCGAACGAGAGTCGGCCGTCGCGCGTCCGCACTTCGAGCCGGCCCGCGCGCTCTTCGACTACGAGAGTCCCGAGCGGCAGCGCCTGCGCGCGCTCGGCCTTGTCCGAGTGGACTGAGAACTCAAGCCGAAAGTCCTTCGGCGTGACCAGACCCATGTGGTTGCGGCCCGACAGCCTTGAGCCGACGCGCGGCGCGACGGCGAGGACGCGCGGCTCGGGGATGTCGGCCGCGGCGGCGCGTAACAGCTCCGCGCGAGAAGGGTGCTGTTCGACGAAGAGCGAGAGCGCCTGCGTGTTAACGCCGATGTGCAGTTCGCCCATGACGAACTCGTATTCGCCGCGCCGTATCGCGTCCGCGCCTTCGGCGGCGATCATGATGTCCGGGCTGTGGTAGCGCGCCGCGTGCCACCCGGGCGCGGGCGCGTCGAAGAGGCGCCGCACGGCCTCGCCTACCTCCGCGCACGAGCGGCGCACGCGCCGTGCGCCCGCGGGCAGCGCCAGCACCTCTGCCCAGCGCGCGTGGAAGCGCGACTGAAGCGCCCTGACCGTGTCGGAGTCGGCGTCGAGCAGTTCGGCCTGCGCCTTGAGCCAGAAGGCCGTGCCTTCGACGACCGAAGTTTGGGCCTTGCGGGCGAGGTCTCGGTAGATCGAGCCGACGGTGTGCCGGCAGGCAGCGGCTATCTCGTGTGTCAACCAGCGCGCGCCTGCCAGCAGCAGCGAGAGCGGCGGGCCGAGTTCGGCGAGCAGCTCCGGCCCCAGTTCTACCTCCACGTCGCGCCGGCAGTCTTCATAGACCAGCGCGCGCCCGGCGTACATCTGTCCGGCCGCGCGCGAAGAGGCGCGGCCCGTGACCCGCGTGAAGGTCGTCTCCAACTCGCCCAGAGCCCGGTCAAGGCTCTCGGCGTCGCGGGCCGCCGCCACCTCGTCGCGCGCCGCGCCGAGCGCCGACAGTCGCGCGCAAGCCTCCGCGCGCCCCGCCCCGTCCCCGACCCCTTCGAGCAGGTGCGCCAGCCCGCGCTCCGGGCGCGCGCTCAAAGGCACTTCGAACCCCCAGATGACGACCGCCTTCGTGCTCAGAAACCCGAGCACGCGGTAAACGTCGGCCGCCGTCTTAAACTCGGCCGGGTGGCGCGGGATGAGTTCGCCCGCGAGTTCGCGGGCCGGTCGCTCGCCGTCGCAGAGCCGCAGCAGTTCGGCCTGCCCCGGGGAGAGCGGCACGGGGTTGCCGAGCGGCACGTGGAGCGTGCGCCCGGAGACGTCGTAGAGCGGCGACAGGCGCGGGGCGAGCCACTGGCGCAAGGCACCCTTCTCGGCGACGAGCGCCTCGCCCAGCGCGTCGACGGCCCAACTCTCGAAGTAGACGTTGCGCGTGGCGAGCAGGTCGGCGCCGGGGCGGGCCGCGAGGGCCGGGCCGGTCTCGACGAAGCGCGCCCACCCGACGGGGCCGAAGAAGCCGATGGTGTCATTCTTCGTGCAGTAGCGTTGCCAGTAGGTGGCGATCAACTCTTCGTGCTGCCGGCGGTGCGTGTTGCGCGGCGCGGCGGCGGCGGCCTCGCGCAGCAGAGCCTCGACGCCCGTGTGGAACGCGCGCCGGCTCTGCCAGATGACCGCCTCGCGGAAGCGCGGCGCGCGCGCCACCTCGCAGAGCGCCTGTGAAGTCTGCGCGACGGCCGCCTCAAACTCCCGCGTCAGGCGCGCACGCGCCTGCGCCAACTCGTTCTGCGCCGCGAGCCAGCCGGGCCGCGCCGCGTTGGCCGCGCAGTCGAAGGCGAGCGGCTCCGGTACGCGATTCTTCTGCGCCCGCCGTCTTGCGTGACGCAGGGCGGAGGCGTGCTCGCTCTGCGCCGCGGCCTCGGCGCCCGACAGGTCTTCCCGCAACGCGTCGAGCAGACGCCCGCGCTCACGCGCCGCCCGCTCCTCGGCGTCGAGCAGCGCGTCGGCCGCCGCGGCGTACGCGGGCGCGCCCAGCCTGAGCACGCCTCCGGCCGGGAACCCCGCGCCGCGCAGACACACGTTACGCCAGACGGCCCACCCCCCGCCCGGCAGGGCCGCGAGATGTCCCGGCAGGGCCGACGGCGCCTCGGCGACCGCGCCGTGCGGGACGGCTTCGAGGACGGGGGCGTCGTTTGCTTTGCTGACTGTTTGACTCACCTGCGTCATTCCGGGCGCGCCGCTCACGCGCCCGCCTCTCTTTCAGCGGCGCGCGCCGGGGCGCTTGTCTCCGCGCTCGACCCAGGGGGTCGGGAAGAAGGAGCTGATGGAGGAGCCGCGGCCCTCGGCGCACGCCGCCTCGTAGATGAACTGTGCGACCGCGATGTCGAGGACGCCGAGCCCGAACGGGCTGAAGATGGTCGGCACGTCCGGCGAAGGCTTGGGCGGGGCCACGCCCAGCAGGATGTCGGCCAGCGCGCAGCGGATGAAAGACCGCGTGCCGGTCAACTGTTCCGCGAGATGCACGGAGGTCTGCGCGCGGCAGACGTGATCCACGTCGTCCACAACGTTGTCGCCGGCGAGAATGGCCTCAGGGGTCAGGTCGCGCAGCGAGATGTGCAACACGGTGCTGCCCGCCGGGCAGGCTTCGAGGCTCTCGACGTGCGGCACGGTGGCCGTGGTGGCGAAGGACGTGAGCGTGCCGGCGCGCAGCACCTCTTCGACGCTTCCGGCGGTGCTCACCTCAAGGTCGGGCGCCAGCGTGCGGCACTTCTCCGCGAACCCTTCGGCGCGGCCGGGCTGGAGGTCGTAGACGACCAGCCGCTTGAGCGCCGGCTGCGCCGCGAGCGTGAAGCGCACCACTTCGAAGTTGATCAGACCGCAGCCGACGACGCCGAGCGTGTGGCTCGCGTTCGGGTCGTGGAGCGTGACGGCGGCGAGCGCGGCGCTGGCGGCCGTCCGCTTGGCGCTGATGGTCGAGCCCTCCATGAAGGCGACGGGCCGGCCCGTCTCGGCCGAGTTCAGGACGACGACGGCCGAGGCTCGATCCATCCCGCGCGCGAGGTTGCCGGGGAAGGACGAGACCCACTTCATGCCCGCCACCGAGAAGCCGTCGCCTAGATAGGCCGGCAGCGCGATGATGCGATTGCGCTCCTCGCCGGGGAAGCGCAGGAAGGTTGAGTGCGGCAGGGCGCTGCTGCCGCGCGCGTGCGCCACGTAGGCCATCCGCACCAGGTCAAGCAGTCGCTGTTCCTGCTCGTCGAGCAGCGCGAGCACGTCCGCGCCGTCCAGAACTAAAAGGTCGCCGTCACGCATGTTTCCCGCTCCCCCCGCGTCTCCCAAAGATGTGATAAGTCACCCCAGTAATGCTCGACCCACCGGTCGGAATAGATAGTGTCGAGATAGCGCTCGCCGCGGTCGGCGAGGATGGCCACGCAGTTCGAGCCGGGCTCTATCTCGTCCTTCAGGTGCTCGACCGCCATGATGACCGCGCCCGAAGAGCCGCCGGCCATGATCGCCTCTTCGCGCACGAGCCGGCGGCAGCCGACCACACACTCCATGTCGGTCAGGTGCACGGAGCGGTCAACCAGCTCGGGCTGGTAGAGCTTCGGGCGGACGGCCGCGCCGTGGCCGGGGATGAGCCGTTTGGCGGGCTTGCCGCCGAAGATGACGCTGCCGACGGCGTCCACGGCGACGATCTTCGTGCCGAGCCCGTGCGCGCGCGCGTAGGCGGCGCAACCGCTGACCGTCCCGCAGGTGCTCGTCGCGCAGAAGAGGTAATCGACCCGCCCCAACTCCTCGACGATCTCGCGCATCGTCTCCAGGTGCGCGCGCTGGTTGTAGGCGTTCGAGTACTGGTCGGGCCAGTAGCTGTTGGGCACCGTCTCGCACAACTCGCGCACGCGGCTGATGCGCGCCTGAAGGTACTCGCCTGTCTGCGGGTCTGGCTCGGAGACGTAATCGACCTCGGCGCCGTAGGCTTTCAGGAGCGCGATGTTGTTGGCGGTCGTCTTCGGGTCGATGACGCAAATGAAGCGCAGCCGGTGGTAGGCGCAGACCTGCGCGAGTCCGATGCCCATGTTGCCCGAGCTGGACTCGATGATGACGGTGTCGGGCTTGATCTCGCCCGTCGCCAGTCCCTGGCGGATGATGCTGATGGCGGCCCGGTCTTTAATGCTGCCGCCGGGGTTGAGCGATTCCAGCTTGGCGTAGAGATGAAAGTCGGCTCCCCTGAAGATGCGGGACAGTTGAATCAGGGGGGTGCCGCCGATCCTGGATAAAATGTTCGGGTGCATTGCCTCTCCTTTCGAGGACGCGGTGGATGGCCTGTGCATGGGTCGTGAGGGCTGGAACGGGATGAGAGCCGCGGGGCGCCCCGCATCTAGCCGGGCGCGAGCATAATCTCCTCGCACCCGTAAAGGCGCTTGGCCGCGACCTGACGGCGGCGGCAATACTCGACCAGCTTGTTCGACTCGACGATGGGGCGCGACTCGTCGGTGTAGACGAGCGAGGTCAGGAAGGTCAGCCACGGTTCCTGCCCCATCGCGTAGACGTAGACCTGCCCCGGGTCGAGCGTTTCGATCATGGCAGACGCCTTGGCGAAGTCGGAGCCGTCGAAGCGGCGCGACTGATCCATCCGCCGCGCCAGCGGCCGCGTCAACAGCGGGCCGTAGAGCCACGAGAGCGGCGCGCCGTCGCATTCCATGCCGAGGAAGAGCACGTCCACGGGGCCGAGGTGCGGGCGGACGCGCTCGTAGAGGCGCGGCTCGATGTTGTTCGAGTCGGCGGCGCACATCACGCCGCGCCCGAGCAGCGAGAGGTAGTAGGCCATCTTGGTCTTAATGTTGAGGTCGCCGTGCTCGCCGAGGAAGGGGACGCCCGTGATGTGGCCCCCGGGGACGGGGATGCTCTCCATCTCGCCGATCTCGACCACGTCGCGGAAGCCGACCTGCCGGAGGATGAGCTTCAGCGAGGGATCGACCAGCTCGCCGCCGGAGCTGCGCGGGACGATGACCTGCCCGATGCGGTGGCGCAGTTGCAGCATCGCCTCGAAGATGCAGTGATCCTGATGGTTGTGTGTGAGCAGCACGTAGTCGATGCGCGAGGGCAGGTCGGCGTAGGTGAAGCGCTCGCCCTCGGCCTCGTATTGGTAGCTGGCGACGGGGTCGCAGAGGATGCTGACCTCCGCCGTCTCGACGAGCACGCAGGCGTGGCCGAAGTAGCGGACGCGGACGCCGGGGCCGTCGTAGCCGACGGGCGGCGCGGGCGGGGCCTCCGTGAAGAAGGTCGAGAAGAGCGCGTCCTCCTCGTCGGGCACGCCCAGCATCTCCCTGATGCGCGCGTAAGAACCCGGCGCGGCCTGCATCCGGAACAGCTCGTCGAGCGCGTCGGAGGCGAAGGGGATGCGCAGGTGGAGCCGGCCGTCGCCGGCCAGCGCGGGCGTGCTGAGGATGAAGGGGCGCGCGTCCGACTCGACCAGCGAGAGGGCCACGCTCTGCGCGGCCGGGTTGTAGTAGGGGCTGCGGTAGAGCAGCCCTTCGATGAAGCGAATCGAAGGGTGATTGTTGGCGTCGTAGACCAGCTCGACGTAACCGCGCAGCTCCTCCGGCACCTGCCGGTAGAGTGGTTCGAGCGAGTAGCCGGTCGCCTCGCGCGCCAGGAGGTCGTCGAGCCGCCTGACGGCGTCGGCGAAACGCAGTTGCGGCGCGTGCTCGGCCGCCGTGCGGTCGTGCAGTTCCCTCACCTCGGCGGCGCGCTCCGCGCCGTAGCTGAGGAAAGGCCCGCCGAGCATCGACGGGTTCTTCAGGGCGGCGACGTGCACCTGCGGCGCGGCGACGAACGACTGCATAATCTTGAGGTGCTGGTTGGCGACGATCATCGCCGCCGTCTGCGGCGCGATCAGGTACGTCCACGCGTACCACTGGTTGAACAAGGGCTCGAACAGCACGTTCGGCTTCAGGTAGACACGCTCGCGCGTCATGACGCCACTCCTTTGTCAGTTCTCCGGCCGGGCGGGCACGGGCTCGGGCTCGATTCTGCCGCCGGCATACGGCGCCTCGGGCCGCGCCGGCAGCAGCGCGGCGGCCGCCAGCTCATGCCGCCCGTCGGCGTCGAGAAAGTCCTCGGGCGCGGGGGTGATGCGGCCCTCTTCGAGTTTCACGATGCGGTCGGCGACGTGGTAGTAGCGGTCGTCGTGGCTGATGACGACGACCGTCTTGCCGCGCGCCTTCAGGCCGGGGAGAAGCTGGTGGTAGAAGACCTCTTTGAAGAACGGGTCTTGATCGGCGGCCCACTCGTCGAAGAGGTAGACGGGGCGGTCTTCGAGGTAAGCGGTCAGCAGGGCGAGGCGCTTGCGCTGCCCCTGCGACAGCTCGGTGGTCGAGAGCGCGCCGTCGCGCACCTCGACCTTGTTGTCGAGCTTGAGCAGCGAGAGGTACTCGCGCGCGGCCGCGGCCAGTTCGTCCGACTCCAGCCCGAGCAGCCGCTCGAAGAGGTAGAAGTCCGAGTAGACGGCCGAGAAGAGTTGCCGGTAGTCGTCGCGCCCTTCGTCCGTGATGTCTGTGCCGTCGAGGCGGAGGCTTCCCTCCTCGGGCGCGTAGAGGCCGAGCAGCAGCTTCGCGAAGGTCGTCTTGCCGCTGCCGTTGCCGCCGATGATGAAGACCACCTCGCCCGGGTGCAGCGCGAAGTCGAGCGGGCCGACCTTGAATTCACCGTCCTCGCCCTCGCGCCGGTACGTGTGCGTCACGCCCCGCAGCTCCAGCCGCCGCCACGAAGCCGCGGGCGCCGCGGCGCCGGCCCGGGCCGCCGGCTCGGCCTCCAGCGAGAGCCCGAGGTCGTTAATCTTCTTCAGCGCCACGGCGGCGCGGCCGAGCGCGGGCACGCCGTTGAGGGCCACTTGCAGCGGCGTCATCATGTAGAAGAGCACGATGACGTAGCCGGTCAGTTCCTGCGGCGTGGTCGGCTTGAACTGCGGCATCATGAAGAGGATGAGGCCGATGACGATGAAGAAGAGAATCTGCCCCCAGCTCGACGCGGCGATGTAGATCGACTGCCCGAAGACGTTCTGGTCGCGGTAACGCGCGGCGTGCCCCGCCAGACTCTCGTCGAGGAAGGCGGCGCGGCGGCGGCGGTGAAGCTTCAACTCCTTGTTGCCCTCGGTCAGCGCGCGCAGGTCGCGGAAGACCGCGTCCTCCGACTCGCGCGCGCGCCGCAGCCACTGCATCGCCTTCAACAGCGGAAGCTGATAGGTGAAGATGCCGACCGCCATGAAGGCCAGTACCACCATCAGCGTGCCCCACGACAGCCAGCCCAGATAGATCAGGCAGCCGAGCACGACGGCGCTGTTAATCGTCGCCAGCGGGATCATCAGCACGGCCATGGCGATGGACGACACGTCGTCCGTCAGCGCCGCCATCAGGCGGTGTGCCCCGATCTGTTCGAGCTGCCGCAGCGGCGCGTCGAGGATGCGGCGGCTCAGCTTCAGACGCTGCTCGAAGACCGCGCCCTGCCCGATCCGCATCAGCATCGACTCCGAGACGAAGCGCGTGACGGGGACGACGACGCACAGCCCCGCGAAGAGCCAGATGACGTTTGACGACGCCGACTCCGAGTTGCTCAGCGTCAGGCTGATGATGCCGAGCAGGAGCGCGCTGCACCCCCCGCTGATGATGCCCGCGAGGATCGCGAACCCGACGGCGCGCGGCGCGGATCTAAAGAGGAAGCGTAATAGCTCCATGTGACAACCTTTCTCTCTGGGGTCGTGACCTGCGTGACTGAAGGTTCTGCGGGCGACGCGCTAGACGACCGGCGCGGGCGGCCTCCCGATGCCGGACTGCGCGGCAAGCTCGCCCAGGCGCGCGGCGGGGTCGGCCGCCGCCGCCGTCAGGAGCGCCTCATAGTCCGCGAGCATCTCTTCCATCGCGGCGGCGTCGAAGAGGCCGGGGTTGTACTTCAACTCCAGCCCGAGCGTTCGCCCCGTGTCGTTGACGCCGAA
Organism: Acidobacteriota bacterium; assembly: GCA_019239425.1. Lineage (GTDB taxonomy): Bacteria > Acidobacteriota > Blastocatellia > Pyrinomonadales > Pyrinomonadaceae > QHXN01. The sequence goes on from JAFAZX010000064.1 coordinate 396,232, forward strand.
GATCATGTCCTGAAAGAGCGCGATCTCCTGGCGCGGGCGCGACTCGCGGAGGTCGAAGACGCTCAGGCGCGTACCCGCGGGCGGCTGGGCCGGCGGCGCGCCGTAGAGGTTGAAGACCAGTTGCACGAGGGGCGGGCGGGCCGGGTCGGGGTCCGGCTCCAGCTCGCGGGCGAGCACGGCGAAGGGGACTTCCTGATTGGCGTAGGCCCCGTTGACCGTCTCGCCCACGCGTCCCAACAGTTCGAGGAAAGTAGGGTCGCCGCCCACGTCCGTCCGCAGCGCGAGCATGTTGACGAAGCAGCCGACGAGCCCGTCGGTCTCCGAGCGCGTGCGCCCCGGGATGCCGCGGCCGAGCACGATGTCCGCGCGCCCCGTGTAGTGCCGGACGAGTGCGTAGAAGGCCGCCAGCAACGTCGTGTAGAGACTTACCGCGTGGCGCCGGCTTAGCTCGCGCAGCGTCTGCGACAACTCTTCGGGCAGGCCGCGCAGGCGCGAGACTCCGCTGAAGCTGCGCGCGGCCGGTCGCGGGCGGGCGAAGGGCAAGTCCAGCGCGGGCGGGCATCCGCGCAGGCGCGCGCGCCAGTACGAGAGTTGCGAGTCGAGCGCGCCGGACGCGACCTGCTCACGCTGCCACGCCGCCCAGTCGCCGTACTGCACGGGCGTCTCGGGCAGGGGCGCGGGCCGCCCGTTGACGTGCGCCTCGTAGAGCGCGCCCAACTCACCGACGAGCAGCCCGAGCGAGAGGAAGTCTGCGACCAGGTGATGCAGCACCAGCAGGAGCACATACTCTTCCGCCGCGAGTTTGTAGACCCTGAGCCGGAACAACTCGTCCCGTTCGAGGTCGAACGGCGCGGCCATCTCGCGGGCGATCTGGCGCCGCGCCTCGTCGGCGGGCGCGCCCGCCCCCGACAGGTCGAGGGCGGACAGAGCGCCGGGCGTGAAGGGCCTGATGAGTTGTGCCGGCTGCCCTTCAAAGAAAGCGAAGTTCGTGCGCAGACTCTCGTGCCGGCGCACCGCCTCGTCGCGGCTCCGCGCGAGCGCCGCGAGGTCGAGCCGACCCGCGAAATGGAGCGCCGTGCCGAGGAAAGGCGTCGGCAAGCGGCCCTCGCGTTCGAGCCGCCAGGACTCCTCCTGCACGTATGAGACGGGCGCGACCTCGCGCCGCTCGCGGCGCGGGATGCCGGGCGGCGACGTAACCGCCCCGACGGCCCCGCGCAGGCGTCGTTCGAGAAGTGCGCGCTTTGCCTGCGACAGCTCGCGGCCGGCGGCGTTTCCATTCGGCGTTGACATCACTTTTACGAGCGGCCGTGCAGGTCTTCGGCCTCGGCCTCGGTGAGCGAGGCAATCTCGTCGAACAGGATGGTCTCGATGACTTCGGCGAGGCCGGCAATGGTCTGACGTTGGAAGAAGTTTTGAAGCGGCAGTGGGATTTTGAAGGTGTCGCTCAACTGCGCCGCGATCTGCGTCCCCAGCAGAGAGTCGCCGCCCAACTCGAAGAAATTGTCGTGGACGCCGATCTGCCCGATGCCGAGACGCGCCTGCCAGATGCGCGCGATGGCCTCTTCGAGCGCGCTGCCGGGCGGCACGTAGGCGCTGCTCACGGACGGGCGCGGGTAGGACTCGCTGGCCTCCTGCGCGGCGCTTACGGTTCGCGCCGGCTCTTCACGCGCGGCCGCCGAGTGTTCGTCCGCGACGGCGGGCGCGGGGCGGGCGACGCTCTCGGCCGCCCCCGCGTAGACGGTCTCCATCCGGCGCTCGATCCAGTAGCGCCGCCGTTCGAACGGGTAGGTCGGCAAAGGCACACGCCGGTGGCGCGCGTTCGAGTTGACCTTCGGCCACGCGACCGTCACCCCGGCCAGCCACAGCCGCCCGAGCGCGCCTTGCAGGAAGGCCACGTCCGAGCCCGCCTCGCGCGGGTGGCGCAAAGACGTGAGCACCAGCCGCTGGCCGACCTGCCGGCGCGCGAACGTGCCGAGAGTGTTACCCGGCCCGACCTCGATGAAGACCCAGTCGCGCCCCGGCGCGAAGGCGCGAAGGCCGTCGGCGAAGCGCACGGTCTCGCGCAGGTGGCGGCGCCAGTAGGCGGGGTCGGTCGCCTCCTGCGCCGTGACCCACGTCCCCGTCACGTTCGACACGTAAGGGACGGTCGGCGCGGAGAGTTCGACACGTTTGCAGAGTTCGCCGAACGGTTCGAGAATCGGCTCCGTCATCGACGAGTGAAACGCGTGCGACGTGGCGAGCGGGCGGGCGGCCGTCCCCTGCTCCGCCAGCCGCCCGGCCAGCGCGGCGACCTGCGCGCTCGGCCCCGCCACCACGCACGAGCCGGCGTCGTTGACCGCCGCCAGCGAAAGCTCCGCGCCGAGCAGGGGTCGCACCTCACCCTCCGGCAGCGCGACGCTCAACATCGAGCCGCCCGGCAGCTTCTGCATCAGCCGGCCGCGCGCGGCCACGAGCGCGAGCGCCGCTTCGAGCGACATGACCCCCGCGAGGCACGCCGCAACGTACTCCCCAATGCTGTGCCCGATCATCGCCTGCGGCCGCACTCCCCAGTGCTGCCAGAGCCGCGCCAGCGCGTACTCAACGGCGAACAGCGCCGGCTGCGTGAACTCCGTCTGGCGCAGAAGCTCGGCCGCGCCGGCCTCATCGGCGGCCGCCGGGTAGAGCACGCTCCGCAGGTCGCGGCGCAGGTGCGGCATGAGCAGCTCGGCGCAGCGGTCGAGCTGCTGGCGGAAGTAAAGCTCGGTCTGGTAAAGCTCCAGCCCCATGTTCACGTACTGTGCGCCCTGCCCCGAGAACATGAAGACGACGGGCCGCTCGCGCCCGTCCTGCTGCCCCGTCAGGACGCGTTCGGGGCTGAGCGCTTCGAGCGCGGCGGCGGCGTCCTCGTGGTCGCGGCAGACGACGGCGCGGCGGTGCGCGAAGCCGCGGCGGCCGACTTGCAGCGTGTGGGCCACGTCGGCCAACTCGACCTCGGGGTGCCGTCTGAGGTACGCGGCCAGATTGGCCGTCGCCGCCTCAAGCGCCGTCGGCGTCTTGGCCGAGAGCGGCAGCAGATGCCAGGGCCGGAAGCCCTCACGCGGCTCGGGCTCGGGGGCCTCTTCGAGCAGGACGTGCGCGTTCGTCCCGCCGATCCCGAAGGAGCTGACGCCCGCGCGGCGCGGAAGCTTCGTCGTCTCCCACGGCTTGAGCGCGTGGTTGACGTAGAAGGGGCTGTTGGCGAAGTCGATGTTCGGGTTCGGCCGCTCGAAGTGGAGGCTCGGCGGAAGCACACGGTCTTTGAGCGCCAGCACTGCCTTGAGCAGCCCGGCGACGCCCGCGCCCGCGTCGAGGTGGCCGAAGTTCGTCTTCACCGAGCCGAGCGCGCAGAAGCCTTTCCGATCCGTACCCGACCGGAAGGCTTGCGTGAGCGCCGAGACCTCGATGGGGTCGCCGAGCGCCGTGCCCGTGCCGTGCCCCTCGACGTAGGTGACCTCGTCCGGCCTGACGCCCGCCACGGCCAGCGCCTCGCGGATGACGGCCGCTTGCCCGTCCACGCCCGGCGCCGTGAAGCCGACCTTGGCCGCGCCGTCGTTGTTGACCGCCGAGCCGCGGATGACGGCGTGGATACAGTCGCCGTCGGCGAGCGCGTCGGGCAGCGGCTTGAGGACGACGACGCCTCCGCCGTTGCCGCCGACGATGCCGCGCGCCGAAGCGTCGTAGGCGCGGCAGCGGCCGTCCGGCGAGATGATGCCTCCCTCCTCGTAGATGTAGCCGGAGCGCTGCGGGATGTTGAGCGAAAGCCCGCCGGCCAGCGCGAGGTGGCACTCCCCGTTCAGAAGGCTCTGGCAGGCGAAGTGGATGGCGACCAGCGAGGTCGAGCAGGCCGTCTGCACGTTGATGCTCGGGCCGCGCAGGTTCAGTTTGTAGGAGACGCGCGTGGTCACGTAATCGCGCTCGTTGCCGATGGTGATCTGCGCCTGCGCCCCGGCCACGAGGTGCGGATGTGAGTAGAGGTTGATGAGGTAGTCGTTGCGCCCGACGCCCCCGTAGACGCCGATCAGGCCGGGGTAGGTCTGCGAGTCGTAGCCGGCGTGTTCGAGCGCCTCCCACGCGCACTCCAGAAAGAGGCGCTGCTGCGGGTCTGTGATCTCGGCTTCGCGCGGGCTGAAGCCAAAGAAGTGCGCGTCGAACGATTCGATGTCGTCGAGAATCGCCCCCGCCCGGACGCACTTCGGGTGTGCGAGCAGGTCGGGCGCGAAGCCCTCGGCCAGCAGCTCCTCGTCCGTGAAGAACGTGATGGACTCCACGCCGTCGCGCAGGTTCTGCCAGAACTGTTCGAGCGTGAGCGCGCCGGGGAAGCGGCCGGCGAAGCCGATGACGGCCACGCTCGACTCGTCCTGCACGCCGCGCCCGCCGTCGCTACTCATCAGCCCGCACCTCCTCGTCCTGCTGCTCGGCCGCGCGCCGCGCGCGACGTGTCTGTCGCTGCGACCCCGCGCCCGCCTGCCGCGCGCGCGGCACCTCCTCGCCGCCGGACACGCCCTCGGCCGTGGCCGCGACCTCCGGCTCGGCCGCCGGCGGCGGCTGTTGTTGTCGCTGCGCTAACTCGTCTTCAAGGAAACGCGCGAGCGCGCTGATGGTCGGGAAGCGGAACAGGTCGGCCACCGACACGTCGAGGCCGAACACCTCGGCCAGCCTGCCGCGCACCTCGACCATCAACAGCGAGTGGCCGCCCAGCTCGAAGAAGTTGTCGTTGACGCCGATGTGCTCTTCGCGCAGCACCTCTTCCCAGATTTCGACCAGCCGGCGTTCGACGCTGGTCGTCGGCGCCTCGAACGTCGCTTCGTCGAGCGGGCGCGACCCGGCGGGTGCGGGCAGCGCGCGGCGGTTGACCTTCCCGTTGGCCGTCAGCGGCAGCGCGTCGAGCGTGACGAAGGCCGAAGGGAGCATGTGTTCGGGCAGTCTCCGCCTGAGCGCGGCGCGCAGGTCGGCGGCCGGCGGCGCGTCACCCTCCGCGACGAGATAGGCGACCAGCCGCTTATCGCCCGGCGCGTCTTCGCGCACGATGACGGCGCAGTCCTGCACGTTCGCCTCGGCGCGGAGCGCCGCTTCGATCTCGCCCAGCTCGATGCGGAAGCCGCGCAGCTTGACCTGATTGTCCAGCCGGCCCAAGAAATCTATGCGGCCGTCGGCGAGACGACGCGCCGAATCGCCCGTGCGGTAGAGGCGCGCGCCCGGCTCACCCGAGAACGGGTCGGGGATGAACCGCTCGGCGGTGAGGCCGGGGCGGTTCAGGTAGCCCCGCGCCAGCCCAGCGCCGCCGACGTAGAGCTCGCCCGGCACGCCGACCGGCACCGGCTCCAGACTGCGGTCGAGCACGTAAGAGGTCGTGTTATGGATGGCCTGCCCGATGGTCGGCGCCGTCCTGGTGTTGCTGCAATCGGCGGCGGTGGCGCAGACGGTCGCCTCGGTCGGCCCGTACGCGTTGACGAACAGTCGGTGCTCCGACCAGCGCTCCGCGACCTCGGCCGGGCAGGCCTCGCCCGCCGTGACGATGGTGCGCAGCGCGGGCAGCGGGCCGTCCGGCAGTACGGCCAGCACGGCCGGCGGCAGCGTGACCGTCGTGATCGATTGCGTGCGCAGCAGCTCGACGAGACCCGGCCCCGGCAACAACGCTTCACCCGGCGCGAGGCAGAGCGCCGCGCCCGAGCAGAGCGCCATGAAGATTTCGGAGACCGACGCGTCGAAGCTGAGCGAGGCGAATTGGAGGACGCGGCTGTCGGGCCGCACGTCGAACAGCGCGATCTGCGCCTCGACCATATTGCACAGCCCTCGGTGCTGAAGCATCGTGCCCTTCGGCCGCCCCGTCGAGCCCGACGTGTAGATGACGTAGGCGAGTTGCGCGGGGTCGCAGCGCACGCCCGGCGGCTCCGCGCTTTCGCCTTCGACCGCGGCCCAGTCCGTATCGAGACAGAGGACGTGCGCGTCGTGCGGCGGCAGCGCCGCGCGAAGGTGCTCTTGCGTCAGCAGCACGCGGACGCCCGCGTCTTCGAGCATGTAGGCCAGACGCTCCGCCGGGTAGTTCGGGTCTAAGGGCACGTAGACGCCGCCCGCCTTGAGGACGGCGAGTAGCCCGACCACCGCGTCGGGCGAACGCTCCACGCAGAGCCCGACGCGCACCTCGGCCCGGACGCCGACGCGCAGCAGGTGGCGCGCCAGGCGGTTCGACCGCGCGTTCAGCTCCGCGTAGCTCAGCTGCGTCCCTTCGTAGGTGAGGGCGACGGCCTCGGGCTGATGCTCGACCTGCCGTTCGAAGAGCTGGTGAATGCAGTGTTCCGAGGAGAAGTCGGCGCGCGTGTCGTTCCACTCGTCGACGAGTTGCCGGCGCTCCGCCTCGGTCAGCAGAGGCAGCTTTGCGAGTCGCGCGTCGGGGTCGGCCGCGATGCCGTCGAGCAGCGTGATGAAGTGTTCGACCATGCGCGCGACCGTCCCCTCTTCGAAGAGGTCTACGTTATAGTCGAAACGCGCGCGCAGCTCTTCGCCCGTGTCGGCGACGCCGAGCACGAGGTCGTACTTGACCGTCCCGGGCTCCGTCTCCAGCGGCGTCAGGACGAGGCCCGGCAGCGCGAGCGATTCACGCTGCGGGTTCTCCAGCGTGAAGAAGACCTGTGCGAGCGGCGGGCGGCTCGGGTCTCGTTCCGGCTGTAGCTCCTCGACCAGCTTCTCGAAGGGCACGTCCTGATGCGCGAAGGCGTCGAGCGACACCTCGCGCGAGCGCCGTAGCAGTTCGCGGAAGGTGGGCGCGCCCGAGAGGTCTGTGCGCAGGACGAGCGTGTTGACGAAGAAGCCGATGAGCCCCTCGACCTCGGCGCGGTTGCGCCCCGCGACCGGCGTCCCGACCGTGACCTCCTCCTGCCCCGTGTGTCGATGGAGCAGCGTCTGGAAGGCCGCGAGCAGCGTCATGAAGAGCGTCGCTCCCTCGGCGCGCGCCAGGGCCCTCAACGCGCCCGCCGTCTCCGACTTGAGCGTGAACTGCCTGTGCGCGCCCCTGTAGGTCTGCACGGGGGGGCGCGGCCGGTCGGTCGGCAACTCCAGCGTTTCGACTCCCGACAGTTGCCTCCGCCAGTAACTCAACTGCCCTTCCAGCACTTCGCCGCTCAACCACTCGCGCTGCCACGCCGCGTAGTCCGCGTACTGCACCGCCAGTTCCGCGAGCGGCGACCCCTCGCCGCGCGAGAACGCTCCGTAGAGCGCCCCCACCTCGCGGATGAGCACGCCCGCCGACCAGCCGTCCGAGACGATGTGGTGCATCGTCAAGAGAACGACGTGCTCCTGCTCGCTCAGCCGCAGCAGGCCCACGCGCAGCAGCGGCCCCGTCGCCAGGTCGAACGGCTCCTGCGCCTCTTCGAGCGCGCGCTTCAAAGCCTCGCGTTCGCGCTCGGCGGCCGGCAACTCGGTCAGGTCTATAATCGGCAGCGTCGCCGGCCGCGCCTCCTGCACCAACTGGACGAGTCGTCCTTCGGCGATATCGAACGTCACGCGCAGCGATTCGTGCCGCCGCAACAGTTCGCCCACCGTCTGCTCAAGCGCCCGCACGTCGAGCCGCCCCGTCAGGCGAATCGCGGCCGGGATGTTGTAGGCGGGGCTCGCCGGGTTCAACTGACACACGAACCAGAGACGTTGCTGCGCGAACGACAGCGGCAGCCCGCCGTCACGCGGCACAGGCTTGATGGGGGGCGCTGTGCCCTGCCCTCCTGTGCCGCGCGCGCGGTCGATGGCCTCGGCCAGCCCGGCCACGGTCGGCGCTTCGAACAGGTCGCGCACGGCCAGTTCGAGGTGGAAGAGCTCGCGCACGCGGGAGATGACCTGCACGGCGAGCAGCGAGTGGCCGCCGAGGTCAAAGAAGTTATCATGGACGCCGACCTCGTCGAGCCGCAGCACGTCGGCCCAGACGCCCGCCAGCAGCTGCTCCGTCTCGGTGCGCGGGCGAGCGTATGCGCTGCCGAGGTCGGGGCGCGCCGTGTCGGGCGCGGGCAACACCGCCGAATCGAGCTTGCCGTTGACCGTCAGCGGCAGCGCTTCGAGCGTGACGAAGGCGGACGGCACCTCGTACTCCGGCAGCTTGCCCTTCAGGTGGCGCGCCAACTCCGCGGCGGCAACCGTCTCGCCTTCGACGGGCACGACGTAACCGACGAGCTGCTTTGCGCCCGGCGCGTCTTCGCGCAGCACGACGGCGCAACGCGCGACGTGCGGGTGCGAGCCGAGCGCCGCCTCGACCTCGCCCAGCTCGACGCGGAAGCCGCGCACCTTCACCTGCGTGTCGGCGCGACCGAGAAACTCTATCGTCCCGTCGGCGCGGTAGCGCGCGAGGTCGCCCGTGGCGTAGAGGCGCGCGCCCGGCTCATCCGAGAACGGGTCGGGGACGAACCGCTCGGCCGTCAACCCGGGCCGCCGCAGGTAGCCGCGCCCGACGCCGACGCCGCCGACGTGCAACTCACCGCGCACGCCAACCGGCACAAGCTGTTTGTATTGGTCGAGGAGGTAGATGCGCGCGTTCGTGATGGGCCGGCCGATGGGCACGCCGCCCGCCTGCCCGGTCTCGGCGCCGACCTCATAGACGCAGCAGCCGACGACCGTCTCGGTCGGCCCGTACTCGTTGATGAGCCGGGTGGCGGGCGCGTGCGCGCGCCAGAATTCGAGTTGCTGCCACGTCAGGGCTTCACCGCCGATGACGAAGGCGTGCGTGCGGCCGGCGACCTCGTCGGCCGGGAGCATTTGCGTGAGCGCGTCGAGGTGCGCCGGGGTAATCTTGACGAGGCTGTAGTCTTCACTCCGGCGGAGCGCGTCGGCGAGACCGTCTACGCCCTCGGCGTCGCTCAGGAGGTCTACGGCGCGGCCGGCGACGAGAGGCGCGAAGAGGCTGGTGACCGTCAGGTCAAAGGCGACCGACGAGTGGACGGGCGCGCCCTCTCCCGACCCGACGCCGTAGGCGCTCAGGCACCAGTCGAGGTAGTTGACGAGCCCGCGATGTTCGACCTGCGCCCCCTTCGGGCGCCCCGTGGAACCAGAGGTGTAGATGATGTAGGCGAGGTTGTTCGGGGTCGCCGTGCGTGGCGGCGGCGCGTCGCCCTCCGCCCCTATCGCGTCCCAGTCCGCGTCGAGGCAGAAGAGGTGGCCCCAGTGTGCCGGGAGGCGGTCTTCCAGTTCCGTCTGCGTCAGCAGCACGGGCATCTGCGCGTCGCCCGTGACGAAGGCGAGATGCTCGAACGGGTAGGCCGGGTCGAGCGGCACGTAGGCGCCGCCCGCTTTGAGCACCCCGAGCAGACCCACCACCAGCTCGGGCACGCGGGTCATGCAGATGCCGACCAGCACCTCCGGCCCGACGCCCTGCCGGCGCAGGAAGTTCGCCAGCCGGTTCGCGCGGCCGTCCAGTTCCGCGTAGGTCAAAGACTGTTCGCCGCACCTCACGGCGACGGCGTCGGGAGTCAGCGCCGCCTGCGCCTCGAATAACTCGTGCGCGCAACGCTCGTCCGGCGCGCCCGCGCCGGTGTCGTTCCAGGCGCGCGTCGCGAGCTCCACTTCGGCGGGCGTCAACAGTTCCAGTTGCGCGACGCTCCGGTCGGGGTTGTGCGCGGCGCTCGCCAGTAGTGTCTGGAAATGTCCGATGAGCCGTCCGATAGTTTCGGGGTCGAAGAGGTCGGAGTTGTAGGCCACCGAACCGCTCAAGCCCTGCTCGGTCTCGGTCATGTCCAGAGACAGGTCGAACTGCGCGATCCCGCTGTCCACCTCGAAAGGCGCGATGGTCAGGCCCGGGAGGTCGAGCGACGACAGCGGCGCATTCTGAAGCACGAACCAGACCTGAAAGAGCGGCGGGCGGCTCAGGTCACGCTCGGGCTGTAGCTCCTCGACCAGCTTCTGGAAAGGCAGGTCTTGCCGGGCGAAGCTCTCGAGCGACACCTCGCGCGCGCGCCGTAGCAGTTCGCGGAAGGTGGGCGCGTCCGAGAGGTCTGTGCGCAGCACGAGCGTGTTAACGAAGAAGCCGATGAGTCCTTCGACCTCGGCGCGGTTGCGCCCCGCCACCGGCGTCCCGATGCGCACATCGTCTTGCCCGGTGTAGCGGTGCAGCAGCACTTGATAAGCGGCGAGCAGCGCCATGAAGAGCGTCGCGCCCTCGGCGCGCGCCAGAGACTTGAGCGCGCGGCTCGTCTGGGCGTCTATCTCGAAGAAACGGCGCGCGCCGCGGAAGGTCTGCACGGGCGGGCGCGGCCGGTCGGTCGGCAGGTCGAGCACCGGCAGCCCGCCGCCGAGGTGCCGCTTCCAGTAGCCGAGCTGCTCTTCCAACACTTCGCCCCGAAGCCACTCGCGCTGCCACGCCGCGAAGTCGGCGTACTGTATCGGGAGTTCGGGCAGCGGCGACCCCGCGCCCTCCGCGTACGCGCGATATAACGCCGCCACCTCGCGGACGAAGATGCCCACCGACCAGCCGTCCGAGACGATGTGATGCATCGTGATGAGCGCGACGTGCTCCTGCTCGCTCAGCCGCAGCAGGCCCACGCGCAGCAGCGGCCCCGCCGCCAGGTCGAACGGCCTCCGCGCCTCCGCGACCGCCAGCCGCCGCGCCTCGGCTTCGCGCTCCCCGGCCGGCAGCGCGGTCAGGTCAACGACGGGGAGCGTGTAGCCCGCGGCCGGCGCGACGACTTCTGTCGGCTCGCCCTCAACGAGCAGGAAGGTTGTGCGCAGGACTTCGTGGCGCCGGACGATCTCCGTGAGCGCGCGCTCCAGCACGGGGACGCGCAGTTGTCCGGTCAGGCGCACCGCGTAAGGGATGTTGTAGGCGGGCTGGCCGGGCGCGAGCTGGTCAATGAACCAGAGGCGCTGCTGAGCATAGGACATCTGTGGCGGCTCGCCCTCGGCGCGCGGGCGGATGACCGGCGCGCCGTCGTCTTCGAGTCCCTCCTCTTGGAGGAGGTACGAGAGCAGCTCGTAATCTTCGGCCTGCAACTCGGGGCCGCCCTGTATCTCTTCGTGCTTCATGATTGCGTTCCCTCGACACTCCTCTTCTGACGCAGAACCCTCTGTCGCTCTTCGACGGACATGCTCCTGATCTTCCGCAGGAGGAGCGCGATCTTTTCGACCTGCCCCGGCTTTGCCTCCTCGCGCGCCAGCCGCTCGGAGAGAGCCGCAACCGTCGCGGCCTCGAAGACGCTTCGCAGCGCCAGGCTCACTTTGAAGGTCTTCTGCAGGCGCGTCACCAACTGAATCGCCAGCAGCGAGTGGCCGCCGAGGTCGAAGAAGTTGTCGTCGCGCCCGACGACTTCGCGGCCGAGCAGTTCGGCCCACATCTCTGCGACGGCCTCCTCGACGGGCGTGCGCGGCGGCTCGGAGTCGCGCGCGGCAACGCGGCTCCCGGCGGCGAGTTCGGTCAAAGCGTTACGGTCAACCTTGCCGTTCGGCGTCAGCGGAAACGCTTCGAGCACCACGAAGGCAGCCGGAATCATGTACTCAGGCAGAGCGCCCTTGAGGCGTTCGCGCAACTCTTCGGCAGCGGGTGCCGTCGCGGCGGGCGCGACGACGAAGGCGAAGAGTTGTTCTGCGCCCGACCCGTCGCCGCCGACCAGCACGAGCGCGTCGCTCACGGCGTCGTGCGCGCACAACTGCGCTTCGATCTCTTCAAGCTCGATGCGGAAGCCGCGCACCTTCACCTGCCGGTCGAGGCGACCGAGGAACTCTATCTCGCCGCCCGGCGAGAGGCGCGCGCGGTCGCCGGTGCGGTAGAGCCGCGCGCCGGCCTCGGCGCTGAACGGGTCGGGGACGAACCGCTCGGCCGTCAACTCGGGCCGCCGCAGGTAGCCACGCCCGACGCCGACGCCGCCCACGCACAGCTCACCCTCGACCCCAATCGGCACCGGTCGCAGGGCACGGTCGAGCACGTAGAGTTGTGTGTTGGCCACGGGGCGGCCGACCGGCACGCGCACCGCGTCGGCCGGCGGCGGCGTGTCGATTCGATGATGCGCCACGTCGTCCGAACACTCGGTCGGCCCGTAGGCGTTGAGCAGCGGGACGGCGGGACGCAGCCCGAGCCAGCGGCGACACAACTCCGGCGGCAGCGCCTCGCCCGTGACCAGCAGCCAGCGCAGCGCGCCCGGCTCGCCCTCGATCAGCGCGCGCGCCGCCTCGTCGTCGAGCGCCGCGCGCAGCAGCGCCGGCACGGTCTCAAGGATGGTGACGCCGCCGCGCGCGGTGCGCTCGAACAGACGCGCGGGGTGGTGCGCCACCTCGTCGGGGAAGATTTCGACCCGGCCGCCGCTGACGAGCGCGGCTAGAAACTGCCAGATCGAGATGTCGAAACTCTGCGAGGCGGTCTGCGCAACGCTGTCCTGCGGGCCGAGCCGCAAGTCTTCGATCTTGGCGACCAGGTGGTTGAGCATGCCGGCGTGGGTGACCATCGCCCCCTTGGGGCGGCCCGTCGAGCCGGACGTGTAGATGACGTAGGCGAGGTTGCCGGGGACGTGCGCGCACGGCGGGTCGGACTCGGCGTCCCCCGCCCCGGCCTCCCCGGTCGCGACGTCCACACAGAGCGTGTGCGCGCCGTGCTCTGGCAGGGCGGCGGCCAGTCTCTGCTGTGTCAGCAGCACGGCCGCCCGCGCGTCCGAAAGCACGTAGAGAAGGCGCTCGGTCGGGTAGTTCGGGTCTAAAGGCACGTAGACGCCTCCCGCCTTGAGGATGGCGAGGAAGGCGACCAGCAGCTCTGTGCCGCGCTCCATGAAGACGCCGACCGGCACCTCCGGCCCGACGCCGTGCGCGCGCAGGAGGTGCGCCAGACGGTTCGCGCGTCTATTCAGCTCAGCGTAGGTCAGCCGCTCACCTTCGCAGACGACCGCCGGGCGGTCGGGCGTGCGCGCCGCCTGCGCGGCGAAGAGCTGGTCGGCACACTGCCTGTGCGGGTAGGGCACGGCCGTGCTGTTCCAGCGCACGAGTATCTGCTGCCGCTCCGCCTCGGTCAGCATCGGCACGTCGGCGACCGGGCGCGAAGGGTCTGCGAGCAGGCTGACGAGCAGTTGCTGGAAGTGGCCGCCCATGCGCTCGACGGTCGCGGCGTCGAAGAGGTCTGTGTTGTACTCGAACCTCGCGGTGAGCCCGGCCCCGGTCTCCGCCACCAGCAGCGTCAGGTCGAACTTCGCCGCCCCGTCGTCCACGTCCAGAGTGCTGAGCACGAGGCCGGACAGAGAGAGCGACTCCTCCTGCCGGTTCTGCATCTCGAACATCACTTGAAAGAGGGGGCTGCGGCTTAACTCGCGCTCGGGCTGTAGTACCTCGACCAGCTTCTCGAAGGGCACGTCCTGGTGCGCGTACGCGCCGAGCGACACTTCGCGCGCGCGCCGTAGCAGTTCGCGGAAGGTGGGCGCGCCCGACAAGTCTGTGCGCAGGACGAGGGTGTTAACGAAGAAGCCGATGAGTCCTTCGACCTCGGCGCGGTTGCGCCCCGCCACTGGCGTCCCGACCGTGACCTCCTCCTGCCCCGTGTAGCGATGCAACAGGACATTGAAGGCGGCGAGCAACAGGATGAAAGGCGTCACCCCCTCGCGCCTGCTCAGTTCGTTGACGCCCGCACTCAACTCGGCCGGCAGATGGAAGTATTGGCTCGCGCCCCTGTAAGTCTGCACGGGCGGGCGCGGCCGGTCGGTCGGCAGCTCCAAAGTCTCAAGTCCTGACAGTTGCCGCCGCCAGTAATCCAACTGGCCTTCCAGCACTTCGCCGCTCAGCCAATCCCGCTGCCACGCCGCGTAGTCCGCGTACTGAATGGGCAGCTCCGCCAGCGGCGACGGACGACCCTGCCGGTACGCGTCGTAGAGAGCCGCCACCTCTTTGACGAGCACGCCCGCCGACCAGCCATCCGAGACGATGTGATGCATCGTGATGAGCGCGACGTGCTCCTGCTCGCTCAGCCGCAGCAGGCCCACGCGCAGCAGCGGCCCCGCCGCCAGGTCGAACGGCTCCTGCGCCTCAGCCGTAGCCAGACGCCGTGCCTCGGCTTCGCGCTCCCCGGCCGGCAGCGCGGTCAGGTCAACGACCCAAAGCGGCACGGACAGTTCGGGTTTGATGACCTGCACGGGTTGGCCTTCGACGAGCGCGAAGGTCGTGCGCAGGACTTCGTGACGCCGGACGATCTCCGTGAACGTCCGTTCCAGCACGGGCACGTCCAGCTGCCCTGTCAGGCGCACGGCCGCGGGGATGTTGTAGAAGGAGCTGTTCGGCTCCAACTGGTCGAGGAACCAGAGCCGCTGCTGCGCGAACGAGAGCGGCAGCGTTTCGCCGTCGCGTCGCACACGCGGGATGCGAGCGGCCGGCGCCCCGTCCGCACCGCGCGCCGCTTCGTCTATTCGAGCGGCCAGCGCGGCCAGCGTCTCCGTCTCAAAGATACTTCTAAACGGCAGCTCGACGCCGAAGGCTTCGCGGATGCCCGAGACTATGCGGGCGGTCATGAGCGAGTGGCCGCCGAGGTCGAAGAAGTTGTCCTCGCGCCCGACCCGCTCCACGCGGAAGACCTCGGCCCAGATGGCGGCCAGCGTCTCTTCCGTAACCGTCTGCGGCGCGACGTATTCGGCGGCGTGGTCGCGGGACTCGCCGCCGAGCGCGAGCAGTGCTCGGCGGTCAACCTTACCGCTCGGCGAAAGCGGCAACTCCGCCAGCCCGACGAACTGAGCCGGCACCATGAAGTCTGCGAGCTGCGTCCGCGCCCACGCGCGCAACTCACGCTCCGGCGCGCCCTGCGTCCCGTCGGAGACCACGTAGGCCACGAGCCTCTTGTCCTGCGCGTCGCCGCCCTGCGCCATCACGGTCACGTCCCTGACCGAAGGGTGCTGTCTGAGGACGGCCTCGATCTCGCCCAACTCGATACGCTGGCCGCGCACCTTCACCTGATCGTCCAGACGGCCGAGGTACTCGATGCGCCCGTCCGCGCCGTAGCGGGCCAGGTCGCCCGTCCGGTAGAGGCGCGCGCCCGGCGCGGCCGAATGTGGGTGCGGGATGAAACGGTCGGCGGTCAGCGCCGGGCGCTTGAGGTAGCCGCGCGCCAACTGCACGCCGCCGATGTAAAGCTCGCCCGGCACGCCGACCGGCACCGGCTCCAGCCCGTCGTCGAGCAGATAGATTTGTGTGTTCGCAACGGGGCGACCGATGGGCACGCTCGCCCCCGTCTCGCCGGGCACGCACTCCCACGCGGTCACGTCGATGGAGGCTTCGGTCGGCCCGTACAGGTTATGCAGCGCGGCGCCGAGGGCGGAGTGGAAACGCTCGACCAGCGCCGCCGGCAGGGCCTCGCCGCTGCTGATGACGAGACGCAGGCTGTCGCAACGTTCCACGCCCGCCGACGCGAGAAAGAGTTGGAGCATCGAGGGGACGAAATGGAGCGCGGTAATCTGCTCCTCCGTAATGACCCCGACCAGATAGTCGCCGTCCTGGTGACCGCCGGGGCGTGCGACGACGAGCCGCGCGCCCGCCATCAAGGGCCAGAAGAACTCCCAGGCCGACACGTCGAAGCTGTACGGCGTCTTCTGCAACACGCGGTCGGCCGCCGTCAGCCCGTACGCCTCCTGCATCCAGACCAGGCGGTTCGCAAAACCGAGGTGCGTGTTGACGGCCCCCTTCGGCCGGCCGGTCGAGCCCGAGGTGTAGATGATGTAGGCGGGGTGAAGCCCGTCTAAGGGCACGTTCGGGTCGCCCGTGCTCTCGCCCGCCACTTCATCCCACTGGCTGTCAACGCAGAACACGCTCGCGTCGTGCGCGGGCAGATCGGCCAGCAGGCGCTCTTGCGTGAGCAGCACCGGCGGGGCGGCGTCTTCAATCATGTAGCGCAGGCGCTCGGCCGGATAGCTCGGGTCGAACGGGACATAAGCGCCGCCCGCCTTCAAGACGGCGAGCAGGCTGACGACAAGCTCCGTCGAGCGCTCCATCAGCACGCCGACGGGCACCTCCGGCCCCACGCCGCGGGCGCGCAGGCGGTGCGCCAGTTGGTTGGCACGGCTGTTCAGCTCGGCGTAGGTCAGGTGCTCGCCCTCGAAGCTGACGGCCACGGCCTCTGGCGTCCGTCTGACCTGACGCTCGATGAGCTGGTGGACGTGTCCGCGGGTCTGAAAGTCTTTCGCCGTCCCGTTCCAGCCCGACAGCAACTGCTCGCGCTCCGCCTCGCTCAACAGCTCGACGGAGCCGAGCGCGCGTTCAGGGTCGGCGGCCAGATTGAGGAGCAGCCTCCGCAGGTGCGCGAGCATGCGCGCGACCACCTCGTCCTCGAAGCGACTGCGGTCGTACCAGATTTTCAGCAGCAACTCGTCCGCGCCCTTGGCGAGCACGGTGATGGGATAGCCGGTGCGCCCGGCCGTCTGCACCTCGCGCACTTCGAGCGGCGCGCGCTGCCCCTCCGGCGGGCCGTAGGACGGATAGTTCTCGAAGATGAGGATGCTCTCGAACAGTTCCGTGCCGCGCGGTAGCCCGCTCCACCCCTGTATCTGTGCGAGCGTGCTGTACTCGAAGTCGCGCAGCTCCGACTGCCGCCGCTGCAAGCACGCGAGCCAATCCGCGACCGGCTCGCCGTCGGCGACGCGCACACGCGCCGGCAGCGTGTTGATGAACATCCCGACCATCTGCTCGACGCCCGCGAGCGCCGCCGGCCGCCCCGCCGAGGTCACGCCGAAGACCACGTCGCGCGCGCCGCCGTAACGGCTCAGCAGCAACGCCCAGGCCCCCTGTACGAGCGTATTCATGGTGACGCCGCAACGTCGGGCCGCGTCGCGCAGGCGGGTCGTCTCGACGCGCGCGAGCAGGAGCTGCTCTTCGCCGTATGCCGGGCCGCGGCTCGGCGGGGCGGACGCGGCCTTCTCGACGCGGAAGGGCGTCGGCGCTTCGACCCCGGCGAGGGCTTCGCGCCAGAAGGCTTCGGCGGCCTGCGCCGGCTGCTCCTGGAGCCAGGCGATGTAGTCCCTGAAAGGTCGCGGCGCGGGCAGCGCCGGTTCCCGTCCCTGCCGCTCCGCCTCGTAGAGCGCGAAGACCTCCTGCAACAGCAACGGCACAGACCAGCCGTCGAGCAGCAGGTGATGACAGTGCCACGCGAAGAGGTAGGTCTGCTCGCCCGTCCTGATGAGCGTCAGCCTCATCAAAGGGGCCGCGTCGAGCCGCACGCCCTGTTCGCGCAGCTCGCTCATGTAGGCAGCGAAGCGCCCTCTCGGCTCGGCCGTTCCGTCCGCGCGCCAGTCCTGCTGCTCGAGCTCGATGCCCACGCGCGGCCGCACGAGCTGCACCGGCTCGTCCAGCCCGTCCCACTCGAAGCACGTCCGGAGGATGGCGTGACGCGCGACCGCCTTGCGCCAACTGCTCGCGAACGCTTCAACGTCCAGCCCGCCGCGCAACTCGCACGTCAGCTCGGTGAGGTAGACGCCCGCGCCGCTTTCGTAGAGGCTGTGGAAGAGAATGCCCTGCTGCAACGGGGAGAGGGCGTAGATGTCTTCGACTTCGCCGTGCTTCGCCAGCAGCCTGCCCAACTGCCGCTCGTCGAGTTTAGCCAGCGGAAAGTCGGCCGGCGTGCAGGCGGTGCGAGCCGCCGCGGCCGGGCGCTCCAGCAGCTCTCGCAGCGCGGCGCGGAACGAAGCGGCCAACGCCTCGACCGTCGTGCGTTCGTGCACCTCAGCGCCGTAGGCGAAGGCGACGCGCAGGCGGCCACCGGCGACGCTACTCGACACGTCGAGCAGGTGCGAGCGGAGGTTGCGCGGCCCGCGCGTGGGGCCGACGCTCTCGCGCGCGGGGGCGAAGCCGCCTTCCGGGTCGAGCGCCGTGTCGAGCTGTCCGAGGTAGTTGAAGACCACCTCGGCCCTCGGCTGACCGGACAGGCGCGCGGCGCCCGCCTCCGCGCCGCGCAGGTAACGCAGCGCGCCGTAGCCGAGGCCGCGCCGCGGCACCGCACGCATCCGTTCCTTGACGCCGCGCAGCGTCGCGCCGATGTCGCCCGCAGCCTCGAACAGCACGGGGTAGAGTGAAGTGAACCAGCCGACCGTGCGCGACAGGTCGATACCCTCGAAGACCTCCGCGCGGCCGTGAGATTCGAGGTCGATGAGGAACCGTCCGTCGCCCGTCCAAGCGTCGAGCGCGTAGACGAGCGCCGCGAGAAGCAGCTCCTCGGCCTGCGCCCGAACAGCGCCGCGCGTCTCTCGCAAAAGCGCACGCGTCTCCTCCGCAGAGAGCGCGAACGAGACACTGCCCTCATGCGCCACCGCGTTCTCGCCGCCGGCATGATCGACGGGCAGGGCGCGCGCGCCCTCCGCCGACGCCCAGTAGTCAAGCTCCGCGTCGAACTCGCCCGACTGCGCGTGCCGCGCCAGCAGCCGCGCCCACTCCTGAAACGAAGTCGTCTTCGGCCCCAGCTCGACCCGCTCGCCGCGCGCGGCCTGTTCGTAGGCCCGCGCGAGGTCGTCGAGCAGGATGCGCCACGAGACGCCGTCAACGACCAGATGATGTGCGACGAGCAGAATTCGGGACGGGCTGTCCGGCCCGAGGTCGAAGAGCGCGACCCGAAAGACGGGGCCGCGCGCGAGGTCGAGGCCCGCCTGCAACTCGGCCGCGCGCGCCTCGACGGCCTGTCGCTGCGCATCCGACGCGAGGCCCGAGAGGTCGACGCGCGTGAAGAAGCTGCGCGCGTCCGGGCCGTCGTTGACCTGACCCCAGACGCCTTCGTGCTCGGCGTAGCGGAGGCGCAGCGCGTCGTGTTGTTCGAGTAGCGATGCGACGACTCGCTCAAGCAGCCGCGCGTCAACCGGCCTGCTCACTTCAAGCATGATCGCCTGATTGAAGTGGTGCGGCTCGGCCGGACGCTGCTCGAAGAACCAGCGTTGGATCGGCGTCAGCTCCACGGGCCCGGTCACGAGCCCCTGTTCGGCCCGCGCCGCCGTCTCGGCCGGAGCCTCGGCGACGGCCGCCAACGCGGCCACCGTCTGGTGCTGGAAGAGATGTCTGGGCAGCAGTCTGAGTCCCGCGCGGTTCGCGCGCGCGACGACCTGTATGCTCAGAATCGAGTCGCCGCCGAGGTCGAAGAAATTGTCGTGGACGCCCACGCGCTCGACGCGCAGCACCGCGGCCCAGATGTCGCAGAGCGTCCGCTCGGCCTCCGTGCGCGGCTCGACGAAGGGGGCGAGCAGTTCCGGGCGCGCGCCGTCGGGGGCCGGCAGAGCGCGCCGGTCGAGCTTGCCGCTCGCCGTTAGCGGGAAGGCGGGCAGGACGATGAAGGCCGCCGGTATCATGTAGTCGGGCAGCTTCGTACTGAGAAGAGCGCGCAGGCGCTCGTGCGTGGGCGCGGGTTCGCCCTGCGCGACCAGGTAGGCCGTGAGACGCTGGTCGCCGGGCACGTCTTCGCGCACGATGACGGCCGCCTCGCGGACGCCCTCGGCCTGCGCCAGCGCCGTCTCAATCTCGCCCAGCTCGATGCGCGCGCCGCGCAGCTTGACCTGATGGTCGGCGCGACCGACGAATTTGATGGCGCCGCCCCGCAGATGGCGCGCAAGGTCGCCCGTCCGGTACAGGCGCGCGCCGGGCGCGCCGAACGGGTCGGGGATGAAGCGTTCGGCCGTGAGGTCGGGCCGGCTCAGGTAGCCGCGGGCCAACTGCACGCCGCCGATGTAGAGTTCGCCGAGGCCGCCGCGGACGACCGGGCGCAGGCGCTCGTCGAGAACGTACATCTGCGTGTTGGCGACCGGCCGCCCGATAGGCACGAAAGATTGCGCGGCGTCGGGCCGGCAGGCCCAGTAGGTCACGTCCACGGCCGCCTCGGTCGGGCCGTAGAGGTTATGCAGCTCGGCGCCCAGCGTCTCGAAGAAGCGCGCCTCCAACTCCGGCGAGAGCGCCTCGCCGCTACAGAAGACGCGCTTCAGGCTCGTGCACGAGGCGGCCTCCGGATCGGCGAGGAACGCGTACAGCATCGACGGGACGAAGTGCAGCGTGGTAATTCCCTGACGGCGGATGGTTCGCGCGAGGTAGTCGGTATCTCTGTGACCGCCGGGGCGTGCGACGACGAGCCGCGCGCCCGCCATCAAGGGCCAGAAGAACTCCCAGACCGACACGTCGAAGCTGTACGGCGTCTTCTGCAACACCCGGTCGGCCGCCGTCAGCCCGTACGCCTCCTGCATCCAGACCAGGCGGTTATGGATCGCCCCGTGCGTGTTCATCGCCCCCTTCGGCCGGCCGGTCGAGCCCGAGGTGTAGATGACGTAAGCAAGGTTGTCGAAACCGACGAGCGACTCCGGCGTCTCGGCACTGCGGGCGGCGATCTCGGGCCAGTCGGCGTCGAGGCGGACGACGCGGGACGTGGTGACTTCGAGTCGCGCGGCCAGATGCTGCTGCGTGAGCAGGACGGAGACCCGCGCCTCTTCGAGCATGAAGGCGAGCCGCTCGGCCGGGTAGTTCGGGTCTAAGGGCACGTAGGCGCCGCCGGCCTTGAGGATGCCCAGCAGCCCCACCACCATCTCCAACGAACGCTCGGCGCACACGCCGACGAGTATCTCGGGGCCGACGCCGAGCGCGCGCAGGTGGCGCGCCAGCCGGTTGGCGCGCGCGTCGAGCTCGCTGTAGGTCAACTCTTCGCCTTCGTAGACGAGCGCGACGGCGTCGGGCGTGCTCGCGACCTGCCGCTCGAAGAGTTGGTGGATGCAGAGGTCACGCGGATAGTCGGCCGCCGTCTCGTTCCAGCCGTAGAGGGTCTCGGCGCGCTCGGCCTCGGAGAGCAGTTCGAAGGCGGAGAGGGGCCGGTCGGGATCGTCGGCGATGCCCGCCAGCAGCCGCTCAAGGTGGTCGAGCATCTGCCTGATCGTGGCCGCGTCGAAGAGGTCCGTGTCGTACTGCAGCATCGTCCCGAGGCCGGCCTCGGTCTGCTCCATCGAGAGGGTGATGTCGAAGTGGGTGGTGCCGATGTCTACGTTGAGCGGCGTCATCGTGAGGCCGGGCAGCGCGTGCGTCCCGCCCGTCGTCGTCGTGCTCTGAAGGGTGAACATCACCTGAAAGAGCGGCGTGCGGCTCAGGCTGCGCTCGGGCTGCGCGGCGCGGACGACCCGCTCGAACGGCACGTGCTGATGCGCGAAGGCGTCGAGGGTGACCCGGCGCACGCGGCGCAGCAGCTCGCGGAAGGTCGGGTCGCCGGAGGCGTCCGTCCGCAGGACGAGCGTGTTGCCGACGTAACCCATCAGCGATTCGATCTCGGCGCGGTCTCGGTTCAGGACGGGCGTGCCGACGCAGAGGTCTGTCTCGTTCGTGTAGCGCAGCAGGAGAACATTGAAGGCCGTCAGCAGCGTCATGAAGAGCGACGCGCCCTCCTCGTGGCCGAGCGACTTGAGCCGCGCGGCCAGCTCGCCGCTCAGCAGGCGCATCTCCACCGCGCCGCGGAAGGACTGCACGGCGGGCCGCGGCCTGTCCGTCGGCAGGTCGAGCGCGGGCAGTGCCCCGCCGAGCTGCCTCCGCCAGTAGGCGAGCTGCTCTTCCAGCACCTCGCCTTGTAACCACCCGCGCTGCCACACGGCGTAGTCGCCGTACTGGATGGGTAGCTCCGCGAGCGGCGACGGATGGCCCTGCCGGTACGCGTCGTAGAGCGTCGCCACTTCGCGTAGGAATATCTCCTGCGACATGCCGTCGTTGATGATGTGGTGCTCGTTGCGGAGCAGAATGTGTTCGTCGGCGGCGAGGCGGAGCAGGCGGGTGCGCGTGAGCGGCCCGCGCCCAAGATCGAACGGCCGCCGCCCCTCTTCGACCGCGATGCGCGCCGCCTCGGCCTCGCGCTCGGCCGGCGGAAGTTGACTGAGGTCGCACACTTCGAGCGGGACGAACTGCGGCGGGTTGACCACCTGCATCGGCGTGCCGTCGAAGACGAGGAAGTTGGTGCGGAGGATTTCGTGCCGGCGCGTCAACTCGTTCAGAGCGCGTTCGAGCGCGCCCACGTCGAGCGGCCCGCCCACGCGCCACGCGCCCGGCGTGTTGTAGCTCGGGCTGCCCGGCTCAAGCTGGTCGATGAACCATAGGCGCTCCTGCGCATAGGAGAGCGGGAACGACCCGTGGCGCGCGCCGCCTTTCTTCAGGCGCAGCGCGAGCAGCGCACGCTTCTCCGGCGAGAGGTCGGCGATCTGCTTGCTGATGTCGGTGGTCTGCATGTCTCTTGCTTGCCCGCCCGCCCGCTACTCGTTGACACTCGTCCCGTCGGCGCCGAGACCCTCCTGGGCCAGCAGCGACTGCACCTCGACCTCCGAGAGCCGGGACAACTCCGCCAGGACTTGCGCCAAGTCCTCTTCTCCGCGCGGGACGCGCTCGATGCCGCCGCCCGCGACCGCCCCGGCCGTCGCCGTGCTGCGTTCGACGAGCGCAGCCAGCTCCGCGACCGTGGGCGTCTCGAAGATGTGTCCCAGACTCAGCTCGACTTCGAAAATCTCGCGCAGGCGAGTCATGACCTTGGTGGCGAGCAGCGAGTGGCCCCCGAGCCTGAAGAAGTTGTCGTTGACGCCGACGGCGTCGAGGCCCAGCACCTCGCACCAGACCTCGGCGACGCGGCGCTCCGTCTCGGTGCGCGGCGCGACGAAGCGCTCCGACGGGTCGCGCCGGTTCCGCTCCGGCGCGGGCAGGCGCGCGCGGTCAACCTTGCCGTTACGGTTCAGAGGCAACTCGGGCAGGAAGAGGTAGTCGGTCGGCAGCATGTAAGCGGGCAGGCGCTGCTCCATGTGCGCGCGCACCTCCTGCGGCATCAGCGTGGCGCCCTCGTCCGCGACGAGGTAGGCCGTCAGCGTCTTGTCACCCGACTGGTCGGCGCGCGCCGTGACGACCGTATCGCGCACGCCGGGGCACTGCAGGAGCGCCGCCTCGACTTCGCCCAGCTCGACGCGGAAGCCGCGCACCTTCACTTGCCGGTCGCCGCGCCCGATAAACTCTATCGTCCCGTCGTGGAGGTAGCGCACCGCATCGCCCGTGCGGTAGAGGCGCGCGCCCGGCTCCTTCGAGAACTGGTGTGGGACGAAACGCTCGGCCGTCAACTCCGGCCGGTTCACGTACCCGCGCGCCAGCCCCGGCCCCCCGATGTAGAGCTCGCCGACCACGCCCACAGGCGCCGGCCGCATCCCGACATCCAGCACGTACACGTCCGTGTTCGTAATCGGCCGCCCGATCGGCACCGCACTGCCCACCTCACCGGCCGCACGCATCACGTGGCAGCACGCGAAGGTGGTGCACTCGGTGGGGCCGTAGCCGTTGATGAGCGCGAGGCTCGGCACCGCCTCCAACGCCCGCCGCACGTGCGGGGCCGAGAGCACGTCGCCGCCCGCCAGTAGTTGCCGCACACCCCGGAAGTCGCCCAACCCACCCTCCGCCACCTGGTGGAAGAGCCCGGCCGTCAGCCACAACGTCGTCACCCCCGCGCCCCGCACGAACGCCCCCAGCTCCTCCAGCCCGAGCGGCGGCGGCGGCGCCACCGCCAGGCAGGCCCCGTTGAGCAGCGCACCCCACACCTCGAACGTCGACGCGTCGAAGGCGGTCGTCGCGAATTGCAGAACGACTTCGCCCGGCCCGAGCCGGACGTAGTTCGCGCTCTTGACCAGCCGCACCACGCCGCGGTGCGTGACGGCGACACCCTTCGGCTCGCCGGTCGAGCCCGAGGTGTACATCACGTAGACGAGGTTGTCGGCGCTCGCGCCGGCCGGCGGGTTCTGGTCGGACAGTTCGTCGCCGGCCCCGGCCTCTTCGACGCGGACGACGCGCGCGTCCCCGGCGGGCAGCAGGCCGACGAACTCCTCACGTGTGAGCAGCAGCCGCGCCCTGGTGTCTTCGAGCATGAAGGCGAGCCGCTCGCGCGGGTACTCGGTGTCCAGGGGGACGTAGACGCCGCCGGCCTTCAGGACGGCGAGCATGCCGACGATCAACTCCGGCGAGCGCTCCAGGCAGATTCCGACGCACACCTCGGGGCCGGCCCCGAGCGCCCGCAGCCGGTGGGCCAGACGGTTCGCGCGCCGGTTCAACTGTTCGTAGGTGATGACCTCTGAGCCGCAGACGACGGCGGGCGCGTCGGGCGTGGCGGCAGTCTGCTCCTCAAACAGTTCATGGACGGCGCGGTCGTGCGGGTAGTCGCGGCGCGTGTCGTTCCAATCGACGAGGAGTTGCTGCCGCTCGGCCACGTTCGTCATGTCGAGTTCACCGACTGGCCTGTCCACGTCGGCCAGCGCGGCGCTCGTCAGAGTCAACAGGTGGCGGACGAAGGCTTCGACGGTGGAACCGTGGAACAAACCGGCGTGGTAGTCCACGTCGCAGACCAGAGCGTCTCCGGACGGGCGCAGCGTGATCGTGATGTCGTTGTTGAGTTCGGGCAGCGGCGCGTGGAGCGCCTCGTGCGCGAGCGCCACGTCGAAGAGCGGGCACCTGTCCACGGCCGCCGTCAGGCCGAGATCACGAACCACACGCCCGAACGGGTAGCTGGCGTTGGCGTACGCCTCGTCGAGTGTGGCGCGCACGTCGAGCAGCAGTTGGCGGAAGGGCGTGCGCTCGTCCACTTCGCTCAGGATGGCGAGCGCGTTGGGCTCGGCCGCGCGCGGCGCGGGGCTGCCGGCGATGACCGTCGTGCTCCGCGCGTGACGCGAGAGGCAGACCTGCAAGCCGGCGAGCACGGCCGCGTAGACGAGCAGGGGCGCGCCGTTCGTCAGGCGCATGAGCCGCTCGCGCAGCTCGTCGGGCACGGCGACTTCGAGCCGCCCGGGCCGGCGCGCACCCGCCCCGGCGCGTTCGAAGTCGGGGTGCACTCCGGTGGGAACCGGTTCGCCCCCCAGCCGCTTGAGCCAGTAGTCTCGCTCCGTCTTCATGCGGCTGTCGAAGAGGGGCCGCTTCGGTCTGTTGTCGCTCACGTTGTTATCTCCTTGGCGCGACGGGCACGCGTCTCACATGACGAACTGGTCGGGCGAAACGGCGCCCGGCGCGGGGACGGCGACGCGCCCATAGCCTTCGCCTTCAGACCGGCCGAGTGGGATGTCGAGCAGACGCCTGTCCGGGTTGGCGACGACGGCCTCCAGCAGCAGCCGGAAATGCCGAAGCATCTCGGCGACGGTGTCGGCGTCGAAGAGATCGGTGCTGTAAGTCAGGGTGCCTTTGAGTTGGCCGCCCGACTCGACGAGCGAAAGGATGAGGTCGAACTGCGTGGAGCCGCCGTCGAGTTCGAGCGCAGAGAGGGTGAGGCCCGGCAGTTCCAGCGCGCGCAGCGGCGCGTTCTGGAGCGCGAAGACGACGCGGAAGAACGGCGCGTAGTTCGCCTCGCGCTCCGGCCGTAACGTCTCGGCCAGCAGTTCCAGCGGCACGTCCTGATGCGCGTACGCGGCCAGACTCGTCTCGCGCACGCGCCCGAGCAGTTCGCGGAAAGTCGGGTCGCCCGAGAGGTCTGTGCGCATGACGAGCGTGTTGATGAAGCAGCCGATGAGGGGCTCGATCTCGGGGCGGCGGCGGTTGGCGATGGGCGAGCCGACCGTGATGTCGTCCTGCCCTGTGTAACGATGCAGGAGGGTCTGGAACGCCGCGAGCAGCAGCATGTAGAGCGTCACGCCCTCCTGCAAACACTGCTTCTTGAGTGCGGCGGTCAACTCCTCCGACAGATAGAGCCACTGGTTCGCGCCGCGGAAGGACTGCACGGCGGGCCGCGGCCTGTCCGTCGGCAGGTCGAGCGCCGGCAAAGCCCCGCCGAGCTGCCTCCGCCAGTAGGCGAGCTGCTCTCCCAGCACCTCGCCTTGTAGCCACCCGCGCTGCCACACGGCGTAGTCGCCGTACTGAATCGGCAGCTCCGCGAGCGGCGACGGATGGCCCTGCCGGTACGCGTCGTAGAGCGTCGCCACCTCGTCCACGAGCCGGCCGACAGACCAGCCGTCCGAGATGATGTGATGGAGCGTGACGAGCGCGAGGTGTTCGTCGTCGCGCAGACGCAGCAGGCTCACGCGCAGCAGCGGCCCCGTCGCCAGGTCGAAGGGGAGTTGCCCCTCCTCCTGCGTCATCCGTTGCGCCTCCGCTTCCTGCGTCCCATCCGCCAGATGGCGCAGGTCTCGTACGGGAATCCGCACGGGCTGCGGCGGCGCGATAGCTTGAACGGGCTGGCCGCCGCGGATGGGGAACGAGGTACGCAGCACCTCGTGGCGGCGCACGATCTCGCTCAAGCTTTGTTCGAGCGCGTCCACGTCGAGCGCGCCTCTCAGGCGCAGCACGGTCAGAAGGTTGTAGACGGAACTGCCGGGCTTGAGCTGGTCGAGAAGCCAGAGGCGCTGCTGCGTAAAGGAGAGGGGGAGGTCTCCGGTGCGAGCGACCTTCTCGATGGGAGGCTCTTCGGTGTCATGCCCAGTCCCGACGTGGGTCGCGATGTGCGCCGCCAGCCCGGCCACGGTCGGGTGCTCGAAGAGGCTGCGCAGCGGCAGCTCAAGGCGAAAGACTTCGCGCGCTCGCGCGACGATCTGCGTGGCGAGCAGCGAGTGGCCGCCGAGGTCGAAGAAGTTGTCGTGGATGCCCACGCGCTCGACGCCCAGCACGCGCGCCCAGACTTCGGCCAGCAGCTCCTCGTGTACGGTGCGCGGGGCGGCGAAGGCGTACTCAAGCTCCGGCCGCTGGTTCCCGGGCGCGGGCAGCGCATGGCGGTCGAGCTTGCCGTTGGCGTTGAGCGGCAGCCGTTCCAGCTCGACGAAGGCCGACGGCACCATGTACTCGGGCAGCTCTTTCCGCAGGTGCGCGCGCAGCTCGGCGGCCGCGGCCTCGTGACCGTGCACGGCGACCACGTAGGCGACCAGACGCTTCTCGCCCGGCTCGTCTTCGCGCGCCGTCACGACCGCCTCGCGCACCGATTCGTGCCGCGCGAGCGCCGTTTCGATCTCGCCCAGTTCGATGCGGAAGCCGCGCACCTTCACCTGCCCGTCGCCGCGCCCGACGTACTCGATGCTGCCGTCGCCGCGCGCCAGCACGTGATCGCCGGTGCGATAGAGCCGGCCGCCGCCGCCCGGGCTGTAAGGGTCGGGGATGAACTTCTCGGCAGTCAGGTCGGGGCGTTCGAGGTAGCCGCGCGCGAGCCCCACACCCGCCACGTATAGCTCGCCGACGACGCCGACCGGGACGGGCTCCAGCTCCTCGTCGAGCACGTAGACGCGCATGTTGGCGATGGGGCGGCCGATGGGCACGACCTGACGCGGGCGGTCGCGCTCGCAGTCCCAGGAGGTCGCGTCGATGGAGACTTCCGTCGGGCCGTAGAGGTTATGCAGCTCGGCCCCGAGCCGCTCGTGGAAGCGCTCCTGCAACTGCGCGGGCAGCACTTCGCCGCCGCAGAAGACGTGCCTCAAACTCCGGCAGTCGCCCGCCGCGGCCTCACTCAGAAAGACCTGAAGCATGGACGGCACCAGTTGCAGGAAAGTCACCTGCTTCGCCGCGATGACGCCGGCCATGTAGGCGCACTCGCGGTGGCCGCCGGGCCGCGCCATGACCAACTGCGCGCCCGACATCAGCGGCGCGAACAGCTCCCACACGGAGGCGTCGAAGGTGAAGGGCGTCTTTTGCAGCAGGCGGTCGGATGGCCCCAGCGGGTAACGGTCGAGCGTCCAGAGCACGCGGTTGCAGATGGAGCGGTGCGCGATCATGACACCCTTCGCGCGCCCCGTCGAACCGGAGGTGTAGATGACGTAGGCGAGGTTGTCGCCCTTCACGCCGCTCCTCGGGTTCTCTTCGGGCTGCCCGTCGTCGGCGGCCTCCTCCTCGGCGTCGAGGCAGAGGACGCGCCCTTCGAACGGCGGCAGAACTTCGACCAGGCGCTGCTGCGTCAGGAGAACCCGTGCGCCCGTGTTTTCGAGCATGAAGGCGAGCCGCTCCTGCGGGTACTCGGGGTCGAGCGGCACATAAGCGCCGCCCGCCTTCAACACGCCGAGCAGTCCCACCACCATCTCGACCGAACGCTCGACGCACACGCCGACCGGCACGTCCGGCCCGACGCCGAGTTCGCGCAGCCGGCGCGCGAGCCGGTTGGCCCGCCGGTTCAGCTCCGCGTAGGTCACCTGCTCCTCTTCGCTGATCACGGCGACGGCGTCCGGCGTCAGCTCGACCTGCGCCTCGACCCACTCGTGCAGGCAACGTTCGGGGCCGAAGTCCCGGACGGTCTCGTTCCGCAGGACGAGTAGTTCATGCCGCTCCTCCGCGCCGAGCAGCGGCAGCTCGTGCAGGCGCCTCCCGGTCGCGGCCACGCCCGCGCGCAGCACGTTGAGGTAGTGAGCCGTGAAGCGCCGGATCGTCTCCGGATCGTAGACGGCCGGGTTGTAGCGCGCCTCGGCCTTCAACGCGCCCGCCTCTTCGACGAACTCGATGGACACGTCCTGCCCCACGTCGGGCATCCCGCCGTGTATGCTCGCCAGCGCCAGCGACACGTCGAAGAGCGGGCACTTGCGCCCCGCCCCGCCCTGTCCCAAGTCCTTCAACAGCCTGCCGACTGGGTAACGCTGGTTCGCGTAGGCTTCGAGCAGGGCGGCGCGCACGTCGAGCAGCAGTTGGCGGAAGGTCTTCTCGCCGTCGAGCCCGACGGCGACGGTCAGCGCGTTCTCGCGCCCCAACTCTTTCAACGCGGGGCTGCCGACCAGCACGGTCTCGTTGCGCGTGTACCGATAGAGGCAGACCTCCAGCGCCGCCAGCAGCGCCGCGTAGAGCAGGAACTGCGACTGGCCGACCAGCGCGCCGAGAGCCCTGCGCGTCTCCTCGTCCACCTCGAAGTGGAGACTCTCACTGCGCCGCGCGTCCTCGGGCGCGCGCTCGCGGTCGGGCGGCGGCGCCGACGTGACAAGCTCGCCCGCGAGCTTCCGCAACCAGAACTCACGTTCCTCTTTCAACTTGGCGTCGAAAAAAACCACGTCTGCGTTGGTAGCCTTCATCGCAACCCTCTTCAGTCTTCTTAGGTCGTCGGCGGCGCGTGTCTCGTCTCGGGCGACTCAGGGATTCGAGCCGAAGCTGAAGCTGTCCTGCGCCAACGCGAACGGGGCGTTCGCCACGCCGACCTCATCGTCGAGCCTGATCTCTCCGAGCGTCGCACGCGGGTCGGAGGCCGCCTGCTCAAGAATCGCCTCAAGGCGCGAGACCACGTCGTCGAGCACCGCGGGCGAGAAGCGCCCCGCGCGGTAGACGAGCCGCGCGCCCGTGGCAGCCGCCGCCAGCATCAGCGCGGGCGGCCGCGGCAGCGCCGCGAAGCGCCCTTCCACGTTCGCCGCCGACGGCTCGGCCGCGGCCGGGTCACTGCCGCAGACGTATCCCACGTCGAGGCTCGGCATCTTGACGTGCGTGTGCCTGTCCTCCGCCGCGCGCCCCAGAACTTCGAGGCCGTGTTGCGCGTGCCCGCGCGCGCTCTCTGTCAGCTCGCGCACGCGCGCCGCGAACTCTTCGAAGCTCAACTCCCACGACGGCCTCAGCCTTAAAGGCACGGGCGGCGCCCCGGCGTCGAGCACGGCTGCGATCACCACGTCCTCGCGCCCGTTCAGCCGCGACAGGAGCACGCCGAAGGCGCTCAGGAGGGCCACATCCGGCGTGACCCCGCAGGCGCGGCCCGCCGCCGACGGCGCGTCAGGGCTGACGCCGCCGGGCAGGAGCGCCGCATCGCCCGCCGCCGGAGCGTCGCGGTCGGCGATGCAGTCCACGTTGGAAGCGGGCGCCTCCTTGTCGAACTCGCCGTACCAGAACTCGCGCGCGGCCGCGTAACGCTCGCAGCCTTCGACTTCCGCGCGCACCTCTTCGACCAGCGAGTGAGACAGGCGCTCGACCAATTCCTCGACCCCCACGCCTTCTCGGTAGAGCAGCCGCACCTCGATCTCCGTCGGCGAGTAGACGGGCGCCAGCTCAAGCTCGTAGCCGGCGGCCGGCGCCGTCTCGCCGAAGACGAAACCGCGTGCCCGCCAACGCCCCGCGCCAAGCCAGGGGTCTTCGACGAAGCGTTCGAGATTGACGAGCACCTTCACCTGCCCCGCCGTCTCGTGCTGGCTCCGCACTCCAGTCAATGGCCCGACGGTGCGTTCGAGCGCGGCGTCCGTCCCACGCAGATCGGCCTTCAGGTCGGCGGCCACGGTGCCGAGCGCGCGCAGCAGAGCGGCGCCGACGGCCTCCGCGAAAGTCAGGCCGTATAACTTCACGGAGTCGGCGTACAGACGGCGCGTCAACTCGGGGCCGAGGCCGACCACGCGTAGGCCGGCCGGCGCTTCCGCAGGAGCAGTGACCGCCGCGGCGGCCGGCTGCCCGCCGGTCGTGGCGAGGTAGTCCGCATAGCTCTTCCGCACGGGGACGAGGGAGAGCGGCCTGCCGTTGGCGAACTGTTCGTAGGCCCGGAACAGGTCTTCGCAGAGTAGGACGAGGCTGCGGCCGTCGAGCAGGGCGGGATGGCCCACGAGTAGTATTTCGGAGGTCTCGCCGTTGCGCAGGTGTATGAGACGCAGCGCGTCGGGCGGCTCGGGGCTGAGCCGCGCGGCCTGCTCCGCGGCGGTGCGGCGGATGAGAGCCGGCAGGTCGGCGCGCTCCTCCTCGGTGGGCGTGAGCGTCAAGACCCCGAACCCCTCTGCCGCCTCGGGCGCGGCCGAGAGGCGGCCGCCTTCAAGCCGAACCTGCAACATCTCGTTGTACTGCGCGAGCACGCGGGCGGCCGCCGCCAGCTTCTCGTCGTCGAGCGGCGACTCGTGTGTCAGGCGGTAGGCGAGCGCGGGGTCGCGCAGCCGCGCGGCGGCCGCGGGCGCGGGCACCGGCGCGGGCATTGGCGCGGGCGCGTCGCGCCGCAGGCGTGTGTCCGCGTAGACCTCGGCGGCGAGCGGATAGAGTTTGTGCCAGCGCTCCTCGGCTTCGTAACGCTCGGCCATCGTGTAGATGTTCGGCAGGCCGAGGTTTGAGGCCAGCTCCGACATGCGCCGCAGGCGGTTGAACCGTTCGACGCGCGGCGGGTCGGCGTCGTTGATCTCCCACACCTTGAACTTGATGATGTCGGTGACCTCGTCCGGGTAGAGCGAGGTGCACTGATGGAGGCGCGAGCCGATCTGACCGTAAGGGTAGTAGTAGTAGGCGTGCGCCTCCAGTTCGTAGATGTAGCGGTGGTGCTCGCGGATGAAGTCGCAGGACTCGCGGAAGTCCTCTTCGGTCTCGCCGGGGAAGCCCGTGATCCAGTAGGTCGTCGTGCGGATGCCGGCGTCGGAGAGCGCCTTAAGCGCGTCGGAGATGACCTGCGGGGTGGTCATCTTGTCCATCGAGTCGAGGACGCGCGCCGCCGCGCTCTCGATGCCGAGCCGCACGCGGTAGCAGCCCGAGTCGGCCCAGCGCTTGACGAGCTTGCGGTTCGCGACCGGCTTGTCGGCGCGCAGGTAGCCGTCGTAGAGGACACCGGCGCCGCGCTTGAGCAACTCTTCGGCGAACGAGTTGATGTATGGGTTCATCAACGAGTCGCCCATGAAGAACGAGTTGTTGCGGTAGCGCTGCGCGAGTTCGAGCACCTGATCGGCGAAGTCGGGCGTGGGCTTGCGGCGGTAGTCGCCCCACTGAATCGTCTCGGAGCAGAAGCTGCACTGAAACGGACAGCTCCGCGCCCCTTCGATGGTCAGGTGGTAGTAGCTCTCGGGGCTGACGTCGGAGAAGTCCGGCACGGGCACGTCCTTCATCTGCAGGGTCGTCCCCTTGAGGTCGGCGATTGAGATCATGCGCTTGTGAGCCAGCTCGCCCTCCAGCAGCTTGAGCAGCAGCATCTCTCCTTCGCCGAGGACGAAGTGATCGACGAAGTCGTACTCGCGGATGAGGGTGTCGAGGTTGTCGGAGCCGAGCGCGAGGTCGTCGGCGAAGGCGCCGCCGCCCATGATGGTTTTGACCGACGGGTGGCACTCCCTCACGCGCTTGAGGAAGAAGAGCGATGGGCCGAGCGAGGTGGTGTAGGTGCTCGTGCCGACCACGTCGAAGGAGCCGATGTCGAACTGGTCGGTCATTTCGCCGAGCCGCCGGTAGAAGCGCTCGACCAGCGGCAGCAGCGACTTGATAATCGACGACTCGATCCGGATGCCCTGGAGCGGGACGACTACCTCCAGCACGCGCGCGCACTCGTCGGGGCCGGCGCCGTTGGCGTAGGCCAGCATGTGCGCATCGAGAATCCACCAGAGCTTCGAATAGCCGTCGTTGACCGACACGTCTTCGAGCGTCTGGAGGATGCTGAAGTATTTGTGGTGCATGCCCCACAGCTCGGGGTCGGCGTTGAAGTCGTAGCACCGGACGGTGTAGCCATGCTGCTGAAGGAAGGTCTTCAGGATGGCGATGCCGAGCGGGGGCGTCCAGGGTGAGAAGTAGGGCGGCTTGACCAGCAAGATTCGTCCGCCGTTGGGGTACGGGCGCGGGCCGCTCCGGTCGCTGCGTGGCTTGATCGACACCAGGCTCATGATCGCTCCTTAACTCAGGCTGAAGGTGAATTCGTCGAGGCCGTATTGGTCGGGGAGGGCCGTCGCCGCCTCCGGCGCGGCGCGCGCGCCGCCGGGGGCGGGCAGGCCGAGCGGGATGTCGAGCAGTCGCCGGTCGGGCCGCGCGACGACGGCCGCCAGCCACGCCTCGTAGTGGCCGAGCAGGCGGTCGATAGTCGCCCCGTCGAAGAGTGCGACGTTGTAGGTCGCC
Source organism: Acidobacteriota bacterium (assembly GCA_019239425.1). Classification (GTDB taxonomy): domain Bacteria; phylum Acidobacteriota; class Blastocatellia; order Pyrinomonadales; family Pyrinomonadaceae; genus QHXN01. The sequence goes on from JAFAZX010000064.1 coordinate 428,869, forward strand.
ATGACGGACAGCCCTCCGGCGCCGTCGATAACGCGAACGATGAGGTCGAACTGCGTGACGCCGCTGTCGAGCGCCACCGGCCGCAGGTCGAGCGCGGGCGGCGCGGGCCGCGACTGTTCGAGGTGGTGCAGGCCGAAGACGACCTGAAAGAGCGGGCTGCTGCTCAGGGCCCGGTCGGGGCGCAGCACCTCGACCAGCTTCTCGAACGGCACGTCCTGATGGGCGTAGGCGCCGAGCGTCACCTCGCGCACGCGCCCGAGCAACTCTTCGAAGGTCGGGTTGCCGGAGAGGTTCGTGCGCAGCACGAGCATGTTGACGAAGAAGCCGATCAGCCCCTCGGTCTCGGCCCGCCTCCGGTTCGCCACGGTCGTGCCGACGACGATGTCCTCCTGCCCCGTGTAGCGGTAGAGCAGCCCTTCGAAGGCGGCGAGCAGCGTCATGAATAGCGTCGCGTTGGCGCGGCGGCTGAGCGCCCGGAGCGACTGTGCGAGTTGCGGCGGCATCGGCCTCGACTGCGACGCGCCGACCTGTGCGGGCGCGGCCGTGCGCGGCCTGTCGGTGGGGAGTTCGAGGACGGGCGGCGCCCCGGCCAGCCGCCCACGCCAGTACTCGACCTGCTCGCGCAGCCGCTCGCCTCGCAGCCACCCGCGCTGCCAGACCGCGTAGTCAGCGTACTGCACCGGCAGCTCCGCGAGCGGCGACCCCTCGCCGCTGACGAACGCCCCGTAGAGGGTCGTCAGCTCGCGGATGAAGAGTTCCATCGCCCAGGCGTCGGAGATGATGTGGTGCATCGTCAGCACGACGACGTGCTCGCTCTCGTCGAGCCGCAGCACGAGTGCGCGCAGAAGCGGCCCCGTCGTCAGGTCGAACGGGCGGCGCACCTCCGCGTGTGCACGCGCCCGCGCCTCCGTCTCGCGCAGGGGTTCGGCCAACGCGGTCAGGTCTTCGACCGGCAGCGCCACCTCGCACGCCGGCAGCACCACCTGCACGGGCGTCCCGCCTTCATCCCTGAAGACCGTGCGGAGTGACTCGTGCCGCCGCGTCATCTCCGCGAAGCTGCGCGCGAGCGCCTTGAGGTCGAGGTCGCCCCTGAGGCGCACGGCCGCGGGAACGTTGTAGGTCGGGCGGCCCGGCTCCAGCTGGTCGAGGAACCAGAGCCGCTGCTGCGCGAACGAGAGCGGCAGCGGCCCTTCACCTCGCGCCGCGCGCGCCAGCGGCGGCTCGTCCGCTCCGGCCGCGGACTGTTTCAGTCGGGCTTCGACGGCGGCGGCGAAACCCGCCGCGGTCGGCGCGTCGAACAGGTCACGCAACTGCACGTCTGCGCCCAGCACCTCGCGCACGCGCGAGACGGCCTTCGTCGCGAGCAGCGAGTGGCCGCCCAGGTCGAAGAAGTTATCGTCCGCCCCGACCCGCTCGACGCCGAGCACGGAGGCCCAGATGCCCGCGAGCAGTTCTTCGACGGGCGTGCGATGCGCCTCCGCGTTGGCGGCGGACGCGGCCGCCTGCGCGGGCGCGTCCGGCAGCGCGGCGCGGTCGAGCTTGCCGTTGGCGTTGAGCGGCAATCGTTCGAGCACGATGAAGGCCGACGGCACCATGTACTCGGGCAGCTTTCGTCTGAGGAAGGCACGCAACTCGGACGCGTCCGCGCCCGTCCCTGCCACGTAAGCTACGAGTCGCTTGTCCCCCTCCTGCGCCTCACGCACAATCACCGCGGCGTCCGCGACTGCCGGGTGCTGGCGCAAGGTCGCCTCGATCTCGCCCGGCTCGATGCGGAAGCCGCGCAACTTCACCTGATTGTCCAGGCGTCCGACAAACTCAATCACGCCGTCGGCCCTGTAGCGGACGAGGTCGCCCGTGCGGTAGAGGCGCGCGCCCGGCTCCTTCGAGAACGGGTGCGGGACGAAACGCTCGGCCGTCAACTCCGGCCGGTTCACGTACCCGCGCGCCAGCCCCGGCCCCCCGATGTGAAGTTCGCCGACGGCGCCGACGGTCGCGGGCTGCATATCTCGGCCGAGGACGTAGACGGTCGTGTTCGAGATCGGTCTTCCGATGGGGATGCTGACGGCGCCGTTCTCGATCTGCTCCATCCGGTGCGTGACCGCGAAGGTCGTACATTCGGTGGGGCCGTAGCCGTTGATGAGCGCGAGGCCCGGCACCACCCCCAGCGCCCGCCGCACGTGCGGGGCCGAGAGCACGTCGCCGCCCGCCAGCAGTTGCCGCACCCCACCGAATCCATTCAACCCGCCTTCCACCACCTGGTGGAAGAGCCCGGCCGTCAGCCACAACGTCGTCACCCCCGCGCCCCGCACGAACGCACCCAGCTCCTCCAGCCCGAGCGGCGGCGGCGGCGCCACCGCCAGGCAGGCCCCGTTGAGCAGCGCACCCCACACCTCGAACGTCGACGCGTCGAAGGCGAGGTTGGAAGCCTGCGCGACCCTGTGACTTTCGTTCAACTCGACGTAGCTGACGTTGCGGACGAGACGGTTGACGGCGCGGTGAACGATGGCGATGCCCTTCGGCTCGCCGGTCGAGCCCGAGGTGTACATCACGTAGACGAGGTTGTCGGCCGTCGTGCGGCACTCGGGGTCGTCCTCGCGCTGCCGGCCGATCTCCTCGCGGTCAGCATCAAGGGTCACGACGCGCGCCGCGTGCGCCGGCAATCGCCCGGCAAGGCGCTCCTGCGTCAGGAGCACCGCCACGCCGCAATCTTCGAGCATGTAGGCCGTGCGCCCGGCGGGCTGTGCCGCGTCGAGCGGCACGTAGGCGCCGCCCGCCTTCAGCACGGCGAGCATCGCCACGGGCACGTCCGACGACGGCTCAAGGTAGAGCCCGACCTTCGCCTCAGGGCCGACGCCGAGCGAGCGCAGGTGATGCGCGAGTTGGTTGGCCCGTCGGTTCAGCTCCGCGTAGTTCAGGCGCTGGCCGCCGGCTTCGACCGCGGGCGCGAGGGGCGTGAGCGCGGCCTGCCGCTCGAAGATTTGTTGGACGCAGAGGTCTTGCTCGTAAGGGCGCGCCGTCTGGTTCCACTCGACGAGCGCGCGGTCGCGCTCGGCCTCGGAGAGAAGCGGCAGGCGCGCGATGCGCTCGCCGGGGTTCGCCCCCAGGCCTTCGAGCAGCGTGGTCAGGTGGCCGAGCATCCGCTCGACCGTTCCGGCGTTAAAGAGGTCGGTGCTGTATTCGAGGGCGCAGATGAAATGCCCGTCTTCCTCGCCCACGGCCAGCATGAGGTCGAACTTGGCCGTCCCGGCGTAGTGCTGCTCGAAGCTCAGCGTAACACCCGACAGGCGCAGCTCGGGCATCGGCGCGTTCTGCAACGCGAACATGACCTGAAAGAGCGGCATGTGGCTGAGGCTGCGCTCGGGCTGCAACTCCTCGACCAGCTTGTCGAACGGCAAGTCCTGGTGGGCGAAGCCGCCGAGCGCCACCTCCTTCTCGCGCGAGAGCAGTTCGCGGAAGGTCGGGTCGCCCGCGAGGTCGTTGCGCAGCACGAGCGTGTTGGTGAAGAAGCCGATGAGCGGCTCGATCTCCGCGCGGTTGCGGTTGGCGATGCCGGTGCCGACGACGATGTCGGTCTGCCCCGTGTAGCGATAGAGCAGCACGCGGAAGGCCGCGAGCAGCAGGACGAACGGCGTCACGCCCTCGGCGCGCGCCAGCTCGTTCAGGCGCGCCGACAGTCCGTCCGAGAGCGCCGCCGACAGCCGGCCGCCGCGGTAGCTCTGCGCGGCCGGGCGGGCGCGGTCGGTCGGCAGTTCGAGCACGGGAGCCGCGCCCGAGAGGTGCTGCTTCCAGTAGGCCGTCAACTCTTCGAGACGCTCGCCGCTCAACCACTCGCGCTGCCACTCGGCGTGGTCGCCGTACTGCACGGGCAACGGCGCGAGCGGCGACGGCCGCCCCTCCGTGTAGGCCCCGTAGAGCGCGGCGGCCTCGCGGACGAGCACGCCCATCGACCAGCCGTCCGAGATGATGTGATGCATCGTCAGCAGCAGGACGTGCTCGCCCTCCGCCAGACGCAGCAGCCCCGCGCGGATGAGCGGCCCGCGCGCGAGGTCGAAGCCGCGCCCGGCCTCGGCTCGCGCCAGCCGCCCCACCTCGGCCTCGCGCGCTGCGGCGTCGAGCCCGCTCAAGTCCGTTCGGGTGAGCGCGAGGCCGGCGGCGGGGCCGATGACCTGTACGGGCTGGCCGTCGGAGACGCCGAAGGTCGTCCGCAACGACTCGTGCCGTGCGACGATCTCGTCGAGGCTGCGTTCGAGCGCCGCCACGTCGAGACGGCCCTTAATCCGAATCGCGGCCGGGACGTTGTAGAGCGGACTGTCGGGCTCCATCTGGTGGAGGAACCAGAGGCGGCTCTGTGCATACGAGGGCGGCCGGCGCCCGTCGTGCGCGGCGGGCCGGATGGCCGGCGCTGACGACGTCCGCTCCAGGTCGCGCGCGGCGGCCACCTTCTCGGCGAGCCCGGCGACGGTCGGCGTCTCGAACAAGCTCCGCAGAGGGAGTTCGACGCCCAGCGTCTCGCGCACGCGCGAGATGACCTGTGTGCCGAGCAGCGAGTGGCCGCCCCATTCGAAGAAGCTGTCGTGGACGCCGACGCGTTCGACGCCGAGCACCTCATCCCAGATGCGAAGCAGCGCGGCCTCGTCCGCGTTGCGCGCGCCGACGTAGCGCCGCCTGACCTGCTCGCGCGCCTCTTCGACCGTCGGGAGCGCGCGGTAATTAATCTTGCCGTTGAGCGTGAGCGGGAGCCTGCGCAGGTGGACGAAGAGATTGGGCAGCGTCTCTTCGATGATGCTGTCGGAGAGGAACTCGCGCAGTTGCTCGCCCTCCAGCTCGCGGCGCGAGACGTAGTAGGCGACCATGACGGGGCGCGCCTGCGCATCATTCGCAAGGACGACCACGCTGTCACGAATCTCCGGATGGCGGTTGAGCGCGCTCCTGATCTCGTTCAACTCAACCCGATAGCCGCGGAACTTGACCTGCTCGTCGCGGCGGCCGATGAGGTCGAGCTCGCCGCCGGGCAGCACGCGCGCCAAATCGCCGGTGCGATACATGCGCGCGCCCGCGTCGAACGGGTCGGGGATGAACCGCTCGGCCGTCAACCCCTCTTTGTTCAAGTAGCCCACGGCCAGCCCGTCGCCCGCGATGTAAAGTTCGCCCACGACGTTCTCCGCCACCGGCCTGAGCCGCTCGTCGAGGACGTAGACGCGCGCGTTGGCGGCCGGCCGCCCGATGGGCACGTGGACGCGGTCGTCCGCCCCCGCCCCGAACCGGTGGATCATGCACCCGACCGTCGCCTCCGTCGGCCCGTACTCGTTATAGATCTCCACCTCCCGGCCGAAGCTGCGCTGGACGGCCCGCGCCAACTCGGTCGTCAGCGCCTCCCCGCCCACGACGAGCCGCCGCAGCCGGCTCCCGCGGTTGTCGCGCGCCGCCAGCAGCGCCAGGTGGCTCGGCGTCAGCTTGAGGACTTCGACGCGGTCGTCGGTGAGCGCTTCGTCGAGCGGCGAGCGCCCTTCGGCCTTGCGGTAGATGTGGATGCGGCTGCCCGTGATGAGCGGCACGTAGACGGAGGTGACCGTCAGGTCGAAGGCGATGGTGGAGTAGAGGGCGAAGTTAAGAGGCTCGCCCCGCAGGTAGACTTCACGCGCCCACCACACGTAGTTCACCAGCGCCGCGTGCTCGATCTGCACGCCCTTCGGCTCGCCGGTCGAGCCGGAGGTGTAGATGACGTAGGCGAGGCCGCCGGGCGTGGTCGTCGGCGCTGGGTTTGCGCCGCTGGCGCGGGCGATCTCGGGCCAGTCCCGGTCGAGGAGGACGGCGGGCGGCGCGCCCTCAGGCAGCCGTTCGGCGAGCGGGCCGTCTGTCAGCACGGCGACGCAGCGCGCGTCACGCAGCACGAAGGCGATGCGGTTGCGCGGGTGCTCCGGGTCGATGGGGACGTAGGCGCCGCCCGCCTTGAGCACCCCGAGCAGGGCGACGAGCAGCCGCGGCGAGTGTTCGAGCAGCACCGCCGCCTGTGTGCCGGGGCCGACGCCCAGGGCGCGCAGGTGGTGCGCCAGACGATTCGCCCGATTGTTCAGCTCGCCGTAGGTCAGCTGCTCGCCGCCGTCCACGACGGCGACGGCGTCGGGCGTCAGCGCCGCCTGCGCCTCGAATAACTCGTGCGCCGTCCGGTCGCGCGGGTAGTCGGCCGCCGTGCGGTTGAACTCTTCGAGCCAGCGGGCCTGTGTCCGCGCCGGGCGCAGTTCGAGCGCATCGACCACGCGGTCGGGCGCGGCGACCAGGGCACCGAGCACCGCCTGAAAGTGCTCGGCGAAGACGGCGACGGTCTCGCGTTTGAAGAGGCGCGGGCTGTACTCGAATCTGAGGCCGAGCCGTCCGCCGCGCCGCGCGCAGAGGACGGTGAGGTCGTGCCTGAGTTCGGCGGCGTGCGCCGGGTCGTTGATGCTCTCCAGCAGGATGACGACGTTGAAGAGCGGCGCGCGGTTGTGCGGCGGCTCGACCCCGAGCAGTTGCAGCAAACGCTTGAATGGGTACTTCTGGTTGGCGTAGGCGTCGGCGACCGTCTGCTTGACGTGCGCGAGCAGTTCCCGCACCTGCGCGCCCGGCTCGACGCGGCCGCGCAGCGCCAGCACGCGGTTGAGCGCCGCGACCTCCGCGTGGCGCCGGTGAATGGTCGTGCCGACCACCACGTCCTCGGCGCCCGCGTAGCGCGAGAGACAGACCTGAAGGGCGGCGGTCAGCACGGTGAAGGCGAGGGCCTCGTTCTCACCGCAGAGGCGGTGCAGCCCGGCGACGGCCTCCGGTTCACAGTCGAGCTCGACCGCCTCCGTGCGCTGCGTGAAGACCGCCGGCCGCGTGTAGTCGAGCGGGAGGCCGGCGGGCACGGGCTCGCCCGCGAGCTGTCGCAGCCAGTAGTTCTTCTCCGGCTCAAGCCGCTCGTCGAAAAGGCGCAGGTTCGCACTGGTCATGGTCTGAAATCCTGTGGGTCGCGGGCGGGGTGGCTAGTTGATGTTCCAGTCGCGCGCCTGCTCGACGAGAGTCCGGAGGTGCTCGCGGCTGAGCGCCTGCTGCTGCGTCTCGGTGACGGCGGCGACGTTCATGGCGAGGAGTTTGTTGGCGACGCCCATGAAGTCGTCGAACTGCGGGAGCGTGAGACCCTTGCCGAGCAGGTAAGGGATGATCCAGAAATCGAACGACCACTGCGGCAGCCACTGCGACTCAGTGACGGTCAGGAACATGCGGTCGATGTGGTCGATGGCTTCGAGGCTGTCCATCGTGGCGTGCGACCAGACGAAGCCTTCGCCCTCGATCTGATACTTCTGCCGGTGGCGGTCGATGGGCGTGCCCGGCTCGCAGTACCACATCTGCGCGCGGTAGTAACTCGGCCCGGTCGAGCGGATGAAGTCCACGGTCTCGGCCACGGTCTCGGCCGTCTCGCCGGGGAAGCCGACGATGAAGGAGGCGAAGGTGAGAATGCCGTGGTCGTGCAGGAGCTTGATGCCGCGGTCGTACTTCTCGATGGTCGCGGCCTTGTTCATGTTGGCGAGGATGGCGGGCGAGCCCGACTCGATGCCGAGGAAGACGCCCTTGCAGCCGCTCTCGGCCATCAGCTCGATGGCCTCCTCGTCCGAGTTGCTGCAACGGAAGTAGGAGAACCAGTCGAAGCCGTAGCCCTTGCGGATCATCATCCGGCACAGCTCCTTGAAACGCGGCAGCGGCACGTTGAACGTGTCGTCGATGAAGACGACGTTGCGCACCTGCCCGAGCTGGCGGATCGAGTCCAGCTCGCGCTCGACCGTGTCGAGCCCGGCGAGCGTCAACTTGCCGGCGCGCGTCGGGTAGTTGCAGAACGAGCAGTTGAAGGCGCAGCTTCGGGCCGTGCGCGTCTGGATGGTGCGGCCGAGGTCTTCGCCCGTGAACCCGCGCCAGTCGATTGAGTTCTCGTCGAGCGAGTTGTTCTCCGGCGCGGTCGGGGTCGCGCGCAGGCGCGCGCCGTCGCGGTAGATGATGTTGGGGACGCGCCCCAGGTCGCCGCCTTCGCGCAGGGTCGCCACGATCTGCGCGAGCGTGGCCTCGCCCTGCCCTTCGTTGACGTAGATGTCGGCGCCCATGTCGTCGAGCGCGGCGCGGAGCTCGGGGCTGACGCCGCCGATGGAGACGGCCGTGCCGTCGCCCCGGCCATTGCGCACGTGGTTGGCGATGAGCGGCCCGCCGACGACGATCTTGACCCGCGGGTTGTGACGACGGATGAACTCGACCATCTCGTTGACCGGCAGGTTCACGACGTAGAAGGTCGTGGTGATGGCGACGCAGAGCGGGTCTTCGGCGAGGTAGGCCGCGAGCCGGTCGCGCTCCTGCTGGAACAGGTTGATGTAGCGCGCCGTGCACCCGTGCGTGTTGAGGTAACTGGTCAGCACGGCCGCGGCGAGGTTCGGGATGTCGCCCGACAGGAACGCTTGCCGCGCCGCGCCCGCCGCCCCGCCGCCCCGCGCGGCCTCGTAGACATGGTTGAGCAGCCCCACGTAGTCGAGCTTGCGCGGGCCGGTCTGGACGTAGCTGAACTTAAGGTCGCGGTACGCCTCGGAGTCTTCGCCGTAGCCGCGCAGGAACTGCTCGTAGCGGTCGAAGGGGAGTTCGTTGTAGCCGATCACCACGCAGTCGAGAGGTTTGCCGTTCATGAAGCACACCCTGCCTTTCAGTCCGTTGTCGGCGGCGCGCTAGAAGCGGAAGCCGCCCTCCAATTCTTCCACCGCCGTACTCCGCTCCACGGCCGCGCGCTCGTGCTCGGAGAGGATGTCGAGCCGCGCGAGCCGCGTCTCGGGCCGCGCGGCGACGAGCGCGAGCAGCCGCGCGTAGTGCTCGGCGAATTGCGCGACGGTGGCCGCTTCGAAGAGGTCGGTGCTGTAGCGGATGAAGCCGCCCAGCGTTCCGCCCTCTTCCCAGAGGTTGACGACGAGGTCGAACTTGGCAGCGTCGCCCGCCACCTCGACCACGTCCAGCCGCAGCTCTTCCAGCTCGACCGCCGGCATCGGCGCGTTCTGGAGCGCGAAGACCGCGCGGAAGAGCGGCGTCGCCCCGCCCTGCTCGCGCTCCGGCTGCAGATGTTCGACCAGCTTCTCGAAGGGCAGCGCCTGGTGGGCGTAGGCGCCGAGTGCCACCTCGCGCACGCGCCCGAGCAGTTCGCGGAAGGTCGGGTCGCCCGAGAGGTCTGTGCGCAGCACGAGCATGTTGACGAAGAAGCCGATGAGCCCTTCGGTTTCGACGCGCTGGCGGTTGGCCGCGTCGGTCGCCAGCACCATCTCGTCCTGATGCGTGTAGCAGTGGAGCAGCGCCTTGAAGCCGGCGAGCAGCGTCATGAAGAGCGTCGCGCCTTCGCGCCGGCCCAGTTCCTTGAGCGCGCGCGTCAGGCCGGCCGACAGCGCGAGCGCCTGCTGCGCGCCGCGCCCCGTCGGGACGGGCGGGGCCGGGTGGTCGGCCGGCAGCGCCAGCTTCGCCGGCCGGTCGCCGAGCCGCCCGCGCCAGTAGGCGAGCTGCTCTTCCAGCACCTCGCCTTGTAGCCACCCGCGCTGCCACACGGCGTAGTCGCCGTACTGGACGGGTAGCTCCGCGAGCGGCGACGGCCGGCCGTGACTGTACGCGTCGTAGAGCGCGGTCATCTCGCGTAGCAGGACGCCGAGCGACCAGCCGTCGGAGATGACGTGATGCATCACGAGCAGCAGCAGGTGCGTGCGCTCTTCGAGCCGGAAGAGGCAGGCGCGGACGAGCGGCAGACGGCTCAGGTCGAAGGGGCGGCGCGTCCGCTCGGCGAGAAGCCTGTGCGCCTCGGCCTCGGGCGCGGGCCGCCCCGCGAGGTCTTGCCGCTCGACGCTCAGGCGCAACTCCGGCGCGACGACCTGCACCGGCAGACCCCGGCTGACGGCGAACGAAGTGCGCAGCACCTCGTGCCGCCGCACGACCTCGTTGAGACTCTGTTCGAGCGCCGCGGCGTCGAGCGCGCCCGTCAGCCGCAACGCCACGGGGACGTTGTAGGCGGCGTTGCCCGGCTCCAGCTGGTCGAGGAACCAGAGCCGCTGCTGCGCGAACGAGAGCGGGCACGGGCCGTCGGCCGCGCGGCGCGGGATGGCACTCTGCCGCCCGGCGGAGAGACCCTCCTTCTTCAACAGGAGCGCCAGCAGCTCGCGCTTGGCGGGCGAAAGCGGTTTCAGGGCGTTACTCATCGGGGTCGTGGCGCAGCTTGAGCAGCGAGTCGTCGGGGACGGGGACGATGGGGCTGAAGTCGCGGCTGGCGATGAAGGCCGGGCGCGGGTGTTCGACCTCGTCGAGCATGTTCTCGATGCTGTTGTAGGTGATGAAGACGCCCACGCGGTCGTTCGGCGAAAGGTTCGTGGCCGAGGCGTGGAAGAGGTTGCCGTGGAAGAAGAGCGTGAAGCCGGCGGCGCCCTTCGTGGCGAGAATCGAGTGACGGCGCAACAGGTCGGCCAGGATGTCGCGGTCGATCTTGTACTTCAGGTCGGCGGTCAGCGTCGGCATCCAGCGCGCGCCGTCGCCGCCCGCGCTCGGGGCGTTGACGGGCTGCGCCTCCACGTCGATCATCCCTTCCCGATGCGAGCCGGGGATCAGCAGCATCGGGCCGTTGAACTCGTCCACGTCCTGAAGAAAGACGACGGCGGTCAGCACGCGCGGGGACGGCATTCCGTCCTCCTTGTGCCAGTAGAGAAAGTCCTGGTGCCACTCCCACTGGTCGCCTTCGAGCGCCACCTTCGCGTTGACCTTGAACTGGTGGATGTAGACCTCGCTGCCGAGCAGTTGGCGCGCGGGTTCCACCAGCCGGTTGAGGTAGGAGAGACAGCGGAAGGTGTGATTCGTCGTGTGCACCGCGAAGACGGAACGCACCGCGCCGCTCGTCTCCTTGATGCGGCGGGGCGAGTCCTCGGCGAAGACGTGCGGTATCTCGTCGAGCAACAGCCGCACCTCCTCGGGCGTAAAGTGGTTTTCGAGCAGCAGGTACCCGTCGCGCTCGAACTGCCCGATCTGCTCGGGCGTTAGCGTCCGCGCGGGCTGCGCCTGAGCGGGCCGCGTTTCCAACGTCTCTTCGGTTACTTGCATGGCGATGACCTCGGGGTTTCGGCGAGCGGGCGCGTCGGCGCGCGCCCGCTCAATGAGGTTGCTGTGGCGGGTTGGCGACTGACTCGATAATCTCGACTCCGCGCGCGGCCTCTTCCGCCGCGCGGAACGTCTGCCCGAGCGCCTCGACGCGGGCGCGGTAAGACTCGTCCCGCTGGAGGCGGTCGAGGAGGCCGAGCAGCTGACCGGCCGTGCACTCGCGCGGGTCGGCCATCAGCCCGAGGCGGTGGTAGACGACGCGCGCGGCGATGGCCGGGTGGTCGCGGATGACGGGGAAGACGAGCATCGGGACGCCGAAGTAGATGCACTCCTTGACGCTGTTGAAGCCGCCGTGCGTGAGCATCAACGACGCGCGGCGCAGCACTTCGAGCTGCGGGGCGAATTTGACGAGCAGCACGTTCGGCGGGGCCGGAAAGTCGGCCGGGTCGAGGTTCGTGCCGACCGTCAGCAACAGTTGCCACTCGGGACGCTCGGCCAGCGCCTCGGCCGCGACGCGGAAGAAACGCTCGCTCCCGGGCAGCAGGTGGCTCTGGCTGCCGAACGAGCAGAAGACGAGCGGCTTCTGCGGGTTGAGCCGCGACCAGTCGAACGGCGGCTCCTCGCGCGCGAGGTCGATGGAGGACTCGACGTAGTGGCTTCCGGGCTTGCGCACCGTGCCGGGGAAGTCGAACTCCTGCGGACAGAGAATCAACTCGGGCTGGCCCGCCAGCGGCGCGTACCCCGCCGGCTCGTCGGCCCAGGGGTTGAAAAGCTGCGTGTTGAAAAGAACCGTGCGCAGGCCGAGCCCGACCGCTACCAGCGCGAGGTCGCTCAGCAGCAGGTCGATGACGAGCACGTCCGGGCGTGCCTCGGCGGCGAAGCGCTGGAGGTGCTGCGGCAGGTTTATGGGGCGGCGCTCGCTCTTGGCCTTGAGCAGCACGGCGGCGAAGTTGTCGATGTTCCGGCTGACGGCGTGCTGCCGCATGAAGCCTACCGGGAAGAGGTCTTCGAGGATGGGCGTGAACTCGAAGCCCTGCCGCCGGACGGGCTCGGCGAAGTCGGCCAACCCGAGGTAGCGCAGCCGGTGGCCGCGCGCCTTGAGGGCCTTCGCGATCTTGAAGGTCGCGTTGAGGTGCCCCGTCTCCGGGTACGGGGCGAAGACAATGGTCGCCATGACTTAGAGGCCGCACCGCTCTTGAGCGGCCGGACGTTTATGAGGGTAGCGGGTCGGGCTCGCCGTCGGGTTCCGCGAGTCGTGTCGCTTCGAGCAGCGCCTCGCCCTCCTCCTCGGAGAGCGATTCGAGCTGAAGCAGGATGGACGACATCTTCTCGAACGTGCCCGGCTCCGCCTCCTGCCGGCGCAGGCGCTCGGCCAGGCCCGCGACGGTCGGGGCTTCGAAGATGGCGCGCAGCGGCAGGTCGGTCTGGAACGTCTCGCCGACGCGCGTGCTGACCTGCGTAGCGAGCAGCGAGTGGCCGCCGAGGTCGAAGAAGTTGTCGTGCACGCCCACGCGCTCGATGCCGAGGATGTCGCCCCAGACGCGCGCCAGCACCTCCTCCAGAGCGCCGCGCGGCGCGACGAACGCTTGCTCTAACTCGGGCCGCGCCTGATCGGGCACGGGCAGTGCGCGCCTGTCCACCTTGCCGTTGGGCGTGAGCGGCATGGCCGCGAGGAAGACGAAGCTGGAGGGCACCATGTAATCGGGCAGCTTCGCGAGCAGGAAGGCGCGCAGCTCACCGCTGGTCGGCACCTGCCCCGGCTCGGCGACGACGTAAGCCACCAGCCGCCGGTCGCCCGGCGCGCGCTCCCACGTCAGCGCGATGGCCTCGTGGACGGCCGGGTGCTGGCCGAGCGTCGCCTCGACTTCGCCCAGCTCGATGCGGAAGCCGCGAATCTTGACCTGATGATCCTGCCGGCCGAGGAACTCGATGTTGCCGTCGGGCAGGTAGCGCGCCATGTCGCCCGTCCGGTAGAGGCGCGCGCCGGGCCGGCCGCCGATGTGGTCGGGGACGAAGCGCTCGGCCGTCAGGTCGGGCCGGCCGACGTAGCCGCGCGCCAGTCCCACGCCGCCGATGTACAGCTCGCCGGGCACGCCGACCGGCACCGGCCCGAGCGCCTTGTCGAGCAGATAGATCTGCGTGTTCGAGATGGGGCGGCCGATGGGCGGACGCGCCGGCCAGCTCGCCACGTCCTCGGGCAGCGCGAGGGCCGTGACGACGTGCGTCTCCGACGGCCCGTACTCGTTATGCAGCGTGCAGCCGCGCGCCCGGCCGAAGAAGCGCGCGAGGGGCTGCGTCACCTGTAACTGCTCCGAGCCGGCGATGACCTTGCGCAGCTCCGTCCCCGCGCTCTCCTCCGCGCAGAAGCCTTCGGCCAGTTGTTGCAGCGCGACGGCCGGGATGAAGATGCGGTGCACGCGGTTGTCGGTCAGCACCCGGCTGAGGCCCGCGATGTCGCGGCGCTGGGCCTCGGTCACGAGCACGAGCGCCCCGCCCGAGAACCAGGTCGAGAACATGTCCTGAAACGACACGTCGAAGCTGAGCGAAGCGAACTGCACGGTGCGCGCGCCCGCGGGCAGGTGCGTCGTGCGGCACATCCAGTCGAGCAGGTTGAGCAGCGGGCGCTGAACCATGCCGATGCCCTTCGGCCTGCCCGTCGAGCCGGACGTGTAAGTGACGTAGACGACGTTCTCGGCGTGCGTCGTCCGCGCGGGGTTCTCTTCGCTCTCGCCCGCGAAGAGGCGTGCGTCGGTGTCGAGGCAGATGACGGGCGCCGCGTGTGCCGGCAGCACCCCGCGCAGGTGTGACTGGGTGAGCAGCGCGACGACGCCCGCGTCTTCGAGCATGTAGGCGAGCCGCTCCTGCGGGTAGGTCGGGTCGAGCGGGACGTAAGCGCCGCCGGCCTTGAGCACGCCGAGCACGGCCACCATCATCTCCAGCGAGCGCTGCATGCAGATGCCGACGAAGACCTCGGGGCCGACGCCCGACGCGCGCAGGTGGTGCGCCAGGCGGTTGGCCCGCCGGTTCAATTCCGCGTAGGTGAGTTGCTCGTCGCCGAGGAGCGCGGCGACGGCGTCGGGCGTGCGCGCCACCTGCGCCTCGAAGAGCTGCGTCAGCGACTCCTCTTCGGGGTAGTCGGCGCGCGTGTCGTTCCATGCGAAGAGCAGTTGTTCGCGCTCGGCCTCGGTGACGAGTTGCAGTTGCGACAGACGCAGCCCGGGGTCGGCCGCCGCGCCCGCCAGCAGGTTCTGGAAGTGCTGCATCATGCGCTCGACGGTCGCCTGCTCGAAGATGTCCGTGCTGTACTCCATGACGGCGAGCAGGTGTTCGCCCTCCTCGCGCATCGAGAGCAGCAGGTCGAACTTCGCCGTCTCGTTGTGGACGCGCAGCGTCTCGATGTCGAGGCCGGGCAGTTCCAGCGGACGCATCGGCGCGTTCTGAAGAACGAACATCACCTGGAAGAGCGGCTGGCGGTTGAGGCTGCGGTCGGGCTGCAGCTCTTCGACGAGGCGCTCGAAGGGCATGTCCTGATGGGCGTAGGCGCCGAGCGCCGTCTCGCGCACGCGCCCGAGCAGCTCGCGGAAGGTCGGGTCGCCCGCGAGGTCGGTGCGCATGACGAGCGTGTTGACGAAGAAGCCGGTCAGCAGCTCGGTCTCCAGCCGGTTGCGGTTAGCGATGGGCGCGCCGACGGCGATGTCGTCCTGGCCCGAGTAGCGGTGGAGCAGGAGGTTGAAGGCGGCCATCAGCGTCATGTAGAGCGTGACGCCTTCGCGGCGGCTCATGACGTTGAGCGCCCTCATCAACTCGGCCGGGAAGCGATAGGTGAGCGTGTTGCCGCGGAAGGACTGGACGGCCGGCCGCGGCCTGTCCGTCGGCAGTTCCAGGACGGGGACGCCCGCCAACTGCCGCCTCCAGTATCCGAGCAGGTTCTCGAAGACCTCGCCCTGCAGCGTCCGCCGCTGCCAGTGGGCGAAGTCGGCGTACTGAATCGTCAACTCGGGCAGCGGCGACGGCAGGCCAGCCGCGAGCGCCGCGTAGAGTTCGAGGAAGTCTGTGACCAGTCGCCCCTCCGTCCAGCCGTCGTGCACCATGTGGTGCTCGGTCAGCATCAACAGGTGATCCGCTTCGTCGAGCTGGAGCAGCGACAGCCGCCACAGCGGCCCCGTGGCGAGGTCGAACGGCCGCCGCCCCTCCTCTTCGATCAACCGGGCGACGCGCCGCTCGCGCTCGGCCGGCGGCAGGTCGCGCACGTCGATGACGCGCAGGCGGACGGGCCGCGACGGGTGGATGACCTGCACGGGGACGCCGTCTCTGACGCCGACCGTCGTGCGGTAGATTTCGTGCCGCCGGATGACCTCGGTCGCCGTGCGCTCCAACAGCGGCACGTCGAGCGCGCCCTTAATCCGCATCGGGCGCAGCACGTGATAGGCGACGCTCTCGGGGTGGAGCTGGTGCAGCAGCCAGAGACGCTCCTGCGCGAAGGAGAGCGGGAGGTGACCGTCGCGCGGGACGGGCGTGATCGGCGGCAGCTCGGGCGCCTCGGTCAGTTGCAGGGCGGCGGCCACCTTCTCGGCGAGCCCGGCGACGGTCGGCGTCTCGAAGATGTCGCGCAGCGGCACGTCCACGCGGAACGCCTCACGCACCCTCGAGATGAGCTGCGTGGCGAGCAGCGAGTGGCCGCCGAGGTCGAAGAAGTTGTCGTTCACGCCGACCTCTCCGTAGCCGAGCAGTTCGGCCCAGACGGAGGCCAGCACCTCTTCGAGCGGGCTGCGCGGGGCGACGAAGCCCTCGCCCGGCGTTGCCCGGCCGCGCTCGGGCGCCGGCAGCGCGCGCCGGTCGATCTTGCCACTGACCGTCAGCGGCAGCGCTTCGAGCGCCACGAAGTCCGAAGGAATCATGTGCTCGGGCAGCGTGGCGCGCAGGTGCCGGCGCAGCTCGACTGCGGCCGGCGGCTCCGCCCCTTCGGTCGTGAAGTAGGCCACGAGCCGGCGCTCGCCCGCAGCCTCCTCGCGTGCCACGACGACCGCATCGCGCACCGACGGGTACGCCGCCAGCGCCGCCTCGACTTCGCCCAGCTCGATGCGGAAGCCGCGCACCTTCACCTGATTGTCGGTGCGGCCGAGGTATTCGAGCTGCCCCGCCGGCAGCCAGCGCACGCGGTCGCCCGTGCGGTAGAGGCGCGCGCCCGGCTCACCCGAGAACGGGTCGGGGATGAACCGCTCGGCCGTCAGTTCCGGCCGTTTCAAATATCCGCGCGCCACGCCAGTGCCGCCGACGTAGAGTTCGCCGGGCACGCCGACGGGCACGAGGCGTTGCGCGGGGTCGAGGACGTAGGCGCGCGCGCCGCCGACCGGCCGGCCGATGGGGACTTCGCGCGAGGCGCCGACCGCGTCGGCCGACAGTGCGGCGGCCGTGGCGACGATGGTCGTCTCGGTCGGGCCGTAAGTGTTCAGCAGGCGCGGGCGCGCGCCGGCGTGTGCGTGCCACGCGCCCACGCGCTCGGGCAGCGCGCGCTCGCCGCCGATGATGACGAGGCGCAGCGCGGGCGGGAGTTCGAGCGACTCCGCTTCCAGACGCGCGACGACCTGGTGCCAGTAGGCGGTCGGCAGGTCAAGCACGGTGATGCCCCACTCGCGGCAACGCTGAAGGAAGGTCTGCGCCGAGCTGAGCATCGCGCCGGTGCGCAGCACGAGCGTCGCGCCGGTCGTCAGGCACGGATAAATCTCCTCGGCGCTGGTGTCGAAGCTGACCGAGGCGAACTGAAGCACGCGGTCTTCGTGCGTGAGCACGAAGTCGCGCCGGGCGGCCTCGACGTAAGCGGCCAGCGAGGCGTGCTGCACCTGCACGGCCTTGGGCTGCCCCGTTGACCCGGACGTGTAGAGCACGTAGGCGAGGTTGGCGCTCGACACCCGCGTCTCGCCTTCCCCGCGCCCTTCGTGCTCGCGCGCGATGAGCGGCCAGTCGGCGTCGAGACAGATGCGGCGGACGGACGGCAGCTCGACGCGGCCGGACAGACGCGCCTGCGTCAACAGCACGCGGGCGCCCGCGTCTTCGAGCATGAAGGCGAGGCGCTCGCGCGGGTGCTCGGGGTCTAAGGGCACGTAGGCGCCGCCCGCCTTGAGGATGCCCAGCAGCCCCACCACCATCTCCAACGAGCGCTCGAGGTAGAGCCCGACGACCGACTCCGGCCCGACGCCGAGCGCGCGCAGGTGGCGCGCCAGCAGGTCGGCGCGCTCGTTCAGCTCGCGGTAAGTCAACAGCCGCTCTTCGAACATGACGGCGACCGCGTCCGGCTTCGCGGCGGCCTGCTGTTCGAAGAGGCGGTGGACGCACGTGTCGCCGGCGACGCCGGACTGCGGCCCGCCCCACGCCTCCAACTGCCGCCGCTCGGGCTCGGTCAGCAACGACAGCTCCGAGATGCGCCGCTGCGGGTCGGCGACCGCCGCTTCGAGTAACGTCTGGAAGTGGTAGGCGAGGCGCGCGACGGTCTCGGCCTCGAAGATGTCCGTGCTGTACTCGAACCAGCCCGACAGCCCGGCCGGCGTCTCGCGCAGGTCGAGCGTGAGGTCGAACTTCGCCGTCAGCGTGTCGATCTCAATCGGCGTCAGCGTGAGGTTCGAAAGTGTGAGCACGGGCGTGGGCGTGTTCTGGAGGATGAACATCACCTGAAAGAGCGGATTGTGGCTCAGGTCGCGCTCCGGGTGCAGCGTCTCAAGCAGCATCTCGACGGGCACGTCCTGGTGGGCGTAGGCGCCGAGCGCCACCTCGCGCACGCGCCCGAGCAGCTCGCGGAAGGTCGGGTCGCCCGAGAGGTCGGTGCGCAGCACGAGGCTGTTGAGGAAGAAGCCGATCAGGTTTTCGACCTCGGCGCGGTTGCGCCCGGCGATGGACGTGCCGACGCCGATCCTCTCCTGCCCC
The DNA here is from genome assembly GCA_019239425.1 of Acidobacteriota bacterium. Taxonomy (GTDB): domain Bacteria; phylum Acidobacteriota; class Blastocatellia; order Pyrinomonadales; family Pyrinomonadaceae; genus QHXN01. Next base: position 446,887 of record JAFAZX010000064.1, read on the forward strand.
GTGTAGCGCTGGAGCAGAATCTGGTAGACCGCCAGCAGTGTCATGAAGGGCGTCACGCCTTCGCGCTGGCTGAGGGCCGTGAGCGCGTCGGCCAGACTGCGCGGGAAGTCCAGGTAGTGGCGCGCGCCGTTGTGCTGCTGCACGGCGGGGCGCGGGCGGTCGGCCGGCAGTTGCAGGGCGGGGAGTTCGTCGCCGAGCTGCTGCCTCCAGTAGTCGAGCTGGTCGCGCAGCACGTCGGGGTTCAGCCACGCCTGCTGCCAGCGCGCATAGTCGGCGTACTGAAGCGGCAGTTCGGGCAGCGGCGACGGACGGCCTTCGAGGAACGCGTCGTAGAGCGCGGCCAGTTCCCTGATGAAGACGCCGACCGACCAGCCGTCCGAGACGATGTGGTGCATCGTCAACAGCACGACGTGCTCCTCCGCCTCCAGCCGCAAGACCTGCGCGCGGATGAGCGGGCCGCGCGCGAGGTCGAAGCCGAGTTGTGCCTCCTCCTGCGCAAGCCGCAACGCTTCCGCCTCGCGCTGCTCCTCCGCGACGGCGCTCAGGTCGGTCACCGGCACTGTCAGAGTCAGGCTCGGCGCGACGACCTGAAGCGGGCGGCCGTCCACGTTGGCGAAGGTCGTGCGCAGCGACTCGTGGCGGCGCACGATCTCGTTGAGGCTCCGGCGGAAGGCTTCGAGGTCGAGCGGGCCGCGCAGGCGCACGGCCGCGGCGACGTTGTAGGCGGCGCTGCCCGGCTCCAACTGGTCGAGGAACCAGAGGCGCTGCTGCGCGAACGAGAGCGGGAAGGCGTCGGACGTGCCGCCCTCCTCCTGCAACAGAAGCCGGAGCAACTCGCGCTTCTCGGGCGTGAGCGATGCGATGGGTTCGGTCAGGCTCTTCATGCGTCACCACCTTGGCGCTGCTTCTTCTCTTCGAGCATTCGATTCACCTCGTCGGCGGAGAGGCGCTGCAACTCCGCCAGCAACTGTTCCAGGCTCTTGCCCCCGCGGCCCGCGGCCGCCACTTCCGGCAACTCCTTCTCGGCCTGCGCGCCCGCGGCCTGCGCGACGGCCAGCGCGAGGCCGGCCACGTCCGGCGACTCGAACAGGCTGCGCAGAGGCAGGGTGATGTTGAACTCGCGCCGCAGGCGCGCGACGACCTGCGTGGCGAGCAGCGAGTGGCCGCCGAGGTCGAAGAAATTGTCGTTCACGCCGACCCGCTCGACGCCGAGCACTTCGGCCCAGACGGCCGCGATGCGAGTCTCGGTCTCGTCGCGCGGCGCGACGTACTCGGCCGCGCCCGCCTCGGCCGCCGAGGTCGGCTCGGGCAGCGCGCGCCGGTCGATCTTCCCGTTCGGCGTCAGCGGCAGCGCTTCCAGCACACACACCCAAGAGGGAATCATGTAATCCGGCAGACGCTCAGAGAGATAGCGTTTGAGTAGGCGACTGAGGTTACTCTCGGGGGCAGCTTCGACCTCATCGCCGGGCCGCTCCCGACCCCCTTCGGCGTCGGGTTCGAGCGTCACGTAGGCTGCGAGACGCACGTCGGCGCCGGCCTGGCCGCGGGCGACGACGGTGGCCTCGCGCACCGATTCGTGCCTGAGCAGCGCCGCCTCGACCTCCCCCAGCTCGACGCGGAAGCCCCGCACCTTCACCTGCCCGTCGCCCCGCCCCAAAAAGTCTAACTCCCCGCCAGCCAGCCGCCGCGCCACGTCCCCCGTCCGGTAGAGCCGCCCGCCCGCCTCCCCCGACAGCGGGTCGGGGATGAACCGCTCGGCCGTCAGGTCGGGCCGCCCCAGGTAGCCGCGCGCCACCCCCGCGCCGCCGAGG
>JAFAZX010000101.1 GCA_019239425.1 Acidobacteriota bacterium
GGCGTCGAGCATGGCCTGGAAGCCGGGCTGCCCGACGATGACGCCGTTGCTGATCTGGCGCTGGTCGCGCAGGAAGACGGCGTAGCGCGGGTTGCTCTTCGCCGACCCGAACGCGGCCTTGTGGGCGCGGATGACGAAGTAGCCGGTTTGCTGGAACTCGATGGAGAGGAAGAACGCGGTCGAGACGTCCTGCCGGTGTTCGACGCGGCACTGCGCGTTGTTGCCGCAGGATTCGATGTTCTGCGTCCAGAAGTCCTCGCCCGTCTGGTCACTCTGCCGGTAGAGGAAGTCGTGGTAGTGCGTGCAGACGAACGTGCGCGAGTCGTCAATCGGGTTGGAGTTCGGCTCCGACGCGTCGTCCACGATCTGGAGCTGCGCGTTGTTCGGCGTGCCGAGCGTGCCGTTCTGCGGGTTCTGCAGAATGAGCGTCGCGTTCTCGATGCCCTCGACGTAGGCGTCCTCGTTGATTAAGACCTGGAAGGTCTTCTGCGTCTCGCCCGGCTCGAAGACGAGGCGGCCGACGACGTAGGTGAAGTCGCCCCTCTGCGTGGCCGAGCCGTTGTTGCTGCTGATGTCGACGGTCGAGCGCTGGCCCGTGTCGCCGGTGCGCAGGACGGTCACCACAATCGAAGTGCAGTCCTCCTGCACCGGGTAGGTCAGAGAGTTGAACTGGAAGACAGGCAGCGGCGTCGGCGTCGGGTTGGGCGTCGGCGTCGCCGAAGGTGTCGGCGTCGCCGAAGGCGTGGGCGTCGGGGTCGGCGTCGGGGTCGGGGTCGGCGTGGCCGCGGCCGCGCACCCGCTGCCGGGTGTGGCCGCGCAGGAGCCGACGACGAACTCGGTGCCGCCGCGCGTGCTGTCGCGCTTGCCGTTGACGTTGCTCGTGAAAGCCTGCCCGCGCAGGCCCGCCAGCACCGTGCCCGTCGTGATCGCGCCCTTCGACGCGAACTGGTTGAGCTTGCTCACGGCCACCTTGATGGTGATCGTGCCCGCGGCCGTGTCGAACGCGCCGCAGTCGGCCGTGCCGCGCTGGGTGTAGGTCAGAGAGCCGTCCCCGTTGCGCACCGCCGTGCCCCAGGTAAAGTCGCCCGCGGGGTTCGTGTCGGTGTTCGCCTTGAAGTAGAACTGGTCGCCGCGGTCGGAGAGCGCGAAGCTGTAGTCGCCGGTCGGGCTCACCCCCGCGAACGGCGCGTTGGCCGCGAAGTTCATCCGCCAGTTCGACGACGGCGGCACGACCGCAAGGTTCGAGACCTTCATCGTCGCGACGACGAGCGGGATGCCGCCCGTCCCCGTCTCGCAGGAGTACTTGACCGAGACGATGTCGAGCGGGTCGTCCGTGTTCGTCCGCACGAGCAGCGCGTCGGCCACGTCCTGTCGGAAGTCGGTCACCTGCGCGCCGGCCTGCCCGCCCACGCTGGACGCGAGCGGGTACGGCCCCGTCTGCGCCGCGGGCGTCGGGCCCGGGTCGGGCACGTTCGTCTTGCCATCGCCGACCATGCGCGGGCCGGAAATCTGGCGCGCGACGTAGGTGTGGCCGTCGAAGTCGTTGTGGTCGTCGGCGTAGCCGACCACGGCCGCGCCCGTCGGGTCGAACGAGACCTGGAAGTAGTCGATCAGGTTGCGGTTGGCCCCCGTCCCCGTCGGGTCGAGGCCCCGCTCCGAGATGTTGCTGCCGTGGATGAAGTGGTCGCTGAGCTTCGCCTGGCGGAAGGTCGGCGCGTCGTCGGTGGCGTTGAACGACTGGGCGTAGTAGACGCTCCAGTTGGCGTTGTTGTCGTTCGTCGCCTGGTCGGTGCCGTACCAGACGACGCCGACCGAGCCCGGGGTCGGCCCCGTCTCGAACCACGGCATGATGTTCGTCTTCGTCACCGCGTTGTTCGAGACGCGCACGGGCGCGCTCCACGTCACGCCCTTGTCCGTCGAGTGGGCGAGGAAGATGTCGTGGTCGTTCGAGTAGCAGACGTAGACCGTCCCGTTGGCCGTGCCGTCCTCGGCCACCTTGACGACGAAGAAGAGGTGGTCGACGCCGTTCGGGTCGGAGGCCGCCTGCACGCAGGTGTAGGTGAGCGGCGCGAGCCCCGGCGCGGGCGGGTCGCCGTGGCAGACCTGGCCGGAGGCGCCGCTGATGTAGACGGTGCCGGTCTTCTGGTGCACGTCGATGTAACCGGCCTGCCCGATGGCGCCCGCGGTCGTCGCCGGCCCGAAGGTCAGGCCGCCGTCGTCCGAGCGCTGAATCATCGAGACGGCCGGCGCCGCCGTGCGGTAGAAGATGTAGACGGTGTTGTTGCCGAGAAACTCCTCCCACTGGCGGTCGTCGGCCGGGATGCCGCCGGTGGCGTTGCCGAGGTTGTTACGCGTGTAGGTCTGCCCGCGGTCGACGGACTTCTGCGTCGAGATGTTGGCCGCGATCAGGCTCGAAGAGGCGAGCGTCGCCGGGTCGGCGAGGTTGCCGGTGGTCGGGTCGGGGCGGCCGACGGCGAGGTCGACGTCGCCGCCGCCGTCGCCGCCGAGGTCGGCCTCGTTGACGGGGCTGAAGGCGTCGGGCTGGCCGCGGTAGGCCCAGTTGCGCATGAACGGGTCGTAGTTCGGATTCGGGCTGCCGCCCACGGTCGGCCGCAGGTCGACGTACCAGAGGTCGATGCCCGCGGGGAAGCCGCGGATGCCGGAGACGTAGAAGTTGCCGAGCGCGTCGGTGCGGCTCGAAGGCTCGCCGTCGCTCTCGGCCACGGGGGCCTTGACGGTCACGTTCGGGCTGAAGTTAATGCCGCCCGAGACGTAGGTGGCCGTGCGCGCGACGGCGACGCTCGAGACGCTGAAGGTGCCCTGCGGCGGGTCGGCGGTCGAAGTGCCCGGCGGCGCGTTGAAGTAGACGATGCGGACTTTGTAGTCGCCCGAGCCGCTGGCGGTCGGGTCGATCTGCGCGTGCTCTTCGGTCAGGATCGCGTTGGTCGCGCCGTTACCGGAGCTGGAGATGAACGTGCCCGTGCACTTCCCCGTCGCCGGGCACGTCCCGCCCTTGTAGATGACGAGGTCGTAGTCGTTCGAGGGCGAAGTCCAGGAGAGGTCGACGTGGATGATCTTGCCGGTGTAGACGCCCGGCAGGACGGTGAGCGTGAAGGTGTCGCAGGTGGTGCCTTCGGCGCAGCCGGCCTCGCCGTCGAGCGGGTCGCTGGTGGTGGTCGTGCCGCCGGTCGCGGTGCCCGTCCACTTCCCGTTGGCGGGCAGAACCGGGCCGGCCGGCCCGACCGACCCCGAAGCGGGGTTGGCCGCCCTCGCCACGCGCACGGCGCGCGGCCCCGCGGACAGGAAGAGCAGCGCCGCGACCGCGGCGGCTACGAGTCCCGCTAGTATTAAAAGGCGCGCGGACGCGCGCCGGCTCAACTTGAATACAGCTTTCCCCCCGTGCAAGCGGTGGGGCCTGCCTTTCCGAGTCTCGGAAGACTCTTCGCCTCTCAAACTCATGGCAATGACGCTCCTTGTTTAATTAAGACGGGAGCGCGCCGCGGCCGTGGGCAAGCGTGGCCGGGCGCGTGCGTGTGGGTGCAGCCGGGCAAGAATAGCTGCGACCCGCGCGACTACGCGACGGGGGTTTCCGTACGTTCTCCAACTGTCGGGGTTGGTCAGGGGTTGCGTTGAGTTTTATACCACAACGACCAGGCAACGCGCACGTGAAAAAACAGTAGGCAGTAGGCAGTTGAAAGCGCCGCTGAGCGGCGTCTGAATGCAGCCCGGCCTTTCAAGGCCGTGGCTCTCATTCACCGCGCTGCTGACGCGGCCCGAACTGCCTACTGCCTACTGCTTTGGTGCCAGGTCGCGGCGGACGAAGAGGACGAGGCTGACGCCGGGGCGCAGCGGGTACGTGTCGCCGACACGCTTGTAGTTGTCGCCGGCCACGAGTTCGAGCTGCGGCAGCTGGTCTACGCGGCCGATGATGGCGAGCGTCTTCTGCGGGTTGTAGGAGGAGGCGAGCTGCCCCTCGTAGCCCGCGTTCGGGTTGTTGCGGAAGTACCAGGGCGAGGGCCAGTACTCGGGCGAGGCCGTGGCGAAGCCCGGCTCCTTCGTGCCGGCGCGCTCGCCCACGCGCTCGATCTCGCGGACGAGGTCGAGGAAGCCGCGCTGCGTCTGCGAGTAGACGTAAGGGTGCCGGTCGTCGTCGTACTCGCGGAAGTTGAGGACGTACGTCTGGTAGAGGCCGAAGGCGGCCGCGGCCAACGCCCACGCCGCCGCCGCGCGCCGGCCCCGCGAAGGCACGCCCGACACCCACCTGCCGAAAGCCTGCACGGCGTACCCGCCGGCCACCGCCAGCGGCACGACGAAGCTCAAGACCAGCCACGGCGTCTTGTAGCTGATGATCGAGTACGCGACCAGCAGCCCGAAGCCCCACGCCGCGAAGAAGACGGCGAAGCGGTTCAGCCTCCGCTCGAAGAGCGCCACCGCGGCGCCGAGCGCGCCGAGGACGAGCACGGCCACGTCCTCCTGCACGAGCCACTTGACGTACGTCCCGAAGGGCTTGGCGTGGAACTCGCTCATGCCCGTCTTGCCCCACACGTCGAAGGCCTCGAACGAGTCCCAGAAAACGCCCTTCCAGTTCGTGAAGAACGAGGAGTAGAAGGCGACCCAGATGACGACGAAGAGCGCGGCCGCGCCGGCCAGGGCGAAGCCCAGCTTCCCCTCGCGGTGCAGCTTCGCGAACCCGCCCTCCGCCGCCCCGCTCGCGTAACGCCCGCGCCGGCCGCTCAGGCGCGCCCACACGAGGGCCGTCAGCCACGCCAGCCCGACGGTGCCCACCGAGATGAAGGCCGTCTCCTTCGTCGCGAACATCAGGGCGGCCGCGCCCGACACCGCCAGCAGGTCGCCCGCCGCGCCCGACTCGCGGAAGCGCAGGGCGTAGACGACCATCGCCAGCGTGAAGAAGACGAAGAGCATCTCGTGGATGAAGTAGCGCGAGTAGAAGACGCACGCGGGCGAGACCGCGACGAGCAGCGCCGCCGTGAGCGCCGCCACCGCCCCCACGTAGCGCCGCAGCGCCAGCACCAGCCACACGACGCCGACGCCGAAGAGCGCGGGGACGAGGCGGATGAGAAAGGTGTGCAGCCCCGCGAGCCAGACGAAGGGGAGCGTGAGGTAGTAGAGCGTCGGGCCGTGGTAGTTCTGCGGGTCGTACGCGTAATGCCCCTGCCGCATGAGGTTCGTCAGGAAGAAGCCGTTGACGCCCTCGTCGTGGTGCAGGGGTTTCATGTCGAGCGCGTAGACGCGGAGCGCGAACGCGAGGAGCAGAATCCCCAGGCTCGCGTAGAGCCAGACGCGCTGCGGAAAGTCTTCGTCCGCCGCGGGCGCGGGCGGCTCGCCCTTGCCGCCCTTCCCGTACGCGGAGGAGACGGCGCCCCACCCGCCCGGCGCGCGCTTACGGCTCTGTTTTGTAGAGGCGGTAGGCACCTGCTTCCCCAACCTTCCTGTACCTGTTTAGGAATGACTCGTTGATGAAAAGGCCGTTCCTGCTCAGCTCCGGGTCTCGCTCGAGGGGGCCGACCACGATGTACTCGATGCCCTCCCGGCGGATAATCGCGTCGGCGTCCGCCGCGCCCGCGTAGACGCGCTTCAGCTCGGCCTCGCGCTGCGTGTAGTCGATGCCGTGCGACCAGACGTGGCCGGGGTACCCGAGGAAGGTTCTGCGGCCCGTCAGGTAGACCGGGTCATTATATGTCGGCGCGTGGAGAATCAAAGAGCGCGGGCCGGTCTGTTCCCTGATGACCTCCGCGAAGGCGACGGCCGAGGGGTCGTACGAGCGGCGCTCGACCGCGCCCGAGGCCGCGCGCCACACGTCGAGTCCGCCCGCGGCCGTCTGCATGAAGAGTAAGCCCAACGCCGCCGCCCTCCACAAACCTTTGCGCCGCCAGAGCCGCGCGAGCAGCAGCGCGACGAGCGGCGCCGAGGCGACCCACCAGTAGAGCAGAATCTTGATGTTGTCCCACACCCACGGCGCGAACCTGTACGCGTTCGGCACGACGAAGCAGAGCACGAACGGCAGGTAGAAGAAGAGCAGCCTTCTGCTCACGCCCGCCCCGCGCCACGCGAGCGCCGCGGCGAGCAGGGGGATGAAGACCGCCGTGTTCTTAATCCAGAACCAGTAGACGTTCGCCTGCCCGTGCGCCCAGCCGAACTCCCACCCGAAGAACTGCCCCGCGCGGACGGCCGAGTCGCGCGTGACGTAGAACATCTGCGGCAGCGCCAACACGGACGCGACCGCCGCGAACAGAATCCACGGCCGCCACACCTCCCACAGGGAGGCCTTCGTCTCGCCGTCGGAGAACAGCACGGCCAGCCCTTGCGCGAGCGCCATGCAGGCCCCCATCAACATCATCACCGCGAAGCTGTGCGCGTGCACCAGCGGCAGCAGCCCCGCGATGACACCCGCGGCAAGCATCGGGGTCAGGGTGAAGGGGGAGAGGAGAAACGAGAAACTGTTATCGGCAACCTCTTCACCCTCAAACGCGCCCTTCGCCGAACCGCCGCGCGCGGCCTTACCCTTCTTGACCTTCTTCCCTACCCGACGACTTTCATCCTCTGACGCATCCACCTCCCCTCTCCCCCTTCCCCCTTCCCCCTTCGACGCGTCCCACCAGAGCGTCCACACGACGAGCGCGACGGCGACGCCGAGCAGGATGCTGCGCTGCGTGACGAAGAGCGCGGTGACGGCGTTGCCCCACTCGAAGCCCGGGTAGGCGCGCGTGTAGTCGTGCGGGAGGTTGCCGAGCGTCGCGAAGACGCCCTGCCCGCCCGACGCCGCCTCGCGCAGAAAGACGAGCCAGCCCAGGCCCCCGCTCAAAAGCACGAGCGCGGGCGTGACGAGCGCGGCCAGGCGGTCGCGCGTCAGCTTCAAGGCCCAGCGGTGCAGAAGCCCCACGAGCGACATGATCATCGCGAAGTTCTGCCAGAAGAGCGCCCCTTCGAGCGTGGCGCCCGCGCGCACGAACATCGCCGCCACGAAGTCCACGACGAAGGGGTAGGTCAGGCGCACGCCCGCGAACTCCGGGTGCTGCGGCGGGAAGTTCTCGCCGTAGGCGAAGCCGGTCACGACGGCGAGGTGGAACGGCATGTCGCCGATGTTCGTGTCCACGCCCGTGAAGATGCCCTCCGGCGTCTGGTACATCGCGCGCGCGTAGACGAGCCAGAAGAGCAGCGCCGCGACCGCGTAGAAGACGAGCAGGCCCGCCCTCCCCTCGCCCGGACGTGTGACAGCCTGCGCGCCCTCTCGAAGATCGAGCGCGAGGCGTCGGCGCCGGCTCGCGCTTAACAGCAGCAGCGGCGACGCGCACACGGCGCCCGCGAGCGCCAGCGCCAACGGCCCCATCCCCAGCAGCGAGGCCAGCACGAAGCCCACCAGCCCGAGCGCCGCGAACCCGAGGCACACGCCCGCGCACAGGCGCGACCAGACGCTCGCGTCGCGGTCGTAGAGGTAGGTCAGCACGGTCGCGCCCGCGATTGCCGCGAGCGCCAGCAGGAGTGCGAAAGGCATAAGTGCGCGGAGGCTCGAACCGGAGCTACAAAGGCGCTGCGATTATACGCGAACACCGTCGGTCGTGTGCAAAGTCGGGCAGTGTTTATTCGCTCTTGAGAATTGATGTGGAGGGAGGTTTAACCACAGAGACACAGAGACACAGATTCGGGCCGGTAACTCAACAGGCTGTGCCTCTGTGTCTCTGTGGTTAATCTCCTTCGGCACCACCTTCGAGATTGAGAAGACTAGGCCCCGCTGCTGGACAACTCGGGACGCGGATGTTTAGATGTTCGACTTAAAGAACAAGACAGGAATTACGAATTATGCTCCGTGCAGGCATCGTCGGGCTGCCGAACGTCGGCAAGTCCACACTCTTCAACGCGCTCACCGCGCAGGCGTCGGCGCTCGCCGCCAACTACCCCTTCGCCACCATCGAGCCCAACGTCGGCGTCGTCCCCGTCCCCGACGAGCGGCTCGAACCCCTGGCGAAGATCGTCAAGACGACCACCATCGTCCCCGCCACGGTCGAGTTCGTGGACATCGCCGGCCTCGTGCGCGGCGCGTCCAAGGGCGAGGGCTTGGGCAACCAGTTCCTCGCCAACATCCGCGAGACCGACGCCGTCATCCACGTCGTCCGCTGCTTCGAGGACGAGAACATACATCACGTCGAGGGCACCGTCGACCCGCGCCGCGACATCGATACCATCCAGGTCGAGCTGGCGCTCGCAGACCTCGCCACGGTCGAGCGCCGCCGCGAGCGCGCGCAGAAGTCGGCCAAGGGCGGCGACAAGACGGCGAAGACCGAGATCGAAGTCGCCGACAAGCTGCTCGCCGTCCTCTCCGACGGCAAGCCCGCGCGCACGGCCGAGCTGACCGACGACGAGCGGACGGTCGCACGCGGCTTCTTCCTTCTGACCTCGAAGCCGACCATCTACGCCGCCAACGTGGACGAGGCGGCGCTCGCAGACCCCGAGGCGAACCCGCACGTCCGCGTCGTGCACGAGATTGCGAACGACGAGGCGGCCGAGTACGTCCCCATCTGCGCGCAGCTCGAAGCCGAGCTGGTCGAGCTTTCGCCCGAAGACCGCCGGAGCTACCTCGCCGAGCTGGGCGTCGAGTCGAGCGGCGTCGACCGGATGATTAAAGGCGCCTACCACCTGCTCGGCCTGATGTCCTTCCTGACGGCGGGCGAGAAGGAGGTGCGCGCCTGGACTGTGCCCCGCGGCACGCGCGCCCCGCAGGCCGCCGGCACCATCCACTCCGACATCGAGCGCGGCTTCATCCGCGCCGAGATCGTCTCCTACGACGACCTCACCCGCGCCGGCTCCTACGCCGCCGCCCGCGAACAGGGCCTCCTCCGCCTCGAAGGCAAAGAGTACGTCATGCAGGAGGGCGACGTCGTCCACTTCCGCTTCAACGTCTGAGCCGCCCCCGTATCCGTTGGCACCACGCCCCGCCGCTGATGGCCTCTTCGCACTTCACCCGCGCCTTATGTGAGCGGGCCGGTGAAAGTCCGCGCCGAGGCCGTAAAGTGTGCTAAGCTCCCTTACCTTCTTAGCATCCTCGGGAATACTCACGCTTTTTATGTGCGGCCCTGCGGGGGCCGTTTGAGTGTGGCGGCAAGGGTCGGGGTTTTAGACTTGTAGTCCGGCTTGGTACAAAAGGACTTGCCCTTCAACGTCTGAGATTCGTGCTCTCTGACCGAAAGGAGATTGCGGTGACCTTTACATGCCCTCTGCCGCGGCGCGCGGCCCGCAGCCGGCTTCCACAGGCGGCTCTCATTCTGCTCGGCGGCCTCGCCCTTATACTTAACGCGGCCCCCGCGGCGCGCGCGCAGACGCCGACGCCGACGCCGGTGGCCGACATCACCGTCACCAAGTCCGGCAGCGAGACGGCTCGCATCGGCGGCACGATCATCTACAACATCAGCGTCACCAACGGCGGCCCGGACACGGCCACCAACGTGGTGCTCACCGACCCCATCCCCGCGCACACGACCTACGTGAGCGCGGAGTCGCCCTTCCCCGACCCCAACAACCCGGAGCCGCCGCCGGGCGTGGTGTCATTCTCCAACAACACGCTGACCGTCACCTTCGACTCGATCCCCGCCTTCGAGTCACGCAACGCGCGGCTCATCGTGCGGGTCAACACCGACACGCCGCCCGGCTACACCGTCAGCAACACCGTCACCGGCACCGCGAACGGCACCGACCCGAACACGGACGACAACTCCTCGACCGCGCTCACGTCCATCACCGGCCCGTTCCCCGGCGCCATCCTCATCTCCGAGTTCCGCCTGCGCGGCCCGGCCGGCGCGGCCGACGAGTTCATCGAGCTTTACAACAACTCCGACACGCCGCACACAGTCCAGCCCGTGGACGACTCGGCGGGCTACGCCGTCGCCGCCTCGGACGGCGTCATCCGCTGCGTCGTCGAGAGCGGCACCATCATACCGGCGCGCGGACACTTCCTCTGCGCCAACAACTCGGGCGAGGGCGGCTACTCGCTCGCGACCTACCCGGCCGGCGACGACGTGCCGACCGCGACCCCCGACGCCACCTACACGCAGGACATCCCCGACAATGCCGGGATAGCCCTCTTCAGGACGGCAAGCACGAAGGAATTCACCCTTAACAATCGGCTCGACGCGGTCGGCTCGACGAGCGAGGAGAACACGCTCTACAGGGAGGGGACGGGCTACCCCGCGCTCTCGGGCGCGGCCTACACCGCCGGGCTCGAATACTCCTTCGTCCGCGACCTGTGCGGCAAGTCGGGCTCGATCACGACCTTCGGCCCCTGCCCGACGGGCGGGGCCGCGAAGGATAGTGACAACAACGCGGCCGACTTCTTCTTCGTCGACACCAGCGGCGCGAACGCGGGCGCGGGCCAGAGGCTCGGCGCGCCCGGCCCAGAGAACCTCGGGAGTCCCTACATGCGCAACGGCCAGTTCTCCGTCACCCTGCTCGACCCTTGCGCGGGCACGGTCAACTCGCCGAACCGCGCCCGCGACTTCACGAGCGACCCCAAGAACAACTCGCCCTTCGGCACGCTCGACATCCGCCGCACCGTGACGAACGGCACCGGCCAGGACGTGACGCGCCTGCGCTGGCGCATCGTGGACATCACGACCTTCCCGGCCCCTTCGGGCATCGCCGACCTGCGCGCGAGGAGTTCGGAGGACATCCCCGTGGCGGTAGACCGAGCCCCCTGCAACACGGAGGCGAGCACCGTCACCGTGTACGGGACGACGCTCGAACAGCCGCCGACGCAGTCGAACGGGGGCGGCTTCAACTCCTCGCTCTCCTCCGGCACCGTCACGCTCGCGACGCCGCTCCACGACGGCGAGTCCATCGACGTGCACTTCCTGCTCGGCGTCAAGCAGACGGGCAACTTCAAATTCTTCATCAACGTCGAGGCCCTTTCGCGCGACCCCGAGGTCGTCACCGAGGGGAGGCCTTCGAAACCTCTGACGGGCGCGCCGGCCGGGCCGTCCGTGAGCCCGGGCAAAAAGCTGACGGCGCTGCCTTCAAGTCCGAGCACGCCGTCCGACGCCCCGGGCAAGTCTTCGGGCGCGCCCGCCTCTGGGACGGGCGGGGGCGTGAGTGCGCCGGCCGCTCGGCCGAGCAAGGGCTTGAGCGCGCCGGTGACGAAGCCGGGCAGGGGCGTCAGCAAGGTTCGACGCGACGTCGACGGGCGGGAGTTTTAGATGAACTGTCCGGTCTGTAGTTCCGAGACCTTCGGCCGCGTGGAACTCGACCCCGGCCTCTTCGCCCTGAGGTGCGAGTCGTGCGCGGGCAACTGGGTCGGCGGCGCGGGCTACTGGCACTGGCTCGGCGGCCGCGGCGAGAACCTGCCGGAGCGGCGCGAGCCGCCGGCCGGCGAGGCCCCGCCCGAAGACCGCCGGGCCAAGCCCTGCCCCGAGTGCCGCACCTCCATGTTCCGCTACACGGTGGGGCACGGGGTCGGCTTCGGACTCGACCAGTGCCCCGCCTGCAAGGGCATCTGGTTCGACGCCGCCGAGTGGGAGGCCCTGCGCGAGCGCAACCTGCACGACGACATCAACTCTATCTTCACCGCGCCCTGGCAGGCGGAGGTCTCGCGTGAGGAGCGCCGCCGCCGTCTCGAACAGATTTACGTGAGGCGGTTCGGCGCCGAAGACTTCGAGGAGGTCAGGCGCGTCCGCGAGTGGCTCGACGCCAGCCCGCGCAAGCAGGAGCTGCTCGCGTACCTGACCGACCCGAACCCGTGGGGCGTCTGAAGGGCCGCCCCGGGTTCAGACACAAAGAGGCCGGCGCGCCGGATGAACAACCCGGCGCGCCGGCCTCTTCTCTTGAACCCTCTCTACTTGAGCAGCGCGCGGACGCCCGCGAGCACGAGGTAGATGACGGCCAGCGTGACGGCCACCTTGATGAGCAGGACGGCCAGCTTGATGGCGGCCACGAAGGCGATCCCAACCGCGGCGAAGACGAGCGGGACGACGACGACGACGACGAACAGGCCCAGCAGGATGATTCCGACGATGCGGAGCAAATCTTTCGCTTCTTTCATTTGTTCACCTCTAACACCCGCCGTGCTCTGATTTAATTGCGGGACTTCTCTCCGGCGGCTTCTTTCTCCGACTGCCTATACGAGCTTGGGCGAGGGCGCGTTCCGTCCAAGATTTTACACCTTTCGTCAAATCCGTGTCTCACATTTTTGTCACCGCCCGTGCCTTCCCGCCCCGCCCGTTTGTGCTAAGCTTTCCGCAGTTCTCCCGAATAAAATTCGACCATGCAGACGGAGTGTGTGAGCCATGCCGAGCCGCGCGGGTGAGAGTCTCTTCGCAGACGAGCCGGAGGCGCCCAAGACAGAGGCGGCGCCCGACGCGTCCGCCCCGCTGGCCGAGCGGATGCGGCCCCGGACGCTCGAAGAGTTCGTCGGGCAGCGCCACCTCGTCGGCGAGGGGCGCGTGCTGCGCCGCGTGATCGAGGGCGGCGGACTCCTGCCCTCCCTCATTCTGTGGGGCGGGCCGGGCACGGGCAAGACGACGCTGGCGCGTCTGCTCGCGCGCCGTTCGGGCGCGCGCTTCGTGGCGCTCTCGGCCGTCTTCTCGGGCGTGAAGGAGGTGCGCGCCGCCATCGCCGAGGCGCGCGAGGAGAAGCGGCGCGGCCACCGCACGACGCTCTTCATCGACGAGATACACCGCTTCAACAAGGCGCAGCAGGACGCCCTGCTGCCCGCGGTCGAGGACGGCACCGTCACGCTCATCGGCGCGACGACGGAGAACCCCTCGTTCGAAGTCATCGGCGCGCTCCTCTCGCGCAGCCGCGTGCTCACGCTCGAACCCCTGGGCGAGGAGGACGCGGCCGCCATCCTGCGCCGCGCGCTCGAAGACGAAGAGCGCGGACTCGCGGGTCTTCATCCGAAGGTGTCCGACGACCTGCTCTCGCGCATCGCGAAGGCTTCGGGCGGAGACGCGCGCGTCGCGCTCACCGCGCTTGAGGCCGCGGTCGAGGCGACCGAGCCGGACAAGAAGGGCGCGCGCGTCGTCAAAGAGGAGACGGTCGTCGAGGCCCTGGGCCGCGCGCGCTACGCGTACGACAAGGGCGGCGAGGAGCACTACAACCTCGCCTCGGCGCTCATCAAGAGTTTGCGCAACTCGGACGTGAACGCCGGGCTCTACTGGCTCGCGCGACTCATAGAGGGCGGCGCCGACCCCGTCTTCATCGCGCGCCGTCTCTGCATCCTCGCCTCGGAGGACGTCGGGCTGGCCGACCCGCAGGCGATGGTGCAGGCCGCGGCGGCCGCGCAGATCACGCAGCTCATCGGCCTGCCCGAGGCTCTCTACCCGCTCTCGCAGGCGACCATCTACCTCGCGCGCGCGCCCAAGTCGAACGCCGTCAAGCGCGCCTACATGGCCGCCGCCGAGGACGCCTCCGAGACGGCGCGCGAGCCTGTGCCGCTCAACCTGCGCAAGGCGGTCACGCCCCTGATGAAGCGGCAGGGCTACGGGCGCGGTTACCGCTACGCGCACGACGACCCCGCGGCCAGCCGCGAGATGGCCTGCCTGCCCGAAGGCTTGCAGGGAAGAAAGTACTGGGAAGGAGAAGAAGTGACGAATGGTGAGTGATGAATGATGAATGGAAGGCAGTTCTTAATTCATCACTCATCACTCACCATTCATCATTCCAATCATGAGGAAGTCGGACAAGGAGCTGGCGTTTCTGCACGACCTGTACGTGGCGACGGACTGGGGCGAGCGTTTCGCGGAGCTGGTGGACGAGCACGTCGAGCTGCCGAAGGAGGGGCGCGCGCTCTACGTCGCGTCGGGGACGGGCGGGCACGCCCTGGCGCTGGCGCAGCGCGGCGGCGCGGCGCTCGAAGTAGTCGCCGTCGAAGAGAGCGAGGAGCAGGTGGAGCTCGCGCGCGCGAAGGCCGCGTCGGTCGAGGGCGCGGGCGTTGACTTCCGGCACGCGCAGCTCGAAGACCTGGGGTTCCAGGACGAGCAGTTCGACCTCGTCGTCGGCGACGCCTCGCTGGTCGCGCCGGAGCGCCTGCCCGAGATGCTCGCGGAGATGGTGCGCGTGGCCGCGCCGGGCGCGACCGTCTCGATGAGCGTCCCGTCCTCTTCGAGCTTCGGCGAGTTCTTCTCGGTCTTCTGGGAGGCCCTGGCGAACGCGGGCTACACCGAGGCGGCGGAGCAGGTCGGCGCGCTCATCGGCGAGCTGCCGACGGTCACGGACTTGGAGGCTCTGGCGCGGCGCGAGGCGCTCGAAGAGGTCAGGTCCTGGACGAGTATCGAAGAGTTCGACTTCGCCTCGGGCCGCGAGTTCCTCGACGCGCCGCTCGTCGAGGACTTCCTGCTCGCGCACTGGCTCGACTCGCTCCCCGACGAAGAGGGACGCGCGAACGTCCTGGAGGAGGTCGCACGCATCATCGACGACGACCGCCACGAGGGCGACTTCTCGCTCACGGTCAAGGCCACGATTGTCGTCGGGAAGAAAGCGGGTTAAAGAATTTCACCACAGAGACGCAGAGGCACAGCTTTGAAGACTTACGACTTCAAAGCTGTGCCTCTGCGTCTCTGTGGTGAAATTCCTTAGCTGGACTTCGTGTACCTGTCGGCGGAGGCGAGTTCTTCGTCGCGGGCGCGCTCGCCGTCGCGGAGCTGTTCGCGGCGCTTCTCGGCCAGCTCGCGCTCGTCGGCCTCCTTGCCGCCCTCCGAGACGCCCTTCTTGAATTCGCTGATGCTCTTGCCCATGCCGCGCGCGAGCTGCGGCAGGCGCGAGCTGCCGAAGAGAAGGAGGACGACGAAGAGGACGACGAGTATTTCCCAGCCGCTGAAGTTCATTTTGAAAGCTCCTTATAAAGACTGCCGACCCGGCGGTCGCGTCGATGATAAACCCGAAGCCGCCCGGCCCTAACCCTCGACGCCGCCCGACTCGTAGAAGAGGTACTTACGCCAGGTCTCGTCCGCGCGCCCGATGTAGCGCATGATCTGGCGGTTGACGTGCAGCGAGAAGGCGCGCGGCCTCCGGATGAGGTGCATCCGCGCCTCCTCGGGCGTCCGGCTCCCCTTCTGGTGGTTGCACTTCTTGCAGCACGCGACCAGATTATCCCACGTCGACTCCCCGCCGCGCGAGCGCGGGAAGACGTGGTCGAGCGTCAGCTCGGAGGGCGAGAACTGCCGGCCGCAGTACTGGCAGGTCGAGTGGTCGCGCAGAAGGATGTTCTTGCGCGAGAGCGAGCGACTCTTGTAAGGGATGTGGATGTACTCGACCAGGCGGATGACCGAGGGGGCGTGCATCGTGATCCGCGCCGAGTGGAGCATGTGGCCGTTGTGCTCCTCCATCCGGGCGATGCCCTTGAAGATCATCACGACGGCGCGGCGCTCGGTGCAGACGTTCACCGGCTCGAAAGAGGCGTTCAGGACTAAAACGCGTCCAGTCATCTTGAACCGAGATATTACGTGACGCGGAGAAGCGGTGACAAGGGGGAATTGGTAAATGGTGAATAGTAAATCGTAAATGGATTTATCTATTCACCATTTACCATTCACTATTTACCGTCTTTAAATCTGTCCGTCGCGCTCACCAGTTCGTGGACGATGCCGGGTTCGGTGACGGAGTGGCCGGCGTCGGGGACGACGCGGAAGTCGGCCTCGGGCCAGGCCTTGTGCAAGTCCCAGGCGCTCTTGATGGGGCAGACCACGTCGTAGCGCCCCTGGACGAGGGTCGCGGGAATGTGCCGAATCTTGCCGACGTTCTCGATGAGGTAATTGTCCGTCGGGAAGAAGGCGTTGTTCATGAAGTAGTGGCACTCGATGCGCGCGAAGGCGAGCGCGAACTGCGCGTCCGCGAACTTCTCGATGGAGGCGTAGTCGAAGAGTAGCTTCGAAGTGCTCCCCTCCCAGACGCTCCACGCCCGCGCCGCCTCAAGGCGCGCGGCCTCGTCCCCGCTCGTCAGGCGCTTGTAGTAGGCCGAGACGAAGTCGCCGCGCTCCCCCTCGGGGATGACCTTCTCGTACTCCTCCCACACGTCCGGGAAGAGCCAGCTCGCGCCCTTCTGGTAGAACCATTGAATCTCCTCCGGCCGGCAGAGGAAGATGCCGCGCAGGGTCAGCGAGCGCGCGCGGTCGGGGTGCGTCTCGGCGTAGGCGAGCGCGAGCGTGCTGCCCCACGAGCCGCCGAAGACGTGCCAGGTGTCAACGCCGAGGTGCTCGCGCAGCCTCTCGATGTCGGCGACCAGGTCCCACGTCGTGTTCCCCTCCAGCTCCGCGTGCGGGGTGCTCTGCCCCGAGCCGCGCTGGTCGAAGAGGACGACGCGGTAGGCCTCGGGGTCGAAGTAGCGCCGGTAGTCCGGCACGATGCCGCCGCCGGGGCCGCCGTGCAGGAAGACGACCGGCCGCCCCTCCGGGTTGCCGCACTGCTCGTAATAGATGTTGTGGACGGGCGAGACCTGAAGCCGCCCCGTGTCGTAAGGCTCAATCGGGGGATAGAGTTCTCTCATGCGGCCATCATACCAGCAAAGAGACAGAAGCCCGACCGTAAGGGAGGGCGACGGTCGTCCTCTGCTTGCTTCTTGAGGGAAGACGTACGCCCTCCCTTACGGTCGGGCTTCTGCCACTCTCATACTGCGCGGGCGGCGGTGAGGACAAAGACGGCGCGGGCGCCCGCGTCGAGGAGGGCGCGGGCGCAGGCGTCGGCGGTGGCGCCGGTGGTGAAGACGTCGTCGACGAGGAGGACGTTCTGGCCGCCGACGAGGCGCGGGCGGTCGACGCCGAAGGCGCCTTCGACGCTCTCGCGGCGGGCGAGGGCGTCCATGCCGGCCCGGTGTCGTTCGCTGTGCGCGAGGCGCGTGAGGCTCCATGCGTCGAAGGGCAGGCCGACATTCTTGGCGAGAGACGACGCGAGGAGGGCGGCCTGGTTGAAGCCGCGCTCGCGCTCTCGCCGCCGGTGAAGCGGGACGGGGACGACGAGCGTGGCTTCGTCGAGGGGGGCGCGGCGGGCGGCTTCGCGCAGCATCCTTGAGAGGCGCGGGGGGATGAACGGCTCGCGCTTCAGGCCGAGGACGGACGCGCGCAGCGCCCCCTCGTAGAGTCCGCACGCGCGAGCCGCTTTGAAGGCTTCCGGCTCGCAGCGCCGGCAGCGGACGTTCGGCTTTACCTCTTCGGGGACTTCCCCGCCCGCGGGCGCGCCGCACTTCCAGCAGAGCGTCTCGCCGCCCTCGAAGAGGCGCGTCGCGTCCCAGCACTCGGCGCACGCGGGCCAGTCCGCGCGACGCTCGACGCCGCGCACGCCGCACGCGGCGCAAGCCTGCGGGTAGACGAGCGCGAGCGCCGCGTCGAAGAGTCTGTCGATTGTGTTCGTGAGCCCCGCCATCTCAAGACCGTGGACGCTCGGCCTGGCGGGGCTGAGGGAGGATGAGAGTCGCGCGGTCGGACTTTAACACAAAGAGAAGGCCCCCGCCGCCGGAAATCTCCGACGCCGGGGGCCTCGCTCTAATAAATTGCTTGCTTAGTTAGTCCTCTTCCTCGTTGAGCAGGCCGCGCTCCTGCATGTCCTGACACTTGAGGCAGTAGCGCGTCCAGGGCACCGCGTCCAGGCGCTTCTCCGCGACCGGCTCGCCGCAGTTGACACACTCGCCGTACTCGCCGCCCTCGACCCGCTCCAGGGCCTCGTCGATGAGCTGGAGGAGCTTGCGGTCGTTGGCCGACATCGAGATCAGAAGCTCCTTCGTGTAGGCGTTGGCGGCCATGTCGGCCGGGTCCTGCGTCGCTTCGAGGTCGCGCTCGCGGCTCGACATCTCGGCCTCGGTCACCTGGCTGAAGAGCGACTCGCGGCGCGCCAGCAGGCGGTCGCGGTACGACTTCGTCTTCCTCTTATCCATTCCGTTGTATGCTCCTCCTGTAACCCCGCTTGTCCTTAAACCGTGTGTATACGCTTCTCGCAGGCCTCGGTTTCAAAAACGGCCCCGCCGAACTGCTATTTCTGATAGGGCAGCCCGCGCGCGATGGTGTAGGCGCGGTAGAGCTGCTCCGTTAAGACGACGCGCGCCATCTCGTGCGTCAGCGTCAAGCGCGAGAACGACCACCGCATCTGCGCGCGCCGCCGCACCTCCTCCGAGACGCCGAGGTGCCCGCCCACGACGAACGCCACCTCCTTCACCGAGCGCCCCTCCCACTCCGAGACCCGCTCGGCCAGCTCCTCCGAACTCCAATGTGTCTTGCCGGACACGTCGAGGAGAATCGTTAGTGCATCAGATGCCAGAGCACCCAGTAAGCGTTTGCCCTCCTCCTCGACGCACGCCCGGGGGTCTTCCGCGGCCGACTCGCGCAGCTCCGTCACGTCGCAGCGGACGAAGCGCGAGAGGCGCTTCAGGTACTCGGCGGCGAGCGCGCGCAGGTGCGCGTCGCGCGTCTTCCCCACCCAGATGAGCCGCAGCCGCATAAGAGGAGACGTAAGTCTTCAGCCGTCAGTTACAGGCTTTTCATTTACGTCAGACGC
Source organism: Acidobacteriota bacterium (assembly GCA_019239425.1). Taxonomy (GTDB): domain Bacteria; phylum Acidobacteriota; class Blastocatellia; order Pyrinomonadales; family Pyrinomonadaceae; genus QHXN01. The sequence continues at coordinate 18,481 of JAFAZX010000101.1, forward strand.
CTGACGGACGGTTTGCCCGCCCTGCCTCGCGAGCCGCTCGTAGAGGTTCTTGCGGCTGATGCCGAGCACGCGCGCCGCCTCCGACTTGTTGCCGCGCGCGGCCGCGAGCACCTCACCGATGTACTCGGCTTCGAGTTCCGCGAGCGTCGGCCGCCGCGCGCGCCGCGCGCCGAGGGCCGCGGCCGCACGCACCGCCTCGGGCAAGTCCTTTTCAAAGACCTCGCGCCCGTCCGAGACGATGACGGCGCGCTCGACCACGTTCGCGAGTTCGCGGACGTTGCCCGGAAATTCGTACGCGCCGAGCGCCGCGAGCGCCCGCGCGTCGAAGCGCCGCGCGGGCCGCCCGTGCTTGGCCGCGTAGAGGGCGAGGAACTTCTCGGCCAGCGGGCCGACGTCCTCGCGCCGCTCGCGCAGGGGCGGGACGTGTATCCGCACGACGTTGAGGCGGTAGAAGAGGTCTTCGCGGAACGCGCGCCGCCGGACGGCGTCGTCCAGATCGACGTTCGTCAGCGCGAGGAGCCGCGCGTCAACCTTCACCGTCTTTCGCCCGCCGAGCCGCTCGAACTCGCGCCGCTCGATGACTCGCAAGAGCTTCGCCTGCGCGTCGCGCGGCAGGTGCGCGATCTCGTCTAAAACGAGCGTGCCCTTGTGCGCCGCCTCGAGCCTTCCGGGCTTCGCGCTCGTGGCGCCCGTGAACGCCCCGCGCTCGTAGCCGAACAGCTCGGCCTCCAGCAGCTCGGCCGGCAGCGCCGCGCAGTCTATCCTCACGAACGGCCCGGCGGCGCGCGGGCTCTCGGCGTGGAGGTGTTGCGCGAGGGCGTCCTTGCCCGCGCCCGACTCGCCCGTGACGAGGACGTTGGCGTCCGTCGCGGCCACGCGCCCGGCGAGGCGGACGGCCTCGCGCATCGCCTCCGAACGCGCGACCAGCTCGCTCATCCCTCGTCTCTCGAAGAGCGCGCGCCCTCGCCCGTCACGTCCGAAGGGACGGGCACGCGCGCCGCGTCGCGCCACAGACGTTCGAGGTCGTAGAAGCGGCGCGACTTCTCCTCGAAGACGTGGAAGATGAAGTCGCCGTAGTCGAGCAAGACCCACTCGGCCGTGTTGTAGCCCTCGACGCGCGCGGGCTTGACGCCCAACTGCTTCCGCAACTGCTCCTGCACCGCGTCGGCGACGGCCTGCACCTGGCGGACGTTCGTGCCGCTGGCGATGACGAAGTAGTCCGTGAAGCTCGCCACCTCGCGCAGGTCGAGGACGACGAGGTCGTGCGCCTTCTTCTCGCTCGCCGCGTGCAGCGCGAGCCGCAGACGCTCGTCGAGCCCCTCTTCGGCCGAAGGCTGTGCGACCTCTTTCGCCTCGGGCGTGCGCCCTTCCTCAGTTCTTTCCCTTGATTCCGGCATCGGAGAATTCTGTCCCATCCGTCTCACTGTAAAGTCCGTACTTCTTGATGTACTCGGCCACCGCCGGCAACACCAGACCGTTGAGCGCCTGCCAGTCGCCGCGCGCGACCGCCGCGCGCACGTCGGTCGCCGCCACCTTGATTTTGGCCGCGTCCGTCAGGTAGACGCGCGGCCCCCCGTCCTTCTTCAGCTCGTCCTCGACGCGCCCGCGACTCGCGCCGCGCACGTCAACGATTCTCTCGCGCACCGCCCCGGTCACGTGCCCGACGGGCAGCTCGTAGCCGGGCCGCGTCACGACCAGGTGGTCGGTCAGCGCGAGCACGCGCTCCCACTCGCGCCACGTCGTGATCTCCTCCCACGAGTCCGCGCCCATCACGAAGAAGAGGCGAGCGGTCTCCCCCAACGTCTCGCGGAAGCGCGTCAGCGTCTCGACCGTGTAGGGCTTCTCGGGCGCCGACAGCTCGGCGGTCGAGACGCGGAACTCTCTTTCGTCCTCGGTCGCGAGCGCGAGCATCGCGTAACGGTCGAACGCGGGACTCACCTTCCGCCCGCGCTTGTGAGGCGCGACAGAGGCCGGGACGAAGAGCACCTCGTCGAGTCCGAAGAGTTCGAGCAGGCCGCGCGCCACGGCCGCGTGGCCGACGTGGACGGGGTCGAACGTCCCGCCGTAGACGGCGACGCGCCTGCGCCCCCTCGTCATTCGAAGTCGCCCATCAAGGTCTCGCGCGTCTCGATGACGGGCGCCTTGCCGAGCTCTTCCAGCTTCGCCGCCGCCGCGCGCACAAGCTCCTTCACGCCGCGGCTCGTCACCGAAGAGATTTCGAAGAACTCGCGCCCGTCCGCCTGCGCCCGCTCCCTCAGACGTTCGAGCCGTTCGGGTTCGTCGAGCGCGTCTATCTTCGTCGCCACCACGAACTGCGGGCGCTCGGCCAACTGCGGGTCGTAAGCGGCCAGCTCGCGGTTGATGACCTCGTAATCCGACACCGAGTCGCGGCCCGACAGAGAAGAAACGTCCACGAGGTGAAGCAGCAGCCGCGTGCGCTCGACGTGGCGGAGGAAGCGGTCGCCGAGTCCCGCGCCGCCGTGCGCGCCCTCGATGAGTCCGGGGATGTCCGCGACGACGAACGTGCGGTACTCGCCGAGGTCTACGACGCCGAGGTGCGGCTCCAAGGTCGTGAAAGGGTAATCCGCCACCTTCGGCTTCGCCGCGGAGATGGTCGAGATGAGCGTCGACTTCCCCGCGTTCGGGAAGCCGACCAATCCGACGTCGGCGAGCAGCTTCAACTCAAGCTGTAACTCGCGCTCCTCGCCCGGACTTCCTTCCTGGTGGTAGCGCGGCGCGCGGTTCGTCGAAGAGGCGAAGTGCGCGTTGCCGAAGCCCCCGCGCCCGCCCTTCGCCGCGAGCCAGCGCTGCCCCTCCTCCGCGACGTCAACCAGCAGCTCGCCCGTCTCCACGTCCACGACCTGCGTGCCGACGGGCACACGCACCTCCACGTCCTCGCCCTCGCGCCCGGAGCGGTTCGAGCCTTCGCCGTGACGCCCGCGGTCGGCCGTGTGCTCCGGGTTGTAGCGCAGGTGCAGGAGCGTGTTCAGAGACGCGTCGCCCACCAGCCACACGTCGCCGCCGCGCCCCCCGTCGCCGCCCGATGGCCCGCCACGCGGCACGAACTTCTCGCGGCGGAACGCCGTCACGCCGTTCCCGCCGTGCCCCCCTCGAACCTTGATCTTCGCCCGGTCTATGAACACTTAAATCAAAAACGGAAACGACGCCCGGCGCCGCGAGTGTCGGACTCGGCGCGGGCGTCGCATCAGAAGCAACCCGGCGGTTGTGCGAACTGCCTAGGCGGCTGCGGCCGGCGCCTCCTCGGCGGGCGCGGCGGCCTGCGGCGGGTAGACGCTGATGTACTTGCCCTGCCGGCCCTTGTCCTCGAACTTGACGACGCCGTCGATGAGCGCGAACAGCGTGTCGTCCTTGCCGCGGCCGACGTTCTTGCCCGGCTTCCACTTCGTCCCGCGCTGGCGGGCGAGGATGTTGCCGCCCAGCACCGCCTCGCCGCCGAACTTCTTCAGGCCTAACCGCTGCGAGTGCGAGTCGCGGCCGTTGCGAGATGAACCGACGCCCTTCTTATGTGCCATTGTCTTAAACTCCTAAGTGATGAATGCAGAGTGTTGAGTGATGAATCGAAGACAGCTCTTAATTCATCATTCCGCATTCATCATTCATCATTACCCGATGGAATCAATCTTGACGGTCGTGTAGTTCTGGCGGTGGCCCTGCGTGCGCTTGTACTGCTTGCGGCGCTTCCACTTGAAGACGATGACCTTCGGGCCGCGGCCGTGGTCGACGACCGTGCCGGTCACCTTCGCGCCCTCGACCGCGGGGGTGCCGACAAGGACTCCGCCCTCGCCGCCGCCGATGACGAGCGCCTCGAGCTCGACCGTGTCGCCGGCCTCGGCGTCGAGCGTCGGAACGCGGACGGTGCCGCCCTCTTCGACGCGAAACTGCTTGTCGCCGGAACGTATGATTGCGTAAGCCATTTCTCTCACTCCTCCCACACAGACGGCCCTGGCCGCCCCAGAAAAGTCCTTTATTATAAAAACGATGCCCGCCCTCGTCAAACCGCGGCGGCGCTTTTTCCGAGCTTTCTTCAGTCGCCCACCGTGGCGGCCGAAGCGCCCTGGTTTTTGCGCCGCTCGAAGAACTGCTCCATGAAGCGCGTCGAGTACTCGCCGGCCCGGAAGTAGGGGTCTTCCATGATGGCGCGGTGGAGCGGGATCGTCGTCTTGATGCCCTCGACCACCATCACTTCGAGCGCGCGGCGCATCCGCGCAATCGCCACCTCGCGCGTCCGCGCGTGGACGATGAGCTTGGCGATGAGCGAGTCGTAGTAGGGCGGCACGAAGTAGCCGTTGTAGGCCGCCGTGTCCAGACGCACGCCGGGGCCGCCCGGCGCGTTGTAGGCCGTGATCCTGCCGGGCGAGGGCGCGAACGTCTCGGGGTCTTCGGCGTTGATGCGGCACTCGATGGAGTGGCCGTTGATGTGAACGTCCTCCTGCGTGTACCAGAGCGGCTCGCCCTGCGCGACGAGGATCTGGTTGCGCACCACGTCGGCCAGCGTGATCATCTCGGTCACGGGGTGCTCGACCTGGATGCGCGTGTTCATCTCCATGAAGTAGAACTGGCCGTCCTCGTCCAAGAGGAACTCAATCGTCCCGGCGCTCGAATAGCCGACGCGCTTGCAGGCCTCGACCGCCGCGGTGCCCATCCGCTCGCGCAGCTCCGGCGTGAGCACCGGCGACGGGGCCTCTTCGATCAGCTTCTGGTGGCGGCGCTGAATCGAGCAGTCGCGCTCGCCCAGATGGATGCAGTGGCCGTGCTCGTCCGCGAGGACTTGTATCTCGATGTGGCGCGGGTTCTCGACGTACTTCTCGACGTAGATGTCGCCGTTCTTGAACGCGGCCGCCGCCTCGGTCGCGGCCGTGCGCATGGCGGGGCCGAGTTCCTCCTCAGACCTGACAATCCTCATCCCGCGCCCGCCGCCGCCGGCCGCGGCCTTGATGATGACGGGGTAGCCGATCTCGCGCGCGAGCGCCGTCGCCTCCTCCTCACTCTTCAAGGGGTCGGGGCTGCCCGGAAGGATCGGAAGCCCTGCCTCCTTCATCGCGCGGCGCGCCTCGACCTTGTCGCCCATCATGCGGATGACGTCGGCCTTCGGCCCGATGAACTTGATGTTGCACGCCTCGCAGATTTCGGCGAACTGCGCCGACTCGGCCAGGAAGCCGTAGCCGGGATGGATGGCGTCGACGTTCGTGATCTCGGCCGCCGCGATGACCGAAGGGATGTTGAGGTAGCTCTGCTGCGAGGTCGGGCCGCCGATGCAGACGGCCTCGTCGGCGAAGCGGACGTGCAGAGAGTCGCGGTCGGCCGTCGAGTGGACGGCGACCGTCTGGATGCCCATCTCCTTGCACGTCCAGATAATGCGGCACGCGATCTCGCCGCGGTTCGCGATCAGGATTTTGCGGAATCTTCTCACGGTAGTAAGGGTGCTGGGTGCTGGGTGCTGGTTAAGTCTGTTCTTCCCCAGCACCTAGAACCCAGCACCCAGCACCTATTTTTTCACTCCGAACAGCGGCTGGCCGTACTCGACCGGCTGGCCGTTCTCGACGAAGATTTTGGCGATGGTGCCGGCGGCGTCGGACTCGATCTCGTTCATCAGCTTCATCGCCTCGATGATGCAGACGATTGTGCCCTGCTCGACCTGCGAGCCGACCTTGACGAAGGGGTCGGCGGCCGGCGACGACGCGCGGTAGAACGTGCCGACGATGGGCGAGGTGACGACGTGCAGCTCCTCCTCGGGCGCTTCCGCGGGCGGCGGGGCGGCAGACGCCGCGGCGCTTTCGGCCGCGGGCTGCGAAGGCTGAGCCGGGGCGCTCGCCGCCGCGGCCGCGTGCGGGGTGACGGGGGCCGGGACGAACACCTGCGCCGCGCCCGCGGCGACGGGCGCCGCGTTGCGACTGAGGCGGATGCGTATCTCCGCGTTCTCGAACTCGAAGTCGGTCAGGCCATGCGCCGAGAAGAGTTCGGTCAGCTCGCGCAGCTCTTCCAGGTTGAGCGTTGCCTCGCCGCGGCGCGGGGCGTGCTGCCCCGGCTGCTGCTGCGGCCGCCCTCCCTGCTCGTGCCGCCCGCCGCCGGTGCGGCCCCGGCGGTTGCGCCCGTGGCGGGCGCCGCGCTCGCCGCCCGAGACTTCGGCCTGCTGCTGCTGGGGCGCGGCGGCAGTGCCCGCGCCCGAGTCGCCGGCGCCGGACGGCCGCGGCTCGTTCTGATCGCTCGTGCTCATCTTCTGCCTCCGGAGTTGTGCGTCGCCCCGCAGGCCGGCGCAAGAGAAAAGCCCCTCAGACGCTTGCCGAGCGAGGCGGGCGTGTGGGGCTTCTCCGAACTGAGGGCCGTCGGACTTTCTCTCAACGGGCGCGCGCCGTTAAAGCTTCTGGCGTCCTGGTCGCGGCGCGCGCCGGCCCTCCCGCTTTGACTACTCCGTCTCCTGCTCGGCCGCGGTCGATTCGGTTTTCTTCGAGCGGCGCCCGCCGCCGGACGCCTTCTTCGTCGAATCGGCCGAAGACGTCTCGGCCTTCGAGCCGCCCTTCGCGGACTTCTTCTTACCCGAGGTGGCCGACTTGGCCTTCTTCGAATCAAGCGCCTCGCGCTCGCGCGGGTTGTCGACCAGCTCGATGATAGCCAGCTCGGCGTTGTCGCCGTCGCGGCGGCCCAGGCGGATGATGCGCGTGTAGCCGCCCGGCCTCTCGGCGTAGCGCTGGCCCAGTTCGTCGAAGAGGCGCTTCAGGGCGGCGACGCCCGCGGTGCGCGGGGCGCGCGCCTGGCCGCGCCGGCCCGTGGCGGCCGCCGCGCCGCTGTTGCCGGCGTGGAAGAAGCCGGCCGCCTGGCGGCGCAGGTGGAGCGACTGCGCGGCCGCGCCGTCGCCCGTCAGCGCGCCCGCGCGCTTCGCCAGGGTGATGACGCGCTCGACGAAGGGGCGCAGCTCCTTCGCCTTCGGCACGGTCGTGATGATGCGCTCGTCGCGCGCGTTGATGAGCGAGGTCGCGAGGTTGCGGAGCATCGACATGCGGTGCTCGCTCGTCCGGCCCAACTTCCTGTGTGCGTTCAAGTGTCGCATGACAAATTCCTAAATGATGAATGATAAATGATGAACGATGAATATGACGAAAGCGGAGTGGTTAAGCTTCATCACTCCGCATTCATCATTCATCATTTCATTTACTCGTTGTCCTCGTCGTCGTCCGGGTACTCGCTGGGGTCGATGTCGGAGCCGCCGGAGCCGGGGATGGGGTTGCCCTGCTCGTCGAAGGCCATGCCGAAGTCGAGCCCCATGCCGTGCAGAATCTCCTTGATCTCGTTCAGAGACTTCTTGCCGAAGTTCTTCGTCGCGAGCATCTCGCGCTCGCTGCGCTGGACGAGGTCGCGGATGGAGCGGATGTTGGCGTTCTTCAGGCAGTTGTAAGACCTGACCGACAGCTCCAGCTCGTCCACCGAGCGGTCGAGCACGTCGTTGCGCGGGAGCGGCGGACGCTCGATGTTCTGGTAGGCGAACTCGTCCGTGTCCTCCTCGAAGTTGATGAAGATCTGCATGTGATCCTTAATCAGCTTCGCGGCGAGGCCGATGGCGTCGTCCGGCTTGACCGAGCCGTCCGTCCAGACTTCAATCGTCAGCTTGTCGAACTCGGTATTCTGGCCCAGGCGCGCGGCCTCGACCGTGTAGTTCACCTTCTTGACCGGCGTGTGGACGGAGTCAATCGGGATGTAGCCTAAGCTTAAGTCCTCGTCGAAGTTGCGCTCGGCGGTGACGTAGCCGCGGCCGCGCTTGAGGCGCATCTCGATGGTGAGCGAGCCGCCCTCGCTGACGGTCGCGATGTAGACGTTCGGGTCGAGTATCTCCACGTCGGCGTCCGCCTCGATGTCG